>JALHJW010000043.1 GCA_022839785.1 Desulfovibrio sp. | reverse complement strand
CCATGCAGTCCGTGCACTGCTCGCGGCGGGCGGCCCTGACCCGCAGGAGAGACAGGAACCCCGGCAGGCTGTAGAGGGCGCCGACCGGGCACAGGTGTCCGCACCAGCCGCGGCGGACGACCAGCAGGTCAAAGAGGAAGATGGCCGCCACCACTGCCCAGCCCAGGCCGATGCCGAACAGCAGGCCGCGCTGCAGGATGGTCACCGGGTTGACCCATTCCCAGACAACGGCGCCGGTCAGGGGTGCCAGCAGCAGAATGAAGCCGAGCAGCCAGTAGCGGACCGTATTGTTGAAGCCGATGCTTTTTTTCAGATCCAGACGCCGGCCCAGCCAGGCGGCGGCGTCGGTCACCAGGTTGACCGGACAGGCCCAGCTGCAGTAGGCCCGCCCGCCGACGAGCAGGTAGAAGACCGCGACAATCAGAGCGCCGATCAGGGCGGTGGCGCCGAGGGTATGGCCGGCCAGCAGGGACTGCAGGGCGGTCAGCGGATCGGTGAGGGGCAGAACATCAAGGGTCATGCTGGCGGAGAAGCTGCCCCTGACGATCCAGACGCCGGCCAACGGCCCGAGCAGGAACAGCAGGAGAATGGTCAGCTGCGATATGCGCCGGAGCGCCAGCCACTTGGCGGCCCGCACCATGCCTTTCTTCCGGATTGCCTCCCTGCCGGGTATGCGGGCCGTCATGGCAGTTCCTCCGGCCGCCGGACAGGAAGTTTCAACTGTTCGGGGATCAGGGAGCCGCCGGCCTTTTCCTGTTCCTCCCAGCCGAGACGGTAGTGCTTGCCCAGTTCGCCCCGGGCCTGGCTGAGGGGCAGCACCTTGATGGCTGCGTTGTCCAGCACGCAGGCGTGTTCGCACATGCCGCAGCCGGTGCAGTGGTCGGAATGGACCGTGGGGATGAACAGGGTGTGGACGCCGCTGCGCCGGTTGACCTGGACCTCGAGGGTGATGGCCTGGTCAATGAGCGGGCAGGCACGGTAGCAGACATCGCAGCGCAGTCCGAGATGGTTGAGGCAGTTTTCGTGATCCAGGAGGACAGCCAGTCCCATCCTTGACTCGTAAACCGTCGCCAGGCTCCTGTTCAGGGCGCCGGACGGGCAGGCTTTCAGGCAGGGGATGTCCTCGCACATCCGGCAGGGGTTTTCCCGGGCAACGAAATAGGGGGTGCCGGTGGGGATTTCCCCCCCCGGTGCGGCCAGGTGCAGGACATCATAGGGGCAGCCGCGGACGCACTGGCCGCAGCGCAGACAGGCGCCGAGGAACTGCTTCTCGGGCAGAGCCCCCGGCGGCCGGCAGGCGTAAGCCGGCAGGGCCCTGGCGGATCGCTGGTAGAGCCCGAGGCTTGCCGCCAGCACCAGGGCGCCGGCGGCGGCGCTCAGGGTTTCGGCGAGAAACCGCCGCCGGGCCGGTTCCTTTGGTTGGCCGCCGCCGCTGGTATTGTGTTGTCCGTTCACTGTATCCCGTTATTTTACGTTCCGGTTTCGGCCTGCCCGGTGTTCATGCCTTGCTGACCCTGACCGCGCATTTTTTGAAGTCCGTTTCCTTGGAGATCGGGCAGGTGGCGTCAAGGGTCAGCTTGTTGACCAGACGGCCCGCGTCAAAGAAGGGGATGAACACCATGCCCTCCGGCATTTTGTTGCGGCCCATGGTTTCCACCGGGCAGGTTATCTCGCCGCGGCGGGAGGCGATTCTGGCCATCTGGCCGCGCTGCAGGCCCCGCTTTTTCGCGTCATCGGGATGCATGAAGACCACTGCATCGGGCACGGCCCGGTACAACTCCGGCACCCTCGTGGTCATGGAGCCGGAGTGCCAGTGCTCCAGTATCCGGCCGGTGCACAGCCACAGGTCGTATTCCCGGTCCGGCGATTCGGCCGGCGGCTCGTAGGGCAGCGCGAAAATGACGGCCCGGCCGTCCGGTTTACCGTAGAAGCGGATCCCTTCCCCCTGCTTGACGTAGGGGTCGTATCCTTCCCGGAACCGCCACAGGGTTTCCTTGCCGTCCACGATGGGCCAGCGCAGGCCGCGGGACTGGTGGTACATGTCAAAGGGGGCAAGGTCATGGGCCTTGCCGCGGCCGAACGAGGCATATTCCTCG
>JALHJW010000042.1 GCA_022839785.1 Desulfovibrio sp. | reverse complement strand
AACCGGGCTGGCTGCGATCTACGAAGGCGGGAACCCCGAGGTGTTCAAGACGCGGAGCACCCCCTGCGGCGGCAGGAGCTGCGCCGGCAGCGGCGGCGGATGTGTCTGATCAGGGTATGCGGTGCAGGGCTCAAGGTGATCCGGCGGATACTGGCCGTGGTCATGGTGCCGGCCGGGTGCAAGCTCATCCTGGTATAGGCGGGGGAGTGCCGGGACTGATTGATTCCACCCTGCGTGAAGGGGCGCAGACTCCGGGGGTGCAGTTCACCCTGGCGCAGAAGATCGCCATTGCCGGGGCGGTGGCCGCGGTGGGCGTCGAAGAAATCGAGGTGGGCACCGCCACACCCCTGGACGACGATCTGAGGCCGCTCATGGGCGCGCTTCGCGAGATGCCGGAAAGGCCCCGCCTGTCGCTGTGGTGCCGCTGCCGTCCCGGGGACATCATCCACGCCGGGCGGCTGTGTCCCGATATCCTTTCGCTGTCCCTGCCGGCCTCGGAGCGGCATATCCGTGCGCGCCTCGGAAAAAGCCGGGACTGGGTGCTTGCCCGGCTCAGGGAATCGGTGGCGCTGGCCCGGGACGCGGGGATTGCCAGCCTGTCCCTGGGCCTGGAAGACGCCAGCCGGGCCGAGGCCGGGTTTCTGACCGAACTGATAGACGCCGCTGTTGCCCTGGGAGTTGAGCGGATCAGGCTGGCGGACACCGTCGGCATTCTGACTCCGGGCGGGACTGCCGAACTGCTCAGCAAGGTGGGCCGGCGCCATGGGGGGACGGCGTTCGGCTTTCACGGCCATAATGATTTCGGCATGGCCTCGGCCAACGCGGTCTCGGCCCTGGAGGCGGGAGCCGCCTGGGCCGATGTCACCGTCCTGGGGTTAGGTGAGCGGGCGGGGTGCGCAAGACTGGAGGAGGTGGCGGCCCTGCTGGTCCTGGTCCTCGGCGAAGAAAAATACCGCCTTGATCGCCTGCCGGCGCTTTGCACCCTGGTCGGCAAAGCGTCGGGGCGGGAAATCGCAGTCAATCATCCGGTGGTGGGCAGGGGGATATTTACCTGCGAGTCGGGTCTGCATGTGCACGGCCTGCTGGCCGACCCAGCCACCTATGAACCATTTGCCCCTGAACTTGTCAATTCCAGGCGGACAATTCTCCTGGGAGCCAAGAGCGGGAGCAGGGCGGTTGCCGGCTGTCTCGCCGATCTCGGACTACAGGTTTCTCCGGATGCCCTGCCGGGAGTTGTCCGCCATATCCGCGGCCTGGCGGCAAAAATGGGCCGTCCCCTCGGCAATGCCGAGATCATTGATCTCGTTTGAATGCGGGGCGGTCCCGCAAAGGGTTCTTGCCGTGAAAGAGCAGGCGGAATCAGGTGAAGAAGAAATAGCAGATGAGAATTGCGGCGGTGATGCCGGCGCCATCGGCAATCAGGCCGCAGGTTATGGCGTGGCGGGACTTCCTGATGCCCACGGAGCCGAAGTAGAGGGCCAGGACGTAAAAGGTGGTTTCGGTGCTGCCCTGCATGACCGCCGCCATTTTTGAAACAAGGGCGTCCGGGCCGTAGGTCTTGATCGTTTCGATCATCACCCCCCGGGCGCCGCTGCCGCTCAGGGGCTTCATCAATCCTGTGGGCAGGGCGTCGATGAAGGTGAGCGGCCCTCCGCCGTAGGTTATGAGGCCCACCCAGTCCAGCAGCCTGGCGCTGAGACGGAAAACCCAGTCAATCAGGCCGAGGAGCAGGTCCATGGCGCCGCTGGCCCGAAAGACGCCGATGGCCACCAGCATGGCCACCAGGTAGGGAATGATGGCGACGGCGACCTTGAAGCCCTCTCTGGCCCCGCTGATGAATTCCTCGTAGACGTTCACCTTTTTCAGGGCCGCCAGCAGGATGAACAGGATGATGACCCCAAAGATGATCCCGTTGCTGAGCTGCATGGAAAAGGAGTGCATGGCGGCCTTGTCCAGGGACAGGAGGCTGGTGAACAGCAGGGCGACCAGGGTAAAGAAGCCCAGGAAATACAGGAGGATAACCGGTTGAAGAAGGTTGATCCGCTGGTAGAGTGAGACTGCGGTCAGGCCGGCCAGACTGGAGCAGCTCGTGGCCAGCAGGATGGGCAGGAAGAGCTCGGTCGGGTTGGCGTA
>JALHJW010000041.1 GCA_022839785.1 Desulfovibrio sp. | reverse complement strand
CGGCCTTCGACCGGCTGGTCCACTATCCCGACAGCCAGGCGGCCGAGCTGCGGGAGGCCCTGGCCCGTCACCACGGGCTTCCGGCCGAGTGCATCTGTGCCGCCAACGGCTCCACAGAACTCATCTACCTGCTGCCGCGCCTCGTGGGAGGCGGGCGTGGGCTAGTGGTGGCGCCGCCGTTCTCGGAGTACGCCAGGAGCCTGACCCGCGCCGGCTGGGAAGTGGGCTACCTGGACCTGGCGCCGGAGGAGGGGTTCGCCCTGGCGCCGGCCCTCCTCGACCAGCGTCTGGCCGAGGGATGGAACCTCGTCGTCCTGGCCAATCCGGGCAATCCCACCGGCAGTCTCATCCCCCATGACGACATGGTTGCGGTCCACCGGCTGTGCCGTGCCCGCGGGACCTTTCTGGTGGTGGACGAGGCCTTCATGGATTTCCGGGAAGAGGAGTCGGTGACGGGGTATGTGGCCCGCCAGGGGGGTGGCGTCGTGCTCCGCTCCCTGACCAAGTTTCATGCAATTCCCGGTCTGCGCCTCGGCTTTGCCGTGGCGGCTCCGGAGGATGCGGCCCGGCTGGCCGATCTGCGGGCACCGTGGAGCGTCAACACCCTGGCCCAGGCGGCCGGGCTCGCCACCCTGGCGGATGGGGAGTACGCGGCACGAACGCGGAGACTGATCGAAGAGGAACGAGCGGTTCTGGCGGCGGGGCTTGCCGCCATTCCCGGGGTGCGGGTCTATCCGTCCGCGGCCAACTACCTGCTGGCGGAACTGACGGTCGGGCCGCCGGTGCCGGCGCTGGCCGAGGCCCTGCTGCGGGAGCGGATACTGATTCGGGACTGCTCCTCGTTCCGGGGGCTGAACGATCGCTTCTTCCGGGTTGCGGTCCGGTCGCGCGCCGACAATGAGCGCCTTCTGGCGGCTTGTGCCGCGGTCCTTGCCCGGACCATGTGAGCGGGGACAGGCAGGGGTGCGGGAATCAGGCCTTGCCGCCGCTGCGGAGGACCACTACCCGGCAGGCGGGAAGGGAGAGCTTCAGACGGTCGATGCCCTGTTCGGTGACCGGGGCGTTGCAGAGGGTGACGGAACGGAGGCGGGGAAGGTGCCTGAGGACCATGAGTCCTGCGTCGCTGACCGAGGTGTCGTAGAGGTACAGGCGCTCCAGTCCCTTCAGCTTCTGCAGGTGGGCCAGTCCTTTGCCGGAGATTCCGGCACCGTAGAGGTAGACTTCCTCGATGCCGATGAGCCTCAACAGGTGAGTGAGGTCGTCGTCGCCGGCGCCGTAGAGGAAGCAGGCCTGGAGGTCGTGGGGCGCCAGGGTGCCGAGCAGGTCGAGGTCGCCGGTGTTCCCCTCCCGCACATCGAGGCGCAGGGCCTTGCCCGTTGGGACCGCCACATCGCCCATGGCTTCGCCGAGGCGCTTCCAGTCCAGGAAACTCCCCGAGTGCAGATCACGTACGTAGAGCACGCCGAGGCTGCGATCGGCCGGGAAGCGGACGGTGCGCAGGGGCGCCTGGGCCGCGTGGCCCGACTCCGGCGGCGTGTCGCTCCGGGGGCTGACCTGGCTGACCTCGTTCAACTGCCGGCATGCGGCAAGGATTTCCGCATCCAGTTTCGCCGCCATCTCGGCGATGATGTCGCGCCCGCGCCAGCGGGCCTCCTGCACCCGCTGGACCAGGCGGTAGATGTCGCTGTTGCGCAGTGTTGCCGTTTCCCGCTCCACTGCCCTGATCCGGCCGATCACTCGTGCGATTCGCCGGTTCACCAGCGCCAGTTGCCCGGCCATTCCCACGACCACGGCCATCTCTGGGCCGGCCTCCCACTCCTCCATGATGGCGTGGAGCGTCACCCGGTCCTCCTCGGCGTAGGCCCTGTTCGCCTCGGCCATGAGCTTCTGCCGCAGTCGCCGGTTTTCGTCGTTTTCGGCCAGGTCGGGATGGATCGCCTTGGCGACCCGCCGGTACACGTCCCGCAGGCTTTCGCCGAGCCCCGACTCCACGGTTACGGGCTTTACCCGGGGGATTTCCGTTTCCGTCTCCCCACCGCGCTCCCCGAACCGGCACTCTTCGCGGAACCCGGCTCGCTCGCCCCCAGCCGTCCGCTCTTCCCCCGCGGCCATGGCAGCCTGTCGGCGGGCCCGTGACAGCTCGGCCTTCAACTGGTCCAGTTCGCTGATCCGGTCGGC
>JALHJW010000040.1 GCA_022839785.1 Desulfovibrio sp. | reverse complement strand
TACCGGGAGCGCCGCGCCGAGATGCGGCAGGCCAAGGCCGCCCTGGGGCTCCGGGACGACCTCAAATTCCCCATCAACGCCATGGAGGTCCTCAAGAAGCGCTACCTCGTCAAGGATGACGAGCGGAACATCGTGGAGACGCCGGGTGAGCTCTTCCGCCGGGTGGCGCGGCACGTGGCGAAAGCGGAGAAGGGTTTCAAGTCGGCCGTCTCGCCCGCCGAAGCCGAGGAGGCCTTCTTCGACAGGATGCGGGATCTCTCGTTCCTGCCGAACTCGCCCACGCTGATGAACGCGGGCACGGCCCTGGGCCAGCTCTCGGCCTGCTTCGTCCTCCCCGTGAGCGACTCCATCGACGGGATCTTCGGCGCGCTTCACCACATGGCGAGGATCCACCAGTCCGGCGGCGGGACGGGATTCAGCTTCTCGCACCTGCGGCCCAAGGGCGACCTGGTGAAGACGACCAAGGGCGAGGCCTCGGGCCCCGTCTCGTTCATGGGCATCTTCGACGCCGCCACGGGCGTGATCGTCCAGGGCGGAAGGCGCCGCGGGGCCAACATGGGAATCCTGCGCTGCGATCACCCGGACATCATGGAGTTCATCGAGGCCAAGATCGACCGGGGGCGCTTCGCCAACTTCAACCTCTCCGTGGGCGTCACCGACCGCTTCATGGAGGCCGTGCGCCGCAACCGCGGCTTCGATCTGCTGAATCCCGGCACGGGAAAGCGAGTCCGCACGGTGAGGGCCCGCACGATCTTCGATCTCATCGTCTACGGGGCCTGGCGCACGGGCGATCCAGGCCTGCTGTTCCTGGACACGATCAACCGCCAGAACCCGACGCCGGCCGTCGGGCGGCTCGAGGCGACTAACCCCTGCGGGGAGCTGCCGCTGCTGCCCTACGAGAGCTGCAATTTGGGCTCCCTGAACCTGGCCCGGATGGTGAAGGACGGCAGACCCGACTGGGAGCGGATGGCCGAGACGATCCGGTGGGGGGTGCGCTTTCTCGACAACGTCATCGAGGTAAACCATTTCCCCCTGGAACAGATCGGCGCGATCACCCGGGCGAACCGCAAAATCGGGCTGGGCGTCATGGGCTGGAGCAACGGGGGCTTCCTGGTGAACTGCCTGATCACGACGACGCAGCGGTTCAAGGCGGCCAGCACGGGCGCCGGGGTCCTCGATCAGTTCGTGCAATGGGGGCTGGAGGACACGCCGGGCCACGTCATCAACTACATGCGCGGGCTGCCGTGGGAGCGGACCGAGGCGTACGTGAAGGCGTCGCCGGGGTACAAGCTGGGTGACGTGACGACACCGACCCTGATTCACGTGGGCGAGAACGATGATCGCGTGCCGGCCGCTCATTCGCGGGCGCTGTATCGCGGCCTGAAGGAGTACACGAACGTGCCGACCGTGCTGCTCGTGTACCCGGGTGCCGGGCATGGGCTGAGCATCTCCGATCACCGCAAAGGCAAGCTGGACTGGGACGTGGCGTGGTTCGACCGGTATCTGCTCGGCAAGAAGGACAAAGAACCTATGGCCCCGCCGATGAGCGTGGAGGCAACGCCGAGCCCCGAGTAGGGCAGGGTTTCCGCCGCGTGACCCAGCCCGGCCGGGTCGACACGAGCCCCGGCCTGTCGGGTTCGGCGTGGTCCCCGCCGGCGGACCGCGAGTTCTCGGACGCAGCGGCCCGCGGGCCGGCAGCGTGGCGGACGCCGGGAGGCGCGCATATCATAATGGAGCCGCGTATCGGTTTTGGAGAAGCGCCGCACACCCGAGTTGGGCGTGCCACCGATAGATAAAGGGAGGGGGGCATGCGGCGGGCCGCCCGGCGGTCACCGTCCCGTGTGCCGGCGCGAAAGGTCTGGCATGGATCCGCTGAGCGCACCTCTCGTCACCACCATCAAGGAACGTTGCCGACGCTGCTACACGTGTGTGCGAGAATGCCCTGCCAAGGCCATCCGGATCGCCAGCGGGCAGGCGGAAGTGCTGGCCGACCGCTGCATTGGTTGCGGGAATTGTGTGCGTGTGTGCAGCCAGGCGGCCAAGAAGGTCCTGGACGCAACTGAGATGGTGGAGGAGCTGCTCCGGTCACGGGCGCGGGTCGCCGCCCTGGTGGCGCCCAGCTTCCCGGCCGAGTTCACCGAGGTGGACTACGAGTTCCTGGTGAGCATGATCCGGGCGCTGGGCTTCGAGCTGGTCAACGAGGTTGGCTTCGGGGCCGATCTGGTCGCCGC
>JALHJW010000039.1 GCA_022839785.1 Desulfovibrio sp. | reverse complement strand
CTGGCGTCCGGCAGATTAAGGATACGCTCCAGCTCTTCCACGGCCTCCGTGATCTTCCCCTGCCGACCGAGGGTCTCTCCGAGCTCGGTGCGGGCCCGCACGCCCGATTCGTCAACCTCCACCGCCTGCCGCAGCAGTCTCTCAGCGGCGGCATATTGCTTGCGATCGGCCAGCGTCTTGGCACTGCTGAGGAGCGTTTCCAGGTCCAGGCCGCGTTGCAGCATCAGGTTCTCGAACTGGTCGGACAGGGGCCGCAAACGCATGTCGCCGAGGGCATATCGCCGATGCGCTTCAGCTTCCTCAGACTTGCCCTGCCGGTCGAGGAGAGCCGCCAGCCCGGCATGGGCCGGCCCGTACTTGGGCGCGGCCTTCAACGTCGCTCGGAAGTGGCGTGCCGCCTCGTCGAGCTGGCCCGCCGCCAAGGCGCGTTGGCCGAGGCCGGCGTGGGCAATCGGATCGTGGGGGTCCGTGGCCAGCGCGTCCTCGAACATCTTGAACGCCCGCGTTGGGTCCTTTTCCAGCAGCAATGCGGCCAAGCGCGTGCGGGCCAAGCGGGAGTCCTCCTTGAGCGCGAGCACCCGCTGATAGGCCGCGGCGGCCTGCTCGGGGTCCGCGGCCCGCTCGTACGCCAGGCCCAGACAGTACCACCACGTCAGCTCGGCGGGTTCCAGCCTGGTGGCGTGCTCGAAGCACGCGACGGCCCCCTGTGGCAGGCCGTGCGCGTAGCACAACGCGCCCAGGTCTACGGCCTTGTTCACGTCGGCCGGGTCGCCCAGCGCTTCGTGACGCGCTGCGCCGATCTTCGTTTCGAGCGCCGGCGGCAACCTGGTGAAGTCCATCTCGGGCAGAATGAGGTCGCTAACCCCCGAACTTGACGCTGTTGCAGGTGCGGAGTCGGTGGCGGTCGGAGCCTCGCCGCGCTTGCAGCCGCCCGGCAGGACGGGCAGGACCGCCAGCAAAGTCACCAGACAGAGTCGAATGCAACGTCGCTTGTTCATGGCCTTTCCCTGTATCTGCGGGGCGCGGACGCCCGGCGCTGCGACTGGGGTAGCCGACGGCGAGTGCCGGCCGCGGCAGGGGCGGCACCGCCCCGATCGGCCCAGCATACCGTCCGAAGCGAGCGCCGCCAACGTCGGCCCGGCGGATCCAGCCGCGGTCGCCTGGAGCCTTCCCGGTCCTCGCTCTGGAAGCGAGTCGGATTGTGGGATAGGTTCTACAAGAGACGCAGCGGAGAACGAGCATGAGCGTGCGCAACCTGGACTCGCTGTTCCGACCAACGTCCGTCGCAGTGATTGGGGCGTCCAACAGCCCGAACAGCATCGGCGGAGTGGTCATGCGCAATCTGCTCAAGGGCGGGTTCACGGGGCCGATCATGCCGGTGAACCCCAAGTACCCGGCCGTCGCCGGCGTACTCACGTACCCGGACGTCGCACACCTGCCGCTGACGCCCGACGTGGCCGTCATCTGTACGCCGCCGGCCACGATCCCCGGGCTCATCGAGCAGCTCGGGGAGCGCGGCACGCGGGCGGCCATCGTGATCACGGCGGGGCTCTCCAATCCCCTGCCCGACAACCGCGGCCGCACGATCCAGCAGGCGATGCTGGACGCGGTGAGGCGGGCGTTTCTTCCCCACCGGGTCCTGTTGTTCCGGCCGCAGGGGACCGGGTCGGCCGCCCTCACGGCGATCGCCCCCCGCGCGGAGGAGATGAAGACCGGCGGAGGCCCGGCGACGGCCTACGTGTGCCGGAATTTCGCCTGTTCCAGGCCGGTCCAGACCGTGGATGAGATGATGGGGCTCCTCGGGGTCCCCGTGGAATCGTGAACGAACGCAAGTGAAAGGAGTGTTCCCATGAAGAAGACGGCCGCCGCCCGTATCCTGGTCATCCTCGTTTCCGCCCTCTTTGTCCTCAGCCTGCCCTGCACGGGCCTGGCGCACAGCCCAGACAGGATGGAAGTGGTCTACGATCACAAGGCCCAGATTCTTTCCGTGCAGATCACCCATCCCTCGAACAACCCCGACAGGCACTACGTCAGGGAGGTGATCGTGAAGAAGAACGGCCTGGTCGTCTCGCGGGGCGAGTACAGCAAGCAGGCCGGGGACACCTTCGTCTACACCTTCCATGTGCCCGCCACGGGGGCTGACACGTTTGAAATCACCGCCATCTGCAACATCCGGGGATCGATCACCGTGAAGTACTCTCCCGGCGTGTAGGACCACGCAGCCGGGATATTCCTTATGTCGCTGCCGGAGCGCTGCGCGCCCTCGGAACGCAT
>JALHJW010000038.1 GCA_022839785.1 Desulfovibrio sp. | reverse complement strand
CGTCACGGGCGGGTGATTGATGCGCGGACCCATGAGATCGAGGCCGAGAACATGGCCGATTTCATGATCAAGATGTACAACTTCGACCCGGATTATCGGCCTCTGTGGGAGGACAGGCCGGAAGTGCTCCAGCGACCCTGAGACGTAACCGAGGTAAAGGATCACAGGGGCTGAAGCCTTCGCCGGGCCTCCCGTTCGAGTGCCCTTTACCAAATCCGAACGGGGGTTTGAGGAGGGCCGGAAATGGACGAACAAGCTAGACGTGTTTTAAGTGAGACGAAGTGGGGCAGGTTACCTCGAATGAGCAGGAACCCCAAACCACCGAGCAAGCAGCCGCGTACAACTTCTTTGAATGAGGAGGTCGCGACACCGCGGCCTTGGACGAAGTCCAGCAGCAGTTGCCCCTCCGCCGCCTCGCTGTGCTGGTCGGACAGCCGCCGGTTGATGGCCCAGCCCGCCCCGTTGAACTGCCCCCCTACAAAAACCGCCTGGGCCGGGTCAAAGTAATAGCAAGGCTCCTGGGCCTCGGAATCATAGGGCACCAGGCGCCCATCAAGCTGCAGCCCCGAGGCATTAGCCTGACAGGTGTCGCCCCCCGGCATAAAAGCTGACCGGGCACACCCCGCGGCCATCGGGATTAAGCATGAGCGCCACCTACAGATGGGTCTGCGCCAGCAGCTCGGCCAGCCGGTCCCGCGAGGTGTGCCAGGCCGATAACGGCGGGGCCAGGCCCAGCCGGGCCGAGAAGCGGTTGAGCAGTTCAATGCCGTGGCCGTCGAACGCCGCCATGGTGCCCACCCCGCCGAACAATTGCGCGACCGGGACGCTGTGCCGGCAGTTCCGCAGCCGGTTGCCGTTGCGGATCATTTCATCCAGCCATACGGCCAGCTTGGCCCCCAGGGTGGTGGGCAAGGCCTGCTGGCCGTGGGTCCGGGCAATGGTCACCACGTCCCGGTACGTTTCGGCCAGGGCGGCAAGCCGGGCAATGATGCGGCCCGCATCCCGCTCCAGAATGGCCAGCACATCCTTTATTTCAAGAGATTGGGCGGTATCCTGGATGTCCTGGGTGGTGGCGCCGTAATGGATGTATCGGCCCGCCTCAGGGGAGACCACCTTCTGCCAGGCGTTGAGCAGCGGGATCAGCGAGTGGCCGGTCCGGGCGATATCTTCCTTAATGGCCGTCTGATCCAGCAGGTCGAGCCGGGCGGTTTCCGCAATTTCCCGGGCCGCGGAAGCGGGGATGGTCCCCAGCTCGGCCTGGCTCAAGGCCAGGGCCGCCTCGACGTCGAGCCAGCGCTGGAGCCTGCGCAGATCGCAGAAAAGCCGCCGCGCTTCCATGGTGGCATAGCCGCCGCCGTAAAAACGGGAATCGACAATGTGGCTCCTGGGGGCATGGCAGGTCATCCGCGAAGCACCTCCGGGTCGTTCCGGCGCTGGGCCGTGATTTCGGCCAGGGTATCGTCCACCAGCGCAGCCGCCAGGCCGGTATAGCGTTCAGGATGATCGAGAAACTCCATATCTTCCGCGTGAAGCAGCGGTCCAATCTCCTCGTCCCCGGCCAGCAGCTCCCGCAGACCGATGTTTTCCCCGCCGGCCCGGGGCAGCAGCGCGTGGAGCTTTTCCTGGGCGCGCGTCCTGCCCATGCCCGGGGCCAGCCGGAACAACAGCCATTCGGACATCACCATGTCCTTGTGCAGGAGGAGATTCTTCCGCATGTTTCCTTCCGAGACAATCAGGCCCTCCAGGACCCGGACCAGGCAGTCCGCCGCCGTCCCCGTATAGATGGCGATCTGCGGCATGGCAAGCCACTCGGACCACAGCAGGCGCGGATCGCGTTCATGTTCATGGGCCATGCTCTCCAGGACAGCGCCGGCAAGGGACCTGATCTGCCGGGCCAGGGCCGCGACCCGCTGACAGAGCACCGGATTGCGCTTGTGCGGCATGGTGCTGCTCATCATGCTCCCCGGCGGCGCTTCCGCCAGCTCGGCGACCTCGGTTTTGGAGAGAAGAAAAATTTCATTGGCCGTCTTCTCGAGGGTGCCGGCCAGGATAGCGCAAAAGGAGGCGGCCTCCGCCATATTGTCCCGGGAGGTGTGCCAGGCCGGCGGCCGCCATTGCAGGCCGAGCAGTTCCATGGTCCGCTTCGCCGTCTCCCGCCCCCTGGGACCCAGGGCGGCCATGGTGCCCACGGCGCCGCCCAGTTGTCCGACCGTGACCCGCGGATACAATCCCTTCAGCCGCTCGATGTGCCGCCGCACTTCACTGGCCCAGACGGCGGTCTTCAGGCCGAAG
>JALHJW010000004.1 GCA_022839785.1 Desulfovibrio sp. | reverse complement strand
CTCCATCGCCGAGACCAGCGGCGTGAAGATGCCCAGCTTCTTCGGCTACATGGCCTGGAGCGCGGGCATCCTCGTTCCCCTCTTCGTGCTGGTGCAGCTGCTCTTCATCTAGCGCCGCGCCGACCCGTCCGAATGCGAACGGGGCCGTCTTCGTGAGAAGACGGCCCCGTTCTTGTTGCGGACAGCGGGGCTGTCGCCGGGGATTCTTCCGGCTGGCGCTAGATCACGATCTCGGTCCCGATGCCCGAGTCCGTGAACAGCTCCAGCAGGATGGAGTTCTCCACGCGTCCGTCGATGATCTGGACCTTTTCCACGCCGTGCTCCACGGCTTCGAGGCAGCATTTGAGCTTGGGGATCATGCCGCCGGTGACGGTGCCGTTGTCGATGGCCTCCACGGCTTCGAGGCGGGTGAAGGAGGGGATGAGCCGCTTGTCCCTGTCCAGCACGCCCGCCACGTCGGTGAGCAGGAGCAGGCGCTTGGCCTTCAGCGAGGCGGCCACGGCCCCGGCCACGGAGTCGGCGTTGATGTTGTAGGTCTGTCCGTGCTCGTCCACGCCCACGGGTGCGATGACCGGGATGAAGTTCTCGGCCAGCAGCGAGCGGATGAGGGCGTTGTTCACGGACATGACCTCGCCCACGTTGCCCAGGTCGATGATCTCGGGCGGCGCGTCCTTGTGCTCCAGCACCATCTCCAGCTTGCGCGCGCCGAGCAGCAGGCCGTCCTTGCCGGACAGGCCCACGGCCCTGCCGCCGTGCTGGTTGATGAGCCCCACGATCTGTTTGTTGACCTTGCCCACCAGGACCATCTCCACCACGTCCATGGTGGCGTCGTCGGTGACGCGCAGGCCCTGGCGGTACTCGCTCTGGATGTTCAGCTTGGCGAGCATGTCCTTGATCTGGGGGCCGCCGCCGTGGACGATGACCGGATTGATGCCCACGTATTTGAGCAGCAGGACGTTCTGGGCGAACTGGCGCTTCAGGGTCTCGTCCACCATGGCGTGTCCGCCGTACTTGATGACGATGGTCTTGCCGTGGAACTGCCGGATGAACGGCAGCGCCTCCATGATCAGGCGGGCCTTGTCCTGGGGGGTGATGCAGGCGTTCA
This sequence comes from Desulfovibrio sp., assembly GCA_022839785.1. GTDB lineage: Bacteria > Desulfobacterota > Desulfovibrionia > Desulfovibrionales > Desulfovibrionaceae > Alkalidesulfovibrio. The sequence continues at coordinate 358,443 of JALHJW010000004.1, read as the reverse complement.
TGGCGGCTCCTTTTAAAGAATGAAGCGGGAAAGGTCACGATTTTCGCGCACGTCCTTGAGGGCGTCCTGCACGTAGGCGCGATCGATCATGACGGCACGGCCGCCCATGTCCGGGGCCTCGAAGGAGAGGTCCGAGAGGACGCGCTCCATGATCGTGCCCAGGCGGCGCGCGCCGATGTTCTCGGTTTCCCGGTTGATCTCCTCGGCGATGGCCGCGATCTCGCGCAGGGCGTCGTCCGTGAAGAAGACGTCCACCCCTTCCGTGCCGAGCAGGGCCGTGTACTGCACCGAGAGGGCGTTTTGCGGCTCGGTGAGGATGCGGTAGAAGTCGTCGGCCGTGAGGTCGGCAAGCTCCACGCGCAGGGGGAAGCGGCCCTGCAGTTCGGGGATGAGGTCCGAGGGCTTGGAGATGTGGAAGGCCCCGGCGGCGATGAACAGGATGTGGTCGGTCTTGACCATGCCGTACTTGGTGTTCACCACGCAGCCCTCGACCACGGGCAACAGGTCGCGCTGCACGCCCTCGCGCGAGACGTCCGCGCCCTGGCCCTTGCGCTCCCCGGCGCAGATCTTGTCGATCTCGTCGATGAACAGGATGCCGGACTGCTCCACGCGCTGCCGCGCCGTCTCCACGACCTTGTCCATGTCCACGAGCTTTTCGCTCTCCTGCTGCACGAGCAGGTCGAAGGCCTCGCGCACCTTGGCGCGGCGGCGTTTCTTCTTCTGCGGAAAGACGTTGGAGAGCATGTCCTGGATTTGCGAGCCCATGTCCGCCATGCCCGGCATGGACATGATCTCCATCTGGGGGCCGCCCTGCACCGCCACGTCGAGTTCGACCTCCCGGTCGTCCAGGCGGCCGTCGCGCCACATGCGCCGGAACTTCTCGCGCGTGGAGGCGGGGTCGGCAGGGACTGCCGCACCGTCCGGACCGGCGGCGAAGTCGGCCGGGCGTGAGCCGGGCAGGAGCAGGTCGAGGAGCATGTCCTCGGCGCGCTTCTCGGCCTGGATGGCGACCTTGGCCGCCTCCTCCTTCTTGACCATGCCCACGCCGATCTCCATCAGGTCGCGCACCATGGACTCCACGTCGCGGCCCACGTAGCCCACCTCGGTGAACTTGGTGGCCTCGACCTTGAAGAAGGGCGACTTGCAGAGTTTGGCCAGACGGCGGGCGATCTCGGTCTTGCCCACGCCCGTGGGGCCCATCATGATGATGTTCTTGGGAGCGATCTCGTCGCGTAGCGCGGGGTCGAGGCGCATGCGCCGCCAGCGGTTGCGCATGGCGATGGCCACCATGCGTTTGGCCTCGGGCTGACCGATGACGTAGCGGTCCAGTTCGGAGACGATCTCTCGCGGGGTGAGCGAGGTCAGGGCCTCGGCCGCGCCGTCCGGTTCGCGCGCGGGCAGGCGCGAGGGCTTGGGAGTGGGGGCGTCCTGCATGGCTATGGGGCGTCCAGGGTCTCGATGACCAGGTTGTCGTTGGTGAAGACGCAGATCTCGGCCGCGATGCGCATGGCGGCTTCAGCGATCTGGCGCGAGGGCAGGGCCGTGTTGCGCCTCAGCGCCCGCGCGGCGGCCAGGGCGTAGGCTCCGCCCGAGCCGATGGCGGCCAGTCCGTCGTCCGGCTCGATGACGTCGCCGTTGCCGGAGATGATCAGCACCTGCTTGCCGTCGCTGGTCAGGAGCATGGCCTCCAGGCGGCGCAGGTACTTGTCCGTGCGCCACTCCTTGGCCAACTCCACGGCGGAACGGGCGAGGTTTCCCTTGAATTGTTCCAGTTTGGCCTCGAAGCGCTCGAAGAGGGTGAAGGCGTCGGCCGTGGACCCGGCGAATCCGGCCACGATGCGGTCCTTGTGCAGGCGGCGTACCTTGCGCGCGCCATGTTTGACCACGATGGCCTGACCCAGGGTCACTTGGCCGTCTCCGGCCACGGTCACGCCCGTGTCGTCGAGCACCGCGAGGATGGTGGTGCCTTTCATCTGTGACTGCTCGCTCATATGATGTCGTCCTTGGCGGGCTCTCCGGGGGCGCCCAGCAGGGCGTGCGCCGCTCTGGCCCACACGGTGAAGGCGTCGTTCGAAAAGAGGACCATGCCCGCCAGGGCCGCTCGCCCCGCCGCAAGCCCCGCCGCGAGGCGGGAGAGGGCCAGAGGAGCTGCCAAGTCTATCGGATAGCCGTAGACCCCGCAACTCACGGCCGGGAAGGCGATGCTGGAAAGCGCGTGCGCCGTGGCCAGGGCAAGGCACTGGTCGTAGCAGGAGGCGAGCAGGGCGGGCTCGTTCGCCGCGCCGCCGCGCCAGACGGGACCCACGGTGTGGATGACGTGGCGCGCGGGGAGGTCGAAGCCCGGAGTGATCACGGCCCGGCCGGGCGGCAGGGGGCCGTGCTCGGCCACGATGGCCCTGCAGGCCGCAAGGAGCCTCGGCCCGGCCGCCGCGTGGATGGCCCCGTCCACACCCCCGCCGCCCAGGAGCGAGGAATTGGCCGCGTTGACGATGGCGTCCGCGGCCATGCGGGTCAGATCGCCCCGGCGCACGAAGAGCCGTGCGCCGCCGATACGCCAGACGAGTCCCGGGCTCACGGCGTGGCGAACTCCTTGTCGAAGGTCCCGGCCCAGGCCGCATCGACCTCGGGTGCAAGCACCAGCAGCGCAGCGCCGCCGGGGTCGCCCAGGGTGGCGGCCGCGTCGCGCACTTCGTCGAGGGTCACGGCGTCGATCATGGCCGCGGCCTCCTCCACGGGCACGTGGCGGCCGTGCAGGGCCACGTTGCGGGCCATGCGCAGCATGCGCTCCTCGGTGGACTCGTCGCCCAAAAAGAGCAGGCCGGTGAGGTGTTTCTTGGCGTGGGCCAGCTCCTCGGCGGTCACGCCGCCCTCGGCCACGGCCGTGATTTCGCGGCGCACGACGCGCAGCAGCTCGCCCGTGCGCTCGGGCGAGGCCGCGGCGTAAATTTCGAGGATGCCGCAATCGGTGAGGGCCTGCGGGTGCGAGGATATGGAGTAGGCCAGGCCGCGCTTTTCGCGCACCTCCTGGAAGAGGCGCGAGGACATCTGTCCGCCCAGCAGGGCCGAGAGGCAGGACCAGGCGTAGCGGCCGGGATCGGCCAGGGAGGCCGCCGGATAGGCCAGGAGCACGTGGCTCTGCTCCACGTCCCGCTCCACGGCCAGGCCGCACGGCCGAAAGCGCGGCGAGGGGAGCGGGAGCGACGGGGCGCTGCCGCCGAGCCCGGCAAAGGCCTGCTGCGCGGCGGCGCAAAAGGCGTCCGGGTCCACGGCCCCGGCTGCGGCCACGATGATGCGGTCCGCGGTGTAGTGCGCGGCGCGCCAGCCCCGCAGCGCCTCGCGCGACAGGTTTCCCACCGAGTCGGCGGTGCCGAGGATGGGATGGGCCACGGCGGGGTCGCTCCACAGGGACTGCCAGAAGGTCTCGAAGGCGGACTCCTCGGGCGTTTCGTCCACGGCCGCGATCTCCTGCTGGATCACGCCCTTTTCCAGGGCCAGTTCCGCGGGATCGAGAAGCGGGTGCAGCACGAGGTCGGAGAGGATGTCGAAGGCCTCGGGCAGGCCCGAAGCCACCACCCGGGCGTGGAAGCAGGTGTCTTCGCGACCGGTGAAGGCGTTGGAGAGCCCGCCCAGGCGGTCCAGGGAGCGGGCGATGTCCAGGGCGCTGCGGCGGCCGGTGCCCTTGAAGGCCATGTGCTCCCACAGATGCGCCGCGCCTTCGAGGCCCGCCGTCTCCTGGCGGGAGCCCGCGGCGATCCACACGCCCACGGCGGCCGAGCGCACGTGCGGCATGGGGGCCACGGCCACGCGCAGACCCGAGGCGTGGCGCACGAGCACGTGGCGGGTATGGCGGGGGGAGGGGCGGGTCACGTCTGTCCGGTTCGCGCGGGCGTCTTTGGGGATCACCAGAATTCGGCCCGTTCGTTGTAGGCGGACTCGAATTCCTCCAGGGCCTTCTTCTGCTCCTCCGTGGCGGCGAAGCGCTCGGCCTGCCGGCGCTGGAAATCCGCCGGCTTCTGCTCGTTCTTGAAGAGCGAGGCGTAGGCGAGCTGCAGATGGCCCTGGAAGGCGTCGCCGGATTCGCCGTAGAAGCGGCCGAGGTAGTAGCGGATCTCGGGATCGTCGGGGACCTTCTTGCGCACCCGCTCCATGTAGTCGATGGCCTGGGCGTAGTCCTTCTTCTCGCCCAGCAGCCGGGCGTAGAAGAAGTAGGTCATGAGGTCCCTGGGATTCAGCATCACGGCTTTTTGCAGCAGCGCGGCGGAGCGCTCGAAGGAGCCCATCTGGAAGTAGAAGCGTCCGGCCTCGCGCGCCACCAGGGAGTCGGAAGGCGCGCAGGAGAGCGCTTTCTCGAACTCGTGCGAGGCGTCGGCCATGCGATTCATGCGTTCGAGCAGGATGCCGTGGCCCATGTAGTCGAGGCAGGTCCATTTGCCCGGCTCAAGCTGGTTGTAGTAGCCCATGGCCAGGGTCACGTCCGTGAAGCGGGAGCGGATGAGGGTCTTGACCCGCTCGAAGCGTTCGTCGTTCTCCGGGCGGTTGCGGACATCCTCGGGCAACTGCTCCACCCTGGAGGAGATGTAGTCGATGCGCTCGTCCAAGCCGGGGTGGGTGGAGAGATAGGAGGGGATGTCGCGCCCCATGATCCACTGCTTTCTGCGCATGACCTTGAAGCCGCGCACCAGGCCCCAGGGGTTGAACCCGGCCTTGATCAGATAGCCCATGCCGATCTGGTCGGCGTCGCGTTCGTTCTCGCGGGTGAAGCTGAGCATGGCGCTGGTGCCCAGCGCCTGGGAGCCGATGGCCAGGGCCGCTTTGGTGCTTTGGCCGCCCCCCAGGAATGCGCCCGCGAGCATGCCGATCATGGCCGCGGGCGCCACGATCTGGGACTTCTGAATGCGGTCGGCCAGGTGGCGCTGCGAGACGTGCGCCAGTTCGTGCGCCAGCACGCCCGCCAGATCGGATTCGTGCTCGAATTCGAGGATCAGGCCGGAGAAGAGGAAGACGTAGCCCGCCGGACCGGCGAAGGCGTTGAGCATGTTGCTCCGGACCACGTTGACCTCGATGTCCCAGGGCTGCGGCGGCATCACGGCGATGATGCGCCTGCCCAGGTCCTGGGCGTACTCCTTGATCTCGGGGTCTTCGATGATGGGCAGGCTGGCGCGCACCGCGGTATTGAACTTGCGGCCCAGTTCGCGCTCGTCCTTGATGGTGAACTCGAACAGGGAGCCGTGCGCCGTGGAGGAGAGCAGAACCCCCATGGGCGCGGCCAGGGCGGCCAGGAGGATGGCCGCGAGAAGGATGTTGGCGGTGCGCGTCGGCTGCATGGTTCGGTGGTTGGCGTCCTTCCGGAGATAGCCGTATGTAATGCCCGGGGCGGCAAACGTAAAGGGGGGCCGCAGCCCCCCGTACGTGCGCTATGCGCGCCTTTGCCGACGCCGCGGCTAGCGGTTCATGATGTTCAGGAACTCGGCGTTGGCCTTGGTGCCGCGCATCTTGTCCAGCAGGAACTCCATGGAGTCGATGGAGTTCATGGGCGCCAGCACCTTGCGCAGAATCCAGACGCGGTTGAGGACCTCGTCGGAGAGCAGCAGTTCTTCCTTGCGGGTGCCGGAGCGGTTCATGTCGATGGCGGGGTAGATGCGCTTCTCGGCCAGATGGCGGTCGAGGTAGATTTCCATGTTGCCGGTGCCCTTGAACTCCTCGAAGATGACCTCGTCCATGCGCGAGCCGGTGTCGATGAGGGCGGTGGCGATGATGGTCAGGCTGCCACCCTCCTCGATGTTGCGCGCCGCGCCGAAGAAGCGCTTGGGGCGCTGCAGGGCGTTGGCGTCCAGACCGCCGGAGAGCACGCGGCCCGAGGACGGGGTCACGGCGTTGTAGGCGCGGCCCAGGCGGGTGATGGAGTCGAGCAGGATGACCACGTCGCGCTTGCGTTCCACCAGGCGCTTGGCCTTTTCGAGCACCATCTCGGCCACCTGCACGTGGCGCTGGGGCGGCTCGTCGAAGGTGGAGCTGACCACCTCGGCGCGCACCGAGCGCTCCATGTCCGTGACTTCCTCGGGCCGCTCGTCGATGAGCAGGACGATGAGGTAGACGTCCGGGTTGTTGGCGTTGAGCGAGTTGGCGATGGTCTGCAGGAGCATGGTCTTGCCGGTGCGCGGCGGGGCCACGATGATGCCGCGCTGGCCCTTGCCGATGGGCGCGAGCAGATCGATGACGCGGGAGGAGTAGTTCTTCTCCCCGTTTTCCATCACGAAGCGTTCGTCCGGGTAGATCGGCGTCAGGTTGTCGAAGAGGACCACGGTCTTGGTGGCCTCGGGCGGAGCGAAGCAGATGTGGTCCACGCGCAGCAGGGCGAAATAGCGCTCGCCTTCCTTGGGCGGCCTGATCTGGCCGGAGACCACGTCGCCGGTGCGCAGGCCGAAGCGGCGGATCTGGGAAGGCGAGACGTAGATGTCGTCCGGGCCCGGCATGTAGCTGTACATGGGCGAGCGCAGGAAGCCGAAGCCGTCGGGCAGGATCTCCAGAACACCCTCGCCGTAGATGGCCCCGTTCTGGGAGGCGCAGGCCTGCAGCAGGGCGAAGATCAGCTCCTGCTTGCGCATGTTGCTCGGGTTTTCGATCTTGAACTCGGAGGCCAGCTCCATGAGTTCTGTCATGCTCTTGAGCTTCAGCTCGGATAGATTCATCGGCGATCCTCTGGATGTGGTCTCGGCAACGGGAAGATGTTCTTCGGTCGGAACGGCTTCTGGGGCGGTCTTTTTGCGGCCGCGGGAGGGACGTGTCATGGGATGGGTTCTCCGGCCGGGCGGGACGTTGTCCGTGGGCCGCGAAGCGGTTTTCGAGTGGTTAGCCCGTTATGGTGGTTGTCGTTCCGGCGTGGGGACGCGGCGGAAGCTGTGCATCGACTCTGTGAAACGGCAACAACAGGTCCGGCTTTTTCAGCACACGCGGCATCGGAAGGCCCGTCGACAGGCTGCCGGACGACTCGCCGAACAGCACGAAGGCAACAGATGAGACAGCGGCAAACAGCAGTGAAACGTCAACGGGTGAAACCGGATGCTGGTGTGGTTTCGGGGATCAGCGGAAAAAAGCTAGCGGAAACCGCGGCGCTTGGCAAGCCCTGCGCTACACTTTCCCGTCCTCGCCCAGGATGTCGGCGAACATTTCCTGGATGGCGACCCTGATCTCCTCCTGGTCCTTGTCCAGGGCGAAGGCCAGCTCCAGGGTGATCAGGCTCATGGCCTGCTCCAGCAGCCTGCGTTCGCCGAAGGACAACTCCTTGTCTCGGCCGATGAGCAGCAGTTCCTTGAGCACGTAGGCCACGTCGGTGAGATTGCCGCTCTTGAGCTTCTCGGAGTACTCGCGGTAGCGGCGGTTCCAGTTCTGGCCCGTGTAGCCGGTGAAGTCGGAGCGGTCGCGCAGCACGGCCATGACCGCCTCGGCCTCGGTCGCGCTGCAGACGCTGCGCAGACCCACGGCCACGGCGTTGGCCACGGGCACCATGAGCGTGACGTTGTTGGCCAGGATGCGGACGATGTAGAACTCGGTCTTGGCGCCGCGGATCTCCTGCGCTTCGATCCGCTCGACCCGGCCGACGCCCTGTGCCGGGTAGACCACCAGTTCATTGATTTGGAACAAGGATTCTCCTCCGCAGTCCAGACACCGGACCAACGATGTGATACGCTATTCCGCCGATTAAGTCCAATGCGGATGGTCACGTGTCCGATTCGGGAGCGGGCGTCCGGGGCTCGGGGCCGAGGTCGAAAACGTGCAGGAACTGCTGCGCCGCGGCCAGTCCCTTGCCGAAGAAAAGCGGCAGCGAGTCGCGCGCCGCGGCCAGCACCAGAGGCAGCCCTGTCTCCTCCGCGGGGGAGAAGGGCGAGAGCACGTAGTCCGTGACGGCCGTTCCCTCGGGCGGGCGTCCGATGCCGATGCGCAGACGCAGGAATCGCTCCGTGCCCAACTCCGCGGCGATGGACTTGAGGCCGTTGTGTCCCGCGTCGCCGCCTCCGAGCTTGGCCTTGAGGCGGCCGAAGGGCAGGTCCATCTCGTCGTGGGCCACGAGCACGGATTCGGGCCTGACGCCGTTCTCCATGCAGATGCGGACCACGGCGCGGCCCGAGAGGTTCATGAAGGTCATGGGCTTGGCGAGCAGGAAGTCTCCCTTGACCCGAGGCAGGGAGACGCTCCACAGCTCGAAGTCGGACGGGGAGGGCAGCCTGGTCGCGCGGCGGTAGGGCTTGGCGGCTATTTCGGCCAGCACGGCGTCCACGAGCAGAAAGCCCGCGTTGTGGCGGGTCCGTTCGTACGTGGGGCCGGGATTGCCCAGGCCCACGATCAGCCCTCTGTAGTCCATCACGCCGGTCCTGCAAAGAAAAGCGGGCTCCAAGACGACCTTGGAGCCCGCCGGTTCTCGGACGTCCGGGTCCTAGGCCTGGGCGCCTTCGGCGGCCTCGGCCTCGGCCTCGGCCTCGGGCGTGGCCACGCCGACCACGGAGAAGTTCTCGTCGTATACCACGGAGACGCCCTCGGGGGCCTTCACGTCGGCCACCTGCAGGTTCTGGCCGATCTCCATCTCGGTGACGTCGATGACGATGGCGTCGGGCACGGCCAGGGGCAGACACTCGATGGTCAGGTGCTCGCGGAAGACGTTCAGCACGCCGCCCAGGACCACGCCCTTGCACTTGCCGGTGATGCGCACCGGGATGTCCACGCGGATCTTCTTGGTCAGGTCGATGCCCAGGAAGTCGACGTGCAGGATCTGGCGCTTGAAGGGATGGCGCTTCAGCTCGCGGATCAGGCTGGGCTTCTCGATCACCTTGCCGTCCTGATCGATCTTCAGCGTCAGGACGTGGGACAGGCCGACCTTCTCGTAGGCTTTGGACAGGGCCAGCTCCGGGATCTGCACCAGGATGTTCTCGCCCTGGCCGTTGTAGTACACGCCGGGGACCAGGCCCTCGCCGCGGATGGCCTTGACGGGACCGGTGCCGGTGATGCTGCGGGGGGTTGCGGTCAGTTCGACTTGCTGGGACATTGCTGGACTCCTTTCGGTCTCGTGGCGGGCGTCGTGGCTAGACGAACAGGACGCTCACCGAGGATTCGGTATGGATGTTGTGGATGGCCTTGGCCAGCAGCCCGGCCACGGACATCACCTTGATCTTGCTGCATTCCTTGGCCTTGGGGCCGAGGGGCACGGTGTCCGTGACCACGACCTCGGCGTAGTGCGAGTTCTCCAGCCGCTCGATGGCCGGTCCGGAGAGCACGGCGTGGGTGGCGCAGGCCACGCACTTGCTCGCGCCGTGCTCCACGAGCACGGCCGCGGCCTCGCTGATGGTGCCCGCGGTGTCGATCATGTCGTCGAGCACGATGGCCACCTTGTCCTTGACGTTGCCGATGAGGTTCATGGCCTTGGCCTTGTTCGGCTCGTCGCGGCGCTTGTCGATGATCGCCAGGCTGGCGCCGAGGCGCTTGCCGTAGGCGCGGGCGCGCTCCACGCCGCCCGCGTCGGGAGAAACCACCACGATCTCCTGCCCCTTGTACGCCTCCTTGATGTAGGCGAGCAGGGCCGGAGCGGCGAAGAGGTTGTCCACGGGCAGGTCGAAGAAGCCCTGGATCTGCCCGGCGTGCAGGTCGATGGTCAGCAGGCGGTGCATGCCGGCCACGGACAGGAAATCGGCCACCAGCTTGCCGGAGATGGGGGCGCGGGGCACCACCTTGCGGTCCTGGCGGGCGTAGCCGTAGTAGGGCACCACCGCGGTCACGCGCGAGGCGCTGGCCCGCTTGAGCGCGTCCAGGATCAGGCCGAGCTGCATGAGGTTGAAGTTCACCGGCGAGCAGGTCGGCTGGACCACGAAGACGTCCGCGCCGCGCACGTTGGCGCCGATCTCGATGCGGATCTCGCCGTCGGAGAAGGTTTCGGCCAGGATGGGCGTGAGTTTGCAGCCCATATGGTCGCAGATGGCCTCGGCCAACTGGGGGTTGGCCGTACCGGAAAGTATCCTGAGATCACCGTGCAGCGCCATTTCGTCCGGACCTTCTTGTAGAAATATGGCAGGGGAGGAAGGATTCGAACCCTCGAATGACGGGACCAAAACCCGTTGCCTTGCCAACTTGGCGACTCCCCTACTCAGGGTCTGAGCACAAAGGCTCTCAGGCCCCCTGCGTCGTCGTTCCGCAGGACAGCCGCGGCATGTTCGGCCTCGTTCAAGTCGCGAAAAGCGGCCACGATGCTCGCGCCGCTTCCGCTCATCACGGCCCCTGCCGCACCGAGCCGCATCACCTGCTCCTTGAGCCGCCGAAGCCCCGGAAACGAAGGAAAGACGGCGCTTTCAAAGTCGTTCTCCAGGCAGAGGGGCCAAGGGCAAAGAGAGCCTGTATCCGCTTCGCCGGGGGCTGTCAAGACGCCGAGCAGGCTGCCGGGCCTCGGTCCGCCCTGGCAGCGCTCGTCCCAGGCGCGGTAGGCCCAGGCCGTGTCCACGTGCGCGTCCGGGCAGAGCAGCAGGAGGGAGAAGGCCGAGAGATCGACGTCCACCGGGGTCAGAAGCTCGCCCACGCCGCGGGCCAGGGCCGGACGGCAGAGCAGGAAGAATGGCACGTCCGCGCCCAGCGAAAGGGCCGCCTCGGCCAGCCGTCCGGGCGGAAGCGCGGCTTCGCCCGCCTGGGCGTTGAGCCAGGCGAGCAGCGCGGCGGCGTCCGAACTGCCGCCGCCCAGCCCCGCGCCCGAGGGGATGCGCTTCTCCACCTGCACGTCCAGGTCCGGCCGCAGTCCCGAGGCCGCGGCGAAGGCGTCCCAGGCGCGCCACAGCAGGTTCCTCTCCGGCGGGCAGTCCACGCCGGGACACGAGAGGCGCAGCCCCGCGCCCGCGGGAGCGGGCTGCACGCGGATCACGTCGTGGGGATCGGGAAGGGGGTAGAAGAGCGTTTCGAGATCGTGCCGTCCATCCGGGCGCAGGCCCGTGATGCGCAGCACGAGATTGACCTTGCAGGGCGCGAAGAGGACGGCGGGGGCGAAGGAGGTCATGGGCACCCGAAAAGCCAGGAGGGAGGGCCGTGGCCCTCCCCCCGGCGGTCCTATTTCTGGGGAACGGTGATGGTCCGGATGACGTTGCGGCCCTGGCGCTTGATGAGCACCAGCAGCACGCCCTTGGCCTTGCCCTCGCCCGCGTGGAGGCGTTCGAAGTCGGCCACCGTGGAGACGGGCTGCTGGTTGACCTCAAGGATCACGTCGCCCGGGGCGATCTGGGCCTGGTCGGCCGGGGATTCGGGCGCGACGTCCATGACCAGCAGACCTTGGGGCCGGTCCAGGCCCAACGCCTTGGCCTCGCGCTCGTCCACGGGCCGCAGCGACAGCCCCGCGATCTCGCCGACAGGGGCGGTCTCGGGCTGGCCGGGCCTGCCCTGGGCCAGCTTGTCCGCGTCGCGCTGCCCGAGGGTGGCGGTCACCTCCAGGGTCCTGCCCTTGCGCCAGATGGTCAACCTGATCTTCTCGCCGGGCTTGAGCTTGGCGATGGTGCGCAGGAGTTCGGAGGAGTCGGAGACGTCCTGGCCGCCGACCTTGACGATCACGTCGGAGTTCCTGATACCCGCCTTGTCCGCGGGCTCGCCGGGCAGCACGTTGGCTACCAGCGCGCCCTTGGCCTCGGGCAGCCCGAGGGCCTTGGCCGCGTCCTTGCTCACGTCCTGGATGGTCACGCCGAGCCAGCCGCGGGCCACCTTGCCGCCCGACTTGAGCTGCTCGATGACCATCCTGACCATGCTCGAGGGCACGGCGAAGCCGATGCCCTGGCCCGAGGCCACGATGGCCGTGTTCACGCCGATGACCTGTCCGTCCATGTTGATCAGCGGGCCGCCGGAGTTGCCGGGGTTGATGCTGGCGTCGGTCTGGATGAAGTCGTCGAAGGGGCCCGCGCCGATGATCCGGCCCTTGGCGCTGATGATGCCCGCGGTCACGGTGTGCCCCAGGCCGAAGGGGTTGCCGATGGCCACCACCCACTGGCCCACGCGGGCCTTGTCCGAGTCGCCGAAGGCGAGCACGGGCAGGGTGCGCTTGGCCTCGATCTTGAGCAGGGCCAGGTCGGTCTCCTTGTCGCGTCCCACGATGGTCGCGGGCAGGGCCTCGTCCACGCCTTGCAGGTTGACCTTTATCTCCTCGGCCTCGGCGATGACGTGGTTGTTGGTCACCACGTACCCGTCCTCGGAGATGATGAAGCCGGTGCCCAGCGCGCCTTCGCGCTGCGGCCGCTGCTGTTGCTGGGGGTGTTCCCGGAAGAAGCGCTCGAACTGGTCGAAGAAGTCGTCCATGGGGCCGCCGGGCTGGGGACGCCGGAACTGGAAGAAGTCCTTCATCCGGTCCGACCCCTTGACTGTCTTGACCGTGGAGATGTTGACCACGGCCTTGCCGGACTGTTCGGCCAGGTCGGTGAAGTCGGGCAGGGCAGCGGCCCCCGCGGCCGAAGAGAGGAGGAGGCCCAGAAGCAGGCTCCAAAGGATGCTGGGGAGAAATTTCATGCGGTCGCTCCTTGCGCGCGGCCCGGCTGCCGGGGCGCGGCGTTCACTGGAAAGGCGGAGTGAACTATAGTTCATCGGAGATGATTGTAAAGTGCGGTACGAAAATTTGTACGGCCCGGCCCCGCCGTCCCTTGACAGCCCGGCGCAAAGATGCATAGAGACACCGTCTTCACGCGTCCCCGTAGCTCAGTCGGATAGAGCGACTGCCTCCTAAGCAGTAGGCCGTGCGTTCGAATCGCGCCGGGGACGCCATGAGAGTACCGGCCGGGGTTCGCCCCGGCCTTTTTGTTTCGGCTGGCCGTTCTTCTGCCGGATGGAGTTGCGGCTCAGGGAGGAGGCCGGTAGAACTCGTCGCACAGGACCGCATGCGGGAACGCCGCCTTCGGCTCGTCCGCGGCGGGTCGGACGGGGTTCCGTCCGGACGGTCCTGACCGTCTGCGTCCGGAGGCTGCCATGGCCATCTTCGCTATACCAGGGGGAGAGGCGCTGGACCTGCGCCATCTGGTCCTCGACTACAACGGAACCGTAGCCCTGGACGGCGCTCTCGCGCCCGGAGTCGCGCGGTTGATCCGACTCTTGGCCGAGCCGCCCTCGGGTCTCGCGCTGCATGTGGTCACGGCCGACACCTTCGGCACGGCAAAGACCGCGCTGCAAGGGCTTCCCTGCCGCCTGGCCGTGCTCGGCCCCGGCAGACAGGACGAAGCCAAGCTCGCCTATGTCCGCTCCCTCGGGGCACGGCACGCCGCGGCGGTTGGCAACGGCCGCAACGACCGGCTCATGCTGCGGGAGGCCGCCCTGGGCATCGCCGTCGTCGGCGGCGAGGGCGCGTCGGCCGAGGCCCTGGCCGCCGCGAACGTGGTTTGCCGGGACATCGGCGACGCCCTCGGCCTGCTCGCGTATCCGCTTCGTCTCGCGGCCACCCTGCGTCTGTAAGAGGGGCCGACCGGGAACGGGAACCGGCTAGGCCAGGGTGTCGCGCACCACCTCGCGCAGGCTGCGGGCAAGCTCCTCCAGCCGGGCCACGGCCGCGCTGGCCTGACCCATCTCGTCCGTCGTTCCCTTGCAGATGCCCTGCACATCCTGCACGGAGTTGCTGATGGCCTCGCTGGCGGCCGACTGCTGTTCCGCCGCCGTGGCGATGGAGCCGATGCGGTCCGTGGTCTGCACCACCAGCCCCACGATCTCCTTGAGCGCCACCCCGGACTGCGCGGCCAGACCCGAACTGCGCTCCACGGCAAGGGCGGCCTTGTCCACCCCCTCCACGTTGCCCCGGGTGTCCTTCTGGATGGCCTGGATGGAGTCCCCCACCTCCTTGGTGGCGTTCATGGTCTTTTCCGCCAGCTTGCGCACCTCGTCCGCGACCACGGCGAAGCCGCGCCCCGCGTCGCCTGCGCGGGCCGCCTCGATGGCGGCGTTGAGCGCCAGCAGGTTGGTCTGGTCCGCGATGTCGGAGATGACGTCCATGATCGTGCCAATGGCCTCGGCCTTCTTGCCCAGGCTGCCCAGGTTGGCCTTCAGTTCCTCCGAGAGCCTGCTGGCCTCGGCGATGGCCTGCACGGCCTGATCCACCACGGTCGAGCCGTCGGCGGCCCGGATCCTGGCCTTGTTGGCCTGCAGCGCGGCCTCGCTAGCGCTGCGCGCGATCTCCATGACCGCCGCGTTCATCTCGTCCATGGCCCGCGAGGTTTCCTGGGTCCGTTCGGACTGCAGACAGGCGTTGCTTTCGGCGCTGTGGACCTGCGCGGTCAGGTCGCGGGCGGTGTCCGCGAGCCTGGCCGAAATCTCGTCGATGCGCCGCACGGCCTCGCCGATCTTCTCGCCCTGGGCGAGCAGCCGGGCTTCGGAGGCGCGCACCTCGGAGAGGTCGGTGTAGATGCACAGCGCGCCCATCATCTTGCCTTCGAGGTCGTAGAGCGGGGAGGCGTCGATGTGGATGTTGCGCTTGCCGCCCTTGCGGCCGGTGAACACGACCTCCTTGCTGATGGCCTGCTTCTCGCGCATGGCCACGCCGAGCACGGTGTCCCGCTTCTCCCCGTAGAAGAAGACCGCCACGTTCTGCCCGTAGTACTGCTCGGGGCGGCCCTCGTGCTGCAGCATCTCGATCAGGCCCTGGTTGCCGTGGATGAAGACCTCGTCCGTGTCCGTGACCACGAAGGGCGTGACGATGCTGCTGACGATGGCGCGCGAGAAGCCGAGTTCGCGCTTGAGGAAGGTGAGCATGGCCGCCAGGGCCTCCTGCGAGCCGCCGAGGGGGCCGCCGGAGGAGGCGGCGAAGGCGGCGGCGAAGTCGCCCCCGGCGATGCGCCGGGCGGTTTCGGCATTGGCCGCAAGGGCGGCCGAGAGGCCCGCGCAGAAGACCACGGCGAGCCCGCCCAGGCAGAGGGCGGAGAACGCGGCCAGCCAGGCGCAGAGGCCGCTGTCCAATCCGAGGACCGGGCCGCCCGCGGCCGCGGCTGCGGCGAGGACGGCGAGAATGATGGACGACGTGCGGAACGCGGCTAAGGACATGGCAAAGTCTCCTTCGAGGGTATGGAATAGGCGAGGGGATGGAAACGCGAAATGGAGGCGGGGGCCTTCTGCGTCCCGGGAGGCCGGGTGGGGGGCCGAAAAGGAAAACAGGCGACGAAAAGAGAACCCAAAAGCTTCTCCTCACGCGCCCGAAACCGTCATATACATGTAACGCGATTGAGGACAAGAGCTTTTCCAGAAATCCGTGAAAATCGCGGAACAGGCCGCGCCGCAGCGGCGGGAGGCCGGGATGGACGTGGCCGGGCGGCTGCGTAAGGCCCTTGCCGCAGGGGCGCGGGCAGGCTAGTCTGCTCGAAAATCCAGCCAGGAGTCCGTCATGCCCAAGCCGTCCCGCAGCGCGGTCCGTGGACCGGGAGCCTCCGCCCGCCTGCGCCTTGCCAGCCTTGCCGTTCTCGTTTTTTGGGCCGCGACCTTTTGGCCGCCGTCCGCCCGCGCCACGGGCGTTCTCTGGCAGGCCGCCACCCTGGACGGCCTGATGGCCGGGGCCTACGAGGGCTTCGTGCCCCTGGCCGAGCTGCCGCGCCACGGCGACCTGGGGCTCGGCACCTTCCACGCCCTGAACGGCGAGATGATCCTGCTGGACGGCACGGTCTGGCAGGCCGCGGCGGACGGCTCGGTGCGCGCGATGCGCGAGGGCGCAACGCCCTTCGCCGTGGCCGTGCGCTTTCGCCCCGAACGCAGCGCGCTGCTCGCCGGGCTGCCCGATCTCGCGGCCCTGGAGGCGGCCCTGGGCGGGTTGATGCCCGAGCCCAACCTGTTCCACGCCGCGCGCATCGACGGCCGCTTCCCCCTGGTCCGGGTGCGCAGCGTGCCTGCCCAGGACAGACCCTATCCTCCCCTGGTCGAGGTCACTAGGCAGCAGACGGTCTTCGACCTGCGGGAGGCGGAGGGCACGCTGGTGGTCCTGCGCTGCCCGGCCCTGGCGGGCAAGATCAACCTGCCGGGCTACCACATGCATTTTCTGTCCAGGGACAGGAAGAGTGGCGGCCACGTCCTGGCCGTGCAGGTGGGCGAGGCCAGGGCCGCTGCCCAGGCCCTGGACCGGCTGGATCTCGTGCTGCCCGCCTCGGGAGGGTTTCAGGAGGCGGACTTCGGGCGCGACCGCGCGGCCGAGGCGCACGAGGCGGAGCGTTAGGCGCGGACGGGGCGGGACGACGGAGGGAGCGGCATGCGCGTGCGGGTGATCGGAGCCGGGATCGTGGAGTTGCCGCAGTCCGTGGTGCGGCATTTCGGCCTCAAGGCCGGGGACGAGGTGGAGATATTCCTGGATGGGGAGCGGGCCGTGCTCTACCCGGTGCGGGCCGGGGCCGGTCCGGCGGAGCAGGCGGAGGACAGGGAGAGCCTGCTCGACGCCGAATCCGCCCGCAAGTCGCTGGAACGGCGGCTGCATCAGGAGTTCGAATAAATTTGGGAATCTGCCCGCCTGCAGACGCGGCGCGTCCGGGGCTCCGGATTCCCGGAGGCCAGGCGCGCGAGAAGCCCCCTGCGCATCGCCGTGCGCAGGGGGCTTCTCGCGCATGATGCGCGCAGGACGTCCCGTCGGCGGCCGGGCCTGCCTACTGGCAGACTTTCCACGGTTCGTTGATTCCCCGCTCCGTGCTCCGGATCTGCAGCGTTTCCGGAAGAGCGGCGGCCACGAGCGGCGTGAAGGGAGTATAGAGGACGCTGGTGCGCACCTCCACCATCTGGCAGGGCTGCCCCGGATCGTCGTCGGCGCAGGATGCGGCCAGATCCGTGCCCGGGCGGCTGCAGACCGTCACGGTCATGGCCGGAGACCCGCCCGGCAGGGAGCTTTCGAGCTTCTTCGCCTCCGCCACGATCTGGGCGAGCCGCGTGCCGTCCTCGTCGCCCTGGCCCGTGGTGGCGAAGCGCACCGCCATCTGGGAGGACTTCTGCAGGGTCAGCCAGGCCCGGAACAGGTTGCCGCCCTCGACGAGGAACATGATCAGGGCCAGCAGCACGGGCAGGATGAAGGCGAACTCGGCCACGGCCGATCCCCGCTCCTCCCGTCCGAGTCTTCGCGTCCGCGTGGCGTCCATGGCTCCTCCTACTTGAGCAGCCGCCAGCCGAGCTGGCGTCCGATCTGCTTGAAAACGTCGTCCAGGTCGGCGGTGGACGGCGCATCGAAATAGTGGTCCGTGGTTCCGGCCTTGCTCGACGCCACCGACTTCATGAGTCCGACGTCCACACTGTCCGAGGCGCCGTAGCGGATGGAGAATATCTCGATGCCCGCGTTCTTGGCGAGCTGGGCCTCGCTGAGCATGGCCGCGTTGAGCTTGCCGCCGTTCTCGCAGTGGCTGTTCTTGTCGCCCATGCCGTAATAGGCGTTGGTCCAGTAGTTGTTGGGGTCGAAGGAGGCGGCGTAGGAGCCGCCGCACTTGCCGTCCTCGGTGTCGCCGTCCGTGAGCAGGACCATGATCTTGCGGAACTTGGGGTCGGCGTCGCCCTGGGTGAAGGGCGCTTCGGGGGTGAGCACGTGGCGGCCCCACTTGATGCCTTCCGAGATGACCGTGCCCGAAGCGTTGCCGAGGGCCGTGTGCGTAGCCAGGGAGGAGAGGATGACGTCGCGGTCCTCGGTCAGGGCCAGCACCTCGGGGATGTCCTGGCAGGTCTCCAGGTCCACCTGGTTGCGTTTGGTCGAGGACAGCGCCCAATACAGGGGCATGAAGTCCGGATGGATGCCGGTATTCTCGCTGCCGTCCGCGTTGCGGCAGCCCGCGGGCAGGCCGTCCACGCCCGCGGGCAGGCGGACCTTGCCGCGGAAGCCCACCAGGCCGACCTTGGAATTGACGCTCTTGCCCGCGGGCAGGATGAGATCGACCAGGTTTTCCGTGGCCTCGCGCACGGCGGTGATGGGCGCGCCCTTCATGCTGCCGGTGTTGTCCAGCACGAAGACGACTTCGAGGTTGTTGAACCCGGCCGCGGCCGAGGCGCGCACCCAGGGGTCGGCCAGGCCGAGCACCCCCATGAGCATGAGCTGGGCCTTGGCCTTGGCCGTGACCTCCACACTGCGCGTCTCCGCGCCGGGAGCCACGGATTCGAGCACCGCGCCCGGCAGGTTCGTGGTCAGCATGTTCCCGGCCGCGGCGGACACAAGCCCCTTGTTCAGGTCCGGGTCCGCGGGCAGCTCCAGGCTGCCGGCCAGGGCCGCCGCGTCCGTGGCGGCCTGCAGCCGGGTATGGGTCAGGTAGACGTTGCCCAGGTCCACGGCCATGCCGATGATGCCGATGAGCACCGGCAGCAGCAGGGCCATGAACACGGGGGACGCCCCGCGTTCGTCGCGCGTCAGACGCAGCATTCTACGGCAGGGGCATCGTGGTCCGGGCCTTGAACACGAGCGGGTCCGGCCCGAGGACGGCTGTGAAGGCGTCCTGCCCGGTGAGGGATTGATAGGCATAGCCAACCTCGACGGTCACTGTGTTGCCGGAGGCGTCCGTGAGGACGCTGGTGGTGGCGGGCCCGCCGGGCAGGTCCGCGGTCAGGGCCTGGACGATCCGGGACACGGCCCCGGCATCGCCGTCGCGCAGCACGGCCCGGGCGCCCTCGCGGCTGGCCTCGACGAGCGAGGCGTAGGCGTGCACCGCGTTGCCGCCCTCCACCAGGAGGACGGCGAGCAGCACCAGCAGGGGCAGGATCAGGGCGAACTCGGCGGACATACTGCCGTGCGCGGCCCGGAGCCGTCGCAGCAGCGCCTTGGGACGCCGGGAGGATGTGCAGGTTCTGTTTCGCATAAGCGCAACTCCGTCTGCCCGTGAAGAGCAACCCGCGTGCCAGTCTGCGCCACGACGACGGCCGAGCGCGCCCGGAAGCATGCCCAGCGCGCCTTTGCGCGGAATGGCGAAGGGCGGCGCGCAGGTGGAAATCGGACTTGACGCGGCGGAGATTCGCGGTCATTGATCCATTATGCGTGGATGACAGTTCCACGTCTTCGGGAAGAAAACGCACCCTGCAACCGGATGGTCCAACTCTCATGGAAAAACAGCCTGCCGCCCGTATCCTCATCGTTGACGACGACACCGCCTTCCAGGGCATGCTGCGCGAGGCCGTGAGCGAGAAAGGCTTCGACGTGGAGAGCGCCTATTCCGCCGAGGAAGGCGTGGCGCGGGCGGCGGAGGGTGGGTACAATCTCATCCTGCTCGACGTGCGCCTGCCGGGCATGAGCGGCATTGAGGCCATTCCCCGCATCCGCGAGGTCAGCCCGGCCACCGAGATCATCGTCATGACCGGCTACGCCGAGAAGGACTCGGCCATGCAGGCCATCCGCCAGGGGGCCTACGACTATTTCACCAAGCCCTTCTCCCTGGCCGAGATGGAGATCGTCATCCGCCGCGCTCTGGAGAAGCAGCGCCTGCAGCGCCAGGTGCGCTCCCTGCGCCGGACCCTGGACAAGGAGGGGCCCGCCGGACGCATCATCGGCCAGAGCGAGGCCATGTGGCGGGTCAAGGAGTTGGTGGAGCGCGTCGCGCCCCTGGACGCCACGGTGCTGATCATCGGCGAAACAGGCACGGGCAAGGAGCTGATCGCGGACACGGTGCACGCCCTGTCGGCGCGTTCGGCCGGGCCGTTCGTCAAGATCAACTGCGCGGCCATCCCCGAGAACCTGCTCGAAAGCGAACTTTTCGGCCACGAGAAAGGGTCCTTCACCGGCGCGCTTTCGGCCAAGCGCGGCAAGTTCGAGCTGGCCTCGGGCGGGACCATCCTGCTGGATGAGATCGGCGACATGCCGCTGCACCTGCAGCCCAAGCTGCTGCGCGCCGTGGAGCAGAAGCAGGTGGAGCGCGTGGGCGGGGCCAAGGCCATCGCCTGCGACGTGCGCATTGTGGCCGCGACCAACGTGGACCTGGCCGGACAGGTGCGGGAGAGGAAATTCCGCGAGGACCTCTTCTACCGTCTGAACGTGGCCGCCATCCATCTGCCGTCCCTGCGCGAGCGCAAGGACGACATCCCATTGCTGGCCGAACACTTCCTGGCGCGCATCTCCTCCCGCCTGGGCTCCGGCGCGCCCCAGCTTTCGACCCGCGCCATGCGGGCGCTCTACGATTACGACTGGCCGGGCAACGTGCGCCAGCTGGCCAACGTGCTGGAGCGCTCGGCCATCTTCCGCCGGGGCGACCTCATCGAGCCCGCGGACATCGACTTCGGCCAGGGCCAGACGCGCGCCGCGCCGTCCCAGGACGGGGAGGGCGCGCACGTGGAGTCCCCGCTGCCCCTGCGCGAGGCCGTGAATCTGTACGAGAAGAATCTCATCCTCACGGCGCTACGCATGACCGGCGGCGTGCAGACCGCCGCTGCCCGGCGGCTGGGCATTTCGGCCAAGAACCTCTGGAACAAGCTGCAGAAGCACGGCATCGATTCGCCGCGCGGGGAGTGATGCTCCCCAAAAATCTATTTTCAGTGGAAAATCTCATGTTCCGGGATTCGTGCATATAGTCCTGCTATTGCTTTGATAACAGCCATTCATACGGTTCATTTTACGTTATCTTCCGCGTAATTGATCTATTTTTGGTAGATCAACCGGCCTGCCGTCGACAGGTGAGGGGAGTCGTTTTTTCGCACTGTCCACGATTTTTTTATCGTAAAATTATTTAAATATAACAATGTGTTGATTGCATTCGTCAGGCGTGGCCGCAGGCTCGTCCGGCGGCTTTGGCACACGCGTTGCCTTAGGGAGGGCAAAGGCAAGGGGGGAAGAGGACCCCGACCCGAAACCACATTTCGCACATAAAAGGAGAGGAACCATGAACCGCATCATCACCCTGATCCGCAACGAAGAAGGCGCCACCGCTCTTGAGTACGGCCTGATCGCCGCCCTGATCGCCGCCGCCATCGTCACCGCCGTCGGCGCCCTGGGCACGAACGTGTCCAACACCTTCCAGGGCATCGCGTCCAAGATGAGCGTGGGCTAGCCGGGACGACCACAGCACGGGATGGGGGGCGCCCCGGCCGCACGGCCAGGACGCCCCCCTTTCCCGTCCCGCCCCAACCGCGCCACCCTGGGGGAGACATGGACAGCGCGCACGACATCCTTCTTTCTCTGGTCCTTCTGACGGCCTGCGCCACGGACCTTTCCGCGCAGCGCATCCCCAACTGGCTGACCTATCCGGCCATGTGCCTCGCCCTGGCCCTGCATGGCCTCTGGGGCGGCGCGGAGGGCCTGCTCTTCTCCCTGTCCGGCCTGGGCGCGGGGCTGGGGCTCATGCTCCTGCCCTTCCTCATGGGCGTGATGGGCGCGGGCGACGTGAAGCTGCTGGCCGCGGCCGGGGCCTTCATCGGCGCGCGTGGCGCGCTCTCGGCCTTCGTGCTGACCAGCCTGCTGGGCGGCGTGTACGCGCTCGTCGTGCTCGCCTTTCACCGCCGCGCCCTGGCCGTGCGGCTGCGCGCCCTGAAGGATGCGGCCATGGTGGCCGCGGCCGGAGGCGGACTGTCCCTGGCCCTGCCCGCGGACGGCGCGCGGCTGCCCCGGCTCTGCTATGGACTGGCCATCGCCGCGGGTTGCTGGGCGCGCATGGCCCTGGCCGTCTACATGCCGGGCGCGTTCCTGGCGGGTTAGGCGGGAAGGGGAAGCGGCATGAACGGCAACCGGCAGATCATCCAGATCGGCGTGGCCCTGCTCCTGGCCGTGGCCGCGGGTTTCCTTGCCCTGCGCTGGATGCATTCCGTTGCCCCGCAGGACGCGCCCCAGGCCGAGGCCCCGCGCCCCACCGTGCCGGTGGTCGTGGCCGCGCGCATCCTCACGCCCGGCACAAAGCTTTCCGGGACCATGCTCAAGGTCGTTCCCTATCTCAAGGAAAGCGTTCCCGATCAGGCCTTCGCCGAGCTTGCCGAACTCGACGGCCGCATCCTCATAGCCCCCCTGGGCGCGGGCGAGCCCGTGACCTCGGCCAAGCTGGCCTCGGACGCCATCGCCGCGGGCGGGGTCAGCGCCCTGGTCAACCCCGGCCGCCGCGCCATGTCCGTGAAGGGCAACAAGGTCATGGGGCTGTCCGGGTTCGTCAAGCCGGGCAACCGCGTGGACGTGCTCGTGACCCTGGACACCGACGGCAGGCAGAACGACCGGCCCATCGCCAAGACCGTGCTGGAGAACGTGCCGGTGCTGGCCACGGGCGAGAAGCTGGAAGCCGACGAGGACGGCAAGGTCGCGCCGGTGGACGTCTACACCCTGGAAGTCACGCCGGAGGAGGGGGAACGCCTGGCCCTGGCCGCGACCAAGGGAACGCTCAATTTCGCCCTGCGCGGCGCGCTGGACAACGCCGCCATCCTGACCGACGGGGTGGACATCCCCCGCGCCCTGGCGGCGCACAAGCCGTACCGCGCTCCGGTCCAGGGCCGCGCGGCCAAGCGCGTGGAACTGATCGTCGGCGGCAAGCGCACGGTCGAGGTTTTCTAGGAGTCCGCCATGAACGTCGCCAGAACCGTTTCCCACCTCATCCTCGGCATCCTGCTCCTCTGCCTGCTGGCGACCGCTGCCCGGGGGCAGCAGCCCGCGGTGGTCTCGGCCCTGACGCCCGCGCGTCTGGAGATGGCCGTGGGCCGGTCCCTGGTGCTGCAGGCGCCCGAGGAGGTCGAGCGCGTGGCCCTGTCGGCCCCGGAAGCGGCCGACATCCTGCTGCTCTCCTCGCGCCAGATCTACCTTTCCGCCAAGAAGTCCGGGGCCGTGAATCTCACGGTCTGGGGCCGGGGCGACCGCATCGTGGCCGTGTACGAACTGGCCGTGACGCCGGACGTTGCACCGCTCAAGGAGATTCTGCACCGGGTGTTGCCGGAGGAGAAGGGCATCCACGTGCAGGCCACGGGCGAGTCCGTGACCGTCTCGGGCACGGCGGGCAGCCCGGCCGCCGTGGCCCATGCCCTGGCCCTGGCCGAGTCCTACGCGCCCAAGAAGGTCATCAACCTGCTCACCGTGGGCGGGGTGCAGCAGGTCATGCTGGAGGTCCGCGTGGCCGAGATGACCCGCACCCTGGCCCGCCGCCTGGGCATCAATCTCTACTACGCCTTCAAGGGCCAGCTGCTCATGTCCACCTTTCTCAACGGCCTGACCTTGCCGCAGACCGGCGGCACGGTCGCGCTGTCCGAGAACATCAACGGCCAGTTCCGCATCCTGGACGGCAACAGCTCCTGGACCGGATTCATCGACGCCCTCAAGGAGAACGGGGTCATCAAGATATTGGCCGAGCCCAACCTTGTCTGCCTCTCGGGCGAGAAGGCCGACTTCCTGGCGGGCGGCGAGATTCCCGTGCCCGTGCCCTCGGGGCTGGGCACCGTGGCCATCGAGTGGAAGCCCTTCGGCGTGGGCCTGGCCTTCAGGCCCACCGTGCTCGGCGGCGGCCGCATCAGCGTCGAGGTCAAGCCCGAGGTTTCGGAACTCGACTACTCCAACAAGATAGACATCCAGGGCTTCACCATCCCGGCCATCCGCACCCGCCGCGCCACCACCATGGTGGAGCTGGACAGCGGGCAGAGCTTCGCCATCGCCGGGCTGATCAACGACAACATGCGCGAGGCCAACAACCGCTTCCCGGTGCTGGGCGACGTGCCGGTGCTCGGCACGCTCTTCAGCAGCAAGGAATACCAGCGCAACGAGACCGAACTGGTGATCATCGTCACTCCGCACTTGGCCAAGCCCCTGGACCAGGCCGCCCAGACCCTGCCCACGGACGGTTTCCTCGAACCCAACGACGTCGAATACTATCTCTTCGGCGACCTGGAGGGCGGCCGTTTCCAGTCCCGGCCCGCGGCCGCGGCGGTGCGGCAGAAGGCCGGAACGGAAGGCGGCTTCGACGGCCGCTACGGCTCGTCCCTGCCCGCGGACGGCGTCAGGTAGCCGAGAAGGAGACCGTTATGCGACTGCTGCTCGTCCCCGCCCTGCTCCTGGCCCTGGTCCCGGCCTGCGCCGAGCGCGTCGCCCCGCCCCAGGGCGCGTCGGTGCGCATCGCCGCGGCCACGCAGAAGGTCCAGCCCCTGCCGCCCGAACCGCTGCCCGTGGAGGGCATGGACGGCGGCAAGGCGGCGCAGGTCATGGAAAACTACCGCAAGACCGAGAAGAAACCCCTCGAATTCCAGATGAAGACCAGCGACAAAATTCAAATCAACATGAAGTAGGAGCCCCGATATGCTGCGCGAACCCATTCCCGTGACCCTGGCCGTGCGATCCCCGGCCCTGTGCGAGCACATGGCCGCCACCCTGGCCGCGGACCTGCGCTACGTCCTCGCCCCCCAGGATGCGCCTGCCGAGGGTTCGCTGCTCGTCTTCGAGCCCGGCGACGACGTGGTCGCGGACATCGCCCGCCTGGGCCGCGCCGTGTCGCGCGGCGTGGTGCGCGACGCCTTCCTGATCACCTCCAGCAAGGACCCGGCCGTGCTGGTCGAGGCCGTGCGCGCCGGGGTCCGCGAGATCCTGCTGCTGCCCCTGCGCGAGGGCGAATTCGAGGAGGCCCTGTGCCGCTACGCCTCTGGCGTGCGGCCCGGCGGGCGCGGAGGGCTGGAGCGCGGCGCGGCCGGACGCGGCCGCCTGGCGGCGGTGATCGGGGCCAAGCACGGCCTGGGCGTCACCACCCTGGCCGTGAACCTCGCCGCGGCCCTGGCCGCGCGCCAGGACACGGCCCTGCTCGACCTGGCCCGGCCTGGACCCGAGGCCCCGTACTTCCTGGACATCGACTACGTCTGGTCCTGGGCCGAAGCGGCGCGCGACCTCGCCCGCTGCGACGCGGCCTTCTTCCAAGGGCTGCTGGCCGCGCACGGTTCGGCCCTGCGCGTCCTGCCCGGACCGCAGACGGCGGAGGAGCAGGCCCTGCTGACTCCCGAGGCCGCCGGACTGTTCGTGGAGCACGCCTGCGGCGAGGCCGGGATGGTGGTCGCGGACCTCTCCGCGGGCCTGGACGAGAACGGTCTTGCCGTGCTGCGCCAAGCCGACGACATCTTCCTGATGCTCCACCTGACGCTGCCCTGCCTGGGGGCCGCGCGCAGGCTGCTGGAGACGCTCCGGTCCGAGGACCCGGCCATGGCGGCGCGCGTGCGTCTGGTGGCCGGACGCTGGAGCAAGGGGCAGGAGATCGGCCCGGCCGACGTGCAGGAACTGCTCGGTCTGCCCGTCACCCGCCTGATTCCCGAGGACCCCGCCTGCGCGTCGGCCCTCAACCGGGGGCGGCCGCTCGTGGAGACCGCTCCCGGCAGCCCGGCGGCCAGGGCCATCCTGCGTCTGGCGGACGAGATCGCGCCCGCGGCGCGTCCGGCCAGAGCCGGATTCGACCTGCGCGGCCTGGCCCAGCGCCTGCTCGGTCGCGGCGCGCCGGTTCCGGCGTAGGGAAAGGAGGAGCGGCGGGTGGACATTCTCGACAGGCTCGAACGCGCCGGCCGCGTCAGGCCCCGTCCCGAGGACGCGGCGCCGGCGGTCCCGGCCGCGCCGTCCGGGGGGCGCGTCCCGGCCGCCACGTCCGCTCCCGCGAGCCGGACGGAGAAGCCCGCGGCCGCGCCGCAGGCCTCCCCGCGCACGGGCGACGAGGGATTCTACGAGCTCAAGACGCGCATCCACGACCGTCTGCTCGACCTGCTCGACCTTCCGCTCCTGGACAAGGCCCCGGAGGCCGAGGTGCGCGGCGAGATCGCCCGCCTCTCGGAGCGCATCATCCGCGAGGATTTCGCCCAGGCCCCGCTGAACGGCCCGGAGCGCGCCAAGCTCATCGCCGAGATCCAGGACGAGGTCCTGGGGCTCGGGCCGCTGGAGCCCTTTCTCAAGGACGACACGGTCAACGACATTCTGGTGAACACCTACCGGCGCATCTACGTGGAGCGCAAGGGCAAGCTCGAACTCTCGGGCGCGCGCTTCAAGGACGACGAGCACCTCAAGAAGATCATCGACCGCATCGTCTCGCGCATCGGCCGCCGCGTGGACGAATCCTCGCCCATGGTGGACGCCCGTCTGGCGGACGGCAGCCGCGTCAACGCCATCATCCCGCCCCTGGCCATCGACGGCCCCTCGCTCTCCATCCGCAAATTCTCGCGCGATCCCCTGGAACTGGACGATCTGATCCGCTTCGGCGCGATCATTCCGGACATCGGCGAGGTGCTCAAGGGCATCGTGCGGGCCAGGCTGAACATCGTCATCTCCGGCGGCACGGGATCGGGCAAGACCACGCTGCTCAACGTGCTCTCGCGCTTCATCCCGGCCGACGAGCGCATCGTGACCATCGAGGACGCGGCCGAGCTGCAGCTCAAGCAGGAGCACGTGGTGCGCCTGGAGACCCGGCCCGCGAACATCGAGGGCCGGGGCGAGGTGACGCAGCGCGAACTGGTCAAGAACTGCCTGCGCATGCGGCCCGACCGCATCATCATCGGCGAGGTGCGCGGGGCCGAGGCCCTGGACATGCTCCAGGCCATGAACACCGGTCACGACGGCTCCCTGACCACGATCCACGCCAACACCCCGCGCGACGCCCTGATGCGCCTGGAGACCATGGTCTCCATGGCGGGCATGAACCTTGCGCCCGTGGCCATGCGCCGCTTCATCAGCTCGGCCGTGGACGTGATCGTCCAGGGTGCGCGTCTGGCGGACGGCAGCCGCAAGGTCATCAGCTTTTCCGAGATAACGGGCATGGAGGGCGAGATGATCACCATGCAGGAGATCTTCCGCTTCGAGCAGACCGGCATCGGGAGCGAGGGGGAGGCGCGGGGCAAGGTCCAGGGGCATTTCAGGATCATGGGCGTGCGGCCGCGTTTCGCCGACCGGCTGGAATCCATGGGCGTGCGCCTGCCGGACGGCATCTTCGCGCCCAAGACCTGGACGCCGTAAGGAGGGGATATGGGCTGGCTCGTACTCGCCTGCGTGGTCCTGTCCGTCTTTCTGGCCGCCAACGCCGTGCTCGGCCGCTGCCTGGGCGGCGCCGCCGCCCGGCGCGAGGCCCGTGTGCGCATGCGCCGTCTGGCCGAGGAGGGAATGGGTCCTGGGGCGCGCACCCTGCTGCGCGCCGACGCGGACGCCGGGGCCGGGCTGGTCGAGCGTCTGGCCGCGGCCGCCGACATCCCGGCCCTGGCACGCAAGGCCGGGATGCCGCGCTCCGGGGGCAGGATACTGGCTGCCGTCGGGGCCTTGGGCCTGGGCGGCGCGTTCCTGGGCTGGCTGTTTTTGGGCGGACCGGCCGCGCTCCTGGGGACCTTGTGCGGCGCGGCCGCGCCCTACCTCTGGCTCAAGGGCCGGGTGCGGGCGCGCATGGAGCGTTTCCAGCGCCAGTTGCCCGAGGCCCTGGACCTCGTGGGCCGGGCGCTCAGGGCCGGACACGGCTTCAGCGGCGCGCTGCGCATGATCGCGGACGAGTGCGACGACCCCATCGGCCCCGAGTTCGCCCAGACCCTGGACGAGATCAACTACGGCCTGTCCGTGGACGAGGCCATGCAGAACCTGCTGGCCCGCGTGGACTGCCCGGATCTCAAGTTCTTCGTGGTTTCGGTGGGCATCCAGCGGGAATCCGGCGGCAACCTCACCGAGATCGTGGGCAACATCGCGAGCCTGATCCGCGAGCGCTACAAACTGGCGGGCAAGATCAAGACCCTGTCGGCCGAGGGCAGGCTCTCGGCCCTGGTCCTGATCCTGCTGCCCTTCGGCGTGGGGCTGATCATCTATCTGCTCAACCCCGACTACATGAGCGTGCTCTGGCAGAAGGACGCGGGACGCATGGGGCTCGCGGCCGCGGGGGTCTCCATGCTCAAGGGCGTCTTCTGGATACGGCGCATGGTCGCCATCCGGGTCTGACGGGAGGAATGTCATGGATGCCGCCCTGTCGCCCTATGCCGCCGTCCTGGCTCTGATGCTCTCGGTCTTCCTGGCCGCGCTTTCCGTGCTGCGCATCGCGGCCGGGGGGCGGGACCGGGAAGGGCTGCGCCGCCGCATGGCCCGGGCCGGGGGGCTGACCGATGCCGGAAGCGGGACCGCGCGGACCGGGCTGCGCGGCCGGGTGCTCGACATCGTGCGCCGGCTGGGCGAGAGCATCGCGCCCACGGAACGGGAAGTCCTGAGCGAGCAGCGCGTGTGCTTCCTGCAGGCGGGCCTGCGCGGACACCAGGCCCCGCTGGTCTTCTGGGGCGTGCGGCTGGCCCTGGTGGTCCTGCTCGTGGGAGGGGCGTTCCTGCTGCGCTTTTCCGCGCCGCTGCCCGGGATCAAGCGTTCCTTCGCCCTCATCGCGGCCTTGGGCGGCTGCCTGGGCTACTACCTGCCGCTCTTTTGGCTGCGCTCGCGCACCACGGAGCGCAAGCGCGTCCTGCTCAACGAGGTGCCCGACGTGCTCGATCTGCTCGTGGTCTGCGTGGAGGCGGGCATGGGACTGGATCAGGCCATCGAGCGCGTGTCCCGCGAGGTCGCCACAAGTGCGCCCGAGATGAGTCAGGAACTGCGCATCCTGACCTTGGAGCTGCGCGCGGGCAAGGACCGCCACGCCGCCCTGCGGGGGCTCTCCCTGCGCGTGGGGTTGGAGGACGTGGACGCCCTGGTCACGCTGCTCATCCAGGCCGATTCCTTCGGCACCTCCGTGGCCACGACCCTACGCGTCTATTCCGACACCATGCGCACCAAGCGTTTCCAACGCGCCGAGGAGACCGCGGCCAAGCTGCCGGTCAAGCTGCTCTTCCCTCTGGTGCTCTTCATCCTGCCCGCGCTCTTCGTGGTCATCATCGGCCCCGCGGCCCTGCAGCTCGGGGACATCTTCGCCCGCATAAACCCATAGGAGAAGGTCATGAACGCTCCTGTCCATTCGTTCGCCATCCCATCCGTCTCCCGCCGCGCCGCGGCCCTGGCGGTCGGGCTCCTGCTGCTCCTGGCGTTGGGGCCTGCCGGTTGCTCCACCACGCACGGCGACGTCACGAACGAGCGCCTCAAGGACTGGCTCTCCACCCTGGACAACGGCGGCCGCGACATGAGCTTCCGGCAGCACGAGGCCATGGCATACGCCGCGCTGGAGGCGGGGGACGCCCGCGAGGCCCTGCGCCACGCGGACAAGGGGCTGGAGTTGCAGCCCGGCGATGCGGCCGCGCTGGTGCTCAGGGCCAGGGCCCTGCACCGCCTGGAGCGGCCGCGCGAGGCCCTGGACGCGCTCGCCACGATCCTGCGGGCCGATCCGGCCAACCCGGCGGCCAACTTGGAGGCCGGGCGCATCTGCTTTGCCGCGCGCCTCCTGCCCGAGGCCGAACAGCGCCTGCGCGCGGTGCTGGAGTCCTCGCGGGCGTCCGGCGGGGGTGAGGCCTTCCAGGCGCACATGCTCCTCGGGGCCGTGGCCGAACAGCGCGGCGACGCGGAGGCCGCCGTGCGGTCTTACGAGAGCGCCCTGGCGCTTCGGCCCGGCAGTCACGAGGCGTTGAACAACCTCGGCGTGGCGCGCATGACCCTGGGCCGCTACGACGAGGCGGCCCAGGACTTTTCCGCCGCCATACGGAGCGGCGGCGCGCAGGAGCGTTCCTGCAACAATCTCGGCCTGGCCATGGCCCGCATGGGCCGCACGGACGAGGCCCTGCAGGCCTTCAAGTGCGCGGGCAGCGACGCCAGGGCCCACAACAATCTCGGGTACGTGCTCCTCGTCCAGGGCGACTACCAGGGCGCGGTGCATCATCTCGAACGGGCCGTGGAGCTTTCCCCGGTCTTCTATCCCCAGGCGGGCGAGAACCTGAAGCGCGCCCGCCTCGCCGCGGGCGGGGTGATGGGCATCGCGCCCGCTCCGGCCCGGCAGATCGCGCCCGCGGTCCCTGCCGTCCCGCTCCGTCCCGCGTCCTTCACGGTCCAGCCCCAGGCGGTTCCGGCCGCCCCCGCGCAGCCGGAGCAGGCCCGTCCCGTCCGGCGGACGGCGGCTCCGGTCGAGCGCACCATCAGCGAGGAGCCCGAGGCCCGTCTTGCTCCCGGCCCCGACGCCGCCGTGGCCGAACTGGCGTCCGGCGGTCCGGCCCCGGACGAGGTCGCGGCCCAGGTGGGCCGGGCCGGAGGCGAGGTGCGTCTGAGCGCGGTCCGGCCCGCGTCCGCCCCGGCGGCGTCTTTCGCGGCGACGCCCGCTCCGGCGGCGGTGGTTCCGGCTGCGGGTGCGTCCGCCGCGCCTGGCGGCTGGGGGCTGCTGATCAGCTCCTGGAAGGTCGAGGAGCAGGCCCAGGCGCACCTGCGCAAGCTCGCCGAGCGCGGGGTCGAGGCGCGGCTGATCCAGGCGGACCTGGGCGAGAAGGGCGTCTGGATGCGCGTGGTCTGGGGAGATTTCTCCAGCGCCTCGGAGGCCCTGGCGGCCCGCAACGTCTCTCCCGGAAACCTCGACCTCAGCCGTTCCTGCCCCGTGCGCACAGTTTCGACGGTCCCGGCCCCGGTCCTCGCGGGCGCGGCCATCTAAGGAATCCGGTTCGCGGTGTTTTTTCCGTTTCCCGTGAGCATCCGTCCGTCCGGCTCCACGCCGGGCGGGCGGCTTTATTTTTCGCGGCAGCCGAAGTACAGCCCTGGGGAACGAGGAGAGGCGTTTTCCCGGATGTCCCAGAGCAATCCCAACACCTACCGCATCCTGGCGGTGGACGCCGACCAGGGCGTCCTGTCCCTGTACCGGGACATTCTCTGCCTGGAGCCCGACGGACCGCGCCTGCTGGAGGCCCTGGCCGCGCCCGGCGCGGGCGGGCCGGAGCGCAGCGGCCCGGACTTCGACCTCGTGCTCTGCCGCCGCCGCGCCGAGGCCGAGGAGCAGGCCCGCCGCGCCCTGGACGAGGGGAGGCCGTTCGCCGTGGCCCTCATCGACGTGCGCCTGGAGGCCGGGCAGGACGGCCTGGAGGCGGCCGCCGCCATCCGCGCCGTGGATTCCGGGGTGGAGATCGTCATGGTCACGGGCCAGGCCGACGTCTCCCTGGGCGAACTCAACCGCCGCGTCCCGCCGCCGGAAAAGCTCCTCTACCTGCAAAAGCCCTTCAAACCCCAGGAACTGCGCCAGCTTGCTCTGTCGCTGTGCACCAAATGGCACTCGGAGCGGCAGTATCAGGGGCTGAACACCATCCTCTGGGAGACGGTGGAGGAGCGCACGGCCGAACTCGGCCGGGCCAACGAGCAGCTCAAGCAGGAACTGGCCGAGCGCGTCCAGGTGCTGGAGCGTCTCAAACGCAGCGAGGAACGCTACCGCCTGCTCTTCGAGGAGGACATCACCGGCAACTTCGTGACCGGTCCGGACGGCCGGGTCATCGCCTGCAACGAGGCCTTCGCGTCCATTTTCGGCTTCGACGATCCGGAGACGGCCATGGGGTTCGACATCCACGAGGTGGCCTTCGAAACTCTGGGCGGGGCCTCCATCGTCGAGGCCCTGCGCGGCGCGCGTTCCCTGCGCAACCTGGAGACGGCGCATCGCCGCCGCGACGGGGCGCGCATCTGGCTCGTCGGCAGCTTCAACGCGGAGGAGGACGTCTCCGGCGAGCTGGTGGAGATCCGCGGCTGGTTCTACGACATCACCGAGCGCAGGAAGCTGGAGGAGCAGCTCAGACTGGCCCAGAAGATGGAGGCCCTGGGCACCCTGGCCGGAGGGATCGCGCACGACTTCAACAACATTCTCGGCGTGATCCTGGGCTATTCCGAGATCGTGCTCGACGCGGCCGAGGAGGGCACCGCCCTGCAGCGGCGCATGCGCGGCGTGCTCACCGCGGCCCACCGGGCGCGCGACCTGGTGCAGCAGATATTGAATTTCAGCCGTCAGGGCGGGCAGGAGCGCAAGCCTGTGAAGGTCGTGCCGCTGGTCAAGGAGGCGCTCAAGCTGCTGCGTTCCAGCCTGCCCGCGAGCGTGGAGATCAGGCTGCGCATCGAGACGCCGGACGATCTCGTGGCCGCGGACCCGACCCAGCTCCACCAGATTTTGCTGAACCTCTGCACCAACGCGGCGCACGCCATGCGCGAGGGCGGCGGCCTGCTGGAGGTGGCCCTGTCCGACGATGTCGTGGACGCCGAGGCGGCGCGCGCCCTGCCCGACCTCACGCCCGGGGCCTATCTCAGGCTCACGGTGCGGGACACGGGCCACGGCATTCCGCCCGAACTCGCGGACCGCATCTTCGACCCCTTCTTCACCACCAAGCGGCCCGGCGAGGGCACGGGCATGGGGCTGGCCGTGGTGCACGGCATCGTGCGCAGCCACGAGGGCGCGGTCACGGTGCAGAGCGAGCCCGGCGAGGGCGCGGTCTTCAACGTCTACCTGCCCAAGACCGGGCAGGCGGCCGAGATCGAGGCCGAAACCCCGCTGGCGGTCCCGCGCAGGGGGGGCAGGGTGCTGTTCGTGGACGACGAGCCCGCCCTGGTGGAGATCGGCCGGGAGATGTTCGAGGCCTTCGGCTGGGAGTTCGAGGGCTTCACCGACAGCCCGTCGGCCATGGCCTGCTTTGAGAAGACCCCGGAGCGCTTCGGCTTGGTGGTTTCGGACCAGAACATGCCGCGCCTCACGGGGCTGGAGCTGGCCGAGCGCGTCGCCCTGGCGCGGCCGGGCACGCCGGTGTTTCTCTGCACGGGCTTCAGCGACGCCGTGTCCCACGACGCCCTGCGCCGGGCGGGCGTGGCCGAGCTGCTCATGAAGCCGCTGCTCAGGCGCAGTCTGGCCGAGGCCCTGGAACGGGGCTTCGGCGCGGCGGCTCAGCCTTCGCCGGCCTCCACGGAGTAGGTGACGCGGCCGCGCAGGCTCAGGTAGTCGACGATCTCCGAGGGCAGATGGTTCAGCCGGATGCTCTTCTCCACCCCCAGTTCCGTCTCTTCGCCCATGTCGATGATCAGCGCCGACTTCTTGGGAATGTCCGGGTCGTAGACCAGGACGCTCGGGCTGAGCTGGTTCTCGGGGTTGACCGAGACGACCATGCCCAGCGCGCCGTTGGAGAGCTGGACCACGGTGCCCGGCGGATAGACGCCGAGGCAGCGGATGAAGACGGCCAGCAGTTCGGCGTCGAACTCGGGCTTTTGCTGCGTGAACATGTAGGAGAGCGCCTGATAGGGCGTGAAGGATTCCAGCGGGTCCGGGTGGTTGCAGTGGTTGTCGTAGACGTCGGTGATGGCCAGGATACGGCCGTGCAGGCCGATCTTGTCCCCGGTGAGGCGGCGCGGATAGCCCGAGCCGTCGCAGCGCTCGTGGTGCTGGGCCACGCCGTCCAGGGCCGTGGGCGGGAAGTCCGGGGCCTTGGCGAGCATCTCCACGCCCATGGCCGGATGGCGCTCGATGACCGCGCGTTCGGCCGGGCTCAGCGGGCCGCGCTTGCGCAGAAGCTTCTTCTCGATGCGCGCCTTGCCCACGTCGTGGAATAGGGCGGCCATGCCCAGGGCGTTCATGGAGCCCTCGTCCAGACCCGCCTTCTGGCCGAGCATGAGCGAGAGCACGGCCACGTTCATGGAATGGAAGTAGATGCGTTCCACCTGGCCCATGACGTTGATCAGGTGCAGGGTGGATTCCGCGTCCGAGAGGAAGAAGTCGGTCATGTCGCTGATGAAGCGGGCGGCCTGGGACATGGCCCCGGTGCGGCCCGCGACGATGCCCTGCAGGAGGTCCGTGACCTGCTTGATGGTCAGGGCGTAGCGTTCCTCGCAGCGCTGGATGCGGTCGCGTTTCTTCTGCAGCTTCTCCGTGCGGGCCTTCTTCTCCGCCCACAGCGAGGCCATGGTCTCCCCGGAATCAGGGGAGCCGGACGCGGCGGCCGTTTCGGGGCGGTGCCGCCCGGGCAGGCGGTCGCTCTTCTCGGGCACGCAGATGACCTCGCTCACGCCCAGGGAGCGGAGGATGGCGATCTGCTGCTGGTTCTTGATCTTGAAGCTGTTGAACAGGAAGGGGTGCTCGAACCAGCGCATCCGCTCCAGGCGGATGAAGACGCCGGGTTCGAGCTGGTCCACGGCGACACGGTATTCGGGCAGGTCGAATTCGAGCATGCGGCGTGAAACTCCTCCGTAAGAGGTAGCGTCCTTGGCGCGAAAAGGCAACGGCGGCGCGGCGGCGCGCGGATTTTTTCCTGTGCCGTCCGATCTTGCGCCGGTTCCAAAAAGCGGTACTATGCACGGCCTGAAGGAGGCTGACCATGGCGCGCTTTCTGGTGGTGGACGACAGCATCTCGGTGCGGCAGTTCTTCCAGGGCGTCCTGGCCGGACGCGGCGAATGCGATCTGGCCGTGGACGGCATCGAGGGCGTGCGGCTGGCGGGCCGGGCGATCATGGACCGGCAGCCGTACGACGTGATCTTTCTGGACATCATGATGCCCCAGGTCAGCGGCCTGACGGCCTGCCGCAAGATACGCGAGATGGAGCGGGCGGCCGGGCTGCCTCCGGAGCGGGTCTCGCACGTGGTCATCGTCTCCAGTCTCTCGGACCCGGCCACCATGCTGGAGGCGCAGTTCGAGTCCGGGGCCGACGCCTACCTGACCAAGCCCGTGGACCCGGGAGCGGTCCGGGAGATGCTGTGCAGCGCCGGGGTGGAGCAGACCCTTCTGGCCGTGCTTTCGGATGAGGACGCCTGAGTGCACTTCGTGCCCCAGTCCCCGTCGTCCCCTCTGCCCACGGTCTTTCTCTCCGTCTGCGAAGGGGCCGTCTTCGTGGAGCCCTGCGCCGTGCGCACCGTGCTCGGGTCCTGCGTCTCGGTGACCTTCTTCGTCCCCGGCGAAGGGCTTGCGGCCATCTTTCACGCCCTCTTGCCGCGCGAGGAGGAGCACAAGCCCGACAGGACGCTGGGCCACGCCTTCCGCTTCGTGGACCGCTCCATCCGGACGCTTCTGGACGAACTGCTGGCGCGCGGCGCGAACCGGCGGCGCATCGAGGCCAAGGTCTTCGGCGGCGCGAGCATCATGCCCGGCAAGGGATTCGACGTGGGCCGCCGCAACATCGAGACCGCCTACGACATCCTTTCCAGCAGCGGACTGCGCGTCACGGCCTCCAGCGTGGGCGGCACGCTGGGCCGCAAGCTCGTCTTCCGCACGGACACGGGCGAGGTCTTCGTCAAGCAGATAGGGAGGACCGTCACCGGCTGACCCCAGGGCGGCCGGACGCTGTTTCTCGCTTCGGTGTTTGACTGACCATACGGATGGGCGTATTGCCTCCGAAGCCCCGCAAACACACGAGGAGAAGCAGCATGGCCCCGACCAGCAAGGAACGCATCCTGGCTGCAGCCCGAACCCTCTTCGGCGAACTCGGCTATCCCGACACCACCTTCAAGCGCATCGCCGAGAAATCGGGCGTGGCGCTCGGACTCATCACCCATTATTTCGGGAGCAAGGAGAAGCTGTTCGTGGCCTCCTGCCTGTCCGTGCTCGACGAGGTGCAGGCGGTCGTGGCCGCGGGCATGGAAGGCCGGGAGACGGGACTGGACACGATCATCGGCTTCGTGACCGCGTATTTCGACTTCACCCTCCAGGCCGGGCAGGACTTCATGGTCCTGGTGCGTTGCTCCCCGTACAGCGACCTCAAGGGTGAGGTGAACAAGGACGAGGTCGTGAGCCGCTTCGAGGGCCTGGTGCGCACGCTGTCCGACCTGTTGGCCCGCGGCATGGAGGACGGCAGCGTGGTGCCGGGCGATCCTTTCCGCATCGCCAACGCCATCTTCGCCGCCATCGTCGGCTCGGTGCGCACGCGGCTGCTCAACCCGTTCTGTCCCGAGGGCTACTACACGGAAGCCGTCGATTTCATCCGGCGAGCCGTGGCCCGCGCCTGACCGGGCAAGGCGCCCCCTACGAAAGCGGCCGCGCCCCCCTCCCGGTCGGGAGGGGGGCGCGGCCGCTTTGACGGAAAAACGGGATTACGCTCCCTTGATGCCGAACTTGGCCAGAATCTCGGCCAGTCTGTTCTTGAGGTTGGTGGTGGTGCGCGCCAGGACCTCCAGGTTGATGGCGGCCAGGACCTCCACCTTGAATCCCGCCTCTTCCCAGGCGCGCAGCACGGCCTGGGCGAATTCGGGCTCGGGCTGGAGCATTTCGAGCACGGTCCGCAGTTCCTTGGCTGTGCGCGGCAGGAAGAGGGCCATGCCCGGGTTCGACTTGTCCGGTTCGAAGAGCTTGTGGCGGCGGATCTTGGTGAGCCCCGCCGCCCCCAGCTCGTCGAGCTTGGCCAGCGGAATGCGCCGCGTCCTGGCCGTGCGGTAGATGATCTTGTTGCCTTCGTCCCCGGTCCTGGCGCGCAGGATGCAGAGCAACTGGCCTTCGAACAGGGCCTGCAGCACGTGGCCGAGACCGGCCATGCGGAAGGCGTTCATGTGCTCCTGCAGGCTCTTGGGGTCCGCGATACCCAGGGACGCGACGGCGCTGCAGAAATCGTCGCGGATGATGTCGAAGGTCAGGACGGCGCCCACGGCCATGGCCACGATCTGCTCCTGTACGAACTGGAACTGCGCCAGCTCCAGGTCCGGCAGGCCCGACTCCCCCGCTCCGGCCCGCTCCCTGGCCTTGTCCAGGTACTGCTCGGCCACGGCGTCCATGCAGACGATGGTGGCCGCCGTGAGCTTCATCTCGCGCGAGACGCGGCTGCCCAGAAGTTCGTTCTCGGCCAGCAGCAGCTCCAGCACGAGCTTGAGCTTGAGCGTGCTGTCCTGGTTCGCGCCGATCTCCTCGTACAGGGACTGCACGCGGGTTTTCTGGATGCCCTGGGTGGTGCCGGGAAGGCCCGCCAGGACGTCGTCCATGGCGAACTGCAGGAGGAGCAGATTCTGCTCCTTGCGCAGGCTGTATTTCTCCTGGGCGATGATGGCGTCGTAGGCCTCGCTCACCGGTTTGGTCACGAAGCTTTCGACGATCTCGCGCCAGTAGCGGTCGTTGAGCTCCAGCCGTTCGCTGATGCCGTCGATGACCGGCACGGCGTCCGCGCCGAAGGCCCGGATGAGCACTTCCTCGAAGTTGTCGTGCGCCAGGGCCGCGGCGTAGACAGAGCCCTGCAGGCACTTGATGAGGATCGTCTCGGTGTTCTGGATCTGGACGCGCAGCTTTTCCGCGAGGGCCTGGTCGCGGGCCACCGAGGCCTTGCTGAACTGGGTCAGCAGGTGCAGGAAATTCGAGGTGTAGCGTTTGACGAAGTCCTGAGAATGGTGGCTGGCGCTGCGGTAGCACAGGATGTTGATGACACTGTTCTGCTGCTGCGCCAGCAGGGGAAATTCGTTGATCCGCGTATGGTTGGTGCGGATGAACTCAAGCAGCATCTCCCGTTCCATGACGTCGCGCAACGAGCCGCGTTCCTTGAGCTGGACGAGCTTGCGCAGATAGAGGTCGAAACGTTCCTCGCTGCTGGAAGGAGTAGGGGACTGGGCCGCATCCTGGCTGGTCACTGGCGTCTCGCGAAGTCCAAGGGTGTGTGGGGGAACGGCATATGTCCTTGACCAATACACGAGAAAACCCGGCATGAGAAGGACCGATCCCGGGGTTTTGTCGCATGGTGGGGCGTTTCACGGCGCGGCTTGAACATCGGGGGGAAACAACGTACAGGGAGCAGGCCATAAACCCGGAGAATGCATGGATTCCAACGCAGCGGCGCTCACTGTTCCCGATTTTTCCGACGTCCCGGTGATCGTGCTCGGCGACGTGATGCTCGACCAGTACGTCTGGGGCGACGTCGGCCGCATCTCGCCTGAGGCCCCGGTCCAGGTCGTCAGCGTGGGGCGCAAGACCCACATCCTGGGCGGCGCGGGCAACGTCGCCGCCAACCTCGCTGGGCTGGGCTGCCGCGTGGTCTGCATCGGCGTGCGCGGCGACGACGAACCGGGCCGCATCCTCGAAACCACGTTCGGCGACATTTCGGTGGAGGCGCGCGTGCCTGCGGCCCCGGGCCGCCCCACCACGGTCAAGACCCGGGTCATGGGCCGCGGCCAGCAGCTTCTGCGTCTGGACGAGGAGGCCACCAGCCCTCTGTCCGAGGATATCTACACCGCCCTGCTCGGCGCGTTTCGCGAGGCCCTGGGGCAGGCCAGGGCCGTGGTCCTCTCGGATTACGGCAAGGGCGTCTTCGCCCTCTCCCTGGCCCAGGACGCCATCCGGCTGTGCAACGACGCGGGCGTGCCCGTGCTCGTGGACCCCAAGGGCGCGGACTGGACGCGCTACCAGGGCGCGACCTGCATCACGCCCAATACCGCGGAGTTCCTGCATGTCGCCCAGTTCAACCCCGACGACGAGGCCGATCTGGCGGCGCGCGCGGCCACGGCCATCAACGCCTTCAGCCTGCGCCACCTGCTGGTGACGCGCGGGGCCAAGGGGCTCTCGCTCTTCACCCGCGGGGGGGAGCCC
Organism: Desulfovibrio sp.; assembly: GCA_022839785.1. Taxonomy (GTDB): domain Bacteria; phylum Desulfobacterota; class Desulfovibrionia; order Desulfovibrionales; family Desulfovibrionaceae; genus Alkalidesulfovibrio. Next base: position 320,214 of record JALHJW010000004.1, on the reverse strand, counting down.
TGGCGCATCGCGGCCGAGGCGCGCGAGGTCTTCGACGTCTCGGGCGCGGGGGACACGGTCATCGCCACCATGGCCGCCGCCCTGGGGGCCGGACTTCCGGCGCGCGAGGCCGCCGGGCTGGCCAACGCCGCGGCCGGCGTGGTGGTCGGCAAACTGGGCACCAAGCCCATCTATCGCGCCGAGCTGGAAGAAGCCCTGGCCCGCCGCATCTCGGCCACGGGCCACAAGATCCGTTCCTGGCGGCGCGCCGCGGAGACCATTTCGGCCTGGCGCAGGCAGGGCGAGCGGGTGGTCTTCACCAACGGCTGCTTCGATCTTCTGCACGTCGGCCACATCGCCCTGCTGCACCAGGCCGCTGGCCTGGGCGCCCGTCTGGTGGTCGGCCTGAACAGCGACGCCTCGGTGCGCCGCCTCAAGGGCGAGACCCGGCCCATCCTGCCCGAGGCTGAGCGCGCCGCGCTCCTGGCCGCCCTGGAATGCGTGGACATGGTCGTGCTCTTCGGCCAGGACACGCCGCGCGAACTCATCGCCGAGCTTCAGCCCGACGTCCTGGTCAAGGGCGGCGACTACACCGTCGAGACGGTGGTCGGCCACGATCTGGTCCTGGCCCGCGGCGGCGAGGTCTGCATCGTGCCCCTGGTGGACGGCAAGAGCACCACCTGCCTCATCGAGCGCATCAAGGGCTGATCCTCCTGTCCTGCATCGCGTAGCGTCGCGCGGCCGGAAATTTTTCCGGCCGCGCGACGTTCGTTTCGTCCGGAAAACCCCGCCGTGCAAAGGATTTTCCGCCATAAGAAAATCTAGATCCCCTCTTGATTTATTTTATCATTACGGATTATCAGGGTAATGCAAAAGTGTTGGCGCAACCCCTCTTCATTCCGGGAGGAATCCATGGCGCAGGTGGCCGCGCGCATCAACGACGACATGGAGGGGCAGCTTCGGGCCCTCTTCAAGACCAAGAGCGCCGGGGCGGAGTTCATCCTGCCCTGGGCCGTGGAGACGTTCCAGCGGGCCGTGGTCCAGCTCAAGGCGGAGTTCTCGGCCGGGGAGTTGCGGACCGTGGTGGAGGCCTACCGCCGGGTCAGCCGCCTGCTGCCCGAGCAGTGCAAGCGCTCCTACCTGCAGCTTCGGCTACGCGAGGCCTGCGCCGAGGAGCACGTGCACAACCAGCACGGCGCGAGCTGGCCCTCGCTGGAGCGCAAGCTCGAACGCCTCTCCGACCTGCAGGCCGCGGCGCTCATGGTCTGGTCCGCCGCCTTCTGGCAGAGTCCGCAGTGGGAAGGGGCGAATCTCGACGCGTACGTGCGGCCCTAGCCGGAACGGTCGGCCGCGGGCCTGAGCGCGATGATGCCGCGCTTGCCCAGTTCGCGCAGGAAGGCGGTCATGGAGGCCTCGGCCTCGCGCGGGTGCAGGGTGTAGCGCTCGGCGAGCATGGCGGCCAGGGTGCGCACGTCGCGTCTGCCGTCGATCCAGCTCCAGACCGTGCAGCCCATGGCGTCCAGGCGCAGCCGCCGGATCATGGGCCTGCCGTCCCACAGCCCCAGGCGTCTCGCCAGCGCGCCGAACCAGGGCGTGACCGTGGCGGGATAGCCGAGGATCATCCCCTCATCCGAGGCGGTTTCCGAGACCGAGAGGCTGCGCACCGGGGCCGCGGCCAGGGCCTCCTCGCGGCTCAGGCCGGGCCGCTCAGCCGTGCGTTTCGCGCGTCCGAAGAGTGACATAGCTTCTGCATACCGCGTCGAAGCGGGCGGCATCAAGGGGGGAGGGGGCGCGCGCCGCGGCCACGAGGATGCGGTTGGCTTCCGCCTCGTGCCAGACGCGCAGACGGCTGTAGGGACGTCTGCGCAGGAGCGCAGCCGCGAGCCTAGCCGCCGGTCCAGGCGTGGCGCTCCATTCCAGTCCGTGGCCCGAGGGCAGGCTGCAGGGCTCGGACGCGACCGAGAGGGTCAGGTCGGGCCAGCGCGCCCCGGCCAGCAGGGCCAAGGTGGAGAACTGCAACAGCACGTCCGCAGGCCCCAGACGCTCCAGCACGAGTTGTTCGCGCCCGCGGGCGAAGGTCAGGCCGAAGTGGCCGGGCTTGAAGAAGAAGGACTCCAGGTCGAATCCGGCCGGAACTTCGGCCCGGATGTCGAAGACCTCGAACTCCCGCGGAAAACCCGGGCGGGCCAGCTGCAACGAATCGAGCCAGGCGCGGGCGGCCGCGCGGTCGTCAGTGCGGGCCTGCAGGAGCGCGCCCATGCCCGCGGCCGTATCATGCACCACGGCCCCGAGCCCGGACTCGCCGCCCGTGCGCCAAACGTAGGGCAGCACCTCGCGCCCGGAAGTCTCCGCCTGTCCGGCCGCGTCGGCCCGCCAGTCCTCACGCGCGGCCTCGCCGTCCCCGGCAAAGGCCCGGGCGATCTTCCGGAAGTGCTTTTCCGTGGAGAAGCCGCCCCGGATGGGGGTCCACTTCACGGACAGGACGCTCGCGCCCGGCGGCCCGAGCCGCATCTCGGCCAGGCCCAGGGCCAGCGGGTCCCAGTCCGCGGGGACTTCCAGGCAGGTTCCGTTCCAGCAGATGCGGCGCATCATCGTCCTTGCAGGGAGTCGTCGGGAATGGATGCCCCTTTCCCGGCGACGCCGTGTGTCTTCAAACGTGTACCGCGCCCCGCGCGGGCGGGCGAACATGCGGCCGGTCGGCCTCTTCCGGCGCAGAGCCGCCGGGGATGCGCGGGACCGCGTGTTCTCAGTACGCCAGCTTGCCCAGCGATTTGAGGATCAGGGTGCAGCCCATGGCGAACATGCCCGTGAGGCCCATGCCGCAGGAGAAGCCCGCCAGCAGCACCGGCGCGTACTGCCGCCATTGCGCGCCGTAGCGCTTCAGGAAATAGAAACGGCCGAGCAGCGCGCCGAAGAATTCCAGGAGGTGGCCGTGCGGCGCGGTCTGTCCCAGGCCCCGCACCAGGCCGTAGATGAGCAGCACGGGCAGGCCGAAGATGGAGAGCACGCCATAAAGCAGCAGCCCCGCCAGCATGGCCCCGCCTGCGATGGCAGGGGAAAGGGCCTGGAAAAAGGCCGAGTTGCCCTCCAGCGTCGAGGTCTGCATGAGCAGCTGGTTCAGGGCCTGCAGGTGCCAGATCTCCTGGGCGTAGGGGAAATGGACCGAGGGGATGGGCGCGAGCCGCCATAGGAACTGCGAGAAGAGCAGGGAGGCCACGAAGACTACGGGCCAGGCCACGACCTCGGCCTTGATCACGCCGCGCAGGCTCGTGCCGGTCAGTTCGATCTGCCGGAACTGCACCGTGGCCTCGCCGTAGTTGTGGATGGGGATGGGCGCGTACCAGATCTCGATGCCCGAATAGCCGAAGTACTTGGAGCCCGCGATGAAGCTGGCCTCGCGCACCAGCGGCAGGTTGACCACCTGGCCCGCGATGCCTTCCATGCGCGCCGTGACGTAGGAGATGAAGGGCGTGTAGACGAAGCCGTAGAGCACGAAGAAGAGCCAGGGGAAGCCCGGCACGAGCGCCACGCAGAGCACGGTGTAGGCCAGGGTGGAGAAGAAGTAGATGGCCACGGAGAGCCAGAAGTTGATGTCTCCGCGTTCCGGTCTGCCCCGCACCATCTCCGCCCAGGAGGCTTTCGCCGCGCCCTTGACCTTCTGCAGGGAGCGCGCCACCTGCCAGATGCCGATGAGGCCGATGGACAGCCCGAGGCCGATGGAGACGCTCATGTAGAAGTCGAAGTTGTTGGCGAAGAGCGTCTCCACGGTGCGCATGCCGGGATGCCAGCGGTGCAGCAGGCCCAGGTCGTAGAGCGTGGGGTTGAGGGACATGGTGAAGACCACGCCGATGAAGCTGCCGATGACCGCCCAGAAGGGCAGGACCATGCCCAGGAAGAGCAGACCCAGGTCGAGTTGGATGCCCGTGGCCACGGCCGGGAGCACGTCCTCGGTGTAGGGCGTGAGTTCGATCCAGGGGATGGGGATGAGCCGCACCGGCTCGGTGAAGATCAGCCCCGAAACCGCGGGCAGGAGCACGTAGACGGCGCCGAAGGCCAGGCCGATGACCCCGCCGATGGAGAAGACCCGCCACTTCCAGCTCTTGTCCTTGTCGTCCGTGGACTCGGCCAGGGCCATGGTGCCCAGCGCGCCCACCGGGGCCATGGGGAAGGGCAGCTTCTCGATGTCCGAGGTGATGCGGTACATGGCGTAGCCCAGGCCGAACTGGTCGATGCGCTGGATGAGCTGCGCGCCGAAGAGCAGAAGCACGGGCATCAGCCAGTCGCGGTGCAGGAAGGAGCGCTCGGTCAGGGACTCGGAGTTGAGGCCTGGCGCGATCCAGTGCGGGATGAACTCGGTCAGCCCGAGCATGCGCGCCGCGTCGGATTGGATGAGGTACTGCTGCCAGAGCAGTCCCTGGAAGGGCGAGGCCAGGGCCGCGCCCGCCATGTAGTAGAGGAGGAAGATTTCCTGCTGCTTGAGGCTCGTGTAGGAGCGCTTGGCGATCTCCGCGAAGAGGATGATGGTCACCCAGCGCGCGGCCGGGCCGATGCCCTGGCCGATGACGAGCTGCAGGTACATGGAGCCGGGCATCATCAGGAAGCCGATGAAGATGGCGCCGACCAGGGTCTTCCAGTCGAAGCCCTCCTCGAAGCGCTCCGGCGGCGCGAGCAGGTCCCGGTATTCCTTGAGTTCCTTGTCGTCGTACATGCCGCGTCCGTGTCGTTTCAGCCTAGTCCGGCAGGACCTGATAGGCGATGCCGGTCTGCAGTCCCACGAGCGCCCAGGCGCCGCCCATGAGGAAGTCGCCCAGGATCAGGCCGAAGAAGAAGTAGCGCACCTTGCCGAAGAGCGTCACCCCGCCGTAGCGCAGGCAGACCTGGTTCACCATCCAGCCCACGAGGAAGCTGAACCACAGGATGCGCATGGAGGAGCTGTAGGCGGCCAGATAGCCGATGGGGTGCAGGGGCCACCAGCTGAACCGGTGGTAGCAGGCCACCAGGGCGAACATGATCGCCCCGCCGACGACCGCCCAGGTCAGCATCCAGCGTTGCGGCCCCAGGGGGGCGTCCAGCAGCTGCTTGACCGTGTCGTAGACCGAGATGGAGGTGCGGGTGGCCCACTCCAGCTCCAGTTCGCGCATGCCGTAGGTGTGGCACAGGGCCATCATGGAGGCGAGGCTGACGATGACGCCGAGCGCCAGCACGGCCACGATGCCGAAGAGGAAGAGGCGTTTGTTCCGTACCTCCTCGCCCGCCTTGGCGGCGTGGAAGAGCGAGGGCAGGAGGGATTCGCGCAGATCCACGAAGAGCACCTTCTGCGCCGCGGCGGCCACGAGCAGGCCGGTGGAGCCGAGGAAGCCCGAGCCGAACAGGGCCAGCAGGCCGTCCAGGGGCGCGGCCGTGAGGGTGAAATAGGCGATGCCGCCCTGGCAGATGATGCGCGCGGCCACGAAGGAGACCATGAAGAAGGCCAGGGGCACGGCCAGCGCGGCGGCCGGGGGCATGCCCATGCGCACGCACCAGGCGGCGAGCAGGAGCATGGCCGCGAGGCCGGTCCAGAAGGCTGTGCGCAGGGAGAACCATTCGCTTTCCGAGGAGCCTGCCGGGGCCAGACCCACGGCGTGGCGCGCGACCATGGCGAGGTGCGAACGGGCCAGCCAGAGCAGGAAGACGAAGAAGACGGTGTAGGCCCCGATCATCTGGGTTTCCTCCACCGCGGCCAGGGTGGGGCCGAAGGTCGCGCCCAGCGCGCCCGGCGGCAGGGCCAGCCCCGTGACTTCGAGAAGGCCCACGGCCAGCGCGCCGAAGAGGAAGAAGGACCAGAGGCTCAGGGATATCTGGCGCGAGGTGAGGAAGGCGAAGCCGATGAAGGCGGGGTAGATGCCCACCTTCAGTTTGGTGAAACCTGAGAACAGGCCGTATTTGGAGAAGTACTTGCCCACGGCCAGGGAGGTGGGGATGGGTGGTATCTCCGGGTGGAAGAGGGCCAGGCCGTTGAGCGTGTGCAGGAAGACGGTCAGGGCCAGGCCCGTGAGCAGCCAGCGGTTGGTCAGGAAGGCCGTGAAACGGCCTTCGTCCACGGCTTCCTCCATGACCTGCGGCAGCCGCAGGAGCGGGAAGTTGACCCGCTCGTTCTCGATCCACTGGCGGCTGAAGAGATTCACGACGCAGATCATGGCCGTGAAGGAGAGCAGCACGAAGACGCCCCACCAGGCCAGGGGCGTGGCCCAGGCCGACCAGTCGATGCGCGTCAGAACGGCCAGCGGACCCTGGCCGATGGCCCCGTCCAGTCCGTCGTAGATGGCCGTGATGGCCTTCTCGTTGCCGGGGTAGAGTTCGGCGGGCAGAAGCGGCCCCAGGGTCTCGGCCCAGCGGTTGCCGGGCGTGGCGAAGCTCTGCGGCGCGGTGAGGTTGACGAAGAAGGTGCGCACGAGCCCGGTGTAGGGCAGGCCGGAGACGAGCACCGTGAGTATCCAGGTGGTGAAGAGTTCCCGTCCGCGCAGGAGGTCCCTCTTCAGGAGGCGGCCGCCGAGGCGGGCGAAGATCGTGAGCCAGAAGAGGATGACGAAGGGGGCCAGCGGGAAGTGGCCGCCGCCCAGGAGCGTGGCCCTGAGCAGGAGGTTGTTGGCGGGCGTGACGGCGCACACGGCCAGCCCCAGGGCCACGCCCAGGGCCACGGCCCGCGGCCGTATGGTCTTTTGCTGCGCCATGTCCCGCCGTTATCCCGTGGTTTTCCGCTCCTGCGCCATGAAGCGCCTGAGCAGATCCTCGTAGCCCGCGCGGCCCTCCGCGTCCAGCGAACGCCAGACCAGAAGCTGCTTGCGCAGGTCGTTGAGGAAGTTCTTGTTCAGCCGCCGCCAGATGCCCGCCTCGCCCGCCTCGCGCACGATGCGGATGCGGATTTCGAGAAAGCCCTGCTGTTCCGTCGAGGGGCAGAAGGTCAGCTCGGTGTGCTGCTTCACGCCGAAGTCGAAGGGCGCGAGCCAGATGGAGGCGCGCAGGTTGAGGCATTCGGGCGCGCCGTCCGGGTCCGTTCCGGGCGCGCCGGGGCTCTGGATGGGGCAGGCGAATTCGCAGGCGATGTCGTCCGAGCAGAACAGGCCGTGGGTCACGTCGTGGTGGGCCTTGTAGTAGTCGAGGAGGAAGCCGCCCACGCATTCCTGCTCCGGGGCCTTCAGCAGGAAGGGCAGGGTCAGGGAGACCTCGTTGCCCGAGGCCGCGGGCATGGTCCAGGAGCGGCTGACGTCGGGGATGGCGATGTCGGCCGCGACCTTGGCCGGGTAGACGACCGAGAGCAGGGTCACGGCGATGACCAGGAACATGGCGGCCACGCCCGCCAGGGAGGAGTAGTTGGCGGTCATGCCTTCCCAGATGCGCGTGCCTGAGAGCAGTCCGGCCGCGGTCTGGGCCAGGAGGTAGCCGAGCACCGCGCTGAGCACGGCGAAGGCCACGGCCTCGGCGATGAAGAGGTAGGAGACGTGGGGGGGGGCCATGCCGATGGAGGTGTAGACGCCGATCTCCCGTTTGCGCTCGTAGACGCTGGAGATCATGGTGTTGAGCACGATGCACACGGCGATGATCAGGGGCACGGCGATGTTGGGCACGCCGGAATAGTCGATGCGGTCCGAGGCGCTGTAGATCGAGGTGCCCTCCGGGCCGCCCACGAAGAGCGGCAGGCCGAAGCGGTCGTTCATGGCCCGGGCCAGTTGCGCCGGGCCGCCCGACTCCGGGGCCGCGGCCAGGGACTTGAGGCTGCCGCCCAGGGCCAGGGCCGTGTCCGCCGGGACGATGACCATCTGTCCGGCCGGGACGTGCTGGTAGCGGCTCTGGAAGGCTGCGGCCTCCTCTCCCGGTTCCAGTTCCTCGGCCTGGGCCTCGGCCAGGGCGGCCGCGGTCTCGGAGGGGAAGGTCACGGGCGTGGGCGCTTCGCCGTCCAGGTCCGCGAAGCCGTCCATGCGGGCGGGGTCGAAGCAGCCGACCACGGAGAATGGCAGTCCCCAGAGCAGGACCTCGGCGTCGCCGGGCGTGGCCGGATCGATGCCGAGCCGGGCCGCGAGGTCCGCGGGCAGGAGGACGGCGCGCGTCTCGCCGGGCCGCAGCCAGCGACCGCCCGTCAAGGTGCGGTCCAGGCCGCTGACGCGCGGCTCGTCCGCGCTCATGCCCACCAGGGCGCGGGCCTCGTTCTGCACGTCGGCGCGCGCCACTGGAACGTGGGGGGCCGTGGTCCGGTCCTTCTGCTCCAGCCAGACGCGCGGCGCGACCACCGCCTGGCCGTGCAACGCGCCGCGCACCACGCCTTCGGCCTCGCGCGGCAGGCTGGCCCAGCCCAGGCTCTTCATGAGCACGCCCTGGTAGGAGGCGGCGTCGCTGAACTGGGCGGCCGTGCTTTGGCGCACGGACTTGACCGAGGTGAAGCTCATGATCGTGAAGGTCAGGATGATCAGCGTGGCCACGGTGAGGGTGGTGCGGATTTTGCGCCTGCGCAGGTTGGTCACGCCGATGACGAAGGCCGCGCCGAAGGCGCGCAGGCGGCTGACCTCCGAGGCCTGGACGTGGCCCGCGCGGCGCTGCAGCTTCTCCATCTCGCGCTCGAAACGCATGAAGATGATCAGCGCCACCAGGGCGGAGAGTCCGGCGATGAAGAAGGCCAGGATGACCACCAGGGGCGAGTAGGTGAGCTGGAAGGCCGGATGCACGGCGTAGATCACCGCGATGACCGCGCAGAGGATGCCCAGGAACCCCAGAATGCGTTTGTGGATGTCCGCGAAGGCGAAGAGCACCCGCTCGGCGCAGTAGGCGAAGGGCACGAAAAGGGCGATGTAGAAGAGCACGCCCATGAGCACGTCGCGCTGCGTCCGCTCCACGTCCTGGTAGACCCTGGTGGCCAGAGCCCAGGAGGCGCGCGCCTGCTCAAGGAAATCCCCCCAGCGCATGTCGGCCCGGGCCGTCTCGGCCGCCGCGAGCGTGGCCGTTCCCCGGGCCTGCAGGGCGCGGATGCGCTCGTTGACGATGCCGTGCGTCTCCAGGTTCTGCACGCGGGGTCCCAGCAGCGCCCACATGTCCCGGGCCACGTGGAACTCCGTGGCCCGGATGCGGGGGAAGTCCGCGGGCAGATAGCCCACGCCCTCGGGCTCGCCGGGCGCGGCATGGGTCAGGATCATCTTATGGGTCAGCACCGAGTCCGAGAGGGTCATCTTGAGCGGCGTGCCGCTTTCCAGGAACACGGCGGCCTGGGTGGAGTCGCGGGTGTCGATGCGGCTGAACCAGTACTTCAGGGGGGTGGCGTCGCGGCGGCCGTCGTAGAGATCGATGCGGGTCAGATAGTTGAAGGTGCGCGGCTCCAGAAGACCGGAGACGGCCACGGGACGGGCCGCGAACATCACCAGGTTCGTCTCCATGCGCAGACGCACCATCTTTACGCGATAGGCGTCCTTGCCGGTCTGCTTCTTGTCCACGGCCCAGAGCGGACGCCCGTCGGACGGATCGAACCGGTAGGCCTCGACGACGGCCTTGTGGAAGGTGTTTTTGCTGTCCGCGAGGCCGGGCAGCCGGAAGACGCCCTCGGTGTCCACCATACCGTAGACCACGGCCGGTCCCTGGTAGACCTGCACCACGGTGCCGGGCGCGGGCTGGTCCGGAAAGAGTTCGCCCTGGCGGATGAAGCGGGCGCGGCCCTCCAGTTCGGAGAGTCCCTGGCGGGGCAGGTCGCGGTACAGGGGCTGGGGGATGCGGGCCAGTTCGCCGACGAGTTCCCCCGCCAGGGCGATCTGGGAGGCCAGCGCGGCGAAATCCACGAGGTCCAGAGTGTCGTAGGAAGTGCCCCAGACGGCCCGCGCGTCCTCCACCGTGGCCAGGGTCAGGCCGAGCATGCCGCCCAGGGCCGCCACCTCGCCGCCCAGCCCCGGCCGGTCCAGGAACCAGGATTCCCAGGGACGGATGCGCGAGGGGCGCAGGGTGTCGCGGAAGGGGGCCGCCCCGGCCGAGGCGGGGATGCGGTCGGCCGCGGCCGTGAGGATGCGTTCGATCTGACCGTAGGCCGGGCTGCGGTTGCGGTCGGGCCGGATGTCGTAGTGAAAGCCGTCGTTGAAGGCGCCCACGCCCGTGCCGTGGGTGGAGAGGTGCAGCGAGACCCAGGCCGCGACCTCGCGCTGGGCGATGAGCGCGCGGGCGCGGCGGGCGCTTTTCACGGCGCGGTGCTGCTCCTCGGCGTCCGCGGCCACGGCCTGTTGCTCCTCCATGGCCGCGGGAATGAACTCCTCCATGACCGCGAGGTCGCGTGGATCGAGGCGGGAGAGGTCCGTGTCCTCGGCCAGGTTCCGGAGCTGCATGCGGCGGCGGGCCAGGTCGCGGATCTCGGTCTCCCGGCCGGTGTCGCCCGCGAGGCGGAGCTGCATCAGGCGCGTGGAGAGGGCGTCCACGTGGTTCTTGATCTGGGTGCGCAGGGTCTTGGCCACGAGGGCGGCCTCGGGCGCGGTCAGCCCGGCGAGGGGACGGCCCGCCAGGCAGTCCTCCAGGATGCGCAGCGCGGCCCTGGCCGCGGTGGCCCGGCTGCGCTGCTCGCGTTCCATGTCCGTGAGCCGTTTGGCCTTGGCCCGCACGGACCAGACGAAATCGCGCACCCCCGCCAGCCCCTGGGCATGGCCCGAGGTCGCCAGGAGCAGCACGCTGCGCGCCGGAGGCGCATCCTTGAAGCGCCGGGCCAGTTCGAGCAGGGCGGCGGCCGAGGCGGCCGCCTCCGCGCCCGGGGAGTCGCCGGGCGTCAGCGCTTCGGCGTCGTAGAATGCCTCCGCCACCACAAGCTCGTCCGCCAGACGCGGGTCCGTGCCGGGAATCAGGGCGTAGACGTTCTCACCCCGCACCCGCTCCCAGCGCGCCGCTCCGGTGAGATGGACCTCGGGCGCCGCTTCGGCGCGGTCCGGGCGGTCGAAACCGGGCAGGACGCGGGCCAGTTCCGGGGCCGCGACGAGAAAGGTCGGCAGTTCGATGGGCGTCAGTTCGCGCTTGTCCGTGAAGAAGCCGCGCACGGGCGTGCCGCGGTCCACGAAGATCACGGCCGCCGCGCCGAGGTCCGCGGCGTTGATCCAGTTCTTGCCGGAGAGCAGTTCCATGACCACCACGGCCCCGGCCACGGGCTTGCCGTCCATCTCGGCCAGGGCGCCGCTGCCCGCCCAGACGAGCGGTCCACGCAGACCCGCTTCCGGCAGGCTCTGGGGGGCCACGGCGTTGGCGGTGAAGGGCAGCAGCGGGATGGCGGAGCCGTCCGCCAGCTGCAGCCGGGCCGGGCCGTGCATGCGGCGCGGCGTGAGAAAGACGTGGCGGTCGGTTTCGAATCCCAGGTCGGCGAAGGTCTTGGCGATGTGCTCCGCGGCCGCGTGCGCGCCCGGGCCGCCTGTGGTGCGGTCCGGGAGGGAGGCGAGGAACTCCACGCTGCGGCGGGCCGAAGCGGCCGCGTCCGCCGCGGGAGCGGCCTGCGCCGAAGCGGGCGCGGCGGCCAGGACGAGCAGGGCCGCCAGGGCGAGCGCCCGCGCCAGGGTCACGCGCGGGCCTCCTCGCGCTTGATCTCGCCCACCTGGATGTCCAGGTCGGCGCGGTTTTCGATGCGGTCGATGCGGCCGTCCACGATCCAGATCACCCGATCCGAGACGTTGAGCATCTTGTAGTCGTGGGTGGCGGTGATGATGGTCACCCCGCGCTCGGCCGAGAGGACGCGCAGGAGTTCGATGATCTCCGCGCCGGTGGAGAGGTCCAGGTTGCCGGTGGGCTCGTCGGCCAGGATGATGGCCGGGGAGTTGGCCAGGGAGCGGGCCACGGCCACGCGCTGCTGCTGTCCGCCGGAGAGTTCCTGCGGCTTGTGGTTGTGCCGGCCCTCCAGCCCCACGAGCTTCAACAGTTCGATGCCCTTCTCCACGGCGTCGTCCTGGCTCATGCCGCCGAAGGTCATGGGCAGGGTCACGTTCTCCAGAGCGGTCATGACCTGGATAAGGTTGAAGGTCTGGAAGATGTAGCCGATCTTGCGGTTGCGCAGCCAGGCCAGCTCGTAGGCGTCGAGTTGGGCGATGTCCACCTCGTCGATGAAGACCTTGCCCTCCGTGGGCTTGTCCAGGCCGCCGATCATGTTGAAGAGGGTGGACTTGCCCGAACCGGACGGCCCCATGATGGAGATGTACTCGCCCGCTTTGATCTCCAGGTCCACGCCGCGCAGGGCCTGGACCTCGTGTCTGCCCATGCGGAAGGTCTTCGTGACCCCGCTGACGCGGACGATGGTGTGCGACGACGCCACGAAATCCTCCTCATTCCTCGGCGCGCATGGCTTCCACGGGCTGCATGCGCGCGGCCACCAGGGCCGGGTAGAATACGCCGATCAGGGAGAGGGCCATGCCCACCAGGGCGGCCAGACCCAGCGAAGCGAGGACCTGCGCCAGGGGCATGTGCATGGCCGCGGCCAGACCGAAGCGCAGGAGCCCCGCGAGCAGCGCCCCCAGTCCGCCCAGCAGCCCGCCCAGGATGGCCCCGGCCAGCCCCTGCATGGCCGCCTCCAGCAGAAAGAGGCGCAGCACGAAGCTGTCCAGCGCGCCCAGGCACTTCATGGTGCCGATCTCGCGGAAGCGCTCGGTGACGGACATGAGTTGGGCGTTGACGATGCCCACGGTGCAGACGAGCAGGGAAAGGATCACGATCCAGCGGTCCTTGGCCGACGAGCCGACGCTGGTCGCGCCCTCGGGCAGGTCGAAGCCCGCCTTGGAGAGCATCATGCGGCAGCCGGGCATGTTCGAGTTGAGGATGCCCGTGGCCAGGTCGGAGCTGATGAGCACGAAGGCCAGGAAGGCCACGGCCAGGACCAGGGTCATGACCGTGACGCAGTTGCGGAAGAAGCGCACGCGCAGGCTCTGCAGGCTGATCTGCAGGGACTTTCTGAAAGGCAGCACGATCTGCTTGCGGATGCCCGCATCGCCGGGTTTCTTGTCGAGGATGTCGGTCTTGGCCATGCCTTACGTCCTGCTGTCTGCCGGACTTCCCGGCATTTGGGGAAAATACCCGAAACAAGGCGAATTGCAATGGCGGACCCGTTGCAAAACGGATCAGTCCGCAAACCGGTCGCGGCCCGGGGCGTGATCAGTCCGGGACCTGGACGGCGAATGTCCGGGCGTTGACGAAGCGCGTCTCCGGAGTCGCGGCCAGACGGTCCAGCAGCCGGGCGAGAAAGGCCAGGGCGTGGGGCGTCTGGCGCTGGTGATGGAGCATGAGGCCGAGCCAGCCCAGGGACAGGGCCGCGCGCAGTTCGGCGAGCAGCCCCTGGAACTGGGCCTCGGGATCGGCCTCCTTGCGGATGTGCAGATCCATGTTCACGGGCAGTTCGCGCAGCGTCCCCTTCGTCGGGGGCAGGGCGTCCTGCCAGCGCGAGACGCAGGAGAACTCCAGCTCCGCCAGGATGTCCAGGGTCTCGGCGTCGCAGCGGTTCCAGGGCGGGGTGAAGAGGGGGACGAGGTGGCCGCCGAAGGCGTGGCGCAGGACCGTGCGTCCCCGCTCCAGTCGCCGCGCCTTTTCCGGACGCGGCAGGTCCGGGCCGAACTCCGCCTTCTTGCCCAGGAGCGCCGCGTTCCTATGGGCGAATCCGTGCTGGTGCAGCGCCCACAGGGGCTCGGCCGGATCGATCCCGCGCAGCAGCCGGGCGCGGCCCAGCGGCAGCCAGGCCGGGACCACGGCCAGGGCCAGGGGAATGCCGCGTTCGGCGAAGCAGGACATCATGGCCTGAAAGGCCGCGCCGCCGAGCCCGATGTCGTCCGCGCGGCAGAAGACGCGGAGGGCTCCCCGGCCCAGGCCCGCGTCGAGCAGGGCGTCGAGGCGGGACAGGTGGTCCGGGGGAGGCGTGCGCCACAGGGCGCAGGGGGCGTAGTTCATGCGTCGCGCCTCAGCGTCCCCGGACGTTCCCGGCCAGACGGCGCAGGAGGCGGGCCGTTTCGGCGGCGCCGTCCAGGTTCACGGCCGCGCACGGGGCGTAGGGCCGCCTGGTCAGGGTTTCGGCCATGCGCGCCGCGAGGCCCGGGGCGAAGAGATCGTGTCCGCCGAGCACGCCGAGCGCGCCCAGTTCTTCCAGTTTTGCCGCGCGCGAGGCCTGCTCGGCGTTGGCGTCGAAGGGCAGGACCAGGGCCTGGACCCCGGCCGCCAGGATGTTCATGCAGGTGTTGTAGCCCGCCTGGCTGACCGAGAGGTCGGCCGCGGCCAGAAGGTCCGTGAAGCGTTCCTCGAAGCGCTCCACCGTGACCCGCCGCAGGCCGTTCGCCCGGGCCGCGAGGCGCGAGAAGTCGGTCTCGTCCAGGAAGGGGCCGGTGAGCAGGCGCAGGTGGCAGTCCTCCCGGTCCTGGAGCAGGGCGAAGGCCTCCAGCACGGCGGAGAGCAGGGGGCCGCCCACCTGTCCGCCGCCCGCCGAGGCCACGATCAGGCTGTCGCGGGGGCCGAGGCCGAGGTCTGCGCGGACGCGCTCCCGCGCGCCCGGGGAGGGGCGGGCGGCCACGAAGCCGGTGTAGGCCACGGGGACCGGAATCTCGGCCGCGCGGGGGAAGGTCTCCTCCAGGCGCAGCAGGGCGGGATCGGCGTGCACGAGCACGAGGTCGAACCATCTTCCCAGCGCGTCGAGCACGCGGCGTTCGAATTTTTCCGCATCGCCGCGCTCCACCAGGATGTCGCGCAGCGAGCAAGCCACGGCCGGGCGTTCCGCACCCAGAGCGCGGCAGGCGTCCAGCGCGGGCTCCAGTTCGAAACGGAACTTCTTGCGGCCGAAGGGGAACAGCTCCACCAGGAAGACGTCCGGCCGCTCGTGCGCGAGGAGTCCGAGCAGGGCGGCCCGCCGCGCCTTTTTGATCTCCTCCACGTCGCCGCCGTCCTCGGCGTGCAGCCCCTGGAACGCCCCGTCCATGGACAGGGCGGGCAGCCGCACCTCGCGCACGTTGGCCGGGAGGCGCGCCTGGGGAGCGCGTCCCCCGCTGACCAGCACGACCTCGTCCGGGGCCAGTCCCGCGGCCAGGGTCAGGGAGCGGAAGAGATGGCCCATGCCCAGGACGTGCTGGCTGTAGAAGACGATCTTGCGCGGGGGGCGGTGCGCGGGGTCGCGCAGCGCGGCCGTCCGGTCCTCCGCCTGCGGTTCGGGCAGGGGCTCGTTGAGCCGTTCCGCCCGCAGTCCCCGTCCGTCGTGGAGCAGGCGGTGCAGGGCGCGCTTGGCCACGAGCTTGGGGCCTCCGGGCAGAAAGTTCCGTCCGAGCAGATGGTTCATCAGGCACTGCAGCACGCCCAGATGCGCCACGACCAGGATGCGGCCGTCCGGATCGCGGGCCGCCGCCTCGTGCAGCGCCTCCAGGGACCGGGCGAGCACCTCGCGCCGCGATTCGCCGTGCGGCGGCCGGAAATCCCATCCGCTGCGCTCCACGGCCGCGAATTTCCCGGCGAAACGTCCCTGCGTGATCTCGGACACGGTCTCGCCGGTCCACGCGCCCCAGTCCTGTTCGCGTAGCCGCGCGTCCAGCCGCACGGGCAGACCCAGCGCGTCCGCGATGATCCCGGCGGTGCGCGAGGCTCGCGCAAGGTCGCTGGACAGGATGGTTCCGATTTCCTCGCGCGCTAGGCGTCGCGCCCAGGCCCGGGCCTGGGCCGCTCCCTCGGGCGCGAGGCCGGTGTCCCATTGGCCCTGGATGCGATGACTGCGGTTCCATTCGGTCTCGCCGTGGCGCAGGAGCAGGAGGCGCGCGCTCATCTCCGGTCCCCCGGGGCGGCGCGTCTGGCCGCCAAGCTCTGCAGAAGCTCCTCGACGCGCATCAGGTTGCGCCGCACGTCGAACAGCTCGCGCACCCTGGCCGCTCCGGCCGCGCCCAGACGGGCGCGCAGCGGCGCGTCGTCCAGGAGGCGGGCGATGGCGTCGCCGTATGCCTCGGGCTGCAGCGGCGGAGTCAGGATGCCGGTCTCGTCCTCGGCCACGGCCTCGCGCACGCCCCAGCCGCGCAGGGCGACCACGGGCAGGCCGCAGGACTGGGCCTCCAGGTAGACCATGCCCAGGGCCTCGTTGATCCCGGGAAAGGCGAAGATGTCGGCCGCGGAATAGACGCCGGCCATGCGCTCGCGCGGCACCAGGCCGAGCAGCCGCACGCTGCCGGGGGGCAATTCGGCGCAGGCCGCCTCCACGCGTCTGCGTTCCGGCCCGTCGCCCGCGACCACGAGAAGGAATCTGCGCCCCGCCGTGGCCAGCCGAGCGCAGGCCGCGATGGTCATGAGCAGGCCGCGCGTCTTGACGTCGGCCCGGAACATGGCCGCGCTGAGCACCACGGGAGTCTCTGCGGCGACGCCCCATTCGGCGCGCAGGGCGGCCCGGGCCGCGGCGTCGCAGGCAAAGTCCTCCGGCCGGATGCCGGTGGGCACGTAGTGCAGCCTGTCCGCCTGCAGGAGACGCCCCACGTTCCTGAAATCACGGACCTTGTTGGCCACCACGAGGTCCGCGGTCAGGAGGGAGGCGCGGTTGAGCGCGAAGCCCGGCCGGGTGAGGAGGCGCTTTTGGTACTTGGTGGCGTAGGAGGCCTGGATGACGGCGTAAGGCACGCCCAGGGAGGCGGCGCAGGCCGGGCCGAGCAGGTCCGGGGCCTTCCAGTAGGCGTGGTAGGTCAGCCACAGGTCGGCTCCGAAATCCCGCGCCAGGGCCGTCGCCCGGCGGCGTTCCAGGGGCACGGCGGGCCATTTCCAGGGCTTGCAGAATATCCAGCGCGAGCGCAGACGGCTGACCAGCCGGAGGTCGTGCCCCCGGGAGCGCAGGAATTCGCACAGCTCCCGGCCGATGACCAGATCGCCGGAGGGACGCGGATCGTCCGGCGTCTTGAAGGGCATGTAGAAGGCGATGCGCATGGCCCGGTCTATACCGAAACCGGGGCCGCCGTCACCGGGGCGGGGGCGCGCTTTTGGGGCCGAGGCCGTTCTCGACGTAGACCTGGGCCAGGTCCTCGATGCAGCGCCGCGCGTCGAAGGCCTCGCGCACGAAGGCCGCGGCGGCCGGAATGGCGCGCTCGCGGTAGGCCGCGTCCGTCATGCTGCGCCGGATGGCCGCGGCCATGGCCGCGTCGTCGCCGGACTCCACGAGCAGGCCGGTGATGCCGTCCTGCACCAGTTCGGGGATGCCGGAGACGCGCGTGGCCACCACCGGCACGCCCATGGCCATGCTCTCCACGAGCACGTTGGGGATGCCGTCGCGGTCGCCGTTCGGGGCCACCTCGCAGCCGATGGCGAAACAGTCGGCCCGGGCCAGCTCCTGCATGACCACGCCGTGGGCCTGGACCCCGAGCCACTGCGTGCGTTCGTCCAGGCCGAGGTCGGCCAGCAGGGCCAGGGTCTGCGCCTTGCTCTCGCCGTCGCCGATAAGGCAGTAGGAGAAGGGCAGACCGTCGTCGGCAAGGCGTTTGAGCGCCCGGAAGACCGTGGGCAGTCCCTTCTTGGTCGTGAGGCGGGCGATGGTCAGGATGCGGTAGGGGGGCGCGGGGACGCGGAACGCGTCCGGGGCGGAGAAGAGCCCGAGGTCGATGCCGTGGTAGACGCGGTACAGGGGCTTTCGCGTCTCGTTCAGGGAGTCGAGGTAGTCGCGGTTGCAGCCCGTGCAGGTGACCACGAAGGAGGCCTCGGCGATCTTCTCCTGCAGGCTGTCCGGCTTTTGGGTCCAGATGTCCTTGGCGTGGCCCGTGAAGCTGAAGGGCAGGCCGCCGATGCAGGCCGCCAGGGAGGTCACGGAGGCCGGGGAGTGGGCGAAATGGGCGTGCAGATGGCCGATGCCCGAATCCGGCAGGATCTCGCCCGCGATCACCCCGGCTTGGAGCAGGTGCTTGATGCTGGCCGTCTTGCGCGAACGCAGGAAGCGGCGCACCGTCTTGCCCAGGGCCGCGCGGTAGCCTGCGGGGAAACGCCGCAGCGCGCGCCAGTTGGCCTTGAGCAGGCGGAGCCAGTTGCCCGACATCTCCGACGGCAGGTAGTCCACCCGCGCCGCGACTTCCTTCACCGAGTCGTGGACGAAGGATTCGCGCGGCTGGCGCATGGAGATGATGCGGATGGCGAAGCCGCGGCGCTCCAGCAGCCTGATCTCGTTGGAGATGAACGTTTCCGAAATCCTGGGCCAGCCCTTGAGGACCATGCCCAGAACCGGTGTGTCTGTCTGGCTCATTCGATCTCGGACTGGAACTTGGCGAGGCGCTGGCGCATGACGTCGAGGCCCGTGAGGCGGAATTCGTTGACCGCCGACCGGCAGGGCTCGATGTTGGCCAGGAGCTGTTCGATCTTGTCGCGCATGCGTTCGGGGGAGAGGTCGCCCCAGGGCAGGAAGTCCATGAGCGAGTGCCTGCGCATGACTTCGGCCCGGATGCGCTGCTCCAGCCGGGGCGACTCGCGCGGGATGATCAGGGAAACCTTGCGCTGGGAGAGAACCTCGCAGACCGTGTTGTAGCCGCCCATGCAGACCACCAGATCCGCGGCCGCGATGAGGTTTTCCATCTGGCGGCTGAAGTAGTAGAATTTCACCCCCAGCTTCTTGGCCCGGCAGGCGATGTCCAGCCGCTCGGACTTGGGCATGAAGGGGCCTGAGACCATGATCGTGCGCATGGCCACCTCGGGCCTGGCCGTCTCCAGCATGCGCAGGTAGGTGTCCAGCACGGCGTAGCCGTCGCCGCCGCCGCCCGTGGTCACCACCACCAGTTTTTCCTTGCAGTCCACCCGCTGTTCCTTGCGCATCTCCACGCCGTGTTTGGCTAGGCGGGGGATGTAGCCGGTGAAGATGATCTTCTCGCTGACGTGCCCGGGAATGCGGTACTGGGTGATCGGGTCGTAGAGCTTCTGCTCCCCGTAGACCCAGATCTCCGAGTAGTATTTGTCGAGTATGGAATAGATGCGCTTGTTCTTCCAGTCCCGGATGGTGCTCTCGGCGTCGTCCATGATGTCGCGCAGGCCGAGCACCGTGTTGCACCTGTAGTCGGCCTTCTTGAGCATCTTGAGCGTGGGCAGGATCTCGGAGTTGAGGCCCCGCGGGGCCTTGTCCACGATGAACAGGTGGGGCCTGAAGGCCTTGGCCGTGGCCTTGATGATGCTCTGCCGGATGTGCAGGGCGTGGTCCGGGTGGATCTTGATGGTGTGCGGGATGTACTGATCGTTGGCCTGCTTGATCATGCCCGGCACGCGTACGAAGTCGATCTGCTCCGGAAAGTCGAAGCGCCCCACGATGGGCGAGCCCGTGAGGATCAGGATGTTCACCCCCGGCCTGCGGAGCTGGGAGGCGATGGCCATGGTGCGGCGGATGTGTCCCAGCCCGTAGGTGTCGTGGGAGTACATCAATATGTTGAAGGTGCTGGGGTCGTTCATGGGCTCGCGGCGGTTGTTTGTGCGTCGCTCCGGGCGGTCGGACGTCCGGCGTACGGCGACAGGCTGTCTCATACGCGGAATCCCCGCCCGACGCAATGACCCTCTTTCGATTGTTGAAAACCGTAAAATATGATTTTCTCTGCCCCCGGAGCGGCCGGACCGCGAAACACGCCGAAAAGCGCAGAACATGGAACGTCTCGATATTCTTCTCTATGCCCACGACGGCCGAGGCATCGGCCACGCCGGACGCGCCGCCGCCGTGGGGCTGGCCCTGCGCCGCCTGTTCCCCGGCCTGCGCGTGGCCCTGGTCACGGGCGAGCGCCGCATGGAGACCTTGCTGCGCGGCGGTCCTCTGGACTGGATCAAACTGCCGTCCTACGCCACCCGCGTCGTGGACGGTCGTTCGCAGGGCGCGCCCGGCGTCTGCGGACTGCCGGACGCGCGTCTGGGCGAGGTGCGCGCCGGGCTCTTGCGCGATCTCGTGCAGCGCCTCGCGCCGCGCCTGGTCCTGGCCGACCACACCCCCCAGGGCAAGCATCGCGAACTCATCCCGGCCCTGGAGGCGGGGCGGATGCTCGGCGTGCGCTGGGTCCTGGGCGTGCGCGCCGTGATCGGCGAGGTGGACAAGGTCTGGTCGGATCGTGCCGCCGCGCTCTTCCGGGAGCGTTACAGCGGCCTGCTCTGGTACGGTGACGCCGCGGTCCTGGGCCGCGAGGCCGACCGCCTGGCCACCCACTTCGGCCGCGCTCCCCTGGTCGTGGGCTACGCCTCGCGCCTGCACGAACTCGCGGCGGCCGGGCTGCTTTCGCCGGCCGAGCCCCACGACGCCGTGGCCGCCAGCCTTTCCTGGCACGACGCCGCGACGCCCGGCCTGCTCGCCGCCGTCGCCGGGGCCGCGCACGATGGCGCGCCCTGGCGCGTCTGGGGTTGCGGGCCATCTATTCCGGGAGAGGCCCTCCCCGCCGCGCTGTTGCGCAATCCCGGCGCGACCTTCCACGGTTTCGGCGAGGGCTGGCTGGACGCCCTGCGCGGCGCGCGCGCCGCCGTGGTCTACGGCGGCTACAACAGCCTTACCGACGTGCTCGCGGCGGGCGTCCCGGCCGTGGTCCTGCTGCGGGGCATGCAGGACGCGGAGCAGGAGGCCCACGCCGCCGCCCTGGCCGCCCTCAGGCCCGGTCTGACCGTTCTCCGCGCCGGGGAGGCCACGGCCGCCGCCCTGGCCGCCGCCGTGAAGGACGTCTGCCGCCATCCCGGCCCGCTGCCCTCGCCCGTCTCCCTGGACGGCGCGGCGCGCGGGGCCCGGGCCCTGGCCGCCATGCTCGACGAGGAGGATTGATGGACGGATGGCGCGGCCGCCTGCAGGCCTGGACCAAAGACCTCTCGCGCGACGAGAGCGCCCGCGTGCGCCGCATGCTCGCGCCCCTGCCGCGCTCCGGCCGCGTGGCGGAGATCGGCTGCGGCCTGGGCCGCAAACTCCAGCTCCTGCGCGACATGGGCTTCACCGACCTGCTCGGCGTGGAGGCCAACCCCGCCGTGGCCGAACGCGCCCGCAAAAGCGGCCTTTCCGTCGTCGGCCCGGACGAGGCGCCCGCCCTCCTGGCGCAGCGTCCCGCCGACCTCATGGTCATGGCCCACGTCGTGGAGCACTTCGCTTGGCGCGAACTATGCGAGTTCCTCAACCATCACTTGAGTTTTCTGCGGACCGGCGGCCATCTCTTTCTCATGGCCCCGCTCATGCATCCCCGCTTCTGGCTCGACCTCGACCATGTCAAACCCTATCCCCCCCAGGCCTTCAAGCTCTTTTTCGGCGAGAACGACGAGCAGGTGCAGGCCTACTCCCCACACACCCTCAAGCTTCGCGACGTGGATTTCCGGAAAAGTCCACTGCGCCTGACCATGAACCGCTCCCTGCTGCTCAAGACGGACGACCTCTGGCCCCGTCTCGCCAATCTCGCCCTGGCCGGGCTTTTCAAGGCCAGCGGCAAGCTCGCGGGGGTGAAGACCGGCTGGCTCGGGCTGTTCGAGAAGGTCGGCTAGCAGGGAGAGGGGCAGTCGCCGCCCGGCTAGGCGACGCGGTCGAAGCGCACGAGGTATTTGTAGCGTTGTCCGAGGTCGCGTTCCCTGGTGAGGATGTCGCAGGACCAGTCGGGGGAATAGCGGTCGCGGGCATATTCGAGCAGATGGAAGCGCTCGTCGCGCACGAAGGCGGCGGGGTAAAGGGCGAGCAGGTCGTCCGCGCCGCAGGCAAGCTCGGCGAGCGGGTAGACCGGCCGCATGGTGTGGATCATGGTTTCGCGCGCCAGGGAGGCGGCCGCGTCGAGGAAGAGGCCGGCCTTGCCCTTGCGCACGATGCCCCGTCCGATGATGTCGATCATCAGGGAGACGTCGAAGCTCCGGGCCGGGGGCGCGGCGATGACGTCGGCGGCCTCGAAGGAGAGGTTCGCAAGGCCGTGCAGCCGGGCCAGGAGCCGGGCGCAGTCGACGACCTCGGGGTCCTGGTCGATGCCGACGACGACGGCGGCTCCGCTCTGCGCGGCGATGCGCGAGAAGTGGCCGAGGTTGCAGCCGATGTCCACGACGCTACGGTTCGTGAAGTCGAGTCCGCCCAGGTCGCCCGGCAGTCCGTCCTCGTCCCAGCCCACGCCCTGCGCCAGCAGTTCGCCGTCCGGCGTGCGCACGGGACGCCAGACGCGTTCCGGCCCCAGGGCTGCGAGGCGTTGTCTGATTTCGTTCAGGAGTTGTCCGGACATGGCTGATGAACCTCCGCGCGTCGGTCAGGGGCGGAGTCTGCGTCGAAGCCGGGCGTGTTGTCCAGAAAAAACCGGAGCAGACGGGCAGCGTGTGACAGAGTGCTCTCGCAATCACTCCTGAATGGGCATGCAGTCAAAAACGTCTTGTGCAGGCCGTCCGGTGCGATTAATCATTCCCTTCAGCCCCGAGCTGCGGTAAGGGGAGGAATGGCGGCGACTGCAAACCGCCGGACAGGAGGACGCGGGACGGCATGACGGCGTTTGAGGGGACGGTGGAACTCTGCAGGCACCTGCGCGGGGAGGCGGAGCGGCTGGGACGGCTGTCCGGAGGGCTGCTGCCGTCCACGGAGCGTGAATTTCTCGATCTGGGCCGGAATCTGCAAGGATTCTGGGAGCGTTCGGGCCGCCTTTCGCACAGTGCCGGCTTCTGCGCCGAAGCCACGGCGGGCGAGGAGATGGAGCAGGCCGTGGCGGGTATGCGCCGGGAGTTGGAGCAACTTACGGGCATGTGCCGCAGCGAGCTTTCGCGCGACAGCATCGACCAGCTCGAGCGCATCACCGGGATCGTGGGCGGCCTTGCCGGGGTGCTCGGCGAGTTCAAGCGCATCGTGCGCAAGCTCCAGATGCTGGGCATCTCCACGCGCATCGAGTCGGCCCGGCTCGGGGGGACGGGGCGCGGTTTCACCACCCTGGCCGACGACGTGGAAAAGCTCGGCCTGACCATCGTCGATCATTCCGCCAAGATCACGGCCAAGTCCGCGTTGCTCACCGCCCATCTTTCCTCCGCCCGGGAGCGCACGGACGAGATGCTGGCCGGGCAGAGCAGGTGCGCCGACGACGTGGTCTCGCGCGTGCAGGCGGACATGGACAGTCTCGTGCAGCTCATGGAGCGTTCGCAGGCGGCCGCGGCGGGCCTGCCGGGACGTGCTGAGCGGATCGGCCAGAGCCTGCAGGAGGTCGTGCAGAGCCTGCAGTTTCACGACATCGTCAGACAGCAGATCGAGCACGTGGTGCAGGCCATGGACGACGTGCGGACGGAACTGGCCGGATGCGAGGAGACGGACGAGGAGGAGGCGGTGCGCCTGGTCTCCTTCTGCTCCGACGTCACCGCGCTGCAGCTTTCCCAGGTGCGCAACTCCCGCGAGCGGTTTTCCGGGGCTCTCTCGGCCATCCGCGCGAATCTCTGCGGCATCGCCGACACCGTGGAGGAGATGGTTTCCGATCTGTCCGGCGTGTCCGGGGCCGATGGCGGGGACAAGCTGCTCGCGCACGTGACCGGGAGCATCGGCGAGGTCATGGAGGGCATCCGCAGCTTTGCCGAACTGGGCCAGGGCATGGCCCTGATCATGCGTGAGGTGGCGCAGACCGTGGGGGACATGGCGGCGTTCGTGGGCGATATCGAAGAGGTCGGCGCGGAGATCGAACTCATCGCCCTCAACGCCTCCATCAAGGCCGCCCACACGGGCAGCGAGGGCGCTGCCCTGGGCGTGCTGGCCATGGCCATCCAGGGGCTTTCCGTGGAAGCGCGGGACATGACCGGCCGCATCTCCGGGATTTTGAAAACCATCACCGAGGTTTCGGATCGGCTCCAGAGCAACGCCGCGGCCTACCTGCAGACCGAAGAGGTGGACGGCATGTTGGCCAGGTTCCGCGAGATGACCGACCTGCTGGCGCAGGCCAGCGGCAGGCTCGCGGGCGGACTGGCCGACCTTGCCGCGCAGAGCGGTTCTCTGGCCGCGGACCTGCGCGAGGGGGCGGGGCGTCTGGTCTTCGACCGTCAGGTGGACCAGGGGCTCGGCGTTGTGGAACGCGACATGGAGGCGCTGCTGGCGCGCATCCAGCGCGAGGTGCCGCACGTGGACGAGGGGCGGCAGCCGGAACGGCTGCGGGCCATGCTCGCCCGCTACACCATGGAGGCGGAGCGGGACATCTACCGCAAGACCTTCGGCGAGGGCGCGGGGGAGGCCGACGTGTTCTCCGACGATGCTCCGCCGCCTACCGACGGCGGGGAATTCGGGGACAACGTGGAACTTTTCTAGCGCCCGGCGCGGCCGGTGGGCCGCGGGAGGAGCGGGGAACGGAGCGGGGCATGGGCGAGATAGCCGCGAGCAGGCAAGGCGACGTGGGCCGGATGACGCTGGCCGGAGAGTTCACCGTGCGGCACGCGGAGGAGTTGCGCGCCGCCCTGCACGCCGCCCTTTTGGAGAGTGGAGAGCTGGAAATCGATATTTCCGGTGTGCAGGGAGTTGACATCACCTTCTTCCAACTGATCGAATCGCTCCTGAAGACCGCCCGCAGCATGCGCCGCAAGGTGTCCGTGTCGGGCGGGATTTCCCAGGACGTGCGCAAGGGGGCCGTCGATCTCGGGCTGTCGGCGGGTTGCGGACTGGTCGCGGATGTCGTTGCCCGGTAACAGGAGCCTGGAGCAGGAGAAAGAGCCATGCCCAAGAAAATCATGACCGTCGATGACTCGGCCAGCGTCCGCCAGATGGTGGCCATGACCCTCAGGAACGCCGGATACGATGTCGTCGAGGCCTCGGACGGCAAGGACGCCCTTGCCAAGCTGACCGGTCCCGTCGACATGATCATCACCGATCTGAACATGCCCAACATGGACGGCATCACCCTGATCAAGAGCGTGCGCGCGGACAGCAGGTTCCGGTTCATCCCCATCGTCATGCTGACCACCGAGTCCCAGGCCGACAAGAAGCAGGACGGCAAGACCGCCGGGGCCACGGGATGGATCGTCAAGCCGTTCAAGCCTGACCAGCTCCTGGCCGTGGTCCAGAAGGTGCTCAAGTAGGCCGCTTCCGGGGGGCGCGAGGAGAGGGGTCGCCATGCAGGAGGACACCAGCCGTCAGGCATATCTGGAAGAGGCGCACGATCTGCTCGTCGAGCTTGAGAGCGCGCTTCTGGAGCTTGAGGAGCGGCCCGAGGACCACGATCTGGTGGACAGGGTCTTCCGGGCCATGCACACCATCAAGGGTTCGGGAGCCATGTTCGGCTTCGACGACGTGGCGCACTTCACCCACGACGTGGAGACCGTCTTTGATCAGGTGCGCAACGGCCTGATTCCTCTGACAAAAGAGCTTTTGAACCTGACCCTGGCCTGTCGCGACCGCGTCCAGGACATCCTCTTCGGCGAGGGCTGCGGGCGGGACGCGGACCCGGCGCAGAGCGCGGGACTGCTGGAGCGGATGCGCGCCTTCCTGCCCGAAGCGGAGACGGCGGAAGAGGCCCAACCCAAGGCGGCCACGGTCCTCGATGCCGCCGAAACCGGAAACGCCTTCCGCATCCGCTTCCGTCCGCCCCGCGACATCTTTCTGTGCGGCACCGACCCCGGGGCGCTCCTGGAGGAACTGGCGGGCATGGGGCAGGCCCGGGTGATCGCCAACCTCGAGGCCGTGCCGGTGCTCTCCGAGATCGAGCCCGAAGTCTGCTACGCCTGGTGGGACGTGGTCCTGGCCACCGAGGCCGGGGAAGCGGCCGTGCGCGACGTCTTCATCTTCGTGGAGGACGACAGCGAGTTGTCCGTCAGCGCCATTCCTCTGGACGAGACCCCGGCGGGCTACAAGAAGCTGGGCGAAATCCTGGTGGAGCGCGGAGACATCGACGCCGCGGCCCTGGAAAAGGTGCTGTCCGGAAAGAAGAAGTTGGGCGAGCTGCTGGCCGAGTACGGCCTGGTCAGCCGCGGCCGGGTCGAATCGGCCCTGGCGGAGCAGCAGGAGGTGCGCGGGCTCAAGGCGACCCGGACCAAGACCGGCGCGGAGGCCCAGACCGCCAGCATCCGCGTGGCCGCGGAGAAGCTCGACCAGTTGGTCAACCTGGTGGGCGAGTTGGTCACGGTCCAGGCGCGCATCTCCCAGGTCGTGGCCGAGCGCGACGATCCCGTACTGGCCACGCTCACCGAGGAGTTGGAGCGCCTGTCCGACGAACTGCGCGACTCCACCCTGGGCATCCGCATGCTGCCCATCGGCACCACCTTCAGCAAGTTCCGCCGTCTGGTGCGCGACCTCTCGGTCGAACTCGGCAAGGAGATCGAGCTTGAGACCGAGGGCGCAGAAACCGAGTTGGACAAGACGGTCATCGAGCGGCTGGGCGACCCCCTGGTGCATCTTTTGCGCAACAGCATCGACCACGGCATCGAGCCGCCCGACGAACGCGCGGCCAGGGGCAAGCCCCGCAGCGGCACGATCCGGCTCGTGGCCGAACATTCCGGCGGCGAGGTCATCCTGCATGTGCGGGACGACGGCCGGGGCATGGACCCCGCCAGGATCAAGGCCAAGGCCGTGCAGAAGGGACTCGTCGCCGCGGACGCCGAACTGTCGGACAAAGAGTGCTGGAACCTGATCTTCGAGCCGGGTTTTTCCACGGCCGAGGCCGTGACCTCCGTCTCGGGCCGCGGCGTGGGCATGGACGTGGTCAAGCGGGCCATGGAGGAGCTGCGCGCCGTGGTCGACGTGGAGAGCGTCATGGGCCGCGGCACGGTGATCACCATCAAGCTGCCCCTGACCCTGGCCATCATCGACGGTTTGCAGGTCGTGGTCGGCGGGGAGTCCTACGTCATTCCGCTCTCGCTGGTGGAGGAATGCGTGGAGTTGATCCGCGACAAGGAGCGCGAGGCCAACGGCCGCAAGATCGTCAATCTGCGCGGCGAAACCGTGCCCTATCTGCGGCTGCGCGAATGGTTCGAGACGCCGGGCGCGGCCCCGGCCATCGAGCAGATCGTGGTCGTGCGCACGGGGGAGGCGCGCACCGGCATCGTGGTCGATGCGGTCATCGGCGAACATCAGACCGTGATCAAGTCCCTGGGCCGGGTCTACCGCGACCTGGAGGGCATCTCCGGCGCCACCATCAAGGGCGATGGCAGCCTGGCCCTGATCCTCGACGTGCCCCGCCTGCTGCGGGCGGTCACGGGCCGGGCCGCCTGAGGAGATGCAGCCGTGCCGTCCAGGGATGTCGAGAACTCCGCGGCCGTGATCCCGGTCCGCGCCCGCGCCATGTGCGAGCGCGACTTCAAGCGGTTCAGCGACTTCATCCACAATGAATGCGGCATCAAGATGCCGCCGGGCAAGAAGACCATGCTGGAGGCGCGGCTGCAGAAGCGGCTGCGCGCTCTGGGTTTCGACACTTACGCGCGCTACTGCGAATTCCTTTTCAGTCCGAACGGCATGCAGTCCGAGATCATCCACCTGCTGGACGTGGTGACCACCAACACCACGGATTTCTTTCGCGAGCCCAGGCACTTCGAGATACTTTCCGAGCGCCTCCTGCCCGCCTGGCACGGCCGGTTCGGCGGCTCGCGCGAGATGCGCTTCTGGAGCGCGGGCTGCTCCACGGGCGAGGAGCCCTACACCCTGGGCATGGTCCTGGAGGACTTCGCCGCGCGCGCGCCGGGCTTCCGTTTTTCGATCACGGCCACGGACATCTCCACGCGCGTCCTGGAGCATGCGGTGCGCGCCGTGTACACCGAGGAAAAGGTGGCGCGCATGGCCATGACCTTCAAGAAACGCTATCTTCTGCGCAGCAAGGACAAGTCCAGGGGACTCGTGCGCATCGCGCCGGAGGTCCGGCGGCACGTGACCTTCGGGCGGCTCAACTTCATGGAGCCCTTCAGCCTGGAGCACAAGCTGGACGCGATCTTCTGCCGCAACGTCATGATCTACTTCGAGCGCGCCACGCAGGAGGAATTGCTGAGCAAGTTCTGCGCCAACCTTCTTTCGGGGGGCCATCTCTTCATCGGCCATTCCGAGAGCATCACCGGGATGCGCCTGCCGCTCAGGCAGGTCGCCCCGACCATCTACCAGCGCGAGTAGCGCCGAGCGGCAGGGGGATACGGTGAAGAACGGCAAACTGCGCGTCCTGGTCGTGGACGATTCCGCCCTGGTGCGGCAGACGCTGTCCGAGATACTCTCCAGCGATCCGGACATCGAGGTCATGGGCATGGCGGGCGATCCCTTCGCCGCGGCCGCGCGCATGGAGCAGGAAATCCCCGACGTCATCACCCTGGACATCGAGATGCCGCGCATGGACGGCCTGACCTTCCTGCGTAAGATCATGTCCCAGCATCCCATTCCGGTGGTCATCTGCTCCACCCTGGCGGGCAAGGGCAGCGACTCCTGGTTCAAGGCCCTGGAGTACGGGGCCGTGGACATCATCACCAAGCCCAAAGTGGGCACGCGCCAGTTTTTCGAGGAGGCGCGCATCCGGGTCTGCGACGCGGTCAAGGCCGCGGGCAGGGCCAAGCTCAAGCGCCTCTCGATCCGTCCGCACACGGCCGGTCCGGCGCTTTCGGCCGACGCCGTCATCGCCAGGGTCAAGCCCGTGCTCACCGAGACCACGGACAAGGTCGTGGCCGTGGGCGCGAGCACCGGCGGCACCGAGGCCCTGCGCGTCTTTCTGGAGGCTCTGCCCGAGGGAGCGCCGGGCGTGGTCATCGTGCAGCACATGCCCGAGAATTTCACCGCGGCTTTTGCCCAGCGCCTGAACGGCATCTGCCGCGTCACGGTCAAGGAGGCGGCGGACGGCGACACCGTGCTGCGCGGCCGGGCGCTCATCGCGCCGGGCAACAGGCACATGCTGCTCAAGCGCAGCGGCGCGCGCTACCACGTGGAGGTCAAGGAGGGGCCGCTGGTGCGCCGTCACCGGCCTTCCGTGGACGTGCTCTTCCGTTCCACGGCGCGCTACGCCGGGGCCAACGCCGTGGGTGTGATCATGACCGGCATGGGCGACGACGGCGCGCAGGGGCTCTTGGAGATGAAGGACGCCGGGGCCTACACCATCGCCCAGGACGAGGAGACGTCCGTGGTCTGGGGCATGCCCGGCGAGGCTGTGAAGCTCGGCGCGGCCAGGAAGATCATGCCGCTGGAGCGCATCGCGCCCGAAGTGGTGCGCTTCTGCGCCGATTAGCCACGGGGCCGCGCCGGGAGAAGGGGCGTCAGTCCTTGCCGCCGTCCTTGTGGCGGTAGGCGATGACCTCCACGTCGGCCAGGGTGATCATGCCCTCTTGCATCACGCTGTCCAGCCATTCGAGGAACTCCCTGATCTTCTCCTCCGCGTCCACGATCTCGATGACCATGGGCAGGTCCTGCGAAAGGACCAGGATCTTGTCGGACTTCACGCGGCTGTTGGCCCCGAAGCCGGACATGCCCCGCAGCACCGTGGCCCCGGCCAGCCCGCGCCGGGCCGCCTCCTCCACGATGACGTCGGCGAGGGCGTGGCTGCCGTGCCGGTCCATCTCGCCGGTGTAGACGCGAAGCCGCTTGGCCTTGGTGGGGATGCGCATGGCGTCTCCTTGCTGGGTCGGGTTCAGAGGGCACGGGCCAGATTGAGGCCAAGGACCACGGCCGCGAGGCCGAGGGCGACCTGGCCGCCGATGTTCAGCGCCGCGGACAGCCACTCGCCGTCGCGCAGCAGGGCGGAACTCTCGAAGGCGTAGGTGGAGAAGGTCGTGAAGGCCCCGAGGAAGCCGGTGAGCAGGGCGAAGCGGGTTTCGGCCGAGACCTGGACGCGGCCCTCGAAGAGGCCCGCCAGCAGCCCGAAGGCCAGGCAACCCGCCACGTTGACCACGAAGGTGCCCAGGGGGAACGAGGCCCCGGCCAGACGCTGCACGGCCGCGGCCAAGCCGTAGCGGCAGAGCGCCCCGGCCGCCCCGGCGAGCCCGATGAGGGCGAGTTTTTGCATTCCGTCCTCCCTTGCCGTACTGTGCCCCATGGGGCGCGGCCCCGTCAAACATGAGCACCGAGACCGAAGTCAAGTTCGTCGGCATCGACATTCCCGCCCTGCGCCGCACCCTGCGCCGTGCCGGAGCCGTGCGGCTGGCCTGCCGCCTGGAGCGCAACGAGGTCCTGGACGATCCGGACCGCTCCCTGAAGGCGCGCGGCGTGCTGCTGCGGCTGCGCGACGACGGCCGGGCCATCCTCACCGTCAAGGCCCCCGCGCCCGGGCCGTCGCCCGCCGGTCTCAAGACCCGCATCGAGCACGAGAGCGGCCTGGACGACCTCGCGGCCGTGCGCGCCGGGCTGGCCGTGCTCGGCTTCGCGCCGGTCTTCGCCTACGAGAAGGTGCGCGAGGAATGGGCGTTCATGGACTGCCACGTCTGCCTGGACAGGCTCTGCTTCGGCGACTTCGCGGAGATCGAGGGCGAGGCCGCGGCCATCCGGGCCGCGGCCCTGGCCCTGCATCTGGACTGGGCGCGCTCCACCCCGGAGAACTACCATCGTCTGCACGCCGCCTGGCGGGCGGCCAAAGGCGTTGCGCCGCAGGACTCCTTCGTCTTCGACGAGACGGAACGGGCCGCGGCCCTGGCCCTGTTCGACGAAAAATTCATCTGAGCGCCTCTTTACCGCCTGCGCCCGGCGCGCTAATTTCGGTCACAGGGGGAAACCCGAAGCCCCTTCACAAACGCCGGGCCGGACTTAGGTAGTTCTCCGGCCCACGACAACAACAGGGAAGCACGGATGCCCGAGAGACTGCCGCAGGAGCGCACGGACAGCACGACCTTCGCCGAGGACGAGGTGCGGGAGCCCCGCCGGTTCAAGGTCCTGCTCCACAACGACGACTACACGACCATGGAGTTCGTGGTGAAGGTCCTGCGCGAGGTCTTTCGGAAATCCGAGGCCGAGGCCACGCGCATCATGCTCGCCGTGCACCAGAGCGGCAAGGGCGTGTGCGGCGTCTACACCGCCGAGGTGGCCGAGACCAAGGTGACCCTGGTCCACAACCTGGCCCGACAGGCCGGATATCCGCTGCGCAGCAGCATGGAAGAGGTTTGATATGCTCAGCAAGCGTCTGGAAAGCGTCCTGACCGCGGCCGTACGCGAGGTCAAGCGCCGCAACCACGAGTTCCTCACCCTGGAGCACCTGCTCTACGCCATGGTCCAGGACGAGTCCGGCCAGGACATCCTGGGCGGTTGCGGGGCCGACGCGCGCAAGCTCAAGCTGCAGCTTGAGCGGTTCTTCGTGGAGCACATGGAGGTGCTGCCCGAGTCGCACCCCACCGAGGTCGTGCAGACCTTGGGCGTGCAGCGCGTGCTGCAGCGCTCCATCATGCACATGCAGTCCGCGGGCAAGGAGAAGGTCGAGGTCGGCGACGTGCTGGCCGCGCTCTTCGACGAGGACGACTCCTATGCCGTCTACTTCCTGAAGTCCCAGGGCGTCTCGCGGCTGGACGTGCTGGAGTTCATCTCCCACACCCTGCCCCGCGCGGACGAGGACGAGCCCGCCAAGCGGCCCGCGTCCGGCGCTCAGGAAGAGGGCGGCGAGGACAAGAACTCCAAGTTCCTGGAGCAGTTCACGGTCAACCTCACGGACAAGGCCAGGAAGGGCGAGATCGACCCGCTCATCGGCCGCGACGAGGAGATGAAGCGCACCATCCAGGTCCTGGCCCGCCGCCGCAAGAACAATCCCATCTACGTGGGCGACGCGGGCGTGGGCAAGACGGCCATGGCCGAGGGGCTGGCGCTCAAGGTCATCTCCAACGAGGTTCCCGAATCCTTCCGGAACGTCTCCATCTACGCCCTGGACATGGGCGCGCTGCTGGCCGGGACCAAGTACCGCGGCGACTTCGAGCAGCGGCTCAAGGGCGTGGTTACGGCCATCAAGGGCCGCGACGACGCCATCCTGTTCGTGGACGAGATCCACACCATCATCGGCGCGGGCGCGACCAGCGGCGGCACGTTGGACGCCTCCAACATCCTCAAGCCCCTGCTGGCCTCTGGCGAGATACGCTGCATCGGCTCCACCACCTACGAGGAGTACAAGAACGTCTTCGAGAAGGACCGCGCCCTGTCGCGCCGTTTCCAGAAGATCGAGATCGCGGAGCCCTCCGTGGAGCAGACCGTGGAGATCTTGAAGGGGCTGAAGCCCTACTACGAGGACCACCACGGCGTGCGCTACGCGGCCGGGGCCATCAAGGCCGCGGCCGAACTGTCCGCGCGCTACATCAACGACCGCTTCCTGCCGGACAAGGCCATCGACGTCATCGACGAGACCGGGGCGCTCTGCAAGTTGGAGCGCAGCGCCTGCAAGGACCGCGTCATCTCGGTCAAGGACGTGGAGCAGGTCATCGCGCGCATGGCGCGCATCCCGGCCCGTCGGGTGAACACCACGGACCGGGGCAAGCTGCAGGACCTGGAAGGGGAGCTGAAGCGGGTCGTCTTCGGCCAGGACAAGGCCGTGGAGACCATCGCCCGCTCCATCAAGCGCGCCCGCGCGGGCCTGGGCAACGAGTCGCGCCCCCTGGGCAGCTTCCTGCTCATGGGCCCCACGGGCGTGGGCAAGACCGAGCTGGCCAAACAGCTCGCCGCCGTGCTCGGCGTCTCCTTTTTGCGCTACGACATGAGCGAGTACATGGAGAAGCACGCGGTCTCGCGCCTCATCGGCTCGCCTCCGGGCTACGTGGGCTTCGAGCAGGGCGGCCTGCTCGTGGACGACGTGCGCAAGAATCCCTACAGCGTGCTGCTGCTCGACGAGATCGAGAAGGCGCACCCGGACGTCTTCAACATCCTTTTGCAGGTCATGGACTACGCCACGCTCACCGACAACAACGGGCGCAAGGCGGACTTCCGCCACGTCATCGTGCTCATGACCTCCAACGCGGGCGCGCGCGAGATGGCCAAGTCCGGCCTGGGCTTCGGCCAGGGACGCACCGCCGACGTGGACAAGGGCATGAAGGAGGTGGAGCGCCTCTTCAGCCCCGAGTTCCGCAACCGCCTTGACGCCGTGGTTCAGTTCGGCCCGCTCTCCCAGGAGATCATGGAGCGGATCGTGGATAAGTTCCTGGTCGAACTGAACGCGCAGATGAAGGCTCGCAAGGTCGCCGTGGAGCTGACGGAAAAGGCGCGCGTCTGGCTGGCCGAAAAGGGCTTCGATCCCGCCTTCGGCGCGCGTCCCCTGACGCGGGTCATCCAGACCGAGATCAAGGACGCCCTGGCCGATGAGATTCTCTTCGGGGCGCTGGCGCACGGCGGCCGCGCGGTCATCGACATCGGTCCGGACCCCAAGGCTTCCGGGACCGGGAAGGGCGAGGAAAAGCCGGTCATCCAGGCCACCGCGGCGGAGAAAAAGGTCCCGCAACGCAAGGCCAAGGCCCTGCCCGAACCGGAGGAGGCCCCGGCCTAGCCCCATGCCCGTCTTCCTGCTGGGCGACGAGCCCTGCTTTCCTCACCCCGCCCTGGCCGAACCCGACGGGCTCCTGGCCGTGGGCGGGGATCTTTCCGTGGAGCGCTTGGTCTGCGCCTACGGCCGCGGCATTTTCCCCTGGTACAACGACGACACGCCCATCCTCTGGTGGTCGCCGGACCCCCGGCCGCTCATCGCTCCGCACGGCGTGCGGATCGCGCGCAGCCTGCGCAGGACGCTGCGGCGGGGCGAGTTCACCGTCACCTTCGACACGGCCTTCGAGGACGTGGTGGGCGGCTGCGCGCGCACGCCCCGGCCGCAGGGGGAGGGCACCTGGCTCGTCTGGGACATGGTCGAGGCCTACTGCCGTCTGCACGAGCAGGGACTGGCCCACAGCGTGGAGGCCTGGAAGGACGGCAAACTGGCCGGGGGGCTCTACGGCGTGTCCCTGGGCGGCGCGTTCTTCGGCGAGTCCATGTTCTACCGCGAGCCTTCGGCCTCCAAGGCGGCCTTCGCCACCCTCTGCCGCGTGCTCGCGGCCTGGGATTTCGACTTCGTCGACTGCCAGCAGGTCACGCCGCACATGCTGGCCTTCGGGGCGATGCCCGTGCCGCGCGTGGAGTTCCTGGACCGTCTGGCGTCGAGCATCGAACGGCCCACGCGCAAGGGCCCGTGGACCGGCGCGGAAGGCGTGCTCCTGGCGGATGCCTGCGCCTGTCCGGCCTGAGTCCGAATATCTTCAAGCGTTCCATGAAGGAAATCGCATGATCCGCACCGTCCGTTCCGCCGTGCTCGCCGCGCTGCTCGTCGTCTGCGCCGCGTCCCTTCCCGTCCGCGCCGCCGAGGCCCCGGCCGCGCCCGAAGAGCAGGGCGGTTCCCTGTCCGCCACCTATCTGACGGGCAAGCTCTACGCCCAGGCCGCTCTGGATGCGGAACGGCTGAGCCGCGCCTATGAGTCGGAGCTGGAGCAGGCGGGCTTCTACAAGCTGCTCAATGTGCAGCGGCTGCAGGGCGATCCGGATATGGTCAAGGGCAAGGCCATCCTTGCCCGCTCGCGCGACCTGGCCGCGCGCTACAAGGCCAGGAGCCTCGACCTGGTGAAGCAGGGCGGGGACCGCATCCAGGCCCTGGACACGGACGAGGAGACGCGCGCCCGCCTGGCCGCCTCCTGGGAGCGCGCCCAGGCCGAGGCCCGCGCCGAGGTCGAGGAGGCCTGGAGGCTGGAGGGCGCGATCATCGAGCGCATGGCCGAGGTGGCGGACCTGCTGGCCCGCGCCACGGGCGCGTGGCGCGTGAACGGCGAGCGCCTGTCCTTCGAGCGCGGCGCAGACTCCGCCGAATACACCCGCCGCCTCGCCGCGGCCAAGGCCGCCATGCAGGCTCAGGACGATTTCCAGTCTCAGGCCCGGAAAAAGGCCTTCAAGCGGCTTTTGGAGATCGCGAAGTAGGCTCTCTCCGTTTCACCCTCCGGCCGTCTCGTCCGCGGTGATGAGGCGCGCTTCGACAAAGGGTTCGGCCATGAGCGTCAGGCCGCCCGTGGCCATGACCCAGAGTCCTGCCAGGTAGGCCGTCTCCGTCAGGGGCCGCAGGCCCATGAGCGCCGCGGCCAGGACGCACTGCACCAGGCCCGCCGTCTCGATGCGGCTCTGGTGCAGCCCCAGGCAGACCGGGCACGTCTCGCCCTCCGGCGCGGGAAAATCGAACCACACCCTGTTCCAGGCCAATGCCGCCAGCACGGCGATGACCGCGCCCCAGGCCATGTGCAGGGGCAGCAGCACGGCTTCCACCGGCAGGGGCAGGATGGCCGGGATGGCCGCCGTGGCCGCGGCGGGCGGGTGGTCGGCGTCGAAGAGCTGCATGAAGGCCGAGGCCAGGGCCACGGCCAGCCCCAGCTTGAACGCGATCACGCCCCCGTCGGCGAACTCCCCGGCCAGGGCGTCGCCCGCCAGGACCGCCAGCAGCCCCGCCACGCTGGACGTCAGGTGTCCCACCACCACCTGCCTTGGCCGCGCCACACGCAGATAGACGCAGGCCGCGCCGATGAAGCAGGTGGCCGCCAGGGGCGGGTAGAGCACGCCCACCCCGCAGGCCGTTGAGAGCAGGGTGATGCCCCCGAGTCCCAGCCCTCCGCCGAGCGAGCCCCAAAGCAGCCGCGTGAGCGAGATGACGCCGGGCCTGTAGACGTCTTTGCGGAATTCCCTGCGGCAGGGGAGGCGCAGGCGGATCTGGATCATGGCGGCTCCGCGCGGTTCCGTCCGCGTCCGGGCGGCTCCGCGAAGGAGCCGCCCGGCGCGGGCCGGGGGTCAGGGTGCGCTCTTCACGTAGATGATGGACTGGCTGCTGCGCTTCTTGATCACCTTCTTGCCCGCGGCGTCCGCGTGCATGAGCAGGATTTCGCGTTCGCCGAAGCTCAGGGCGTCGGCCAGGCAGACCTCCACGCACACGGGCGGCTCGCCATGGATCACGCGATCATAGCACATGTCGCACTTGTGCGCGAACTTGCCCGCCGTGTCGAACTGGATGACGCCGTAGGGGCACTTCTCGATGCACGCGCCCGAGCCCGTGCACCTGGCCTTGTCGATGAGCACGATGCCGGTCTGCGCGTCCTTGCTGATCGCCCCGGACGTGCAGGCCTTGATGCAGGGCGGCTTCTTGCAGTGCTGGCAGGGCACCACCCAGTAGTCCTCCTTGAGGTTCGGATAGACGCCCTGAAGCTCGCTTTCCACCCTCAGGTAGTGGCTCATGGTTCCGGGCATGGACTTCTCGTGGTCCACCAGCCCGTGGTGGTTGCGGCAGGCCACGATGCAGGTCTTGCAGCCGATGCAGCGGTCGAGATCGACCAGTATGCTGAGCTGTTTCATGGCGTCCTCCCTTACTTGGATATCCGCACCCGGGTGGAGACGTGGGCCTCGCCGCCGCGCAGATCCTGTTCATCCAGATGCGAACCGGCATCGGCGATGAGCTCGTTGTCTCCGAACCACTTGCCGCGCGACGCCACCTTGCCCATGGTCTGGCCGAAGCCGTGGATGATGCCCGCGCAGCCCGGCTTGATCTTCTCGGTGAGCATCACCTGGGCGCGCACCTTGCCGGTGGACGACTGCACGGTCACGGTGTCGCCGTCCGCGATCTTCAGCCCGGCGGCATCGATGGGGTTGAGCCAGAGCGGGTTGGCGTCCAGCCCGGAGACCGCATCCCTGAGCTGGGCGTTGTTCTGCGACCACGCGCCGGTGTTGTTGAGGAAGATGGTGCGGAAGTTGACCAGGATGAAGGGGTACTTGTCCGCGTCGCGCCTGAACTCCAGGGGCAGCTCCGGGCTCGGCCAGTGCTGGCCGATGTCCTCGTACATACGCCACTCCAGCTCGATCCTGCCGCTGGGCGTGTTGAACTTCCCGGCGTCCTCGTACTTGCGAAAGCCCACCGTGCCGGGCGACCACAGCGCCCCGCCGTCGAGCACCTTCTGCATGGTCATGCCCACGCCGGACAGTTCGATGTCGTAGTATTCGACGTCGTCCTTGAAGGCGAAGTATTCCGGGAACATGCGCTTGCCTAGCTCGATCATGACGCGGTTGGCGTGGCGCGACTCGCCCACCGGCTTGACCACCGGCTGGCAGACCGCGGCCGTGTGGCCGTAGTTGTACCACCAGGGCATGTACAAAAGCTCCCAGCGCTCGAAGTTGGTCTGGTCGGGCAGCACCAGGTCCGCCCACTTCATGGTCTCGGAGGGCAGGATCTCCGTGACCACGAACAGCTCAAGCAGGTAGTCGCCCTTCGCGTCCTTCATGGTCATGGCCTTGCGCCATTCGCCGGAACCCATCTCGGACAGGGCCGGGTTGCACTCCGAGGCGAAGAAGACCTTGAGCCCGCCGTCCTTGATGGCCTGGGCCGCGTACCAGGTGGGTTCAAGGATGAAGGTGTAATGGTCGAACTTGTCGCGGTTGGGGCCGGTGCGGTGGTAGCCCAGCTCCTTGAGGTTCGGGGCAGGGGGCACGGGCTTCACCGGGGCCATGGGCGCGATCTCCGGCATGGGCTGGCCGCCGGGGTTGTCCAGGTTGCCGGTGATGACCAGGAAGATGGACCAGGCGTGGCCCCAGTCCATGGCGTTGCCGTACATGATGGACTTGAAGGCGTCCACGCAGACGCTGGGGGCCTTGGCGCACATCTCGGCCAGCTTGACGATGTCCTTGGCCGGGACGTCGCAGATGCGGCTCATGGCCTCCGGGGTCTTGTCCTTGATGTAGGCCTTGAGCTTGTCCATGTCCCCTTCGCGCACCCACTTGTCGCAGAAGGCCTTGTTGTACAGCCCCTTGCGCAGCATGTGGTGGCACATGCCCAGGAACAGCGCGGCGTCTCCGCCGGGCTTGATGGGAATCCACCAGTCGGCCTTGGAGGCCTCGGTGCGGAAGAGGGGGTCGATGACCACCAGCTTGGCCCCGCGCTCCTTGGCGTCCAGGATGTCGCGCGGCACGCAGGCGTCGTCCAGGCAGCCGAAGGGGTGGCGGCCCGCCAGGATCATGATGCCGCCCTTGGGCACGGTGTAGTACATGGGCGCGATGTGGTGGTTGGGGAAGCAGCCGAAGGTGTGCAGGTGGGCCATGATCTTGGCCGAGTCGCAGTGGGGCAGGCCGGTGGAGATGAAGCCGCCCACGGCGTTGACGAATCGCCACTTGGGGTCCGTGGTCGAGTGCGGGAACATGGAGTAGGTGAACTTGTGCCCCTCGCCCCGGGCCATCAGCTCACGCAGCTTCTTCTCCATGATGTTCAGGGCTTCGTCCCAGCTTATGCGCTCGAACTTGCCCTCGCCGCGCTCGCCCACCCGCTTCATGGGGTGCTTGAGGCGTTCCTGGGAGTAGAGCGTGGTGATGCCCGCCATGCCCTTGACGCACATCTTGCCCCTGGCCTTGGGGTTGCCCTTGACCTCCTTGACCACCCCGTCCTCCACGCGGGCCAGGATGGCGCACTCCGCCTTGCACTGGTAACAAACCGTCGGAATCCATTTGTTTTCGCGCATCGTGCAGTCCTCCGTTGCGGTAGGGAAGACCGCCATGGCCGGTGTCGGCCAGGAAGGCTTCCTGAAAGGTGGAGGGCCGCGGCCTGGAAAAAGTTCCCGCCGGATCGAAAAAAAAGAGGCATTTTCGAACCGTGTTCAGGCTGAGGCGCACAGATCGCGGCACACGAAGCCGGAGAGGTCGGGCGGGGCGGCCAGAACCCCCGAGTCAAGGGCCATGCGCGCGAAATCGTCCATGCGACCCGCGTCCGGCGCCAGGTCGTCGAAGCTGATGGCGCGTTGCTCCAGGACAATGCGGGCCACCCCCTCGTCGATGCCGGTGCTGGCGGCCTGGATGCGCGCCCCCCAGGCGGGATCGCGGCGGACTCTGTCGCGCGCCGTGAGGAGCGCACGCACGTAGTCCGTGACCACGTGAGCCTGACGTTCGGCGAAGCCTCGGCGCACCGCCAGGATGCAGCAGAGGTGGCCGGGCAGGATGTCGCGCGAACGGATCGCCGTCTCGCCGATCCCTTCGTGGGCGCACTTGGCGCTCCAGGGCTCGGCGCAGAAGAAGGAGCCGATGGCGTTTTGCCGCATGGAGGAGATGGCGGACGAGGGGTTCACGACCAGGGTGGGGAGGTCGCCGTACTCAGTGGGCTGCTGCTGGCCGAGGCGCGAGAGGAGCACGCGGTGGGTGGAGCGCTCGCAGGGCAGCCCCAGGCGGCGCGTCCGTCCGGCGCGGCGGGAGACGGCCAGGGAGCTGCCGTCGTGGTGGCCGTCCATGACGTACAAAAGCTTCGTGCCCGACTGATGCAGGGCGAGGGCCAGGGGGGCCATGATGAAGGCCGCGTCCAGCCGTCCGCGTTCGAGATCGCCCGCCAGGGCCGTCCAGGAGAGGTAGCGGCGTGAATGCAGGGGAAGGTTCCGGCCCCGGGCGAGATGGTCGGCGCACATGGCCAGCAGATGATCGGACACGGGCATGTAGCCCACGCGGAAGAGGCCCTCGCCGCGAAAATGGGCCAGACGTTCCTGGAGCAGGGGGCGCGCGGTGAAGAGGCGCTTTTTGACCGTGCCCTCGGGCAGGGCGCAGGCCAGGGCAACCTCGGGCACGGACATGCCGTGCCGGTAGTGCAGGCGGCAGACGTCGCGCAGATGGGCGGGCAGCTCCTTCAGCGCGGCATCGAAGGCGGCGAGGAATTCGCCGGTCTGCAGCGCGTCCTCGGGATCGCTCTGTCCGGCCCGGGGCAGCAGGCCGCAGACGTCGAGCCGTGCCAGGGAGACCTCGGGCGGGAGGCCGGAGGTCATCCGCGAACACTGGGAGACGATGATGGACGCCAGCCAGGACGGGAAAGCCTCCTTGCTGCGCAGGTCGCCGAGCTTGAGGAAGGTGGCGAGAAACGCCTCCTGCACCGCGTCCTCGGCGGGCAGGCCCCGCGGCAGGCGGCGGCGCGCGAGGTTCAGCGCCCACGGGGAAAAGCGGTCGAGGATGCTCCGCCAGGCCGCGTCGTCGCCCGCTTGCGCCTTCTCCAGCAAGGCCACCATGGAACGCCGCATGACCACCATACGACAGCGCCTCCGGTCGAATGGCCGGTCCCTCTGTCGTTTTACAGTAGGCTGGTATTGTGAAGAGTCAATTGTATTAATGCAAGCATAGGCGGTGGTGCATCGAAAGGCGCGCCGGTGCTGTCTTCATACTCCGGTCATATGCAATCCTGACGGCGCGAGCTGTGGGGGAGCAGCAGTGCTGGAGCGGGCGGGAACGTTGCGTGATGCCGGTTGCAGAGGTTCTGGAGAGGCGCGATCGGATCAGGAACCGGAGCCCAGTCTCCCCAGCAGCGCTCCGGCCACGGCCTCGGGCCTCAGGCCGGTGAGGCAGGCGTTGGAGCCGCTGGGACAGGCGTTTTCGTTGCAGGGCTGGCAGTCCAGGCCCAGGGCCAGGGCTTCGTGTTCAGGCGCGGGGAAGGTCCAGGCGTTGGAGGTGGAGCCCAGGACCGTGAGGCTCGGCGTGTCCACGGCCACGGCGATGTGGCGCGGGGCCGAACAGTTGCCCAGGTGCAGCCGGGCCGCGTCGATGACCGCGGCCACCTCGCGCAGGGAGAGCATGCGTTTGGGAATCACGATGTTCTCCTTGCGCTCCACGCGGCTTGCCAGTTCGCGGCCGATCTGCTCCTCGCCCGGCCCCAGCAGGATGACGAAGCGCAGGTCCGGACGGGCCGCGGCGGCCACGTCGATCATGGCCGCCCAGTGTTCCGCGGGCCAGCGCCTGGATTCGCGGCGGTGCGTGGGGTCCAGGGTGACCACGGCGTGCGTGTCCGCGATGCCGTGCTGCTGGAAGAAGTGTCCGGCCCAGGCCCGTTCGGTCTTGGAGAGGTAGAGGCGGGGCGGTTCGCAGGTCCACTCGACGCCCAGGGGGACGAGGATGGAGGCCTTGGTCATGGCCGCGTAGCCGCCGCGCATGGGGACCATGTGCGTGTACAGCCAGCGCGTGTACCACGGCGCGTCGTAGGTCAGCCGGACGGCCTGCCCGGAGAAGGCCACCACCCAGCGGATGCGCGGGAGCTGCTGGAAGTCCACGACCAGGTCGTAGCCCTCGGCCGCCACGCGGCGGTAGAAGGCCAGCTCCTTGAGGATGTTCGGGAGTTCCTTCTTGTCCAGAGCCCAGACCTTGGCGATGTGCGGGTTGCCCGCCAGCATGGGGGCGCACTTCTTCTCGGTGAGGAAGTGGATCTCCGCCTCCGGATAGCGGCGGCGCAAGAGCTCCACCGAGGGCGTGGCCAGCAGCACGTCCCCGATCTGCCTGAGCTGGCAGACCAGGATCTTGCGGAACTCCAGGGGGAGCGGTCTGGCCACGCGGACCTCCTTCGTCCGGCCCCTAGGCCAGGGGCTCGTGCTGCGAGAGGTCGTACAGGCCGTGCAGCGGGATGCCCAGGTCGTAGCTCGGAATCTTCTCGAAGCGGATTATGCCGATGTCCTTGCCCTCGGGCACGGCGCACAGCGGCGTCAGGCCCATGGGTATGGGGAAGGAGAGGGGCTGCGCCTCGATGGCCGCCAGCTTGTCCGCGTACACCCGCTGCAGGAAGTTCACGATGGCGTCGCGCTCGCCGGGGCCGAAGCTCTCCATGTAGACCTTCCTGCTGCCCTCGGGATCGGGCTGCATGCTGGCGTCGATGGGCGCGCCGAGCATGTTGTCCCACTCGTAGTTGGCCTCCTCGGCGGGATCCCAGGAGGCCCGGAAGAGGTGGACCTGCACGTTGCGGCGGCCCTTGAAGCTTTTGATGGTCATGGATATGCAGTGGCCCCGGTCGAATTCCGGCGGAAAATCGTGTTCAATGATATTGATGTCCATGCTACACCTCGTTGACGCCGTGCGCGGGAGGATACCCGCGTGAAACCTTCGACAGCCGTTTTTCGGTGAATCGCCGTAAGCGAACCTGCATACATTGATGAGCGCAACCTTTCAACTCGTCAGCGAATTCACGCCCCAGGGGGACCAGCCCGGGGCCATCGCGGCCCTGGCCGAGGGCGTGCGGGCCGGGGCGCGCGACCAGGTGCTGCTCGGCGTCACCGGCTCGGGCAAGACCTTCACCATGGCCCAGGTCATCGCGGCCACGGGCCGCCCTTCCCTGGTGCTCGCCCCCAACAAGACCCTGGCCGCCCAGCTCTACAACGAGTTCCGGGCGCTTTTTCCGCACAACGCGGTGGAGTACTTCGTCAGCTATTACGACTACTACCAGCCCGAGGCGTACCTGCCGCACTCGGACACCTACATCGAAAAAGATTCGCAGATCAACGACGACATCGACAAGCTGCGCCACGCCGCCACCCACGCCCTGCTCACGCGGCGGGACGTGGTCATCGTGGCCTCGGTCTCCTGCATCTACGGCCTGGGCTCGCCGGAGTACTACGCGCGTATGGTGGTGCCCATCGAGGCCGGGCAGCGCATGACCCGCGAGAAGCTCATCGAGCGGCTGGTGGAGATCCACTACGAGCGCAACGAGTACGACTTTTCGCGCGGCACCTTCCGCGTGCGCGGTGACGTTCTGGAGATCATCCCGGCCTACACCCAGGAGCGGGCGCTGCGCGTGGAGTTCTTCGGCGACGAGGTGGACGCGGTGCGCGAGCTGGACCCGCTCACCGGCGAGATCACGGCGTCGATGAACAAGACCGTGATCTTCCCGGCCAGCCATTACGTCTCGGACCGGGTGAACATCACCCGCGCCATGGAGGCGGTGCGCGAGGAACTGGCCGGGCGGCTGCGCTGGTTCCAGGAGCGCAACATGCTCGTGGAGGCGCAGCGGCTGGAGCAGCGCACCATGCTGGACCTGGAGATGATCGAGGAGGTGGGCACCTGCAAGGGTATCGAGAACTACTCGCGCCATCTCGACGGCCGCGAGGCGGGCTCAC
Source organism: Desulfovibrio sp. (assembly GCA_022839785.1). Lineage (GTDB taxonomy): Bacteria > Desulfobacterota > Desulfovibrionia > Desulfovibrionales > Desulfovibrionaceae > Alkalidesulfovibrio. The sequence goes on along the minus strand of JALHJW010000004.1, from coordinate 277,608 downwards.
CGCCCTCGACCCTGCTCGACTACTTTCCGGAGGACTTCCTCCTCTTCGTGGACGAGTCGCACGTGACCATCCCCCAGGTGGGGGCCATGTTCAAGGGCGACCTCTCGCGCAAGAAGACGCTGGTGGACTTCGGCTTCCGTCTGCCCTCGGCCCTGGACAACCGGCCGCTCGATTTCGAGGAGTTCCTGGAGCGCGTGAACCAGTGCATCCACGTCTCGGCCACTCCGGCGGACTGGGAGGTGCAGCGCGCGCAGGGCCGTGTGGTGGAGCAGATCATCCGGCCCACGGGTCTCGTGGACCCCGAGATCGACATCCGGCCGGTGAAGGGCCAGATGGACGATCTGCTGGCCGAGTGCAAGCGGCGCGAGGCGCGGGGCGAGCGGGTGCTGATCACCACCCTGACCAAGCGCATGGCCGAGGACCTGACCGAGTACTTCAACCAGATGGGCCTGGCCTCGCGCTACCTGCATTCGGACATCGACACCCTGGAGCGCATGGCCATCATCCAGGCCCTTCGTCGCGGCGAGTTCGTGGCGCTCATCGGCATCAACCTGCTGCGCGAGGGCCTGGACATCCCCGAGGTCTCGCTGGTGGCCATCCTGGACGCGGACAAGGAAGGCTTCTTGCGCTCCGTCCGCTCGCTCATCCAGACCTTTGGCCGCGCCGCGCGCAACGTGCAGGGACGGGTGATCCTCTACGCGGACAGGATCACCGAGGCCATGACCCGCGCCGTGCAGGAGACCGAACGCCGCCGCGCGCGGCAGATCGAGCACAACGCGGCCCACGGCATAGTCCCGGCCACGATCATCAAGGCTCTGGATAACGTCCTGGAAAAACTGTACGCGAGTGCGGACGACGGCGCGGGACGGCTGGCCCTGGCCGCCGAGGAGGCCGCCCACTACGGCAGCCGCCCGGACGATCTGGCCAAAGAGATCAGAAAACTGGAGCGTGAGATGCGCAAATGCGCGGAAAAGCTTGAATTCGAGAAGGCCGCGGAGCTGCGCGACCGCATCGCGCGCCTGAAAGGCATCCTTTTGGAGCTTGGCTGAACCATGCTCATGACGCGCGCGGCGATCCTCAGGCTGAAGACCAAGTACGGCCCGCTCTGGCAGCTGTTCGTCGGCTTCGTCTTTCTCATCATCGTCTTCTGGGGCGGCATCAGCTTCTACATGCTGCACGAGGGCTGGAACTGGCTCGACAGCTTCTACATGGTGGTCATCACCCTGGCCACCGTGGGCTACACCGAGGTCAACCCCCTCTCGCCCGTGGGCCGTCTCGGCACGGCCTTCCTCATCCTGGGCGGCGTGAGTTCGTTTCTCTACATCGCGGGCAACTTCACCCAGCTTGTGGCCGAAGGGCAGCTGCACCACTACCTGGGCAAGCGGAGGATCAAGCGCATGATCGATTCCCTGAGCGGGCACTTCATCGTCTGCGGCTATGGCCGCATCGGCAACGTGGTGGCCGACCAGATCATCCGTGAGGGACACCCCCTGGTGGTCATCGAGAAGGAACCGGAGATTCTGGCCAAGCTGCAGGAATTGGGCATCCTGCACATCTCTGGCGACGCCACCTCGGACGAGGTGCTGGAGGCCGCGGGCATCAAGCGCGCCCGCTCCCTCATCACCGCCCTGACGCAGGAGGCGGCCAACGTCTATGTGACCCTCACGGCGCGGCAGCTCAACCCGGACCTCGTCATCGTGGCCCGCGCGGACACCACCTCCAACATCGCCCGCCTTGAGCGCGCGGGGGCCGACCGCGTGGTCATGCCCCACGTCATCGGCGGCATCCGCATGGCCCAGTCCGTACTGCGCCCCTCCGTGACCAACCTCATGGAGATGGCCATGCGCGGCAACATGGAGCTGCAGATGGAGGAGCACACGGTCTCCGAGCTGTCCGAGCTGGCGGGCAAGAATCTCATGCAGTCCAACATCCGCCCCCGCTTCAACCTGATCATCATCGGCATCAAGAAGCTTGACGGCGAGATGCTCTTCAATCCCGGACCGGACGCGGTGATCAACGTGGGCGACACCCTGGTCACCGTGGGCAGGCCCGACGGCATGAAGCGCCTGCGCGAGGTCTGCATGGGCAACGGGACGGCGTAGACCGACATGGCAGGGACGCCCGCGGAGGCGAGGGAACGCGCGCGCGAGCTGCGCGAGGTCCTCGACTACCACAACCGCCGCTATTACGTGCTCGACGATCCGGAGATATCCGACGCCGAGTACGACGCCCTGTTCCGCGAACTGCAGGCCCTGGAGGCGCGCTGGCCGGAGCTTCTCGACCCGGCCTCGCCCACCCGCCGCGTGGGCGGCGCGCCCCTTGAGGGGTTCTCGCAGTACGTCCACGCCCTGCCCATGTACTCGCTGGACAACGCCATGTCCCCGGACGAGTGGCGCGAGTTCGCGGCCCGCGTGCCGCGCTTTTTCGCGGACGAGGCGGCGCGCGGGGTGGCGGAGGAGCTGGCGTCCTTGCGCGGCGGCGCGCTGGACGAGAAGACCGGGGAGAAGTGCCGCCGCAGCGTGAAGAAGGCGGTGGAAGACCTGCTGGCCGCGCCCGTGGGCACGGACTTCAAGGGTCGCTTCGCCCTGGCCGCCCGGCTCGCGGCGCGCGAGGTGCTGGGCAACGCCGCGCCGCTCTTCATGGACGCCTTTTCCCCGCGCCTGCTGTCCGAGCTGCCCGCCGAGGTCTGGGACGACCTGCCCGGCGCGCTCTCCCGCTGGTGGACCGACCCCAAGATGGACGGACTGGCCGTGGAGGTCATCTACGAGGACGGCGTCTTCGTGCGCGGGGCCACGCGCGGCGACGGCGTCACCGGCGAGGACGTGACCGAGAACATGCGCACCGTGCGCAACCTGCCCCTGCGCCTGGAGCGCGCGGCAGGCCCCGTTCCCGACCTGCTCGAAGTGCGTGGCGAGGTCATCCTGCCGCGCAGGGATTTCGCGGTGCTCAACGCGCGTCAGGCCGAGGAGGGGGGCAAGGTCTTCGCCAATCCGCGCAACGCCGCGGCCGGGTCCGTGCGCCAGCTCGACTCGCGCGTCACGGCCCGGCGGCCGCTGCGCTTCCTGGCCTACGGCGCGGGCCGGACGGAGTGGGGCGCAGGGGGAGCGGCCTGGACCTCGCAGTCCGCGATCATGGCTGGGCTGGCGGCCCTGGGCTTCCAGATTCCTCCCGAGACGCGGCTGTGCGCCTCCGGCGAGGAGGTGGCGGAGCGCTTCGCGCGTCTGGGCGCGCTGCGCGATTCCCTGCCGTTCGAGATCGACGGCCTGGTGGCCAAGCTGGACTCCCTGGCCCTGCAGCGCGTGGTCGGCTTCACGGCGCGCGCCCCGCGCTGGGCTCTGGCCCTCAAGTTCCCGGCCCACCAGGCCGAGACGAGACTTCTGGGCATCGACATCCAGGTGGGCCGCACCGGCGTGCTCACCCCGGTGGCCAGACTCGACCCGGTGGAGGTCGGCGGCGTGGTGGTCTCCAACGCCACGCTGCACAACGAGACCATGATCCGGCAAAAGGACGTGCGCGTGGGCGACACCGTGGTGGTGCAGCGCGCGGGCGACGTCATCCCCGAGATCGTGCGGGCCGTGCCTGAGAAACGTCTCCCTGACGCCGCGCCCTTCGACTTCCCGCGCCGCTGCCCCTCGTGCGACAGCGAGGTGGAACTGGAGGAGAACCCGAAGACCGGCACGCGTGTCTGGCGGTGCATCAATCTCGCCTGCCCGGCCACGCGGCTGCGCGGCATCGTGCATTTCGTCTCCAAGGCCGGTCTGGACATCGAGGGCGTGGGCGAGAAATGGATCGAGACCCTGGTGGAAAAGGGCATACTCGCCTCTCCGGCCGATCTCTTCACCCTGCGCGAGCACGACCTCCTGCAGCTCGACCGCATGGGCGAAAAGTCCGCGGCGAATTTCGTAAGCGGCATCGCCCAGGCCCGGGAGCGGGCGACACTGGACCGTTTCCTGGCCGCCTTGGGGATTCGTCATGTGGGCGAGGAGATCGCGCGTCTGCTGGCCGAGCGGTACGGCTCCCTGGACGCCGTGATGTCCGCCGACGCGGACGACCTGATGCAGACCCCCAAGGTCGGCCCCGAGATCGCGACCTCGGTGGCGGACTTTTTCGCCAACAGCGAGAACCGGGGGCTGCTGGAGCGCTTCCGCGGCCTGGGCCTGTGGCCGGTCATGGGTGGCGGCGCGCCAGCGGGGCCGCGCACCCGGCTCAGCGGGAAGAAGGTGCTCTTCACCGGCTCCCTGGGGGGGCTCACGCGCGGCGAGGCGGAACGCAGAGCCCGCGAGGCCGGGGCGGCCGTGGCCTCGGGCGTGTCCCGGGGGCTCGATTACCTGATCGTGGGCGAGAAGGCCGGATCGAAACTCGACAAGGCCGCCAGGCTCGGGATACAGACCCTGACTCTGGAGCAATTCATGGAGTTCGCCAAGCCCCTCGGCGGCGAGGGGACGGAGGGAGGAGGAATATGAGCGTGAACATCGTCATCCACGGTGCGGCGGGCCGCATGGGTCAGATTTTATGCAGCCTGGTCAAGGCCGACCCCGAACTGACCCTGGCGGGCGTGGTGGACCGCGCGGGCTGCGAGGAAAAGCTCGCGGTCTGGGGGTGTCCGGCGTCGGACTCCCTTGCCGCGGTTCTCGACCAAGTGGCGCAGGCGGTGGTGGTGGACTTCACCGCCCCCGAGGCCAGCGTGGGCGTGGCCCGCACCGTGGCCGAAAAGGGAGCCTCGGCGGTCATCGGCACCACGGGCATGAAGGAGGAGCAGCTCGCGGTGCTGCGCGCGGCCGCGGCCAATGTCCCCCTCTTCTACGCGCCGAACATGAGCGTGGGCGTCAACGTGCTGCTGAAGGTCCTGCCCGAACTGGTGAAGCGCCTCGGTCCGGCTTACGATCTGGAGATATCCGAGATTCACCACAACAAGAAGGCCGATTCGCCCAGCGGAACGGCCGTGAGGCTCGGCGAATGCATCGCCGAGGCGCGCGGCTGGCAGCTTGCGGAAAAGGGCAACTTCGGCCGCCACGGCATCATCGGCGCGCGTCCCCGGGAGGAGGTCGGCGTCATGGCGCTGCGCGGCGGCGACGTGGTGGGCGACCACACGGTCTACTTCTTCGGTCCGGGCGAACGCATCGAGATCACCCACCGCGCGCACACGCGCGAGATGTTCGCCCAGGGCGCGCTGCGCGCCGCCAAGTGGCTGGCAGGCGCACGGCCGGGTCAGCTTTGGACCATGAGCGACATCTTTTAAGAGATGTAAGCCATTTTTCGCGCCGTTTTCGAGCCGTCCACGCCACAGGCGTGGACGGCTCTTTTTTTGTGTCTTCTCAGGATGAAAATACGGCCTTTCAACGCCGTTCACCGCGATTTACAAAGCGTTCACCGAATCAATGAGCGTATCCCCCGCGCTTTTGCTTTACAGAAGAACAGGAAATGACCATTATTTGATCATAAGGGGGGGTACTATGCGAAGCGGACTGTCCTTCAAGCTGCTGCTTCTCGTCTCGGCTGCTCTGATAATCACCCTGGCCGCGGGATTCTCCATCCTGCAATTCAATGCGCAATCCTTTTCCGTCCGGCAGATGGAGGTGCGCAGGGCCGATCTTCTCGCCAGGGCCCAGGACCAGTTGCGCAACAACGTGCAGCTTGCGTACGCCACGGTGCAAAGCTTTTACGACCGTTCCCAGGACATCGAGAGCCTCAAGGCCGCAAAGGCGGCCGAACTCAGAAAGATCGTCGACGCGGCGGTCAGCCAGGCCGAGGCGTACTACAACGCGCACAAGGACAGTCTGCCGCGCGAGGAGATCGAGCGGGAGATCAAGGCCCGGGTCCGGAGCATCCGCTTCGACGGCGACAACTACGTCTGGATCAACGACGCCCACCCGCGCATGGTCATGCACCCCATCCGGCCCGACATGGACGGCTCGGATCTCTCGGCCTACGCCGACAAGAAGGGAACCCGGCTCTTCGTGCGCATGGTCGAGGTCACAGCCAGGGAAGCGGCCGGGACCGTGGACTACATGTGGGCCAAGCCGGGCGAAAAGGAGGAGAAGCTCAAGGTTTCCTACGTCCGCCGCATGCCCGAACTCGGCTGGATATTCGGCACCGGCGCCTGGGTCGAGGATATCGCCGAGGACATGAAGGCGGCCGCCCTGGCGCAGGTGGCGAGGATGCGTCTGGCCGACGGCAACTATTTCTTCATCCAGGACATGGATGTCCGCATGGTCATGAATCCTGGGGTTCCCCGGCTCGTGGGCCAGTCCGTGGCGGAACTCAAGGACGCCAACGGCAAGCTGCTGGCTCGGGAGATGACAAAGCTCGCCAAGGAGACGGGCGAGGGATTGGTCGATTATGTCTGGTCAAAGCCCGGACATGACGGCAACTTCCCCAAGCTCAGCTACGTCAGGCTGTTCGCACCCTGGGGCTGGGTCATCGGCATGGGCGCGTACATCGACGACATCGACACCGAGGTCACGGAACAGCACAAGGACTTCACCACAGCCCTGGGCGGCATGATGCGCAATGCGACGCTCATCTCCCTGGCGATTCTGGCGGCGGCGCTGTTCGTCATGGTCCTCGTCTTCCGGCGCGTGCTCAATTCGCCCCTCGACCGCCTTGTCGGCTTTGCCGGAGCAGTGGCCTCGGGGCAGCTGGACGCGCGTCCCCAGGGCGTGTTCAAGGACGAGATGGCGGAACTCAGGGACTCGGTGGAGCGCATGGTGGGGGCGCTGCGCACGAGTCTCGCGGAGGCCGACGCCAAGAAGTGTCAGGCCGACATGGAGGCCGAGCGCGCCCGCCTCAGCATGCAGGAGGCCGAGGCGGCCCGCCGCGAAGCCGAGCAGGCCCGCCGCGCGGGCATGCTGGAGGCGGCCGGGATGCTTGAGGAACTGGTCGAGGGGCTGGTGGGCGCGGCGCGTGAGCTGGAGGGCGTGACCCGCACCGCCACCGAGGGCGCGCAACGCCAGAGCGAACGCACCGCGGAGACGGCCACGGCCATGGAGGAGATGAACGCCACCGTGCTGGAGGTCGCCCGCAACGCGGGCAGCGCGGCGGAGAATTCGAACATCGCACGAGGCAAGGCCGAATCGGGCAGGGGCGTGGTCGGCGATGCCGTGGCCGCCATCGGCAAGGTCGAGGAGCAGGCCCGGGGGCTGTCCCTGATCATGGAAGAGTTGGGCGGTCAGGCCGAGGGCATCGGCCGGATCATCACGGTCATCGAGGACATCGCGGACCAGACCAACCTGCTGGCCCTGAACGCGGCCATCGAGGCGGCCCGCGCGGGCGATGCCGGACGCGGCTTCGCGGTCGTGGCGGACGAGGTGCGCAAGCTGGCCGAGAAGACCATGCAGGCCACCAAGGAGGTCGTGGGCGCGATCCAGAGCATCCAGGACGGGACGCGGCGCAGCCTTTCGGCTGTGCATTCCGCCTCCGAGGCCGTGGGCAAGTCCACCGATCTGGCCCAGGAGTCGGGCCGGGCGCTGGCCGAGATCGTCTCGTACGTGGAACAGTCCGCGGACCAGGTGCGCTCCATCGCCACCGCGTCCGAGGAGCAGTCGGCGGCCAGCGAGGAGATCAACCGCGCTGTGGAGGACATCAGCCGCATCTCCTCGGAGACGTCGCAGGGCATGCACGAGGCCGAGCGCGCGGTGCGCGGCCTGCTCGGTCTGGCCGAGCGGCTGCAGGGCCTTGTCGCCAAGATGCGGGAGTAGAGGTCTTACGGAGCGGCGACGAAGTCGCTCATGAAGACGATCAGACGGTCCATTTCGACCTTGAGCAGGCCGTGCAGCGCGCGGCACTGCTCAAGGTCGCCGTCTTTGGCGGCCAGGTCCAGGGCCGCGGCGCGCTCCTTGGCCGGGCCGGCGCCCAGGGTGGAGGTCGCGCCCTTCAGGGAATGCGCCAGGAAACTGATGCGCCGCATGTCCCCCTGGGCCACGGCGTCCTCCAGTTCGGCCAGACGCTTCGGCTCCTCGCGCACGAAAACCCCGAACATGCGGCGCAGGAAATCCCCGCGCGTGGCGGCCATGCGGTTGAACCAGGCCTCGTCCATGATCGCGTCGCCGTCCGTCTCCCGGGCCGGGGCGGGAACCGCCTCGTCCTCCGCCGGTTCAACGGCGGCGCTGCGGAGCGCCCGGGACACCGCCGCGGCCACTTCGGCCGTGTTCATGGGTTTGGACACGTAGTCGTCCATGCCCGCGTCCAGGAAGCGTTCCCGGTCGCCCTGCAGGGCGTGCGCGGTCATGGCGATGATCGGCACGCGGGGGTTGCGCGCCCCGCTCTTGCCTTCGCGCACCAGCTGCGTGACCTCCGTGCCGTCCATGTCCGGCATCTGGATGTCCATGAAGACCAGGTCGAAGTCCTCGCGCGCCAGCAGGGCCAGGGCGGTGCGGCCGTTGTTCACGGGCGTGACCGTGTGCCCGGCCTGCTGCAGGATTTCCGTGGCGTAGATCTGGTTCACGGCGTTGTCCTCCACCAGCAGGATGCGCAGCCGCCTGTGCGCGTGCTCCGGGCGGCCGTCCGTCTGGGGCTGGGGATCGGCCAGGGGCTGGGCGATCCGGAGCACCGCCGTGAAGGTGAAGACGCTGCCGTCCCCCTCCTGGGAGAGCACGCCGATGTCCCCGCCCATGAGCTGCACGAGTTGCTTGGAGATGGACAGGCCGAGTCCCGTGCCCGCTTCGGGCCGCTCGCGCGCGGTGTCGAGCTGGGAGAAGGAGTCGAAGATGCGCTCCTGCTTGTCGCCCGGGATTCCCACGCCGGTGTCGCGCACGCAGAACTCCAGGGTCACGGGCGCGCCGGGCTCCATCTCCTCGGGGTCCGGATTCTCGGGCGCGGCCAGACGCACGGAAAGCACCACCTCGCCGTGGTCCGTGAACTTGATGGCGTTGGACAACAGGTTGTTGATGACCTGCCGCAGACGTCCCGCATCGCCCGAAAGATGGCGCGGCACGTAGCCCTCCACCCGGCTGGCGAGGCGCAGCCCCTTCTTGTGCGAGAGGTTGCGGAAGATCTGGATGGACAGGTCCAGGGTCCTGAAGAGGTCGAAGGGCTTGTCCTCCAGTTCCAGCCTGCCCGCCTCGATCTTGGAGAAGTCGAGGATGTCGTTGAGGATGGAGAGCAGGGAGTTGGCCGACTGCCGGACCATCTCCAGGTATTCGCGCTGCTGCGGGGTGAGGTCCGTGGCCAGGGCCAGCTCGGTCATGCCGATGACACCGGTCATGGGCGTGCGCACCTCGTGGCTCATCTTGGCCAGGAAGTCGCTCTTGGCCCGGTTGGCGCTCTCGGCGTCCTCCTTGGCCCGGGCCAGCTCCGTTTCCATACGCTTGCGCTCGGTGATGTCGCGCAGGGAGGCTAGGTAGGCGGACCGCCCCTCCCATTCGATGGCCACGACGCGCATCTCCACGATGCGCGAGCCGTGCCGGGAAAAGATGTCGATCTCGGTGGACTCGCCGGTGGTCACGGGAAAACCGAAGTTCTGCCCGGCCATTTCCGCGGCCGGGAGGCCGAAGATGGCCTCGGCCGCGGGATTGGCGAAGAGCAGGACGCCGTCGGCGTCCATGATCAGGATGCCGTCGGCGTGGTTGGCGATGATCGCCTCGACCCAGTGTCCCTTGCCGGGCAGGAGGCCGCACAGGCCCCCCCGCCGGGCCAGGACCGCGCGCAGCGCCTCGCTGAGCCCGGCCTGCAGGGTGCCGTCCTTGGGAAGAATGGCCTGCGCGGGCACGATGTCCGGCCCGGGCAGGGCGTCCAGGGTTTGGGGCGCGGCCAGAAGGATGAAGGGGGCTCGCGGCGGCAGGACGGCGAATCCGGCCAGGATGCGGGCCGCCTCGTCGCAGTCCGCGGGAAGTCCCAGGACGAGGGCGACGAAGGGCGCGTCGGCCAGCGCGGCCGGGATGTCCTGGAGGGTCCGCACGTGGACGGCCCTGAGTCCGTCGACGGTCCGGACCGCAGCATCGGCGGCATGCATGGCCTTCGGGTCGGTTTCGATGAGCAGAACGGTCTGCGTGGTCATGACGGCTGGACTCCGGTGGATTTCACTGGATACGCCCTAACCCGGCTCTTGGCAATGCGGGCGGAGCGGCGGACCTTCAACCCTTGATGCAGGCGAGCGGCCGCAGCCTGGCCACGGCGGCGGCCAGCCCCGCGCCCACGGCGGCGGCGACCACGGCCGAGACGTCCTTGTACGCGCCGGGCGCTTCCTCGGCCACGTCCGCCACCGATCCCGTGCGCACGAAGATGCCCCGGCGCTCCAGTTCCGCCAGCAGGTCCTTGCCGTTCCAGCGCTTTTTCGCCTGGCTGCGCGACATGACCCGGCCTGCGCCGTGGCAGGCAGAGCCCCAGGCGCGCGCCATGGCCTCCGGCGCGCCCGCCAGGATGTAGGAGGCCGCGCCCATGCTGCCGCCGATGGGCACGGGCTGGCCGAAAGGCGCGACATCCGCGGGCAGTTCCGGGTGGCCGGGAGGCAGGGCGCGCGTCGCGCCCTTGCGATGGACGAGCAGCCTGCGGGCGCGGCGGCCGCCCGCCGCGTGCGCCTCGGTCGAGCAGAGGTTGTGGCTGACGTCGCAGAGCAGGGGCATCCCTCCTGCTCCCGGAAACAGGTTGCGCACGGCCCCGCGCACGAGATGGCCGATGATCTGGCGATTGGCCAGGGCGAAGTTGGCCGCGGCCCGCATGGCCCCGAGATAGGCCCGTCCGAGGTCCGAGGAGGCTGGGGCGCAGGCGAGGTTGGGGTCGGACAGCGTCAGGCCGTGGCGCGGCGCTTCGGCGCGCATGCGCGCCATGAAGTCCGTGGCCGTCTGATGCCCCAGCCCGCGCGAACCGCAGTGCACGGAGATCACGACCTGGCCCGGGCGCAGGCCGAAGCCTCCGGCCAGCCGGGCGTCCAGGATCTCCTCCACGGCCTGCACTTCGAGATAATGGTTGCCCGAGCCCAGGGTGCCGAGCTGGCCCTGGCCGCGCCGCCGCGCCTCGGGCGAGACCTCGTCCGGCGCTGCGTCCGGCAGCGCGCCGCGCCACTCGATGCGGCCAAGGTCGCGGGCGTCGCCGTAGCCCTCGGCCACGGCCCAGGCCGCCCCGCCCGCGAGCGAGGCGTCCAGGCGGCGCGCGTCCAGGTCGGGACCGCCGCCCCTGCCCACGCCCGAGGGCACGGCGCGGTACAGGGCCTCGGCCAGCGGCCCGATGCGCGGCGCGATGTCCGCGGCGTCCAGGTCCGTGAGCAGGGTGCGCACCCCGCAGGCGATGTCGAAGCCCACCCCGCCCGCGCTGACCACGCCGTCCTCGGGACGCATGGCGGCCACGCAGCCGATGGGAAAGCCGTAACCCGAGTGCATGTCCGGCAGGGCGCAGACGCGGCCCGCCAGCCCGGGCAGACAGGCCACGCGCATGAGCTGGCGCAGGGCCTCGGCCTCGATGCCGCGCACGAGTTCCTCGCCGCCGAAGACGACGGCTTCGGCGCGCATGCCGGGCGCGGGGTCGAGCCGCCATTCGAAATCGGCGACCTGGGTCAGGGAGGGGACGAACGCCGGAGGGCGTTTTGCGGCGGGCATGGGGACTCCCGCGTCGTCGCGCCCCGTGCTGGGCGCGACGACGGCAGGCTGCCCCGGCGGCCTACATGGCGTAGAGCTTGTCGCCGGGAATGATGGTCACGCCGTTGGCCGTGAGGATTTCGATGGCCTGGTCCGTGCGGTCGAAGCGGAAGATGATGATGGCGTTCTTTCCGCTCTGGGCCACGAAGGCGTACATGTACTCGACGTTGACGCTCTGCTTGCCGAGCATCTCCAGGAGCCGGTGCAGGCCGCCGGGGGTGTCGTCCACCTCCACCGCGACCACGGAGGTGCGGCCCACGGTGAAGCCAGCCTCCTTCAGCTTGGCCCGGGCCAGGTCGAATTTGTCGACGATGAGCCGGAGGATGCCGAAGTCCGAGGTGTCGGCCAGGGACAGGGCGCGGATGTTGATCGCGTTGTCGTTCAGGACCTTGGTCACTTCGGCCAGACGGCCGGCGCGGTTCTCAAGGAAGATGGAGAGTTGATCGACCTTCATGGGTTCCTCGCTTGTTGCTGGCGCTGTTGGGACCTATCCGTTGCGCTTGTCGATGATGCGCTTGGCCTTGCCTTCGCTGCGTGCGATGCCCTTGGGTTCGACCAGCTTGACGCTCGCCGAGACGCCGAGGAATTCCTTGATGTTTTTTTGTATCTGGCGTTCGAGGCGTTGTAAATTCTTGATCTCGTCCGAGAAGAGCTTCTCGTCCACCTCCACCTGCACCTCCAGGGTGTCCAGGGAGCCCTGGCGGTCCACGATGAGCAGGTAGTGGGGCGTGAGTCCCTGGGTCTCCAGGAGGATGGATTCGATCTGCGAGGGGAAGACGTTGACGCCGCGGATGATCAGCATGTCGTCCGAGCGTCCCATGATCCGGCTCATGCGCGCCGTGGTGCGGCCGCAGATGCAGGGCTGCAGGTTGAGCGACGTGAGGTCGCGGGTGCGGTAGCGGATGAGCGGGATGCCTTCCTTGGTCAGGGTGGTGATCACCAGTTCGCCCACGGACCCGGCGGGCAGCGGTTCGCCGCTCAGCGGATCGATGATCTCCAGCAGGAAGTGGTCCTCCTGCATGTGCAGCCCGGACTGGGCCTCGATGCACTCGATGCCCACGCCCGGCCCCATGACCTCGGACAGGCCGTAGATGTCGAGGGCCTTGATGTCGAGCTTCTTCTCGATCTCGCGCCGCATCTCCTCGGTCCAGGGTTCGGCCCCGAAGATGCCGATGCGCAGGGGCAGCTCCTTGATGTCGATGCCGATCTCCAGGGCCGCTTCGTAGAGGTGCAGGGCGTAGGACGGGGTGCAGCAGATGACGTCGGCGGCGAAGTCGCGCAGGAGCATGGCCTGGCGCTTGGTCGCGCCGCCCGAGACCGGGGCCACCGTGGCCCCCAGCCGCTCCGCGCCGTAGTGCGCGCCCAGACCTCCGGTGAAGAGGCCGTAGCCGTAGGCGTTGTGCACGGTGTCCTTGGGCGTGGCGCCAGCGGTCATGAAGGCGCGGGCCATGAGTTCGGCCCAGGTGTCGATGTCGCGCTGCGTGTAGCCCACCACCGTGGCCTTGCCCGTGGTGCCGGACGAGGCGTGCAGACGGACGATGTTCTCCTTGGGCACGGCGAACATGCCGAAGGGATAGTGGTTGCGCAGGTCCTGCTTCTCGGTGAAGGGGAGGAGGGAGACGTCCTTCAGGCTCTTGATGTCGCCGGGCTTGACGCCGAGTTCGTCGAACTTCTTCTTGTAGAAGGGGACCGTGGCGTAGACCCGGTCCACCTGGGCCTGCAGGCGCATCAACTGGAGTTCGCGAAGCTCCTCGCGGGGCATGGTCTCCCGCTTGATGTCGAAAATCATGGCGCTGTCCCTCCTCGCCTCATGGCGTCCGCCAGAGCGGCTCCGGAAGGGCCGCGCGGCGGGCGTCGTCGGTGCTGGTTGCGGTTTCCGGAAGGAATCCGGCCGCTGCATGTTCACTGCCCGAACGGCCCCGGCCGCGTCAACAGTTTTCCCGCTTTTCCAGGGACGTCGGGGGGTCTTGCGCCGGGCAGGGGAAGAGGGCATCCTTCCCCCGCCGCGAGGCCGCCGCGAGGCGCAGCCCGTCGTTCAGGAGGAAGCCGTGTCCGTTCCCATCCGCATCCGCGGCCTGTGCCGCGTCGTCGCCGTCGCGGCGCTGCTGCTGGCCGCTTCCGGAACCGCCCGCGCGGGCGACGCCGTCTACGCCGCGCTGCTCGCCTGGCACGTGCAGGGCGGGCTGGTGGACTATCAGGGACTGGCCGCGGACAGGGCCGAACTCGAAACCTACCTGGACCACCTCGCCGCCATCGACCCGTCCCCGCTGGACCGCGCCGGCCGCATGGCCTACTGGATCAACGTCTACAACGCCTGGACCCTGAAGCTGATCGTCGATCACCTGCCCGTGGACTCCATCAAGGACATCGGACCGTTCTGGGCCACGCCCTGGTCGCTCCGCTTCGTGCGTCTGGCGGACCGTACAGTGACCCTGGACTACGTGGAGCACGAGGTGCTGCGGCCGCGTTTTCGGGACCCGCGCATCCATTTCGCCATCAACTGCGCCTCGCTGGGCTGTCCGCCGCTCAGGCCCGAACCGTTTGTGGCGGAACGTCTCGACGCCCAGCTCGACGAGCAGGCGCGCGCGTTCATCAACGATCCCGCGCGCACGCGCTTGGACGGTGACACGCTCCACCTCTCCAAGATCTTCGACTGGTTCGAGGACGATTTCGGGGGCAAAAAAGGCGTCCTCGCCTTCGTGCGGCGCTACGCCGAGGGCGGGTTGAAGGCCGGGCTGGAGGCTTTGGGCGACGCGGTGCGCCTCAGGCATCTTGACTACGACTGGGCGCTGAACGACATACCCGGGTCCGGAGGCCGGACGCAATGACCCGCCCGCCCCGGGACTCCCTTTCAGGAGCCGTCACGCGATGAAACGCCACGTCGATCTCTGCGAATCGCGCATGGAATTCGTCTTCGCCGCGGCCCAGGTGGTGGCCGAGGCCGCCAGAGAGGCCGTGGCCGCGCGTGGCCGCTTCCTCCTGGCCCTGTCCGGCGGAACCACGCCCGGCCCGCTCTACGAGGAGTTGGCGCGCGGCGAGTTCCGCATGCCCTGGGACCTGACCCACGTCTTCTGGAGCGACGAACGGGCCGTGCCCCCAGGCGACGAGCGCAGCAACTACGGGTCGGCCCAAGAACTGCTGCTTTCCAAGGTCCCTCTGCCCAGGGAAAACATCCATCGCATCCAGGGCGAACTGGGCGCGGCGAGGGCCGCCGAGGCGGCCGAAGCCGACCTGCGCGCCCTGGGCCAAGGCGGCGAGCCGCCCGTTTTCGACCTCGTGCTCCTGGGCATGGGACCGGACGGGCACACGGCCTCGCTGTTCCCAGGTTCTCCGGCGCTGGCCGAAGCGGTCCGCTGTTTCGTTCCCGTCCCGGCTCCCGCGCTTGCCCCCGAGGTGGAGCGGGTGACCATGACCCTGCCCTGCATCCGCGCGGCGCGGCGTGTGGCCGTGCTCACCCAGGCCAAGGGCAGGCGCGAGGTGCTGGAAGCGGCGCTCGCGGGCGGGACGGAGGCGGAGGCGCAGTACCCGGCCGCCCGCGTCCGCGCCGTGGAGCGTCTGTACTGGATCGTGCGGCCGTAGCGGCCCTTTGGGAAGCCGTCAGTCCGGGCGGTCCGCGCCGCGCTCCTCGGGAGCGGCCTCGGACGCCGCCAGGATGCGCCACGGCGCGGCGTTGTCGAAGCGGCCGAACAGGCCGTCGGCGGTCGCCCGCCAGGCGAGGCGCAGACGCAGCCTCCTGTCGTCCGCATAGAGCAGAATCTTCTTGGCCGTGCCGAGGAAGATGCGGGCCACGGTCAGGTAGTGGCGCAGCTTCCTGGTGGTGTACCTGCCGCCCACCCAGATGGCGTTGCGGGTGATGAAGAAGGTGCGCCACAGGTGCCTGCGCGCGGTGAACTCCCCGGTCCCGAAGAGGCCTTTGCACCTCACCCTGTCCTTGTAGCCCTCGTCCATGTGGTGGATGAGCAGGCTGTCCGTGACCAGGCGCAGCGGTCCGTAGGCCGCCAGCCGCAGGCAGTATTCCAGGTCGCAGTAGGTGAGGAAGAGCGGGGCCATGGGAAGGCCCACGGCCTTGGCCGCCGCGGCGTTGACGAACAGCCCGGCCCAGGCCGCCAGGTCCAGATCCCGCACCTTGCCGGGACGATAGTCCTCCTCGGCGAGGGGGATGGTGAAGCCGGGGTAGAGCTTGGCGCGGTCGCATCTGGCCCGGTGGGTGGCGATGAGCCGCCCGTCCGGCAGACGGGGCAGCGAGGCGAGCGCGGCCACGTCCTGGGCGGCATGGGGCAGCAGCTTTTCCAGCGCGGTGTCGACGGGAGCGGCGTCGTCGTCGAGCAGCCAGAGCCAGTCGTGCCCGTCCTTCATGGCCATGTCCATGCCCACGCCGAAGCCGCCGGGGCATCCGGCGTTCTGTGCGAGGCGCGTGCAGACGATGCGGCAGACGCCCCCGGGCGTCGGCGCGGACGCCTCGCTGCACAGGGGATCGTCCGCGTCCGGCCGCAGTCCGTATTCCGCCAGGGCCAGGGCCGAGGGCTCACGCGACGCGTTGTCGATCACGTAGATCGTGTCCACGGCCGCGGTCTGGCGCAGCAGCTCCCGGACCACGAGGCGCAGGAGGTCCGGCTTGTTGTAGGCGGGTATGACCGCGGCTATGCGCATCGTCTGGTCCCTCGCGCGGTCTGCGTGCGGCGTGGAGCGGGTCCTACGCCGTGGTGTCGCGTTCGCGCAGGCCGATGAGGAAGAGGATGGAGTCCAGCCCCAGGGTGGAGATGGACTGCCGCGCCCCGGCCTTGACCACCGGCTTGGCATGGAAGGCGATGCCGAGGCCCGCCAGGTTGAGCATGGGCAGGTCGTTGGCCCCGTCGCCCACGGCGATGACCTGCTGCAGGCTGATGTTCTCGCGCTCGGCGATCTCGCGCAGGATTTCGGCCTTGCGCGCCGCGTCCACCACCTGGCCAGCGACCTCGCCCGTGACCGCGCCGTCCTTCATTTCCAGTTCGTTGGCGTAGAGGTAGTCGATGCCCAGGCGCTGCTGCAGCTTCCTGCCGAACCATGTGAAGCCGCCGGAGATGATGGCGATCTTGTAGCCGAAGCTTTTCAGATTCAGAATCAACCGCTCCGCGCCCTCGGTCATGGGGATGCGCGCGGCCACGCGCTCCAGCGCCTCCTCGGGCAGTCCCCGCAGCAGGCGCAGGCGGCGGCGGAAGCTTTCCTTGAAGTCCATCTCCCCGCGCATGGCCGCCTCGGTGATGGCCGCGACCTTGTCCCCGACCCCGGCCTCCTTGGCCAGTTCGTCGATGACCTCGGCCCGGATCAGGGTGGAGTCCATGTCGAAGGCCACCAGCCGCCGGTTGCGCCGGAAGACGTTGTCTTCCTGCAGGGCGATGTCCACGCCCATCTCCTGGGCGATGCGCAGGAACTCCCCGCGCAGGGCCTCGGGGGAGCGCGGGCGGCCGAGCACGAAGAACTCCACGCAGGCGGGCCGTCCGTTCTCCTCCGCCTGGAGCGGCGCGCGGCCCGAGAGGCGGGTGATGACCTCGATGTTCAGGCTGTGATCCTGCAGCGCGGCCGTGAGCGCGGCCACCTGGGCCGAGCCGATGGAGCGGCCGATGAGCGTGACGATGTGCCGTTGCCGCTCCTCCCGCGCCGCCCATCTGGCGTATTCCTCGTCCGTGACCGGGATGCAGCGCAGGGTCAGCCCCAACTCGTGGGCCAGGAAGAGGATGTCCTTGACCACGGGCGCGGATTCCGCCGCCTTGGGGATGCGCGCCAGGATGCCCAGGGAGAGCATGTCGTGGATCACGGCCTGGCCCATGTCCAGGATCTCCAGGTCGTAGCGCGCCATGCGCGCGGTGATGGCCGCCACGAGGCCGGGGCGGTCCTCGCCGCTGAGTTGGAAAAGCAGCAGTTCGTTCATCGTGTCGACTCGTTGGCGATTCGTTGGGCCGCCCGCCGGGTTCGCCGCGCCGATGCTCCGCACGGTTTCCGCCGACGGCCCGCGGCCCCGGAATCTTCCACAAAACGCGGCCGGGGTAAAGCGCGGCCAGCGTCGTCCCGGCGACGATCCCATCGCGCGATTGCGGGCGGGCGGGCTTTGGGCTAGCATTGCATGTTTGCGGGGGCGACCCCGTTTTTGACCCGACATGCGCCCGACGGCATCCCGCCCGGACGCGAACCCAAGCGGATACGTACCTGATGGCGAAGAAAGCAAAGAAGACCTACACGCAGATTTCCACCCGCGACAAGGCGGTCCTCGTGGCCGAATGGCTGCGCGACAAGAAGGGCCAGGAGGTCGAGGTCATCGACGTGGCCGGGGTGTGTCCCATCGCCGAGGCCATCGTCCTGGCCACGGCCACCAGCCAGCGCCACGCCAAGGGCCTGGCCTCGCACGTGCTCGACCGCACGGCCGAGGAGAATTTCGAGTACCTGGGCATGGAGGGCCAACAGGAGGGCGAGTGGATACTCGTGGACCTCAACGACGTGCTGGTGCATGTCTTCTCCGGCGACCGCCGCGACCTCGTGGACCTCGAAGGACTGTGGTCCGAGGGGGAGCGCCTGAAGCTGCCGCGCAACCGGGAAGCGGACGCCGCCCATGACGACTAGCGCTTCCGCCCCCAGGCCGCTTCTCCTGCTCATCCTCGACGGCTGGGGCGCGGCCCCGGACGGACCGGGCAACGCCGTCTGCCGCGCGCAGACCCCGGCGCTCGACGCCCTGTCCGGCGTCTGGCCGCGTACCGAGCTGGCCTGCTCGGGCCGCGACGTGGGGCTGCCGCGCGGCTTCATCGGCAACTCCGAGGTCGGCCACATGAACATCGGCGCGGGCCGGGTGGTCTTCCAGGACATGACCCGCATCGACGTGGCCATCGAGGACGGCTCCTTCGTCACCAATCCCGTCTTTCTGGACGCCATCGCCCGCACCAAGGCCGCGGGCGGCCGCCTGCATCTCATGGGATTGCTCTCGGACGGCGGCGTGCACAGCCACCAGGAGCACCTCAACGCGCTGCTCAGGCTGGCCAAGGCCCAGGGGCTGGCCGACGTCTTCGTGCACTGCCTCATGGACGGCCGCGACACCGCGCCCCGGGGCGGCGCGGCCTACATGGAGAAGCTTGTGGCCGACATGGCCGACATCGGCGCGGGCCGCGCGGCCACGGTCATCGGCCGCTACTGGGCCATGGACCGCGACAAGCGCTGGGAGCGCAACCAGAAGGCCTACGATTGTCTCACCCTGGGGCGCGGCCGTGCGGCCGCCGATCCCCTGGCCGCAGTGCGCGCGGCCTACGAGGCCGGGGAGAACGACGAGTTCATCGAGCCCACCGTGGTCGAGCCGGACGGCCTGATCCGCGACGGCGACGGCCTGATCTTCTTCAACTTCCGGGCGGACAGGGCGCGTCAGATCTCCCGCGCCTTTTTCGAGCGGGAGTTCTCCGAGTTCCCGCGCGAGAAGCGCGTGCAGCTCGCGGCCTTCGCCACCATGACCCGCTACGACGCCACCTTTCCGCTGCCTGCGGCCTTTCCGCCCGTGTCCATCGGGCGCACCCTGGGCGAACTGGCCGCGGAAGCGGGCCTGAAACAGCTGCGCATCGCCGAGACCGAGAAATACGCCCACGTCACCTTCTTCCTCAACTGCGGCCGGGAGGAGCCGTTCCCCGGCGAGGAGCGCATCCTGGTGCCCAGCCCGCGCGAGGTGCCGACCTACGACCTGAAGCCCGAGATGAGCGCGCCCGAGGTCACGGAAAAGCTCCTGGCCGCCCTTAGCGCTTACGACCTCATCGTCTGCAATCTGGCCAACCTGGACATGGTGGGCCATACCGGCGTCATGGACGCGGTCCTCACCGCCTGCCGCGCCGTGGACGCTTGCGTGGGCCGCATCGTCAGCGCCGTGCTGGACATGGGCGGCGTCGTGCTGCTCACCGCGGACCACGGCAACGCCGAGGAGATGATCGGTCCGGACGGCGGCCCCCAGACCGCGCACAGCATGAACCCCGTGCCCTTCCTGGCCATCGGCGACCGCTTTCGCGGCGCGCGCCTGCGTCCCGGCGGCCGTCTGGCCGACATAGCGCCTACGGCCCTGGCCGTCCTCGGCCTGCCCCAACCGGCCGAGATGACCGGCCGCTCCCTCCTGGACTGAGACGACCATGGCCGAGAAACAGAAACCCGTCACCCCGGTCAGGCCCTCGGGGCTGGAACTCATCTATCTCTACCCCTGCCCCTTTTGCGGCCGCGAGGTGCCCATCATAGCGCCCACCAGCCCGGCCGTGGCCAAGTGCGACGCCTGCCGTCGCGGCTTCCCCATCGTGCCCGTGGACGAGCGCGGCGTGCGCTTCATCAAGATCGTGCAGGCCGGGGGCAAGGCGGGGATCGATCCGGACTTTTTATAGCCAGGCCGAGGGCCTGGGCCAATTTCTATTCGACAGGGCGTCTGGCCCGGCATGCGTGGTCACGACGGCGTGAGTGACTGGAGTCTGGCGGCACGTGAGCGCTGAAGAGGGTGGAATGCAGCTTTTGTATCTGACGCAATCAGGCCCCACGCTGCCCTCGGTGCGCTTCCGCGTCGCGCCGTTCGTCGTCGCGGCGCGGGCCGCCGGGATCGACGCGGAGTACCGCGTCATCCCCAAGGGGAGCCTCAAACGCATCCCGTTCTTCCTGGGGCTGCCCAGGGCCGATGTGCTGGTGCTGCAGAAAAAACTGCTCAATCCGTTCGACCTGATCCTGGCCGCGCGGGCCGGACAGCGCTTCGTCTACGATTTCGACGACGCGGTCTGGACCTCGCATCCCAACGTGCAGGACGCGGCCCGGCGCGAGAAGGAGAGCCGCAGGCAGGCCCCGCGTTTCGCCGCCGTCTGCCGCCGCGCCGATCTCGTCATCGCGGGCAACGTCTTTCTGGCCGACAAGGCGCGGGCGTATAACGACCGTGTGGAGATACTGCCCACGCCGCTGGACACGGACACCTACCTGCCGGACCCGGACAAACGCGCCCACGGCCTGCCGGTCGTGGGCTGGATGGGCACGGCCTGCAACCAGTTCTTCCTGCCCGACCTCTTCGCGGCCCTCGCGCCGCTGGCCGAGCGCATGCGGCTCAGCGTGATCTCCGACGAGCCCTACACGGACCATGGCGCGGCGTTCGAGAAATGGAGCGCCGGGCGTGAGCTGGCCCAGCTCCAGGCCATGGACATCGGCCTGATGCCGCTCTCGGACGACGAGTACACGCGCGGCAAGTGCGGCTTCAAGCTTTTGCAGTACATGGCCTGCGGGGCCGTGCCCGTGGCCTCGGACGTGGGCTTCAACCGCGAGATCGTGGAGCACGGCCGCACGGGTTTTCTGGTGCGTACCCCGGACGAGTGGCGCGAGGCCGTGGCCAGCCTGCTGGACGACCCGGACAGGCGGACGGCCATGGCGGCGGAGGCGCGCCGAACGGTTGTGGAACGGTTCTCATTGGCCGCGTCCGCGCGGCGTCTCTTTACCATCCTCGGACTAACGGAGACATGACATGGCATCCCTGAAAAAAACACTGGCCACGGGCGGCCACGCCCTGGGCTCCTGGCTGACCCTGCCCAGCCCGGCCATCGCGGAGATGATGGCGCGCGCGGGCTACGACTGGCTGGCCTGCGATCTGGAGCACGCCTCGCTGGACCTCTCGCAGTGCGCGGAACTGATGCGCGCCGCCTCCCTGGCCGGGGCCGAGCCCATGGTGCGGTTGTCGGCCAACGATCCTGTGCTCATCAAGCGGGTCATGGACGCGGGCGCGAACGGCATCATCGTGCCCATGGTCAACTCGGCCGAGGAGGCCGCGACGGCCGTGGCGGCCATGCAGTATCCGCCGCGCGGCAACCGGGGAGTGGGGCTGTTCCGCGCCCAGGGCTACGGCGCGACCTTCCAGGAGTACAAGCGCTGGCTGGCCGAGGAGGCCGTGTGCATCGTGCAGATCGAGCACATCGAGGCCGTGCGCAACCTGGAGTCCATCCTGGCGGTGGACGGCGTGGACGGCTACATCATCGGACCCTACGACCTCTCGGCCTCCCTGGGCGTGCCGGGTGAGTTCGACCGGCCCGAGGTCAGGGCGGCCCTGGCCGAGATCGAGGTCAAGGGGCCGAAATCCGGCAAGGCGCCGGGCATCCATCTCGTGGAGCCGGACCCCGTGGTGTTTCGGCAGAAACTGGAGCTGGGTTATCGCTTCGTGGCCTACAGTCTGGATTTCAGGATGCTCGACGTGGCCTGCCGCGCGGGCAAGGACGTCTTTGAAGAGTATCTGAAGAAATAGCGCAAGGAGCTGGAATCATGGGCAAGATCATCGCCGTCATCCCCGCCCGCATGGGCTCGTCCCGTTTCCCCGGCAAGCCGATGGCCGACATCCACGGCATGCCCATGGTCGGCCACGTCTATTTCCGCACGCGCATGTGCCCGCTTCTGGATGAAACCGTGGTTGCCACCTGCGACGCCGTCATCGCGGACTGGGTGCAGGGCGTGGGGGGGCGCGCGGTCATGACCCTGGACACGCACGAGCGCTGCACCGACCGCACGGCCGAGTGCATGTTCAAGATGGAGGACATCCTGTCCGAGGATGTGGACATCGTGGTCATGGTCCAGGGCGACGAGCCCATGGTCACGCCGGGCATGATCGAGGCCGCTGTCAGGCCGTTGCTGGACGATCCGTCCCTCGACGTGGTCAACCTCATGGCCGACCTGGGCAGTCTTGAGGAGTTCGAGGACCCCAACGAGGTCAAGGTGGTCACGGACCTTACGGGCAACGCGCTCTACTTCTCGCGCGAGCCCGTGCCCTCCCGCAAGAAGGGCGTGCTCGACGTGCCCATGAAGAAGCAGGTCTGCATCATCCCGTTCCGCCGCCAGGCGCTGCTGGAGTTCAACGCCATGGCCGAGACGCCGCTGGAGCGCATCGAGTCGGTGGACATGATGCGCCTGCTGGAGAACGGGCGTCCCGTGCGTATGATCCACACGTCCGTGCGGACCAAGAGCGTGGACACTCCGGCCGACCTGGAGCTGGTCAAGACGCTGATGGCGGGGGACGACCTGATGAAGCGGTACGCGTAAGCGGCCGCCGGGACGTCCTCCGGACGGGGACGCCCCGGCCGGTCGTTTCCGGAGAAGGCGGCGGTGTTCGGCCCGCGAACGTGCGCGGAAACCCCCGTTTGATTTTTCAGAGAAATTTTCTAGATTTTTATTAACAATTCAATATATTGATTTTTTTTCGAGAAGACGAGGGCGTCCGGTTCAATCCTTCCACTTCTCGCGGATGGCCTCGATGGCCTCGACGTTCCGGAAGAACGCCTCGACGATGGCCGGGTCGAACTGCGTGCCCGCGCCTTCGCGCATGAGCCGCAGGCATTCCTCGCGTACGAAGGCCGCCTTGTAGGGCCGGTCGC
Organism: Desulfovibrio sp.; assembly: GCA_022839785.1. Taxonomy (GTDB): domain Bacteria; phylum Desulfobacterota; class Desulfovibrionia; order Desulfovibrionales; family Desulfovibrionaceae; genus Alkalidesulfovibrio. Next base: position 254,672 of record JALHJW010000004.1, on the reverse strand, counting down.
TGCACAGGGCGTCGTAGACGTCCACCACGCTGACGATGCGGGCCTCCACGGGGATGTCCTCTCCCGCGAGGCCGAACGGGTAGCCGCCGCCGTCCCAGCGCTCGTGGTGGAACATGGCCAGGATGCGCGCCAGCCTGAGCAACTCGTTGTCGTTCTCGCCCTGGATGAGCCGGGGGTCCAGGCAGGCGTTCGTCGTGGGGCCGTGGCCGTCCAGAGGCCCCAGGATTTCGCAGCCGAACAGGCAGTGGCGGCGCATGATCTCCCATTCCCCAGACGTGAGGCGTTCGGGTTTGAGCAGCACCGCGTCGGGAATGCCGATCTTGCCCACGTCGTGCAGCGGGGCGCAGTCGCGCATCATTTCACAGCTCTCCTCGGGCAGGCCTATGGCCCGGGCGAGCAGGGCGCTGATCTCGCCGACGCGCACCACGTGGCGGCCCGTCTCGTTGTCCTTGTATTCCGCAGCCCGGCTGAGCCGCTGCATGATCTGGCGGCGCGTGGCCTCGAGCTCCGCCGTCCGCTCCCGCACCAGTTCCTCCAGGCGTTCCTGGTACGCGCGGTTTTCTCGCCGCAGGCGGGCGCGCTCGAGGACCTTGTCCAGGGTGTGGTCCAGGATGCGCAGGTTGTGCAGCGGCTTGGTGATGAAGTCCCAGGCCCCGAGGCGCATGGCCTTGAGCGCGTCCTCCACCACGCCCACGCCCGAGAGGACCACGATGGGGAGGTCCGGGGCCTCCTCCACGGCGTGCTGGATGAAGGAGTAGCCGTCCATGACCGGCATGTTCAGGTCCACGAGGACGGCCTGCACCTCGCCCGGGCGGCTGCGCAGGATATCCAGACCGCGCTGTCCGTCGCCGGCCTCCAGGGGCTCGTGGTCGATATCCTCCAGGTGGGCGCACAGGGAGCGGCGCAGCCCGGGTTCGTCGTCGATGACGAGGATGGCCATGCTACCCCCCGTCCATCCCGAGGACCGCCCTGATCCGCTCCAGGATGTCGCCTGCCTCGCTGGGCTTGAGGAAGACGTCGTGCTGGGTCATGCCCATGGCCTGCAACCGCTCCGACAGGCTGAAGTCCATGGAGCCGGTGTGCAGCAGGAAGTGGGGACACAGCCCCAGGCAGTTCGCGGTGTGGGCGAACTCCTCGCCGCTCATGCCGGGCAGCCGCATGTCCACGATGCACAGGTCCGCCTTCTTCGCGCCGAGCATGTCCAGTCCGGCCTCGCCCGAATCCGCGACCCGGACGTCGAACTCGTCGAGGTCGTCGAGATAGTCCGCCAGAAGCTGGCGGATGCGGACCTCGTCGTCGATGATCAGGATGTCCGGTCTAGTGCGTTCCATTTTTGTGCCCTCTGGCCTGGTCCGTGGGCAGGTCGATGACGAATTTCGCCCCGCCCTGGGCTCCCGAGGTCACGGAGAGATGGCCGCCGTGCCCCTTGGTGATGATGAAATAGGAGACGGACAGGCCGAGACCCGTGCCGATGCCCGTGGGCTTGGTGGTGAAGAAGGGCTCGAATATCCGCCTGCGGACCTCGGGGGGAACGCCGGGGCCGTTGTCCTCGATCTCGATGCGCACCCTGTCCGGCTGGCCCGTGAGGCGGATGTCGATGCGCGGGCTCTCCACCGGGGGGGATGCCGCGGCCATGGCCTGGGCCGCGTTGCGCAGGATGTTGAGCAGCACCTGCTCGATCTCCGTCTCGGTGCAGCTGATGACCGGCAGGTCGTCGTCGTAGTCCCGCACCACGGCAATTTTCCGGAAGTCGTAGCTTTTTTTGAGATCGTAGTCGCTGGAAGCCAGCTCCACGGCCTTGTCGATGATTTCGACAACGTCGCAGACCTTGCGCCGCGATTCGCTCCTCCGGCTGAAATCGAGCATGTGGCGGATGATGCCCGAGGCCCTGAGCGCCGCGGACTGGATGTCCTCCACGAAGACGTCGAGCTTGCGGGCCTGGATGTAGAGATGCAGCTTGTCCATGTCCAGGCCGATGCGCTCCGCGGTCTCGACGTTCTTTTTGAAGTCCGGGCGCATGCGCTGCTGGATGTTCTGCGAGGCCTGCAGCACGATGCCGAGCGGGTTGTTGATCTCGTGGGCGATGCCTGCGGCGATGCCGCCCACGGAGAGCATCTTTTCCGTCTGGATCATCATTTCCTGCATCTTCTTGACTTCCGTGATGTCCCGGACCAGCGACATCATGTAGCGCTTGTCGCCGATCTCCAGGACCTGGCTCGAAAAGGAGCAGATGGCCGTGGAGCCGTCCTTGTGGCGGACCTCGAATTCGGCGTTCTCCAGGCGGCCGTCCTGCTGCAGCGTGGCGTGCAGCACGCTGCGCATGGAACTGTCCGTGAACAGCCCCAGCTCCTCCGCGGTACGTCCGATGACGTCCTCGCGGGAATAGCCGGTGCGGCGGGCGAAGGTGTCGTTGACGTCCACGATCCGTTGCGTCTCCAGGTCGGTGAGCACGATGCTGTCGGGCGAGAGGCGGAAGAGCTGGGAGAACTTCTCTTCGGACTGGCGCAGCCGTTCCTCGGCCATCCGGCGTTCGGTGACGTCCTCCAGGGTGATCACCACGCCGATTTCGGGCAGCGGGGCGGCGTTGACCAGCAGCGTGCGCAGGCCGCCGTCCCTTCCGGCATGCCGGACGATCTGTCCGAAGACGCGGCCGTTCGTTTCCAGGGCGCGTCCCACCGGCTGCTCGGTCGAAGAGAGCGGTTCGCCGGTCTCGGCGAGAAAGGGGATGTTCCGGGGCAAGTCCGCTCCCTGCGCATCGCTCATGCCCAGGATTTCGCGCGCCTGATCGTTCATGTAGGCGGGACGCTGCAGGGCGTCGAAGGTGACGATGCCCACGGGACTCAGCTCCGTGATGGCGCGGGAGCTGGATTCCGAGCGCCGCAGGTTGGCCATGGCCCGGCGCAACGCGCCCAGGGCGAAGGCCACGAGACCCAGGGTGCACAGGGAGATGACGCCGCTCAGGCTCGCCAGCCGTCTGGCCGGGCGCAGAATCTCGTCCGCGTCCGCCTCCATGACCAGATACCAGCCCGTATCCGCGTTGCGCCTGGCGAAGACCATGCGTTCGGCGTCCTGGGCCGCGTAGCGGACGTCGCTGTCGCTCGTTGCGGCCTCGTGGATGACCGCTCTCATATTCTCCGGGGCGAATCGGCCCGGTGCGGACCAGGAGGGCAGGGCCAGGAGGCCCGCGGCGTCGTCGAAGATGTAGGCTCCGCCGGTCTGGCCGATGCGCACGTCCTGCAGGAGTTCCCTGGCGAAGTCCTCGATTTCCAGGGCCGCGGCGAGGACGCCGATGACCGTGTTGTCGAGATCCTTCACCGGCGCGGCGGAAACCAGGACAGGCTGCCGGTTGAAACGGCCCGTGGGGTAGGTTTCCTGCGAGGGCTTTCCGCGCATGGCAGCCAGGAAATAGGGCCGGTCCGAGACGTTGACGCCGCCCGCCATGCCGGGAGCCGAGGCGGCCACGACGGCGCCGTCGGCCTGGATCAGGAAGAGTCTGGCGCTGATGCCTCCGCCGACGCGCGCGGCCAGGCGGCGTTCGGCCGCAGCCCGGGCGGAAAGGCCGAGATAGGAGTCTTCGAGCGCCAGCCTGAAGACGTCCTCCTGGCTCCACAGGTTGAGGTGGAAGGCGGCGTCGCGGACGCGGGAGGAGACCTCCCGGTCGAGGAAGGCCAGGGTCTGGGAGGTCTGGCCGAGGGCCAGACGCTGCACGGTCTGCCTGGTCTGGAAGTAGGCCAGGAGGGTGCTGACGAAGACGCCGACGAAGACGACGGTGAGCACGGGCGCGAGGTGCCGGTCCAGCGGCAGGGCGTGTCCGCCTGCAGCCTTGAAGAGGGTCACCGCACCACCACGCCCGCGGCCTCGATGATCTCGTAGGGCACCTGGACGCCGAGGCGTTCCGCGGTCCGCATGTTCACGAGGATGATGCCCTTGTTGTTGATGCGCACCGGCAAATCGCCCGCGGGAACGTTCCGGGTGAGGACCACCCGGGCCATGCTTCCGGCCAGGAATCCCTGCTCGTGGGCCGATTCGAGCACGCCGCAGAGCAGGTCGTGGTCCTTGGCGATGTCGGAGAACCCCAAGGTGGGCTTGGTGTTGTGCGCATTGGTCCAGGCCATGACGTCGTCGGGATGGGTCACCTGGCCTGTCCGCTCGTCCACCAGGGAGTTGTAGAGCCCCAGGGCCAGGGCGTCGGCCGCGGTCTGGTAGTGCAGGATGCGCCGCTGCCATTCCTGGAAGGTCTTGATCCGCTCCACCCCCGCCAGTTCCAGGGCGAAGGCGCCGGTCTGGCTCCGTTCGGCCAGCAGATCGTCGCTCACGTAGCCCGCGGATTCGGAGTCGTCGACGAGAAAGGCCACGCTGCGCGCTGAGGGAACGATCTTCTGCAGCAGGGAGAAGCCTTCCCGGTAGTGCCAGCGCTCGCGCACCCCGGAGGCGTTGGAGGCCGGGAAGCCGTATGTGGGCAGAGGCGCGTTGACTCCGCAGAAGACGACCTGCAGATCCGCGCGGCCCTTCAGGAAGGGGGCGGCCAGATAGGCCTGGGCCACGTCGTCCACGGTGATGACGACCTGGGGCCGCAGGCGATCGATACGCTGCAGAATCTCCTGCGCCGTCTGGCGCAACCGGTCCGGGTCCGGCCTGCGCTTGGCGTCCATGTACCGGACGTCGTAGGCGATCTTCAGGCCCTGCAGCGCGTCCTGGACGCCCTGGTTGATGTTCTGGGTCCAGACGTATTCCGGATTGTAGCTGTGCACGATGACGACGCGCAGGGGCTGAGCGCCCGGGAGGACGTCCTGTCCCCGGGCCTGCCGCGACGGAGCGGCGAGGGCGAGCAGCGTCGCCAGCAAAAGGGTGAGTGTGCGCATCATGCCCGCTGTCCGTCGGGCCTCCCGGGCCCGCTCGGGTGCTCCCGGCGTGGGAGACGAAGCCATCCTAGCAAAGTCGGGGGGAGTGTCCAGGGATTATACGTTCCGGCGGGGGGCGGCGCGTTTCCCTTTTGTGCGCCGTTCACCTGACCAGGACGCCGGCGGCCTCGATGATCTCGTACGGAATCCTGATGCCGAGCCGTTCCGCGGTATTCATGTTGATCAGGACCGCGCCCCTGACGTTCACGCGGACCGGCAGGCTTCCGGCGGTCGCGCCCGTGTCCAGGATGGTCCGGGCCATGCTCCCGGCCAGATAGCCCTGTTCGTGGCCGGATTCGAGCACGCCGCAGAGCAGCCCGTGGTCCTGCGCGAAATCCACGAAGCCGAGCGTCGGCTTCCTGTTGACTTCGTTGGTCCAGGCCATGACCGCGTCGGGAGTCACGACCCTGCCGGTGCGCTCGTCGAGCAGGGTGTTGTAGACGCCCATGGCCAGGGCGTCGACCCGCGGCTGGTAGTGCAGCACCTTGGCCTGCCATTCCTGGAACGTGCGTATGGTCTCCACCCCCGCCACGTCCAGGGCGTAGGGGCCGTTGCGCCTCGCCTCCGCCCGCAGTTCGGCCGCGACCGACGTGCCGACATCCGAGGCGTCCACCAGGAAGGCGACGCTGCGCGCGCCGGGAACGATCTTCCGCAGCAGGGCGAAGCCCTCCCGGAAGTGCCATTTCTCGCAGACGCCGGAGACGTTGGAGGCCGGGAAACCGTAGTCCGCGAGCGGGGCGTTCACTCCGCAGAAGACGACCTGCGGGCTGGCGCGGCCTTTGAGAAGGGGCGCGGCGAGATAGGTCTGGGCCGCGTCGTCCACGGTGATGACCACCAGGGGAGCGGCGCGCTCGATGCCTTCGAGCGCCTGCAGCGCGGCCAGCCGGAGCCATGACGAGTCCGAACGGCGTTTGGCGTCCATGTGGAAGACCTCGAACACGACATCGCGGTCGCGCAGGGCCTCGCGGATGCCCTTCTCGACGTTTTGGGTCCAGGCGTATTCGGGGTGGTAGCTGTGTACGATGAAGACGGTCCGGGGACTCGCCGCCTGGGCGGCGGGAGCCTGGACAGCCAGGCCGGGCAGGCACAGGACGAGGCAGAGCAGGGCGGACAGGAATCCGGGTTTGGACGGCACAAGCGACTCCGAAAGGCTGCTGCGAGCGCGGATGCCGGGACGCGCGCGGGGCGCATGCCGGATCGCACGTTCAGTCAGGCCTGCAATGCTAGCAGAGACGGGCGGCGAAACCAAGGCCGCATGTGCCCTGGATGCCGGTCGAAGAGCCTTTTCCCGGCTCCGCGCCGGCCGGGGAGGCGCGCCCGGCGGTTCGGCCTTGACCGGGCGGGGGCGCATGGGGAATAGTCCGGCTCCGTGCCGGGCCGGGGAGATTCCTCCCGTCGCGGCGCGCGCCGGAAAGGATTTCCGGCGCTTCGCTCCCGGAGGGCAGAATGGGCATGTTCGATTTCCTTCGCAGGTACGTCAAGGGACTGCGCTGGCGGCGCAGATATCGGAAGTTCTCGCGCAAGGCCGAGGCCGGAGGGGAAGGCGTGTGCCGCGTGCAGGCGCTGCCCGTGCGCGAGCGCTACTCCATAGCCTTTCTTATTCCGGGCATGCAGGCGGGCAGCGGCGGTCACACCAGCATCCTGCGCCTGGGGACCCATCTTGCCGGATTCGGCCACGACGTCGCCTACATCCGCACCGCCCAGGCGGACGTGGACGAACTGGAAGCGGCGGCGCGGGCCAACCTGCCCGGATGGAAGGGGCGTTTTCGCGACCACGCGGCCCTCGCCTCCGAGTCGTTCGACATCGGCGTCGCCACCAAGTGGAACACGTGCAGCGACCTTCTGCGCCATCAGGAGCGCTTCGGCCTCAAGATGTACTTCATCCAGGACTTCGAGCCGTTCTTTTACGGCATCGGCGAGAACTACCTGCTGGCCCTGCACACCTACAAGCTGGGGCTGAAGATGGTCAGCCTGGGCGGGTGGAATGCGCGGATGATCCAGGCCTTTCTCGGGCGGAAGGCCGAGGCCGTGGACTTCCCCGTCGAGCTTTCCGAATACCCCCTCACGCCCCGTCGCATCGCCTTGGACAGGACGGTTCGCTTCGCCGTCTACCTGCGCAACGAGACCAAGCGCGCCCCCTTCCTGATCCTCGAACAGCTCCGCCACGTCGTCGAGGGGCTCAAGGAACGCGGCATCACGGCCGAGATCTTCTATTTCGGACTGGACACGGCCTTTCCCACGCCCTACGGCGCGAATCTGGGCATGCTCACCCCGGCCGGACTGCGGGCGCTCTACCTGCGTTCGGATTTCGGCGTGGTGGCCTCGCTGACGAACATCTCCCTGGTCAACTACGAGATGATCGCCTCGGGCCTTCCGGTGATCGATTTCGCGGACGGCAGCGCGCCGGACTACTTCGCTCCGGACGAGATGCTGTTCGTGGACAGCCATCCGTCGTCCATGCGGCGGAAGGTCCTGGCGGCCCTGGACGGGCAGGAGGAACTGAACGCCCTTGTGCAGCGCGCGCAAAGCAAGATCGCGGGGCTCTCCTGGGAGACCTCCGCGCGGCAGTTCGAGCGCATCGTCCGGGACAGCGCCGGGGGCGCGTAGGCCCCGGCCTGGGCTGCGCGGAGGGGCGTCAGCGCCGGACGAGCGGGACGACGTCGCGTTCGATGACCTCGTCGAGCGTGGCCTCGTTGAAGAACTGCGTGTAGTCCATCCAGCGGTCGGCCTTGTCCGGGACCTCCACCTCCGCCAGTCCCTCCAGCGTCACGAGGCGGGCGTAGCCGTCGGCGTGCAGCTCGTCCAGCAACCGGAACTCCGTGTCGAAGACCCAGGTCTCCTTGCCGTAGGGCAGCATGTCGAAGAGGAAGGTGCTCATGGAGCCCGCCACGATATTGATGCGGGCCATGAACTCGTCCGTGACGCGCTCGACGATCTGGATGCGCCGCGCATATTCGCCCAGATGGTAGCTCTCCACCTGGCGTTCGATGCGCTCGTCGGGCCGGACCTTGAAGAAGACCGTGAAGCCCAGGTCTACCAGCCGCTTCACGTAACGGCCGCAGGCCATGGTGTTGGCGAAGTACTCGTACGGCACAAGGACGTTCCTCGGAGCGAAGTCCGCCGACTCCAGGCGGCGGCGGGTCACGGAGTGCTTGTTGCAGCCGATGACGAACATCTCGTCCGGGTAGACGTCGGTGTAGCGCTGCAGCATCTCCTTCCAGTACGTTCCCCAGACCACGAGCTTGTCGAACCACTGGTATTCGTCGCGCCGGATACCCGCCAGGGAGAAGGCCGCCTGCCGCAGGCCGTAGTGTCCCACCTGCCAGCCCATGCCCGGGATGCCGCAGCGCTTGGCCGCGTAGAGCAGGGGATGGATTTCGTTGACGTCGTCCGTGCCCATGACCAGACCCGGCCGCATGCGCTCCATGTTGGGCAGGTGCGCGGCGTGCTCGTCGAGCCGTTCGCTGATGTTCCGCTCCAACTCGTCGATGATGCGGCGCAGGAAGAACTGCGTGGGCCTGTCGAAGGCCGAGAGGTCGTATTGGTGGCCGAACCGGTTGCCGCGCCTGAGGTTTCGGTGGATGAAGTAGGCGGGCAGGTCCAGCTCGTCGCGTCTGGCCAGCAGGTCCTTGGAGGGCGAGAGCAGATAGCAGACCGAGAGGCCCTTGCCGCGCAGGGCCTCGATGATCTCGCGCGTGCGGAAGTTGTCCGGCGAGGTGCAGTAGAAGAGCACGTCGGGCCGCAGGCTCCCGGAAAGTTTCGCGTTGTGCGCGGGCAGGGTCTCGCCGTAGAGCCTCAGGCCTTCGGAGCTGGCCGCCTTGGGCCAGAGCATGCGGCAGACCTTGCCCAGGTGGACGCGGTTCTTGAAGATGGGCCAGACGCGGCGGCCGATGATGTCCTTGACGAGCGGCTCGTACTGCACGAAGCGGTAGAAGCAACGCCAGTAGAGGTGGCTGATGCAGCCGGGATACCAGTTGAAGCCGTCCCGCCAGTAGTTGTCCTTGAGCCGCCCTTCAGGCCCGCCCTTCAGGTTCTCGAAGGCGTGCAGCCAGGCCAGGGCCTTGTCCAGGTCGCAGTCCGGCTCGTAGACGCGCCTGCCCAGCAGGGAGCGCAGCTCCAGGACGCCGGTGGGGCCTTCGCTGATCAGGGTCGGAAACATGAAGCCTCGTGTCGGGGCGTTACGCCGCGCCGTTGTGGTGTTCGATGAACGCGCCGAGTCCGGTCAAGTCCTCGGCCCAGGGCCAGGGCTCGGGGAAGGGGCCGCGGCCGTAGAAGAGCGTGCCCACGCGCCGGGCGGCCTGAAGATCCGTGTCCGAGTCCCCGACCATCAAGGTTTCCGAGGGGGCCACGGCCTCGCGCGCCACGATGCCCGCCAGCAGTTCGGCCTTGGGCGCGGGCGAGCCGTGGATGGCCTTGAAGAAGCAATCCACCTGCTTGATGCGCAGGAGCGCCTTCAACTCCCCGTCCGGCGCGCCCGAGGCCACGTAGAGCGGCAGACGCTCCCACCAGGCCGTGATGAACTCGCGCGCGCCGGGCACGAAGGGGGCCTCGGGCAGCGCGTCGGCCGCGGCCGCGAGGAAACGGCCCACCATGTCCTGCATCTCGGAATCCGCGATCTCGCGGCCGAACAGTTCCCGCCACAGATGCCGGTATTTCTCGTAGCGGCTGACCCCGCCGTGCCGCACGTGGTAGTCCACCAGCAGCCGCACGGCCTCCGGTCCCAGATGTTCGGCGCTACGCGCAAAGGCCGTGGTCTTCAGCCCCACGGTCTCCAGGATCACCCCGTCGCAGTCCAGGACCACGCAGCGGATCACGCCCGGGCCTCCGCGGGAGCCGCTCCCAGAGCCTCCAGCAGGTTGCGCGCCGCGTCCAGCTCCATGCGCGCCCGGCCCTCGGCCGCGTAGGAGCCGATATGCGGGGTCAGGATGGTGGTGGGCAGTTCGGCCAGCGGCCCGGCGTAGGGCTCCTTGCCGAAACAGTCGATGGCCGCGCCCGCCACGTGTCCCGAAGAGAGCAGGGCGAAGAGCGCGTCCTCGTCGACGAGTCCGCCTCGACCTGCGTTGACCAGCCAGGCGCCCTCGCGCATCAGGCCCAGCCTGCGTGCGTCGAGCAAGAAGCCCGCGCCCTCGGTCTTGGAGCAATGCAGGGTGACGATCTCGGCCCACTGCAGGAGGTCGTCCAGTTCCATGCGCGGTGCGTCGGCCTCGGTCACGAAGGGATCGAAATAGGCGATCTGCGCGCCCAGGAGCCGCAAAAGCGCGCCGGTGGCCTGGCCGATGCGGCCGAAACCGACGACGCCCACGCGCTTGCCCTCCAGCAGGTTGCCCATGCGCTTGCGCCACGTTCCGGCGCGGACCTCGCGGTCCATGCGCGTGACCTGTCGGAGGAGATCGAGGATCAGCCCCGCGGTCAGTTCGGCCACGGCGCGCGTGGGGCCCTGGGGCGTGTTGCGCACCGCGATGCCCCGTTCCGCGCAGGCGGCCAAGTCCACGCTGTCGAGCCCCACGCCGCAGCGGGAGATCACGCGCAGTCCGGGCAGTTTTTCGAGCACGGTCCTGTCGAGCCGTTCCGTCCCGGCCAGGATGCCGTCGCAGCCCGCGCACAGGTCCACGGTCTCCTCTGGCGTCAGCTTGCGGCCGTGGGGGTTGAGCACGATCTCGGCCCCGGCCCGGCGCAAAACATCCAGCGGCTCGGGGTCGAAGACGGCGAAGGAGGAGGTGGTGACGGCGATGCGCATGGCGGCTCCTTTGGGAAAGGGCGGTCTTGTACCGCAAAAACGGGCGGCTGAAAACAGGCTGCGACGGCGCTAGGGCCGCGCCTTTCCGGTCCCGGGACCGGGCGGCGTCAGGCCGCCGCGCGCCTGCCCGTCTGCTGCAGGATCAGCCCTGCCACGATGCAGCCCAGGCCCGCCAGGGTCGAGGGCAGGATGGCCTCGCCCACCACGAAGCGGATGAAAAGGAGCGAGACGAAGGGGGAGATGAAGATCAAGTTGCCCACCTGCGAGGTGTTGGAGGCCAGGCGCAGCGCCGTGAGCCAGGTGATGAAGGTCAGCCCCATCTCGAAGACGCCGACGTAGGCCGCTCCCGCGAGGCCCAGCCAGTCGCCGGGCAGGGGCGAGGAGACGAGGCAGGCCCAGGCCAGGGAGAAGGGCAGGGAGCAGAGGAAGTTCATGGCCAGGGCGGCCGTGGGGTCGCGGCCGTCGCGCGCCGCGAAGAGCCAGTAGACAGCCCAGATCACGGTACTGCCCAGGGCCAGACCCACGCCCAGGGGACTGGCGAAGTGGAGTCCGGAGAGGTCGCCGCGCGTGGAGATGACCAGCACCCCGCCCCAGCAGACCAGGGTGGCGGTCAGGTCGCGCCAGGAGAGCCGTTGGCCCAGGATGGGGACGGAGAGCAGGGTCAGGGTGATGGCCCAGGTGTAGTTGAGGGGCTGGGCCTCCTGGGCGGGCAGGAGGTCGTAGGCCGCGAAGAGCACGAGATAGTAGACGAAGGGGTTGAGCAGGCCGAAGCCCAGGGCGCGCAGCCACTCCCGTCTGCCGTAGGAGCGCAGCAGTTCCAGGCGGCCCTGCAGGGTCAGGGCCGCGAGCATGACCAGGGTGGAGACCAGCGAGGACCAGAGCAGGAGCTGCGCCGGGTCGAGACGGCGCAGGGAGAGCTTGAAGGCCGAGGCCACGGTGGACCACAGCAGCACCGTGACCAGGCCGTAGGCCAGGGCCTTTCTCTGGTCCTTCATCAGACGATGACGTGCCGCTTGATGTAGGCCACCGCCTCCTCGGGCGTGTCCATGACCCTGAAGAGATCGAGGTTGTGCTCGTCGATGAAGCCGCGTTCGAGCAGGGTGGACTTGAACCAGTCCACCAGGCCCCCCCAGAACGAGCTGCCCAGAAGGATCACGGGGAAGGGCTTGATGCGCCGGGTCTGGATCAGCACCAGGGCCTCGGCGATCTCGTCCAGGGTGCCGAAGCCGCCGGGCAGGGCGATGTAGGCCATGGCGTACTTCACGAACACGACCTTGCGCACGAAGAAGTAGCGGAAGCTGATGCGCAGATCGAGGAAGTCGTTGCTCTTCTGCTCGAAGGGCAGCTCGATGTGCAGGCCGATGGAGCGGCCCTTGCCGCCTTCCTTGGCCCCCTTGTTGGCCGCCTCCATGAGGCCCGGGCCGCCGCCGGTGATGATGTCGTAGCCCGCCTCGGAAAGCAGGCGGGCGAGCGTTTGCGTGGTCCGGTAGTCCGGGTCCTCGGGTTTGGTGCGGGCCGAGCCGAAGATGGAGACCGCAGGACCCACGCCCTCCATGTCGTCGAATCCGTCCACGATTTCGGCCATGATCCTGAACAGACGCCAGGATTCCTTCACGGAAAGGTTGTCGATGACGAACTGCCTCGAATCGGGCACGGTATCCTCCTGGCGGGCTCGGACGTTTTCCGGGGTGTTTACCCCTGGCCGCGAGAGGTGTAAACACCGTGGTCCGGCCGGTGCGGCGCACGCGCCGCACGACCACCGCACGAGGGAAGGAGCATCGCGTGAAGATCAATTTTCTTGGGGCTTCCAGGACCGTCACCGGGTCCTGCTACATCGTGGAGGCCGCTGGCAGGCGTTTCGCCATCGACTGCGGCATGCACCAGGGCAACAAGGACATCGAGGCCCGCAACCGCGACATGGGACCGTATGATCCCGCGAGCCTGGATTTCGTCCTGGTGACCCACGCACACATCGACCACACGGGCCTGCTGCCCCGCCTGGTCAAGTTCGGCTTCAAGGGACCCGTCTACTGCACGCCGCCCACAGTGGACCTCCTGAACATCATGCTCCTGGACAGCGCGCACATCCAGGAGATGGAGGCGGAGTGGGAGAACCGGAAACGGCAGCGTCACGGACGTCCGCCGGTGGAGTCCCTCTACACCACCGACGACGTGGCCCGGACCACGCCGCTTTTCTCGCCCGTCGCCTACAACACGGAGTTCGAGCCGGTTCCGGGCGTCACGGTCGTCTACCGCGACGCCGGGCACATCCTGGGTTCGGCCTTCATCAAACTTTCGGTGGCCGAGAACGGCGCGCCGACCTCCATGGTCTTCTCCGGCGACCTGGGCCGCCCCAACCAGCTTCTGGTCAACGACCCCGACGTGGTGCGCAACTCGGACTACCTGTTCGTGGAGTCCACCTACGGCGATCGCGACCACAAGAACGAGGCCAACAGCCGCGACGAGCTGGCCGCGGCCATCGCCTACGCCTACAAGAACCGCGAGAAGTGCATCATCCCGGCCTTCGCCGTGGAGCGCACCCAGGAGATCATCTATTCCCTGTGGCAGCTCTCCAGGGCGGGCAAGCTGCCCAGGGAGATGCCCGTGTACCTGGACAGCCCCCTGGCCATCCAGGCCACGGAGATCTTCAAGAAGCACCCGGAGTACATGGACCAGGAGATCAAGGAGCTGCTCTCCAACGGCGACAGCCCCTTCAACCTCCCCAACCTCGTCTACACCAAGTCCCAGGAAGAATCGCAGCGCATCAACGAGTTCAACGGCCCGGCCATCATCATCTCGGCCAGCGGCATGTGCAACGCGGGACGCATCAAGCACCACCTGCGCCACAACCTCTGGCGGCACGGCGCGGCCATCGTCTTCGTCGGCTTCCAGGCCCAGGGCACGCCCGGCCGCCACATCGTGGACGGGGCCAAGAAGGTCCGCCTGCTCGGCGAGGAGGTGGCGGTCCACGCCAAGGTCTTCACCATCGGCGGCTTCTCGGCCCACGCGGGGCAGAGCCAAATCATGGAATGGATCGGCAACTTCGCCAACCCGGCCATGGAGGTCTTCCTGGTCCACGGCGAGGCCAAGGCCCAGGACACCCTGGCCGGCCTCATCCGGGAGCGTTTCGGCTTCACCGTGCACATCCCCGACTACCTGGAAGAGGTGTCGCTGAAGCCCGGCAAGGCTCCGGCCATCCAGCTGCACCCGGACCTCGCCAGGCCCCAGATCGACTGGAACTACCTCGTGGCCGAGACCGAGCGGCTGCTGGGCAGCTTCAAGGGAAGGCTTCCCGCCGTGCAGGACCGGTCCTGGGTGGACCAGACCGAGATGCGCGATCGGCTCCTGGACGCCCACCGCGCCCTGCTGGAGCTGGTCTCGCAGAGCTAGGGCGGGAAAAGGACGGGCGGCGGAATGCGCATCATCGCGGGCCGCTTCAAGGGCCGCAGCATCGTCACCGGCGAGGGGCCGGGCTACCGTCCGGCCACGGCCCGGGTGCGCGAGGCGCTCTTCAGCATGCTCGCGGCGCGGGGCGTGGTCTATGCCGGGCTTCGCGTCATGGATGTCTTCGCGGGCTCGGGCAGTCTGGGATTGGAGGCCTTGTCGCGCGGCGCGGCCTTCTGCCGCTTCATCGAAAAGAGCCGCGCGGCCGCCGGGCTGATCCAGAGGAATCTCGACGCGCTGGGCGCGGAACGCGGCTCCTTCGCCGTGGACGCGGCGGATGCGGCCAGGGCCCTGGCCGGACAGGCCCCCGCGCCCTTCGGCCTGATCTTCGTCGATCCGCCCTACGGCAAGGACCTCTTGCCGCCCACGCTGGAAAGGATTACGGCGGGCGGCTGGCTGGCGCCGGACGGCATTCTCGTCGCCGAGGTCGAGGACCGTCTCGTCCTGGACGCCACGAGCGCCGCCCCCGGGCTTGCGCTTCTCGCCGACCGGGCGTACGGCCAGACGCGCATACTTCTCTGGCAAAGGACGACAGCATGAGCAGCGCCATCTATCCCGGCACCTTCGATCCCCTGACCATGGGCCACGTCAGCCTGGTGCGCCGGGCGCGCACGGTCTTCGACCGGATCACCGTGGCCGTGGCCAAGGACACCACCAAGACCCCGCTCTTCACCCTGGAGGAGCGCGTGGCCATGGCCCGCGAGGTCTTCGCCTTCGACGACGGCATCGACGTGGAGGATTTTTCCGGCCTGCTCGTGGACTACGTGGCGCGCAAGGGCGCGGGCGTGATCATGCGCGGTCTGCGCGCGGTCTCGGACTTCGAGTACGAGTTCCAGATGGCGCTCATGAACCGCAAGCTGCACCGCGACATCCAGACCGTCTTCCTGATGACCGATTATCAGTGGATGTACCTCAGCTCCACGATCATCAAGGAGGCGGCCAAGCACGGTGCGAACATCAAGGGCATGGTCCCGGACCAGATCGTGCCCCACGTCTATGCGCGTTTCGCCGAACTGCGCGCCCAGGGGAAGCTGTGAGCCGTGAGGAGGCCCAGGCGGTTGAGCTGCCGGACGCGGTCTGCATCGTCGGCCCCACCGGGGCGGGCAAGACCGGCCTGGCCCTGGCCCTGGCCGAGCGGCTGGGCGGCGGTGTGGTCAACATCGACTCCCGCCAGCTCTACGCGGGTCTGGAGATCGTCACCGCGCAGCCGAGCGCGGAGGAACGCGCCCGCTGTCCCCACCACCTCTTCGGCCTGCTCGATCCCTGCCAATCCGTGAGCGCCGGAACCTTCGCGGCCATGGCCGAGGAGGCCATGCGCGCGCTCGCGGCGCAGGGCGTGCTGCCCCTGCTCGTGGGCGGCACCGGTCTCTATCTCGACGCGTTGCTTTACGGCCTTTCCCCCATCCCCGAGGTGCCGGACGTGACCCGCCAGCAGTTGCAGGCCGCCTGGGAGCACTTCGGCGGAGAAACGCTGCACGGCTGGCTCGAACAGATCGACCCGGACTACGCGGCCCGAATTCATCCCAACGACCGGCAGCGCATCACCCGCGCTCTGGAGGTCTTCGAGGCCACGGGCCGGGTCTTTTCCAGCTTCCATCGGCAGGAGGGCGCGCCGCCGCGTTTTCGCGCCTTGAAGCTCGGGGTGGCCGTGGATCTGGACGCCCTGACCCCGGCGCTGGCCGCGCGCATCGAGGCCATGCTCGCCGCGGGCGTGGCACAGGAGATGGAGCGCGCCTTCGCCGCCTGCCCCAGGGCCGACGCCCCGGGCTTCAGCGGCATCGGTTCGCACGAGTTGCTGGAGTACATCCGGGGGCGGCTCGACCTGGCGCAAGTCAAGTCCCTCTGGCTCTCGCGCACCCGCGCCTATGCCAAACGGCAGATGACCTGGTTCAGGAAGGACCCGGCCATCCACTGGCTGGTCCCTGGCGACACGGACAAGGCCGTGGAGTTGGTGGAAGGGTGGCTTCGGGCGCGCCCGGCCTGACGGCGCGGGCAGTAGGGAGAAAGAGGCCTCCGGCGGCAAAGGGGCCTCAGGCCCCTTTGAACCCCGGTTTCTGGGTTTAATATCTCCTCGGCGTGGCCAGCCCCTGAGCGACGGCGGGGGGCTGGCGGCGCTACTGTTTCTCCACTTCGTCGATGAGCT
This sequence comes from Desulfovibrio sp., assembly GCA_022839785.1. GTDB lineage: Bacteria > Desulfobacterota > Desulfovibrionia > Desulfovibrionales > Desulfovibrionaceae > Alkalidesulfovibrio. The sequence continues at coordinate 238,447 of JALHJW010000004.1, read as the reverse complement.
TGCCCAGCGGCGCGCCGTTGGGGGCCTTGGCGTTGGGATTGAGGGCCAGCAGCTCCCGCCAGTTCTTCAGGCCGTCTTCCTTGCGGTCGAGGTCGAAGACCAGCACGATGCCCCGGTTGAAACGGGCGATCTCGTGCCGGGGATTCTGGCTGATGGCCTTGTCGAAGGCCTGCAGGGCCTTCTGGTACTCCGTGACCTCGCGGTACATGACGCCCAGGTCGGTCCAGATGTCCGGCTGCTCGGCCTTGAGGGCCAGGGACGCCTGGTAGGCCGCGATGGCCTCCTTGGGCATGCCGTGGTCGAAATAGAAATGGCCGAGCTGGTTCTGGGCCTCGATGTTCTTGGGGTTCTTGCCGACGGCCTGCTCCAGTTCCAGCAGCTTGGCGCGCTCCGCGGCGCTGAGGCCTCCCTGGCTTTGCTGCTGCGCGCCTTGCGGCGGCATGGACGGCGGCATGCCTCCCGGCATCCCCTGCGGCGGCATTCCGCCGGGCATGGCGGCCTTGGGCGGGGAGTACATCGTTCCGGTGATCACGCCTGCGGCAAAGCCGAGGGCCAGGCAGAAGAAGGCCACGACGAAGAACATGTCGCGCCGCACGAAGCCTTTGAGCTGGGTGTCCTGATTCATGAATCCTCCTGTCTCGGTTCGGCTGACATAGCCTGATTCAACCCGGCAGGCAACGGAAAGCGGCGGTCTGCGGGCTCCCCGCACCTGGCGGAGGGCAAGAAAAGGCCCCGGCGCGTCGCCGCGCCGGGGCCTCGGGGTCGTTGCGGGCCTGAAGCGGGTCGCCCTACTTCTTGGCCTTCTTCTCGGCGGCGGGAGCGGCGGCTTCGCCGTCCGCAGCCTTCTTTTTGGGCTTGGGCGGGGTCCCCTTCTGTTCGATCATCTCGCGCTCGGTGGCCACGTGGCGGTGCGTGCTTTTCATGTGCAGGCAGTTCACGGGGCAGGCCTCGACGCAGATGCCGCAGTACACGCAGGCGAAGGGATCACAGGTCCACAGCCCCGCCTCCTTGTCGATGCTGATGCACTGGGAGGGGCACTTGCGGGCGCAGCTCTGGCAGAAGATGCACTTCTCGATCTCGTTGTAGAGTTCGCCGCGGTACGCCTCGAAGGCGGGACGGATTTCGATGGGGTAGAGACGGGTGCTGTACTTCCCCATCAGGTTGCGCAGCACGTTTCCGGTCATGAATGCCATCTGTCTCTCCCTCCTTAGCGCTCGGTGCAGGAGATGCACGGGTCGATGGACAGGGCGATGACCGGCACGTCGGCCAGTTCACAACCCGGCAGCATGGCCAGCAGGGGCGGGATGTTCGCGAAGGTGGGCGTGCGGATGCGCACGCGCTCCAGGAACTTGGTCCCGTTGCCCTTGAGATAGTAGAGCAGTTCGCCGCGCGGCTGCTCCACGCGGGTGACGAGTTCACCCTCGGGGTTGCCCTTGAACTTGGTCGCGATCTCGCCCTGGGGCATGCGCGAGATGGCTTGGCGCACCAGGTCCACGGACTGCAGGGTCTCCAGGAAGCGGACCTTGCCGCGGGAGTAGCAGTCGCCGTCGGGCGCGGTGACGGGGGCGAAGTCGATTTTGTCGAAGGCGGCGTACTTGAACTGACGCATGTCCTGGGCCACGCCGGAGCCGCGCAGGGTGGGCCCCGCCGCGCCGAGCGCGTAGGCCTGCTCCCTGGTCAGCACGCCCACGCCCACGGTGCGCTTCTTCACCGTGTAGTCGTCGAGCATGACGGCCTGCAGGCGCTTGGTTTCCTTCTCGACCCAGTCGAGTTCCTGGAGTATCCAGTTGCATTGCTCCGGGCTCAGATCGGCGCGGGTGCCGCCCACCACGTTGACCGAGACGATGACGCGGTTGCCCGCGGTCGCCTCGTTGATGTCCATGATCTTCTCACGGATGCGCCAGAACTGCATGAACACCGACTCGAAGCCGAAGGCGTCGGCGTAGAGGCCGAGCCAGAGGAGGTGCGAGTGGATGCGGTGCAGCTCCGACCAGATGACGCGCAGGAACTTGGCGCGCTCGGGCACCTCGATGCCCATCATCTCCTCCACGCCCTGGCAGAAGCACATGGCGTGGATCTTGGAACAGATGCCGCAGACGCGTTCCACGATCTGGATCATCTGGTTGAAGTCGCGGATCTCGGTCAGCTTCTCCAGGCCGCGGTGGACGTATCCGAGTTGCGGCAGGGCTTCCTTGACGATTTCGTCCTCGACCACGAGCTTGAGGTGGATGGGCTCGGGCAGGACCGGGTGCTGGGGTCCAAAGGGTATGATGGTACGGGCCATTATCCTTATCCTCCGAGCCTTACTGTTTGGTGCCCGTGCTGTACTTGCAGAAGGGGGTCGCCTTGACCTCTTCCTCAAGGTACAGCTTGCCGTCGAAGTCGAGCGGCAGGCCGTCGAAACACACGCCGAAATGGTCCTTGATCTCGTTCTCCACGAGCACGGCCATGAACAGGGTCGGCGTCACGCTCGGGATGGCCATGCCCTTGGGGAAGGTCAGGCGCAGGTGGGTTTCGGCCAGTTCCTTGTCGAAGTGGTAGAGCACTTCGAACTGCTCGGGGGAGAGGTCCACGCAGCTCATGGTGATCATGCGCCAGCCGCTGGTCACGAGCTTCGCGACCTCGCCCACCACGGTTTCCGGGGTGACGGTAATCGTATCAAGCGTCTTCATCTGGTGCTCCCTTAGATCGCGGCCTGCTTCTGCAGCTCGGCCAGTTTGCCCAGGCCGGCGACGACCGCGTCGATGATGGCCTCGGGCTTGGCCGGGCAGCCGGGGACGTAGACGTCCACCGGGATGACCTTGTCCACGCCGCCCACGACGTTGGGGGCCTCGCGGAAAACGCCGCCGGACAGGCCGCAGGCGCCGATGGCGATGACCAGTTTGGGGTTGGGCATCTGATCGTAGATGTTCTTGAGGACGTGCTTGTTGCGGTGGTTGACCGTGCCCGTGACGAGCAGCACGTCGGCGTGCTTGGGGTTGCCCACGTTGACCACGCCGAAGCGTTCGACGTCGTACAGCGGGGTCAGGCAGGCCAGCACCTCGATGTCGCAGCCGTTGCAGGAGCCGCAGTCGAAGTGGATGATCCAGGGCGACTTCAGCCTGGAGGTCTGTATCATGTTCTTCAGCATCTTAGGCCCCCTTGAAAGAGATCCAGACGAGGTTGACCGCGGACATGGCCAGGCCGATACCCCAGACGTAGCCGAGCATCCAGCGCCAGGTCATGCGGGCCGTGACGTTGTCCAGCAGCACTTCGGCGAAGTAGGTGACCGCCAGGAGGATGGCCATGCCGAAGATGGAGGTGTGCCAGAACAGGGCGCACAGGCCGAGGACCAGGACGGTCTCGTACCAGTGGGCGACCTCGACCAGGGCCAGGTAGGGGCCCGAGTATTCGATGAGCACGCCCTTGACCAGCTCCTGGTGGCCGTGATGGCTGGTGGAGAGGTCGAAGGGCGACTTGCGCAGCTTGATCGTCAGGGCGTAGCCCAGGACGAGGAAGAGCAGCGGCATCTGCAGGAGCAGCGGCTGGTTGTGGGCCAGGATGTCCGCGACCTTGAAGGAGCCGGTGGCCAGGTAGAAGCCCACGAAGACCAGGATGATCAGCGGCTCGTAGGCCAGGATCTGGAGGAGTTCGCGGTGCGCGCCGACCTGGGAGTAGGGCGACGGGGCCGCCAGGGCGCCGAAGACCAGGAAGACCGCGCCCACGGCCTGCACGAAGAAGAGCAGGAGCAGGTCGCCGCCCGCGAAGAGCAGGCCCACGGAGATGGCCGCGCTGGCTACGTAGACGTAGGCGCAGAAGACCTGCCAGACGTTGACGATGGCGGGCTCTTTGCCGAACAGCTTGAAGACGTCGTAGAAGGGCTGGAGGATGGGCGGGCCGAAACGCGACTGCATGCGCGCGGTCACTTTCCGGTCGAGACCCGCGATGAGGCCGCCCAGGACCGGGGCCAGAAGGATGCCGATGATGCCCAGAATGATCGCGGTCATTAGAGCGCCCCTCCCATCATCATGGCGAGCAGCATGCCCGCGCCCACGTTGATCCACATGGTGAGCTTGTCCTCACCGAAGACGCCGGTCAGGTAGTAGTTGCCGCCCTGGTAGGGCACCGGAGCGCCGAGCGGTCCCTTGAAGCCCGTGGAGTCGGGCAGGTTCGCGCCGCCGAAGTAGGGCGGCAGCACGGTGGCCTTGCTCTTGAGCACGGCGCGCAGGGCCATGAAGAAGCCGAAGCCGAGCAGGATGAACAGGGGGTAGACCAGGAAGGAACCGACCGGGTTGGTCAGCGTGCCCGCGGCCACGTCGTAGGGCGCGCTCTTGACCAGGGGCAGCACCAGACGGGTGTAGAGCACGGGGGCGGCCAGGGAGAGCAGCACCGCGCCGCCGGCCATGGCCATCAGGGGAAGGCCCACGAGCAGGGGCATGGGGGCTTTCTGCGGCTGCGCCTTGTAGGGGGCGCTCATCATGTTGCCGCCCCAGCGGGCGTAGATGAGCACGGTCAGGGCGCTGCCCACGGCCAGCATGACGATGACGAACAGGTTGTCCGCCGCGGCCTCGATGGCCATCCACTTGGAGAGCAGCACGCCGAAGGGCGGCATCATCATGGTCACGAGGCCGATGATGGTGATCAGGGCCGCGCGCGGCATGGTCACGGAGAGTCCGCGCATGTCCTCGATGTCGCGGCTGTGGATGTGCTGCTCGATGTGGCCCACGCAGCAGAAGAGCAGGCCCTTGGAGACGGCGTGGAAGACCAGCAGCAGAACGCCCGCGGTGATGGCCTGGGGCGTGCCCAGACCGGCGCAGGCGATCATCAGGCCGAGGTTGGAGATGGTCGAGTAGGCCAGGATCTTCTTGGCGTTGGACTGGCTCACGGCGAGGGCGGCGGTGGCCACGAAGGTGAACGCGCCGCAGACCGCGATGGCCGTGCCCAGGAAGGTGCCCGCGAAGGCGGGGGAGAAGCGCAGCACCAGGAAGACGCCCGCCTTGACCATGGTCGAGCTGTGGAGCAGGGCCGAGACCGGCGTGGGCGCGACCATGGCGCCGAGCAGCCAGCTCTGGAAGGGAAGCTGCGCGGCCTTGGTGAAGCCCGCCAGACAGATCAGCGCCACGGCGAAGAGCAGGCCCTTGGCGGCCGGACCGGCGGCGATGATCTCCTGGATGGAGAGCGAGCCGGTGACCGAGTTGGCCCAGATCATGCCGAGCAGGAAGGCCACGCCGCCGACGCCGTTGAGCAGCAGGGCGCGGGTGGCGTTCTTGATGGCGATCTCGGTCTGGTCATGGCCGATGAGCATGAAGGAGCAGAAGGTGGTGATCTCGAAGAAGAAGTAGACGAAGGTGATGTCGTCCGCGAGCACCAGACCGTTCATCGCGCCGAGGAAGCCCACCAGGAACAGGAAAAACCTGGGTTGGCGGGTCTTGGCGAGGTGCAGATGTTCCTCGTGGGCCTGCATGTACGGGATGCCGTAGATGCAGATCAGCGAGCCGACGATGGAGATCACGAGCACCATGACGATGCTCAGGGTATCGGCGAAGAACGTGGGCGCGGCCGTATGCTTGGCCATGAACATCTCGAAGAAGGCCAGCGCCACGATCTGGAAGCCGAACAGCAGTTGGATGAGTCTGTTTTTCAGGCTGAAGGCGTAGAACAGGATCACGCCGAGCAGCACGAAGTCCAGCAGGGTGATGAGGCCGCGCACCGGGATCAGGAACACGGTCTCGGGGGTTCCCGAGAACGGCCCGTATCCGAGCAGCGAGAGCGAGGCTGCGGCCGTGAGCGCACACGTGCCCACGATGACCGCGCCGCGCAGGTAGCGGGACGGCACCACGAGGCATGCCGCCCCTCCCAGGATTGGGAGCACGACGAGGAGAAAGAGCAGGGTTTCCAACATGCGTTCCTCACTTCAAGGTTGGAACCTCCGCCAAGGAACATCCCTGGCGGTTGGCCAGTTCGGTGACGCAACCGGACTGGTTGGGGGCTGAGGATGCAACGGGGCCGGCCTCGTCCACGCATGAGGCCGGCCCCGGGATAGCCGGAAAATTTTCACGGAATTGCTCGGCGAATTCACCAGAAAAGTCAAGGAGTCCGAGCAAAATTCATTGGTCGCTCAACCGGATTCTTTCAGCGGATCAGGGAGTAGAGGGAAGGCCGAAGATGCCAGACGATGCGGCCCTGTCCGGGCAGGGGCTGGCTGAGGTCGAGCCGGGTCAGCCCGGCGTGCTCGAAGGCCAGGCTGACCTCGCCGTTCTTGCAGGCGAGACGGGCGACGAAGTGGTGCAGATGGGGCAGATGGCCGATGAGCAGGGCCCGCTCCACGTCCCAGCATTCCTTGAGCAGGGCCAGGGCCGCGTCGGGCTTGGCCGTGGGCGCCAGGGCCTCGGTCCGCAGCAGGCGGGAGGGCGGGTAGTCGAGGCTCCTCGCCGCGATGTCGGCGGACTGCGCCGCGCGCAGGCGAGGGCTGCAGGCGATGAGGCCCAGGACCACGCCGAAGGCCTTCAGGGTGCGGGCGGCCTTGGCCACGCTGTCCGCGCCCACCGGGGACAGGGGCCGGGCCGGGTCGATGTCTTCGGACAGGCTTGCGCCATGCTGCATGAGGTAGAGTTCCATCGGCCATCCTGGTATTGTCGGCGGCGCACGGAGGAAAAACGTGCGCTGCCGCGGCGTCGCCGCGTTGTCCCGCCGAAGGCGGGCCATGCTGACCCGGAGTACGAAGAGAGTGTTATTTTTCCGTTCCGGATGCTGCTGGGCATCGATGCGCCCGAACAGTGGTCTATTTCCTGCACGAAAACAGCCCGCCATGCAACGGCTTCCCAACGTAAATCAAGGCCGGGGCTCCGTCCCGCCGTCCGCCGCCCGGAGGGATTTCCTGCGTCTGCTGGCCTGCGCCGGGGCCGGACTGGCGCTTTCTCCCGCCTGCGTGTGGGCGGATGCGCGGTCCGATCCCCGCGTCGCGGCCAGACGCGGCCAGGAACTGCTCTTCGCGGGCCGTTTCGCCGAGGCGGCGCGCGAATTGGCTCCGGCCGCCGCCGCCATGCAGCGCGACGAATGGCTGTGGGGCCTTTTGGGCAAGGCCCGCTTCTTCTCCGGCGATCTTTCGGGCGCGCGCGACGCCTTCCGCCACGTGCTGCGGCTCAATCCCGCGGACGTGCAGGCGCGCATGATGCTGCAGCGCATCTCCATGTTTCCCGTGCCCGCGGCTCTGGACGCGGCGGAGGATGGGGCTTCCGTCCATGTCCCGGGCGAGACCGAGCGCCGCGCCGCGGCCGAACTGGAGCAGGCCCGGAGCGCGGCGGCGCGAAACGCCTTCCTTCTGCGGAGTCTCGTGCTCGATCCCGGCCACGGCGGCAACGACCCCGGTCTGGTGCGGCCCGGAGCGCCCCTGGAGAAGCTCCTCACTCTCGATCTCGCCCTGCGTCTGCGCGACCATCTGGCGCGCGAGGTCCCGACGCTTCCCGTCGCCCTGACCCGTTCCGGGGATCAGACCGTGCCCCTGGCCGAGCGCGGGCTTCTGGCCGAGCGCATGGCGTCCGGCCTGCTGCTCTCGCTGCACGTCGCGGCCGGGACTCCCGGCACGGCCGGGCCGGGTTTCGCGGTCTGGGCGGAGACGCCGTCCGGCGCGCCCGGAGCGGCCGTGGCGGCGCAGGAGAACGCCGCCCTGAGCCGTGAACCTTCCCGGTCCCGCCAGGACGGCGGGATCGGCGACATTCTGCGCCGCTCCCTGCGCGCGCGGGGGGCTGGGCGCGCCCGCATCGCGGCCGAGGCGCTGCGCGCGGGCCTCTCGGGGGTGGCCAAACTGGAGCCGACGCAATCGGCCCCGCTGGCCCTGCCTGGGCTGTGCGCCGCACCCACGGCCGTCCTGCTGCTGCCCGGTCCCGAGGGGCTCGACCTTCCGGAGGGCCGCGCCCGCCTCGCCGCGACCCTGGCCGAGGCCCTGGCCGTGCTGCACCGGGGGGGGGCGTGAATACCCGGTTCCGCAGCTGTCTCGCCCTCCTTTTCCTGTTCGCGGCCGTCGCCCCGGCCCTGGCCCAGGACCCCGAGGACCAGCTTCTGCGCGGCGCGGAGTGGGAGGCGCGGGGCGATGCGGCGCACGCGGCCGAGGCCTACGCCCGCGTTCTGGAGCTTCGGCCCGGCGACGAATTCGCCCTCTGCCGCCTCGGCCTGCTCACGTTCCACGCCCGGCGCATGGCCGAGGCGCGGCAGGATTTCGAGGCCGTCCTGGCCGTCAATCCGGACAACATCCTGGCCCGTTCCATGCGGGGCCTGCTGGCGTTGCGCGAGGGCCGGGCCGAGGCGGCGCGGGAGGATTTCACCGCCGCCCTGGCCCTGGACCCGGCCGCGCCGCTGCCCAATATCGGCATGGCCGCGACGCTGCTCCTGGCCGGGCGCGAGGCCGAGGCCCTGGACCGCCTGGCCGCGGCCCGGCCCGGGGCCGGGGACGACCCGGTCCTGCTCGCCGTCTGGCGCGACATGGCCCGGGGGCTGGGGCTGCCCGTGGCCGCCCGTCTGGCCCAGGACGATCTGGTGGAGGGTGCGCCGCGCGATCCCGCCGCCCTGGTGGAGCTTGGCTGGAGCCTGCTAGCCGTGGGCGAGACGGAGTTGGCGCGCAACGCCTGGCGGCAGACGCTGCGCCTTGCGCCCGGCGACGCAGCGGCGCGGGCCGCGTTGTCGGCCTCGCTGCGCGACGAGGCGGTCAGGGCCGAGGCGGCAGGAGATGCGCCGCGCCTGAAGAGACTTTTGCGCGAGGCCGAGGAGGCCGAGCGGGGCGGCGGCCCGGCCCGGCCCGCGGCCAGACAGTAGGAGGAGATGAAGATGGTCCGCTCTATGCCCATGGTCCTGACGATGCTGCTGGTGTTCCTGACCTGCGGGAGGACTCTGGCCCAGGCCCCGGCGGGGATAGACGCCGCCATGCCCGCGCACGGCGGCGCGGCGCAGGCCGCGCCTGTGGTTCTGCCTCCGGCCGCGGCGGAAAACGCCACGGTGCCGGATATTCCCGCACCGCCCGATGTTCTGCCCTCCGAGACCGGCGTGGGCGGCGCGTACGTCCAGGTGGCGGACGAGGGCCGCATCGACTGGCAGGAGGGGCTGGTCACGGCCCGGGGCGTCGGTTTGCCGCCGCCTTTCGCGGCCACCCCGGCCCAGGCCGGGGCCATGGCCGTGCGCGCGGCAGAGTTGACGGCCCGCAAGAATCTTCTGGAGATACTGCAGGGAGTGCGCATCGACGCCTCCTCCACCGTGGAGAACCGCATGCTCGGCTCGGACGCGACGCGCGCCCAGGTCAGCGGCGTGCTGCAGAACTCCCGCATCCTGCAGACCGACGAGAGGCCGGACGGCTCGGTGGAGGTCACGGTGGGCGTGAGCCTGCACGGCGGCTTCGGCGCGATCATGCTGCCCAGGACCATGCCCGTGCGCCAGGCCGCCTCGGCCCCGCGCACGGCCGAGGGCGGACCCACCGGACTGCTCGTGGACGCGCGGGGGCTGGGCGCGCGCCCGGCCATGACCCCGCGCCTTCTGGACGAGGACGGCCGCGAGATTTATGGCGTCTCCGTGGCCGACCGGCGGCACGCCGTGGAGCAGGGCATGGCCGGGTACGCCAAGAATCGGGAGCAGGCCCTGCAGAACCCGCGCATCACGGGCCGTCCGCATGTGGTCAAGGCGGTGCGCGCCGAAGGGGCCAACCGCACCGATCTGGTCGTGGCCGCGACCGATGCCGAGGAACTGCGCCGACTGGCCGCACAGGGGGACTTCCTGGAAAAATGCCGGGTCATGATCCTGCTGGACTAGCGCGCCGGGTTGGGGCAGATTCGCGGGGCGCCGCCGCGCCGGGCCGTCCCGGCGGGCAGGCGGCGCGGACATCTCAGCCAGAGGATTGCCCGTGTTCAGGAAAATTCCCTGCCTTTTCGCCGTCCTGGCGCTGCTTCTCGCCGCCTGCCCGGCTGCCGCCGACCAGATCACCCTGACCTTTCCTCCGGACGCCCCGGAGGCCAAGGCTCCGGCCAAGGACAAGCTGCTTCTGAAGGCCTTCGAGCAGGCCGTGCAGGAGCGGGCGCGCAGTTTGCTCGGCAGCGACCTTCCGGCCGCGCGTCAGGCCCGCGTGGACGCCTTTCTGGCCGCCAGGGCGCAGGGACTGGTGCAGAGCTATTCCGAACTTTCCTTCCAGAGCGGCCCGGAGGGCCTGCAGGCCGTCTACGACGTGAGCGTGGACCGCGCCGGCCTCTCGCGCCTGCTGGAGCAGGCGGGCGTGAGCGCGTCGCGTCGCGCGGGGGAGGGCTATGTCCTGCGGGCCGCCGGGCTTTCGCGCGGCGTGGCCGAGGAGCTGGCCGGACTGGAACTGCTCTCCGGCCTGACGCGGCAGGAGGGGGACGGGCTGCCGGTGTTGGCGCTGGAGTCCGCGGGCAAGGGATATGCCGCCGTCCTGAGCGCGGGGGGGGAGCAGTGGCGGGCCGGTGGGGACACCCTGGAGACCGTCTGGCTGCGCGCCTGGGGCGGCTTTTTTTCGCGCGGTTCCGTCGCTCCGCGCCAGGGCGGCGGCCTGACGCTGCACGTCTCGGGCTGGAGCGCACCGGACGGGGTGGAGCCGTTCGCCAAGGGGCTGGCCGCGGTCCACGGCATGGACGAATGCCTGCTGTCCGGCGTGGTGCTCGCGGCCGAGGGGGTGAGCGCCAGATTCACGGTCCGCACCCGCGACCGCGCCGCCCTGGAGGCGTATCTCAAGGAGGCCACGGCGGGCCGCGGCCTCACGTGGGAGCTGTCCCGCTAGGCTGGGGACGGCAGGTCATCCCCAACGCGAACGGCCCCGGCCGCCATGAGGCGGCCGGGGCCGTTCGCGTTGGGACGGGGGTCTTCAGGCGTCCTTGTCGGACTTGTCCTCGACCTTGTCCTTGTTCGGGGTAATGTCGATCTCGTCCGGTTCGGACGTGGATTTCTTGAAGTTGCGGATGGCCTTGCCGAGGCCGCTGCCGATCTCCGGAAGCTTGTTCGCCCCGAACAGGACCATCACGATCACCAGAATGATGAGTAGTTCCCAAACGCCGATTCCACCGATCATGGACGGACCCTCCGGTTACGCTTGAAGGGCCTGTACACCTCCGTACATGGCCGGTCAAGGAATGAATTGTGGGTTGCAGGGTTGCCGGGAAGGCCCGGATTGGCTAGTTTGCCGGGACAGCGCGCGGCCCGGCCGGAAGGACCGGCGGCGACGCCGACCGCTGCGGGGACCGGATGAGCAACGTGCGTCAGTTGCCGGGCAAGGCATGCCGGTTTTACAGACTCGGCCGCTGCCTTTACGAGGAGCGGCTGAATCCGGGCCTGAACCTGACCTGGAGGTGCGCCGTTGTCCGCCGCTGGGAACAGGAGTATGACGACTTCGTGCAGCGCGCGGAGGTTTTCGGCCTGGAGGACGAGGCCGCCGGGAGCATCTGGGAGAAGCGCTTCCAGGACATCCTGCGCCGGGAGGTTCCCTGCGACCGGTTCGACCGGGGCGGGGATTACGAACTGCTCAAGTGCGTCCACCTGATGGGCGACCTCTGCCTGTGCGAACTGCCGCGCTGCGCGGGCGTGTGCAGCCGTTTCCAGCCGCGCGGCCGGTTCAAGAGAGAATAACCACGGGATGGATCATGATCCTCTGTTTTCCGTTTCTGCACCATGAACTTGCCCTTTCCGGCCTGCCCGAGGGCGTGCTGACGGTCGATCCTGGCCTCGGCGCACCGGCTCCGGGCAGCTTCACGCCCCAGGACCTGCCCCTGGACGTCCGCGCCGCCAAAGGCTATCTGGCCGAGTCCGTGGCCTTCGGCGAGCAGTTCGCCTCGGCCCGCGACATGGCCGCCGTCCTGCGTCAGGGCGGATCGCCCCTGGACCCGGAGGGCGCGGGAAGCATCCGGGCCGGGCTGCTGGACGGCGAAGAGCGCGCCCGGCAGGAGGCCGCGCGCCGGGCCGGACAGATCCGTCTGCACGCGCAGGCCGCGCTGCTTTTCGCCTGGGCCTCTGAGGAGCGGTTCATGGACCTCTCCCGCCTCGACGCCGTGGTGGACGAGGGCATGGACAGGCTGCGCCGCAGTCTGGGACTGGACGAGGAGGAGCCGTACGACGAGGAGTCCGCCGCCCTGTCGGCGGCCATGGCCGCGGCCCCCGGGGACGAGGCCCGCGCCGGGCTGGTCCGCTCCTGGCGCACCGTGCTCAGGGCCATGTGCGTGCTCGCGCCCGAAGCCGACTTCTTCACCGCCGAACAGGCCGTGCTGGACGACCTTCGCGAGGAGGGCGCGCTGTTCGCCCCCTGCCCCGAGGCCGGAATTCCTGGCGCGTCGTGCGCCGTCGTTCCCCGCGCCTGGCTTTGGAAGGGCGCGGGGGATGGCCCGCGTCCCGAGGGGACGGTGCGGGTGTTCTGCCCGTCCGTCGCCTGAGCGGGCCGCCTGTCGAACAACCACAACGGGGATCATCGTGGCGCTTTCGCTTTCCCATTTTCTTTCCGGCAGGCCCAAGACTCTGCGCGGCCTGATCTTCGACTGCGACGGCGTGCTGCTCGACTCGCGCGGCTCCAACGTCAGCTACTACAACCTGTACCGGGCCAAGCTCGGTCTGCCGCCCATGAGCCCGGAGCAGGAAGACTACGTGCACATGCACGCGGTGCAGGAGTCCCTGCGCCACATCACCCCGCCCGAACTGGCCCACCGCATCGCCGAGACGCACAAGGATCTGGACTACCGCGAGGTGCTGCCGTCCCTGGTCATGGAGCCGGGACTGGTGGAACTGCTCGGCTTTCTGCGGCGGCAGGGCGTGCGCCTTGCGGTGAACACCAACCGGACCACGACCATGCACCTGGTCATCGACCACTTTGGGCTGCACGGCTTCTTCTCGCCGGTGGTCACGGCGGGCGACGTGCAGAACCCCAAGCCCCATCCCGAGAGCCTGTTCAAGATTCTCGGCATTTGGGATTTGCCGCGCGAGGAGATCGCCTTTCTGGGTGATTCCTCGGTGGACGAGACCACCGCCCAGGCGGCGGACGTGCCGTTCTGGGCGTACAAGAACGAGCGGCTGCGCGCCGAGCACCACGTGGACGGCTTCGCCGGGCTGCTCGCCAGGCTGCGCGCCGCCTCGCTCCCGCCCGCCCCGTAGCGGCCGGACGGCTGAAATTTGCTCTTGCTTTGCGGCTGTTGGTATGCTCTTGTAACCCCGAAGGCGGGGTACGCCCCCCGCTCTCCTTTCAGGAGGTCTGATGGACGTCATAGGCGTGAATTTCGTGGGGGCCATCGCCAAGATTTTCGACATGGTCCTCACGCTGTATCTCTGGATCGTCATCATCTCCGCGCTGCTTTCCTGGGTGAATCCCGATCCCTACAACCCGATCGTCCGTGCGCTGCGCAACCTGACCGAGCCGGTCTTTTACCGCGTGCGCCGGATGATTCCCTTCGTGGTTGTGGGGGGGCTGGACCTTTCCCCCATCGCGGTGATCCTGGGCATCCAATTCCTGCAATGGTTCGTGGTGGCCTCGCTCTACGGCCTGGCCATGCGCATGTAAGGAGACGGGCATGCTGCACCTGTCCAAGATCGACATCGACAACAAGACCTTCGGCAAACGCTTTCGCGGCTACGACGTGCGCGAGGTCGCCAGCTTCCTGCAGGAGGTCTCCGAGGCCCTGGGCGAGATGGCGGACGAGCGCCAGAAACTCGCCGACAAGGTCGAGCGCCTGGAGGCGCTGCTCGACGAGCACCGTCAGCGGGAGCAGACCCTGCGCGACACGCTCATGACCACCCAGAAGATGATCGATCAACTGAAGGCCAACGCCCGCAAGGAGGCCGACCTGATCATCCAGGAGGCCCAGGCCAAGGCCGAGGACATGCTCAACCAGACGCATCTGCGCATGGCCCAGATTCACGACGACATCGTGGAGCTCAAGCGCCAGCGCACCCAGTTCGAGGTCAAGCTGAAGAGCCTGCTCGACACGCACGTGAAGATGCTTGAGCTGGAGAGCAGGGAGCAGGAGGAGTTGGACTCGCTGGAGTCCAAGCTGACCTTCTTCAAGAAGGCGACATAGGACGCCGATGGACGGCGGATTGCCGTATTACGCCACGCAGACCGGCCCCGGCGAGTACCGCGTGGACGTCTGGGTCCAGCCGGGAGCGAAGAGGAGCGAGATCGCGGGCGAGTACCAGGGGCGGCTCAAGGTCAGGGTCGCGGCCCCGGCCAACGACAACAAGGCCAACAAGGCCCTGGCCGCCTATCTCGCCGGATTGCTCGGACTGCGGGCGGCGCAGGTGGAAGTGGCCAGCGGCCACGCCAGCCGCAGCAAGACCCTGGTGGTCAGGGCGCAGACAACGCTTCCATGGCCGTCCGGCGCGTGAGCCGGAGGCTTTTCAACCTCAAACCCTTTCAGGGGGAAACGCATGGAACCTCAAGAGCTTGCCATCATCGAGAAGAACCTCAACACCGATGCCGAGCTGAAAGCCTTGTGGGATCTCCATCTGGATTACGAGCGTCGTCTGGATAAGCTATCCAAGAAGCCCTACCTAACGCCGACCGAAGAGGCCGACGTCAAGGAGCTGAAGAAGAAGAAGCTTGCAGGCAAGACCAAGCTGCAGACGCTGCTCAACAAATACAAATCCTGATCGGAGGACCCGATGGAGCTCACCGGAGCTCAGATACTGCTTGAATGTTTGAAGCGGGAGGGAGTCGACGTCATCTTCGGCTACCCCGGCGGGGCCGTCATCGACATCTACGACGAACTGCCCAGGCATCCGCTCAAGCACATCCTGGTGCGCCACGAACAGGGCGCCATACACGCCGCCGACGGGTACGCCCGGGCCTCGGGAAAGACGGGCTGCTGCCTGGTCACCTCGGGGCCCGGGGCGACCAACACCGTGACCGGCATCGCCACGGCCTACATGGACTCCATCCCCGTGGTGATCATCACCGGCCAGGTGCCCACCCCGCTCATCGGCAACGACGCCTTCCAGGAAGTGGACATCGTCGGCATCACCAGACCCTGCACCAAGCATAACTACCTGGTCAAGGACGTGGCGTCCCTGGCCCTGACCATCCGCCGCGCCTTCTACCTCGCCCGCTCCGGACGCCCCGGCCCGGTCCTCGTGGACCTGCCCAAGGACGTCATGCAGGCCCGGACCGCCTTCGTCTGGCCCGACGACGAAGCCATCCGGATGCGCAGCTACAATCCGAGCGCCAAGCCCAACAAGCGGCAGTTGCAGAAGGTGGCCGAACTCATCCGCGCGGCCAAGCGGCCCGTGTTCTACGTGGGCGGCGGCGTGGTTTCGGCCAACGCCTCGGCCGACCTCTGCTGGCTGGCCCGCAGGCTGCATATCCCTGTCACGGCCACGCTCATGGGCCTGGGCGGTTTCCCGGCCGACGATCCGCTCTGGCTGGGCATGCTCGGCATGCACGGCACCTATGCGGCCAACCGGGCCATCCAGGATTCCGACCTGATCATCGCCGCGGGCGCGCGCTTCGACGACCGCGTCACCGGCAAGATCGCGGAGTTCGCGCCCAAGGCGACGCTGGTGCACATCGACATCGATCCCACCTCGATCCAGAAGAACGTGGCCGTCCACGTGCCCATGGTCGCGGACGTGGGGCAGGCCCTGTCCGATCTGCGCGCCCTCGTGGAGCAGCAGGACGCGGGCTTCGACTTCGTCGCCGCGCACGAGCCGTGGGTCAAGACGACCCTGGAGTGGGAACTCGAACATCCCATCAAGTACGTGCCCGCCAAGCGGGGCGAGGCGGTGAAGCCGCAGTACGTGGTGGAGAAGATCTACGAACTGACCAAGGGCGAGGCCATCATCGCCACGGAAGTGGGTCAGAACCAGATGTGGACCGCCCAGTTCTACGGCTTCCAGAGCCCCCGCACCTTCCTCTCCTCCGGGGGGCTGGGCACCATGGGCTACGGTTTCCCCGCGGCCATCGGCGCGCAGATGGCCTTCCCGGACAAGCTGGTCATCGACATCGCCGGGGACGGCTCCATCCAGATGAACATCCAGGAACTGGCCACGGCGGTCTGCTACGACCTGCCGGTGAAGATCGTGATCCTGAACAACGGGTATCTCGGCATGGTCCGGCAGTGGCAGGAGCTGTTCTACAAGAAGAACTACTGCGCCACCTGCATGGAGGCCCAGCCCGACTTCGTGAAGCTGGCCGAGGCGTATGGCGCGGCGGGCTTCCGCGTGACCCGTTCGCGGGATGTGGAGAAGGTGCTGAAGGAGGCCTTCGCCGTGCCCAAGCCGGTCATCGTGGACGTCCGCGTCAGCCCGGACGAGAACGTCTATCCCATGGTCCCGGCGGGCAAGTCGCTGGGCGAAATGCTCCTGGTGTAGGAGGGGGACATGAGCGAGAAACGGCACGTCCTCTCCGTCCTGGTCGAGAACGAACCCGGCGTGCTTTCGCGCGTCGCGGGGCTGTTCAGCGGCCGGGGATTCAACATCGAGTCGCTTAACGTGGGGCCGACCCTGGACAAGGGCGTCTCCATCATGACCATCACCACCGTCGGCGACGAGCAGATCATCGAGCAGATCGTCAAGCAGCTCCGGAAGCTCGTCATGACCATCAAGGTCGTGGACCTCACCGAGCACAAGGCCGTGGAGCGCGAAATGGTGCTCATCAAGGTCAACGCCGAGGACTCCAGGCGCGCGGAGATTCTGCGCATCGTGGACATCTTCCGCTGCAAGGTGGTGGACGTGAGCCCCGAGGAACTGACCATCGAGGCCACCGGCGACGTCGGCAAGATCAAGGCCATCTTCAGCATGTTGCAGCGTTTCGGCATCAAGGAGATCGCCCGCACCGGCACCGTGGCCCTGAAGCGCAGCCTGCAGGACTAGGCCCCGAACCCTCAACCACCGCGAAAACCATCGGCGGGGACCCGTCGCGACGCGCGACGGGTCCCGCTCAGCCCTCCGGGCCGCCGCTTGAAAAAAAGGGGAAAGAATCATGAAGGTTTACTACGAGAAAGACGCCGACCTCAAACTGCTCAAGAACAAGACCGTGGCCATCATCGGCTACGGCAGCCAGGGCCACGCCCACGCGCAGAACCTGCGCGACTCCGGCGTCAACGTGATCATCGGCCAGCGCCCGGGCGGCCCCAACTACGACCTGGCGGTCGAACACGGCTTCAAGCCCGTGTCCGCGGCCGAGGCGGCCAAGAAGGCCGACATCATCATGATCCTGGTGCAGGACCAGTACCAGCGCTCCCTGTACGAGAACGAGATCAAGCCCGGCCTGAAGAAGGGCAAGGCCATCGCCTTCGGCCACGGCTTCAACATCCACTTCGGCCAGATCGTGCCCCCGGCCGACGTGGACGTCTTCATGATCGCGCCCAAGGGCCCGGGCCACATGGTCCGCCGCACCTACACCGAGGGCGGCGCGGTGCCCGCCCTGGTGGCCGTGCACCAGGACGCCTCGGGCAAGGCCATGCAGAAGGCCCTGGCCTACGCCAAGGGCATCGGCTCCACCCGCTCGGGCGTCATCGAGACCACCTTCCAGGAGGAGACCGAGACCGACCTCTTCGGCGAGCAGGCCGTGCTCTGCGGCGGCGCGTCCGAGCTGATCAAGGCGGGCTTCGAGACCCTGGTGGAGGCCGGCTACCAGCCCGAGGTGGCCTACTTCGAGTGCCTGCACGAGCTCAAGCTCATCGTGGACCTGCTCTACGAGGGCGGCCTGGCGCACATGCGCTGGTCCATCTCAGACACGGCCGAGTACGGCGACTACACCCGCGGCCCGCGCATCATCACCGACGAGACGCGCTACGAGATGCAGCAGATCCTGAAGGAAATCCAGCAGGGCGACTTCGCGCGCGAATTCATCCTGGAGAACCAGGCGGGCAAGCCGCGTTTCAACGCCCTGCGCCGCATCAACGCCGAGCACCAGATCGAGAAGGTGGGCGCTGGCCTGCGCTCCATGATGCCCTGGCTCAAGAAGCGCAAGTAGCCTCGCAAAGGCCGGAGACAGCGAAAGGCCGCGCCGGAGCGATCCGGCGCGGCCTTTTCGGTTTCGTGCGGTTCCGTGTTCAGTCCTCGATCGGCGCGGTGACGTCCTGGGGAATCTCGATGGACACGGTGGAGCCCTTGCCGGGCTGCGAGGAGATGAACAGCGCGCCTTTGTGCTCGCGCACGATGCGGTCCACGTTGGTCAGCCCCATGCCCACGCCCACGGCCTTGGTGGTGAAGAAGGGAT
Organism: Desulfovibrio sp.; assembly: GCA_022839785.1. Classification (GTDB taxonomy): domain Bacteria; phylum Desulfobacterota; class Desulfovibrionia; order Desulfovibrionales; family Desulfovibrionaceae; genus Alkalidesulfovibrio. The sequence continues at coordinate 220,290 of JALHJW010000004.1, read as the reverse complement.
CGGTGAGGTAGGGCAGGTGCTCCTTGTCGATGCCGTGGCCGTTGTCCGAGAAGACGAAGAGGTAGCTGGATATCCCCAGGCTGCCGCGCAGGGCCAGCCGTCCCTCGCCGCGGTCCATGGCCTCCAGCGAGTTCTCCAGTATCTCGTGCAGCGCAGTCCGGAAGAGTTCGGGGTCGAGCACCAGACGAGCGGGCTCGGCGCGCACGTCGCAGACCAGCCGCGTGCCGTTCGCCTCGGCGCGCGTGGCGATCCAGGCGCAGGCCTCGTCGAGCATCCCGGTCACGTCCACGGGCTGCGGGTTCTTCAGGGACAGGGCGGTGAACTGGCTGACGGCGTTGACGATCTCCTCCAGACGGCGCGAGGCCGAGAGGATGCCGTCCAGGAACTCGGCCTCGCTGTCGCCCGCGGGCCGCGTGTTGCGCCGCAGTAGCAGCCCGGCGAAGCCGCCGATGGTCATCATGGGGTTGCGGATCTGGTGGGCGATGGCCTGGGAGATGTTCTGCAGGCTCTCGTACCGCTCCCGTTGCAGTTTGTTGTTCTCGGTGAGGATGGCCTTCTCGCGCTGGTGCATGTGCTGGATGGAGGTCACGTCCGTGAGCAGGATCATGATCCCGAAAATTTTCTGCCACTCCACCAGCGGCGAGGTGGTCATGCTCAGGTAGCGGATCTGCCCGTCGGGCCTCGTGTACGGCGTGAAGAAGGGCAGGTTGCAGCGGTCCGTGGACGAGGCGTCGCGCATGAAGCGCTCGAACTCCCCGGTATAGGCCACCCCGCCGAGAAGGTCGCGCCAGCCCCGGCCGTTGCACTCCTCCACCGAGCAGCCCAGGGTGTGGGCCGCGGCGGTGTTGGCCACGTAGACCTCGCCGTTGCTGTTGACGATCAGCACGCCGTTGGTGAACCCCTCGACGAGGTTCTGGAAATAGGAGGAGTTGATGAGCGGCAGCATGGCTGGGGGACCTCTCGGGTGCTCCTGGGGCGATGTCTAGTGCATCCCCCCGGCCTTGGCAAGGCGGAGGGAAAGCTTGTGATTTTCGGGGCTTTGCGGGCGGGGGGTCAGGAGGCGAGCAGTCCCCGCACGCCGGTGAAGACGATCTGGGCCGAGAGCGCGGCCAGGATGAGGCCGGTGAGCTTGGAGAGGATGGTGAGCCCCATGCGGCCGACCAGCCGTTCGATGGCCGTGGCCGCCAGCAGCATGGCGCCCACGGACAGGCTGGCGGCCAGGAACGCGCCGATCTCCACGCTGCGCTCCCAAGCCGTTTCGAGTTGCGCGCCCATGACCAGCAGCGCGCCCACCGTGGCCGGGCCGATGGTGATGGGGATGGCCAGGGGCACCACGCTGATGTCGCCGCCGTCGTCGGCCTCGGCCTCGACCCTGCCGCCGCGCACCAGCCCCACGGCCGAAAGGAAGAGCAGCGCGCCCGCGCCCACGCGGAAGGCGTCCAGGGTGATGCCGAAGAGGCTGAAGATGGCTCCCCCGGCCAGGGAGAGCACGCAGCCCGCCACGGCCACCGCCGCGGTCACGCGCAGGGCAAGGATGCGCCGGGCGCGCAGATCCATGGTCCGGGTCATGGAAAGGAAGGCCGAGAGCACGAAGAAGGGCGTGAGCAGGAAGAAGAGCTTGATGTAGGTTTCGATGAAGAGGGTGGCGGCGGAGGTGGTCATACGCTTCCTTGGGCGGCTCGCTGGCCCGGCTCTAGCAGAAACGACGGTATCCCACAACCTGCCGGAAGGTCGGGCGAAGGTCCTTCGCCGCAGGCGGCGCGGATGCGGCGCGAAGGCCGGTACGGCTTGATTCCGGCTTGACAAGCGACCTCGTTTGCGAAGATTGTGCAACGCGCCGATTTCATCTTCAATCAATCCGGTTGCAGGCAACGGAGGTATCCATGTCCCGCATGCTGTCGGTCCTTGCCCTGGTCCTTTCCCTGGCCGTTCCGGCCCTGGCCGAGAACGTGGCCTCGCCCATCCCCATCGGCTTCGCCGTGGCCCAGACCACCAACGTGGCCCTCTTCGGGCAGGAGCAGGTCAACGGCGCCAAGATCGCCGAGGAGTACCTCAACTCCCTGGGCGGCGTGAACGGCACGCCCATCCGGATGGTCTACCAGGACACCGGCGGCGACGAGGCGGGCGCGGTCAACGCCTTCCAGAACCTGATCACCCAGGGCAAGGTCGTGGGCATCATCGGGCCCACGCTCTCGCAGCAGGCCTTCGCCGCCAACCCCATCGCCGACCGCGCCAAAGTGCCGGTGGTCGGGCCCTCCAACACCGCCAAGGGCATTCCCCAGATCGGCGAGTACGTGGGCAGAATTTCCGCGCCCATGACCGTGGTCGCGCCCAACTCCCTGAAGAAGGCCCTGGCCCTGAACCCCAAGATCAAAAACGTGGCCGTGCTCTTCGCCCAGAACGACGCCTTCTCCGCCTCGGAAACCGGCATCTTCCAGGAGGCCATCAAGGGCCTGGGGCTGAACATCGTCACCATCCAACGCTTCCAGACCACGGACACCGACTTCACCACCCAGGTCACGGCCGTGCTCGGCGAGAACGTCGATCTCGTGGTCATCTCCGGCCTGGCCGCGGACTCGGGCAACCTGGTCAAGCAACTCCGCCAGCTCGGCTACACCGGCATCATCGTGGGCGGCAACGGCCTCAACTCGCCCAACATGTTCCCGGTCTGCGGCGCGCTCTGCCAGGACATCCTGGTGGCCCAGGCCTACAGCCCCGAGGCCGCCGCCGAGGTGAACAGGGTTTTCGTGGAGAAGTTCACGGCCGCCTACAAGAAAGGGCCGGCCCAGTTCTCGGCCCAGGCCTTCGCCGCGGTGCAGGTCATCGTGGAGGCCCTCAAGAAGGTCGAGGCCACGGCCAAGAAGAAGATCACGGCCATGGAACTGACCGAGGTCCGCACCGCCCTGAACAAGGCCCTGCGCACCGGCTCCTACGTCACCCCGCTTGGCGAGATCAGCATGAACGCCGAGGGCGAGGTGGAGCAGAAGGACTTCTACGTCTCCCAGATCAAGATGGACGCGGACGGCAAGAGCGGCAAGTTCACGCTTCTGCCCAGGTAAGACACCGACCGGACACCTGCGCGCGGGGAGGCCCCCGGCCTCCCCGCGGCTTTTTTGGAACGCATGACGCTCGCCTGGTTTCTGCAGAATCTGCTCAACGGCCTGAGCATGGGCTCGGTGTACGCCATCTTCGCCCTGGGCTACACGCTGGTCTTCTCCATCCTGGGCATCATCAACTTCGCCCACGGCGCGGTCTTCACCCTGGGCGCGTACCTCACCTACCTGCTCAGCGTGGGCCAGTTCGGCATCAACGGCCTGCTGGCGGGCTGGCAGCTGCCCTTCACGCTGCCCTTTCCCCTGGCCCTGCTGGCCGGCGCGGGTCTTTCCGGCCTCGCGGGCATGGCCGTGGAGCGGCTGGCCTTCAAGCCCCTGCGCGCGAGGCAGGCCGACGCCCTGCTGGCCCTGGTCTCCTCGCTCGGCGTGGCCCTGATCCTGGTCAACCTCATCCAGTACCTCTTCGGCGCGGAGATTTACTCCTATCCGTCCGACGTCCTGGGCAGCCTGCCCCCGGCCTTCATCTTCAAGGTCGGCGGCAAGCCCGTGGCCGTGCGCACGGTGCAGATCGTGCTCTTCGTCGTGAGCCTCGTGATGCTCGCGGCCCTGGCCTGGTTCATCCACGGCACCAAGGCGGGCAAGGCCCTGCGCGCCACGGCCGAGAATCAGGACACGGCCAGCCTGCTCGGCATCAACGTGGACGCCTTCATCCTGGGCACCTTCTTCGTCTCCGGCCTGCTGGGCGGCCTCTCGGGCACGCTCATCGGCGTCAGCTTCGGCCTTTCCGGCCCCTATTTCGGCGTGGCCTACGGCCTCAAGGCCCTGGCCGTCATCGTGCTGGGCGGCCTCGGCTCCATCCCCGGCGCGGTGCTGGGGGGGCTGGTCATCGGCCTGGGCGAAGCCTTCCTGCCGCCCGACCTCTCTTCTTACAAGGAGGCCGTGGCCTACGCGCTGCTGTTCGTCATCCTCCTCGTCCGGCCGCAGGGACTGCTCGGCGGCACGACGGAACAGAAGGTCTAGGGGGGAGGACATGGCCGCGTTCTTCGATCTCTACGGCTTCTTGTGCATCATGATCCTGCAGCAGGCGCTGCTGGGCTATTCGCTCTACTTCCCGCTCATGGCGGGGCAGCTCTCCCTGGCCTCCATCGGCTTCTACTCCCTGGGCGGCTATGTGGCCGCGATCATGGGCACGCACCCCGCCTTCGAGGCTTGGCGCGCGACCCTGGGCTGGCTCATGATCCCCCTGGAATGGCTGGCCGCGCTGCTCCTTTCCGTGGTCCTGGCCGTGGCCGTGGGCCTTCCGGCGCTCCGCCTGCGCGGCATCTACCTGGCCCTGGCGACCATCGCCTTCGTCCAGGTGCTCAACGTGGTGGTCCTGAACATGCCCATCGCGGGCGGGGCGGTGGGCATCTTCGGCATCCCCCAGGCCTTCGAGTCGCGCTTCGCCTACATCTGGTTTTTCGGGCCGCTGCTGCTCCTGACCATCCTCTTCACCCTGCGTCTGGAGCGCTCCGCCGCGGGGCGCAATTTCATGGCCGTGCGCGAGGACGAACTGGCCGCCGGTGCCATGGGCGTGCGCACCACGGCCAACAAGGTCCTGGCCTTCGTCATCGGCTGCGCCCTGGCGGGCGTGGTCGGGGCCATGAGCGCGCCCTTCCTGAACACCTGGAACGCGCGTCAGGGCACCTTCGACGCGGGCGTGGCCTGTCTGGCTTACGTGCTCATCGGCGGCAGCCGCTCCAAGTGGGGCCCGCTGCTCGGCGCGGCGCTGCTCGTGGCCCTGCCCGAGGTGCTCAGGCCGCTCAAGGACTCGCGCCTGATCCTCAACGGCATGGTGCTGGTCCTGGCCTGCGTGTACATGCCGCGCGGCATCGCCGGGCTCTTCGCCGGGAGGCGGGCGTGAGCGCGCTGCTCGAAGTCAGGAGCCTGTCCAAGGCCTTCGGTGGCCTGCTGGCCGTCTCCGACGTCTCCCTGTCCGTGGAGCAGGGGGAGATTTTCGGCCTCATTGGCCCCAACGGCGCGGGCAAGACCACCTTCTTCAACATGCTCACGGGCATGACCCGGCCCACCTCCGGCGAGGTGCTCTTCGCGGGTGGGGCGATCACCGGCCTCAGGCCCGAGCAGGTCGCCCGCCTGGGCGTGGCCCGCACCTTCCAGAACATCCGCCTCTTCGCCGGGCTTTCGGTCTTCGACAACGTGCGCATCCCGCGCCAGTCGCGCGAGCGCTCCGGCCTGTGGGGCAACATCCTGGGTTCGCCGCTCGCGAGCCGCGAGGAACGCGAAACGAGCGAGGCCGCCTGGGAGCTTCTGAAGCTCGTGAACCTCACGGACCGCGCCATGCGCCCCGCGGGCAGCCTGCCCTACGGCGACCGCCGCCGTCTGGAGATCGCCCGCGCCCTGGCCCTGGCCCCGCGGCTGCTGCTCCTGGACGAGCCCGCCGCGGGCATGAACCCGTCGGAAAAGGCCGGGCTGGCCGATTTCATCCGCCAGGTGCGCGAGACCTTCGACCTCACGGTGCTGCTCATCGAGCACAACGTGCCCATGGTCATGGGGCTGTGCAGCCGCATCGCGGTGCTCAACTTCGGCGAGCGCATCGCCATGGGCACGCCCGAGGAGGTGCAGTGCGACCCCAAGGTGGTCGAGGCCTATCTGGGCGCCCAGAAGCGCGACGCCGCCGCGGCAGGGGAGGGCGCATGCTTGCACTCGACGATGTGACCCTGGCCTACGGCCCGGTGGTGGCCGTGGAAGGCGTCAGCCTCACCGTGGAGCAGGGCGAGATCGTGACCCTCATCGGGGCCAACGGCGCGGGCAAGACCACCATCCTGCGCGCCGTCTCCCGGCTCATCAAGCCGCGCAAGGGCAGCGTCGCCTTCATGGGGCGGGATCTGGCCGGGCTCACCCCGGACAAGGTCGTGCGTCTGGGGTTGGCGCACAGCCCGGAAGGCCGCCAGGTTCTGGCCCGGCTCTCGGTGCTCGAAAACCTGGAACTCGGCGCGTACGTGCGCTCGGACGCCGCGGGCGTGGCCGAGGACCTGGAGCGCATGTTCGGCCTTTTTCCCCGCCTGCGTGAGCGCCAGCGCCAGGCCGCGGGCACCCTTTCGGGCGGCGAACAGCAGATGCTGGCCATCGCCCGCGCGCTCATGAGCCGTCCCCGCCTGCTCCTGCTCGACGAGCCTTCCTTAGGCCTCGCGCCGATCATCGTGGAGGAAATCTTCGAGATCATCACCGCCCTCAACCGCGAGGGCACGACCATTCTGCTCGTGGAGCAGAACGCCCACCTCGCCATGCAGGCCGCCCACCGCGCCTACGTCCTGGAGGCGGGCCGCCTGGTCGTCTCGGGCGACGCCCGCGCCCTGATGGACGACGAGCGGGTGAAACGGGCCTATCTCGGCTGATTCGCCCTGCTTCCCGTCCGCGCAGCAGAAAGGGCCGCCCGTTGCCGGGCGGCCCTTTCTGCTGTCGTCATGAAGGCGAAACGCTACGTCCGCTCCAGTCCGTTCGCCAGGAAGGTCTTCACGTAGCGCATGTCGGTCTTCTGGATGTGGTTCACCAGCCAGTCGCGCAGGAAGTTCATGATGTCCATGGACACGCCCGCCTTGCCGGACTTGTACTGCCCGATGAAGTCCATGACCTGCTTCTTGAGCGTGGTGTGGGCCTGCTTGTGCGTGGCGGTCTCGGCGTATTTGAACTGGTCGAAGTACTTCTCCTCCATGTCGAAGTGCTGCACCGTGTAGGCCGCCAGCCCGTCCAAGAGCTTCTCCAGGACGTCTTGCCCCTGCCCGGCCTTCATGGCCGCGTAGAGGCCGTTGATCATGTCCACGAGCACCTTGTGCTGCTGGTCCACGATCTTCACGCCCGTGGCCAGAGTGCTGTTCCAGGGCATCAGGGTGTCGGCGCTCATGCCGCTCTTGAGGTCGGAGACGAGCACCGAGAGTTCCTTGGAGAGGTCGGAAAGTTCCAGCACGGCCTTGGCCGAGTCGTCGATGCCGTGGGAGATGCTGGTGGCGACCTTCTCGGTCTCCTCGATGGCTCGGGAGATGTGCGCCGAGCTGGCGGACTGCTCCTCCGAGGCCGTGGCGATGGAGTGGATCTTGGACGTGTTGTCCTCGGCGAAACGCAGGATCTCCTGGGCCGAGTCGCCCGCCTTGCGCGCCATGTCCGCGGCCGCGTCGGTGCGGGTCACGGCCATGTCCATCTGCTCCACGTTGGTGTGGATGGCGCTCTGGATGGCGGAGATGGAGTCCCCCACTTCCTTGGTGGCCTGCATAGTCTTCTCGGCCAGCTTGCGCACCTCGTCCGCGACCACGGCGAAGCCCCGGCCCGCGTCGCCCGCCCGCGCGGCCTCGATGGCCGCGTTCAGGGCCAGGAGGTTGGTCTGGTCCGCGATGTCGTTGATCACGTTGATGATGCGGTCGATGGAGCGGGCCTGTTCGCCCAGGCTGGCCATGTTGCCCTTCAGGGTGGTGGCCGCCTCGTTGACCTTGCCGATGGCCGTGATGGCCTCGCTGACGATGCCTGCGCTGTGGCCCGCCTGCTCCTTGGCGTTCTCCACGCTGACCGAGGCGTCGGACGAGCTGCGCGAGATGTCGGCGATGGCCATGTTCATCTCGCCCATGGCCGTGGCCGTCTCGACCATGCGCTGCTTCTGCACGTCGGCGCCTTCGGAGATGCGCTCCATCTGGGCCGAGAGATCTCCGGCCGAGCGCAGCACGCGCTGCACCACCTGCTCAAGCCGGGTGGCCGCGCCAAGCAGGTACTCGGCGCGGGATTTCTCAGCCAGACGCGAGGCCTCTTGCGCCTGGGCAATGGCTTCCCTTCCGGCGTTCTGCACCGTGAGAACCGCAGCCTCTTTTTCGGCCACGAGCTTGGCGCTGTCGGCGATGCAGGCGGAGAGGTCGTGGAGGCCCTTGGCCAGGACGGCGAATTCGCCGCTGAAACCGGAGGCGTCCTTGGCGGAGAACGTTCCGGCCTCGGCCTTGGGCAGCAGTTCGGAAAGTCTGGAGAGCGGCCCGATCACGGCGCCAAGCGCCACGGCCAGCACGGCGAGCGCCGCGAGCGTGGCCACGGCGGCCAGCCAGACGGGAACGGCGGAGCCGGAGAGGAGCATGGCGGCCCCGGCGGCGGTGAGGACGAAAGAAAGCCCGGCTGTGCCGAGCAGCATGGATCGTACTGACATGTATATACCCCCTGCACAAAGTATCTCAGAGAGCCTTGCGCCTTACAAGTCCCTGAATGATGGTTGGGAAAAATTCCCGAGATGTAAGGAGTTTGCAAAGTAAAAGAGTCGCTATCCGGAATATTTATTGACGTATTTTTGCACTGTTCCGATCGGAAGTGCGTGAGGCGTCTTACGCCTGTACGGCAGCGTTGCCAAGCAAGAACTACATGGAGGACGCAGTCGGTACAAAGACGTGGAAGATTACGCCAAGGGCTCGAGCTCGCGCAGCCGCGCCTCGGCGGCCTCCCAGCGGGAGAAGACCTCGGCGTGCTCGGCATTGGCCGCCTTGGCAAAGGCGCGCCGACGGGGACGCCGTGGAAGCCGTGCCTGGTGGGACGGCTGCGAACCGCCCAGCTAGCACAGCCGGGACACCACGTCTCCTACTGCGCGGACCGTGCCGCCGTCCGAGGCTATGTCCGCCTGCAGCCGCTGTACCATGTTTTCCAGGGACTGTTCGTCGTCGTTCCAGATCAACGGCTTGTCCGCCGCCGGTTCCTTGCCCAGCGCGGCGAGCACGGCCTCGTAGAGCTCGGCTGAGACGGGCGAGAGCAATGGGCGCGGATCGTGGCTCCCCGAGATGCGTTTGGCGCGAAGGGCCACGGCCTGCGCTCCGAAGATCAGGGCCATGGCCGTGTACGCTTCCAGGGCGCGCAGGGAGGCCCTGGCCAGGTTGGCGGCGTTGAAGCCCTGGCTGTTGATGTTTTGGTTGAATTGTTCGGCGTGGGTGGGGAAACGGTCCGCGATGGGCGCGCCGTAGTACGAGACCAGCGGCATGATGGAATTGGCCGCAATCTGCAGCCCCTTGAGCCCCATGTTCACTGACCGGGCCTGGTTGCCGACGAGCGAAGCGGGTAGCCCGCAGTTGAATTCAGGCGCGACCAAAAGGGCGATCTGCGCGTCCATGTGCTTGGCCGTGAGCCCAAGACAGTAGCGCAGGTGGTCCATGGTCACGGCTACATATTGTCCGAGGAAGTTGCCGCTGTGCAGGCTCAGACAGCCTTCGCCGTCGATGAGCGGGTTGTCGTTGGCGGAGTTGATCTCCGTCTCCAGCGTGGCGCGGCTCTGAGCCAGGGCGTCCAGCACCGGCCCCAGGAACTGTGGCAGACAGCGCAGGGAATAGCGGTCCTGTACCGGCTGGTCGCCCACAATGCTGTGGTGGCCATCCAGTTCGTTGCGGCACATGGCCGAGCCGTGCAGGAGGTCGAGCATGATTTCGGCGGCGAGCACCTGGCCCGGATGCGGTTTGTGCTTGTGGATGAAGGGATGGAAGGACTGGTTGGAGCCCAGCAGCGCCTGGATGGCCAGGGCGTGGAAACTCAGCGCCAGCGCCACGAGGCGGCGTGCGTCGTAGAGGGCGTTGGTGGCGATGCCAGTCATCACGGAGGTGCCGTTGACCATGCCCAGCCCTTCCTTGGGACCGAGCGAGAGGGGGGCCAGCCCCAGGCGCTCAAGCGCCACGAGGCAGCTCATGGTTTCACCGCCCATGGACACCTGAAAGCATGCGTCCGCACCCGTGAGAGCGCCGGTGATGGAGGCCAGGGGCGCGAGGTCGCCGCTGGCCCCGATGGAGCCCAGGCTGCGCACCAGCGGTGTGACGCCGTTGTTCAGGAAGACCAGCAGGCGTTCGATGAGTTCCCGGCGCACGCCGGAGACGCCACGCATGTGCGAGTTGGCCCGCAGCAACATGCCTGCCCGCACGTCCTCCAGGGGGAGATGCTCCCCGGCGCAGACGTTGAGGAAGCGCAGCAGGTTGTTCTGCAAGGCCGAGAGGCTATCGGCCTCGATGGCGATGTTGGCCATGCCGCCGAAACCTGTATTCACACCGTAGATGGGCTCTCCCGTGCGTACGGCCCATTCGATGAATGCGGCCGAGCCGTCCACGCGGTCGAGCGCGGCCTGGTCCCTGGTCAGGCGTGTGGCCGCGCCGTGACGGGCCACGGCCACGACCTCCTCCATGGTCAGCCCCTCGCCCGCGATGCCGACCTCGTGCACCGCACTGGCCAGGAAGCCATGGCCGTCACCGGCCGTGGGCGCGACGGCGCGCCTGGGGGCGCGGCAGGCCGGGTTGGACTCGATGTCGCGCCGGATGAGGTCGAGTATGCGGTGGGCGCGCTGCGAGTAAAGATTGATCGAGGCGAAGTCCGGCATCTCCCGGACCCGTTGCAGGAGCAAGCCGTCGTCATCGAACCAGCGCGGCATGAGGCCGCCGAGGAAATAGCCGCGTTCGCGCAGGGCCTCCACGCCCGCGCCGCACCACTGTTCGCCGAGGTTGAGGAAGACCTGGGTGACCACGGCCCCGCGTTTGTTCGCCTGGGCCTCGAAGGCTTCCAGGGTTTGCGCGAAGTCCTCGCCCACGGAGGAGACGTGCATGCGCGCCACCTGCGCGAAGGCGAAGTGCTCCGTGGAGGAGCGCGTGACGTGACCAGCGGGCGGTTGGGCCAGTGCCGCGAGCACGGTGCGCTTCTCCTTTAGGCCTTCCCGTAGCCAGTCCACGGCCTCCATGTAGCGCTCGGGGCAGTAGAGGGCCCGCGTCTGGTCGCCCCGGCTGCCGAAAAGCAGCAGGGTGGAGACGCGGTCCTCGGGGTGGGAAGTCTGGCCGTAGGCCGAGGAGGGCATCAGCCCGATCTCCAGGGCGGATTCGCAAAAGCCGCACATGGCCGCGAACTTCTGCGTGACCACCTGGTGGCAGGGGGCCTCGCTGAAAAAGGCCTCCACCCCGCGCCGGGGGAGCAGTACGTCGCGGATGTATTCCTGCAGGGCGAAACCGACGCGCGCGCCGCGATAGCTTTCGAGAATCTGGTGCGAGCCGATCTCGTAGACTCCATGAAAGGGGGCCGAGCTGCGGAAGATGCTGCCGTAGCCCACGACATCGCCCGATTGGGTGCGCGCCACCGCGCCGTGTACCAAGCCGTGGCGGTTTTCCTCCAGCAGCCGTTCCGGGATGTAATAGGTCTCGAAAGGAAAGGATGCGCCATGCTCCGCGTAGAACAGCCGCGCCACGCCCCAGGCGTCCTCGGGCCGCAGGTCGTCCACCGTGAACGGCTGGCCGGGGGGCACGGGCGTATGCTCGCGCTCAAGACGCTCCAGGGCCTGGGCGATGGTCATGCCCGTGCGCCTGGTGGCGATGGACCAGTCGGACAGTTTGCCCATCTCATTGCGCGGCAATTCCGTGCCGTAGACGATGGATTTAGGTTGTTCGAGCGGGCTTATCCGTTCTGCCAGATGGGCCTGCAGGGCGGCGGTCAGCTCCGTCTCGGCAGGGGCTCCGTCCTCGGGCACAACGAAGGCCTTGAGGCGGTTGCCTTCCTCGGGACGCATGAGGCGCACGGCGCAGTCGCGCACGGCCTCATGCTCCATGAGCGCCTCGCGCACCCGCGAGGGATGGACGTTGACGCCGGCGACCTGCACGGCGCTGTCCAGGCGCTTCTTGACCAGGAAATGGGTCCCGTCCTGCCAGTCGAGTTCATCCTGGAAGATGAAGGGCTCGGAGCGGGTGCCGTCCTCCCTGATCCGCACGAAGGCGTTTTCCGAAACGCGCGTCCAGGTGGCCATGAGGGTCAGCGGGGCGTCCGGGCTCTGGCGATGGCCCATGGCCCCGCTTTCCGACGATCCGTAAATCTCGTGCATGACCGCCAGTCCCTGCCGTCGCAGGGTGTGGATGACCTCAGCCGGACAGGGGCCGGTGGAGGTGACGCCGATGACCGAGGCGGGGAAGCGTTCCCTGGTCTCGGTGCACAGCCGCCAGATATGGGGAATACCCACGACCACGTCTCCGGGCTCGAGGCTCCGGATGACGGCGGCGGGACGGGCGAAGCGCTTGTTCAGGCAGCTTGCGCCCAGCACCTTGGGGATGAGCACCGTGTAGATGAAGCCGTAGATGTGGTGGGGAGGAACGAGGCTGACGACGCGCTTGGACCCCAGCAACTGGCGGCCGAGATATTCGGCGTCCTGCTCCATGTCGTAGAAGTCGCGGCGGATGGGCTTGGGCGCGCCCGTGCTGCCCGAGGTGAAAAACGTGATGCTTTTGGGGCGCGGCCCAGCCGCCTCGGCCACGAGTTCGGCCCAGCCGCCGAGAGCGGGGGCGGCGGCGAGGTGCTTTGCGAAGTAATCGTCGAGGCCAAAGAAGGCGGCGACCTGTGCGGCCATGCGAGCGGTCTCTTCCGGGGTCGCGCTCAGTGGGGCCTCGGAGAGGAGGCTCTTGGGCGTCAGGAGCAGTTCGTCGCCGAAGACGTCGGAGACGTTGCGCGCCGACTTGAGTGCGGCAAAGGCAAGGCCCCGCACGACAAGAAAGTAGTCGTTGCCGTCGAGAGTGAGGAGGGGCATGGCGATTCCTTACGGAGTTGCGTGGTTGCGGCCTTGGTCCTAAAGCGAATCGTAATCAGCCTGTACGAGTTCGAGCAGCCGTTCGGCGTTGTCTCCGAACAGCTTGATTGAAGAAAAATCGGGCGTTCCGGAAACCTTCTGCAGGAGCAGGGCGTCGCGGTCGTCCCAGAGCGGGAGCAGCCCGCCCAGGAAGTAGCCCGCCGCGCGGGCGGTCTCCACGGCATGGGAGACGCCGGGGCGGTCCAGGTTCAGGGTGATCTGCCGGATGCGGCAGCGGCCGTATTCCTGCTCCAGATGCGCCAGCGCGGCGGCGAAGTCCCGGCCCGCGGCCTGCACGTGCATGCGCGCGAAGGAGGCCGGCTCCATGCAATTCACAAAGAACCGGGAGGTCTGCGCCGGTTCGCCGTCGGGGAGCATCTCGCGCTGCAGGCTGATCGCAGCCGCGAGGTCGCGCACGAAGGCGGCGTGGCGTTGCGGCAGGTGGATCGCATGCGGCGCGTCGCGCAGGATGATCGAGCTGTCCAGGAGCGTGACGCGGCGTCCCGTCTCGCAGTCTTCCGGCCTGGGGGGCATGGCGTCGATCTCCAGCGCGCTGGGTCTGGAGTCGTACTTGGCGGACATCTTCTGGGTGATGACGTGGTCGCACACGCTTTGCCCGAAGATGACGTCGAGGCCGTAATTGTCCGGCGGATAGGCGTGCAGGAGCCTGGTCAGGCGCATGGCCAGGGTCGTGTTGCGGTAGGCGGGATGCACGGCCCAGCCGCCAGCCTCCATGATGCGGCGTCCCGGCGGGTGGCGGAAGAGACTGTAGATGCCCACGATGTCGCCGCGCTCGGTGCGCCCCACGACCATGTGCAGGTCTCCGGCGGCCGCGTTGCGCACGAAGCCTTCGGGATCGTAGACCGCGTCCACGGCGAATCCCTCGCCGTAGGTCGCATAGTAGAGCAGGGCCACGCCCAGGGCGTCCTGCGGACGGAAACGGTCGACGACGTATTTTTGCCCCGGCGCGATGTCGGTCAGGGCGGCGCGGAGTCTGGCGAGGTTTTCGGCGCGTGTGCTCATGGTGGTTCCAGGTGCGGTGCTTGTACCCGGATCGCCGCCCGCCGCCAAGGGGGAGGGCGGCGTAAACGGCATGTCCGGGCGGCCGTTGTTCAGGGAACGGCGTCGAGTTCGCGCAGCCGCGCCTCGGCCTCTTCCCAGCGGGCGAAGACGGCGACGTGTTCGGCTTCCAGGGCCGCCAGGCGGTCCTGGGCCTCCTGCGCCGCGGCGGGAGGGCCCTTGTAGAGATCGGGGTCGGAGAGACGGGCCGCGGCCGCCTCCAGGTTCGCCTCAAGCCGTTCGATGCGGGCCGGGATGGCGGCCAGCTCCCCGCGCAGGGCCTCACGCTCGCGCTGCTCCTTGTAGCCGAGCTTGCGCGGCGCGTCGGGGCGAGCCGGGGGCCGGGGGGCGCGGGGCGCGCCGCCCTCGCTTTTGGCCGTCGCCGGAGCCGGGCGCTGCCTGAGCCAGTCGTCGTAGCCGCCCACGTATTCGCGCACCCGGCCGTCCTCGAAAGCCAGGGTGCTGGTGACCACGTTGTTCAGGAAGGCGCGGTCGTGGCTGACCACGATCACCGTGCCCCGGTACTCCATGATGCGGTCTTCGAGCAGCTCCAGCGTCTCGGCGTCCAGATCGTTGGTCGGTTCGTCCAGGACCAGGACGTTGGACGGCCGGGTGAAAAGCCGCGCCAGCAGGAGCCGATTGCGCTCGCCGCCGGAGAGCACGCGCACCGGGCTCACGGCGCGGTCGGGCGGGAAGAGAAAGTCCTTCAGATACGAGATGACGTGGCGCGGCTGGCCATTGATCGTCACCGTGTCGTTGCCGTCCGCGATGCTCTCGCGCACGCTGCGCTCGGGATCGAGCTGCTCGCGGTGCTGGTCGAAGTAGGCGACCTCCAGGCGCGCGCCCAGGCGGATGGTTCCGGAGGTGGGCGCGAGGCGGCCCAGCAGCACCTGCAGCAGGGTGGTCTTGCCCGCGCCGTTGGAGCCTATGAGCCCGACCCGGTCGCCGCGCATGATGGTCGTGGTGAGGCCCGCGAAGACCGGTCTGCCGTCCCAGGCGCAGGAGACGTCCGTCGCCTCCGCGACCATGCGGCCCGAGCGTTCGGCCTCCTGGATGACGACGCTCGCGCTGCCCGTGCGCTCGCGGCGCTGCGTGCGTTCCTCGCGCAGCGCCTTCAGGGCGCGCACGCGGCCCTCGTTGCGCGTGCGCCGGGCCTTGATTCCCTGGCGTATCCAGGCCTCCTCGCGGGCCAGCTTCTTGTCGAACTCGCTCCAGTTCTTTTCCTCGGCCTCCAGCAGGGCCTCCTTGCGCGCCAGGAAGGTGTCGTAGTCGCAGCTCCAGTCGGCCAGCCGTCCACGGTCCAACTCGATGATCCGGGTGGCGACGCGGCGCAGGAACATGCGGTCGTGGGTGATGAAGACCAGGGTCTTCACGTGGCGCAGGAGGAAGTCCTCCAACCAGGCGATGGAGTCGATGTCCAGGTGGTTGGTGGGCTCGTCCAGGAGCAGGAGGTCCGGATTTCCGGCCAGGGCGCGGGCCAGCAGGGCGCGGCGTTTGAGCCCGCCGGACAGCTCCTCGAAGCGCGCCCCGGGGTCGAGGGAAAGGCGGGAAATGGCCGTGTCGATGTCGCGCAGGGCCTCCCAACCGCCGTGCTCGGAAAGCTCGTGCTCGATCTCGGCCAGCCGCGCCGGGTCTGCGCCCGCGGCCACGGCAAGACTTTCGCTGCGGTGCTCGGCCATCAGCCTGCCCGCTTCGCCCAGGCCCTGGGTCACGACCTCGTAGACCGTGCCGCGCAGCTCCTCGGGAACCTTCTGCGAGAGCCGCGCGATCTTCAGCCCCTGGCCCCGCGTGATCTGGCCCGAGACGGGCGCGAGGTCGCCCGAAAGCAGCCGCAGTAACGTGGATTTGCCCTCGCCGTTGCGGCCCACGATGCAGACCCGCTGCCCCGGCTCGATCTGGAACGAGACCCGGTCGAGCAGCAGGGGGCCGCCGAAGTGCATGGAAAGATCGGTTACGCCGATGAGGGCCATGCGTGCGCCATGCGGATTCGCGGGGTATGCAGGGTGAAGAAGGCGGTCATGCCAGGCTGCGCGGCGTCACGCATCACTGCGCCTTCGGGGACGGACCGGCCTCATGCCGCGCCGCGTACACGTGGCGGCCGAGCCATTCGTCCAAGTGCGGAACGGCGGCCAGGCCGTACAGCGTGGAGCCGGTTTCGTTGAGATGCGTCTTGTCGTAGTAGAGCATTTCGCCTTGGCCGAACGGGGCCTGCCGGAAGACCGGATCGTCGGACAGGTCCAGGAATTTCGCATGCGGATGGCGTCCGACAAGCGCCATGATGGCCGCGTTGGCCGTGACGAACTCCTCGTCCCGCAAAGCTTTGCGGGCCATCCCGAAACTGGCGAAGCGCTGCAGGCGCTGCACGTTCGAGTCGAGCATGGGCGTCTGGGCCAGGACCAACAGCGGTTTGCCGTCCTCGCGCATCTTGGACAGGAATCCGTCGAGGGCGTCGAGGAACGGGGCGCTTGTGTAATGGAAGCCCCAGTGTCCGGCCAGGATCACGGCATCCGAGGACGGCAGAAACTCCTTGGCCCGGTTCGTCTGGTCGATGCAGGAGGCCCGGGCCCATTCGCTTATGCGCTCCACGTCGAATCCGTCGATGTTCACGCAGCCGCTCGCCGAGATGACGCGTATCTGGGCGTGGACGGCCTTGCCGACGACGTCGGCGAAGAGGTTCAGTTGCGCGGCATGGCTGTCGCCGAGCAGCAGGAGCATGCGGTCCGAGGATCTGTCGCCCCGTATGCAGTCGCCGACGATATAGCCGTGGCACACCTGATCAGGGGCCGCATAGCGGGTCGCTTCCACCGGGAGCGCGGGGACCAGCCGCCCGTTCAGGGCATGCGCGGCCACGACGCAGGCGAGCAGCGCGGTTCCGAAGGCGGCGGCGCGGACAGCGGCCGTCTTTGGGGAGGCGGCCCTGCGGAAGGGTTGCTCCACGAACCTGTAGGAAAGGTACGACAGGGCCGCCGTGAGCGGGACGAACACCGCCAGCGCCCCGGACGGCAGCGCGTATGTCTCGAAGAAGTAGCGGAAGGAGGCCAGGATCGGCCAATGCCAGAGGTACAGGGAGTAGGAGAGCGCGCCGATGACGACCAGCGGCTTGGCGGACAGCAGGCGGTTCACGGCGCTGGTGCGCGCCTCGATCAGCAGGGCTGCTCCGAGGCAGGGAGGCAGGGAGAGCAGCCCTGGGAAGAGACTTTGCTCGGTAATGCCGACGAAGCTTGCCGCGATCAGAATCAACCCCGCGCCGGCCGCCAGGCCTGCCGTCCTGCCTGACCAGTTCCTGCCGAAGCCGTAAAGCGCGGCGAGGCTGCCCACGAAGAACTCGGGGATGCGGGCCGCCAGGGAGAAGTATATCTGCTGCCGCGCGCCCTGGGCGAGACGGATGGCGGAATAGGCGAGGAGCAGCGTGGAGGCGATGACGAAGAGCTTGCCGAGGCGCCGCCTGGGAACGAAGACCAGCAGGGCGGGCAGCAGCAGGTAGAACTGCATCTCCACGGCGAGCGACCAGGTGTGGAGCAGCGTGATTTCACTTGTGGCCGGTCCGAAATAGTCGAAATGCCTGGCGAAGTGGTTGTTGCTCGCAAAGATCGCGACATGCTTCAGGCTGTTCTCGAATGACCCGAAATCACGCGGGATCAGGAGTAGCGACATGCATAGGGCGAGCACCGACAGCATCGCGAGATACGCCGGAACGATGCGCCGTATCCGCGAGAGGTAGAATTCCCGGAACGAGAAGTTCCCGTCCGCGATCTTGCGGAGGATGATGGAAGAGATGAGGTAGCCCGAAATGACGAAAAAGATGTCCACGCCGACGAACCCGCCGGGCAGCCAGTCCTGGTCGGCGTGGAAGATCAGGACGGCCAGGACCGCCACGGCCCTGAGCCCCTGGATGTCGTCTCGCTGCTGCATGTGAACGCTGCGTCCCGGTCGTTTGTCGTATGTGCGTTTGTCTGTGGCGAAAACGCTGTGGCCCGGACCGGCTACTTGCTGTGACGCCGCCGGATTTCCCGGAACAGGGCGTCGGAGAGAATCCAGGAAAGGAGGTTGAAGAGCTTTCCACGCAACCATCGTTTCAGCGACATCTCCTGCCTGGTCTGCGCGGCATTGCGTGTGATGAAGTCCCGGACTTTGGCCTCCAGTTCCGCGAATTGCTGTTTCAGAGCGTTCGCAGGAGCGGAGGGATCGTCCTTTTTGACCCCCGCGAAGAAGAGCGTCCGTGACGTCGGTTCGAAAAAGAAGCGCCATTCCTGGAAGTGGTTGGCGAACCCGATGCGCTGTTCGAAATCCTGCCGGTTGAGGTTCCGGTAGTAGTCCATCTTAAGATGGGAGGTCCCCGGAGATGCGGCGGGAGAGGTCCGGGACGTGCCGTGCTCCCTCCTGCCGCGCGAGGCGCAGGTGAAGAGGAGCATGCCTCCGGGCCTCGTGATGCGCAGCATGTTCACGAAGGTTTCGAGCCAGTAGGGATTGTGCTCGAACATCTCGAAGCTGACAGCGATGTCAAAGGGACCCTGGCCGTGTCTGGCGGGGTCGTATTCATGGCCGGAAACCACGACATCGACCCCGGGACCGGCGATGAGATCCACGCCGACATAGGCTTTGGGAGAGGTGAACTGAGTCCTCCCCGAACCGTTCACGTCGTAAGCGCCGATGTCCACGACGGCGGTCGCCGTGAAGAATCCGGGAAAACAGTCACGGACTGTTTCAAGAAAGCGCGCCTGTTCGTGATGGGCCATGGACGTACCTCACAGATTCCGGGCCGGGCGGTGTCCACGCGTGGACACCGCCGTAACGGGATCGGTTGTGGACGATGTCCGGCATGCGTTCGGACGGCATCGGCTGCGACAACGTTGCCGCGGAGCGGGGGGAAGAATGGCGGAGAGGGTGGGATTTGAACCCACGTGCCGGCTCATCACCGACAACCCGATTTCGAGTCGGGCGCGTTACGGCCACTTCGCTACCTCTCCGCGTTTCCCTGCGGAAGGGCATGGTTGATACCTGCGGCGCGGCGCGGCGTCAAGCCGTCTCTTCGCCCTTGCCGCGCCGGACGCGGAAGAACTCGCGCAGCATGTCGCCGCAGGACTCGGCCATGACCCCGCCCAGAAAGTTCAAGCGATGGTTGAGGAAGGGCAGGGCAGGGCCGTCCAGCCTGGACCCGAAGGCTCCGGTCTTGGGATCGGCCGCGCCGAAGACCACGCTGGCCACGCGGGCGTGCACCAGAGCGCCCAGGCACATGACGCAGGGCTCCAGGGTCACGACCAGGGACGCGCCGGGCAGGCGGTAGTTGCCACGGGTTTTTGCAGCCGCGCGCAGGCAGCGTATCTCGGCGTGGGCCGTGGGGTCCTGCAGCGTGATGGGCGCGTTGTGAGCCTTGGCCAGGATCGCGCCGTGCGCGTCCACCAGCAGCGCGCCCACCGGCACTTCGCCCGTCGCCCCGCCGGTGGCGGCCTCGGCCAGGGCCAGGGCCATCAGATCATCCCAGGAGGCCCAGCCCGGAGGCGGGGAAGGGGGCGCGGGGCGCGGAGCCGATGGTGCCGGGATGCCGGAGGACTCGGCCAATCAGCCGTCCTTCAGGAAGCGCACGCCGCCCTCGATCAGGCTGATGCCCAGGGGGTCGGAAGCGCCGCGCGTCCAGTTCGGGTGGTTGGTGGGATGGTTGAAGGCCTCGGGGTGAGGCATGAGCCCCAGGATGCGGCCCGAGGGGTCGGTGAGGCCCGCGATGCCCAGGGGGGAGCCGTTGGGGTTGTAGGGATACTCCATGGTCGGCTCGCCCGTCTCGGGATGAACGTAGCTCAGGGCCGCCAGCCCGGCATCCACCACGGCCCGTTGCGCGGCCTCGGATTCGAAGACCATCTTGCCCTCGCCGTGGCGCACCGGCAGGTAGAGCCGGTCCAGCCCCTTCGTGAAGACGCAGGGCGAGGCCGGGTTGGCGCGCAGATGCACCCAGCGGTCCTCGAAACGGGCCGAGTCGTTGTTGGAGAGCGAGGCCGTGCGCGTGAAGTAGTCGCCGCCCAGGGCGGGCAGCATGCCGAGCTTCACCAGGAGTTGGAAGCCGTTGCAGATGCCCAGGATCAGGCCGCCGTCGTCGAAGAACGTCTTGAGGTCCTCCACCAGGGCGCGGCCGTCGGCGTCGGTCATGTAGCGCCAGCGCAGGGCCGCGGCCTGGGCCGAGCCGAGATCGTCGCCGTCCAGGAAGCCGCCCGGAAAGATCAGGAGATTGTAGTCCGACAGCCTCACCCGGCCCGCGCACAGGTCCGAGAAGAAGACCACGTCGGCGCGGTCCGCGCCCGCGAGTTTCGCGGCGTGGGCGGATTCCTTGTGGCAGTTGGTTCCGTAGCCGGTGATGACGAGCGAGGCGACCTGATTCAAGGGGGTTTCTCCTGTCGGGGAGGGCACTTCCCGCATTCTCGCATGTCGTGCCCGCGCGCAACATAATTGGCCCCGCAGGCGGCGTCAACCGTGACTTGCCGGACACGGTTACAATTGTCTGAAAAAGCCCTTTTCAAGACCATTTTCGCCGCATACAATCCCGCTGGTACGTCGCGTTGAACGCGGCGTGAAGACGTCGTTGCCCGGCGCGGGAATCATGCAATGGTCCCGTGTGCCGGGTTTATGAGTACGCCCCGCCGGGGGCGGAGCGGGACGGCGAAGCCGCGGGAGCGCGCCGCGTCCGCGTTCCGGAGAATACGCGCACTGCGCAAGCGCACGAGGAGCTGCATGAAGACCAAGTTCATTTTCATCACCGGTGGTGTCCTTTCGTCCCTGGGCAAGGGGCTGGCCGCCGCGTCCATCGCCGCCCTGCTCAAGGCCCGCGGCCTCAAGTGCACCATCCAGAAGCTCGACCCCTACATCAACGTGGACCCGGGGACCATGAACCCGTTCCAGCACGGCGAGGTCTACGTCACCGAGGACGGCGCGGAGACCGATCTCGATCTGGGGCACTACGAGCGCTACATCGACGTCTTCATGACCCAGAAGAACAACTTCACCTCGGGCTCCATCTACAACCGCGTCATCCAGAAGGAGCGCCGCGGCGACTACCTGGGCGGCACGGTCCAGGTCATCCCGCACATCACCGACGAGATCAAGCGCGCCATCCTCTCCGTGGTCACGGACGAGGACGTGGCCCTGATCGAGATCGGCGGCACCGTGGGCGACATCGAGGGTCAGCCCTTCCTGGAGGCCATCCGCCAGATGCGCGGCGACCTGGGCAAGGAGAACGTGCTCTACATCCATCTCACCCTGGTGCCCTACATCCGCACCGCGGGCGAGCTGAAGACCAAACCCACGCAGCACAGCGTCAAGGAGCTGCGCTCCATAGGCATCCAGCCCGACATCATCCTCTGCCGCTCCGAGAAGGAGCTGGACGGCGACATCAAACGCAAGATCGCGCTCTTTTGCAACGTGGATTCCGACGCGGTCTTCTCGGCCGTGGACGTGGATTCCATCTACAAGGTGCCGCTCAAGTTCTACAACGAGGGCGTGGACCAGAAGATCGCCATCATGCTCCGCCTCCCGGCCAAGAACGCCGACCTCGCGCCCTGGGAGAACCTCATCCGCACCCTGGAGAACCCCAAGGGCGAGGTCACCATCGCCATCGTGGGCAAGTACGTGGACCTCAAGGAGGCCTACAAGAGCCTGCACGAGTCCCTGATCCACGGCGGCATCGCCAACGAGGTCAAGGTCAACCTGGAATACGTCAACTCCGAGGAAGTGGACCCCAGGAACGTCAAGAAGCGCCTCAAGGACTGCGACGGCGTGCTCGTGCCCGGCGGCTTCGGCTCGCGCGGCATCCCCGGCAAGATCGAGGCCATCCGCTTCGCCCGCGAGAACAAGGTGCCCTTCTTCGGCATCTGCCTGGGCATGCAGTGCGCCTGCATCGAGGCCGCGCGCCACGTGCTCGGCGTGGCCAGGGCCGATTCCGAGGAGTTCGACGCGGACACGCCCGATCCGATCATCTACCTGATGACCGAATGGTTCGATTTCCGTAGCCAGTGCGTGGAGAAGCGCGACAAGAATTCCGACCTGGGCGGCACCATGCGCCTGGGCTCCTATCCCTGCGTGATCAAGCCGGAAACCAAGGCCTTCGCGGCCTACGGCGAGGAGTCCATCCACGAGCGCCACCGCCACCGCTACGAGTTCAACCAGAAGTACATGGCGGACATGGAGAAGAAGGGCTACGTCTTTTCCGGCACCTCGCCCAACGGCGAACTGGTGGAGATCGTGGAGCTGAAGGACCATCCCTGGTTCCTGGGCTGCCAGTTCCATCCCGAGTTCAAGTCGCGCCCCATGCGGCCGCATCCCCTGTTCCGCGACTTCATCAAAGCCGCCAAGACCTGCAAAAAGGGCCGCAAGTAGGGCGGGGAGGGCAGGCAGCAGCACATGACCCATCCCACCTCAGAGGAACTGTACGCCGCAAGCCGCGCGGCCCCCTTCGTCATCGCCGGACCCTGCGTCCTGGAGAGCCGTTCCCTGGTCCTCGAGGTCGCGGCCGCCGTGGCGGAGGTGACGAAAAAGCTCGGCCTCACGGCGATCTTCAAAAGCTCCTTCGACAAGGCCAACCGCACCTCCATCGCCAGCTACCGGGGGCCCGGCATGGCCCAGGGGCTGGCCTGGCTGGCCGAGGCGCGCGAAACATCCGGCCTGCCCGTGGTCACGGACATCCACGTCCCGGATCAGGCCGCGCCCGTGGCCGAGGTGGCGGACGTGCTGCAGATTCCGGCCTTCCTCTGCCGCCAGACCGATCTGCTCGTGGCCGCAGCGGCCACGGGTCGGGTCGTCAACGTCAAGAAGGGACAGTTCCTGGCCCCCTGGGACATGCAAAACGCCGTGGGCAAGCTGCGCGAGGCCGGCTGCTCCCGTATCTGGCTCACCGAACGCGGGGCGAGTTTCGGCTACAACAACCTCGTGGTCGATTTCCGCTCCATCCCGATCATGAAGGGACTCGGACAGCCCGTGGTCTTCGACGCCACCCACTCCGTGCAGCTTCCCGGGGGCTTGGGCGGGGCCTCGGGCGGACAGCGCGAATTCGTGCCCGCCCTGGCGCGCGCCGCCGTGGCCGCGGGCGCGGACGGCGTCTTTCTGGAGGTCCACCCCGCCCCGGACACGGCGCTGTGCGACGGCCCCAACTCCTGGCCGCTGCACCGCCTGGAGGCGCTGCTCTCCGACCTGCTGGCCATCTGGAGGCTGCCCCGTGCGTGCTGAGGACGCGGCCCGCAAGGTCAAGCTCCTGATCCTCGACGTGGACGGCGTGCTCACCGACGGCGGGCTCTACTACGATGCCGAGGGCCGGATCATGAAGCGCTTCAACGTGCAGGACGGCCTGGGCATCAAGCTGGCGCAGCACTCCGGACTCGAGGTCGCGGTGATCACGGGGCTGGACCACCCGGCCGTGGCCGCGCGCGTGCACGAATTGGGCATCGAGGAATACTTCGCGGGCAAGGTGGACAAGCTGCCCTTCATCCAGGCCATGGCCGAGCGCAAGGGACTCGACCTTTCCGAAGTGGCCTACCTCGGCGACGACTGGGTGGACGCCAAGGCCATGCGCGGGGTGGGACTGCCCATGTGCGTGAGCAACGCCCAGCCCGAGATCAGGCCGCTCGCGGCCTGGGTCTCGGAGCGCTCCGGCGGCCACGGCGCTGTGCGCGAGGCCGTCGCCTTCATCCTGACCGCGCAGGGCAAGTACGGGGAGTGCTGGCGCGCCTGGAGCGAATGATGGGCCGCAAGATCTCCATCGCNTCGCGTTGCTCGTGCTCTCGGTGCTGGCCGGATTCGGCCTGTGGGGCTGGTCGCTCTTCCGCTCCGAGGTGGACATGGCGCGGGAGTTGGTCCGCCAGTTGCCGCGCGACGTGAACATCGACGTCTCGGCCATGGGCGTGAAGATCGCCCAGGGCGGAGGCGGGGACCTGCTCTGGGAACTGGTGGCGGACAGCGCGGCCTACAATACCCGGCAGGGGACCGTGCAACTCGCCAATCCGGTGATCACCTACCATACCAATTCCACGAGCGGCGATCCCATCGTCATCAGCGCCCCGGAGGGCGAGGTCAACCAGCAGGAGAACACAATGGTCTTGACGCCGAGGGTCAAGGCCAATTACGGGCAGGTGCTGGTCACCGGAAACAGGCTCGATTATTTCGGCAAGGAACGGCGCATCGTCATCACCGGCGATGCCGTCATCGACCGGGGGGATCTGGTCATGGAAGGCCCCCGCATCGAGATCGACCTGGACACCCAGAACATGATAGCCCCCGAGGGGGCGCGGGTCGTGACCTCGCGCAGCACCATGATGCAGCCGCCGGAGTCGAAGAAATGAGGCCAATCCACGCACTCGCGTCCGTCGTTCTTCTGTGCGCGCTTTCGCTCGCGCCGGTCTTCGGCCGGGCGCAGCCCGCCGCCGAAGACGCCCCCACGAACATCACCGCCGACCGGCTGACCTACAGCCAGGAACGCGACGTGGTCATCTTCGAGGGGCAGGTGCACGTCGTCCGGGGGACGATGCAGATCTGGTCAGACAAGCTCACCGCTTATCTCGAACCTCAGGGGCAGCCCGCGGAAGGCGGCGCTCCGGCCGGTCCGCCCGAGCCAGGCTTGGCCTCGGACGACGCCAAGATCAGGAGCGTGGTCGCCGTGGGCAACGTGCGCATGCGCAACGAGGGCCGCGAAGGCTTCTGCGGCAAGGCCACCTACCACGTGGCCGAGGGCGTGCTGGTCATGGAGGAGAACCCGGTGATCATCGACGGCCGCAACAAGGTCGTGGGCGAGGTCATCCGTTTTTATTCCCAGACCAACCGCAGCGAGGTCCTGGGCGGCAAGAAGCGGGTGGAGGCGGTGTTCTTCACCAAGGGCGGCCAGTTCACCTCCCCGACGGCCTCCGGCGGGGGAGGCTCCTCGCGCCCCGGTCCGGCCCCGGTGGAGGGCGGCGAGGGATTCGACCGTCCCGCGCCCAAGAAGTAGTCCATGCCCAGCCGACTTTCCGCACAGGATCTGCACAAGCAGTACGGCCAGCGCGAGGTGGTCAAGGGCGTCAGCCTCGAACTCTCGCAGAACGAGGTCTTCGGCATCCTGGGGCCCAACGGCGCGGGCAAGACCACGACCTTCTACATGCTCCTCGGGGTGGTCAAGCCCACCGCGGGCAAGGTCTTTCTCGACGACACCGAGCTGACCCACTGGCCCCTGCACCTGCGCGCCCGGGCCGGACTTTCCTACCTGCCGCAGGAAAGCTCCATCTTCAAGAAGCTCACCGTGCGCCAGAACATGGAGATCATCCTCGAACACACGGAGCTGACGCGCAAGGAACAACGCGCGCGTTGCGACGCCCTGCTCGACGAACTGGGCATCCGGCGTCTGGAGAAGTCGCGGGCCGTGCACCTTTCCGGCGGCGAGCGGCGTCGCCTGGAGATCGCCCGCGCGCTCATCCGCAGCCCCAAGTTCATCCTGCTCGACGAGCCTTTCGCGGGCATCGACCCCCTGGCCGTGGACGACATCAAGGAGATCATCCGCGGGCTCAAGGACAAGGGCATCGGCATCCTCATCTCCGATCACAACGTGCGCGAGACGCTGTCCATCTGCGACCGCGCCTCCATCGTCTTCGACGGCACCATCATCCTCACCGGCAGTCCGCAGGAGATCGCGGCCAACCCGCGTGCGCGGAAGGTCTATCTGGGCGAAGAATTCTGCCTTTGATGGAATTTTCGTGCCAACAGCGCAGAAATCCTTGCCATACAAGCCTCGGGACGTTGCAAGCCCGGGGCGGATATGGCATGTTCGGACCTGAGGACCTGCCGGTCCAAACGGTGTTTGGGAGGGATTTCCGCACGGCGAAGGGGAGGGCCGGACGTCCGGTCGTACGACCCGGACTGACGCCAGACGATCCGACCCCGGCGGAAGCAACGCATGGCATTGGAATTACGGCAACAACTCAAGCTCTCGCAGCAACTGGTCATGACGCCCCAGTTGCAGCAGGCCATCAAGCTCCTGCAGCTTTCGCGGCTGGAGTTGGTGGAAACCGTGCAGCAAGAATTGATGGAAAATCCCTTCCTTGAGGAGGGATTCGACGAGCCCGAGCAGGAGCGGTCCGACCCCGGCGAAGCGGAGGCCGCGCCCCAGTCCGACGCGCGCGGCGAGACGCCCGGCGACGAGAAGGCCCTGCAACGCGAGGCCGACTGGGAGAACTATCTCGGCGACTTCGCCTCGGCCTCCCGGCAGTCCCAGATGCGCGAGCACGAGGCCCTGGACGAGGGACTGTCCTTCGAGGCGCGCCTTTCCGGCAAGACCTCCCTGGACGGGCACCTGACCTGGCAGGCCAGGCTTTCCAATTTCACCGAACTGGAGATGGAGATCGCCGAGAACATCATCGGCAATCTCGATTCGGCCGGATATCTGCAGTCCAGCGCGGAGGAAATCGGCGAGGTCGTGGGCGTTTCCCCCGCAGCCGTGGAGTCGGTGCTCAGGCGCGTGCAGCGTTTCGACCCCGTGGGAGTGGCCGCGCGCGATGCGCGGGAGTGCCTCCTCGTGCAGCTCGACGTTCTGGGGCTCGACGACCCCGTCCTCGTCTCCCTGGTCTCCGACCACCTGGAGGACCTGGAGAACAAGCGCTACAAGCCCCTGGCCCGCAAGTTCAAGATCACCCTTGAGGACCTCAAGGAGTACCTGGACATCCTGCAGACCCTGGACCCCATGCCCGGGGCCAGCTTCGGCAGCGGCGAGCCCATGTACGTCTCGCCCGACGCCTACGTCTACAAGTTCGACGACGAGTTCGTGATCCTGCTCAACGAGGAGGGGCTGCCGCGGCTGCAGCTCAATTCGCTCTACATGGACAGCTTGCAGGGCGGGAAGGGCAAGGACAAGGAATACTTCCAGGAGAAGGTCCGTTCCGCGGTCTGGCTGATGAAGAGCCTGTATCAGCGCCAGCGTACGCTCTACAAGGTCATCGAGAGCATCGTCCGTTTCCAGCGCGCCTTCTTCGAGGAGGGGGTGACGCACCTTCGGCCCCTGATCCTCAAGGACGTGGCCGACGACATCAGTATGCACGAGTCCACGGTCAGCCGCATCACCACGAGCAAGTACGTGGCCACGCCGCACGGCACCTTCGAGCTGAAGTTCTTCTTCAATTCGGCGCTGACCCTGGACGACGGTTCCGAGGTCGGCTCGGAGAGCGTCAAGGCGCTCATCAAGCAACTCATCGACGAGGAAGACGCCAAGCAGCCCTTGTCCGACGAGAAGATCGTGGACATCCTGAAGGAGAGGCTGCAGGTCAACATCGCCCGGCGCACCGTGGCCAAGTACCGCACGGCCCTGGACATCGCCTCGTCGAGCAAACGCAAGCAGATCTTTTAATCCCCTGAACAAGGAGTAAAGATATGAACATCGCCTTCACCTTCAAGAATTTCGAGCCGTCGGCGCATCTCAAGGAGTATGCGGAAAAGCGCTTCGAGAAGCTTGAGAAATACCTGGCCAACCACGACGACTCCGAAGTCCAGGTCAACCTCTCCGTGGAGAAGATCCGCCAGATGGCGGAAGTCACGGTCTCGGACGACAACCTGCACCTCTCGGCCAACGAGTCCTCCGAGGACATGTACGCCACCATCGACATGGTCCTGGACAAGCTCCTGGCCCAGATGAAGCGCATCCGCGAGAAGCAGAAGAGCAAGCGCGCGGCCAAGGTCGCCTCCAAGTCCGTGCGCATGGACGTCATCAGCTTCGTGGGCGAGGGCCAGGAACGCGCCAAAAAGATCGTGACGACCGACCACTTCGACCCCAAGCCCATGGACGTGGAAGAGGCCGCCATGCAGCTTGAGAGCCTGGACTACGAATTCCTGGTCTTCCTCAACGCCGAAACCACGCGGGTCAACGTCATCTACCGCCGCAACGACCGCGAGTTCGGCCTCATCGATCCGGGCGTCTAGGCCTGATCGGCACGGGAAACAGAGCACGCGATGCAGCTTGGCGAATACCTGGATTCCGCGGCCGTCTGCGCCGACCTCTCGGCGAGGAACAAGAACGACATCCTCGCCGAGATGGTCGGGCTGCTCGCCGGGGCGCATCCCGGCCTGGACCGGGAGCGCGCCCTGCGCGTGCTGCGCGAGCGCGAGCGGCTGGGCACCACGGGCATCGGGGACGGCGTGGCCATCCCGCACGGCAAGATCGCGGGATTGAGCCGCCTCGTGCTGGCCGTGGGACGGAGCCGGGAGGGCATTGATTTCGAGGCCCTGGATCAGCGGCCGTGTCACATCTTCTTTCTGGTGCTCGCTCCGGAGCAGGCGGCGGGCCAGCATCTGCGCCTCTTGGCCCATGTTTCGCGCCTGCTCAAGGGCGAAGATTTCAAGAACGCCCTGCTGGCCGCGCCGGACGCGGATTCTTTGCTGAAGCTCCTGGCCACCGCCTGATCCGCCCCTGCCGGGAAGGACGGCGTCGCCGCACCGCTCGCTTTGCGCAGCAGGGAGGAACATGCACGCCGAGCCGTCCTTCGTCATCGTCATCCTCACCGGCCTTTCCGGCGCAGGGAAAAGCACCGCCCTGCGCGTTTTCGAGGACATGGGCTTCTTCTGCGTGGACGGTCTGCCCGCCGCCATGCTTCCCAAACTGGCCGCGCTCTACCGCGGCCAGGCCGACCGTCGCGCCAGGGGGCTGGCCCTGGGAATGGACATCCGCCAGCACGACTTTCTGAAGGATTGGGAACTGGCCCGCACCGAAATGGAGGCCGAGGGGCTGAATTTCCAGGTGGTCTTCCTGGAGGCCGAACACCAGGAACTGCTGCGCCGCTATCACGAGACGCGCCGCCCCCACCCCCTGGAGTCCGAAAGTCTGGGCCTCTCCCAGGCCCTGGAGGAGGAGCGGAGCCTGTTGGAACCCCTGCGCGCCGCGGCCTCGCTGGTGATTGACACCTCGCAGTATTCCATCCATGATCTTCGTCGCGCCTTGCAGGAGAAGTGGGCCGTTCTCGGGCAGGAGCCCAGGGGGCTGCGGGTTCACATCATTTCCTTCGGCTTCAAGTACGCCGCGCCGAAGGAGGCTGATCTGCTTTTCGATCTGCGTTTCCTGCCCAACCCCTACTTCGACCCCGAACTGAAGCCCCTGACCGGCAAGGACCCGCGCGTCGCGGCCTATGCCCTGGACAACGAGACGGGGCGGGAGTTCCTGGGGCGGTTCTTGGGCTTCATGGAGTATCTGGTGCCGCTCTATGCGGGCGAAGGACGCTTCAGGCTGACCATCGGCATGGGCTGCACCGGCGGGCATCACCGTTCGGTGGCCGTGGCCGAGCGGCTCTTCGAGGCGCTGAGGGCCAAGGGCTTCACGGTGACGCTGGAGCACCGCCACATCGACCGGGCCTGATCGGCCCAGCGGGACGGGCACATGGCAGACGCCGAACAGCAGAAGAAGACCACCGGCATCCTCGTGGTCACGCATGCGGATTACGGTCGCGCGCTCATCGACGCGGCCCGCTTCATCATGGGCGACCAGCCGCGCGTGTCGGCCATCGGGGTGGACGGGACCTCGGACGTGGGGGCCACGGTGGCGGCCATCAAGGAACGGATCAAGGAACTGGACGCGGGCAACGGCGTGCTCATCCTCACCGACATGTTCGGCGGCACGCCCACCAACCTGTCCCTCTCGCTGCTCAGCGCGGGCACGGTGGAGGTCATCACCGGCGTCAACCTGCCCATGCTCATCAAGGTCATGCAACACCGCGTCCAGGGACCGCAGGAGCTGGCGGCCCAGGCCAAGAATGCGGGCGTGCAGGGCATCGTCGTGGCGGGCGAGGTCCTGCGCAAGAAGATATCCGCCGGGTAGCAGATGTACTGGGTGCGCATCGACAACCGCCTCGTGCACGGCCAGATCATCGAGGCCTGGCTGCCCTTCACCGGGGCCGAAACGCTCATCGTGGCCAACGACGAGCTGGCCGAGGACGGTCTGCGGCAGGAGATCATGTCCCTGGCCATTCCCGAGGACATCGCGCTGCATTTTTCGCACGTCATGTCGGCACCCGGCCTCATCCGGAGCCTCGCCCCGGGCGACGCCTCTCCCAACGCCATGGTGCTCTTCGCCACCTGTATGGACGCGCGCCGGGCTTACGAGGGCGGCCTGCGCTTCGCCAACCTGAACATCGGCAACCTGCACTACGCGCCGGGCAAGCGGCAGATCTGCGCCCACGTCGCCCTCTCGGGCGAGGACGAGAGCTGCCTGGGCTTCTTTTCCGCCGAACACATCGTCCTCGACTACCGCTGCGTGCCGGGCGACCCCGTGCAGGTGAAGAAGCGATGGTGACGGACGCGCTTTCGCATTCCTCCTGGTTCCTACTCACGGCATTTTTTTTTGGTCTCTTCTCGCTCTTCCGCTTCAGCCTGAACGTGGGCTTCCTTGAGCGTCCGCTGCTGGTCGGTCTGGCCTGGGCCGGAATCACCGGCGATGCGCGGACGGCCATGGGAGTGGCCCTGTTCTTCGAACTGCTCTGGATCGACCTTTTCCCCGCCGGAACCTTCGTCCCCCCCCATCTGGTGGCCGCCACCTGCGCCGGCCTGGGGCTCACGGCGGCCTTCGGCCTGACCGCGCCGCAGGACGTCCTGCTCTGCCTGCTTCTGGCCACGCCGCTGGGCCCCGTGGGCGCAAAGCTGGAGGAGGCCTTGCGCACCTGGCAGAACCGGCACTACAACAGCCTGGTGCGGCTCGCCCGGCAGCCGGGCGCGTCCTTCGCGCCGGAGCGGCTCGTCGTCCGGTCGCTCGTGGAAACCGCGCTCTGCTCCCTGGCGGTCTTCGCCCTCGCCCTGGCGGCCCTGTACGCCGTCCTGCCCCGCGCGCTGCCGCTCTGGCACGAGCTGCTTCCCCCGGCGCGCATCGGCTGGGTCCACATCTGGCTGGCCGCCACCCTCGGCGGCGTCATGGCCATACGCTGGAAGCGCGCCTACGGGCTCCTGGCCGCGGCCGCGGCGTTGCTGGCCATGAGCGGGGCCTTTGGTTCCGGGGCGTTCTAGGGCCGCGACAGGGCGGCCGTCCGGCATTGATTGTTTCCCCCGCCGCAGGTACAAGATGAGACGAAATGCCGCGCCCGCGCATGCCGCGCCCGCGCGGACGGAGCGTCATGAGCAGGAATTTCGAGAGCTTCGCCGACGGGCTCAAGGACGAGGTCGTCTCCGAGATGGCCGAGACCTTCTTCGGCGCTCGCCGCGAACTGGAACAATCCATCGAGGCCTGGAACGCCCTGGCCCAGCGCCTGAAGGACCGGGTGACGGTGCTGGCCGAGCGGGCCGCCTGCCTGGGCTTCCTCTTCTTCGACGAGGCGGGCGAGGAGGGCTTCTACCGCCTGCTCGGCGTCCCGCCCGGGCCTTTCGCCGACCTGGCGGACAGGGCGCGGGCCGCCTGCATCGCCAAGATGCGCATCCCCTTCGGCTTTACCCGCGTCGGGCGCTACATCAAGCTCGTGGAGCGGACCTACGAGGCCTTCCGCAAGGAACTCGACGACTACCTGCACGGCTCCTGGAGCGACGACCCGGCCCGCCCCGGCCGCAAGATCATCTCCCCCAACCTCTCGCAACTGAGGCATCTGGCCGCGGACATCAACGTCCAGGTCGAGAAGGTCAACGCCTGGCAGAATCCGAGTTGCGCGCTCCGGGCCATCAGGAGCATGGACCCCGAGGAGGCTGAGCGGCGGCGCATCACCGGCGCGACCCTGCAGGACGAGGACTGCGGTCTGGACCGGAGCATGGCATTTTCCCCCGTTGATCCCGCGGCCGCCGGATTTCCCGACCTTCCGTTCCTCCCCTCCTGGGAGCAGGGACGGGGCAGGCTCGACCGCTACGTGCGCAGGCTGTGCGAGGCGCATGCCGACGACGTGGCGGGACTTTTCATGGCCATCCGTGCGGCGCGGCGCAATCGTTCCTGAGGTTTTCCCGCTTTTCCCCGGGGGGAATTTCGCGTAAATTGCCAAGGGTGCGCGCGTGTCCGGAAAGGCTTGCGGTGGAACCGCTGCCGACCGCGCCCACGGGAAGAGGATGCAGCCCAAGAAACAGACCGCGGCCACCCTGGCCGAACACATGCGGACGGCGTGCGTCCCGCAGGGCGAAGTCGCCGCTGCGGGACAGGGCAGGACCGTCTCCAGGCTGCTCGCCGCCTTCGCCGAGGCCGCGGACAGGGACGGCGGCTTCTACCGCGCCCGGGCCGAGACGGCCCTCTGCCTGCTCACGCCCGGCGTGGTGCAGCGGGATCCGGGGGGGCTGCGCGAGGCGATCACGCTGCTCCTCGGCCTCGGTCCCTTCGGCCGGGCCCAGACCCTGCGCCTGCTCGCCGCGGCCCCGTATCCTCCGCCGCAACTCGTGCCGATCCTGGAGGCCGTGCCTGACCGGGAAAAGCTGCACCTGCTCAACGTCCTCTGTCTCGCCGGCGCCGAGGCCGCGCCCGGGCTGCACGAGTTCGGCCTGTCCGGCGCGGCCCGCTGCGACGAGTTCGAACTGACCGCGATCATCGCCTTCCTCGCCGACCTCGACGAGGAGGGCGAAGCCCTTTCCTGGCCCATCAAGAAGACCCTGCGCAGCGGGGCGTACGCCTCCTGGGCCGCGCTGACCCTGCCCGGGGAGGCGGAGATGGCGGTGGACCGGAGGGTGCTGGCCGGGCTCCGGCTGGTCGGTCCGCCCAAGGTGCTGGGGAGCCTGCTCGACGTTGCGGGCGACGGGTTGTGGAGCACGGGGCTCCTTGAGCTCGCCAAGTCCCTGCCGTCTTCCCTGGACGACCCGGCGGTGCGCAAGGCCCTGGTGGGCCTCCTGGCCGCCGGGAACGAAACCCTGGCTCCCGCCGCCCTCGACGTGCTGGAGGGGCTCGGCTGGGACAAGCTCGGCGAGGCGGCGGCCCGTCTCTTCCTGCGTCAGCCCTCGCTGCGGCGCGGGCTGGCCTTCCGGATGCTGCTCCTGGGCGAAAAGGCCCTGACCGACTTTCTTGCCCAGTTCGAGGAGGGTGAACGGGCCAAGGTCGTGCTCTACCTCTTTCTCTCCCTCGCCCGGTTGACGCCGGAGTTCTGCCGCGCCTGCCTCGGGCGGCGGGAACTGGGCATGGCCCAGGACATGACCCAGCCGGAGGCGGCCCAGATGGACGCCTACCTGTTGTCCCAGGAGCGACGGGGGCCGTTCCCGCACCTGGCGCAGACCATGGGCAAGCCCGTGCCGCCGCAGCGGATCGAGGAACAGGGCGGGGGATTCCTGTCGCGCATCTTCGGGCGCGACAAGACGGATTTGCATCAGGCCGTGTCCCAGAACAGGGTGGTCAGCAGACTGCAGACGGACGGCGCGGCCTTGGCCGAGGCGAGCCTGTCCGAGCGCGGCTTTCGCGAGTGCCGTCTGCGCGGCTGCAGACTCGATACCGTGCATTTCGAGAACTCAGCCTTCGTGGAGACCGATTTTTCCGGCGCGGTCATGCGCACGTCCGTCTTCACCAAATGCACCTTCGCCGGGGTCTCCTTCCGGGGCGCCTGGCTTCACGAGTGCAGCTTCACAGCCTGCGAATTCAAGGGATGCGACTTCACGGAGGCGGTCTTCCACGGCGTCAAGCTGCGCGATGCGGCCTTCCGCAACTGTCATCTGGGGAGCGCCACCTTTTTCGGCGCCAAGCTCCAGGCGGTCCGTTTCATCGTGTCCCAGCTCGCGGACGCCCGGCTGCATCGCGTCCAGGTGCGCTCCTGCGCCTTCGAGGGCTGCTGCCTGGACGCGCTCAAGGCCCTGGAGAGCGCCTTTGCCGGGACCGCCTTCACGGACTGCAGCTTCACGGCGGGCTGGTTCGAATCCTCCAGCCTGTTCGCCTGCCCGGTCACGGGGTGCGGCCCCGCCGGGACCCGTGTGGTGCGCTGCAAGACCGACGAACCCGGCTTCATCGCAGCGGCCGGGGAAACCTTGAAGAGCGCGGCGGATCTCCTCGCCGGCAACGGGGAGCAGGAATCGCCCCCTGCGGGGTTGTTCTCCGCTCCCGGCAGGCGGTTTATGGAAAACGTGCTGGGCTTCTGGAGCAGGCACCGGGACATGGGCCGCCTGGAAAGCGCCATGCTCGCGGCCAACGCCCGCCGTCTGGAGCGCTCGCACAGGGCCATGGAGCCGGAACAGGCCGTGTTCATGCGCCTGCTGCCGCTTCTGTTGCACACGGACGCCTTCGAGAAGTCCCTGGGCTTTGCCGAGACCAAGCCCTGTCTCGTGGACGGCTTCGTCCCCACGCTCGCCCAACTCTCCCTGCTCCGGAAGTTCTTTCCCGGGACCGCGACGCCCGCCCGCTCGGCCTCGGGCTGCCTGCGCATCATCGGCCTGTACTCCATCGGCAGCATCGGCACTCTGGCCCAGGCCGAACGTTCGGACCTCGACTGCTGGGTCTGCGTGGACGGCGACGAGGCCGCGCGCGCCTGGCTGCGGCTGAAGCTGGACCGCCTGGAGAAATGGGCCGAGGAGCGGTTCGGCCTGGAGACGCATTTCTTCCTCATGACCATCGCCGACGTGCGCGAGAACCGCTTCGGTCTTTCGGACGAGGAGAGTTCCGGCTCGGCCCAGGCCCTGCTGCTGAAGGACGAGTTCTACCGCACCTGCCTGCGCCTTGCCGGACGGATTCCGGTGTGGTGGATCATGCCGCCCGGGATCAGCGAGGCGGAGTACCGCGCGCGCCTGCCGCAGGCCCTGCGTTTTCCGCTGCTCGAACCCAACCGCAGCGTGGACCTCGGCCCCCTGGAGGACATCCCGCGAGAGGAATTCTTCGGGGCCTGTCTGTGGCAGATCGTCAAGGCCATCAAGAGTCCTTTCAAGTCGATCATGAAGTTCGGCCTGCTGGAAGTCTACGCGCGCAGCGAGGAGGACGGCGGGCGCAAGCTCTTGTGCGAGCGCCTCAAGGAGAATCTGTTCCGGGGGCGCTACGCAGCCCGGGAGACGGACCCTTACCTGGTGCTCTTCGAACGCATCCGGGCCTACTACAAGGGCCTGCGCAACCACGAGGCGCTGTATCTGCTGCGCGAGGCCTTCCTGCAGCGCTTCGCGGCCGACCGGGCCAGGACCAGGGCGGCAGCGGCGGTGCACGAGGGCTTTGCCGAAATTCTCGACATGCTGCCCCAGACTGACGATCCCGGCCCCATGCCCGCGCAGGACCCCTCGGCCTGGAGCTTCTCGAAGAGTTCACGCATGGGCGCGCTGATCAGCAAGTTCCTCATGGACAGCTACGGACGCATCCGGGAATCCCTGGTCGCGGGAGAAGTCCGGCAGGCCTCGCGCATCACCCCGGAGGACATGACCAAGCTCGGCAGGCGGATCATGGCCATGTTCGCCCGCCGCGAGAACAAGGTGGAGCGCCTGCCGTTCTTCAAGCTGGCCAAGCGGGCCTTTCGCGAACTGCACTTCTCCGCGGAGAAAAGTCCGGGACGCAGGCCGCGCTGGGTCATCAAGGGCAAGCCCTACGCGGCCGGAGACGTCTGGGAGACGCTCCGCGCCTCCGAGGACCCGGGGGCGCTCTTCGTCTGGCTGGTGGCCAACGGCCTGTATTCCGAGAAAGTCCCGGTGCATGGCGATGCGACCATCGCCCCGTTCTCGCATGAGGATGTGGTGGGCGTGCTGCAGGCGCTGAAGGCCTTCTTCCCCAAAACCGGCCTCACGGCGAGCACCGCGCAGTACCTGGAGGAGGAGACCGTGGTGCGCGCCTTCTTCATCAGCAACCTCACGGCCCCGCGGGACGCCAAGGAACTGCGCGAGGTCTGGACCGTGTACCTGACCAACTGGGGGGAACTTTTCTGCGTGGCCGACCCCCAGCCCGACGCCACGCTACGCAAGTCGGCCGCGAGCTACCTCGCCAAGCGTCTGGACAAACGCGTCATGCCGCTGCTCGACATGGAGAGCTGGCAACCCAAGCGCTCGTCCTGCCCGCGCATCATCCTGGCCTGAGCCCTCCCGGGCCCGCTCCTATCCGTCCGGAAATTCGAAGACCTGTCCCTTGGCTACGAAGCCCGCGAAACCGTTTTTTCGCGCGTCGGGCAGGGGGCCGGGGTTGACGTGATAGAGCCACATCCTGGCCCGGACATCGTCCGGCAGGGTGCACAGTTGGGCGTAGCTGGGATGGACGCCCGAAGGGTAGGGGGAGGTCTCGGCGTCGTGGAAGATGACGTCGGCCTGGCGGTAAAGGGACATGCACTGGCCCGGGGTGAACTGCAGATCGCCGCTGAAGAGCACGGTTTTCCCGCCCGCGGCGAAGAGCAGGCCGTAGGAGTGGGCCACGGCGTGGCCGTCGAAGACGTGCACCGACTGCACGAGCTGGAAGCGCAGGCCGTTCCAGAGGAAGAATCCGCTCCGCGGCACGCGGTGCAGCCGGAAGAAGGTGGTTAGCGACGCCTTCTGCCCCTGCAGCGAGGACATGCCGCCGGACAGGCAGTTGTTCCAGAGCCTGTCGGCGAGTTCGTCGGCCACGTAGAGATCCGGAGGGGGCGTGTCCGGCGCGAAATAGGTCGCGAAGCCGAGCCATTCGAGGCCTCCGGCATGGTCGGCGTGCAGATGGCTGACGAACACGGCGTTCACGTCGCGCGCGGTGAGCCCCAACTCCTTCATGGCGTGCCGGGCGTCGCTGCCGCAGTCGATGAGCAACCGC
This sequence comes from Desulfovibrio sp., assembly GCA_022839785.1. Lineage (GTDB taxonomy): Bacteria > Desulfobacterota > Desulfovibrionia > Desulfovibrionales > Desulfovibrionaceae > Alkalidesulfovibrio. The sequence goes on along the minus strand of JALHJW010000004.1, from coordinate 184,019 downwards.
CGCTCCTGGTGCTCGACAAGGACGTTCGACTGCCAGTTGCCGTCCGTGGTGAAGGCCGAGCCGCTGCCCAGGAAGGTGAGCCTCATGGCGTCGTGTCCCCTCCCTGGCCGTTGCTTTCCGTCTTGTTGCCCCCGGCCGCGCCGTTCTCCTCCTCCAGAGAGACTGCGGGCGTGATCTGGGCGATGTTGGGTTTGGGGCAGCGCGATTTGCTCGGCATGTAGTAGCCGAGCACGGCGTTGGGATCGCACTCCATGGGAACCTTCTTCTTGAGGAAGGCCATGGGGTTGTCCTTGAAGGTCGGGTCGTAGACCTGCATGGACATGCAGAACATCTCGCCCCAGTTGGTGGCGAAGACGATGCTCGTTTCGAAGACGCGGTTGATGTCCCGGGCCACGGTCAGGTTGAGGATGAAGAAGGCCCTGACCACGCGCTCCTTCTGCAGAGACTCGTCCACGTCCACGTCCAGGGTCTTTTCCGGCGGGAAGAAGTCGTGGAGGGTCCGGGCCAGTTCGCGGATGTCGCGCGGCGAGAGCGGGTTGGTGGTATGGTCCGCGTCCAGAACCAGTTTGGGATGGTAGAAGCGGTTGGCGATGAGCCAGCTGAAGAGCAGGGGCAGGCTCTTGTCCCGCTTGATCTCCACCATGTCCTCGCGCTTGGCGTTGCCGCCCGCCATCTGCCCCTTGATGCCCCAGAGGGTGGGGCGGCCCGGCGTGCGCTCGGCGAAGAAGAGGACTTCGCGGAAGACGCCTGTCATGGGGTTGACGAAGGCGATGCGGTCGATCTTGTTGGCGCGCTTGGAAAAGGCCGAGGCGATCTTGCGGCCGAGCTTGGTCAGTTCCGGCGACTGGACCGGGGCCGCGCCCATGGTCTTTTCATAAGCTCCGTGCACGGTCTCGAAGCTCTTGTAGATGAAGGCGTTGATCAGGGCTCCGATGCGCGAGAGGTTGTCGAAGCTCGACTTGGTCAGGCGGCAGATGTCGTTCACGCCCGCCTCGCGGCTGCCGAAAAGATCGGACACGGCGCGGTTGCGCTGGATGGAGAGCGGCGTCTGCAGGTCGCTGACTTCGGACTCGCACTGCGACTTGAGAATGAAGGCCAGGTTGATCAGTTCGCTTCCCTGTTCGTCCTTGATGGCGGTGAAGAAGCTGCGGACCTCCATGAAGAGCACGGCGAAGGGGTCGCGCTTGGCCAGGCTTCGCACCCCGGCGAAGATGTTGCGCTTGAGGTGTTCGCAGAGCTTGTCCTGAGCGCCGTCGCCCTTGATCAGGAAGCGCTGCAGCCGGGCGAAGAGCATGATCGTGACGTAGGGCGTTTCGAAGGTCTTGATGATCTGCCAGAGCAGGGCGCGGATGTAGTCGGCCCGGGAACTGTCGGAGACGTTGCCCAGGTCGAGGATGCTGCGGCTCCAGCCAAGCGGGCTCTGGGCGAGTTCGGCGGCGATGGCCGCGTAGTCCTCGTCCGTGGCCTCGGGGGGGGTGAGCCACCAGAGCAGATCCCGGCCCTGGAGCTTGAGCGCCGTGCGGTAGAATTCCTCCTTGCGGATCAGGGCCTGGGCCTGACCGGCGCTTTCGCCCTCCCTGTAGCCGAAGCGGGCGTCGCGGAACTCGCTCTGGTCGAAAACCTGGAAACGGAAATCGAGGCCGAATTCCTGATAGGCCCAGTCGCGGATCAGCCCCAGCTTTTCCTTCAGCAGTTCCTTGGTCTTGCCGTCCGCCTCCAGGCATATCCAGTAGTCCACGTTGGAGGCGAGAACCTGCGCCAGGGTGCCGAAGCTGCCCATGGTGTAGATGGCCAGGATGCGGGGCGACCCTGCCTCCGGCTCCTCCAGCTCGAATTTGTCGAAATGTTTCTGGATCAGATCCCAGGTGCGGTAGTCCGGGAAATATCCGTCGATGACGAACAGCGGATATTTCTGCATCAGCTGCTTGCGCTTCTCGAACAGGTCGGACTGCAGCAGATAGGGCAGCAGGACCACCAGTTCGGTCTTGTCCGCGCCGAGCTTCTCAAGGCCGAGGCTGGTGCGTCGCTGTCGCTCACGGGCAAAGGCATGCCTGCGTGTGGCGAAGTCCTGCTGCCGGAACCACGCGTCCACGATCTTCACGGCCAGGTTGCGCCCCTGGTCCGAGGAGAGGAGGTCGAGGACGGGCTTTGCCGCCTCCTTTTCGTCGGCGGAGCGGGAAAGGTTCGCCTGCTGCTGGGCCTCGTGGAGCTGCGGGCTGTCGGTTGTGAGCGCGTTGAAGCAACCGCCCGAGAAGGCGCAGGAGGAAAAGGTCGGGTTCAGGGCCTGCACCCCTTCCCAGAGGCTGTTCTCGAACGCGCAGTCCAGGAACTCCACGCCGCGCAGCTTGACCGTCCGGAGTTGTCCGCCCGAGACGTCCACGGAATCGAAACGCATGCTGGAGAGGTCGCAGCCCGACAGCGATGCGCCCCACATGCCGCTTTCGCGCAGCAGGGAGAGGGAGATGTCCAGGACGCCGCCCGTGAGGCGGACCAGGGAGCATCCCTGGGCCACGAGGCCGGTCATGCGGCATTTGTGGAGAACGGCCCGGTCCAGGTTGCAGTTGGTCAGGACAACCCACTGGAACAGGCAGTTGCTGAAGACGGCCCCGCCGAACCGGCTGTTCTGGAAGCGGCAGTTGTGGAAGATCACGTCCGAGAAGACGCAGCCGGAAAAATCCGCGTCGATGAAGGTCACGTTCTCGAAGCTCACTCCGCGGAACATGGAGTTCTTCCAGGACGTCCACTTCATGGTCCGGTCGCGCAGGCCGTAGTCGCTGATGCCCACGCCCTCCAGATTGCCGCCCTTGATGTCCTTGCCGGCGGCCAGCGAACGCAGCACGTCGCTGTCCGCGGAAAGCTGCTTGACCGCGTCGCTCCGTTCGCTCACGGCCGCCCCGGCATGCGCTCCGGTATCGGTGGGCTGGGTCTCGTCCAGGGGGAAGACGCCGTCCCGCTCCGCGGGATTTCCCTGCAGATGTGCGTCGAATGCCTTGATCTGGGAGACGAACTCCGGGCTCAGCGAGGAGGAGGATTCGGCCCGCTGCAGGATGCGGGCGCAGAAGGCGCGCAGGAATTCCTGGTCCGTGCGCGCGATGAGCAGGAATATCTGCTGCACGGCCTCCTGACGCTCCTGCGGCGGCAGTCCCGCCAGGACCCGCTGCAGCGTCTGGCGATCAAGCCGCAGCACGCGGCGCAGGACTTCATGGCGGGTTTCCGGGTGCTTGCGCAGCAGGTAGGGAAATATCTTGTCGAGATTGACGACCCGAAGCTCGACCATGGCGTCCAAAGCCATGAGGCGCAGGGCCGGATTCTCGTGGCCGAGCACCTTGACCAGAGTCTGGGCGTAAGGCGGAGAGCCCTTGGTGCCGATGCGGCGCAGGCAGTCCAGCACGTTTTGCAACACGGACGCGTCGTCCGTTTCGAGATATTCGGCCACCAGGCTCTCGAAACGCCATTCCTGCAACTTGCAGATGGTCCGGGCCGCCTTGGAGACGTCATCCTCGGAGAGCGGATGCTCCAGCACGCCCCCGATCCACTCGCTGAAGCGGTCCTTGAGCAGGGCTTCGCGCAGGGGGATGGCCAGAGGTTCTCCGCCGAGCCGTTCGAAGAAGGCGAGGGCATCCTCGGGCTCCAGGCCGCCGGCCGCGAACAGGGTTTCCTCGGCCCATTTGAGGAACATCTGGTCCGTGGGTCTGGTCGTCTGGAAATGCTGATTGAGCAGCAGCAGCCTGTCCGGCATGGGGAAGCCGGAGATCAGCTCCACCAGGATGTTCATGGGGATGATCTTGTGCTGCAGGTAGCGCACGGCGAGGGTCCAGCCCACGGGACCGATGGACAGCCAGAATTCGAGGCATATCCGGATCAAGGCCGTGGAGTGGCTGGACATGGAGATCTGCAGGAGTTGATAGGCGATGCGCGAGGAATATTCCGAGCGTTCCGCCGCAGGGCTGGCGGGGATGCGCTCGATGAACGACTGCCTGAGCTGCCGGATGTCGTCCCACTTGTTGGGCGACGGCGGATAGGGCGCCATGGCGATGAGCGCGCGCAGGATGTTTTGAAGCGAGATTTCGGCGGCTGCCATGCCCGTCCGTCGTGTTTTGCAGGGGCGAAAGGTCCGTCCACCCGGTTGTTCAGGCGGCGCGCGGGGCGTATGTCGCGCGTCCCGGTTGCGCCACTCGACCGGAACATAGCCGATTTCCCCCCGCGCATCAATGTATTCCACGCTTTTGTCTGTCGCGCCCGCAACTTAGTTCTGACGGAAGAAGGAATACGCCCCCTCGGCGCGCTCTGGAGCATGATATTTACGGCCCGGAGGCCGCCGGGGTGTTTTCTTTGCGCCCGCTTTGCGCTAAAGGGGGAAATCGGCCGCATGGGCGGCGCAGCAGGGGGGCAAATGAGCCAGACGAATATTCTTCTTGAGTCCGGCACCAACGAACTGGAGATCGTCGAGTTCTACATCGACGAGGTCGACGAGCACGGGAATCCCTACACGGGGTATTACGGGGTCAACGTCGCCAAGGTGCTTGAAATCATCCGCAAGCCCGAGGTCACGGCCATGCCCAACCAGCCGCATCCCTGCGTGCTCGGGGCCTTCAACCTGCGTTCGCGCATCATCCCCCTGGTGGACCTCTCGCAGTGGCTCGGCAAGCGCATGCGGGAGAGCGGGGCGCACAAGGTCGTGGTCACGGAATTCAACAACGTGACCAACGCCTTCCTCGTCTCCGGGGTCAACCGCATCCACCGCCTGAGCTGGACCCAGGTCGAGCCGCCCGACCGCAACCTTTCCGCCTACACCGGCTCCAGCATCACCGGCGTGGTCAAATTCGACGACCGCATCGTGCTGCTTCTCGACATGGAGCGGATCATCGCCGACCTGAACCCGAATCTGGCCTTCCGTCTGGACAAATCCGAGGAAGCCAGGGAGGATGAGCCGCGCGAGCGCGTCGTGCGCGTGCTGATCAGCGACGACTCCTCCATGATCCGCCGCACTCTGTCGCGCGGCCTGGAAAAGGTCGGCTTCGAGGTCGAACAGACCGACAACGGCAAGGATGCCTGGGACCGCCTGCTGGCCATCAAGGCCCAGGCCGAGTCCGAGGGAAGGCCTCTGACCGACCTGCTGAACATCGTGGTCTCGGACATCGAAATGCCAATCATGGACGGCCACAACCTGTGCAAGCGCATCAAGGACGATCCCGTCCTCGGCAAGCTGCCCGTCATTCTCTTTTCTTCCCTGATCACCGACCGGCTGCGCCACAAGGGTGACGCCGTGGGCGCGGACGACCAGATTTCCAAGCCCGACATCACAAACCTGGCCCGGCGCATCAAGAACCTGCTCGGCGAGCGCCAGGGCTTCAGCTTCGCCGCGGACGCCGGCTAGCGGGGCCGCCGGACCCAGGGCGTGACCCCCGCCATCCACATCGTCTTCTCCTCCCGCGACGTACCGGCCGCGTTTCCCGCCCACCTGCATCCGGCCTGGGCGGCAGATCTTTCCGCCCTGGGCCCCTGGAGCGAAGGGGAGGCCGGACTCGCCGCGCCCCTGTCCCCGCGTTGGGGACTGCCCGCGGACGTGACCGTGCTTTTCGAATGCACCTCGACCATGGATGAGGCATGGACGCGCGGCGCGCGCGGCGCGTGGGAAAGCGTCGTCGCCGTCCGCCAGACGCAGGGCAGGGGACAGATGCGGCGCGCCTGGACCGCGCCGCCCGGCAACCTGAGCGCAAGCCTCGTCCTGCCGCCCCTGCCGGAGCGGCTCTCGGCCATGGCCTCGCTGCTGCTGGGCCACGCGGCGGCGACGGTGCTGGAGGCCGAGACGGGAGCGGCCATCCGCGTCAAGTGGCCCAACGATCTGCTCACGGCCGGGGGCAAGGCCGGGGGCATCCTGGTGGAGGAGCGGAGCGGCCGCCTGGTGGCGGGCATCGGCCTGAACCTCTTCGCCGCGCCGCCGCTCGGGGCCATGCGTCCGGGCCACGTCTTTCCTCCCACGGCCTTGCCCGCGCACCCCGAGGGGTTCGGCCCGCTCCGCCTCTGGCTGCGCCTGCTCTCGGGCATGCGGCAGGAGATCGAACGGTTCGATGACGACGATTCTTCGGCGATCATGCTGGAGATGCTCTCGAAACGCCTGGCCTGTCGTGGCGAACTGGTCATGATAGAGGACGGCGCAGAACGCTTCAAGGCGCGCGTGCTGGGGATTTCAGGGGACGGCGGACTGCTCGTCGAGACGTTCGGCCAGAAGGGTGGGGTTTCAACCCTTTACTCCGGTTGCCTTTTCCCGCTATAATCCCCAATTCCGGCTGGTTGGCTGGGTAATCAGCCGGAAAAACCCTCCCTCCTCAAGGACGCATATGGCCGAGAAGACGTTCGATCAGGTTGTGGCTGAGATCAAGGGCAAGTCCATCCTCGTGGCCAACCGGGGCATTCCCGCCAGGCGCATCGTGCGAACCATCCGCGAGATGGCGCACGGCGTGGCGATCATGACCGCCACCGATCTCGACAAGGCCTCCCCCACCACCGCGGCCGCGCGCGAGCTGCTGCTTCTGGGCGAGGACCCCCGGGCGTATCTGAACATCGACCTGATCATCAAGAAAGCCAACCAGCGCGGCATCATCGCCATCCACCCCGGCTGGGGCTTCGCGGCCGAGGACGACAGTTTCCCCAAAAAGTGCGCCGAGAACGGCATTCTTTTCATCGGCCCCACGGCCGAGGCCATGCGTCTGCTGGGCAACAAGGTCGAGGTGCGCAACCTGGCCAAGAAGTGCGGCGTGCCCGTGGTGCCCGGCTCCGAAGGCTCGGTGAGCGTGGAGGAGGCCCGCAGGCTGGCCCACGATATCGGCTTCCCGATCATGCTGAAGGCCGAGGGCGGCGGTGGCGGACGCGGCATCTACGAGGTCTACAACGACGAGCAGCTCGAAACCTCGTTCGTCAAGGCCTCGGCCCTGGCTCAGGCCTCCTTCGGCAACCCGCGCCTCTTCGTGGAAAAGCTGCTGACCTCGGTCAGGCACATCGAGATCCAGGTCATCGCCGACAAGTACGGCAACGTCTTCTGCTTCGACGAGCGCGACTGCACCATCCAGCGCAACCACCAGAAGCTCGTCGAGATCACGCCCTCGCCCTGGAAGGGGATGACGCCGGAACTGCGTGAGCAGCTCAAGGAGTACTCGAAGAAGCTCGTCCTGGCCGTGGGCTACCATTCCCTGTGCACCGTGGAGTTCCTGGTGGCCGCCGACGGCACGCCCTACCTCATCGAAGTCAACACCCGGCTGCAGGTGGAACACGGCATCACCGAGTGCCGCTACGGCGTGGACCTCGTGGAGGAGCAGATCGCCGTGGCCTTCGGCGCCAAACTGCGCTTCAACGAGCGCAACACCAAGCCGCGGCAATGCGCCATCCAGGTGCGCATCAACTGCGAGGACCCGCGCAAGAACTTCGCCCCCAACTCGGGGCTGATCACCCGCTACGTCTCGCCCGGAGGGCAGGGCATCCGACTCGACTCGTGCATCAGCATGGGCTACGAGTTCCCTTCCCAGTACGATTCCGCCGCCTCGCTGCTCATCGCCTACGGCAACACCTGGCGCAAGGTCTGCGCCACCCTGGAACGGGGCCTGCGCGAGTACATCATCGGCGGGGTCAAGACCACGATTCCGTTCCACCTGCAGATCGTCAAGCACCCGGGGTTTATCGCCGCGGACTTCGACACCAACTTCGTGCGCAAGCACCCCGAGCTTTACGACTACCGCGACGAAGAGCCCGAGGATCTGAGGCTCTCGCGCCTCGTGGCCGAGATCTCGGCCAAGGGCTGCAACCCGCACGTGCAGCTCGGCGAGTACCGGGGCATCCACGACAAGCGCGTGGGCCGCTTCGAGCCCGTGCTGCCCGGCCTGGACATGAACGCCACGGACATGCCGTACCCGCGCGGCGACCGCATGGCCATCCTGGACAAGGTGCGGGAGACGCGCGCCAGGGGCGTGGTCCACTTTTCGGACACGACCACGCGCGACATCACCCAGTCCAACTCGGGCAACCGCTTCCGGCTGGCCGAGGACCGGATGATCGGCCCCTACCTCGACCTGTGCAACTTCTTCTCGCTGGAGAACGGCGGCGGCGCGCACTTCCACGTGGCCATGCTGGCCAACATGACCTACCCCTTCACCGAGGCGCACGAGTGGAACGTCTTCGCGCCCCGGTCGCTCAAGCAGATACTCATCCGCTCCACCAACGTGCTCGGCTACAAGCCGCAGCCGCGAAACCTCATGCGGCGCACGGGCGAGATGATCTGCGAAGAGTACGACGTCATCCGCTGCTTCGACTTCCTGAATCACACCGAGAACATGCTGCCCTTCGCCGAGGTGGCGCTGTCCAAGGAGAACAAGGGCAACATCTGGCAGCCCGCCATCTCGCTCTCCTGGGCCAAGGGCTTCACCGTGGAGCACTACGTCGGCGTGGCCGACGAACTGATCCGCATGTCGGCCAAGGCGGCCGGGACCACGCCCAAGAAGGTCCAGAAGATGATCATCCTGGGCCTGAAGGACATGGGCGGCGTCTGCCCGCCGTTCTTCATGCGCGAACTGGTGGGCTCCCTGCGCACGAAGTACCCCGAACTGGTGCTGCACTACCACCGCCACTACACCGACGGCCTCTTCGTTCCGGCCGTGGGCGCGGCCGTGGCCGCGGGCGCGCACATCACCGACGTGGCCCTGGGCGCGGCCGTGCGCTGGTACGGCCAGGGCGAGGTGCTCTCCACCGCGGCCTACATCGAGCAGGAGTTCGGCCTGACGAACATCCTGAACAAGAACGTGATCCGCGACTGCAACTTCGTGCTCAAGCAGATCATGCCCTACTACGACCGGTACACCGCCCCCTACTTCAGGGGCATCGACTACGACGTGGTCGAGCACGGCATGCCCGGCGGCGCCACCTCCTCCTCCCAGGAGGGCGCGCTCAAGCAGGGCTACATCCACCTGCTGCCCTACATGCTCAAGTTCCTGGCGGGCACGCGCAAGATCGTGCGCTACCACGACGTCACGCCCGGCTCCCAGATCACCTGGAACACGGCCTTCCTGGCCGTCACCGGGGCCTTCAAGCGCGGCGGCGAGCGGGCCGTGCGCTCCCTGCTGGAGGTGCTGGAGGCCGTGACCGTCAAGGCCGAGAGCGAGTTGACCCCGGCCGAGCTGGAAGACCGTCTGCAGATCTACAAGGACTCCAACGACGCCTTCCGGCAACTGCTCCTGGGCAAGTACGGCCGCCTGCCGCTGGGCTGGCCGCCGGACTGGGTTTACGAGAGCGCCTTCGGCGCCGAGTACCGCGACGCCATCGCCGAGCGGACCACGGAATCCCCGCTGGACTCCCTGCCGGATAGCGACATGGCGGCCGAGGAGGAAACTCTGGCGCGCAGGCTCGACAGGAAGCCCACGGAGGAAGAGGTGGTCATGTACCTCAACCACCCGGGCGACGCGCTCAAGACCGTCGAGTTCCGCAGCCAGTTCGGCGACGCCAACAACCTGCCCCTGGACGTCTGGTTCGAGGGGCTGGAGGCGGGCCGCGAGATGACCTTCACCGACGGCTCGGGCAAGCCGCACGTCATGACCATCATCGACATGTCCCCGGTGGACGAGCGCGGCGTGCGCGTGGTGCGCTACGTGCTCGATTCCGAGATCATGTCCTCGGACGTGCGCGTGGCCGAGGCCAAGAGCGGCCGCAAGAGCAGCATCGAACTGGCCGACCCGACCAATCCCTATCATGTGGCCGCGCCGTCGAGCGGCGACATGTGGGTCATGCACGTGCAGCCCGGCGACTTCGTGAAGAAGGGCGAGGAGCTGTTCAACATCTCGATCATGAAGCAGGAGAAGGCGGTCTTCGCGCCCATCGACGGCATGGTCAAGCGGGTGCTGAAGGACGCCAACTACCAGGAGGACCGTCGCATGGTCCCGGTGAAGGAAGGAGAGTTGCTCGTCGAACTCGGCCCGGTGGCCGAAACCTGCCCCGCGTGCGGCAGGCCGGTGGCCGACAGCGAGTTCTCCTTCTGCCCGCGCTGCGGCGGAAGCCTGGAGTCTGCGGACGCGGCGCTCACCGATTGACGGAGCCGCTTCCCTCGGTATAGGTGGAAGATGCGTTTGGTTTGCCGGTCCTTCCGGGCGCGCGGACGGAGCATCGGGAAGCGGGGAATCCCCGTTCTTTCCGGTGCCGTTCGTGTCCGGAATATCGTTGCCCCCCAAGGAGTGGAGAATGGCCAAAGCCAGCAAGTCGTCGGAGCCTTCTAAGCCTGCGAAGACCGCCCAAGCGTCGGTCGAGGGCCTCAAGGAAAAATTGGTCCTTACGGGCGCGGACATCGTCGCCATCGGCGAGGAAGCCGAACTGCTCGTGGGCGGCAAGAACTACAACACCGCCCTCATCAATCAGGTCCAGGGCATCCGCACGCCCCAGTTCAGGGCCATTTCCGCCATCGCCTTTCACAAGGTGCTGGACGAGACCAGGGTCAACGCCGCCCAGATACGCTCCATGGTGGACCACGAGTACAACAACACCGACTGGAGCGACGCCGAGATCAACAAGGACCCCGAGTACCTGAAGCACTTCGTGCGCGAAATCGCCAAGAAGGTCCGCGCCGACGATTCGGACAAGAAGGGCTCCTCCATCAAGCTGCGCACCTTCGTGAACAACGTGGTCGAGGGCTTCGCCACCTCTCCCGAGGGCATCGACCAGTTGCGCAAGCGCTCCGTGCTGGTGCAGGTCGCCATCCTCTCCGTGGAGATGCCCGCGGAGGTCGCCGACGCGGTCAAGGCGGCCTACAACGCCATCTGCGCCGAGGCCGCCCTGGAAGACGTCCCCGTGGCCGTGCGTTCCTCGGCCGCGGGCGAGGACTCGCGCAAGAAGGCCTTCGCCGGCCTGCAGGACACCTATCTGAACATCGTGGGCGAGAAGATGTGCGTGGAGGCCTACCACTGGGACTGCGCCTCGGCCTACAACCTGCGCTCCATGACCTACCGCCGCGAGGCCATCCTCGACGCCGTGGCCAAGGCCGAGGACACGGGCGACGACGCCATCGCCGAGAACGCCAAGAAGGAATGGGCGATCGAGAACACCTCGCTCTCGGTGTGCATCATGCGCATGATCAACCCGGTGATCTCGGGCACGGCCTTCTCGGCCGACACCGCCACGGGCTGCCGCGGCACCTCCCGCAAGGAACTGGTTTCCATAGACGCCTCCTACGGCCTGGGCGAGGCCGTGGTGGGCGGCATGGTCACCCCGGACAAATTCTACGTCTGGCAGCGCGACGACGGGGCCGAAGTGGTCATCCGCTTCATGGGCTTCAAGGACAAGAAGATCGTCTACAGCGCGGGCGGCGGCACCGAGACCGTCAAGGTGGACGAGGACGAGGCCTACCGCTGGTCGCTCTCCCTGGCCCAGGCCGAGGAGGTCGCCAAGGGCGTGCGCCAGATATCCAAGGCGTACGGCGGCATGATCATGGACACCGAATTCTGCCTCGACGCCTCCTCGCGCCTGTGGTTCGTGCAGGCCAGGCCGGAGACGCGCTGGAACGAGGAGTTCGAGCAGCACCCGCACACCATCTTCATGCGCCGCCTGGAGGTGGACCGCAAGGCCCTGCAGCGGGCCGAGCTGGTCCTGGAGGGCAACGGCGCGTCCCGCGGCGCGGGCACGGGAACGGTGAAATTCCTGCGCAGCGCCCTGGAGCTGAACAAGATCAACAAGGGCGACATCCTGGCGGCCGAGCGCACCGATCCGGACATGGTGCCGGGCATGCGCATCGCCTCGGCGATCATGGCCGACGTGGGCGGAGACACCTCGCACGCGGCCATCACCTCGCGCGAACTGGGCATCCCCGCGGTCATCGGCATCCAGCGCCTGGAGATGCTGCGCTCCCTGGACGGCCAGGAAGTGACGGTGGACGGTTCGCGCGGCAAGGTCTTCCGCGGCCGTCTGCCGCTGGTCGAGGTCGGCGGCGAGTTGGACGTCTCCACGCTTCCCGCGACCAAGACCAAGGTCGGCCTGATCCTGGCCGACGTGGGCCAGTCCCTCTTCCTCTCCCGCCTGCGCGAGGTGCCGGACTTCGAGATCGGCCTTCTGCGCGCCGAGTTCATGCTCGGCAACATCGGCATCCACCCCATGGCCCTGGAGGCCTTCGACCAGGGCGCTCTGGAGCATGTGGTCAAGCGCAAGCTGAAGGAGCTGGAGAACCAGCTCACCAAGGTGCTCAAGGAGCAGTTGCAGGGGGGCGTCATCTCCTTCAGCCTCAAGCTGCGCAACTACGTGGGGCTGATCACCGGCCTGACCGAGGAGATGGAGACCCTTGCCGAGGCCGAGGGTGCCCGCGGCACGGACGAGATTCTGGCCATCCACCGCAAGCTGCGCGAACTCGACCGCAAGCTCGACGAGCACGTCTCCCTGGCCACCACGCACCTGGACGTCATCAAGACCTCCATGGATCTTGAGACGCACGTGGCCGTGATCATGGGCTGGGACGAACTGCTCGCCCCCGAGTCCAGGGACCAGGAGGCCGCGGCCCGCAGACTGGAGCTGAAGGAACGCGTGCGCGAGATCGTGGAGCGCGTGCAGGGCCTGCCCGTGATCCGCGAGACCATTGAGCGCATCGGCGAGCTCCGCAAGGACGTGGCCGTGAAGATCGGCCTGGCCGGCGAGATGGAGGAGGTCCGCACGCTGGAGGACCGCATCCGCAAGCTGCTCGTCATCAAGGGCTTCCGCACCGGCCGGGAATACTACATCCAGATCCTCTCCCAGTCCCTGGCGCTCTTCGCCATGGCGTTCTACGGCAAGCCCATCATCTACCGCACCACGGACTTCAAGTCGAACGAGTACCGCAACCTGGTGGGCGGAGCGCTCTTCGAGCACCACGAAGACAACCCCATGCTGGGCTACCGCGGCGTGTCGCGCAACATCCACGACTGGGAGATTGAGGCCTTCAAGCTGGCGCGCGGCATCTTCGGCGGCAAGAACCTGCAGATCATGCTGCCCTTCGTGCGCACCCTCGAAGAGGCGCGCAGCATGAAGCGCTACCTGGAGCAGGTGCACAAGCTGAAGAGCGGCGTGGACGGGCTGAAGGTCATCCAGATGTCCGAAATCCCCTCCAACGCCATCCTGGCCAAGGAGTTCCTCGCGGAGTTCGACGGCTTCTCCATCGGCTCCAACGACATGACCCAGATGGTCCTGGCCACGGACCGCGACAACGCCAGCCTGAAGCACATCTACGACGAGGAGGACCCGGCCGTGATCTGGGCCATCCTCGCCACCATCTTCACCGGCCAGAAAATGGGCCGCAAGGTCGGCTTCTGCGGCCAGGGCGTGTCCAACTCCGAGATCCTGCGCGGCCTGGTCTGCATCGCCGGCATCGTCTCGGCCTCCGTGGTGCCGGACACCTACCAGCAGACCAAGATCGACATGGCCAAGGTCGAGGCCGAGGACATCCCGGTCTCGGGCCTGGGGGTCTGGCTCCAGCAGCGCCACCTGGACCGCCTGGTCAGGATCATGAACGAACACAACTACGGACACTTCCTCAAGAAGTACAAGACGCCCGACGATCTGCGCGAATGGTACGACGGCGAACTGCTGCGTCTGGCCGAGCAGCTGCGCGAGAACCTGGAGACGCCCAAGGAGTCCTTCTACCGCCAGGAGATGCTGGCCTTTCGCCAGACCTTCCACAAGCCGGTCATCTACGCCTCCTGGAACTGGGAGCAGACCGTGCTGGACGCCATGCATCTGGCGGGCTTCAAGGACTACGAGGAGCAGGCCGACGCCCTGGCCGCCCAGCGCAGGAAGACCGACTGGTAGTCCACTGTCCGCGAACTCCTGAAGGGGGGACGGCCTTGCGCCGTCCCCCCTTTTTTTCGGAGGCGTGAAAAAAGGGCCGCTCCTGCACGGAGCGGCCCTCCGCGGTGCGGAGAGCAGGGCGGAGTTACTGCCCGGCCAGCTTGCCCGTAAAGTTGTTCCTGATCCAGCTCGGGTCCCACCACTCGAAAGGCGAGACGGACTGCCCGGAGACGAAGACCTCGTAGTGCAGGTGGTCGCCGCCCGCCATGCCGGTGGCCCCGGTGTTGCCGATGACCTGGCCGCGGGTCACCGAGTCGCCCGCCTGCACACTGATCTGGCTGAGATGCGAGTAGAGCGTCATCAGACCGATGCCGTGGTCGATGACAACGGTATTGCCGTAGATGCCGAAGAACTCGGCCAACACGACTCGGCCGGGATTGGCCGCGGGCACGGGCGATGCGGCCAGATTGGCGATGTCCACGCCGGTGTGCGTCTGCTCGTCCACCTTCTGCCCGTTGTAGATGTAGGAGCGGTGATCGGCGAACCCGGCCATGGGCTTGCCCTCGGTGCGCAGGAAGGTTTCCTTCCAGAGGATCTGAGGAGCGGAGGCGAGTCCCAGTTCGCGCATGCGCGCCAGGTTGGCCCGGCGCATCTCGTTGTTGACCTTGAGGAAAACCTCCAGCTTGCTGGACAGCCCGGGGAAGTCCTGGTCGAACTGCTGCATCTTGTCGTTCAGGAACCCGTCGGACAGGTTGATGTTGTCGTGCCGGAACTGCTTGTCGATGGGATGGAAAGGAATGGGACGCTCGCGCGTGTTCCCCGCCTTGTCCACGGCCAGGAGCACGGGGCGGAAATCGCTGACCTGCATGGACCAGGGGAAGGCGAAGAGGCAGGCCCAGCGCCCGTCCGGCAGTCTGTAGCCCGGGAAGAACTGCTCCCCGACCTGCATGCCGCTGCGGGAAAGATCCTCGTCCACCGTATAGACCGCCAGGCCGGAGCCGCCGCGGATCACGTTGTGGAACTGGCTCTCCAGGTTGATCACCGGCTTTTTCGTGTCCAGTGTCAACTGCTGCTCCACGACGCGTTTGCCGCCGGAGCCGAGGATGGACATGGACGCGTCATGGGCCGTTATCTCTAGGACGATGGGGCCGTCCCGGAAGGGGGCGTCGCCGATCTTCGCCACGACCTCCGCCTTCCTCGCGCCGTCCAGGGATTTCTCGGTCAGGATCGCCCTGCTCTGTTCCTGTACGGCCACGATCCGGACGGACTTCAGGCCGGATCCTTCGTCCGCGAGGTCCACGACGATTTCCCTGTCGCGGCTGACAGCCGGGGCGTCGAGCCGAACGGAGACGAGAGGAGGGGTGATGTCGTGGAAGAAGACGACTCCGGCGGCGACGGCGGCGACGAGCACCGCGACGCCGAATACCATGGGCAGAATGCGCGTGAGCTTCATGCGTGATCCAGGGGTTGCTGTTGTCTTTCGGGACCTTTTCCGGGTGGGGCAAGGTTAGATTTTTTCTGCGGATTGTCAAACCGCTGGGAAGCGCGACCGTAGGCTTCTCGTGGCGGTATGCAGTACGACTGGTGTTACTAATTTTATAATAGTGTTACACTGGTGCGCGCATGGAACACGCGCGATTCGGAGCTGGAGGGCACTGTAAAAATGAAATTTTGTTGACGAACAGATTGGATTTCGCGTAGGACAAGCCTACTTGTATTAAACCGATACAAACATGCGGATGCGCACCGTGCGGACGGTCGCGCATCTGCGGGTCCGGCTGGCGAGCCGGACGATCCTGCTCCCGGCGTGGCTTCGCGCCATGACCGTGGTGCAGGGTGCGGGCGGGTCGAACCTGTCGTCCAGAGCGTTTCCACACGTCCGGGGCGGTGGGAAAGGCGCACTGCGGAATCGGGCTACACCCGCGCCGGGAGGCGGTTGGTTTCCGGCGTGGTGGCACAGGTAAAGGTTTTTGTCTGTCCCTTTTGACCTTGGAGGTGTTCGAATGAAAATTCACGTGGGACACGGAGACATGAGCGCCGAGGACCGGCTGCAGAAAAACGGCGTTTCCCGCCGTGACTTCATGAAGTTCTGCGCCGCCGTCTCGGCCGCCCTCGGCCTTGGCGCGTCCGGCGCGGCGGAAGTCGCCGCGGCGCTGACGCAGAAGAAGCGTCCCAGCGTCGTGTACCTGCACTTCGCCGAGTGCACCGGCTGTTCCGAGGCCGTGCTGCGCGCCGTCGAGCCGGTCATGATCGACACGCTCGTCCTCGACACCATCTCCCTCGACTACCATGAGACCATCATGGCCGCCGCCGGTGAGAAGGCCGAGGAAGCCCTGCACGCCGCCGTGCACAACCCCGAAGGCTTCGTCTGCGTGGTCGAGGGCGGCATCCCGACCAAGGACAACGGCATTTACGGCAAGGTCGCCGGGCACACCATGCTCCAGATCGCCAAGGACATCGTGCCCAAGGCCGCCGCCACCATCTGCATCGGCACCTGCGCCGCGTTCGGCGGCGTGCAGGCGGCCAAGCCCAACCCCACGGCCGCCATGGGCGTGAACGACGCGCTCAAGGACCTGGGCGTCAAGGCCATCAACATTCCCGGCTGCCCCCCGAGCCCCTACAACTTCGTGGGCGCAGTGGTCCTCTTCCTCCAGGGCAAGAAGATCGAACTGGACGAGTACAACCGTCCCCTGGCCTTCTACGGCAACACCGTGCACGACAAGTGCCCGCGCCTGAAGTTCTTCGACGAGGGCAAGTTCGCCAAGTCCTTCGCCTCCGAAGAGGCTCGCATGGGCTACTGCCTGTACGAGCTCGGCTGCCGCGGTCCCATGACCTACAACAACTGCCCGACCGTGAAGTTCAACCAGACCAACTGGCCCATCGAGGCGGGACACCCCTGCATCGGCTGCAGCGAGCCCAACTTCTGGGATACGATGTCGCCGTTCTACGAGCAGATGTAAGGTCGTCACGGGAACCGTAGGAACCGATCAAGCCGTTTTTCCCCAAGGGAGGAAATACAATGTCTGGATGCAAACAGGCTCCCGGAGTGAAGGCCACTCCGTTCGCGCAGAACTTCAGCGGTCCGGTCGTGGTGGACCCCGTCACCCGTATCGAAGGCCACTACCGCGTCGAGGTCGAGGTCGAGAAGGGCAAGGTCAAGAACGTCTGGACCTCGGCCCAGCTCTTCCGCGGCCTTGAACTGATTCTCAAGGGCCGCGATCCCCGCGACGCCGCCCACTTCACCCAGCGCTCCTGCGGCGTGTGCACCAACGTGCATGCCCTGGCCTCGGTCCGTTGCGTGGACAACGCCGTCAAGGTGCAGATTCCCGAGAACGCCACCCTGATCCGCAATCTCGTGGAAGGCCAGCAGTTCCTGCACGACCACATCGTGCACTTCTATCACCTGCACGCCCTGGACTGGGTGGACGTGACCTCCGCGCTCACCGCCGATCCGGCCAAGGCCGCCAAGATCGCCAACGACATCTCCCCCAACCGCAAGACCACCGCGGCGGACCTCAAGGCCGTGCAGGACAAGCTGAAGGCCTTCGTGGCCTCCGGCCAGCTCGGCATCTTCACCAACGCCTACTTCCTGGGCGGGCACGATGCCTACTACCTGCCGCCCGAGGTCAACCTCATCGCCACGGCCCACTACCTTGAGGCCCTGCGCCTGCAGATCAAGGCCGCGCGCGCCATGGCCGTGTTCGGTGCCAAGAACCCGCACACCCAGTTCATGGTCGTGGGCGGCGTGACCTGCTACGACGCGCTGCGTCCCGAGCGCATCGAGGAGTTCCGCCAGCTCTTCAAGGAGACCAAGAAGTTCGTCGAGGAAGTCTACATCCCCGACCTGCTCGCCGTCGCCGGGTACTACAAGGACTGGGCGGGCATCGGTGGCACCACGAACTTCCTCGCCTGCGGCGACTTCCCCACCGACGAGTTCGACTTGAACTCCCGCTGGATGCCCGCCGGCGTGGTCATGAACCGCGACCTGGCCAAGCCCCAGGCCTTCGATCAGATGAAGATCGAGGAGCACGTGGCCCACTCCTGGTACAAGGGAGCCGGCGCGCTGCATCCCTGGAAGGGCGTCACCGAGCCCATGTACACCAAGATCGACGACCGGGAGAAGTACTCCTGGTTCAAGGCCCCCCGCTACGACGGCAAGGCCATGGAAGTCGGCCCCCTGGCCCAGGTGCTCGTCGCCTACGCCAAGGGCCAGCCGCAGTTCAAGGCGGCCGTCGACCTGGTGCTGAAGCACTTGGGCGTCGGCCCCGAGGCCCTGTTCTCGACCCTCGGCCGCACCGCCGCCCGCGGCATCCAGACGCTGGTCATCGCCGGCAAGATGGAAGAGTGGCTGAACAAGCTGCAGGACAACGTGGCCAAGGGCAAGAACGAGATCTACACCGAGTGGAAGATGCCCGACGAAGCTTACGGCGTGGGCTGGGCGGACGTGCCGCGCGGCGCGCTCTCCCACTGGATACACATCAAGGGCGGCAAGATCGAGAACTTCCAGCTCGTGGTGCCCTCCACCTGGAACCTCGGCCCCCGTTGCGCCAAGAATCAGCTCTCCGCCGTGGAAGAGGCGCTCATGGGCACGCCCATCGCCGATCCCAAGCGGCCGGTCGAGATCCTGCGCACCGTCCACTCGTATGACCCCTGCATCGCCTGCGGCGTGCACGTCATCGACTCCAAGACCAACGAGGTCCACAAGTTCCGCATCCTGTAAGGGTTGCGGCGCATCGACCACACGGGAACCTGGTCCGCAAGGGCCAGGTTCCCTTTTTCTTCAAGGATCGGTTGAGAAAATGAGCGGAAGCGAGACACGCATCCTGGTCATGGGGGTGGGCAACATCCTCTGGACGGACGAAGGACTCGGCGTGCGCACCATCGAACACCTGGAGCGCACCTACGATTTTTCCGGCAACGTCACCCTCTACGACGGCGGGACCCTGGGTATGCGGCTCATGGACCCGATCATGAACAGCGACCTGCTGATCATCGTCGACGCCGTGCTCGGCGACGGCCAACCCGGCGACATCTACCGCCTGACCGGCGACGACCTCAGAAAGAGTCTTGCCTTCAAGAACTCCATGCATCAGACTGACCTCGTGGATACGCTGATCTACTGCGAAATCGCCGGGCACCGGCCCGAGGCCGTGGTCATCGGCGTGGAGCCCTATGACTTCCAGACCATGGCCGTGGAGGTCTCGCCCTGCATCCAGGCGCGCATGCCCGACATCGCCGCCAGGGTCCTCGATGAAATCGCCCAGGCCGGGGGCACGTTCGCGCCCAAGGCGGTTTGAACCGCCAGTCCGGCCCCGGCCGCCCCAGGAGGAAAGCCCATGTGCCTTGCAATCCCCGTATGCATCGAATCCATTGAGAAGGGCGTGGCCAATTGCCGCGTGGGCGAGGGCGACACCTTCATCAAGGCCTCGCTGCTCATGCTCGAAGGCGAAGCCAAGATCGGCGACTACCTCATCGTCCACGCCGGGTTCGCCCTGCGCATCCTCGACCCCAAGGAGGCCGAGGAAGGCCTGCAGATTCTGCGTGAAATGGCCCGCGCCGTGGAAGGACAGGAACACTTGGCCGACAAATTCTAGGCCGGGAACGGCCACACCGAGGATGTCTCCGGGGGCTCAGGAGCCCGAGGCCCCCGATCCCTGCATCCCGAGACGACGCGGCGGGACCTGCCCGGACACGACGGCGGGACCGCGATTCCGAAAAAACGACCTTTTTTTGTCGCCGCGCCAGATAGGCCACGGCGGCGAAGCGCGGAGCAGGGCGGTCCCGGAGGGGGCGCGTCCCTCCGGGCGTTTATTCCCGGCGCACTCGGGCGAGTTCGTCGATGAGCCCGATGGTGAGCTTGATGAAGTCGGCCTCTGTGAGGATGCCGACCACGGCCCCGTCTTCGAGCACGGGCAGACAGCCGTATTTGTTGTCGAGCATGATCTGGGCGGCCTCGCGCACGGTCATGGCGGGCTGTGCGGTCTTGACGCCGCGCCGCATGACCTCTCCGGCCTGGATGCCCTGGTCGATCTCGTCCTGGGTGGCGGTGTCGATGTCGGCCAGCCGGGAGATGGTGAAGGCGAGGATGTCGCGATGGGTGACGAGTCCCGCGAACTTGCCGTCCTGATCCAGCACGGGCAAGTGGCGGATGCGCAGCCGCTCCATGGCGCCGCGCGCCTCGGCCAGGGTGCTTCCTTCCGTGATGGTGACCGGCTTTCTGGTCATGAGTTCGCCGACATGGAGCATGCGGGCCTCCTGCTGCTGAAGGTTGGCGAGTCTACCTTCTCCCATGCGCCGTCCGCTGTCAATGCGGTGAGGCCGGAGGAGCCCCGGCCGTGTTGACTTGGCGTCGCAAACCATGCATTGCACTGTGGCGGCTGGCCAGCCCGCTTCCGGGCCGCCACGCCAGCCATCCGGACGAAGTAGAGGTGTGGTCCGCCGTGCCCGCCGAACACGCATGAAGATCGATCCCGTCCGCAAACGCGAGCGCATGGTGCGCGAACAGATCGAGGCCAGGGGCGTTGCGAGTCCCGAGGTCGTGGCCGCCATGCGCGCCGTGCCCCGCCATCTCTTCGTGCAGGAGGCCCTGTCCGGACAGGCCTATGACGACCGTCCCCAGCCAATAGGATTCGGACAGACCATTTCCCAGCCCTACATCGTGGCCCTGATGACCGAACTGCTCGACGTCAGGCCCGGCATGAAAGTCCTGGAGATCGGCACGGGCTCGGGCTATCAGGCCGCGGTCCTGGCCGAGATGGGTGCGGACGTCTACACCGTGGAGCGCATCAAGGAGTTGCACCAGCAGGCGCGCGAGCGTCTGGCCCGCCTGGGCTGGCGCTTCGTGAAGCTGAAGCTCGACGACGGCACCATGGGCTGGCCCGAGGAGGCCCCGTACGACCGCATCATCGTCACCGCGGGCGGCCCGTCGGTCCCCGCGCCGCTGCTCGACCAACTTGCCGACGGCGGCGTCCTGATCATCCCCGTGGGCGGCACGAGGCGCATGCAGACCCTGCGCATCGTGCGCAAGGAGAAGGGACTGGTGCGGGAAGAGGATCGGGGCGGCGTGATGTTCGTCGATCTCGTCGGCAAGCACGGCTGGGAGGAGTAGGGTGGGGCGGTTCGCCGAGGCCTTTGGCGGTTCCCCGGGGCCGCGCACCCGCCGCGAGGCGGCGCTCCTGTCCCTCAAGGGCTTCTGCATGGGCGTGGCGGACATCATTCCCGGCGTCTCCGGCGGCACCGTCGCCTTCATCATGGGCATCTACGACCAGCTTGTGGACGCCATCCGCTCGTTCGACGCCGGAGCCGCGCGCTGCCTGCTGCGTCTCGACTTCACGGGGGCGTTGCGGCGCGTCCACGTACGGTTCCTGCTGCCCCTGCTGGCGGGCATCGCCGCGGCCATCCTGTCCACGGCGCGGCTCATGCACCATCTGCTCGACGCATACCCGGTGCAGATCTGGGCGCTCTTCTTCGGCCTCATCGGCGCGTCCATCGTGGTCGTGGGGCGGCACATCAGGCCCCTGTCGGCGACGAACCTCCTGATCATGCTCTTGGGCGCGGCCGCGGCGTATCTGATCGTCGGCCTCATTCCCGTGGAAACCACCAACGCCTTGTGGTTCATCTTCCTCTGCGGGGCCGTGGCCATCTGCGCCATGATCCTGCCGGGCATCAGCGGGGCGTTCCTCCTGCTCATCCTGGGCAAATACCATTACGTCACCGGGGCGCTGAAAAACCCGCTGCTGCCGGAGAATCTGGCGGTCATCGCCGTTTTCTGCGCGGGCTGCGCCGTGGGCGTCACGAGTTTTTCCCGTCTGCTGCACTGGCTGCTGACGCGCTGGCACGCGGCCACGGTGGCCGGGTTGACCGGCTTCATGCTCGGGGCCATGCGCAAGATTTGGCCGTGGAAAGAGGTTCTGGAGACGCGCCTGATGGACGGCAGGGAGATGGCGGTGCGCGCCGCGAACGTTCTGCCCCGGGCCATGGACGCCGAATTCTGGAGCGCCTGCGGACTCATGCTTC
The DNA here is from genome assembly GCA_022839785.1 of Desulfovibrio sp. Taxonomy (GTDB): domain Bacteria; phylum Desulfobacterota; class Desulfovibrionia; order Desulfovibrionales; family Desulfovibrionaceae; genus Alkalidesulfovibrio. The sequence continues at coordinate 162,227 of JALHJW010000004.1, read as the reverse complement.
TGGGGCTGTGCGCCGTGCTTGCGCTGGAACGTCTGGCCGGCGGCCCGGAAGCGGGGACATGAGGCGTCGGGCCTCTTGCCCTCCGGCGTCGAGAGAGCTATGGCATAGCCTCATCCGGACGACACCCCGACACTTCATGGTTCAGCAAGGATAAGCGACATGGCATCCAACTCCTGTTCCTCCTCCTGCGGCGGCAAGGGCGGCATCTCAGCCACCCAGGCCATGCAGGACGAACTCATCAAGAGCACCCTGGCCAAGATCACATACAAGATTTTCGTCATGAGCGGCAAAGGCGGCGTGGGCAAGAGTTCCGTGGCCGTGAACATCGCCGCCGCCCTGGCCGCCATGGGCAACCGCGTCGGCATCCTGGACGTGGACATCCACGGCCCCTCCGTGCCCGGCCTGCTCGGCATCAAGGGACAGCTGGACGTGGACCGCGGCCGCATCGTCAAGCCCAAGAAGTACAGCGAGAACCTGTACGTCGTCTCCATGGAGTCGTTGCTGAAGGACCCGGACCAGGCCGTGCTCTGGCGCGGGCCCATGAAGACTTCCGCCATCCGCCAGTTCGTGGCCGACGTGACCTGGGGCGAGTTGGACTTCCTGGTCATCGACTCGCCTCCGGGCACGGGCGACGAGCACATGACCGTGCTGCGCACCATCCCGGACGCCTTGTGCGTCATCGTCACCACCCCTCAGGAGATTTCCCTGGCCGACGTGCGCAAGGCCGTGAACTTCCTGCAGTACGCCAAGGCGAACATCCTCGGCGTGGTGGAGAACATGAGTGGCCTGATCTGCCCGCATTGCGGGGAGGAGATCGACCTCTTCAAGAAAGGCGGGGGCAGGGAGCTTGCAGAACGTTACGGCCTGACCTTCCTCGGGGCCATTCCCTTGGACCCGGCCACCGTGGTCGCCGGGGACGTGGGCAAGCCCGTGGTCCTGCTCGACGAGGACACGCCGGTCAAGGCCGCGATGCTGCAGTTGGCGCGGAACATCGTCGCCGAGGTCTCCACGAGCCTTGAGGCCGCCGCCACGCAGGACGCGGCGGAATAGCCGGGGCCGTAAAAGGAGCCTGCACGGCATGTTCAACCTCGCCAATAAACTGACCCTGGGCCGCATCGCGGCCGTGCCGCTGATCGTGGCGCTGCTCTATTTCCCGAGCAGGCTGACCTGCTGGTTCGCCTTCGCGCTGTTCGTCTCGGCCGCCATCACCGACGTCATCGACGGTTTCGTGGCCCGCAGCCAGGCTCTGGTCTCCAACCTGGGCAAGTTCCTCGATCCGCTCGCGGACAAACTGCTGATCTGTTCCGTGCTGATCATGCTGGTCAAGCTGGGCTGGGCGCCGGCCTGGGTGGCGGTGCTGATCATCGCCCGCGAGCTGATGGTCACGGGCCTCCGGGCCATGGCGGCGGACAGGGGACTGGTCATCGCCGCGGACCGGTACGGCAAGATCAAGACGCTCACGCAGATCGTGGCCCTGTCCACGCTCATCGTCCATTATCCCTTGGGGAGCTTCGATCCCCGGCCGCTTGGGGAGTTGCTGCTTTACATCGCTCTTGTATTGACTGTATATTCCGGATGGAACTACATGCGCATGTCGTATGCCGTGTGGACCAGGGCCGACTGATGTTCGGCCTTCCGTGCGCATCCGGGGGGGCGATGAGGGAAGGGAATTCCTTGCACCTGATGATCCGCATCACCAACTGTCTGCAGACCATCCTGGAGCTGGAGCCCCAGATCGAGAAGCTGGAGCTTGGCAAGGATCTGCTCAAGGAGTTCGAACAGCTCAAGTCGTTTCTGAGCAAGGTCAACCACATCGATCTGCAAGAGGACGACGTGGTCCGGATCGAACACGCCACCGCCAGCTTCCTGGACGAACTCAAGGGACCGCTGGCGGTTCTCGAACGCGGCGGGGCAGAGCCCCGCTTCCTGCAGTGAGGAACCCGCACGGATGGTCCTGCGCCGCGCCTTCCTGATCGCCCTGCTGGGCGCCAACATGGTCCTGCTCTACCTGGTGTTCCTTGGCGGGCAGGGCCTTTTCGCCTACCGCGGGATCAAGGCCATGCACGACGACCTCGTCGTCCGCGTGCGCCAGGCGGACCGCAGAAGCCTCGAACTCTCGCAGGACATCCGGCTTCTCAAGACCGACCGGGAGCACATGGAACGCGCCGTGCGCGCACAGACCAACTTCGTGCACGACAACGAACTCCTCTACCTCTTCCCGGACCAGGGCCGCGACACCGCAGGAGCGAAGGCCGGAGCCCACGCCGATGAAAAATAAGATCGAGCTGTTCCAGGAACTCTTTTCGTCCGATCCGACCTCCAAGGTCTTCTATCCCCTGGCCAGGCTCTACGCCGAATCCGGCATGCTGCTGCAGGCCGCGGACACCTTGCGCCAGGGGCTTTCGCGCCATCCGGACCACATGGAGGCGCGCCTCCTCTTCATCGACATCCTCAGCCAGATGGACCGGGCGGATCAGGCCCGCGAGGAAGTCGAGGTCCTGGCGGGCGCGTTATCGCGTTATCCCGCGTTCTGGAGCATCTGGGCGGCTCGGGCCGGGGAGCATTCCATGGACGCGGCCGTGGCCCTGAATTTCCTGTCCTCGCATCTGGCGGGCAAGAACATCACCTGGGCCGAAGTCCTCCTGAAGGGCTTCGCGGCCATCTCGGGCCAGTTCCTTGTGGACGACGACCTCGCGGCGCCTCCGGTCCGACGTCCCGTTGCGCCACCGGCTGCCGCCCCGGCCGCGGAGCCAGCACGGCAGGAGGCCCCGGACTTCACCTTCGAGGAGAGCGGGGAGGCTGCCGGGGAGGAGCCCAACCTGCGCACCCGGACCATGGCCGAACTGCTCGTTTCCCAGGGAGATTTCGCCGGAGCGCTGGAGATATTCAGCGAACTGGCGGCCCAGGCCGCGGGTGCGGAAAAGGCCGAGATCGAGCGCCGCATCGGCGAAGTCAGGAAGGCGCGGACGGCGGCTCCGGCCCAGGCATCCAACGACGCCAGGCTGGACGAGGCCGACTTCACCGCCGCCGCGCCCATGCAGCGCGCCAAGAACAAGCTCGTCCGCTCCCTCTCGCTTCTGGCCGAACGCCTGGAGGCCAGGGCGGGCGCATGAGCCGTTCCGGCCCGGAGTCCACCCCGTCCGACGACCTCCTCCTTCCCCACATTGTCGAAGGCCTCGATTTCGGGTACGAAACCTTCTTGCCGGACAACCTTCACAGTTTACGAAGATGACCAGAAAAATCCTGCTTGTCTGCACGCTCATCGCCGTCGCCCTGACCGGATGCGCCAAGGCCAAAAAGACCTATCGCTGGGCCATGGGCGGCATCAATCCCAATCCCGAAGTCACCCTCGAAGCCCGTGAGTTCTCCCGGGCGAGCGAGGAGTTTTTGGCCAAGCAGTTCATGAAGATGGACGAACAGATCCAGGAGCTTGCCCGGATCGTCGAATCGCAGGACGCCTATCCGGAGCCCGCCTGGTTCCAGGTCCTCTTCACGCGTTTTCCGTGGATATCCGGCGTGATGGTCGTGGAAAGCACGGGCGAGATCATCGACCGTCAGCCCGACTACAGCCTCAAACCGCTGGATTTCGCCCCCCTGCTGGAGGTCGGCGAGGCCTGGAACGACGGACGCATGCGCGGCCACATCCAGGCCTCCGAACTCGGCCCGGAAATCTTCATGGCCAACGCCTACACCAAGGACAGGACCTGGATCGGCCTGACCGTGGTGCATTTCGACTTCCGCAATCTGATGCAGTTCTGCCCCGCCCCGGACAAGCTCATCGTGCTTTCGCCCGAGGCCGTGCTCTGGGCCGGGGGCGACGAGGCGGCCGCGAACGAGTTGATCACGGCCCCCTGGGCCGAGATCCTGCAGAGCGACGTGGAAGGCGAAATCGAGCTTTCCGACACCAAGACGTCCTTCACCTGGCTGTCCCGCTACATCGGCGGCAGACCGATCGTGTATCTCGTTCGGGACGTCCCTGAAGATTGAGCCGTCCGCCCACAGGACCGAGAGATGATCCCGGCGCTTCGCCGGTCGACCAAAGGAGAACGCAATGCCCGAGATCAACGTCACCGAACATCTGCTCCTGAACCAGAAGAAGTCGCCCATGGCGCGGGGGCAGTTCACGCATCTGGTCAACCAGCTCATCCTCTCCTTCAAGATCATCTCGCGCGAGGTCAGCAAGGCCGGGCTCGTGGACATTCTCGGTTTCACGGGCGAGATCAACGTGCAGGGCGAGCAGGTCAAGAAGCTCGACGAGTACGCCAACAACGTGCTCATCCACCGCATGTCCCGGGCCGGCGTCATCTGCGCCATGTCCTCCGAGGAGAACGACGGCATCATCGAGATTCCGGAAGGGTTTCCGCGCGGCGACTACACCCTGGTCTTCGATCCTCTGGACGGCTCCTCGAACATCGAGGCCAACATCAATATCGGCACCATCTTTTCCGTCTACCGCCGCACGACCCCGGCGGAGCAGGAGGCCGGACTCGAAGACATCCTGCAGCCCGGCGTGGAGCAGGTGGCCGCGGGCTACTGCATCTACGGCTCCTCGACCATGCTGGTCATGAGCACCGGCGCTGGGGTCCACGGCTTCACCCTGGACCCCAGCGTGGGCGAGTTCCTGCTCTCGCACCCGGATATCAAGATCCCGGAGAAGGGCTCCACCTACAGCATCAACGAAGGCTACACCCATTACTGGGACGCGGCCACGCGCGAGGTCGTGGACTACTTCAAGGACCCGAACAACGACAGCAGGAAGCCGTACAGCTCCCGTTACATCGGCTCCCTGGTGGCCGACTTCCACCGCACGCTGCTCTACGGCGGCATCTTCCTCTACCCGGCCGACATGCGCGACCCGTCCAAACCCAAGGGCAAGCTGCGCCTCATGTCCGAGGCCAACCCCCTGGCCTACATCGTGGAGCAGGCCTGGGGCCTGGCCACCGACGGCACGCACCGCATCCTCGACATCCAGCCGAAGCACCTGCACCAGCGCGTGCCGCTGATCATCGGCTCGCCGTTCGAGGTGCAGAAGGTCCGGGACATCTACCGCAAGCACGGGTATTGATGCCTGTTCTCGGCATAGAGACCTCCTGCGACGAGACCGGGCTGGCCCTGGTGCACGAGGGGAGGGTGGTCGCGGAACGGCTCGCCACGCAGGCCGACCTGCATTCCGTGTTCGGCGGGGTGGTGCCGGAGATCGCCTCGCGCGAGCACCTGCGCATCATCGACCCCCTGTTCCGGACCCTGCTGACGGACGCGGGACTGGCCCCGGCCGACATCTCGGGCGTCGCCGTGGCGCGGGGGCCGGGGCTGCTCGGCAGCCTGCTGGTCGGGCTGGCCTTCGCCAAGGGGCTGGTCCTGGCCACGGGCAGGCCGCTCGTGGGCATCAACCACCTGCACGCCCACCTTCTGGCCGCCGGACTTCATTCCCGGATCGCCTTTCCGGCCCTCGGCCTGCTCGTGTCCGGCGGACACACGCACCTGTACCGCATGGTCTCGCCCACGCAGTTCGAACTGCTCGGCCGCACCCTGGACGACGCCGCGGGCGAAGCCTTCGACAAGGCGGCCAAGCTCTGCAACCTGCCGTATCCCGGGGGAAGACACGTCGAGGAGTTGTCCCGCGATGCGACGCCTATTCCCGGGCTGTTCCCGCGTCCCTATCTGGACAACGACAACCTGGATTTCAGTTTCAGCGGACTGAAGACCGCCTTCGCCCTGTACATCGAGCGCCACCCGCATCTGCGCCTGCCCCGTCTGGGGACGGACGGGGCCGCGTCCGTTCCGGCCCCGCTGCGAGCCGAAATCGGCGCGGTCCTGGCCTCGCTCTCGGAAAGCATCGCCGAGACGCTGCGCGTCAAGACCGAGCGCGCCCTGGACCGTTTTCCCGAGGCGCGTTGCATGGTCGTGGCCGGAGGCGTCGCGGCCAACGCGCTCCTGCGCCGTACCATGGCCGGGATGGCCGCGCGGCGCGGCATCGGTCTGCTCGTGCCGCCCCCCGCCCTATGTACTGACAACGCCACGATGATCGCGTATGCTGGAGAACTGTTGCTGCGGGAAGGTCTGCGGCACGATCTCACGCTCGACGCCGTGCCGAGGGGGCAGGCCATCCCCGAGGACTACCTGCCTCCCCCCTGTGTCCGAGCGGCCTCCCGCCAGCCGGGAGATGCCGGTTGACAACGGGATGGCGGGGCTTATAGGTTACGCTTCCACGCCTTGCCGGGCGCATGCGCCGCGCGCAGGGACCGGCCTTCGGGCCGACAAAAAAACGCCGCACCAGTCAGAAAAAGGAGAGACGACATGGCGATTCAAGTGACCGACAGCAACTTCGAGGCCGAAGTGCTGCAGTGCGATCTTCCCGTCCTGGTGGACTTCTGGGCTCCCTGGTGCGGTCCCTGCCGCGCGCTCGGCCCGGTCATCGAGGAACTGGCGGGCGAATACGCCGGCCAGGTGAAAATCTCCAAGATGAACGTGGACGAGAATCCCAACACCCCCAGCAAGTACGGCATCCGGGCCATTCCCACCCTGATTCTGTTCAAGGGCGGCGAGGTTCTGGATCAGGTCACGGGCGCCGTCTCCAAGTCCAGCATCAAGGAAATGATCAGCCAGAAAGCGCTGTAGCCCATGAGACGTTTCGACGCTGTGGTCATCGGCGGCGGGCCCGCGGGCCTGACCGCCGCCATGTATCTGCTCAGATCCGAGGTTTCGGTTGCCCTGGTGGAGAAACTCTCCCCGGGCGGCCAGATCCTGATGACCGAACGGATAGACAACTATCCCGGCTTCCCGGAAGGGATCGCGGCCTGGGAACTGGCCGACCTCATGGCCGCGCACGTCGCCAAATGGGAGAACGACAGGTTCGCCCGTCTCTGCGACGAGGTCCGCTCCATCGAACCCGGGGAGCGGCTGCACCGGGTCCTGGTCGGCGACGAGTGGATCGAGGCCAAGACCGTGATCATCTGCTCGGGCGCGCGTTACCGGCAGATGGGCATCCCCGGCGAGAAGGAGCTGATCGGCAAGGGCGTCTCCTACTGCGCCCTGTGCGACGGCAACTTTTTCAGGGGCCAGGACGTGGCGGTCATCGGCGGCGGCAACTCGGCCCTTGAGGAGTCGCTCTACCTCGCCCGGCTGGTCAACAAGCTCTACCTCATCCACCGCCGCGACGACTTCCGCGCCTCCAAGTGCTACCAGGACAAATGCGAGATCAATTCCAAGATGGAGATCCTGCGCAGCACCGTGGTCTCGAAGATCGTGGGGGAAAAGGAAGTCACCGCCGTCACGGTCAAGGACCTCAAGACCGGGACGGAACGGGACGTCGCGGTCAGCGGCGTGTTCGTCTTCGTCGGTTTCGAGCCCCACTCCGGGTTCCTTCCCGGGGAACTGGAAAAGGATGCGCAGGGCTTCGTGAAGACCGACGGGGAGATGCGCACCAACATCCCGGGCATCTACGCAGCGGGCGACATCCGCTCCAAGAACTGCCGCCAGGTGGCCACGGCCGTCGGCGACGGCGCGACCGCCGCCACCGCGGTCATCTCCTACCTTGAAAGCTATGACAAATAAGCACACGTTCCGGGCTGCCGCGCTCCTGCTTGCGGCCGTTCTCCTCTCCGGCTGCGCGCTGGTCGACAGGTACTTCATGGAGCCGCCGGAAGACACGGCCCAGGAACTCTTCGAGAACGGCAACGACGCCATGCAGGAGAAGCGCTACGAAGAGGCCGGGGAGTACTTCCAGAAGCTCAAGGACCGCTACCCCTTCAGCCCCTACACCCTGCAGGCGGAACTCGCCCTGGGCGACGCCTGGTTCCTGGCCGAACGCTTCCCCGAGGCCTCCGCGGCCTACAAGGAGTACGAGTCCCTGCACCCGCGCAGCGAGCACATTCCCTACGTGCTCTTCCAGATCGGGGTAAGCAACTACAGCCAGTTCGCCTCCATCGACAAGCCGCAGCAGAACATCAGCGAGGCCCTGGAGTACTTCTACCGGCTGAAGGAGGAACACCCCGACAGCCGGTACGCCAAGGAGGCCGACTACTACATCGAGAAATGCCGCCGCTTCCTCGCGGACCACGAGGTCTACGTGGCGGACTTCTACTGGAAGAACGAGCAGTACGGCCCGGCCTGGAAGCGCTACAGCTACGTGGCGGAGAATTTCACCGATCTGCCCGACGTGGTCGACTACGCCACCCGCATGTCTCAGCTCTGCTACCTTGAATACCAGAAGCGGCGCTCCGAGGAGGAGCGGTCCAAGGAGCACGGCTCCTGGAAGCAATGGCTCGACTGGCTCTAGCCGTTGCGTATTGCCGGGAGCGCGCGTCTCGGTCCTGTGCGCTCCCGCGGCTACGCCGCTGCGGCCCGCCGGAAACTGGCCGCACGGATGTCCCGGGGGTATAGAACGCTACCGTATTTTTTTGCTCCGAGTACGAACGACAGTCCCGGGCGGACGCGCTCCATGCGCCGCCCCGCGAGCAGGATGAACGCCACGGCCGATCCCTTCAAACGCCTCGCCCGCGCGAGGCTTGACGACGCGCTCTTCGCCGCGGCCTTCGATGCCGTGCGCGAGACGGACAAGGCCGCTTTCAAACGCTGCATCGCCGCCCACTTCGCCGACGCGCCTCCGGCTCCCCTGGGCCGCCTTGAACGCATCGTGCACCGCGGGGGCTTCACGGTCCTGCGCGCCGTGCGCCCGCCCGTCTGCGTGGCGCTGCTGCTGCCCGCGGCCCCTGTCTCGCCCGTCAAACTCCTGGCCGCGCTCCTTCCCGCCCGGACGTCCGGCGCGGCGCATGTCGCCGTGGTCCGCCCGGCGGGCTGGGGCTGGGAGGATCAGGTCTTGACCGCCCTGGAACTGGCCGGGCAGGAGGACGTCTTCGCCGCCACGCCCGAGGCCTGGGCACGCTGCTGCGCCGATCTCGCCAAGGCAGGCGACCCCTGCGCCGTGCTCGACCTGCAGGCAGGACAGGGGCGTCTGGCCGTTCCGGATGGAATCCAGGCTTGGCGCGCCCCGGCAGCGCCGTCCATCGGCGTCTTCTGCGAGGAGGACGGAGAGGGCGTTCCGGTCGATCCGGCCGTCCTGGTCCGTTTCCATCCCGACTCCCGCATCACGCTCTGGAACGCCCCGCGCCGCACCCGCGGCGCGGCCGGACGCCGCGGAACATTCGCCGCCTTCGCGGCCGCGCGGCACGATGCCGTCTTCGTCCCCGAGGCGCGTCTATCGGAGGCCCTGGAGCACTGCCCACTGGCGCTCGGCCCTGGCGGCGAGGCCCACTGGTTCTGGCCCGGCCTCGACGCCCGCCTCCTCGGCCAGACCCGCATCGGCTTCATGGAAGGGGAGTAGCATGGCGAAACCTGCCAGGAACGCGGCCCGGTCTCTCCGGAACATCGGCATCATCGCGCACATCGACGCGGGCAAGACCACGCTCACCGAGCGCATCCTCTTCTACACCGGCCGCATCCACCGCATGGGCGAGGTCCACGAGGGCACGGCCACCATGGATTTCATGCCCGAGGAGCAGGAGCGGGGCATCACCATCGCGTCGGCCTGCACTCATTGCCAGTGGGGCGAGACGCGCATCAACATCATCGACACGCCGGGCCACGTGGACTTCACCATCGAGGTTGAGCGCTCCCTGCGCGTGCTCGACGGCGCGGTGGGCGTGTTCTGCGCCGTGGCCGGGGTGGAGCCGCAGAGCGAGACGGTCTGGCGTCAATCCATGAAGCACCACGTGCCCAAGCTGGCCTTCGTGAACAAGATGGACCGCCCCGGAGCGGACTTCGCCGCCGTGCTTGAGGCCATGCGTTCCCGTCTTGGAGCCACGCCCCTGCCCATCGTGATCCCTCACGGAGACGGCCCGGAATTTTCGGCCGTCTTCGATCTGGTCGCGTGGCAGCGCATCGGCTTCGACCAGGACGATCAAGGAGCCACGCCGCATCGCAGCCCTCTGACCGGGGACGAGGCCGCTGCCGCCGCGCCATGGCGCGAGCGCATGCTCGAAACCCTGGCCGAGGAGGACGAGGAGTTCTTCGAACGCTATCTTTCCGGCGAGCCCCCCGCCGAGGAGGAGGTGCGCGCCGCCATCCGCAGGGCCACTCTGGCGCTTCGGCTGACGCCCGTGCTGGCCGGTTCCGCCCTGCGCAACATCGGCGTGCAGCCGGTGTTGGATGCGGTGCGCGACTACCTGCCCAGCCCCCTGGACGTGCCTCCGGTGCAGGGCCTGGACCCGCGCAGCAAGGATATGACGATCCTCGCCCCGAACCCGTCCGGCCCCCTGGCCGCCCTGGCCTTCAAGGTGAGCATGGAGGGCGGGCGCAAGCACGTCTACCTGCGCGTCTATTCGGGCGCCATCACCGCCGGACAGGAGACCTACAACTCCGCGCAGGACAAGGACGAACGCGTGGCGCGCCTCTTCCGCATGCACGCCGACCGCAAGGAGAAACTGGACAGCGCCGTGGCTGGCGACATCGTGGCCGTGGCCGGGATGCGCTTTGCGCGCACCGGCGACACGATCTGCCTGCGCGCCGCGCCCGTGCTTCTGGAGCGCATCGAGTCCTACGCCCCGGTCATCTCCCTGGCCATCGAGCCGCGCAACTCTGAAGAAGGGGACAAGCTGCGGGAGGCCTTGGGCCATTTCCTGCTCGAAGACCCCACCCTGGCCCTGGAACAGGATGAGGAGACCGGGCAGCTCCTGCTTTCGGGCATGGGCGAGCTGCACCTGGAGGTCGTGCTGGAGCGGCTGGGCCGCGAATACGGCGTGCGCCCCCGCGCCGGACGGCCGCAGGTGGTGCGCATGGAAACCGTCTCGGCCAGCGCCGCGGCCTCGGCCGAGTTCGACAAGCTGCTCGGCGAGCAGCAGCACTACGGCCGCGTGGCGCTTTCGGTGGAGCCCCGCACGCGCGGCAAGGGCCACGACGTGGTTTTCGAGTGCGACACGACGGTCTGGCCCCCGGCCTTCGCCACGGCCGTGGCGGAGGGCGTCAAGGACGGCTTGCAGAGCGGCGCGCTGGGCTATCCGGTCTGCGACGTGCGTGTGCGCGTGACGGAAATGGGCGGCAAGGAGAAGCGCGAAACCGACGTCGGCTTCCGCCTGGCCGCGGCCATGGCCCTCAAGGAGGCGCTGGCCAAGGCGGCTCCCGCGGTCCTCGAACCGATCATGAAGGTCGAGGTCTCGGCCCCGGCCGAGTTCGTGGGCGACGTCATCGGCCTCTTCGGCAGCAAGGGAGCCAAGATCGACAACATGTTCGACCACGCCGGACAGAAGACGGTCCAGGCCCTGGCCCCGCTTTCCGGGCTTTTCGGCTTTTCCACGGACTTGCGTTCGGCCACGCAGGGCAGGGCGGGCATGGTGATGCGTTTCGAACGCTTCGACGTGCTCGGGTAGGACAGGACGACGGTGGCCAACGGCAACGGCAGAGACGGCAAGGGCATTGCGGAGCGCCTGAAGCGAGCGGCCAAGTTCTACTGGCTGAAGGTGCTGCGCGTGCGCGCCGAGCCGGAGGTGGTGGCCCGGGGCGTGGCCTGCGGCGTCTTTTCCGGGTGGCTGCCCGCCATCCCGCTCTTTCCGTTGCAGATCGCCGCGGCCCTGATCCTTTCCGTCCTGCTGCGCGGCAGCAAGGTGGCGGCCTTTGCCGCGACCTGGATATCCAATCCCTTGAACTGGGTCATCTTCTACATCATCGAGTTCAAGGTCGGCAGCCTCTTCTCCCCCTTCGGCGACCTCTGTCTCGACATCAGCTTCGACAATCTGCACGCCGCGGCCGCGCAACTCGCGGCCGTGAGCTGGAAGGGACTGGTGGTCATGTTCATCGGCGGCACAATTATCGGCATCCCCTGCGCCGTGGCCTCCTACTTCGTCTCCCTGCCCCTGATCCGCAATTACCGCCGCCGCCGCGCCCTGCGCATCCTCCGGAAAAAGACCAGCCTCTGATCCGGGACGTTCCGGGCGGTTCCGTCCCGAAGCGGGTTGCCCTGACGCGCCATGCAGTCTACCATGGCGGAATCGGAGTTCTTTCAGCCACCCCAACCACGAGGATGACGATGAGCAACTCCTGCGCCACCCGTCTCGTGGTGGTCTCCAACCGCCTGCCCATTTCCCTCTCCCGGCAGGAGGGACGCTGGACGGTCACGGCGGGCAGCGGCGGGCTCGTGACCGCCCTCGCTCCGGTGCTCATGAACCGCGGCGGCCTGTGGATAGGCTGGGCCGGGGCCGCGGCGGACGCGGAGCTGGCTCCGCTCCTGGAGGATTTCTCGCGCGACGCGGGTTACGATCTGCGCCCTGTCTTCCTGGATGAGAAGGACATCGCGGGCTACTACCACGGCTTTTCCAACGAGATCGTCTGGCCCCTGTTCCACGACCTGCCCTCGCGCTGCAATTTCCAGCCGGACTACTGGCGCAGCTATCTCGACGTGAACCTGCGCTTCGCCGAGGCCACGGCCCGCCACAGCCGCCCCTCGGACTACATCTGGGTGCATGACTACCACCTCATGCACATGGCCTTTGTGCTGCGCAACATGGGCGTGGAGCGGCAGTGCGGCTTCTTCCTGCACATTCCCTTCCCCCCGCCGGACATCTTCCTCAAGCTCCCCTGGCGCGGCAAAATCATCCGCGCCCTGCTGGAGTACGACCTGGTGGGCTTCCAGACCCTGCGCGACCGCCGCAACTTCGTGGCCTGCATGGAGGCGCTCGTTCCCGGCATCCGGGTGGCGGGGCGCGGCAACATCGTCTCCATCGCCTGGAAGAACCGCCAGATCAGGGTCGGCTCGTTCCCCATCAGCATCGACTTCAACAGTTTCGCGGGACTGGCAACGGACAGGGAGGTGGTCCGCAGAGCCGAGGAAATCCGGGAGGCCCTGCGCCACCGCCGGATCATCCTGGGCGTGGATCGCATGGACTACACCAAGGGCATCCCGGAACGGCTCCGGGCCATCCGGCAGCTCTTCCTCTCCCATCCCGAGTTGCAGGAGAAGATGACTTTCGTGCAGATCGCCGTGCCCAGCCGCGAGGAAATCCCCGAATACTCGGCGCTCAAGAACGAGATCGAGCAACTCGTGGGCGAGATCAACGGCCAGTTCACCCGGCCGGGCTGGAGCCCGATCCACTACCAGTACCGCAACCTGCCGCGCAGCGAACTGACCGCCTACTACCGCGCCGCGGACATGGCCCTGGTCACCCCCCTGCGCGACGGCATGAACCTGGTGGCCAAGGAATACTGCGCCGCCAACGTCATGGAGAGCGGGGTGCTCTTCCTTTCGGAGTTCGCCGGGGCGGCGACGCAACTCCAAAAGGTCGGGGCCGTGCTGGTCAACCCCTACGACGTGGAGGGCACGGCCAAGGCCATCCGGCGGGCCTGCTTCATGGACGGCAGGGAGCGCCGCGCGCGCATGGGCAGGCTCAGGGACTCGGTCCGCCGCAACAACATCTACTGGTGGGTCGACTCCTTCCTGCAGGCCGCCTTCTCGCGCCACTTGGACGACTTTCCCCAGGAAACCGTGGACTTCAGGAAACCCGCCTATGAATGACCCTGTCTCCGGTCCGGGCCGCCGCGTCTTCGCCAAACGCAGCCTGGGCCAGAATTTCCTCTTCGACGTCAACATGGCCCGGCGCATCGCCTCGACCCTGGGGCCTGGAGAGGGGCCGGTCCTGGAGATCGGCCCAGGACGGGGAGCATTGACGCAACATCTCCTGGCGCTCGGGGCGCGTCCGCTCCTGGCTTTGGAAAAGGACCGTGACCTGGCGCGCGAACTGAAGACCCGTCTGCCCGAGGTCCAGGTCGTGCTGGGCGACGGCCTGACCTTCGCCTGGGAGGGTCTGGCGGCCCTGCCGGGGCTCAGGCTCATCGGCAACCTGCCCTACAACGTGGCCTCGCCCATGCTCTGGGAGATCGTGCACCGCGCCCGGGGATGGAGCAGGGCGGTCTTCATGGTCCAGTACGAGGTCGGCCGCCGCATCGCCGCGACTCCGGGCGGCAAGGAGTACGGAGCGCTCTCGGTCTGGCTCCAGGCTTTCGCCCGGCCCAGGCTTCTGTTCAGGGTTCCGCCGCAAGTTTTCAGGCCGCAACCGAAAATTGATTCGGCTGTCCTCGAATTTGTTCCGCGGCCTGCGGAGGAGCTTCCAAAACATCCGCACGCCCTGTCCCGCTGTCTTGCGGCGTGCTTCCAGAAAAGGCGCAAGCAATTGAAATCGATATTCAAATCAACATGGAACAGGGACCTTGAAGAGGGGCTGGGCGAACGGGGCATCCGGCCCGAGGCACGCCCCGAAGACCTGTCCGTGGGGGATTTTATGTGGCTTTCCGGGCGTATTTTCGCGTGATTCCGACTTGACTTGCCTGGGAAAAATTGCTCTAGGACCAGACGAAAGATGGCGGAAGCCGCGTGTGAAGCGATTTTTCGGCCATCCTGCTCTGGACACGGTATAGCCTTTCGGCTAACGTGCCCAAACAGTGCGAGGCACCGTCGTACGGTGACTGGCGCGCCCTTCGAGGGGGAAGAAGGGGATGTGGTTGCACAGTGTTCGTGCAGCCTCTAAATTTCGGTCCCGCAGGGACGTGGGTGTGTCATTTTTCAGCAAAAAAAGGAGTGGAGAGATGACCAAGGCTGAACTGGTTGCCAAAATCGCGGACAAGGCTTCCACCACCAAGGCCAACGCCGAGCGTGCGCTGAACGCCTTCCTGGAGGCCGTCGAGGCCACCCTGGTCAAGGAAGGCAAGTTGACCCTGACCGGCTTCGGCACCTTCGTCGTCGAAGAGCGCAAGGCCCGCACCGGCCGGAACCCCCGCACCGGCAAGGCCATCACCATCCCCGCCACCAAGGTCGTGAAGTTCCGTCCCGGCAAGCTCCTCAAGGACGCCGTGAAGTAACGCTCCGCAATCCTGACCCGAATCGGAGGTTGCCATGATTCCCGGCGAAACCGTACACAGCCCGCTTCCTTGGGACCTTCCCTGGTGGATGCCTGATCATTTCGTCTTCTTCGGCGTCCTCTATGCGGTCCTGGGCATCATCGGCACCGGCCTCGGCCTTGCCGTCATGAAGACCCTGTGGGATGTCTGCCAGCACAAGGAAGGCCATCACCACTAGTTCGCGCGCCTTGCAGTTCCGGCGGCCCGCGGGAATCCGCGGGCCGCTTTTTTTGCACTCCGGCCGGGACCCTGGCGGGAAAAGGCTTGCCTTGCAGCGGGGAGTGGGGTACCAAAACCATCCTTCCCTTGCGGGAAGAAGAAATCATTACGGGGAGGTGATTCCTTTGCCCGGAGTCATTCTCGACGACAGCGACAACTTCGACATCGCGTTGCGCCGCTTCAAGAAGCAGATCGAAAAGGCGGGCGTTCTGTCCGAGCTGAAGAAGCGCCAGCATTACGAAAAGCCCAGCGTGCAGCGCAAGAAGAAGAAAGCCGCCGCCCGCAAGCGTCTTCTCAAGAAGATGCGCAAGATGAACATGTCCTAGGAAATTCGCTCCGGGGCGCGCGGATGCGCGCCCCGGATCACGTCCACCGCCTGCGGCGGGCGGGGCCGGGTTCCGGCTTCTGCCGCCGCGCAGTTCTTTTGGCGTCCGGGCGGGGCGCAACGCGGACTCCAACAACGGACGGAATCCTCATGAGCCTGCAGAAGACCATCGAATCCGACTTTCTCGTCGCCTACAAGGCCAAGGAAGAAACCCGCGTCGGCACCCTGCGGATGCTGAAGGCGGCGCTCAAGAACCGTCAGGTGGAGTTGCTGCGCGAGCTTTCCGACGACGACGTGCTTGAGGTCATCGGCCGCCAGGCCAAGCAGCGCAAGGAATCCATCGAGCAGTTCGACGCCGCGGGCCGCACCGACCTCTCGGCCAAGGAACACGCCGAGCTGGCCATTCTGGAAGCCTACCTGCCCCGGCAGCTTTCCGACGCCGAGTTGGCGGCCGCCGTCGACGCGGCCGTGGCCCAGGTCGGGGCGAGCGGCATGAAGGACATGGGCGCGGTGATGAAGGCGCTCATGGCCGCGCACAAGGGCGCCATCGACGGCGCCAAGGCCAGCGCCGCGGTCCGCGCCCGCCTCGCCTGATCGCGGTCCGTCCGCCGCGCCGTTCATGGAACGCCGAACATTTCATCTTCTTGAATTCCCCAAGGCGTTGGACGCCCTGGCGGAACGCGCCGTGTCCGAGGCCGGACGCGCGCGTTGCCGCACGGCCGCGCCCATGGCCGACGAGGAGGAGCTGCGCCGGACGGCGCAGCTGGCCGCCCAGGCCCTGGCCTGGCGCGCGGAGGGCGGCGTCTCCCTGGCCGCCTGGCCCGACATCTCCGGACTCCTGGCCTTTCTCGGCTCACCCCATGCCGTCCTCGACCCGGACGCCCTGGTGGCCCTGCGCGACGTCCTGGCCACCGCCCGCAACGTGCGCCAGACGCTGGAGCAACACGCCGCGCGCGGCTGGGACCTGCTCGCGGCCCTGGTGCATGGCGCGCCCCATCCGGAGACCACGTCCGCGGGCCTGCGGCGCTGCCTCGACCCCGACGGCAGGCTGAAGGACGAAAGTTCGCCCGAGCTCTTTTCCGTGCGCGCGGAGATACGCTCCATCAACCAGGCATGCACCAAGCGGGTCAAGGATTTCCTCCAGAAGGAAGGGCTCTCGGCCTTCCTGCAGGAGGACTACATGACCATCTCCTCGGACCGCTTCGTGGTGCCGCTGAAGACCAGCTTCAAGAACCGCCTGCCCGGCATCATCCACGACTATTCGCAGACCGGCGAGACCTGCTACTTCGAGCCCCTGTTCCTGGTGGACGTGAACAACCGCCTGCAGGAGTTGAAGCAGGAGGAACGCGAGGAAGAGCGCAAGGTCCTGGTCCTGCTGACCTCCTACGTGCGCCAGGAACTGGACGCGGTGCGGGCCACCGCGTCCATGCTGGCCGAGGTGGATTTCCTTTTGGCCAAGGCGCGGCTTGCCGCGGACATGGACGGAAGCATCCTGCTGCCCAGGGACGGCGATCCCGTGCGGCTGGCGCGCGCCCGCCATCCGCTGCTGGCGCTCGCGGGCGAGGCCGCCACGCCACAGGACATCGAACTGCTGGACGGCCAGCTCGCGCTCATCGTCAGCGGCGGCAACGCCGGCGGCAAGACCGTCTGCCTCAAGACCCTGGGAATTTCCGCCCTGATGGCCCTGTCCGGCCTGCCCGTGGCCGTGGACGAGGGCTCCAGCCTGCCGCGCTTCAGGAAGATATTCGCCTTTCTGGGCGACGAACAGAGCCTGGAGGAACACCTGTCCACCTTCACGGCCCAGATCCGGTCGCTCTCCCGCGTCTGGGAGCAGGTGGACGCCTCGGCCCTGGTCATCCTCGACGAGTTCGGCGCGGGCACGGACCCGGCCCAGGGCGCTGCCCTGGCCCAGGCCGTGGTGGACAGCATCATGGAGCGCGGCGCCGTCTGCGCCTGCGCCACGCATTTTCCGGGGCTCAAGGCCTACGGCCTGACCAATCCCCTGGTGCGTTCGGCCTCCGTGCTCTTCGACCCCGCCACCAAGCGCCCGCTCTTCAAGCTGGCCTACGACCAGGCCGGGGCCTCCATCGCCCTTGACGTGGCGCGCGAACACGGCCTGCCCGAGGAGATCCTCAGGCGCGCCGAGCAGAATCTGCTCATGGAGGGCGGCGACTCCTCCCGCGTGCTCACCCGGCTCAACGAGCTGGCCGTGGAGCGCGAGAAGGAGGTTGCGGGCCTGCGGCGCGAGCAGAAAAAGACCGCGGACAAGCGCCAGCGGCTCGAAGAGCGCTACGAAAAAGAGAAGCGTGTCGCCCTGGAACGGCTGCAGGCCACCTCCCAGGAAATCATGCGCGCTTGGCGCGAGGGCAGGCTGGAACGCAAGAAGGCCCTGGCCGAACTGGCCAAGGCCCGTGAGGAGGTCGCGGGCGCGGACCGTCCGCAACCCGCGCCGGGCGAGACCCTGTCCCTGGCCGATCTTGCCATCGGGGATAAGGTGCGGTATTTATCATGGGATAAGCTCGGCACTGTGCTGGGCAAAGACCCCAAACGCGGCCAGGTCAAGCTGGACATCGGCGGCGTCTCCCTCTGGGTGGAGGCAGGCGATCTCGGCAAGTCCGCAACGTCCCCCAAGGCATCCGTTCCGGCGTCCGTCACGGTGCGCGCCGAAGGTGGCGAGCGTCTCACGCTCGACATCCGCGGCTTCCGTGCGGACGCCGCATTGTCGGAGCTTGCCCGTTTTCTGGATCAGGCCCTGCTGAAGGGCCGGTCGCACGTGGAGGTCGTCCACGGCAAAGGCAGCGGCGCGCTCAGGCGCGAGGTGCATGTCTTTTTGAAGGATTTTCCGGCTGTCGCGCACTTCTTCCTGGCATCCGAGGAAGAAGGGGGCGACGGCAAGACCATTGTCGAATTCGCGTGACCCCCTTGCCAGCGGGCAGGGCGGCATTAGGTATTCCCCCGTGCGGGGGGCCGGTTGCGGGCGTCAGGCCGCAGGGAAGGCGATGGGCTACGATTCCGGGGTCATCCAGGAGCTGAAGACGCGGCTCGATCTGGTGGAGGTCGTGCGCCGCTACGTTGAGCTTCGGCCCTCGTCGGGCGGCCGCTGGATGGGGCCCTGCCCCTTCCACCAGGAGACCAAGGGGTCCTTTTCCGTGAACCAGGACCTCGGGTTCTACTATTGTTTCGGCTGCCAGGCCACGGGCGACGTCATCGACTTCTACGGCCGCATCAACGGTCTGGAGTTCCGCGACGCCGTGGAGGCCCTGGCGCAGGAGGCCGGAATCCAGCTCAAGGGGCTGGCCCCGGACCCGCAGGCGGATGCGCGCAAGAAGCAGAAGACCGCCTGCTTGGAGATGCACCGTCTGGCCCAGGAGTATTTCCGCTCGGTCGTCAACCGGGCGGCGGGCAAGGCGGTGCGCGACTATCTTGCGCGCCGCAGGGCGGCGCCCGAACTGACGGAGGCCTTCGGCCTGGGCGCGTCCACCGACGACTGGGAGGGGCTGAAGAAGCACCTCGCGGCCAAGGGCTACGCCGAGGAGCAGGGCGTGATCGCCGGACTGCTCTCGAAGAACGACTCCGGCAGGGTATACGACCGCTTCCGGGGTCGCCTGATCTTTCCCATACAGGACCTCTCCGGCAAGGTCATCGCCTTCGGCGGCCGCATCGTGGACCCGGACGACAAGGACGCGCCCAAGTACCTGAACAGCGCGGACTCGCCCATCTACAAGAAGGGCGAGCACCTCTACGGCCTGTTCCAGGCGCGGCCGCACATGGCCCGCTCGCGCCGCGTCCTGCTCACCGAAGGCTACATGGACGTGCTCACCCTGCACCAGTTCGGCTTTCAGGACGCGGTGGGCGTGCTCGGCACGGCCCTGACGCCGGAGCAGGTGAAGCGCCTGGCGGGCTTTTGCAAGCGCGTGGACCTGGTCTTCGACGGCGACGCGCCCGGACGCAAGGCCGCGCTGCGCAGCGCGGAGATGATCCTGGCCCAGGGACTGGCCTGCTCCGTGGTCCTCCTGCCCGGCGGGCAGGACGTGGACGATCTCTTGAAGGCCGAGGGCCGGACGGGGTTCGAGACCTGTCTGTCCGAGGCCGTGGACGGCCTGGACTTCTGCATGGGCGAAACCGTGGCCACGGCCTCGGCGCGCGAAGTCATGGAGTGGGCGCGGGGCTTTCTCTCGTCCCTGCGCGAGAAGGACTGGCTGGCCTGGTATCTGCCCCGTCTGGCAGAGGGTCTCGGTCTGGACGAGGCCACGCTGCGGCGCGGCACCATGGCCGTGGTCAAGGGGCCGGAACGGGGCCGGGAGGCGGCTGCGCAGGGCGCGACGCCCCGCGGCGCCGCGGCGGCGCTGCGGCTGGCCGGGGAGGGCAGCGCGGGCGACCGGCAGTTGCTGTCCTTCATCGTGCTGCATCCGGAGTGCTGGAAGGATTTTCTGGAGAACGACTACGACCTCGCCCTGGAGTCCGAATGGGGCCGGAGTTTTTGGGACAAGCTCAGCGAATGCGGTGAGAACGGCGTGAGCGCCGTCTTCCACCTCCTCGACGAGGACGAAAAGCTGTTTGTCGCCAAGACCGCCGAGCTGCCGCAGCACCAGGGAGAGGGCTACATGGAGGCCTGGCGGGAGATGACCCGGGGCCTGCGCAACATTATCTGCCAGCGCCGCCGCGGCAACCTGCAGGAAGCCCTGCGGGAGGCGCAGCGGCGCGGCGACAGGGACGAGGAGCTGCGGCTTTCCAAGGCCCTGTTCGACGCCGTGAATGACATGCGGGAGGCTTAATGAACAACCTCAAGGACATCCAGCAGATCCAGGGGCTGATCGCCCAGGGCAAGAAGAAGGGCTTCCTCACCTTCGAGGAGCTCGGCAACGCGCTGCCCTCGGAGATCAACAACCCCGAGCAGATCGAGGAGATCATCTCCATCTTCGACTCCATGGACATCGCCATCGTGGATTCGGAGAAGGAGGCCACCAAGAAGGACCCCATGGGGGCGGTGGACCTCGGCGAGGAGGAGATCTGCGACGCGGCCTCCATCATCGACATCGACGACGGCGAGGACGCGGCCGACTATGCCGCGCGCAGCACCGACCCGGTGCGCATGTACCTGCGTGAGATGGGCGCGGTGCCGCTGCTCGACCGCGAGGGCGAGGTGGTCATCGCCAAGAAGATCGAGTCCGGCGAGATGGACGTGCTCTACGCCTTGGTGGAAGTGCCCATCGCGGTGGAGGAGTTGGTCCAGGTGGGCCAGGACCTCAAGAACGGCCGCATCAAGCTCAAGGATGTGGTCAAGACCATCGAGGAGGACGATCCCTCCGAGGACGAGATGAGCCAGCGCCAGCGGGTCATCCACCTGCTGGAGGAGATCAAGGGTTCCTTCAAGAAGAAGCGCAAGGTCTACACCAAGCTCGACGGCTGCGCCACCCTGGCCCGCCGCGTGGCCGCGGTGCAGCAGGAAATTCTGGGCTTCAAGGAGGAGATCGTCTTCCGCCTGCGCGACATCAAGCTGGAGAAGACGCTCATCGACCGCATCATCGAGACGGTCGAGGACTACGTGCGCCAGATGCACAACTGCCAGCGCGACCTCGCCGCCTACATCATGTCCACGGGCAAGACCCAGGCCGACATCCAGGAGATATTCCGCGCCGTGGATGCGCGCGACATGAACCCGGTCAAGGCCGCGGACGCCCTGGGCCTCACCGTGGAGGAGTTCTTCTCCTACAAGGAGATGCTGGCGGGCAAGATGGAGATCCTGGTCCGCCTGCAGGACAAGTGCTGCCACAACGTCTCGGACCTCGAAGAGGTCCTGTGGCGCATCAAGCGCGGCAACGACGCGGCCATGCGCGCCAAGCAGGAGCTGATCCGCGCCAACCTGCGTCTGGTCGTGTCCATCGCCAAGAAGTACACCAACCGCGGCCTGCAGTTCCTGGACCTCATCCAGGAGGGCAACATCGGCCTGATGAAGGCCGTGGACAAGTTCGAGTACCAGCGCGGCTACAAGTTCTCGACCTACGCCACCTGGTGGATCAGGCAGGCCATCACCCGCGCCATCGCGGACCAGGCCCGCACCATCCGCATCCCCGTGCACATGATCGAGACCATCAACAAGCTCATCCGCACCTCGCGCTACCTGGTGCAGGAGCTGGGCCGCGACCCCACGCCGGAAGAGATCGCCGAGCGCATGGACTACCCCCTTGAGAAGGTCAAGAAGGTCCTCAAGATCGCCAAGGAGCCCATCTCCCTGGAGACGCCCATCGGCGACGAGGAAGATTCCTCCCTGGGCGATTTCATTGAGGACAAGAAGGCCGTGGCCCCGGCCGAGGAGGTGGTCAACACCAAGCTCGGCGAGCAGATCGCCCGGGTGCTGGCCGACCTCACCCCGCGCGAGGAGCAGGTCCTGCGCAAGCGCTTCGGCATCGGCGAGAAGTCCGACCACACCCTTGAGGAGGTGGGCAAGCTCTTCAACGTCACGCGCGAGCGCATCCGCCAGATCGAGGCCAAGGCCCTGCGCAAGCTGCGCCATCCCGTGCGCAGCCAGGTCCTCAAGTCCTACTACGAGAGCTGATGCACCCCCTGGACATTCGCAGGCAAAAGGCGGCTTCGGGCCGCCTTTTTGCGTTCCTGGGACTGCTCCTGGCCGCGCTTCTGGCGAATCCGGCCGCCGGGACGGGGCAGGGGGGCGAGACGGTGCGCGTGCGCTTCGTTCCGGACGGCGACACGTTTGTCACAACCGACGGCCGTGTTGTCCGCCTGGCCGGTATCGACGCCCCGGAAACGGAACGGCGGGACGCCCCGGCGCAGTTCTTCGCGGCCCAGGCGACAGAACGATTGCGCGGACTCGTTCTGGACAGGGATGTGGAAATCTTCGGGATCGGCCGGGACAGACACGGCCGGATCGTGGCCGAGTCCGTGCTCACGGACGGGCGCAGTCTGGAGGAGATGCTGGTGGGCGAGGGGCTGGCCTTCGTCTATCCGCACGCCGACGGGCGGCCGGACCGGACGCGGCGGTTGCTCGATCTGCAGCAAAACGCCATTGAAGAGGGCAGAGGGTTCTGGCCCGGCGTGCTTTCGGACGAAAAAAACAAAATTCTTTGGGAAGGAAATGCGCACAGCCTCCGTTTCGGACCTGCGGAAGGCTGCGGTCCTTTGGCGGCAAGCGCTCCGGGACGCCGCATCGCTTTCGGAAGCCTCGCGGAGGCGTTTCGGGAGGGGTTCGCTCCGTATCGCGAATGCCGTTCGCCCTTCAACCTGCAAAATTGAATAATATTAAGGGGTTTCGGTTTACAAAAATGTCATCTTTGACAAATTTGTCATCTAATACCCCTCCAAAACCGCTCTGAACCCTTGATTTTCCTCTGTTTATCAAATCTTGACAGAGTCGCCCGAGTGTGAAATCTAGCTCGGACTTTTCCTTGACGTATC
The DNA here is from genome assembly GCA_022839785.1 of Desulfovibrio sp. GTDB lineage: Bacteria > Desulfobacterota > Desulfovibrionia > Desulfovibrionales > Desulfovibrionaceae > Alkalidesulfovibrio. The sequence goes on along the minus strand of JALHJW010000004.1, from coordinate 139,390 downwards.
GACGGGAAAACATAGAATCATCGTCCCTTCCGGCCGACGCCTGTGGAAACAGCCGCGCCGCCGCCAGCGGGACGCCCGAAACGATTCAGACGAGGTGGTTCGCTTGGCCTTCACACCCATCACCAAGACGTATCACGACTTTTTCGTGGACCGTGACCGCGAGAACTGCATCGACTGCCAGGTCTGCGTGCGGCAGTGCTCGTACGGCGTTCACTACTGGGATGAAAACCGACAACAGGTCCGGCACGACAGCAGCAAGTGCATCGGCTGCCAACGCTGCGCGGCCCTTTGCCCCACCCAGTGCCTGACCATCCGCCGCAAGCCCTCCGAATTCCGCGAACACAACGTCTGGAAGCCGCACTTCCTGAAGTACATCTACCGCCAGGCCGAGACCGGCGGCGTGCTTCTGGGCGGCATGGGCTGCGTCACGGACATCCCCATCTATTTCGACAACATGCTGCTCGACGCCAGCCAGGTCACCAACCCCTCCATCGACCCGCTGCGCGAGCCCATGGAACTGAAGACCTTCCTCGGCGCCAAGCCGGAGAAGCTGGAGATCGAACCCTCGGCGAGCGGGCCGGTGCTGAAGACCCGCATCGCGCCGCAGATCGAACTCAATTACCCGATCATGTTCGCGGCCATGAGCCTGGGCGCGATCAACTTCAACCTGCACGTGGGCATGGCCCGCGCCGCCGAGGAGCTGGGCATCGCCTGGAACACCGGCGAGGGCGGCCTGCACAAGGATCTCTACAAATACGGCAAGAACACCATCGTCCAGGTCGCCTCGGGCCGCTTCGGCGTGCATCGCGACTACCTGAACGCGGGCTGCGGCGTGGAGATCAAGATCGGCCAGGGGGCCAAGCCCGGCATCGGCGGCCATCTGCCCGGCGAGAAGATCGACGAGCGCGTCTCCCAGACCCGCATGGTGCCGCTCGGCTCGGACGCCATCTCGCCCGCGCCGCACCATGACATCTATTCCATCGAGGATCTGCTGCAGCTCATCTACGCGCTCAAGGAAGCCACCTCGTACACCAAGCCGGTGGCGGTCAAGATCGCCGCCGTGCATCACGCCCCGGCCATCGCCTCGGGCATCGTGCGCGCGGGCGCGGATATCGTCTGCATCGACGGCATGCGCGGCGGCACGGGCGCGGCCCCGATCATGTTCCGCGACTACGTGGGCATCCCCATCGAGCTGGCCCTGGCCTCGGTGGACCAGCGCCTGCGCGAGGAGGGCATCCGCAACCGCGCCTCCATCGTGGTTTCGGGCGGCATCCGCTGCTCCGCGGACGTGGTCAAGGCCATCGCGCTGGGCGCGGACGCCGTGTACATCGGCTCGGCGGCGCTCATCGCCACGGGCTGCACCATGTGCGGCCGCTGCTACACCGGCAAGTGCCCCTGGGGCATCGCCACCAACAACCCCGAGCTGGCCAAGCGCCAGAATCCGGACATGGCCGCCCGCAAGCTGGCCAACCTGGTCAAGGCGTGGGGCCACGAGATCCAGGAGATGCTCGGGGCCATGGGCCTGAACTCCATCGAAAGCCTGCGCGGCAACCGCGACAAGCTGCGCGCCGTGGGCCTGAACCAGGTGGAACTCGACATCCTGGGCATCAAGCACGCGGGGAGGTAGGCCATGAAGCGCGTCAAACCCGTCAAGGAAAACTGCATCGGCTGCCATCTGTGCGAGCTGGCCTGTCTGACCGCGCACAGCGCCTCCGGCGACCTGATCATCGCCTACACCAAGGAACGTCCGGCCGGCCTCTCGCCCTGCAAGACCGTCATCCATCGCGGCGACAGCGCCGTGGCCCTGTCCTGCCAGCACTGCGCCGACCCCAAGTGCGTGCATGCCTGCATCGCGGGCGCGCTCTTCCGCGATCCGGCCAGCGGCCGCATCGAATACGACGAGGCGCGCTGCGTGGGCTGCTGGTCCTGCATCATGGCCTGCCCCTTCGGCTCCATCGGCCGCGATCCGGCCAAGGGCAAGATCTTCAAATGCGACCTGTGCAAGGACCGTGGCTCCCCGGCCTGCGTGGAGGTCTGCCCCAACGCGGCCCTGGTTCTTGAGAACGACGAGTAGGCGTCCCGGACGCTCTTTTCTGGAGGACACGACCTTGAGCACCGCGCCCCGGCACAGCTTCGACTACGTAAAGGACATCTCCGGCTGCGGCGTTTTCGGCGTCATCGACAAGAAGCGCACGCCGATCTCCGGCACCGTGGCCATCGACGCCATGGCGTCCATGCACGACCGCGGCAACGGCCTGGGCGGCGGCTTCGCGGCCTACGGCATCTATCCCGAAATGGCCGACTTCTACTGCTTCCACGTCATGGGCTACCGCGACGAGAAGCTGGAGGAGGTGGAGGCGCTGCTCAAGTCCCACTTCCACGTCAAGGCCGCCGAGCCCATCCCCACGAACATCAAGGCCAAGGTCTCCATGCCCCCCAAGGTCTGGCGCTACTTCCTGCAGCCGCGCGACGAGGACCGTCCGCAGTGGCGCGAACTGGAGGAGGAGGACTACGTGGTGCGCGTGGTGATGCACGTCAACACCACCCTGGGCGCGGTGAGCAACGTCGAGGACAAGGCCTTCATCTTCTCCAGCGGCAAGAACATGGGCGCGTTCAAGGGCGTGGGCTTTCCCGAGGACATCGCCGAATTTTACCGCCTGCACGAGTACAAGGGACACGTCTGGACCGGCCACAACCGCTTCCCGACCAACACTCCCGGCTGGTGGGGCGGCGCGCACCCCTTCACGCTGCTCGACTGGTCCATCGTGCACAACGGCGAGATATCGTCCTACGGCATCAACAAACGCTATCTCGAAGAACGCGGCTACGTCTGCACCCTGATGACCGACACCGAGGTCGTGGCCTACCTCATCGATCTGCTCATCCGCAAACACGGCCTGGACAAGCGCATGGCCTCCTGGGTCTTCGCGCCCCCCTTCTGGGACGAGATCGCGCGCATGGACGAACGCGAGAAGAAGCTCTTCTCGGCCATGCGCATGATCTACGGCTCGGCCTGCCTCAACGGTCCCTTCGCCATCCTGGTGGGCAACTCCACCGGCCTCTTCGGGCTCAACGACCGGGTCAAGCTCAGACCCCTGGTCGTGGCCGAGGAGGGGAGCCGCGTCTACATGTCCTCCGAGGAGAGCGCCATCCGCGAAGTCTGCGGCACGCTCGACAACATCTGGGCGCCCAAGGCGGGCGAACCCATCATCGTGGAAGTGGAGGCGTAGCATGTCCGGCACATCCTTGACCATCGACAGCAGCGGCATCTATTACCGCGAACTCAACGAGCAGATCCGCGCCGCCGTGGCCGACGGCGTGACCGACTTCGTCCTCACCGGCGTGAAGGGACAGCGCTACATCGCCACCGGCCTCGCCGGAAACCTCACCTTCACGGTCCACGGCACGCCCGGCCAGGACATGGGCGCCTTCATGCGCGGCCCGCACATCCGCGTCGAGGGCAACGCCCAGGACGGCGTGGGCAACACCATGGACGAGGGCCGCATCGTGATCAACGGTCTGGCCGGAGACGTCATCGGCTACGGCATGCGCGGCGGCCACATCTTCGTCCGCACGGACGTGGGCTACCGTGTGGGCATCCACATGAAGGCCTACATGGACAAACGCCCGGTGATCGTCATCGGCGGCAAGGCGGGCGACTTTCTGGGCGAATACATGGCCGGCGGAGCCATCATTTTGCTTGGCATGTTCTCCGACAAGACGTATGCCCCCATCTGTGGCCGGTCGCTCGGCACGGGCATGCACGGCGGCGTGATCTACGTCCGCGGCGAAGTGCCCCCGGAACAGCTCGGCCCCAAGCTCAAGTGCGTTCCGTGCGAGAGCGAGGACATGGAGATCATCTCCTGCAACGTGGCGGCCTTCGCCCGGGAATTCGACGAATCCCCGGACCTGATCCTGTCCGAACGCTTCCACAAGGTCAGCCCGTTCTCGCACCGGCCGTACGGCAACATGTACTGTCCCAGCTAGGGGACCAGTCAAACCGGAACGAGGAGAGTCCGATGCTTTTCGAAAGCCTGGCTTACGCGATGGGCGCTGCGCCCCAGGGAGGCGACGCGGGCGCGAATCCGCTCATGTCCATGCTCCCCCTGATCCTGATGTTCGCCATCTTCTATTTCCTGCTCATCCGTCCGCAGCAGAAGAAGGCCAAGCAGCACAAGGAGTTCCTGGCCGCCCTGAAGAAGGGCGACTACGTGCTGACCGGCGGCGGCATCTACGGCCGCATCGTCGAGGTGGACGGCGACGTCCTGGTCATCGAGATCGCCGAAAACCTGAACATCAAGGTCAACCGCAGCTTCGTCTCCGGCGCGGCCAGCGCCGACGAGGTCAAGGGCAGGAAATAGCCCGCCAGGCCTTGCGCGACAACGCGGCAAGCGCCAGGGACCCCCTGGCGCTTGCCTTTGTTTTTGGGGGCTGCTACAGGGCTTCCACTTCGAGACAAAGGAGCAGTCATGAAATTGAGTCTCGGCCTGCGCATCGGCCTGGTCGCCGCCATCACGCTGCTCGGATTGGCCTGGATGCTGCCGTCCTTTCCGTCGGTGCGCAATTCCCCCCTCGGCGAACTCCTGCCGCAGGATCAGATCAGCCTCGGCCTGGACCTCAAGGGCGGCATCCACCTGACCCTTGAGGCCGATGTCGACACCGCGCTGGACAACCAGCTCGCCCAGATCGGCAGCGAAATACGCGACGAGGCCCGCGAGGAAAAGATCGCGGTGCTGAAACCCACACTCAGACCGGGACACCGCTTGGCCTTCAGCCTGCTGAAAGCGGACCAGCAGGCCGGGCTGGACGCGCTGCTCTCCTCGAAGTTCAAGAATCTCGCAATCCTGGAACGCACTCCCACGGCGGACGGCCGCGTGGAATACCTCGTGGGGTTCACCCAGGAATACCGCACCTACCTTTCCGGCCTGACCGTCGAGCAGGCGGTCAAGACCATCCGCAACCGCATCGACCAGTTCGGCGTGGCCGAGCCGGACATCCGTCAACAGACCGGAGGCCGCATCCAGGTGCAGCTGCCAGGCCTGCAGGACCCTGAACGCGCCATCTCCATCATCGGCCAGACCGCGCACCTCGAATTCCGCCTCGTGGACGACGCCGTGGACGCGGACAAGGCGGCCAGAGGCGTCCTGCCCCCGAACCGCGAGGTGCTCATGCTCAGTGCCAAGGGCCAGGACGGCGGCAACGTCGACCGCCCTGTGGTCGTGCACTCCGAGGCCGCGCTGACCGGCGAGGCCATCTCCGACGCGGGCACGGCCTTCGACACCTGGAACCAAGCTTACGTGACCATGACCTTCGACGCCCGGGGCGCGCGGCAGTTCGAGCGCATCACCGGCGAGAACGTGGGCAGGAAGCTGGCCATCGTGCTGGACGGCAAAATCTACTCCGCGCCGGTCATCCAGGACCGCATCGGCGGCGGCCGCGCCCAGATCACCGGCAACTTCAGCGTGGAGCAGGCCCACGACCTGGCCCTGGTCCTGCGCGCGGGCGCGCTGCCCGCGCCGGTCAAGGTGCTGGAGCAGCGCACCGTGGGCCCCTCCCTGGGCCAGGAGTCCATCGACGCCGGCGTCCAGGCCGCACTCATCGGCTTTACCGCGGTGGTCGTGTTCATGGTCGTGTATTACGGCCTCGCGGGCCTCATCGCGGACACGGTGCTGATGCTGAACATCGTCTTCATCATGGCTGGCCTTGCCGCCTTCGGGGCCACCCTGACCCTGCCGGGCATCGCGGGCATCATCCTGACCATCGGCATGGCCGTGGACGCCAACGTGCTCATCTACGAACGCATCCGCGAGAACCTGCGCCGCGGCTATACGCCGCGCGCCGCCATCGACGAGGGCTACAGCCGCGCCTCCATGACCATCCTGGACGCCAACCTGACCACGGTCATCGCCGCCCTGGTGCTCTACGAATTCGGCACCGGTCCCGTGCGCGGCTTCGCCGTGACCCTGATCCTGGGCATCGTCTCGTCCATGTTCACGGCCATCTTCGTCTCGCGCGTCCTGTTCGACCTGTTGACCTCGCGGAACTCCGCATCCGCCAAGCTGAGCATCTGAGGGGAGACGCAGATGGGACTCTCGATCGTCAAGCACGACATCAACTTCGACTTCATCGGCAAGCGCAAGGCGGCCTACGTCTTGTCCGCCGTTCTAATCCTGCTCTGCGTCGGCTCGCTGCTGCTCAAGGGCGGACCGCGCTACGGCATCGACTTCTCGGGCGGCACCGTGGTCCAGATCAAGCTGGCCAAGGACGCCGACCTCTCGGCCCTGAACGAAGCCCTGGCCGTTTCCGGCCTTGAGGGGGCGCAGGCCCAGCGTTTCGGCGAGGCCGACGAACACGAATATCTCATCCGCCTCTCCGGCACGGACACGCCCTCCAGCGCGGTGCGCGCGGCCTTGGACAAGGGGCTGGCCGAGAAGCTTCCGGGCCTCGGCTACGAAGTGCAGCGGCTGGAGAGCGTCGGCCCCAAGGTCGGCGCGGATTTGCGCACCAAGGCCATGGAGGCCATGTTCTACGCCACGCTGCTCATCGCCGTGTACATCTCCGGTCGCTTCGAGCAGCGCTGGCTGGCCGCGGCCGTCATGTCCGCGGGACTCGCGGGCGGCATCTACCTGCTCAAGCTGGTCGGCGTGCCCATGGGGGGCCTGATCCTCGGCGCGGTGCTCCTGACCATGATCCTGTGCTGGAAGCTCCGGCTCAACTACGCCCTGGGCGCGGTGATCTCGCTGGTTCACGACGTGCTCGTGGTGGTGGGCGTCTTCTCGCTGTTGAACAAGGAATTCGACCTCACGGTGGTGGCGGCGGTGCTGACCGTCATCGGCTACTCCCTCAACGACACCATCATCGTCTACGACCGCATCCGCGAGAACGTCCGGGCCAAGATCTCGCCCGACTTCGCCACGCTGCTGAACACCAGCGTCAACCAAACCCTGTCGCGCACGCTGCTGACTTCGGGCACCACCCTGCTCGTGGTCTTCTGCCTCTTCTTCTTCGGCGGCGGCGTGATCCACGACTTCTCCCTGGCCCTGCTCATCGGCATCGGCTTCGGCACCTACTCCTCCATCTTCGTGGCCAGCCCGATCCTGCTTGCCTTCGACCCCAAGTCCTTCGAGCGGCAGGAGGAAGAGGAGACGAACAAGGCCAAGGCCTTCAAGCCCAACCCCGAGGGCGACGTCTAGTGTCGCGTCCATGAAGATGCGCGATATGATTTCCGACGAGCATACGCGACACATGAGCCGGACGAATGCCCGGCTCAGCCGCCAGAGGCGGCGTGAGTAAGCCGAAAGCCACGTTTTTCGGCTTGGCGGTCTTCCCTAAAAGACGGTTTTGCGTATTTTGGGGACGGGCGGCTCAGGAATAGGCCGCGACGAAATCCGCCAAGCAGACGCCGATGATCTCGGCCAGGGCGGGATCATCCTCGCGCTCCCAGGTCATCTCGTCGTAGACGCTGCACAGCAGCGTGAGGGAGGGCAGGGCGGCCTCCCGCAGCGCCCCTCCCACCGAGGCCGCGAAAATCTGCGTCAGCCAGCGTGCGGCGTCGATCAGCTTCATGTTGCCGCCCTGCACCAGGGATTCGATCTCCTTCATCGTCACCGGGCTGGTTTGGCCCGCGCCCAGGCGCTCGGAGAGATCGTACGCCCGCGCCGCGCCGCAGTAGCGGGCGGCCAGTTCGTTGTAGCGGACGCCGCCGCGCACCCGGTCCATCTCCTCGGCCAGGTCCAGAGTCATCCAGCCGACGCCGAGCTGGCCCACCGGCTTCTTGATGGCCCAGCCGCCCAACGACTCGGCCAGCCGCGAACGCTGGTGCTCGGAAAGAAGCAGCACGCGCGACGCGCCGTCGAGCGCGGTCTCGGCGTCCCGGATGCGCCCCCGCCGGGCGAACTCCCCGGCCAGGGCGAAGAGGACCTCCAGGCGGTGGTCGAGGCTGCCGATGATCTTGGTCAGGGAAAGCGCCGTGGTCAGCATCTGTCAATCCACCCTGTGGTGGCAGCCCGAGGTGCGCACGTTGCGCAGGGCCGCCGTGGTCACGATGTAGGCCGTCTGGCAGCCGTGGAAGAGGTCCACGAGTTCCTTGGTCACCGGCGTCTCGCGGTAGAACTTCTGGACCTGATGGTACTGATTGTTGATGTCCGAAAGGGCCCGTTTGAGCCGGGCCGTGGAGCGCGAGATGCCCACGTAGTTCCACATGGTGCTGCGGATGGCGGCCCAGTCCTGGGCGACGAGGGCCGGATCCTCCTCGTGCGTGGCGGCCGGGTTCTCCCAGTCCGGGATGGAGGCCTGCAGCTTGGGTTTGACGAAAGTCTTGCGCGAAAAGCCCCTGGCGATGTCCCGGGCCGCCTCATGGCCCCAGAGCAGGCCCTCCAGTAACGAGGTGCTGGCCAGCCGGTTGGCCCCGTGCACGCCGGTGCAGGCGCATTCGCCCACGGCGTAGAGACGGTGCAGAGTGGTGCGTCCCCGCTCGTCGGTGAGAACCCCGCCGCAGGAATAATGCGCCGCGGGCACCACCGGAATGGGCTGGCGGGTCATGTCGATGCCCGCCTCCTGACAGCGCGCGTGGATGGTCGGGAAGCGCTTGGCGAGGTCGAGCGGCACGTGGGTGGCCGCATCGAGAAAGACGCAGGGCTCCCCGGTGCGCAGCATCTCCTCCATGATGGCGCGCGTCACGATGTCGCGCGGCGCGAGGTCGGCGCGCGAGTCGTAGCGCGGCATGAAGGCCTCGCCGTCGGCGTTGTAGAGCTTGGCTCCCTCGCCGCGCACGGCCTCGGAGATGAGAAAACGCCGCCGGGCCTTGTGGAAAAGGGCCGTGGGGTGGAACTGTACGAACTCGCTGTTCATGGTCCAGGCGCCGGCGCGATAGGCCATGGCCAGCCCGGACCCGATGGAGTCCTTGGTGTTCGTGGTGTGCAGGTAGATCTGTCCCAGACCGCCCGTGGCCAGCACCGTGACGTCGGCCAGCAGGGTTTCCACCTGGCCGTTCTCGCCGTTGAAGACGTAGGCCCCTACGCACTGGTTCTGCAGGTTGTAGCGGTAGTCCAGATGGCGGCTGTGGTGGTGCGTGGTCAGAAGGTCGATGGCCGTGCGGCGGTGGAGCACGCGGATGTTCGGCGCGGCGGCCACGGCCGTGGCCAAGGCCTCCATGATGGCCCGGCCGGTGAAGTCGGCGCAATGCAGGATACGCGGCTGCGAATGCCCGCCCTCGCGGGTCAGGGCCAGCGCGCCCTCCTTGGTGCGGTGAAAGGGCACCTTCACGCGCTCCATGAGCACCCGCTCCACGGCCTCGGGTCCCTTGCGCGCCAGGAAGCGCACGGCCGAGGCGTGATTCTGCCGCCAGCCCGCGGTCAGAACGTCGCGCACCAGAGCCACGGCGTCGTTTCCCCCGCCCTTGTAGACGATGCCGCCCTGGGCCAGGGCGGTGTTGTTCTCGGTCAGGTTCTCGGCCGAGGTCAGGAGCGTGACCTCAACGCCCAGATCGGCCAGGGTCAGGGCGCAGGTCGCTCCGGCGATGCCCGAGCCCACGACCAGGACGGGGGTGGTCTGCCGCCCGTTCATGCGCAGGCCTCCAACATGCGGGTGATGGACAGCCGGGCCGGTTCGCTCAGCTCCTCCGGAACGGTCACCCGGCATTCGGAAAGGATCTTTTGCAGGCAGTGCAGCAATTTTTCCTCGGTGATCTTGCCCATGTTCTCGCAAATGCTGGGCAGCAGGGGCAGGATGCGCTTGTCCGGCGCGTGGCGCGCGGCCAGACGCTGGACCAGGTTCAACTCCGTGCCCACGATGATCGTCGCGCCCCCGGGGGCCTGCTCGCAGAATTCGATGATCCGGCGCGTGGAGCCCGCGGCGTCGGCCAGCTTCACCACCTCGGGACGGCACTCGGGATGGACCACGAGCAGCGCGCCGGGATGCGCGGCCCGGGCCGCGGCAACGTGCTCCGTCCGCATGCGGTGGTGGATGGCGCACATGCCGGGCCAGACGAAGAGCCGCGCCCGCCCGGCCGCCACGGGATCGACGTTGCGGCCGTCCCCGCGCACGTCGAGCAGGACTCGTTCGTCCTCGGCGATGCCCAGGGCGTCGGCCGTGTTGGCGGCCAGATTCTTGTCCGGCAGGAAGCAGACGGCGTCGCCCTGCGCAAGACCCCATTCCATCATCCTCGCGGCGTTGGCCGAGGTGCAGACCGCGCCGCCGAGCCTGCCGACCACGGCCTTCACCTCGGCCGAGGTGTTGACGTAGGCCAGGGGGATGATCCGCCGTCCGGTGCTCCCGGCGAGGTGGGCGATCACGTTCTCCACACGCCTGGCCGGAGCCATGGCGGCCATGATGCAGTCCGCCTCCATATCCGGCAGCCGCACGGACTGGTAGGGACCGGCCAGGATGGCCGCCGTCTCCGCCATGAAGGAGACGCCGCAAAAGACGATGTACTCGGCCTTCAGCCCCTCGATGCGGCGCGCCAGCTCCAGGGAGTCGCCCACGATGTCCGCGTGGCGGACCACGTCGTCGTGCTGGTAGTGGTGGGCCAGGATGGCGATCCGCCTGCCCATGACCTCGCGGACCATGGCGATCTGTCCGGCCACGCCGGTTTCCGTCCCGCTGCTCTGTTGCATCATCGCTCCGCGTGGTTGGCGCGCTGTACGCGCATGCTGATGTCCGCGGCAGGGGCCGAATGGGTCAGCCTGCCCACGGAGATGTAGTCCGCGCCCAAGGCGGCCAGGGCGGGGAGGGTCTCCAGGCGGACGCCCCCGCTGATCTCGGTCTCCATGCCCTGGGGGACGAGCCTGATGGCCTCGGCGATCTCCTGCGGGGACATGTTGTCGAACATGACGCGCTCGACTCCAGCGGCCACGGCCTCGGCCACGTCGGCCAGGCTGCGGCATTCGACCTCCACCGGAGGGCAGGGAGAGTAGGCGGCGCGCAACGTCGCCACGGCCCCGGCGATGCTTCCGGCGCGGTCCAGGTGAGTGTCCTTCAGCATCAGCATCTCGGTCAGGTCCATGCGGTGGTTCAGGCCGCCGCCCACGCGCACGGCGTACTTCTCAAGACGCCGCAGGCCCGGGGTGGTCTTGCGCGTGTCCAGGATGCGGGTGCGCGTTCCGGACACGGCCCGGACATGGGTGCGGGTGAGGGTGGCCACGCCGGAGAGGTGGCAGAGGAAATTGAGGATCACGCGCTCGGCCTTGAGCAGTGGAGCGGCCGGGCCCGAGATGCTGGCCAGGACGCGGCCGGGCGGGACCTCGTCGCCGTCTTCGGCCGCGCGGTCGAGGCGGAAGTCGCGGGCGACGGCATCGCCCAGACTGTCCAGGATGAGCGGGATGAGCGGCAGCCCGCAGACCACCAGCGTCTCCTTGGCCACGATCTCCGCGTCCAGACGTTCGCCGTGGGCGAAGAGGGCGCGGCTGGTCAGATCCGGGCCGTCCTCGTCCAGGGCGGCGGCGATGGCCCGCATCAGAAACCCGCGGCCGCGTTCCGCGAAAAAAGCGTCGAAAAGATTCTGTGACATGGGCTGGTTACTAACACCTTTTCCCGTTCGGCGACAGCCGTATGCAAACGGGTCTGGAAAGTAGCCCAGCCCCCCTGGAGCGTCAAGGACGGCGGGCTGGAAAAGGCCGCTCCGCTTTGACTGCGGCGGTCGATTGGGATACCTCAAGCGCCATGTCAGAGACGGATCAGGAAAAACTGCGCCCGACCGAGGGCGCGCCCCAGGCGATGCCGGAGGAGGCCCCGCGTCCCCAGGACGAGGAGCATCCGGCGGACGTCGCCTCGCGCCTGGAGAACCTCGAATTCGAGGACCAGATCAGGGTTCTCGAATCCCTGGACCCCGAGGACGCGGCCGAATCCGTGGCCGAGATGGAGCGCTACGAGCGTTCCGAACTGCTGGAGCGCATGGACCCGCGCCAGGCCGCGGAACTGCTCTCGGAGATGTCGCCGGACGACGCGGCCGACGTTCTCGAAGATATGGACGAGGAGCAGGCCCAGGAGATCCTCGGCCGGGTGGCCAAGGAGGACGCGGCCGAAATCCGCACGCTCATGACCTACGACCCGGACACCGCGGGCGGGGCCATGAACACGGAAATCGTCATCCTCGACGAGCGCCTGACCGCGGATCAGGCCATCAAGGTCATCCGCACCGAGATCGCGGACAAGGAAGTCCCGTACTACGCCTACCTCGTGGACGGGCAGGAGCGGCTGGTCGGCGTGCTGACCATGCGCGACCTTTTGCTGGCCCCGCCCGGGGAGATGCTCATGGAGCTGGCCAAGGGCCAGGTGCTCGTCTCCGCGACCTTCGACGTGGACAAGGAGGAGGTGGCGCACCTCATCTCCCGCTACAATTTCCTGGCGCTGCCCATCGTGGACTACGAGGACCGCCTGCTCGGCGTGGTGACGCACGACGACGTCATCGACATCATCCACGAAGAGGCCACCGAGGACATGCAGAAGATGGTGGGCGCGGCCGCGGACGAAACCATGGACAGCCCGTGGACGTACTCCATCGCCAAGCGGCTGCCCTGGCTCATCGTGAACATGCTCAACTCGGGGCTTTCCGCCTACGTGGTCCACTTCTTCGAGGGGTCCATCGCCGAGATGGCCATGCTCGCCGTGCTCATGCCCATGGTCGCCAACCAGGCGGGCAACACCGGCCAGCAGGCCCTGGCGGTCATGATCAGGCAGATGGCCGTGGAGAAGTTCGACCGTTCGCGCTGCTGGCCCGCCATCTTCCGCGAACTGAAAATCGGCGCGGCCAACGGGCTTCTGGTCTCCACCCTGGTCCTGGCCGCGGTCTGGCTGCTGACCGGCACGCCGGGCCTTGCCCTGGTCATGGCCGCGGCGCTGCTCCTGGACATGGTCGTGGGATCGCTGGCGGGCACGGGCATCCCGCTGGTGCTCAAGTTCATGGGCCGCGACCCGGCCCAGGCCTCCAGCATCTTCCTCACCACCCTCACGGACTCGCTCGGCTTCTTCTTCTTTCTCGGTCTGGCGCAGCTCTTCCTGCTGGCGCGTTAGGCAGCCCAAAAACGAAGCGGGCGCATCGCGCCCGCTTCCCCGTCCACCGACAACGTTCTTTCCGCCGCGTCGCGGCGCTCCGGTCCGGCAATCCGCCTACTCCAGCCCGAGCTGGGCCAGGAGATCGTCCACGCCGCCCTGGCTGGTCTGGGCCTGGGGACCCTTCAGTTCCGAAACGCGCTGCTTGGCCTCGGCCTCGATCTGGATGAGGTCCTTTTCCGGGTCCTGCTCCTTGGCCTTGATCTTCAGCCCCGTGCCCACGAACAAATCGAAGGTGATCTGCTCGATCTGCTTGACAGCGCTGATGACGCGCTTGATGCGCTGGCCCGTGAGGTCCTGGAAGGAGAGGGCGGTCATGATGGTCATCAGGTCCGCGCCCAGCTCCTGGTTGGCGGCGATGACCTCGTCGAGCGCCCCAGGGGCGGCCGTGCCCGCCTTGACCTCGGCCAGCCTGGCGTCGGTCTGCGCCTGCATGTCCATGTGCTTTTCCACGATGTCCATGATCTGGACCGCGGCGTTCTCCGTGGTCTGCAGGATCTGGTCGAGCTGGTCCGAGGTCTCGTGCAGCAGTTCGCCCGTGCGCTCGCGCGTGACGCCCCCGTCCTGGCCCTGGGCGTCGCTGCGCGTGGCGGTGTTGATTTCCTTGTAGATGCGCTTGAGGCCGTCCTGCATCTCGCCCGAAAGATGGCGGAAGAACTCGCCTTCGAGCAGCATGCGGCTGATGTTCTTCTGGATTTCCTGCTCCACCGAAACGGCGATGGACTTGCGCAGATCGTCGGCGATGCGGTCGGAAACCTTGTCCAGGAGCGAGGCGATGAATTGTTCGTTGGCGTTCATGGTTTTCCCGGCGGGGTGCTAGCCCCATTTCTGCTCGCGGATGCGGGCGCGTTGTTCCTTGAAGACGAACTGCACGATCTGCTCCTGGTCCGTGTCGCGGATGCGGACGAATTCCACGGCCCAGACGGGGTCCTTTTCCGTGCCTCCCTCCCGGCGCACCACCCGGCCGATGGCGCTGGCCGGGGTCAGGGGAAAGGCGGAGAGGATCAGGACCATCTCCAGATGGTCGCCGGGCTTGAGGACGGAATCCGAACGGAGCAGCACCCCGGCGCCGCTGATCTCGCTGACCACGCCCTGCACGGGGTAGTCTTCCTGGATCACCTTGCGGGAACTGAAGCTGATGAGGATGTCCATCTTGCGGTTCAGTTCGATGAGGAAATCGGACACGGCCTGGGGCAGGGAGGAACGCTTCAGTTCCTCCGTATCCGGCCCCGCGCCGCAGCCCGGGCAATCGAAGCCCGTGGGAAAACCGGCATCCGCGGCGACATGCTTGAGATAGGCCTTGACCGTCGTCTCGATCCTGGAAAAGGTCCGTTTCTCGTCGCCCATGCCCATCCTCCCGCGCGCCTACTGCAGGACGCCGTTTTCCAGATCGACTTCCATGGCCCGCACCGGACAGACCCGGACGCACATGCCGCAGGCCGAGCACTTCTCCGCGTCGAAATCCACGCAACGCGTGGCCGCATTCACGGCCAACGCCCTGGTGGGGCAGAGCGAGGTGCACATGCCGCAGTGCATGCAGGACTCCTCGTTGCGGGTGATCTTCTGGGCCACGGGCGTGACCCGCACGCCCTGCTCCTTGAGGTACTCCGAGCCCTTGTGGAAGTTCTCCTCGTCGCCCGATATCTCCAGGGTCATGAAGCCTTCCTGGCGCGGCGTGATCTGGGCTTTGAGGATGTTGAAGGTCAGGTTGAAATTCCGCGCCAGATTGCAGACCAGCGGCTGGCTGGAGCGGCCCGGCGGGAAGGAGAGGTAGATGATCTTGCGGTAGTTCTTGTCCATGGACGTTCCGTTTGCATGCGCCGTGCCGGGCCCAGGCCCGGCGCGGACGCTACTTGTTCTCGTCGAGAATGGTCTGGGCGCGCTTGGCCTCGGCCGACTTGGGGAACTGCTTGAGCAGATCCTCAAGGACCAGCTTGCCCGCCTTCTTGTTGCCCATCTTGTAGAAGGACATGCCCTGCTTGAGCAGCGCCGACGGATACTTGGGCGACTTGGGGTGCTTGGAGATGACCTCCTGGTAGGCCAGGACCGCGCGCGAGTAGTCCTGCGCCTGGAAGAAGGCCTCGCCCTGCCAGAACAGGGCGTTGGGCACCAGGGCGTTCTTGGGATAGGTCTGCACGAATTCCGCCCACAGGGACTGGGCCCGCGCGTACTCCTTGTTCTTGAAGTGCTCCAGGCCCTTTTCGTACAGGGCCTTGGCCATGGCCTCGGGCGTGGTGTCCATGGGCTTGGCCGGAGCCGCGCCGTGCTGCGCCTGCGGGGCCGCGCCGGGGGCCTGCTCGGCCTCGGCGGCGGGAGCCGCCTCGGGCAGCCCCTCAAGCTCCACGCCGAGCTGGGAGGAGAGGGCGAGGCGCATGGCCTCCATCTGCTTCCGCATCTCCTCGACGCTGGTCTGCATGTCCTTGGGCCCGCCCTGGACGTTGAAGGTCTGCACGTCGCCCTGGACCATGGCCAGCCTGGACTTGATCTGCTCAAGTTCGGCGTACATGTTGGCCTGGGTGGCGCGCATCTCGGTCACGGCGTTGACCTGGCTCTCCAGTTCGTCGACCTTGTCGCGCAGTTCGTCCAGCCGCTTGTTCTGCGTATAGACCTGCGACTGCAAGGCGGTGAAATCCGACTTGCTGACCATGCAGCCCGGGACCGCCAGGAGCCCGGCGGCCAAAAATGCGCAAAGAAGTCTGCGCGGCGTGCGGTTCATGCTGTTTTCCTCCCGCGTTTCCTGCCGATGATGACGTAGGCGAGCACCCCGAGGAAGGGGACCACGGTGCATATCTGGACCCAGAACATCTTCTCGTTGGACGAGCCGAAGTCCCGGGCGAAGGCGTCGCGAATGGCCCACCAGGTCATGAGCACGAAGATGCCGACGACGCCGAGAATGAGCGCCCAGGTGAAGGAAGGCAAGGTCAGTCCGAAGATGCTCATGCTGTTTCCGGTCTCCCGCAAGGCAGGGGGATGCCCGGCCTTGCCGCCTTGGGGTAATGCCTTTTTCGCCGAAGGGCAAGGGGCGGGCTAATGCGCCGCCCCTTCCGCCGCCAGCATGCGCCAGGCCAGCAGGCCAGCGCCCACGCAGATAGCCGCGTCGGCCACGTTGAAGGCGGGCCAGTGCCAGTCGCCGACGTAGACATCCAGGAAATCCACCACGTAGCCGAAGCGCAGCCGGTCCACGAGGTTGCCCAGCGCCCCGCCCACCACCAGGCCGATGGCCGCCAGATGCCAGCGGTCGCCCTCGGCCACGCCGCGCACCAGCCAGAGCAGCACGACCACGGCCAGGCAGGTGAAGCCCGCGAAGAAGAGGCTCGGCCAGCCCCATTCCGCGCGGTTGAGGAAGCCGAAGGCCGCCCCGTAGTTGGCGACCAGGATGAGGTCGAAGAAGCCCGGGATGACCTCGATGCGCTCCCACGGGCCGATGCGGGCCAGCGCCGCGGCCTTGCTGCCCAGATCCGCGACGAGCACGGCCAGGGCGAGCAGGGCGACGAAACGGTAGCGGGCCGCCATGACGCCTCTATCTACGCCTTGCCCAGCACGCTCGTGCAGCGCGGGCAGGCCTGGGGGTGGGCCGGGTCCGTCCCCAACTCCTCGCTGTAGGTCCAGCAGCGCGCGCACTTCTCGCCGCCCGCCTTGGCCACGCGCACGGCCACGCCCTCCGGGGCCTCGGCGCTGCGGAAGGCGTCCGCGGGCGCGGCGGCGTCCGTGACCTCGGCCTTGGAGACGATGAGGAACTCGCGCAAATCCAGACCGTCCGCCGCCAGGGCCTGAACCGTGGCCGCAGGCACGTGCAGCGTCACCGCCGTGTCCAGGGAGAGTCCCACCTCGCCCGCCTTGCGCAAGGGCTCGATGGCCCGGTTGACCTCGTCGCGCAGGGCGATGAAGGACTCGAAACGGCCGCGCTCGGCGTCGTCCAGGCGCTCCTCGGGCGCGAAGGCAAAACGCTGCTCGAAGACCGTGACCCCGGCGGGCCGGATGGCTTCGGGCAGATGCTTGAAGACCTCCTCGGCCGTGAAGGAGAGGATCGGGGCCATGTCGCACATCAGGGCCATGAGCGCCCTGTGGAGCACGGTCTGGGCCGACCGGCGCTCGAAGCTGTCCCGGCCCGCGGTGTAGAGGCGGTCCTTGGTGATGTCGAGGTAGAAGGCCGAAAGGTCGGTGACGCAGAGGTCGAGCAGGGTATGGAAGACCTTGTGGAACTGGAAGGAGGCGTAGGCTTCCTGCACGCGCTCGTGGGCGCGGCGCACCACGTCCAGGGCGTAGCGGTCCAGCGATCCCATCTCCTTGAAGGGCACGGCCTTGTCCGGCGAGAAATCCGCGAGGTTGCCGAGCAGGAAGCGGCAGGTGTTGCGCACGCGGCGGTAGCCGTCCACCAGACGATTGAGGATGTCGTCGGAGATGCGCACGTCGTCCTGATAGTTCACCGCCGAGACCCACATGCGCAGGATTTCCGCGCCGTTCTTGTCGATGATCTCTTGGGGCGCGATGACGTTGCCCAGCGACTTGGACATCTTGCGGCCTTCGCCGTCCACCACGTAGCCGTGCGTCAGCACGGCCTTGTAGGGCGCGCGGCCGCGCGTGCCCACGCTGGCCAGCAGGGAGCTGTGGAACCAGCCCCTGTGCTGGTCCGTGCCTTCCAGGTAGAGGTCGGCCGGGTAGACGCACTCGGGACGCTGCTCCACCACGGCGGCGTACGAGGTGCCGGAGTCGAACCAGACGTCGAGGATGTCGTCCTCCTTCGCCCAGTGCGCGCCGCCGCAGTGCGGGCAGACGAGTCCCTGGGGCACGACCTCTTCGAGCGGGGCCTCGAACCAGTAGTCGCAACCGCGCTCGTGCGCGGCGAAGCGGTCCACGATGGAGAATATCCAGTCCGGATCGTTGTAGGCCTCGTCGCAGCCCGCGCAGATCAGGGCCACGATGGGCACGCCCCAGGTGCGCTGACGCGAGATGCACCAGTCCGGGCGGTTCTCGATCATGGAGTGGATGCGTTCGCGGCCCCAGGCAGGAATCCACTGCACCTCGTTCATGATGGAGGAGAGCGCCTTTTTGCGCAGGTCATTCCTCTCCATGGAGATGAACCACTGCGTGGTGGCCCGGAAGATGACCGGCTGCTTGCAGCGCCAGCAGTGCGGGTAGGAGTGGGCGATGCTCTTCTGGGCCAGCAGGTGGCCGAGCCCCTGCAGGGTTTCGATGACCCTCGGGTTGGCCTCGAAGACCGTCAGCCCGGCGAACTGGGGCACGATGGGCAGAAAACGGCCCTTGTCGTCCAGCGGCGAGAGCACGTCGAGGCCGTAGCGCATGCCGGTCTCGTAGTCCTCGCGGCCGTGGCCGGGCGCGGTGTGCACGAGGCCCGAGCCCGCGTCCAGGGTGACGTAGTCGGCCAGGACGATGGGCGAGGCGCGGTCGATGAAGGGGTGACGCGCCTCAAGGCCCTCCAGGGCCGCACCCGTGGTTTCCCCGACGATCTCGTAGCCGCTCCAGCCGAAAATCGTCGCGCAGTTCTCCAGCAGTCCCTTGGCCAGGAGGTAGAAGCCGTCCGCGACCTTCACAAGGACGTACTCGAAGTCCGGATGCGCGGCCACGGCCATGTTGCCGGGCAGGGTCCAGGGGGTGGTGGTCCAGATGACCACGTAGGTCCGCGCCGGATCGGCCGCCGGAAAGATCGTCGCCGTCCTCGGGTCGGTCAGGGGAAAGCGCACGAAGATGGAGGGCGAGGTATGGTCCGCGTACTCCACCTCGGCCTCGGCCAGGGCGGTTTCGCAGTCCAGGCACCAGTAGATGGGCTTCTTGCCGCGCACCACCGAGCCGTTCCTGACGAAGTTGCCCAGCTCGCGCGCCGTGGCGGCCTCGTAGGCCGGGTCCATGGTCATGTAGGGCCTGTCCCAGACGCCGAAGACGCCCAGGCGCTTGAATTCCTTGCGCTGCACGTCCAGCCACTTGCGCGCGTAGTCGCGGCAGATGCGGCGCACGGTGGTCGGCGGCACGCCGGTCTTGCCCTTCTCCTTCAGCTCCATGGCCACCTTGTGCTCGATGGGCAGACCGTGGCAGTCCCAGCCGGGCACGTATTCGGCCTTCAAGCCCATCATGTTGCGCGACTTGACGATGATGTCCTTGAGCACCTTGTTCATGGCCGTGCCCATGTGGATGTGGCCGTTGGCGTAGGGCGGGCCGTCGTGCAGGACGTAGCGCTCCCGGCCCTCGTTGGCCGCGGTCATGCGTCCGTAGATGTCGTTCTTCTCCCAGAAGGCCAGCAGCTCGGGCTCCTTCTGCTTCAGGTTGGCCTTCATGGGAAAATCGGTCTGGGGCAGGCACAGCGTCGTCTTGTAGTCGCTCATGGGATGCGTGGCTCCGTTGGCGGAAAAATGGGCGGCCCTCAAGGCCGCGCGTCAGGGAAAAACACGGAAAACGCAACTATTGGAGGAAGCACGACGGGAAGTCAAGGCGCAAGGCGGCTCAGGTCGCGGCGGCAGCGCCTTCCTGGCGCAACGCGGCGATGAACGTCTTGAGGAAGACGCTCACGCCGTCCGGCTGGTTCAGGCTGTCGGCCAGCCCCTGCAGCTCCATGGGCCGGGAGAGGATGGCCGCGGCGAAGCCGATGTCCGGATACTTCTTCTCCACCAGCCAGACGGCGCGCAGGATGCGCGGATCGGCCACGGCAAGCCGCCTGATCTTCGGGTTGGCGGCGGCCAGATGGCGCAGCAGCCCGAGAAATCCTTCACCCCGCAGGTTGCCGAGCACGAAGGAGAGGAATGTCGGCTCGGAGAGCAGCAACGATTTGAAGGCGTAGTCCAGGTGGATGATCTCGCCCAGACGGCGGGCCAAGCCCGTGTCGCCCGCCAGACGGACCACGGCCGAGGGGTCCTTCTTCTGCCATAGGGAGAGGACGTGGACCAGGGGCTCCACCAGACTGGCGCAGCGCGCAAGTTCGCCTTCCAGGGCCGGATTCAGGGCGATCAGGGCGTTGGTCTTGCGCATGTAGGGCCCGTGCCGGGTGAGCAGCAGCGAGACCTGGACCTGCAGCGCCGGGCCCTTGACGCCCACATGCAGGGAGGACTCCCCCAACTCCTTGACCACGCCCTCGTTGCGCAGGTCCTGGAAAAGGCGACGCAGGCGGGCCTCCATGCCGTCGAGCACCGACGTCAGCACCATGTTCTCGATGAAACGGGCGAAGACGGCAGCGCCGAAGGGACCGGCCAGGACGCTCTCCTCGTAGGGCTTCGCGGCGTCCAGCGCCTCGGCCAGAGCCTTGATCTCGCCCAGAAGCACGGCCTCCACGGCGGCCAGGACCCCGCGCACGTAGCCCACGACCTCGGCATGGGCGGCCCTGAATTCCGTCTCGGCCTCCGGGCAGTCCTTGTCCGGCGTCCTTTTGCGCGCGCTCAGGTCGAAGTCGGTGGCGCTCTCGCAGGAAAGATCGACCACGGAGGAAAAATGTTTGGCGGCCCGCTTGCGCTTTTCCGTCACGGTCTCGCCCTTCTTGGGATGGTCCGCGGCCACGGCCCGGCTGACCAGATCCCGCACCCGGCCCATGGCGGGATGGCGCTGCTGGAAAAGGGAGAGCAGCCGTTCGCGCGCCTCGGCGTAGTCGGCCACGCTGTGGTCGATCTCCCGCTGTTCCTCTTCGTGAGGCAGGGCGTACTCCGTGTTGAGGAGCCGCAGGATGTCCATCCGTTCCCGCTCCCGCTTGAACCCGAAGCTGACCGTGCCGGATTCCACCTCGTCCTTGCCGGGTGTGACGCTGCCCGCCACGGCGCTGCGCAACTCGGAGAAGCAGGGCAGGACCGTTTCCAGCATCACCGCGGCCTCGACCACGTCGCGGCGCTTGTAGCGCAGCGTGCGCGCCAGATGCGGCCAGAAACTCCGGCCGAAGGGGCCGGAGACGGCCGGGGCCTTCTCGCCGAGCGCGTCGAAAAGCGTCAGCGCCTCCTGGCCGAAGGAGGAGAAGAGGGTCTTGCGCACCGCGGTGAGCACCAGGGCAAGGGCGTTCTTGGCCCCGCGCAGGAACATGGCCAGACCTGGGGCACTGTCGTCTCCCCCCGGCTGGGCGGCAAGGCTCCGGGCCAGACCGCCCGCCCAGGGATCGCGCAGGGCCACGGCCAGGACGGTTTGGTTGAAGTGTTCGGATTTTGACAACCCGACCACACCCTTGTGCCGCTGCAGAAAACGTTCGAGCGCCTCCGTGGAGGCGGACTCCGGCTCCGGGCCGGGACGAGGGGCGGACGGTTCTTCGCGCATCGGGGGGAATGCCGATAGATGGAGTTGTTGACGCTGACCGTATGTATCTCATCGGAAGCATAATGGAAAGAGGAAAGACGCAATGACGGGAACGTCGGCGTTTTCTGCCTGGAACGAATCTTGATAGGACTTCGGACCGGCGGCAGGGGTGCGCCCTTTTCGCCGTCCGCGAATCGTGCTAGGCAGAAAAAAGAGGCGGCCGAGCGCCGTCCGGAGCGGATATGGGCAAGATTCTGCAGCAGGACGAAGTCGATGCGTTGCTCAGGGGTTTGACGGGCGGCGAAGTCGAAGCGGAGACCGACGTACCGGACGAGGATTCCGGCGTCGTCAGCTTCGACCTTTCCAACCAGGACCGCATCATCCGTGGCCGCATGCCGGTCATGGAGATCGTCAACGACCGCTTCGCGCGCCTCTTCACCAACTCCATGGTCACGGCCATGCGCAAGCGCGTGGACGTGAACCCCATCTCGCTGGACATGTCCAAGTTCGGCGACTTCATGCGCTCCCTGCCCGTGCCCACGAGCATCAACATCTTCAAGATGGACCCGCTGCGCGGCAACGGCCTGCTCATCGTGGACTCGCGCCTGGTCTTCTCCCTGGTGGAGAATTTCCTCGGCGGTTCGGGCGGCCAGCCCAAGGTCGAGGGCCGTGACTTCACGGCCATCGAGCAGGGGCTCATCGACCGCGTGGTCAAAATCTGCCTCTCCAACATGGAAGAGGCCTGGAGCCCGGTGCACGAGGTGCACATCGAGCTGGTCCGCTCCGAGGTCAACCCGCAGTTCGCGGCCATCGTGCCGCCCTCGGACGTGGTCATGGTCATCACCTTCGAGGTGGAGCTGGAGAACGCCATCGGCTCCCTCATCGCCTGCCTGCCCTACGCCATGCTGGAGCCCATCCGCTCCAAGCTGCACGCCTCCTTCCAGTCCGAGCGCCTGGAAGTGGACCATGCCTGGCACAACCGTTTCCGCGAACAGATGATGCAGATCATGGTGGAGATGGTCGTCCGGCTGGGCCGTACGAGCATCACCGGCCGCCAGCTCCTGAACCTGGAGGAGGGCGACATCCTGCTCCTGGACACGGACGACGACGACCTTCTGGACGCCGAGGTGGAAGGCATCCGCAAGTTCCACGTCTCGCCCGGCAAGGTGAAGAGCAACAGCGCCATCCAGATCGTGCGCGAGGAAGAACCGCGGTTCTAGCCGTCCGCCCTCCCCGAAACATGCACGCCCCGGCAGTCGCCGGGGCGTTTTGCTTTTGGGCCAGGAACGCCGGGACAGGGGAGCCACGGACCGCGGCCCTCCGGCGGAGGACTGCAGCCGGGCGGCCGCTCAGGCCCAGAATCCCGGACACCCCACGTCCTCGGCGTGGCCGCGCGTCAGGGGGAAGTTCCGGCAGTAGTCGGGCCTAAGGTCGCCGATGGCGCAGGAGGCACGGCCGTCCTCCCGGCGCAGCCAGGGGCAGGCGGCCTCGCACCAGGCGCCGGTGTCCGGTTCGATCCAGACGCGCCAGCCCACGATGCGATTGTGTCCCTCCTCGTCGGTCTCCATGAGGGTGTGCACGTGGCGCAGGATATCCCAACGCCCGGCGGCCAGCCAGCGTTCCATGTCGGCCTTGCTGGCCGTGTTGCGGAAGGAGTCGGAAAGGTCGGCGCAGCAGTGGCCGCAGCGCTTGCAGAGAAATCCCTGGGGCGGCATGGAGCCTCCCCGGCCCGAAGGGCCGCTCCGCGAAATGACCGCCCTGCGAGGGAGCCGGGGGGACACGGCTCGGCGAAAGGGGCGACCCCGCATGTCTAACGTATAGGGCGGCTGCCGGAAAAAGCAAGGCTCAGAAGCGGCGGTTCATCTTCTCCAGGGCGGCTGCGACCACGGCGCGCTCCTCGTCGGAAAGCGCGGCGGTGATCTCGCCGGTCAGCCGCTCGTGCAGGCCGTCGTGCTCCTCGAAGTAGGCCGCGCCCTTGTCGGTCAGCTCCACCAGCCAGGAGCGGCGGTCGCGCTGGTGCGGCACGCGCCGGGCCAGGCCCCGCGCCTCCAGGCGGTCCACCTGCACGGTCAGGGTGCCGGTGGTCACGCCCATCTTTTCGGCCAGCTCCTTCATGCGCATGGGGCCGTGCGCGCCCAGGATCTCGATGGTGTGCATCTGCGGCAGGGTCAGCCCCTTGCCGCGCACCACGCAGTGCTCCCAGGAGGAGAGTTTCTCGTAGAACTCGACGATGAGATGCGACAGACGGTGCGCGTCGGACATGGGCATCCTCCCTAACCGAGCCCGGCCGTGGGCGCAACCCCGGCCGCGTCGGCGTCCCTGGCGAAGGCCAGGGACGCGGCCGAGAGCACCACCAGGATGGAGCCCGCGTTGTGCGCCACGGCCGCGCCCAGGGGCGAGAGAAGCCCCAGTCCCCCGCCGAGCATGGCTGCGGCGTTGAAAAAGACGCCGAGGAAGGCGTTGACCTTGACCACGGTGAGCATGCGCCGCGAGAGGCGGAGCAGGAAGGGCAGAGCTGCGATGTCGTCGCGCGCCAGGACCACGTCGGCGCTCTGCAGGGCCACGTCCGTGCCCGCGCCGCCCATGGCCACGCCCACGTCCGCCCGGGCCAGGGCCGGGGCGTCGTTGATCCCGTCCCCCACGAACATCACCCGGCGGCCCTGGCCGCGCATGGCCGAGAGCACGGCGAGCTTGTCCTCGGGCCTAAGGCCCGCATGGACCTCGCTAATGCCCACGGCCGCGGCGACGTTCCGCGCCGCCCGCTCATGGTCGCCGGAGAGCACGGCCACGCGGTCGATGCCCGCCCGGCGCAGCGCGGCCACGGCGGACGCGGCCGTGGGACGGGGCGTGTCCGAGACGCCGATGACGCCCAGCGGTCGCCGATCGCGGTAGACCACCAGAGGGGTGGCCCCGCGCTCGCGTATCTTTTCCAGGCACAGGCGCATGGGAGCTGGCAGGGCCGTCTCGCCGCCCGCAAAGGACGCGCCGCCCACCTCGACGAGGCTCTGGCCGAGCATGCCGCGCACGCCCGCGCCGATCTCGTGGGCCACGTCCGAGGCGCGCGCCCAGGCGATCCTGGCGTAATGCGCCGCGCGCAGTACGGCCAGGGCCAGGGGATGGGAGCAGCCGTCCTCCACGCAGGCCGCGCAGGTCAGGACCTCCTGTTCGGGCACGGCGTCCATGGGCACGATCTCGTCCACGCGGGGCCGCCCCACGGTCAGTGTGCCGGTCTTGTCGAAGAGCACGGCGTCCACCGCGGCGGCCGCCTCCAGGTGGCGGCCGCCCTTGACCAGGATTCCGGCGCGCGAGAGCCTGCCCACGGCGGCCACGGTGGCCGTGGGCGCGGCCATGATCAGGGCGCAGGGACAGCCCGCGATGAGCACGGCGATGGCGCGGTCCACGTCGCCGGTCACGGCCCAGGCGGCAGCGGCCACGGCCAGCACCAGGGGCGTGAACCAGGTCGCCCAGCGGTCGATGAAGCGCACGGCCTCGGGCTTGTGGGACTCGGATTCCTCCACCAGGCGCACCACGCGGCCGAGCACGGTGTCCTCGCCCACGCGCGCGGCCTCGATCTCCAGCACGCCGGTGTGGTTCAGGCTTCCTGCGAAGACCTGGTCCCCGGCCTGCTTGTCCGCGGGCAGGGACTCGCCGGTGATGGACGACTCGTCCAAGGCCGAGAGGCCGGAGCGGATCACGCCGTCCACGGGCACGCGCTCGCCCGGGCCCACCAGGACCACGTCGCCGGGCCGCACCTGGGCCACGGGCACGGTGTCCCGGCGTCCGTCGCGCACGACCACGGCCTCCTCGGGCGAGACGGCCACGAGGTCGCGGATGGAGCGGCGGGCCGAGTCGCTGACCATGCCTTCGGCCAGCGCGCCCAGCTTCATGATGAAGGCGACTCCGGCCGCGGTGAGGAATTCGCCGCGAATGAGGCAGGCGACAAAGGCCAGACTGACCAGCTCGTCCACGTTGATGCGCCGCTCCATGAGCCCGGCCGCGGCCTCCTTGACCACGGGCAGGCCGTTCAGCGCAAAGGAGAGCAGGGCCAGGGCGGCGGCGAGCCATCCGGCATCCTGACGCCATCCGGAAACGAGGAAGGAGGCCAGGGCCAGCAGGCCGCCCAGAAGACACAGGGCGAGGTCCCGCCCCGGAAGCAGTTCGCGGTATTGTCCGAGGTTGGCGAAGCGGCCGATCATGCGTGCTCCTTTCGCGTGCGGAATCGGCGCACGCTGCAACGTGTGAAAGGAGCTACGACCTCTTAGCTTGATAGTCAAATAGTATTTTTGACAAACTGCTTGTGTGTCAAAATATGGTGGCCCGACGCATCAGGGCTTCATCTCGGTGACGAAGCGGAAACGGCCGTCCTCGAAGGCCAAAATGTCCACGGGCTTCTGCGGCACGCGGCGGCCCTCGGGATAGGCGATGGCCCCGGTGACGCCCACGAAGTTTGTGGTCGCGGCCAGAGCGTCGCGGATTCGTGCGGAGTCGGCGCCGCCTGCGCGGCGCACGGCGTCGGCCAGCAGGCCCACGGCGTCGTAGCCCAGGGCCGCAAAACCGCTTTGCGGAGCGCGGCCGTAGCGCGCGAGATGGTCGTTGACGAAGCGCTGCACCAGGGGGTCCGGATCGTCGTAGGCCACGTGGGTGGCGTAGTAGACCTCACGGGCCTGATCCGGGCCGAGCTGATCGAGCAGGGGAGTGTCGAAGCCGTCGCCCGAGAGGATGGGGCCCTTGAATCCGGCCAGCCGCAACGAGCGCACCAGGGCCACGGCGTCCTCGGGCACGGCGGAGGCGAAAAGCGCCTCCGCCGGGGCGGACAGCCGCGTCAGGGCGGCCAGTTCCGCAGCGAAGGCCGTCTCGCCCGCGTTGTACTGCACGTGGCCCACGATGCGGCCGCCAAGCTTGGCCAAGGACTCCCGGAAGGCCCTGTCCAGGGCGCGGGTGAAGTCGAAGGCCCGGTTGGCCAGCACGACCACGGATTCCGCCTGCAGCCGTTCGCGGGCGAAACGGGCCACGGCCTCGGCCTGGGCGTCGTCGCCAAAGGCGGCCATGAAGAGGTTCGGCCCCAGCGTGTCCGGCAGGTCGGGCAGGGTCGCGCCGGAGGTCAGGAAGGGAACGCCCCGCCGGGTCGCCTCGGGCGCAGCCGCCAGCACGTACGTGGAATCGCCCAGGCCGAGCACGGCCGGGACCTTCTGCGTCTCCACCACGTCGCGCACGGCCGCGGCCACGGTCTGCGTGTCGCTTTTGCCGTCGCGCACCACCAGTTCCAGAGGCCTGCCCAGCACCCCGCCCGCGACGTTGATCCGCTCCACCGCCAGGAGCGCGCCTTCCAGGCCGGGCACGTCGATGGCGGCCATGGGACCGGTGAGGTTGAAGACGGCGCCGAGGCGCACCGGCTGGACGGCGCGGGCCTCGGCCCCGAGATGCGGGGCGAGCAGGGCGAGGAGACAGAGGATGCGGAGCAGCATGCGGTCCCTCCAGGCTGAGGATTGGGTTGCTGCAGTTCTATTGCCCGCGCGGCGGGGGAAATCAAGCCCGGCAGGGGGAATCCGCGTTGCGCCCGGACGCCGGGGAGGATAGATGACGGCGAAGGGGGGACAGATCATGACCGCCGACGCCTTTGCCGTCTTCGACGACTTCACCTTCGCGCTCGGGGCTACCGACGAGGCCGCGCCGCGCCCGCTCCTCTCCGTGTTCCGGAACGGCGTCCCCTTCCTCGACCTGCACGGCAATCCGGTGCGCAAGGTCTTCCCGGCCAAGGCCTCGGCCAGACGCATGCTCGAATTCTGCCGCAAGTTCGCCAGGGACGAGGCCTTCCGCTCCCAAACCCTGGTGCGCAACGCCTTCTCCTGCTGCTGACCCGCTCCGGTCGCCTTTTCTGCCCCACCGGCCCCGCCCAGAAAAATTTTTCCGGTGAACCGCTCTCGGCGCAGGGCATCCGCGCGTATCGCAGGCCCGCTCATGCAAAATGGAGCGGGCCTAAGTTGACATTGATTCTCATTTTCATTTAAAGACGAGGCAAGGATGCCGAAGCAGCGAAGCGCATCCGGAGACGCAGCACGCGCGGAAGCCCCGCGCAGGAGACGGGAGACGCCATGAAGCGACGACTCTGGGAACAAGCCGACTTTCAATGCTCCATCATCGGCACCTGCCTGAGCCTGTCCGAACTCAAACGCATCATCAGGCGGCTGGCCATGCCGCTCGACCAGAACCTTTCCGAATTCGTGATCCACGCCACCTTCGTGAACCTGTGCAAGCATGCCGGCCGGGAAGCCAAGGCTGTGGAGAAGTTGCTCAACGCCAAATACGGCGGTGTGGTGAAGCGCTTCGCCAAGGCCAGGGACGACTTCGCCATCCGCGCCCTGTGGCACGAGGCCAGGGAGAATGGGGACATCCCCGGCCCGTACTGGGCCGTGCTGAGCAATCCGCACACATCCGAGGGGCTGCGCAACGAGATATTCGGCGAGGTCCACATGCTCTCGCACCTCGTGGGCGCGTCCAACCGCGCGGACATCCAGCGCCTGGGCAGGCTGCAGCACGACCACGACGCCCTGTCCCTGAAACACGCGGCCATGCGCACCCAGCTCAGCGCGCGCATCCGCGACCTGGAACGCGACAATCACGAAAAAAAGCAGCAAATCATGGTCATGGCCAAGGAACTGGAACGGCTGCGCCAGAACGCGAAGGTCCTGGCCGCGCCCGTGCTCACCGAGGAGAACTCCGCCCTGCAGCATTCCCTGACGCTGCAGGCCGGGGTCGTCGAGGAGCTGGAAGGAGCCGTGCGGACGCTGCGGCAGCGCCTCGGAGAGGCCGAGCAGCGTCTGGAGAGGGCCTCCATGGAGTTGGACGGCAAGAGCGCCGAAATCGCCTGCCTGGAGAAGGAACTCGTCCGCCGCATGTCCGCGCCCGAATGTCCCGGCTGCGCCGAGGCCTGCGCCGAGGCGGGGACCACGCAGTGCCCGGGGCCGCTCCTGTGCGGCAAGCGCATCCTGTACGTCGGCGGCAGGACCAATCTCGTGCGCCACTACCGCGAACTGGTCGAACGGCTGGGCGGGGAGTTCGTTCACCACGACGGCGGGGTGGAGGAGTCGCGACGGCTGCTGCCCCGGCTGGTCAACGCCGTGGACGCGGTCATCTGCCCCCTGGACTGCGTCAGCCACGACGCCTGCCTGCGGGTCAAGGCGCTGTGCGGCCACGACCTCAAGCCTCTCAAGCTTCTGCCCAGCTCCGGCCTGTCGAGCCTGGTGCGCTGCCTTGCGGAACTCGGCGCATCCCACACCAACGCGGAGGCGATGTGATGGTCGTCCGGTCCAGCATCTGCAGCAATCTGCGGCCCAGAGAATTCCTGGCCAAGGCCCTCTCGCCCTTCGGCGCGGGCGCGCCGAAAACCGGTAACACCGAGCCCCCCCAGGTCTCGGAGGGGGAACGCACGAACGGGCCGGACGCGCCTGCCGGAGCGGATGAGACGCCGCCCCGGACGCCCTGACCCCGCAACCCCGCATTCCCCGGCCGCCCGCGAGCGGCCGGGCAGCCAAGGAGGAAGACGTCATGCCACGGCAACGGATGGTCCCCGAATATCTCTGCGCACTCGGCTGCGGTCTGGCCGCGGGCGCGATCCACTATCTGAACTGCCTGCTGGCCGCGCTCCTGATGTTCGCCCTCTGAACCACGACAGGCCTCTGGAAACTCCCGGTCCAACCCTGCCTGACGAACGTCGCGCAATCGTCGCACAGGCCGTCCAGGATGACCGCGCCGCGCGGTTTTTTTCCGCCTCGCCGCGCTCCCGGCGCTGGACGCGGCAGGCGCGGCCGCGCTAGGATGCATCCTGGAACGAACCCCAAACACAAGGAGACAGCCGATGGCGGTCAAGAAGATTCTCATGCTCGTGGGCGACTTCGTGGAGGACTACGAGGCCATGGTGCCCTTCCAGATGCTGCTCATGGTGGGGCACGAGGTCCATGCCGTCTGCCCGGACAAGAAGGCCGGGGAGAAAGTCATCACCGCGGTGCACGACTTCGACGGCTACCAGACCTACAGCGAGAAACCGGGGCACTTCTTCGGCCTGAACGCGGACTTCGACGCGGTCAGGGCCGAGGACTACGACGCCCTGGTCATCCCTGGCGGCCGCGCGCCCGAGTACATCCGCCTGAACCCCAAGGTCATCGACATCGTGAAGAAAATGGCGGCCGCGAACAAGCCCATCGCCGCCGTCTGCCACGGCCAGCAGGTGCTGGTGGCGGCGGGCGTGATCTCCGGCAGGACCTGCATGGCCTATCCCGCGGTCCAGCCGGACATCGAAGGCTCGGGCTGCACCTACGTCGGCCCCAACGCCGCCTTCAGCAACGCCGTGACCGACGGCAACCTGGTCACGGCCCCGGCCTGGCCCGCGCACCCCGAATGGATGCGCCAATTCCTGAAGGTCCTGGGCTCGACCATCCAGCCTTAGCGGTACGCCGCATCCCGCACGCCGCCCCGGCGGGACCTCCGGGTCCCTCGGGGCGGCGTTTCTTCTCGTCCGCGTCGGCCTTTGGGCAATCCTACGCCTCGGGGCCCCCGTCCGGGGACGCTTCCGCGAACAGTTCGGGACCGAGACGCCAGGCCAGCCAGACCGCGCACGCCGCCACGGCGAAGAGCAGGGCCACCGCGGCCCGGAAACCGAACGCCTCGCGCGCCAGACCGGGCAGGTAGGAGCCGAGCGCCCCGCCGCTGTAGTAGAAGGCCAGGTACAACCCGTTGACCACGGCGCGCATGTCGGGCGCGGCGGCGTTGAGGATGCCGGGGGCCGCGGCGTGGGCCAGGAACATGCCCGCGCAGAGCACCACCACGGAAAGGAAGATGGCCCAGGCCGAGGGCGCGGCGAAGACGAGCACCGAAACCGCCTCCACGGCCAGACCGACCACGAGCACGGCGCGGCGTCCGCCCAGCGGCCCGGCCGCCCGCGGCGACCACAGCGAAGCCGCGATGCCCACGAGATAGCCCGCGTACATGAAGCCGATGCGCGCCGAGGAAACCGTTCCCTCGATCTCGGTGAGCCGGAAGGGCAGAAGGTTGAGCATGCCGGTGAAGACGAAAAAGAGGCAGGCGGCCATGAGGTAGGCCTTGAGGAAGCCCGGCCGGGCCAGGACCTTCCGGATCACGCCGGGCGAGGGCTTGGCGAACCGGGCGCGGGCGTCCGCGGACAGGGTCCGCGCCAACGCGAGGCAGCCCCCGAGCACCACCGCCAGGACCGCGAAGGGCACGCGCCGTCCCCATTCGGCGGCGGCGATCCCCGAGAAGAACCGGCCCAGGAATCCGCCCAGGGTGGTGGCCGCGATGTAGGTGGCCATGACCGCGTGCACCCGCTCCGGCCTCGCCGCGGCGGAGACGTGCGTCATCAGGGCGGTGAGGAGCGCGGGCACGGCCAGCCCCTGCGTGAAGCGCAGCGCGAGGAAGACGCCGAAGCCGTCGGCCACGGCCAGTCCGGCCTGGGTGGCGGCGATG
Organism: Desulfovibrio sp.; assembly: GCA_022839785.1. Taxonomy (GTDB): domain Bacteria; phylum Desulfobacterota; class Desulfovibrionia; order Desulfovibrionales; family Desulfovibrionaceae; genus Alkalidesulfovibrio. Next base: position 108,649 of record JALHJW010000004.1, on the reverse strand, counting down.
ACGGCCAGGGAGACGACGATGGTGCGCTTGGTCGAGACGGCTTCGAGCAGGAAGCCGTAGAGCAGCGGCCCGGCGGCCAGGGGGAGGAGGGTGGCCGTGACGATCAGGGAGGCCGAGGCCGCGTCGAGTCCGAACTCCGCCGCCAGGAGCGGCAGAAGCGGCTGCGGGGCGTAGATCGTGCCGATGGCCATGAGGGTCATGACCAGGGGCACGATCAGATCGGCTCGCGTCGAGGCTGGGCGGGTCATGTCGCGCGGCATCTCCGTGGTGCGTCCCGGGGCGCGGTTCGCCGGGCGCTTTTTCCGCATCGGGCGGAAGGAGCCGTTTCCTGAACGGCGTTTTGCATCGGATACCGCAGAGCCATCCTCCAAAAGCCGCCGTTTGGGAAGGGGGTGGAGCGGAAAATGTCGCTCCACGACGCGAGACAGCCCCGGACGAATCGTCCGGGGCTGTCTCGCGTCGCGCTCCATAGGCCGGGCACGACATTTTCAAAAAATGGTGGAGGCGGCGGGAATTGAACCCGCGTCCGAGAACGCTCCACGCGGAGCATCTACAGGTTTAGATTGGGTTTCGTCGTCATTTCCGGACAAGCCCCCACTCACGGCGTCCCGGAAACCTAGACCGTCAGTTTTCTCGCCTCATGGACAACGGACCGATCCATGAGGCCAGTCAGATGGTTTTTTTGCGCCGGCGGCGGTTTATCTGGCGTCTGCCGTGCCGACGTGGTTGCCCTTAGGCAGCCAGTGCGTAGTCGTAATCGTTGTTGGCGATTATTTTGGTTGCCGCTTTTTACGAGGCCAGCGGCGCCTCGACCTGCAACTCCGGCTTCACTGTCCCCGTCGAAACCGGTGCGCCCCCACAGGCGCTGCTTTCAAAGAGCGTCGGACTTCATATAATGCCGCCGGGTCAAAAGGCAAGGCGTCATTTCCCGGCCCGCCTCCCTGGAGGTCCGGCGTCAGTCCCGCCAGGTGAAGGTGAATTCGCAGGTGGGCGCGCCCTTGGCGATAATCTGCGGACGCTGCAGCTCCAGACGCGGCGAATAGGCTTGGGCGAAGGCGTAGTCCCGGGCGCAGGAGAGACAGTAGATGAGGTCGTCGGGCAGGCCCATCTCGCGGTAGCGCTCCACGTAGCGGCAGCGCGTGACCGAGAAGGAGAGGGCGCTCTTGGTGAGCCGCACGTCCTTCACACGCAGCGCGTCTCCCGCCTGCCAGATGTCGAGGACGGTGGCGAAGTGGGCCAGGGCGGGGCCGCCGCCAGCCTGCCGGGCGAAGGCCGCGCCGAATTCCCAGGCCGCGCGCCGGGTGACTTCGCAGATGACCTCCAGGGCCTCCTCGCGCGTCATCCGGCCGGAGAGCACGTCGAAAACCGCGGACAGGATGTTGGCCTCGATGGTCCGGCGTTCGAGATTCGTGGTGGCGGACGTGGACATCTGCGCTCCCCTTGCTTTTTTTCCGGTCGCGGGTAGCATGCCTCCTCTCGCGGGAGAGAGAGCCGCGAGGACCATACAGGAAAAAGAAAAGGCAACGCAATGAAAATACTTCGCATCGCACTTCTCATGTGTCTGCTGGCGGCCCTGGCCGCCCCGCTGCGCGCCGCCCAGATCACCGAGGACATCCAGAAGAAGTATGAGGCCCTGACCGGCTTCCGGGCCGACTTCATGCAGCAACTCAAAAACGCCGCCACCGGCCAGGTGGAGCAGCGCACCGGGAACATCGCCTACAAGCGGCCCAACCTGGTGCGCTGGGAGACGGACCGGCCCGAGAAGGAACTGCTCATCGTGGGCAAGGACGCTGTCTGGAACTACGTGCCCTCCGAGAAGATGGCCTCGAAAAGCCCGCTGACCGCGGTCTTCAACTCCAAGACCATGATCCGCTTCATCTCCGGCCAGGCCAGACTGGACGAGGAATTCTTCGTGGAGGAGCAGGGGAGCGAGGCCGGGCTGACCAAGCTCGCCCTGACGCCCCGGCAGCCCGAGCCCAGCCTGATTCAGGGCTACGTCTGGGTGGACCCGCAGACCCGGCTGATCAAAAGCGTGCTGTTGCTGGATTTCTACGGTAACGCCAACAAGCTGGGGCTGGACAACCTGACCCTGAACCCGGGCCTCTCGGACCAGCTCTTCGAGTTCACCCCGCCCAAGGGCGTGCAGGTCCAGGACAACACGGTCAGGCAGTAAGCCCGGCCGCGGCGCGCAGGGCCTGCGCCTCCGCCGCGTCCAGCGCCCGCGCCTTGCCCTTGGGCAGCTCCCCAAGGGAGAGCGGGCCCACCTTCGTGCGTACGAGACGCACCACGGTCAGCCCCAGGTCGCGGCACATGCGCCTGATCTGGCGGTTCACGCCCTGCCTGAGCACCAGCTCCAGCAGTGTGTTTCCGGCCTCACGCCGCACCACGCGCGCCTCCGCCGGGGCCAGCCGTTCGCCTTCGGCCAGCCGCATGCCTTGCCGCATGGCCTCCAGCGCCTCCCCGGGCACGTCCCCCTTGACCGTCACGGCGTAGACCTTGGCCATGTGGTGGCGCGGGTGGGTCATGCGGTTGACCAGCTCGCCGTCGTCCGTGAGCAGCAAGAGCCCCTCGGACATGACGTCCAGCCTCCCCACGGGCACGAGCCGCCTGCCGCGCCATTGCGGCGGCAGCAGCTCCATCACCGTGGGACGGCCCTCGGGGTCGCTGACCGTGGTCACCACGGCCACGGGCTTGTGCAGGAGGACATAGACGTGGTCCGCGGGCGGCGCGGCCACCGGCCGCCCGTCCACCTCAATGACGTCCCGCCCAGGCTCCACGCGTCGGCCGGGTTCGACAACCGTCTCGCCGTTCACGCGCACCCGGCCCGCAAAGATCAGCTCGTCCGCCGCCCGCCGCGAGCAGACCCCGGCCTGGGCCAGGGCCTTGTTGAGACGAGGGACGGGGGAGGAGGGCGAAGACCGGGGAAGGGGAGTCCCTTCCTCTCTTTCCCGAAACTTTTTATCGCGCTTGGCGTCCATGCATGCGGACCTCGCTGCCCGTCTCTTTCCATTCTCCCGCGCCAGCGGGAGAGTGGGGCGATCGGGTTTTCATATAAAGGCGCGGGGAGTGGGGGCATGAAAAAACGTCTTGGTCTTTCCTGCCGTCTAGTCGCCGCCGACCGTCCCCTCCCGCCCGCCGTCACGCCGTTGCGACCGCGCGAGACTCGGCCAGGCATCGTTCCGCCCGGAGGCCGGGAGTCCAAGGGGCCAGAGACCCCTTACGCCAGCCGCTTGACGAGCGATCCTCCGCGAGTCTTACGGATGACGACAGCATCGCTGGCGCCGAAGGCATCTTTCGCTGCAACCGATGAATGCCTATGCCTGGATGACCTTGCCCGCGATCTGCAGGCTGGTCACCACGTCGAGCATGTTGGTGGTGTCGCCCACGCGTTTCTTCTCCAACAGGCCGAAGAAATCGAGACAGGTGCCGCAGACCAGAATGGTGACGCCCCTGGCGGCCAGGGCCTCTAGTTTTTCGAGGCAGGGCGAGCCTTCGCAGGCCAGCTTCACGCCGCCGTTGACGAGCACGATGCGCCACAGGTCCGAGCCGAGTTCGGGCAGGGTGGAGAGGAAATTGACCATCAGTTTCGCGCCCAGCTCGTCGTCGCCACGGCCCAGGACGTCGGTGGTGATGAAGGTCACGATGCCGCTGGTCGCAGCGTCTCCGACCTTGGTCAGGGCCTCGTTGCTCATGACCTCGCAATCGCAGGGCGCGTCGCCCCCGCGCAGGCCGGTCACGAGCCAGCCTCCGGCCACCTCGTCCACGGCCACGCCGTAGCCCTGGGTCGCCAGAAAGCGGCTGACGTTGTCGCGCGCGGCCGCGTTGTCCACGGTCACGCGCACTCCCTCGGGCCGGTTTGCGTCGATGCATTCCTTGCAGCGCAGCACGGGTTGGGGGCAGGGCAGCCCCTGGCAGTCCAGCTCGAAATCAGGCATAGTTGTCCCTCCTGGGACAGGTGGAAGCATAGGGCGGCCCCGGGGTCAAATCGATTCCCGCCGCGATTGCGCATCCGACCCATAGGATTTATCGATAAAAGCCGCACTTGCCAAGGGACGCCGAAGCGCTGTATCTCCGCGCCGGGCCAGTCCCCGGCATCTCATAAGGAACACCTCCGCGTGCATACCCCGAAGAACTACAATACCTATCTTCTCAAACGCTGCCTGGGCTATTTCGGTCCCTTCTGGGTCCGCATCGCCGTGGCCTTCGCCTGCATGGGCGTGGTGGCCGCGGCCACGGCGGCCTCGGCCTACCTGGTCAAGCCCGCCCTGGACGACATCTTCATCAACAAGGACGCCAGCGCCCTGAAATGGCTGCCCCTGGTCTTCGTCGCGGTGGTCCTGATCAAGGGGTTCGGCCGCTTCTTCCAGAACTACATCATGCAGTCCTGCGGCCTGGAAGTCCTGGAGCTGATCCGGCGCGACCTCTTCGCCAAGATGGTCCGTCTGCCGCTGCGGTTCTTCGAGGACAACCAGGTCGGCATGCTCATGTCGCGCATCATCTACGACGTCATGTCCATCCGCAGCAGCATGCCCGCGGTGGTCATGGTCGTGCGCCAGGTGCTGACCATCGTGGCGCTCGTGGGCGTGGTCTTCTACCAGAACGCCTACCTGGCCTTCTGGGCCGTGCTGGTGCTGCCCCTGGCCATGTTCCCCTTCGTCTGGTTCGGCAAGAAGCTGCGCAAGCTGGGCCGCAAGAACCAGGTCAAGCTGGCCGACATCTCGGTCTTTCTGCAGGAGTCGTTCAGCGGCATCCGGGTGGTCAAGGCCTTTGCCAACGAGGAGAAGGAGAAGGCGCGTTTTGAAGAAGAGAACGGCCGCCTGATCCACATCTTCAAGCGCGAGGTCGTCTACAACGAGCTGTCCTCGCCGATCATGGAGCTAGTGGGCGCGCTGGGCACGGCCCTGGTGATCTTCTACGGCGGCATGCAGGTCATCCGCGGCGAATCCACGCCCGGCACCTTCTTCTCCTTCTGCGCCGGGCTCCTCATGCTGTATGAACCCATCAAGAAGATGACCGAGTCCAACAAGGACATCCAGCGCGCCCTGGCGGGCGCGGAACGCGTCTTCGACATCCTGGACTCGCCCGAGATCAGCGTGGAAACCGAGGGGTCCGCGGAATTTCAGCCGCCCCTGGAGGAACTGCGTTTCGAGGACGTGACCTTCCGTTATCCGGGCTGCGACGCGCCCGCGCTGGACCGCGTCTCGTTCTGCGTGCGCAAAGGCGAGACCGTGGCCGTGGTCGGCCCCTCGGGCTCGGGAAAGACCACCCTGGTCAACCTCATCCCGCGCTTCTATCTGCCCGAATCCGGCCGCATCCTCATGAACGGCCGGGCCGTGGAGGAGTACACCCTCGACTCCCTGCGCCTGAACATCGGCATGGTCTCGCAGGACACCTTCCTCTTCAACACCTCCGTCACCGAGAACATCGCCTACGGCCGCGCGGCCATCGACATGGACGCCGTGCAGGACGCCGCGCGAGCGGCCTACGCCCACGACTTCATCCAGCAGCTCACGCAGGGCTACGACACGGTCATCGGCGAGCGGGGGGTGAAGCTCTCCGGCGGGCAGAAGCAGCGCCTGACCATCGCCCGCGCCCTGCTCAAGAACCCGCCGCTGCTCATCCTGGACGAGGCCACCAGCGCCCTGGACACCGAATCCGAGCGCATCGTGCAGCAGGCCCTGGAAAACCTCATGCAGGGCCGCACCAGCATCGTCATCGCCCACCGGCTTTCGACCGTGCTGAACGCCGACCGGATCATGGTCATGGAGAAGGGCAAGGTCATCGCCGAAGGGCCGCACGCCGCGCTCCTGGAGAGCTGCCCCCTCTACCAGCGCCTGTACAGCATGCAGTTCCTGGAGACGCCCGAGGCCGCGGGGAGCGGCGACAGAACCTGCCGCGCCGCGAAAGAGGCGGCCCTGCTCTAGGACCGGGGAGACGCGGTGGGGGTCCTGCTCGATCCGGTGCGCATCGGCGGCCTGCTGGGCTGGCTCTACAAGACCTGGTGCGCCACGTTGCGCTACCGGGTCGAAGGGTTCGACGAGGTGCGCGGGCGGCTCGACGTGGGACAGCGCATCGTCTACGTGCTGTGGCACGACGAACTGTTCGCGATCTCGTACTTCGGCTACGCCGCGAAGCTGCACCTCGTCACCGTGGTCAGCCAGAGCAAGGACGGCGAATTCCTGGCCCAGATCCTCCGGCGGCTCGGCCTGGCCACGGCGCGCGGCTCCAGCCGCCGGGGAGGGCTCGCGGCCCTGCGCGCGGCCAGACGCATCATGCAGGAGGAGGGCAGGCACGCCGTGCTGACCATCGACGGCCCCAAGGGGCCCCGGCACAAGGCCAAAGAGGGCGCGGTCTATCTCGCGGCCAAGGCCGGGGCCGTGATCGTGCCCATCCGCTGCACCCTTTCCGCCAAACACGTCTTCGCCAGGGCCTGGGACCGGTTCCAACTTCCCATGCCGTTCGCACGCGCCCGTCTCGTCTTCGGCCCGGCCTACGAACTGGGGCCGGACCCGCTCTCGGCCGAGAACCTTCCCGGCGAACTGGCGCGCATGGAGCAGACCCTTGAGTCCCTCGTCTGATTCGCTGCTCGGCGACCTCCCCCTGGGACGCTCCTCGGTGGCGGCGCTCTGCTACCACAACATCGGCGGCAACGGCATGCCCGAACAGGCTTTCCGCGCCCAGATGGCGTGGCTTGCCGGGCGGAACGCCAGGACGCTCCGGCTGGACGAGTTGCGGATGATTGCGGACGGCGCGGCCGTGGCCGAGATCACCGGCGGCCGCCCGGCCGTGCTCCTGACCTTCGACGACGGCTTCCGCGACCTCCTCACCCGTGTGGCCCCGGTGCTGCGCGAACACGGCTTCTGCGCCACGGTCTTCGCGGTGCCGAACCGCATGCGGCCGGACAACGAGCCGGGAGAGGAGGACGAGATCGTCGCGGACAAGGCGCACGAGGCCTGGCTCCTGCGCGGCGACCGCCGAGCCTGGCTCTCCTGGGGCGAACTTTGCGCGCTGGTGGACGAAGGCGTGCTGGAGGCGGGTTCGCACTCGGCCAGCCACGTCAAGCTGCCGATTTCCGCGCCCGTGCCCGGCCCTGCGCCCGACCACTGGGCCTACGCGCCCTGGAGGACGCAGGAGGGCGGCCAGACCTCGGTGCCCAGGCTGGCCCCGGACACGGCCCATCCGCTCTGGCTGGAGAAGAGCGGCAGGCTTGAATCCCCGCAGGAATTTAAAGTTAGACTTGAAGAAAATCTGCGCTCCAGCCGCGCTGCGCTCGAAACCCGCCTCGGCCGTCCGGCGCGGGCCTTGGCCTGGCCCTGGGGCGAGTGGAGCGAGGAGGGCAGGCAAGCGGCCCTGAACGCCGGGTTCGACCAGCTCTTCACCCTGCGGCGCGGCGCGTTCGGCTCTGGCGCGGACGCCACCCGCATCCCGCGCCTGGAAGTACGGCGCGGCAGGAAGGCCTCCTGGTTCCATTCCCGTCTGCACATCTACACACGCCACGGCCTCGCGCGCCTCTATTCGGCCGCGCGGCTCTAGGCTATACACTCCGCCCATGCGCGAACTGCTCTACGAAACCGTCGCCTTCCTCGGCCGCCGCCTCTCCCCGGAGCAAGCCGCCGCCCTCGGGGACGGCCTGGGCCGCCTGCTCTGGCGGACCTTGCGCAAGCGCCGCAAGCTCGCCCGCCGGACCATCGCGGAGCGCCTGGAACTCCCCAGGGACGAGGCCAAACGCCTCGCCAAGGCCAGCTTCCGGCACAACGCCCGCTCCTTCGTCGAGATACTGCTCACGCACCGGATGGGTCCGCGCTTCCTGGCCGAGCGCGTGACCTTCGCCGAACCGGAGAACGTGCGTTTTCTGGCCGAAACCACGCGGCCCGTCATTTTCGCCACCGGCCACCTGGGGGCCTGGGAGTTGCAGACCGGCTCTCTGGCCGTCTTCCCGGACAAACGCAAGATAGTGGTCGTCCGCCTGCCCAAGGACCGCGCACTGCACGCGGTCATGATGCGCCTGCGCACCCGGCCGGCGGTGGACGTGGTGCCGCACCGCCAGGCCGTCATGCCCGTGCTGCGCACCCTGCGCAGAGGCGGCATGGCCGCCTTCCTCGTGGACCACAACTGCACCCGCGACGAGGCGCTCTTCCTTCCCTTCCTGGGCAGGACCGCGGCCGTGAACCTGGGGCCGGCGCTCCTGGCCGTGCGCGCCGAAGCCCTGGTCGTGCCCGGCTTTCTCGTGCGTGGCCCGGACGGCGGCTACATCCAGCACTTCGACGCCCCCCTCGACACCGCGACCCTGCCCGGGGACCGCGACGCGAAGATCCGCGCCACCGCCGAGTTCTATACGCAGGCCGTGGAACGCTACGTGCGCCGCTACCCCGAACAGTGGTTCTGGATGCACAAACGCTGGAAGACCCGCCCCTTGGACGAAGACTAGCCGGACAGGGACCGCCTCCGGTCTTCCCGCCGCACACCCGCCGCGCCCACAATCCGCGAAGCTCCGTCGTCCCGCCGTCGTGCCGTCGCAAGGCACGTGCCCCTTGCACGGCCCAGAAATCGGGGCTCCGAGGAATCCCGGCCCCTCGGTTCGCCGGAGGCGGGCACGTTCCCAAACCGTACTTAAACCACAACCTTAACTTTTATCTTCTCCGCCATCCTAAAACGGATACCCCGCGCCGCCCGTGACGTCCCGGCCGCTCCGGCCGACGCCGCGCTGTTCGAGCTGCCGCAGACGCTGTTCGGCCTGTTCGCGCTGGCTCTTGCGGTCGGCGTTCTTGACGACCAGGGCCAGCAGATCCTTGGCAGGCTCCACGCGGCCGGTGCGTTCGTAGATCAAGGCGGCGCGGTACAGGGCGGTGACGGCCCAGATGTTTTCCGCGGAATAGCGCCAGGCCACGCGCAGATAGTCGCGCAGCGCCTCGCTTTGCAGGCCCAGGGATTCCGCGTTCTCGGCCAGCCAGAAGAGGGTCTCGGCCTGCTCTGCCGGGGGCAGGGCGTCCTTGTCGCGCCACAGGACGAGCAGCACGCGGCGCGCCAGCTCGTGCTGCTCCTGCTGCTGCGCCAGGAGAGCGAAGCGGAGGAGTTTGGCCGGGGTGAAGGTGGACGGGGCGAGGCGGTAGAGTTCGGAATAGGAGGCGAGGGCGGCCTCGTCCAGCCCGAGTTCGATCTCCAGGGCGGCCTTGGCCTGGAGCCACTCGGTCCGGACCGGGCCGACGACACGCCCGGGGTCGATGCGGTTCAAATAAGCGGCCGAGGCGTCGAGATCGCCCGCCTTGCCCGCCTGCGCGGCGAGCATGACCAGGGCCTGGATGCCCGTGGGGCTGTGCGGGAAGAGGAATCCGAGGCGGCGGGCCAGAGCGGGGTCCTTGCGCCCGGCCCAGTCGGCGTCCAAGGCCGCCAGTTGCAGGATCGGGTCGAGGGGACGGCTTTGCGCGGCCTGCCAGGCCTCTTCGGCGGTGAGCCGCGTCCAAAAGGGGAGCAGGGTGGGAGAGGATGCGGCAAGTCCGCAGGATTCGGCGAGCAGCCGGACCTGTTCCAGTCCGGGCTTGCCCTCGGGTCCCAGGAAGACGTCGCGGGGCTGTGCGGCCTGGGCCAGGACCAGGGCCAGCTTGAGGGACAGGGCGAGGCGGGCGGGGTCGAGCGCGCCGAGCAGGAACGCCGCGCGCGCCCCGTCCCCGGCCGCCAGGGCGTGGGCCAGACCGAACTGGCGCAGCCGTTCGGCGCTCAGGGGATCGATCTCGCTGCCGCCCAGCTCCGTGTCGATGATTTCGGCGGCTTGCTCGGGCGTGGCCAGGGCGAGCCGGGCGTTGATACGCGGCCAATAGGCCAGGAGCGGCTCCGGAATGAGCCAGTCCGACGCCGCGCCGGGACGCAGGGCGGGCCAAAGCCCCTCGCAGAACGCGGCGGCCTGGAGATAGCCCTCGGCGCGCAATCCGGCGGCGAAGGCCGGGGACTTCCAGCCGGTCAGGGTCTCGAAGAAAAACTTCCAGCACTGCTTTAAGTTCTCTTCGGACACGGCGTCCACCGCGTCCTGCGCGGCGCGGCCGTCGCCCGCGGCGAACAGGGCCAGGGCGCGGGCGACGGCGCCGCGGTCGGCGGCGGAGACGGTCAGGCCGGGACTGGGGGCGGCTTCGGAAAGGGGGCCGGACGGAGCGTCCTCCTGCATGGCCGCGTCCAGGTGCGCCCAGAAGCCGTCCTCCTCCGGCCATGCGGCCCGCCCGGCGGCCAGGGCAGCGCGCAGCAGGCCCTGCGCCGCCAGGGCCATGTCGCGGTCGCTCGCCTGGTGCATGCGCCAGAACCAGAGACGGCAGACGTCCTGCCATGCCGCCGGGAATCCCGGCTCCCCGCGCAGGCGTTCGGCGTCCTGTCCGCCGGAAGCGGCCCCGGCGGCCATACTCCAGGCGGCCACGGCCTCGGGAAGTTCTCCGGCGCGGCGCGCCGCCGTGCCCATGAGCCAGAGGCGCTCGTGCTCCTGCGCCTCGCCGGGAAAGGGCGGCGCGCTACGCAGCAACGCGAGCGCTTCGCCAGCGCGCCCGAGAGTGAGCAGCAGCCGGGCGCGTTCGAGTGTCACCTCGGGGGTCTGTTCCCGGTCGGCCAGTTCGAGATCGAGCGCCTCGTAGGCCCCGTGCTTTTTCAGCCAGGCCTGGAAGTCGGACGCGTTTCCGGCCTGGACGGATTCCGCGGGGACGCAGAATCCGGCGCAGACGGCAGCGAGAACGGCATGGGCGACATGGCTGCGGAAGATGGTGCGACACGGCATGGGCGGCTCCGAAGGATGACGGAATGATGGGCGAAATCTAGCAGCGGCCCGGGAGGGTTACAAGGAGGCCGGAAGCGCAAGCGGGCGAAGAGGGATGACGGAAACGGGGAGGAAGCCCACGTGGACAGGCGTGGCGGCCATGTCGGTGGGTGGCGTGCCCCATATTTTATAAAGTTAACATAATTTACATTATGAGACAAGGGTGGAAGGGGCCAAACTTGCCATGTAACATCCTGGTATTGCAATGTAATCAAATAAAAATCTATTTAAATATCAATATGGATATCATTTTGTAATACGAAATAAGTTGCACTCTCCCATGCCCGTCGCAGTATCGCCACCGCTGTCGAACGACACGCTCTCGGCGGCTGCGCGGGATGTGCGGCGACGCAGGCCATCCGCCTCCGTCTGGTCTGCGCCGCGGAGAATGCCCCAGGATGCGTCGGGACGTCCAAAGCCCTGCCGGAGTGTCCGAAACGCTTCAGGAAGCGTCAGGCCCTTTTCCGGCCCTCTTCCGCGGAAACGCAAAAAGCCGGGCAAGGCGCCCGGCTTTTTGCACTGACGGAGACGGCGGCCTTGCCGTCCCGAAACGACTAGCTACCGAAGGTCTTCTTCCAGTCCGAAAGGAAGCTCTCGATGCCGAGGTCGGTCATGGGGTGCTTGGCCAGCTCGAAAAGCACCTTGAACGGGATGGTGGCCACGTCCGCGCCGATGAGCGCAGCCTCGACCACGTGCATGGGATGGCGGATGGAAGCCACCAGCACCTCGGTCTTGAAATCGTAGTTGCGGTACATGGTGACGATGGATCCGATGAGATCCATGCCGTCCTGCCCGATGTGATCCAGACGGCCGATGAACGGACTGATGTAGCTCGCGCCCGCCTTGGCCGCCAGCAGCGCCTGGGCCGGGGAGAAGCAGACCGTGACGTTGGTGCGGATGCCCATTTCGCTGAGCTGCCGCACGGCCTTCATGCCCTCCATGAGCATGGGAATCTTGACCACCACGTTGGGGCCGTACTTGACCAGCTCCCGGGCCTCCTTGAGCATCCCCTCGGCGTCGGTGGCGATGACCTCAAGGGAGACGGGACCGTCCACCTCCTTGCAGATCAGTTCCATCTGCCGCTTCCAGTCCGCGCCTTCGCGGGCCAGCAGCGTGGGGTTGGTGGTCACGCCATCGATGAGGCCGTATTCCTTGGCCTTTCTGATCTCGTCCAGATTCGCAGTGTCGATGAAGAACTTCATCCGTCCCCCCTACTGCTGGATGTTCTTCGTATCGTCCTTGGCGGCCTCGATGCGCTGCAGGTACGTGTCGCGGCACTCGTAGCTGCAGAAGTGATGCACCTTCTCGCCGTCGCGCACGCGAATGGAGCCGTCCAGGGGCACGAAGGTCCCGCAGACCGGGTCCTTGACCATCTCGCCCTTGGCGACCTTCTTCTCGGTTTCCTTCTTCTTCTCCGTTTCCTTCTTGGTCTTATCGCCCATGAACATCTTGTAGAGAAGGAAGGCGGCAATGGCGATAATCAGAAATTTCCACATCGTACGTCTCCGCTTGTCTTTTTTGGACCTTTCCTACGCCCAAAGAGGCGAAATGACAATCAAGCTTCGTCGCGCGAAGCCGTCCTCCGCCGCGTCACGGCTCCCTTCCCCGCCCCTGCCAGATGCGCCGCCCCTCGATCCGGTGGTCGAGGCGGGCCACAGCCTGACCCGGCGTCTCCCCCCAGGGCAGCGCGAGGCCGGGCGCGATCTCGGCCAAAGGCGCGAGCACGAAGGCCCGTTCGCGCATGCGGGGGTGCGGGATGGTCAGCTCCACATCGTCCAGCCGCACGTCGCCGAAGAGGAGGACGTCGATGTCCAGGGTGCGCGGCCCGAAACGCACCTCGCGCGTGCGGCCGAACTCGTCCTCGATCATCCGCAACGACCGCAACAACCCCCTCGGATCGATTTTGGGCCCGCACCATATCTGCATCACGCAGTTGGCGAACCAGGGCTGGTCCCGGACCTCCTGGGGCTCGGTCAGATAAACGCGCGAAACCGCGCCCGGCCGGACTCCCGCAAGCGCGCCGATGCACGCCGCGGCCCGGCTGAGCACGGTTTCGCTGTCGCCCAGGTTCGATCCCAGGCCAAGGTAGACGGCTACAGGCTCGCGATGCGGGATACGGCCTCCTCCAGACGCGGCGTGGGCACGGTCAGGGAAATGCGGAAATAGCCCTCGCCCGGGGCGCCGAAGCCGTTGCCCGGCGTGACCACCACGCCCGTGCGCTCCAGCACGCTGGTGCAGAACTCGGCCGAGGTGAAGCCCTGCGGCACCTTGGCCCAGACGAAGACCGAAGCCTTGGGCACGCGGTGCGAGATGCCGATCTTGGACAGCGCCGCGCAGATCGCGTCGCGCCGCTCGCGATAGACCTTGCGGAAGCCGTCCACCAGGGGCTCGCCCTGGGCCAGGGCCGCGATGCCCGCCTCCTGCACGGCCTGGAACGCGCCCGAGTCCACATTCTCCTTGATCTTGCCCAGCCCCTTGACCAGGGACGGGTTGCCCACGGCCATGCCGATGCGCCAGCCGGTCATGTTGAAGGTCTTGGACAGGGAGTGGAACTCGATGGCCACGTCCTTGGCCCCCGGCACTTCGAGGATCGAGCAGGGCTTGTCCGCGGGATCGAAGTACATCTCGGTGTAGGCCGCGTCGTTGAGCACGATGGTGCCCGTCTCCCGCGCGCGGTCCACCAGCTTTCTGTAGAATTCCTTGCTGGCCGTGGCCGCGGTGGGGTTGTTCGGGTAGTTGACGAAGATCATCTTGGCCCGCGTCCAGGACGCCTCGGAGATGGCGTCCAGGTCGGGCAGGAAATCGTTCTCGTCGGTCAGGGGCACGTACTCAACCTCGCCGCCCGCGAAGTTCACGGCCACGTTGTAGACCGGGTAGTTCGGCGTGCAGACCAGGGCCAGGTCGCCCGGATTGATGAAGGCCATGGGGAAATGGGCGATGCCTTCCTTGGAGCCGATGAGGGTCACGACCTCCTCGGCCGCGTCCAGGGAGACGCCGAAGCGCCTGCCGTACCAGTCGGCCACGGCCTGGCGGAAGCTCAGCATGCCCACGTAGGACGGATACTGGTGGTTGGCCGGTTTCCTGGCCGCCTCATGCAGCGCCTCGATGATGAAGTCCGGGGTCGGCATGTCAGGATCGCCGATGCCGAGGCTGATGATGTCCACGCCCCGGGCGGCCACCGCCGCCTTGGCCTTGTCGATGCCCGCGAAGAGGTAGGGCGGAAGGGCGGCGAGCCTGTCAGCAAAGGGAAAATCGGCCATTGTCGGAAGTCTCCTTGTGGCGCGCGGCGTACCATGCGCGAAATTTGAACGGCCGATGTAAATTGCCGGGCCGCCCCCTGTCAAACTCCCCGGACCGCATTTCGCCGCCCGAAGGGGCTTGCCTGCGCCGCCGTCGAGGGATACAGCAGCCTCACGATCGGCGCGCACGCCATGCACAACGGAAAAAAGAACGGCCGTCAGGCCTCCTCCCCCGCCCCCCTGCCCCATCATCCCTGGGTGGACAGCTACTTGCAGCGCCTGACCGTGGAAAAGGGGCTGGCCGAAAACAGCCTGGCCGCCTACGGCGCGGACCTCGCCGACTTCCTGCACTTCCTCTCCGAAAGCAGCCTGCGCCTGGAAGACGCCGGACAGGACGCCCTCTTCCTCTATCTCGTCTCGTTGCGCGGCCGGGAGATGAAGAGCCGCTCCATCTCGCGCCACCTCTCCGCCCTGCGCGGCTTCTTCGCCTGGGCCGTGGAGGAGAAGCTTCTGCCCTCCAACCCTGCGGAACTGCTCGAAAACCCCAAACTTCCCCGCCAACTGCCGGAATTCCTGACGCGCGAGGAGGTGGAGCGCATGCTCGCCCTGCCCGACCTCTCCGACCGCCTCGGCTTCCGCGACCGGACCATGCTGGAGTTGCTCTACGCGGCCGGGCTGCGCGTCTCCGAACTGATCAGCCTCCGGCCCCTGGACTACGACGCCCAGGCGGGCATCCTGCGCATCTTCGGCAAGGGCGCCAAGGAACGCCTGGTGCCCATCCACGCCACGGCCCAGGGCTTCCTCTCCGCCTGGCTCGCCTCCTGGCGCGGCCTGTTCGCCCCGCGCGACGAGGAGGTCTTCCTCAACCGCTCCGGCTGCAGCCTCACCCGCCAGGGCGTATGGAAGATGATCAAGCGCTACGCCGCCGAGGCGGGCATCCGGCGCGAAATATCGCCCCACACCCTGCGGCACAGCTTCGCCACCCACCTCCTGGAAGGCGGCGCGGACCTGCGCAGCGTGCAGATGCTCCTCGGCCACGCCGACATCAGCGCCACCGAAATCTACACCCACGTCCAGTCCGGCCGCCTCCGCGCCGCCCACGCCAAATACCACCCGAGGGGATAGCGAGGGGGTCCTCCCTTCCCCGGCCCTTGTCCCCTCTTCCCGTCAAACTTCTTGCCCCGCCTCGCGGTCGCGCCTGGCGCTCGGTTGCCGGCGTCACGCGCCGCCTCCGGCGGGGTCCTGTGCAGAAAACACCGCGGGTTTCCTCCGGCCGCCATTGAAAGCGCCGGAGGCGTTTCCCGACGCTTTCAATGGCGGTCGAAATGCCCTAGAGTCCGCCCATGTCCGAGACCCCTCCCGTCTCCCCGGCCTCTGCGTCCGCCAGGCTGATCACGGCGGAAACCGTCATCACCGGCCACACGGGCGCGGATTTCGACTGTCTGGCTTCCATGATCGCGGCGGCCAAGCTGTATCCCGGCGCGGCGCTGGTCTTTCCCGGCTCCCAGGAAAAGAACCTGCGCAACTTCTACATCCAGAGCGCCATGTACCTCTTCAATTTCGTGACGGCCAAGGAGATCGATCCGGCCGGGGTGAGGAAGCTGGTGGTGGTGGACACGCGGCAGCGCGGACGGCTGCCGCACGTGGCGCAGTTCCTGGACCTTCCCGGCATCGAGATCGAACTCTACGACCATCATCCGGACTCGCCCGACGACCTGCCCGCCGCCACGACGGCGTACCGGGAATGGGGCTCCTGCGCGGCCATCATCACGCACGAGATCATGCGCCGCGGCATCGCGCTCCTGCCCGAGGAGGCCACGGTCATCGGCCTGGGCATCTACGAGGACACGGGCAGCTTCACCTTCCCCTCCACCCGTCCGGAGGACATGCAGGCCGCGGCCTGGCTTCTCACCCAGGGGATGGAGCTGAACGTCATTGCGGACCTGCTCACCCGGGACCTGACCACGGAGCAGGTGCGCGTGCTCAACGCCCTGCTCAAGCTGGCCGAGACCCACGACATCAACGGCGTCACCGTGGTCATCACCCAGGCCACCATGGACCATTACGTCGGGGATTTCGCCCTGCTGGCCCACAAGATGATGGAAATGGAGAGCATCCGGGTGCTCTTCGCCCTGGGCCGCATGGACGACCGCATCACCGTGGTGGCCCGCTCGCGCACGGCCGACGTGGACGTGGGGCGCATCTGCGAGTCCCTGGGCGGCGGGGGGCATCCGTACGCCGCCTCGGCGACCATCAAGGACCGCACCATCACCCAGGTGCGCGACGAACTGTTCGCCCTGCTCTATTCCGAGATCAATCCCCAGATGCTGGTCAGGTCCTTCATGTCCAAGCCGCCGGTCACGGTGCGCCGCGACATGATCCTGCGCGAGGCCGCGGACATCATGTCGCGCTATGGCCTCAAGGCCGTGCCCGTGACCGACGAGGACGGACGGCTGGTGGGCCTCCTGGAGCACGAGCTGGCCGACAAGGCCGTGACCCACGGGCTCGGCCTTGTCCAGGTGCGCGAATACATGGCCCGGGACATCGCCCATGTGACCCCGGATTCGGACCTCTACCGCGCCATGGAGATCATCCTCGCCCAGCGCCAGCGCCTCGTGCCCGTGGTGGAGGAGGACCAAGTCACGGGCGTGCTCACGCGCACGGACCTCATCCACATTCTCATCGAGGAGCCTGCGCGCATCCCGGAAAACCTGCTGCCCGACCGCAAGCGCGAACGCAGCGTCAAGGCCATCCTGCACGAGCGACTTCCTAAAGAAGTGCTTGAACTTTTGGCAAAAGCCGGTGAAATCGCCCAGGAAATCGGCACGGAAGTCTACGTGGTGGGCGGTTTCGTGCGCGACCTGCTGCTCTCCCGGCCCAACCTGGACGTGGACCTCGTGGTCGAGGGCGACGGCATCGCCTTCGCGGGCCGTCTGGCCGGGGAATTCGGCGGCCGGGTCAAGCAGCACGAAAAATTCCAGACCGCCGTGGTCATCCTTGAGGACGGACGCCGCATCGACGTGGCCACGGCCCGCCTGGAATACTACGAATACCCGGCGGCCCTGCCCACGGTGCAGCTCTCCTCCATCAAGATGGACCTTTTCCGCCGCGACTTCACGGTCAACGCCCTGGCCGTGCGGCTCAATCCCCCGGCCTTCGGCCGTCTGGTGGACTTCTTCGACGCCCAGCGCGACCTGAAAGAGCGCATCATCCGCGTGCTCCACTCCCTCTCCTTCGTGGAGGACCCCACGCGCATCCTGCGCGCCATCCGCTTCGAGCAGCGCTTCGGCTTCCGCATCGGCAGCCAGACCGAACGGCTGATTAGGAACGCCGTGCAGATGCAGTTCTTCCAGAAGCTCACGGGCAGCCGCATCTTCAACGAATTCAAGCAAATCTGCGAAGAAAAGAACGCCATGGCCTGCATCCTGCGCATGGAGGAGTTCAAGCTGCTGCAGAACCTGCACCCGGGGCTGGAGCTGAACCAGCGCAAGAAGGCCCTGCTGGAGAAGATCGGGGAAGTTCTGGACTGGCACAGGCTGCTCTATCTGGAGCACTCGGAGCCCGAGCCCTGGAAGGTCTTCCTGCTCTGCCTCTGCGCCGAGATGGAGGAGCCGGACGTGGGCGGCCTGGCCGAGCGCCTGAACTTCTCCAAGCGCGACCAGCGGGACTTCCTGTCGCTCAGACAGGGCGTGCATCAGGCCTTCCAGTCCATCGCCTCCTGGATATCGCGCAGCGGGCCGCTCTCGGATTTCTGCCGCCACCTCGACCCCCTGCCCCTGGAGGGCGTGCTCTACCTCATGGCGCGCAGCACGCGCGAAGAGGTGCGCAAGGGCATTTCCCTCTACCTCACCCGGTTGAAGGACGCGACCATCGAGATCAGCGGGGAGGACATCCGCCGCCTCGGCCTCGAACCCGGCCCGGCCTACGGCGAGATACTGCGCCGCGTGCGGGCCGCGCGCATCGACGGCCAGGCCGAGCGCCGCGAGGAGCAGCTCGCCCTGGCCCGCCGCCTGGCCGAGGAGATCATGGAGCGGTCCAGGCCCGAGGGCTTTTTGCCGCGCCACCGCGAAGGCGGTTGACGGCGGCGTCTTCAGGCCCGGAAATGAGGCGCGGGAAGCCTTCCGGGCCTTGCCCTGGAAGCGTCCGGCGTGTAACTAGCACTGCGCTGCATCTCCCCGGGAGGATTCATGGTTGGAAAGTTCCACGCCGCTGCCCGCGCCCGGCGCGCAGACGGAAACAAGGGCGCCGCGCACGCATGAGCAGGCAGGTTCTCTGGGCCCCCTGGCGGCTCGACTACATCCTCGGCCCCAAGCCGGACGCCTGCGTCTTCTGCGTCCCTCCCGCCCCCGAGGAGGACGAGGAGCGCCTGATCCTGCACAGGGGCGGCCTCGCCTACGTGATCATGAACAAATTTCCCTACAACAACGGGCACCTCATGGTCGCCCCCTTCCGCCACGTCTCCTGCATCACCGACCTCACCGAGGCCGAGAGCACGGAGATCATGGGACTGGTGCGGCAGTCCGTGGGCGTGCTCAAGCAGGCCTTCCGGCCGCACGGCGTGAACGCCGGGCTGAACCTGGGCGAGGCCGCGGGCGCGGGCATCGCCGCCCACCTCCACTTCCAGATCGTCCCCCGCTGGAACGGGGATAACTCATTCATGGCCGTGTTCGGGGAAACCCACGTCATTCCCGAGCATCTCAGCTCAACCTACACCCGCCTCAGGCCCCTTTTCGGGCCGTAGAGCAAAGGAGCCCCCATGCGCTACATCAAGGTGCTCATCCTCGTCGTGGCCTTCGTCGTCTCCATGATCTTCTTCGTCCAGAACACGCCCATCTTCTCCCAGACCCTGCAACTGCAGCTGGAAATCATGGACTACCGCTGGACCTCCGTGGCCATGCCCATCTATCTCGTCATCCTGCTCTCCTTCTTCCTGGGCGCCCTCCTCTCCACGCTCTACTTCTTCGTGGAGAAGCTGCGGCTCTCCGGCCAGCTCGCCTCGGCCAACTCCAAGGTCAGGAAGCTGGAGGACGAGGTCGCCAAGCTGCGCGCCGAGGCTCCGGCCGCCGCGCCGTCCTACTCGGCCTTCTCCTCCTCCGATGCGGAGCCCGCCAAAGACGGGGACTCCGCCTCCTGACCGGAGGCCGCGCCATGTCCACCTGGCTGTGGCTGAAAGACGTCTTCGGCGACGCGCACGACGGCGACGGCCCGGGGCTGTTCTCGGACGACGAGGGCTACGCTCCGCCGTCGCGCGACACGCTGGCCGCCATCGGCGAGTTGAGCCGGGCGGTCAAGGCCAATCCCGACGCCATCGAACTCTATCTCGCCCTAGGCAACCTCTACCGCGCCCAGGGCGAGACGGAACGCGCTGTCAGCATCCGCACGGGGCTCATCGAGCGCAGGGACCTGCCCGCGGACATCACGGCCAAGGTCTTTTTCGAACTCGGCCGTGACTTCAAGCGGGCCGGGTTCATGGACCGCGCCCTGAACGCCCTGGAAAAGGCCCGCGAACTGGCCGGAAATCAGCCGCCCATCCTGGCCGAGCTGGCCCGGCTGGCGGCCGAGACCGGGGAGTACGAGGTGGCCGCCGATCTCTACGCCAGGCTCGGCCACGCCCCAGCCCAGGCCCACTACCTCGTGCGCCAGGCCGTGGATTCGCTGTCCAGGGACGACGCAAGGACCGGACGTCGTCTGCTGGCCAAGGCCCTGGACGTCCACCCCGGGTCGCCCGAAGCCTGGGTCGAAACGGTCATCCGCGACCTGCAGGCGGGTTTTCCCCCGGGGGCCGAGGAGCGCGTGGCCGCGGCGCTGCGGAAGGTGCAGCCGGATCTGCGCTTCCTGGTCCTGGACCTGATGCTCGACTCCCTCAAGAGCGGCTTCGCCGACAGCGTGACGGACGCGGAACGCGAGGAACTGGCCGGCCGCCTGCTTTCCCCCCTGGAGGCCCACGAGCCGGACGTGCTCCTGCAGTACTACGGCGGCCTCCTGCGACAGGCCCTGGGCGACGCCGAGGGGGCCACGGTCTGGTTCGAGCGCAGCCTGCTCCTGAACGCCGACTTCTGGCCCGCGCGGCTGGAGATGCTGGCCCGGTCCGTAGGCGCGGAGTCCCTCTCCCCCACCCTGGCGGCCCAGCTCGACTACTTCGTGGCCAGGGCGCGCGAGGTGAAACGCTTTTTGTGCCGCGTCTGCGGCCTGAAACGCGACCGCGCCTTCTACATCTGCCCCCGCTGCCAGAGCTGGCATTCCATCGGCTACCGCATGCATCTCACGGAATAAACAGAAAAACTTCGGAATTATTGAGGGAATACGAACGATGCCTCCCGTGCCGGGCCGCATCACGCCCATGTTCGAGCAGTACCTCCGGATCAAGGAGGAACACCCGGACGCCCTGCTGTTCTTCCGCATGGGCGACTTCTACGAACTCTTCTTCGAGGACGCGGAGGTCGCGGCCCGGGAGCTGCAGATCGCCCTGACCTGCCGCAACCCCAGGGACGAGACGCCCGTGCCCATGTGCGGCGTGCCGCACCACGCCGTGGAGGCCTACCTCGGGCAGCTTCTGGAAAAAAGCTACAAGGTCGCCATCTGCGACCAGGTGGAGGACCCCAGGCAGGCCAAGGGGCTGGTCAAACGCGAGGTCACGCGCGTGCTCACGCCGGGCACCCTGGTCGAGGAGAACGGGCTGTCCGCGAAGACCCACAACTATCTCGCGGCCCTGGTCTTCGATCCGGCGCGCGGCGAGGGCGGCCTGGCCTGGATCGACGTCTCCACCGGGGAGTGGACCGGCTTCGAGGCCAAGAGCGAGCCCGGCCTGTGGCAATGGCTGGCGAAGATCGATCCGCGCGAGATCCTGCTCCCGGCCGGGATCAAGCCGCCGCAGCCGTTCGCCGACCTGCGCGGCCGCGTGACCCCGGTTCCGGACCTCTTCTTCGACGCCCGGGCGGCGCGCGACCGTCTGTGCACGGCCCAGGGCGTGGCCGACCTCAGGGCGCTGGACCTGCACGACAAGCACGAACTGACCCGGGCCTGCGGCGCGCTGCTCTGCTATCTGGCCCAGACCCAGCGCCAGGAGATGCGCCACCTCGGCCAGTTCCAGCCGCTGAACCTGGGCCGCCACCTGATCCTGGACGAGATCACCGAGCGCAACCTGGAGATCTTCCGCACCCTGGACGGACGCACCGGCCGCGGCACCCTGCGCGCCGTGCTGGACCGCACCATGACGCCCATGGGCGGCCGCCTGCTGGAGCTTCGTCTGCGCCAGCCCTGGCGCGAGGCCCTGCCCGTGGAGCGCACCCTGGACGCGGTCGCCTTCCTGGTGGAGCGCCCGGAGCTGCGCGAAAACGTGCGCGCCCTGCTCAAACAGGTCTACGACCTGGAGCGCCTGTCCACGCGCATCTTCCTGGGCCGCGCCTCGCCCAAGGATTTCACCGCCCTGCGCGGCAGCCTGGCCGCCGCGCCCGGACTGCACGACTGTCTCGCCGCCGCGACGGAGGAGGCGAACACGCCTCCCGAGGCCTTGACGCAGGTTCTGGCGCAATGGGACGGCCTCGACGACGTGCGCGAGATGCTGACCCGCAGCCTGGCCGACAGCCCGTCGCCGCTGATCACCGAGGGCGGCCTGTTCCGCCCGGGCTGGCGGCCGGAGCTGGACGACCTGATGGAGCTTACCGAGCACGGCGAGGCCCGCCTGCAGGAGCTTCTGGAGATGGAGCGGACGCGCTCGAATCTGCCCAGGCTCAAGCTCGGCTTCAACAAGGTCTTCGGCTACTATTTCGAACTGTCGCGCGCCGCCGGTCAGGAGCCGCCCGCCCATTTCGAGCGCCGCCAGACCCTGGTGAACGCCGAACGCTACGTCAGCGAGGAGCTGAAGGGGCTGGAGGACAAGCTCCTGCACGCCTCGGAGCGGCGCAAGGAACTGGAGCACCGCCTGTTCCTGGAACTGCGCGACGCCCTTTCCCAGGCCAGGCCGCGCTTCATGGACATGGCCGGGCGGCTGGCCCGCATCGACTGCTGGCAGTCCCTGGCCGAGGCCGCGGCGCAAAACGACTGGCGCCGGCCGACCCTGGACCGCGACCTGCGGCTGCGCATCCGCGCCGGACGCCATCCCGTGGTGGAGGCGGCGCAGGGCCACGCCGCCTTCGTGCCCAACGACCTCGCCATGGACGAGAACGCGCGGCTGCTGCTCATCACCGGCCCGAACATGGCGGGCAAATCCACGGTGCTCAGGCAGGCGGCCATCATCGTCATCATGGCCCAGATCGGCTCCTTCGTGCCTGCGGCCGAGGCCGAGATCGGCCTCGTGGACCGCGTCTTCTCCCGGGTCGGGGCCTCGGACAACCTGGCCCAGGGACAGAGCACCTTCATGGTCGAGATGACCGAGACGGCGCGCATCCTGCGCCAGGCCACGCGGCGCAGCCTGGTCATCCTGGACGAGATCGGCCGCGGCACCGGCACCTTCGACGGCATGGCCCTGGCCTGGGCCGTGGTGGAGGAGCTGGCGCGGCGCGCGGGCGGCGGCATCCGCACCCTGTTCGCCACCCACTACCACGAGTTGACGAGCCTGGAAGGGCGGATCGAGGGCTTGCGCAACTTCACCATCGCGGTCAAGGAATTCAAGGGAGACATCGTCTTCCTGCGCCGCCTGGTGCCCGGCCCCTCGGACAAAAGCTACGGCGTGGAGGTTGCAAAACTCGCCGGAGTGCCGCAAAACGTGGTGCAGCGGGCCAGGGAAATCCTGGGCGAGCTGGAGTCCAAGCGCGAAGGGGTGGGCGAGCGGCCCTCCTACGCATCCGTCCGCCAGAGCCTGCTGCCCGGCATGGTCCCGGCCCCGCGGGACAGCGGCAAGGAGGAGCGGCCCCATCCGGTCCTGGAGGCCGTGCGCGCGCTCAGCCCCGATGCGCTCTCCCCCATGGAGGCCCTGCAACGCATCTACGAATGGAAAGCCATTCTGGAGAAGGAACAGTGAGCAGCACATCCCGCATTCCGGCGGTCCTGGCCGCGGCCCTCATCCTGGCTCTCGCCCTGCTGGCCGGAGCCTGCGGCAGGAAAGGCCCGCCGTCCCCCCAGACCGGGGAGGACACGTTCACCTTCGGCAACTCCACGGGAACGCAACGCGAGGGCTGCATCACCGTGCGCACGCAGATCTCCGGCAACCGGGCCATGCTGGACTCCGTGAGCCTGCTGCTGGAGGACATGACCCTGGCCTGCCCCACCTGTCCCTTCAGACCCCAGGGCCGGGTGGATTTTGCGCTCGACGACGACCGCGTGCGCATCCGGGGCGACGTCATCCAGGTCACCTGGTGCGAGCTGTCCGGCGGCAGGGAGTACCGCTTCCGCCTTTCCGGCAACAACCGGCTCTCCACCCTGCCCCCCTCCCTCACCCCGGTTTTCCCCGTTTTGAAAAATTCGCGTCTGGATCAGGAGTAACCGCATGAATCATTTCGAGTACCGCGACGGAAGGCTCTTTGCCGAGGAGGTGCCGGTGGCGGACATCGTCCGCCGCTGGGGCACCCCCACCTACGTCTACAGCGCCGCCACGTTCCGCCGCCATTTCGAGGCCTTCGACTCGGCCTTCGCAGGCTTGACCCACATGGTCTGCTATTCAGTCAAGGCAAATTCCAACATCCACATCCTGAAGCTTCTGGGCGACATGGGCGCGGGCGTGGACATCGTCTCCGGGGGCGAACTGTATCGCGCCCTGCAGGCGGGCATCCCGGGCGAGAAGATCGTCTTCTCCGGGGTGGCCAAGACCGCGGAGGAGATCGCCGCCGCCCTGAAGGCCAACATCCTGATGTTCAACGTGGAAAGCCTGGACGAACTGCGCGCCATCGACGCCGAGGCCGGACGCATGGGGCTGAAGGCCC
This sequence comes from Desulfovibrio sp., assembly GCA_022839785.1. Taxonomy (GTDB): domain Bacteria; phylum Desulfobacterota; class Desulfovibrionia; order Desulfovibrionales; family Desulfovibrionaceae; genus Alkalidesulfovibrio. The sequence goes on along the minus strand of JALHJW010000004.1, from coordinate 84,764 downwards.
GCGTCTCCCTGCGCATCAATCCGGACGTGGACCCCAAGACCCATCCGTACATCTCCACGGGCATGAAGAAGAACAAGTTCGGCCTGGACATGGACACCGCCCTCACGGGCTACGCCCTGGCCCGCGACCTGCCCAACGTGGACCCCGTGGGCATCGACTGCCACATCGGCTCGCAGCTCACCACCCTGGAGCCCTTTCTCGAAGCCCTGGACAAGGTCCTGGGCTTCTACAGGAAGCTGCTGGAGATGGGCATCTACGTGGGCTACCTCGACCTGGGCGGCGGGCTCGGCATCACCTACAACGAGGAGGAGCCGCCGCACCCCTCGGCTTTCGGCGCGGCCCTCGGGGAACGGCTGAAGGACCTGCCCCTGACCCTGATCTTGGAGCCCGGCCGCGTGATCTGCGGCAATGCCGGCATCCTGGTCTTCCGCACCGTCTACACAAAGCAGACGCCGGTAAAGAAGTTCGTGATCGTGGACGCGGCCATGAACGACCTCGTGCGCCCCTCGCTCTACGGCTCGTACCACCGCATCGAGGAGGTCGAGAAGCATAACCGGCCCGTGGAGAGCGTGGACGTGGTGGGCGGCATCTGCGAATCCACGGATTTTCTGGCGCGCGACCGCGAACTGCCCGGCGTGGAGCCCGGCGAGCATCTCGCCGCCTTCTCGGCCGGGGCCTATGGCATGACCATGTCCTCGCAGTACAACACCCGCCGCCGTGCGGCCGAGATCCTGGTGGACGGCGCCGAGGCGCGCTGCATCCGTCGCCGCGAGACTTACGCCGATCTCATCGCCGCGGAAATCGACACGGAGGGGTAAGCTTCCGGAGAGCGCCGGGAAACGGACGCGACGTCCCATCCCGGCGCATCCGGCGGGCAAACGAAAAGGGCGAGACGCTTTTGCGTCGCCCTCTTCGTTGTGCGGCCCCTGATCGTTCCCGTTCCGCAAGCATCCGCAAAGGCCCCCTCAATCCTCGTGATCGAAGCTGAGATGCCCCCCGTTGAGGAGTTCGTCCGCGACCGCGAGCAAGGGCGGCCGGTAGGTGCCGTCCTTGATCCGCCGCTTGATCTCGGCGATGCGCCGGGCGCGGACATCAGGGTCTTGCCGGGCCAGTCCCGGCTCTTTCCCTGTCAGCGTTTCGTCCAAATGACCGTGCGTCATCCGTTCGCGTCTCCTCGCTCGCCTTATCGGTGCGGGAAGAGTGGGTCTTAAGGCGACGGAAAGGTTGGTGTCTAAATTTGTCGGCAACCGCCGGGAATGGCAGGAAAAGTTTTTTTGTTTAATTGTTTTCAAACAACCCATTGAAAACAAAAGAAAAAGGCCCGGGCGCTTGCCCGGGCCTGATATATGGTGCGGAAGGGGGGACTCGAACCCCCACGGCTTTTGGCCACTACCCCCTCAAGATAGCGTGTCTACCAATTCCACCACTTCCGCGAACCGTCTTTACTGCTTCACGCCCTCCGCCGGGGCCTCGCCCTGAGCCGGAGCCTTGGGCTCCTCGAAGATCACCTCGGGCTTAGGGGCCTCGGGTTCGGTCTCGGGGATGGGCGCGGACATCATGATCGAGTCCGTGCTCACGGCCTTGACCCCGGTGAGCTTGTTGTACGTCAGCGAGGTCAGCAGGAAGACCACGGCCAGGATGGCCGTCAGCTTGACCAGCAGGCCGCCCGCGCCCGAAGCGCCGAAGACGGACTGGCTGCCGCCGCCGAAGATGACGCCCATGCCTTCCTTGCCGGACTGGAGCAGTACCAGACCGATCAGGACGATACAAGCGATGATGTGCAGGGTCAGGATGATTCCGCTCAATTTCTTTCTCCAAAAAAGCCTTTCGGATCAGGCCAGCGCGATGCGGGAAAAGCTCTCACCCGTCAGGCTTGCGCCTCCTACCAGCACGCCGTTCACATTGTCAAGGGACAAAATCTCGGAAGCGTTCTCCGGCTTCACGCTCCCGCCATACAGGATGGGTGTCCGCAGCCCCTTCTCACCCAGGATTGTCCCCAGACGCGTGCGGGTGTGGGCGTGGGCGTGCAGGATGTCGGCGGGCCCCGCCACCTCGCCCGTGCCGATGGCCCAGACGGGTTCGTAGGCCACGGCCAGCGCGCCGTCGGCGATGTCCCCCGCGGCCGAAAGTCCCGCGGCCAGTTGGCCGTCGATGATCTCCTCCACGCGGCCCGCGCGCCGTTCCTCGATCTTCTCGCCGATGCACAGGCAGACCTTGAAGCCCTCGGCCAGAGCGAAGGCCACCTTCTCGGCCAGCAGGCCGTCCTCCTCGCCCAGAACCCAGCGCCGCTCCGAGTGCCCCACCAGGACCCAGGCGCAGCCGAGGTCGGCCAGCATGCGCGGGGCGATCTCGCCGGTGTAGGCGCCCTCCTTCCTGGGCCAGAAGTTCTGCGCGCCGACGCCGAAGCGCGCCTGGCCCGCGAACGCCAGGCCCACGGCCTCGATGGCCGTGAACGGGGGAAAAACCAACACCTCCCGGTCCGCGGGCAGCGAGGGGGCGATGAGCCGCACCATGTCCCGCGCCGTGGCCTCGGCCTCGGCGCGGGTCTTGTACATCTTCCAGTTGGCGGCCAGCAGCTTTTTCATGCGCCGCACGCCTCCAGGGCCGTAAAGGCAGGCAGTTCCTTGCCTTCCATGAACTCCATGAACGAACCGCCGCCCGTGGAGATGAAGGAGAACTTCTCCGCGAGCCTGGCCTTGTGGACCACGGCGTCGGTGTCGCCGCCGCCCACGATGGTCACCGCGTCGGCGAGTCCGGCCAGACAGCGCGCCAGGGCCATGGAGCCCTGGGCGAAGGCCTGGTTCTCGAAAGCTCCCATGGGGCCGTTCCACATCACCGTCCTGGCCTTGGCCAGTTCCTCGGTGAAGCGGACCACGCTCCTGGGGCCGATGTCCAGCACCATCCCGTCCGCCGGAAGGGCGGCGACGTCGAAGACGCCGCCCGTGACCGTGGCGTCCGGGGAGGGCCCGACCACGGCGTCCACGGGCAGCAGCAGCTTCACGCCCTTCTGCGCCGCCAGCGCCATGATCTTCTGCGCCTCGGGCACGAGTTCGCGCTCCACCAGGGAAGCGCCCACCTCGTGCCCCTGGGCCAGGAAGAAGGTGTTGGCCATGGCCCCGCCGATGATCAGGGCGTCGACCTTGTCCAGCAGGCGGGTCAGGATGCCGAGCTTGGTGGAGACCTTGGCCCCGCCGGAGATGGCCACGTAAGGCCGGGCGGGATTCGCCAGGGCCTCGCCCAGGAACTTCCATTCCTTCTCCAGAAGCAGGCCGCAGCCGCACTCCTTCACGAACTTGGTCACCCCCACGTTGGAGGCGTGGGCGCGGTGGGCCGTGCCGAAGGCGTCGTCGATGTAGACGTCGATGCCTTGGGCCAGCGCCTTGGCGAATTCGGGATCGTTGCCCTCCTCGCCCGCATGGAAGCGCAGATTCTCCAGCATCAGGACGCGGCCGGGCTGCAGCCCGGCCACCAGCCGGGCGGCCTCGGGGCCGACGCAGTCCGGGGCCAGGGCCACGTCCAGGTTCAGAAGGTCGGAAAGGTGCTTGGCCGTGGGCGCCAGGGTGTAGGCGGGGTCCGGCTTGCCCTTGGGCTTGCCCAGGTGAGCGCACAGGACCACGGCCGCGCCCTTGTCCAACGCCATGCGGATGGTCGGCAGGCTCTGCACGATGCGGTTGTCGTCCTGGATCACGCCATTCTTGATGGGCACGTTGAAGTCCACGCGGATGAGGACCTTCCTGCCCGCAATATCCATCTGTTCAAGGTATTTCATGGCTGCTCCCTGGCGCGGGTCCGGACATGGCGAGTGTCATGACCAGCGCGTCTTCGTTGGTGTCAGGGTAGTATCGCGGCCTGATGCCGGTCCGCACGAAGCCGAAGGCGGTATACAGTCCGATGGCCGCCTCGTTGGACCTGCGCACCTCCAGAAACATTCGATCTATGCCCATTTCGGTCGCGCTTTGCAACACGGCGGCCAGAAGCGCCCGCCCCCAACCCCTGCCCCGCAGCCCGGGCAGCACGGCGATATTCACGATCTCGCCCTCCCCGGCCACGCAGTAGAAGGAGCAGTAGGCCGCCAGAGCGCCGTCCGCGCCGCGCATGCCCAGGGCATGCAGGGCGCTGGTCCCCAGGCCGTAGGCCAACTGTTCCTCGCTCCAGGGATGGCTGAAGCAGACGCGTTCCAGCCCGGCCAACTCGGCCGCGTCGCCGGGGCCGAGGCGCACGACGGCGGGCGGGCGTTCCGTCCCGTCGCATCTTGTCCGCCCGCATCCGCTCATGTAGAATTCTCCCCGCCATGCCGCGCAAAACGAGACGAAACCAGCCTTCGCCCGCAAACGCCAGGGCGCTTCCGGGCGTCGAGTATATCGATGTCGTTGACGAGCGCAATCGGCCTCTGGTCGTCATGCCCATCGACGACGTCCACGCCCAGACCCTGATTCACCGCGCCGTGGTGGTGCTCGTCTACGATAGGGACGGCAAGGTCTTCCTGCAAAAACGCAGTCCGGCCAAGAGCCGCTTTCCCGGCCGCTGGGACCTGTCGGCCACGGGCCACGTCACGGCCGGAGAGGCCTCCGAGGACGCGGCGGTCAGGGAGCTGCACGAGGAACTCGGCCTGAGGGTCCCGCGCCTGCGCTTCCTCGCCCGGGCGGAGCCCGGCCCGGCCACGGGCTGGGAGTTCGTCTCCATCTACTCCGCCGGAGTCGTTGCCGAAGCTCCCAGGCCCAACCCGGAGGAGGTGGACGGCGGCTATTTCGTGGACCGGGCCGAGATGGGGTGCATGGTGGAGAACTTCCGCGAACTCCTGACCCCTGCCCTGGTTCACTTCTGGGAGCAGGACCTGATCTTCGGGAGTCACGCTCCGGACTGAGGCGCGCCTTCCGCTGCTTCCAGGTCCAGCCTGAGGAGCGCGGCCAGGGCCTCGTGGACCAGTCCGTTGCTGGCCAGGACGCCTTCCGCGCCGAGCAGGTAGGGCGCAACGCCGTCCATGGCCCCGACGCGGCCGCCCGCCTCCTCCACCAGCAGCCATCCCGCCGCCGTGTCCCAGGGCTTCAGACCGTACTCGTAGAAGCCATCGTACCGTCCGGCCGCCACGTAGGCCAGGTCCACGGCCGCCGCGCCCGGCCTGCGCACCCCGCGCGTGGCCAGGAGCATGCGCCGCATGTGGGCCAGGATGCGCTCGGCGTACCGCTCTATGGCGTAGGGAAAGCCCGTGGCCACGATGCACTCCTCAAGCTCCGCGCGCCGTGAGACGCGGATGGGCCGACCGTTGCAAAACGCCCCCTGTCCGCGTGCGGCGGAAAACAGCTCGCCGAGCATGGGCGCGTTGACCGCGGCCAGCACCGTGCGCCCCTCGCGCCACAGTCCGACGGAGGTGGCCACGAAGGGGATGGCGTGGGCGAAGTTGGTGGTCCCGTCCAGCGGGTCCACGACCCAGGAAAGCTCTCCCGGCCCCCTGCCGTCGGCGGATTCCTCGCCGTAGAAGGCAGCCTCGGGCAGAAGGCGGCCGAGTTCCTCGCGCAGCAAGGCCTCCACGCGCAGATCGGTCTGCGTCACGAGATCGATGCGCCCCTTGCGGGCGATCTCCCGGTTCTGTTCCCAGTCCTGGCGGATGATCCCGCCCGCCTTGCGGACAGCGGCCAGCAGGCCCTCCATGAGGTGCGTGTACGTCATCCTCTCCCTTTGCCCCTGCAAACACGAAAGGCGGCCCGGGGCCGCCTTTCGTGCACCGCCCGGGCCCGGCCCGGTTAGTTGATGAAGACAGACTTGTAGGTGACCTCGTCGGACATGGTCCGGCCGGTGCCGCGCACCACCGTGGTCAGGGGGTCCTCGTCGATGATCACGTGCAGCTGCGTTTCGCGCGAGATGAGCCTGTCCAGCCCCTTGAGCAGCGCGCCGCCGCCCGCCAGCAGCAGGCCGTTGCGGGAGATGTCGGCCACCAGTTCGGGCGGGGTCTTCTCCAGGGCGGTGCGCGTGGCGCGCACGATGACGTTGACCGGGTCCTGGATGGCCTCGCGGATGTGGCCGTCCGAGACCGTGACCGAGGAAGGCGTGCCCGTGACCAGGTTCTTGCCCGCGACCTCCATGGTCAGGGGCTCCTCCAGAGGGAAGGCGGAGCCGATGTTGATCTTGATGCGCTCGGCCATGTTCTCGCCGATGAGCATCTGGAATTGGTCCTGGAAGTAGCGCTGGATGGCTTCGTTGAGTTCGTCGCCCGCCACGCGCACGGACTCCGCGTAGGCGATGGCCGAGAGGGAGATGACCGCCACCTCGGTGGTGCCGCCGCCGATGTCCACGACCATGTTGCCCACGGGCTGGTCGATGGGCAGCCCCGCGCCTATGGCCGCGGCCATAGGCTCCTCCACCAGACGCACCTCGCGCGCGCCGGCCTGCTGGGCGGACTCGATGACCGCGCGCTTCTCCACCTGGGTGATGCCGGTGGGAACGCAGATGACGATCTTGGGCTTCACGATGTTCATGCCCGTGATCACCTTGCGGATGAAGAAGGCGATCATCTCGCGCGTGACCTCGAAGTCGGCGATGACGCCGTCCTTGAGGGGGCGGATGGCCCGTATCTTCTCCGGGGTGCGGCCCATGTACTCCTTGGCCTCCTTGCCCACGGCGATGATCCTGCCCTCGCGGTTGTCGATGGCCACCACGGACGGCTCGTTGAGCACGATGCCGTCCTTGGCCGTGTAGAGCAGCGAGTTGGCCGTGCCGAGGTCCATGGCCAGGTTCTTGCCGAGGAAGCCGAAGATCTTGCTGAGGAACATGGGGTGTTTTCCCTTGTATCTGTAAAGTAGGGGAGCCGAACCGCGAAGAGTTCGCTCCGGTGCCGTATTATTCCTTTCCAGCAGCCGAGGTCAAACGATTTTTGAGCGAGAGGTTCTCCAGGAAAAGGGCCAGATTGCTCGCCGTCAGGGTGAGGAAGGACTTGAGGTCGTCGCCCAGGACGAGCGCCCTCTCATCGGCCAGCACGAGCACCCCGCGGGTGCGGCGGTGGAAGTTGAGCGGCAGGCAGACCAGGGAGGCGAACGGCGGCGTGACCACGTCCTTGCCGAACAGCGCCATGCGTGAGGCCGACTCCCGCTCCCCGGAAAACAGGGGCACGCCGTTCTTGAAGACCCAGCCCACGGCCCCGTTGCCGATGGGGTAGTCCTGCCCCCGGCCCGCGCCGCGCACGGGATGGCGCGTGGCCCCCTCGACGAAATAGTGGCGGCCGGACTCGTCGCGCACCGTGAGAAAGCAGGTCGAGAACCCCGCGGCCGCGCCCACGATCTCCAAAAAACCGTCGAGAAAGGCGGACCAGCGCGGCGTCTTGGCGCGCAGGGCGGTCACGGCCTGGACCGCGGCGTAGTGGCGCTGCAGGGAGGAGTCCGCGACCAGACGCCGCCGTTCCTCGGCCAGCGCGGTGATGAACTGGGCGAACTGGTGCAGGATCTTCTGATCCTTGGCGCTGAAGGAGTAGGTGCGCATGCTGTCCAGACAGAGCGCGCCCTGGCCGTTGTCCAGCGGACAGCCCATAAAGGCCCGGATGCGCCCCTCCTCGCCCTGGGCGTAATAGCCCAGCACTCCCCGCTTCTGGTCGAAATTGTTGATCAGGAGCGGCTCCCGGTTGCGGATGATCCAGCCGGCCAGGCCCTGGCCCGGAGCGATGATCGCGTCCTTCCTGATGTGATCGGAGAGGCTGAAGCAGCCCGCCACGGCAAACCCCCGCCCGGCCTCGTCGGGCCTGAACAGCACAGCGGAATGGGCATCGAAGACGTTGCAGACGATGCTCAGAATCTGCTGGCTGACGATGGGGCCCGGCATGCGCTATTTCTTGAAGCGTTGGATGAAGAACTCCACGCTGCGGTTGTAGGTGCGTTCGTCGGCCTCGGAAAAATAACAGGCCGGAAGTTCGTTCCGGCCCCGGTGGTAGTGGAGGCATTCGCAGCACAGGCCGTGGCGCGGGCAGGAGGTGTAGGTGCAGGTGCACACGGCCGCGTTGGTCTTGGCGCGCGGACACCTGTCGAGCTTGGCGCTTGGCATTCGCAGTCGTCTCCCGGGGAAGTCCCGCCGCCCGGCAGAAGGTCGGAAACGGGCTCCGCTACACTTAGGAAATGTCTGCGGGAGGTGTCAACGCCGCATGTGCCCCAAACGCCCTTCCGCGGCAAAGTCGCGCCCTGCGCTTTGACAACGACGCACACAATACCCTAGAACGCACGAAAGGGGAGATAACCGACGGACGACGCGATGCCCTTCACCTGGAAAGACGCCTTCAGCAAGCTTCCGCAACTGCGCTGGTCCTCGTCCGCCGAGGTGGAGCACCTGCGGCGGATCGACTCCTTAAGCAAGTTGAAGGACTTCCTCGACTGGGTCCACATCCGCCTTTGCCTGTTGCGGCCTTTTTTCGAAACCAAGGATTACCCCCTCGTCGATCCCCGCAGCCTCCTGCCCTCCTTCGAGCCCGAACTGTTCGAGTTCAAGGAGCTTCCCGGCTATCTGCTGGTGGCTTTCGACCGTCCGGTCAAGCCCTTCGACGAAATCTTCCAGTTCGACCGCCTCTACAACATCATGGACCACGGCGGCGACCTCGCGGGGGAGGCCTGCCCCCTGGAGAACACGGTCATCGAACGCAACATCCAGACCGTGCGCTCCCGGCTCCCCAAGAAATTCCAGGAGGCGTTCCTGGAACGCTTCGCGGGCCGGGACATCTGCTACCTGGAAAACTACCCACCCCTGCTCGAACACCTCGTGGAGATGGACCGCGCCCACGTCATTTCCCAGGACCCTTACGGCGAATTCCACCTCTCGGGCGTCTACGCCTCCCTGCCCGCGGATCTGGACTCGGAGATCAAACGCTTCGGCCTGCGCATCGGCAAATTCGCGTCCGGGGACCACGCGCGCTACGAACGCAACCGGCTTTTCGTCTACCAGTTCCTCATGGAGCTGTACGGCTTCTCCATCGTCTCCGAACGGCGCACCGCCGCGGCCCTCTTCTCGCGCCGCCTGTTCCGCATGGGCGAACGCTTCCTGGTGCGCGTGCAGGGTCAGTCCGACCGCACCATCACCACGCTCTACTCCCACCCCCAGGCCAAGAGCTACCCGCGCCTGGAGAAGGTCGCCCTGGTGCGCATCGAGGAGGACCAGAAGGAAGCCATCGAGGAGTTGGACAAGGGCGGTTTCTTCGTGGACCGCGAGAAGCGCGCCGTGATCCTGCGCGCGGTCTACCGCCAGCACAAGTTCAACGCCAAGAACGTGCGCCAGGACCGCGCCCTGTCCGTGACCCGCCAGGAGGTCATCCACCCGATCACCGGCGAGATCCGCACGGACATCAACATCCTCAAGGATTCCTACAACATGATCCTGCGCCTGAACGACATCGTGCGCGGGGAGTACGTGGGCGCGGTGACCTACAAGCGGCAGGAGGTGGTCCTCAACACCGACACCCACGAGAAGCGGCTGAAGTTCCTCTCCACCTGGCTGACCAAGCACCAGCGGCGCATCATCGGCTATTCGGACGAGTTCTTCGCCAAGGTGCTCAAGGTCCTGGACAGCTACCTGCTCTCCCCGGACAACTTCGAGACCTTCAACGCCATGCACGACCTCTACCAGGAGGTCTGGCGGCGCTACAGCTACATCCAGCAGGCGCGCAAGGTGAAGCTTCTGGAGGACCTGGCCGAACGCCGCGGCCGCAGCGGCCAGACCCTGACCTACCTGGAGCAGTTCACGGCCATCAATGACATCCTGGGCGACCTCAAGTTCGAGATCGTCAACTATTTCGACGTGCTGGTGCAGGGCGTCCTGGGCATCGGGGAGCGCGTCACCTCGGACCGCTACGTGCAGCGCAACTACATCGAGCTTCCCGAAGACTCCCTCTCGGCCTACGGCAAGGACATCCGCCGCCAGTACCGCAAGCTCATCTCCCAACTCGACGAGTTCGCCGCCATCCGCAAGACCCGCCAGGAGAAGATCGAAAGCTACACCCTGCAGGCCGTGCTCTGAACCGCGCCCGGGCCGGGGCCTGATCAAACGTTGCCCTTCCGCGCCTTTTCCCGCATAATCGTCCGCCACGCGAGCCACGATAACGGAGGAATCCATGTCCGCACTGAAGGAAACGCCCCTGTCCGGCTGGCATGCCGCGCACGGCGCGAAAATGGTCGATTTCGCCGGCTGGAGCATGCCGGTGCAGTACGAAGGCATCATCAAGGAACACGAGCACACCCGCAAGGAAGCCGCCATTTTCGACATCTGCCACATGGGCGAGTTCCTGCTCTCGGGCAAGGGCGCGCTGGCGGCCCTGGACGGCATCGTGACCCACAACCTGGCCACCCTGGGCGCGGGCAAATGCCGCTACGGCTTCATGCTGAACGAGCAGGGCGGCGTGCTCGACGACCTCATCGTCTACTGCCTGGGCGGCGACGACTACATGCTGGTGGTCAACGGCGCCTGCGAGGAGTCCGACTTCGCCTGGATCGCGAGCCGCCTGCCGGGCGGCCTGTCCCTGCGCAACGTCTCGGCCGAGACGGCCAAGATCGACCTGCAGGGACCGCGCAGCCTTGAGGCCCTGGAAAAGGCCCTGGGCGCGAAATGGGGCCATCTCAAGTATTTCAATTTCGAGCGCAGCAGCTTCGATGGCGCGCCCATGATCGTCTCACGCACCGGCTACACCGGCGAACTGGGTTACGAACTCTACCTGCCCTGGGGCAAGGCCCAGGCCCTGTGGGAGCGGCTCGCGGCCGTGGACTTCGTGAAGCCCGTGGGACTCGGCGCACGCGACACCCTGCGCCTGGAGCTGGGCTATCCGCTTTACGGCCAGGACCTGGACACGGCGCACACCCCGGTGGAGGCCGGGTACGGCTTCCTCATGGGCAAGGAGACGCCCTTCGTGGGCAAGGACGCCCTGGCCGATGTGCGCGAGAAGCTGGTCCCCCTGGAGATCGACGGCCGCCGCAGCGCGCGCCACGGCGACATCGTGCTCACGGCGGGCGGCCGAGAATGCGGCGTGGTCACCAGCGGCGTCTTCTCCCCGTCCCTGGGGCACTCCGTGGCCCTGGCCTACGTCAAGGCCGAGTTCGCCGAACGCGAGACCTTCGTGGTCAAGGGCCAGCGCGCCGAACTGCCGGCGCGGCGTTCCGAGCTCCCCTTCTACAAGGGCGGCACGGCCCGGGCCAAGACCGCCTGATCAGGGGCGGAGGAAGGGGACGTGGCCCGCATCGACGGCTTCTACCTTCCGCCGGAAAAGTGGCGCGAACCCTTCGTGCTTGAGGGCGGCGAGGCCAGGCACCTGCTCACGGTGCTGCGCGCCGCTCCCGGCGCGCAGGTGCGCCTCTTCGACGGCATGGGACGCGACGGCCTGTTCGTCGTGACCAAGGCCGACAAACGTCGCGCCGTGCTCACGCCGGTGGAGTTGCGCCACGCGCCCAAGGCGGCCAAGGGCATGACCCTGGCCGTGGGCTTCTCCAAGGCCTCGCGCCGCGACTGGCTGCTGGAGAAGGCCGTGGAGCTGGGTGCGGAGTCCGTGCTCTTTTGGCAGGCCCGGCGCAGCCAGGGCCGCGTGCCCGATGCGCCCAAGCCTGGCTGGACCGACACCCTGGTGGCCGCGGCCAAACAGTGCGGGGCGTCCTGGCTGCCCGCGCTCTCCGTGCTGCCGGGCGGCGTGCAGGATCTGGCCGGACTGGGAGCGTCCTTCGCCTCGCGCGTGCTGCTCTGGGAGAACGAGGAGGACGCGGTCCTCACCCAGGCCGACCTTTCCGGCCGCACCCTGGCCGTGATCGGCCCGGAGGGCGGCTTCGAGGACGAGGAGGCGCAAACGCTTCGCGCCGTGGGCTTCGCCTCGCGCCACCTGGGCTCCACCACGTTGCGCCTGGAGACCGCCGCCCTGCTCGTCCTGGGGCTGCACTATCATGCCCGCACCCTGGCGACGGGATAAGACGGGGGAGCGCACCATGAAGATCGACCTGACCACCGACGCCCCCCTGGCCGAACGGTTGCGGCCCGCGACCATCGACGAGTTCATCGGCCAGAAGCATCTGCGCGCCAAGCTGCAGGCCCTGGCCTCGGGCGGCAGGCTGCAGAGCATGCTGCTCTTCGGCCCGCCGGGCTGCGGCAAATCCACCATCGCCATCCTCCTGGCCAAGGCCTCGGGGCTGCCCTACAAGCGCATCTCCGCGCCCGAAACCGGCCTCGCGGCCCTGCGCAAGGAAATACAGGGCTTCAAAATCCTCATCCTGGACGAGCTGCACCGCTATTCCAAGGCCCAGCAGGACTTCTTCCTGCCGATCCTCGAATCCGGCGAGCTTTCGCTCATCGCCACGACCACGGAGAATCCCTCCTTTTCGGTCACGCGACAGCTCCTTTCCCGGTTGCACGTGCTCCGGCTCCGGCCCCTGGACCCGGACGAACTGGCCGAGGTGGCGCGGCGCGGCGCGGAGGCCCTGGGACTGTCGTTGGAGGAGGAGAGCCTGCGCATGCTGGCCGCCATGTCCGGCGGCGACGCGCGCACCCTGCTCAATCTCGTGGAATACGCCTCCAAGCTGCCGCCCGAGAAGCTGCCCGCGGCCGAACTGGCCAAGACCCTGCCCGAGATGGTCATCCGCGGCGACCGCGGGGGCGACACGCACTACGAACTGGCCTCGGCCATGATCAAGTCCATCCGCGGCTCGGACCCGGACGCGGCGCTCTACTACCTGGCCTGCATGCTGGAGGGCGGGGAGGACCCTCGCTTCGTCTCGCGCCGCCTGATCCTCTCGGCCTCCGAGGACGTGGGGCTGGCCGATCCGGCCGCCCTGCCCCTGGCCGTGGCCGCGCAGCAGGCCGTCGAGTTCGTGGGCATGCCCGAGGGCTTCATCCCCCTGGCCGAATGCGTGGTCTATCTGGCGCTTGCGCCCAAAAGCAACTCCTCCTACGCCGCCTATCTCGCGGCGCAGCAGGAGATACGCCGCGAAGGCCCGCGTCCGGTGCCCCTGCACCTGCGCAACCCCGCCACCAAACTGCAGAAGGACTGGGGCTTCGGCCGCGGCTACAAGTACCCGCACGCCTTCCCCGACGGCTGGGTGGACCAGGACTATCTGCCGCAGGAGATCGTGGGACACCGCTACTACCATGCCAAGGAGCACGGCCAGGAGGCCAAGCTCAACCTCTGGCTGCAGAAAATTCTGCGCATGAAGGCCACCCGCGGCAAGGGTTGACCCGTCGTGCTGGGGCGATGCAGACTCTTTCTGTCGGCATTGGCATCCGCTCCCCACGCAGCATGCGTCCGGGCGCAAGGCCGGATGCAGCGCGGCGCGCTCCCGTTCCTTCGCGTCTTCCGCAAAATCCGCCCCTTCTGCAGTCGTCCCGTGCGAAACCGCGCGCAGGACATCCTTCCTTGACGGTCCGCGAGGGCTCCGTGTAAAGCTCGACACAGTCACCACCGCAACCCCGGGGCGTTGTATGGAGCCAAGCGCGCTCATCCCCGCGGCGGACGCCATCCCCGCCGCGCCGTGGTTCTTCAGGCTGCTGCTCGACGCGACATTCGCCGCGCACCTGCTGTTCATGAACGCCATGCTCGGGCTGTGTCTCGTGGGTCTGGCCCGCTCCGGCCGCAGGACGCCCGCCCTCGGGCAGCAGGCGGGCATGGTCCCGGGCCTGACCGCCCTGACGGTGAACATCGGCGTGGCCCCCCTGCTCTTCGTGCAGGTGCTCTACGGCCAGTTCCTCTATGTCAGCAACGTACTCATGGGCGTGTACTGGTTCTGCATCACGCTGGCCGTGATGGCCGCCTACGGCATGGCCTACCGGCAGAAATACGCCCTGCACGCGAGCCGGGCCACGGGCTCCCTCCTCTGGGCGCTGATGTGCCTGCTCCTGCTCGGCGTCTCCCTGGCCCAGACCCACAACGCCGTGCTTCTGGTGCGGCCGGACCTGTGGCAGGGCTACTTCGAGAAGCCGGACGGCACGCTCCTGGCCTGGAACGACCCCACGCTGATCCCCCGCTGGCTGCACTTCGTCACCGCCTCCGCGGCCATGGGCGGCCTGGCCCTGGCCATGATCGGCCGCAGCCGCGAACGAAAGCACGACCCGCGCGGCGCGGAGCTGACCGCCGAGGGGCTGAACTGGTTCGGCTGGGCCACCCTGGCCCAGATCGTCTGGGGCGTCTGGTGGCTCATGGCCCTGCCCCGTCCCCTGCTCTCCGCCTTCATGGGGGGCGACGCGGCCGCCACGGGCCTGCTCCTGACGGGCCTCGCCGGAGCCCTGGCCGCCATCGGACTGGCCTTCAAGGGCCGGCTCATGCCCGCCGCGGGAGCGGCCGTGGCCACCGTGGCCGTGATGACCGCCATGCGCGGCGTGCTCCGGCAGCTCTATCTCGCCCAGTACTTCGATCCGCAAACCCTGCCCGTGAACCCCGAGCCCTCCACCGTGGTCATGTTCCTGTCCTGCGTGGGCCTCAGCCTAGCCGTGGTGATCTGGGCCGCCCGCCATCCCAAAGTCGATCAGGGGAGGGCGTAAGTCATGGAATATCCCGTCCTGCAGTGGACCACCTGGGGCGGCGGCCTGCTCATCGCCCTGGTGGCCACCATCCACGTCTTCATCGCCCATTTCGCCGTGGGCGGCGGCCTCTTCATCGCCGTCATGGAAACCCGGGTGCAGCGCCTGGGCCTAACCTCGCTCAAGGACTATCTGCGCCGCTACGCCAAGTTCTTCCTGGTCCTGACCATGGTCGTGGGCGGGCTCACGGGCGTGGGCATCTGGTTCTCCATTTCCATCGTGGCCCCCGGGGCCACCTCGGCCCTGATCCACGGCTTCGTGCTCGGCTGGGCCACGGAATGGACCTTCTTCCTGGCCGAAATCGTGACCCTGCTCACCTACATGCGCTCCTTCGAGGGCGCGCGCTCCACCCGCCGCCTGATCCTGGCCTGGCTCTACTTCGTCTTCGCCTTCGGCTCCCTGGCCGTGGTGCAGGGCTTCATCTCCTTCATGCTCACCCCGGGCGACTGGCTGGAGACCAAGCGCTACTGGGACGGATTCTTCAATCCCACCTACTTCCCCGGCCTCGTCTTCCGCAGCGCCATCGCCGCCTCCATCGCGGGCGTCTTCGGGCTGATGACCGCCCAGGGCGTGGACGACGAGCGGGAGCGCACGCGCCTGACCCGTTTCTGCGCCCTGTGGGCCGTGCTGCCCTTGCCCGTAGTGGTGACCTCGGGCTGGTGGCACATCGCCGTGCTCAGCCCGGAACAGCAGCTCCTGGCGCTGGGCCGCTCGCCCGAGGTGGCCGCGGGCATGCGCGTCTTCTGGTGGGCGACCCCGGCCGTGCTGGCGGGCGGCGCGCTGCTCGCCGCCGGACTGCCCAGGAAGGCGGCCCGCGCCGCGGCCGCCCTGACCCTGGCCGCCTCGTTCCTCTTCCTCGGCTCCTACGAATACATGCGCGAGGCGGCGCGACGGCCCTACCTGATCACCGGCCACATCTACTCCAACGGCATCCTCGTGGCGGACGCGGCCAGCCTGAACCAGACCGGATTCCTCGCAAAGGCCCGCTGGGCCAGGAACAAGACCGTCACAGCCGAGAACCGCCTGGACGCCGGGCGCGAACTCTTCTTCCTGCAATGCGCAAGCTGCCACAGCCTGGGCGGCCCCATGCTCGACATGCTGCCCCGCTCCGCCCGCTACACCGCCTCGGGCATGGAGGCCCTGCTCACGGGTCTGGGCAGGATCAGCATCTACATGCCCCCCTTCTTCGGCAATGAGGCCGAGAAGACGGCCCTGGCCGCCTGGCTGACCGAGGGGCTGCACAAGACCGCCCCCACGCCGCCCGCCGCCATCGCCCAGACGGAGGAAGCCGCGCCCGCCTTCGCGGACACGGCCGAATACGTGCTCACCGCGGCTCCGGACCACGGCATCCAGATGCTCTTCGACTCCGGCCGCATCGCCCCCGGCAACCCGGGCCAGGGCCTCACGGTCCAGCTCATCCGGCGCGGCCCCTCGCCCCAGCTCGTCACCGAGAACGTGACCCTGACCTTCGTCGTCGACGGCCAGTCCATGGGCACGCTGGCCCCTGTAGGCCGCGCCTTCAGGGCCGACGACATCTCCCTCTCGCCCTACGCCGCCCCCAGCGCATCCGGGAGCGGCTTCCAGCCCTACCCCGTGGCCGTGATCCAGGCCCGCGACGCCTCGGGCGCACTCCTGGCCGAAACCAAGGCCGTGCTGCCCGTGTCCACGGAACTCGGCTGCAGGAACTGCCACGGCGGCCCCTGGGCCAGGGGCGCGGCGGGCGTCGCCGAGGCCACGGCGGCCGACATCCTGAAGGCCCACGACCGCATGAACCTCACCGACCTGTCCGGCCGGAAGAACACGGTGAACTGCCGTTCCTGCCACCAGGACGCCGACACGCCGGACAAGACGATCCCCAACCTTTCCACCGCTATCCACGGCCTGCACGCCGTGTACTTGGCCGGACGCGGGGCCGAGGCCTGCGGCATGTGCCACCCCACGGCGCCCGAAGGCGTCACGCGGGCCTTTCGCGGGCCGCATCA
Source organism: Desulfovibrio sp. (assembly GCA_022839785.1). Lineage (GTDB taxonomy): Bacteria > Desulfobacterota > Desulfovibrionia > Desulfovibrionales > Desulfovibrionaceae > Alkalidesulfovibrio. Next base: position 68,277 of record JALHJW010000004.1, on the reverse strand, counting down.
GGCCGCGGGCCTGGACTGCACCAATTGCCACGGGACCATGGAGGACCACGCCCTGGCCCTGCTGGCCCACGAACAGAACCAGGGCGTGCCCGGCGTGGCCAGACTCATCGCCCTGCTCACGCCGGTTCAGGAGCCCGCTCCGGCCCGCGCGCCCTGGACCAACGAACCCAGATGCCAGACCTGCCACACGGACTTGAAGGCCCCGGAGAACTTCCAGGCCTTCGGCCACTGGACAGCGGGCGGCGGAGAACTCTTCAAGGCGCGCCGGGACGACCTGGACGCCATGTTCTGCTCCGGCTGCCACGGCCAGATGCACGGCCTCTACCCGGCCCACAACCCGTACGGGGAGAACCGCGACAACCTGCAGCCCCTGCAGTACCAAAACGCCGCCCGCCCCCTGGGTTCCGGCGGGAACTGCGAGGTCTGCCACACGGTGGACATGGACATGCCCGTGCATCATCCCGGCATGGGCCTGGACTGACCGGCTGCGCACGAAGACGGAGACGAAGATGCGGGGAGAGGGAAACCCTTTTTCAAAAGGGTTTCCCTCTCCCCGCTCCCTCTCCCTTCCCCAAACTGTTTGACACGCTTCGCGCCGGGTGCGGAAGGCCCGCTGACCAGACCGGCGGGCTGACGACAACCGCTCCGCGAAACGACGGGACGGGAAAAACTGCTGCCGTGTGCGGCGAAGGGCGCGAGGCGGATCAACGCGTTCCGGGGGCGACGGAGGATGGAGCGCGGGGAAGGGAGGGCCTCCCTTCCCCGCTCGCCTTGCGCGCCTCTACTCCCTGCCCTTGATCACCGCGCGGGGCTTGGCCCCTTCCTGAGGGCCGAGCATGCCGTCCAGCTCCATCTGCTCGATGAAGCGGGCGGCGCGGTTGAAGCCGATGCGGAAACGGCGCTGCAGGAGCGAAATGGAGGCCTTGCCCTGGGAGGCCACGAATTCCACGGCCTCGCGGTACATAGGGTCGCTGTCCATGGCTCCGGCCTCGCCCTCGACGGCCTCCTCCGACTGTTCGGACTGCCACTGTTCGAGGTCCACGGCGAAATCCTGGGGGCACTGCTTGCGCCAGTGCTCCACCACGCGCTCGATCTCCTCCTCGTCCACGAACGCGCCGTGCACGCGCATGACCTTGCCCCCGCTGGGCTTGTAGAGGCTGTCGCCGCGGCCGAGCAGCTTTTCCGAGCCGACCATGTCCAGGATGGTGCGCGAGTCGTGCTTGCTCGTGACCTGGAACGAGATGCGCGAGGGGAAGTTGGCCTTGATCAGGCCAGTGACCACATCCACGCTGGGCCGCTGCGTGGCCAGGATGAGATGGATGCCCGCGGCGCGCGCGAGCTGCGCCAGGCGCACGATGGACATCTCGGCCTCCTTGCCTGCGGTCATCATCAGGTCGGCCAACTCGTCGATGATGATCACCATGTAGGGCATGGGCGCGAGCGCGGCCAACTCGGGCCGGGCCTTGAGGTCGGCCTGGGGGAGCTTCTGGTTGTAGCCCTCGATGTTGCGCACCCCGAGCAGGGCCATGGCCTGGTAGCGGCGGTCCATCTCGGCCACGGCCCATTCCAGGGCGCTCTTGGCCATGGGCATCTCCGTGACCACGGGATGCACGAGGTGCGGCAGCTTGGAGTAGACCGACAGCTCGATGCGCTTGGGGTCGATGAGCAGGAGTTTCAGTTCGTCCGGCCGGGCCTTGTAGAGGAACGAGAGCAGGATGGTGTTCAGGCACACGGACTTGCCCGCGCCGGTGGCGCCCGCCACCAGCAGGTGCGGCATGCGCGCCAGATCCGTGGCGAAGGGACGGCCCTGGATGTCCTTGCCCAGAGCCAGGGTCAGCTTGGCGGCCGATTTGGCGAAGGCGTCGGACTCGAATATCTCGCGCAGATAGACGGTCTCGCGGGTCTCGTTGGGGATCTCCACGCCCACCACGTCCGAGCCGGGGATGGCGTCGATGCGCACGGCCAGGGCGCGCATGGCCAGGGCGAGGTCGTCGGCCAACCCGGCGATGCGGCTGATCTTGGTGCCGGGCGCGGGCTTGACCTCGAACATGGTGACCACGGGCCCGGGCTTGATGGCCACCACCTCGCCCTTGACGCCGAAGTCGGCCAGACAGGCCACGAGATTCTGGGCCATGGTCTTGAGGCGCTCGCGGTCGAGCACCGCGGCCGAAGCCGGGACCGGGCTGAGAAGGTTCAGGCCCGGCAGGCTCGGCGGCTTCCGGCAGACCGGGACGCGCGCCGGGGGCGGGGCCTGGGGCTGCGCGGGCGCCTCGTCGAAGGCGAAATCCTCGGCCGGATCGTCGGCCACGGGACCGGCCGCCTCCGCGTCGGCCGCGCCGCCGTCGTCAAAGGCGAACTCCGGCTCGGGCAGCGGCTCGGGGATATCCACGGGAGTCGGCCATTCGGGGTCTGCGCCGGCCGAAGCGGGCGCAGCGCCGGGGAAGGAGAAGAGGTCGTCGTCCGCGGGCAGGGACGGCTCGGATGCCGGGGGCTCCTCCCGCGGCCCGGCGGCCGCGCCGATCACGTCGCTGCGCTCGCGCGCGGCCAGGGCAGCGGCCGAAGGGACCGCGGCCGCCGCGTCCACGTCCTCTTCGGGTTCCGGCGGCAGCCTGTCCAGCAGGGCGGCCAGCGCGCCCGCCGGCGCGGGCGTGACCATGGGCATGCCGCATTCCGGGGCCGGAGGCATGCCCCTGCCTTTGAAGGCCTTCACGGAGGGCAATTCCTCGATCTGTTCGGCGTCGGGCCGGATCACTGCCGGACGGGGCGCGGGACGCTCGGCCTCCGGAGTCCCGGCGCGCTCGTTGCGCCGCTCGCGCCGTTCGCTGCGCTCCTTGTGCTTGCTGGCCGCGTCCACGGCCTGACTGCGCAGCCTCTTGAGCGCCGCGGACCAGGAGATGCCCGAGGCCAGCTGCAGGCCGCCGAGGAAAAGGAAGCCCCAGGCCAGCCCTGCGCCCAGGGGCCGCAGCAGGGTCTGGGAGATGCCGTAGAGCAGGCTGCCGAAGAAGCCCCCGCCGACCACGTCGCCCGCGCGCAGCCACGACGCGAAGCCGGGATGCGCGCCCCAGGTCATGAGCGTGAGCGCCACCAGGCAGAGTCCCAGCCAGCGCCACCAGGCCATGGACACCCGGTCGGTGAGGCACAGGACCGCGAGGTGGAGGCTGAGGAGCGGCCAGCTCCAGGCCGCCACGCCGAAAAGATCGACGAGGAGGCCCGCGACGTACGACCCCACGATGCCCGCCAGATTGTGCATCTGGTGCCCCTGGCTGACGACGCGGTTGAAGCTGGGGTCGAGGTGGGAATAGCTGACCAGGCTCGCGAACAGGAACGCGGCCCAGAAGAAGAAGGCCAGCGCCATGATGTCGCCGAAAAGCGTCCGTCCCCGCGTGGCCCTACCCTCCTTTCCCCCGGATGTGTTGCGGCACGAGACGCTAGGCCCGGCTGATGTAGTCGCCGGTGCGGGTGTCGACCTTGACCTCTTCGCCCTCGTTGATGAACAGCGGCACCTGCACGGTGATGCCGGTGTTGAGGGTGGCGGCCTTGGTGGTGTTGCCCACGCGGTCGCCCTGCACGCCGGGTTCGGTCTGGACCACGGTGTACACGAGGCTGGCGGGCAGATTCAGGTCGATGACGCGGCCGTTGTAGAGCAACACCTGGATTTCCATGCCGTCCAGCAGGTAGCCCGCCTTGTCGCCCAGGGCATCGCCCGCCACGTGGACCTGCTCGTAGGACCCCATGTCCATGAAGACCAGATCCGTGCCCTCGCGGTAGAGGAACTGCATGTCCTGGGTGGTCATGTCGGGCTTGTCCACCTTTTCGCCGGAACGGAAGGTGTGCTCCACCACGCGGCCGTTGAGCACGTTTTTGAGCTTGGTGCGCACGATGGCGCCGCCCTTGCCCGGCTTGTAGTGCTGGAACTCGACGATCTCGTAGGGAATCTTGTCCATCTCGATTTTCAGGCCGCGACGGAAATCGGTCGTAGAAAGCATGTATCCTCCAAACCCTATGTTTTTTCGATGTGGTGCAGCAGCGCCTGGACGCCCAGGGCGTAGCTGGTCATGCCGAAGCCTGCGACGACGCCGATGCAGTGCCTGCCGATGAAGCTCTTCCTGCGTAGCGGCTCGTCCGCCCGGGCCAGGACGTTGGACAAATGGACCTCCACGCAGGGAAGGCCGATCCAGGCCAGGCAGTCGGCCAGGGCCAGGCTGGTGTGCGTGTAGGCCCCGGCGTTGAGCACCACGCCGGAGGCCTTGTCCGCCCGCGCCTGCTCCAGGCGGTCGATGAGCGCGCCCTCGCCGTTGGCCTGGAAACACTCCAGACGCACGTCCGCGGCGCGGGGGCCGAGCAGGGCCTGGACCAGCCCCGGCAGGGCGTCCATGCCGCGCGATCCGTAGATGTCCGGCTGCCGCTCCCCGAGATGACCGAGGTTCGGACCGTTCATGACCACAAAGGTGTATTTCGCCATGGTGGGCCTCGTTGCGGGGTGCGGATCGGGACGGTTCAGCTTGACGGGCGCGCGGAAGAAGCACACCATTGGGCCTGTCCGCGCGCCGTAGGGCCATGTATCAACCCTTACCCGAATATTCAAGAGATGCCGCCAAGCCTCGAACTCGTCATCACCGTCTATCTGCCCGAGCAACTGAAGGACGCGCCCCTGGACGCGCCCCAGGTCGCCCTGGCGGGCCGCAGCAACGTGGGCAAGTCCTCGCTCGTGAACCGTCTGGCGGGCACGAGGAAACTGGCCAAGATCAGCGCCACGCCGGGCAAGACCCGGAGCATCAACTTCTACCGCGTCCAGCCCGAGGGCTGGTTCCTGGTCGATCTGCCGGGCTACGGCTACGCCCGCACCTCCAAGTCCGAGCGCGAGAAGTGGGCCCAGCTCATCGAGGCCTACCTCACCCGGGCCAAGGGGCTGAAGGCCGTGGCCGTGCTCTTGGACTCCCGCCTGGACCCGCAGGTCCTGGACATGGACATGGTCTCCTGGCTCAAACAGACCGGCACCCCGGCCCTGGCCGTGCTGACCAAGGCCGACAAGTGCAAGCAGCGCGAAATCGCCCGTCGCCAGGCGCAGTGGCGCGAGATCATGCGCTCGGCCGCCCTGCCCCTGCCCTTTTCCGCGGTCACGGGCAAGGGGACCGAAAGACTCTGGCAGCTTCTGGGCGCCGCCGCCCTGCCCGCCCAGGCGGCGGACGACGCCTGCGCGCCCCCGGCCGACGCATGTCCGGACGGCGCGGACGCTCCCCCCGCGGCCGCGCCGGACACGCCTGCCCCCGCTCCCCGCCGTCCCGCGGTCCGCAGGCTGACGCCGCGTCAATAGCACACGGTTGATACGTTCTCCGACGCCCATGCGCGGCGCATACGCCGGAAACCACGCGTCCCGGCGCAGCGCTCCTCCGCAAAATACGCAGAGCCCTCGTTCGCGGACATCCCGCTAATGCTTCGAGTTGACCCAGACCAGACGTGAGACCGCGGCCAGCATCATGGCCAGGTTCGCCGCCCACGCCCCCATCACCGGGGGGACGAAGCCCTTGGAGCCCAGGGTGCTGCCCATGACCATCATGCCGTAGAAGGCGAAGGTCACGACCAGCGAAACCGTGATGTTCACGTAGATGTTGCGCCGGTAGCTGCTCACGGCCAGGGCCAGGAGCGACATGGTCAGAATGGAGAAGGCGTAGGACCACTTGCCCCAGAAGGCGGTCTTCAGGTCCTCCACGTTGGACCCGGACTTCTCCAGGACCTTGATGGCGGAATAGAGTTGCCAGACCGGCAGTTCCGAGGGCTTGGCCGAGGGGTCGGCCACGGCGAAGGCGCGCATGTCCTGGGCGATGTTCACGTGCATGGACGGCACGACCACCGTCTCGAAGCTGCCGGTGGAGACCTTTTCCGCCTCGTAGAGGGTCCAGCCGTTGCGCCCGGCCTTGAAGTGCGGGGCGCGGGCCATCCAGACGAGGCTCCCGTGGTCCTCGGAGAGCTGCCAGACCGTGATGTCGTCGCCCTCGCCCCGCCCCACGTTCGCCGCGCCGAAAAAGACGATGTAGCGGTCGTCGCGGAACCAGACCCTGCTCACGATATCGCGCGCGATCTTGCGGTCACGCACGTCCTCGGCCCAGATGCGGCTCGACGTCTGCTCCCCGAGCACGCCGAAATACTGCGAAAAGCCGAGCTGGAAGAGGGACCAGAGGATGGCGTAGACGACGAAGAACGATGCCAGCTTGCCGTAGGAGATGCCGCCGGTCTGCAGGGCGAGCAGTTCGCGGCTGCGCTCCATGAGCGAAAGCTGCACGGTCAGGGCGATGAGGAAGACCGCGGGCATGATCTGGGAGATGATGAGCGGAATCTTGGCCAGGAAGTAGATCAGGATGATTTTCGGGCCGAGCCCCGCGCCGATGAAGTCGTCCAGGCGGTCGAACATGTCCGAGAGCAGGTAGATCACCACGCCCACGCCCATGCACATGACCATGAGGAAGACGTTGTTCTTCAGAAGATAACGGGAAAGCTGCTTCAGCATGCCGCGGCCGCCTTCCTGCGCAGCCTGATGTGCGCCAGCCAGTCGAAGAGGCGCGGAAAGCGCTCCCTGCCCGCCATGTTGATCCCCAGCAGGGCCACGAGCAGGAAGACGGCGTTGGGAATCCACAGGCCCACGGCCGGGTCGAGGGTGGCCGTCTCGCCCAGGGAAAGGGCGATGGAGAGCAGCGTGTAGTAGACGAGGAAGCAGCCCAGGGCCAGCACCAGGCCCAGGTGCTGCTTGAGCCCCTGGAAGGAGAAGGCGAAGGGCAGCGCGAAGACGCCCAGCACGAAGCAGGCCGCGGGCAGGGCGTAGCGCTTCTGAATCTCCACGAGGATCTTGTTGTGGAACGTCCCGTTGTCCTTGACCAGGGCCTCGGGGTCGTCCTTCAGCAGCAGGAGCTGTTCGAGGGACATTTCCTTGGGCTTGTCCTTGTCCAGCCGAAAGCCGCCGAAAAGCCGGGAGAGATCGAGACGCACGGCGTAGGTATCGAAGCCCAGCACGTCGATCTTCTGGTTCACGCGGCGGTAGATGTGGCCCTCGCGCAGCAAAAAGACGATCTGGCCCTGCCGCGTGTCCGTGGCCACCTGGCCGCTGGGGGCCACGATGGTGACGTGCACGTCGGGCCGCGTCTCGTCCCGCACGAAGACCTGCCGCAGCCCCTTGCCGCCCGGATCGACCTGCTGCGCGAAAAGGGTGAGCCCCGGGAATTCCCGATTGAAGACGCCGGGCTGGAGCACCAGCCGGGTACGCGAACGGGCGTGCTCGATGACCGTGCCCTTGAAGTTGTCCATGCCCCAGGACAGCCCCCAGAAGGAGACGCCGAAATCCACGGCCGTGCACAGCAGGCAGAAGACCACAGGCGCGGCCAGAAGCTGGTAGATGCTGATGCCGCCCGCCTTCAGAGCCAGAAGCTCGTTGTCCGTGCTCATGCGCAGGAAGGTCAGGAAGACCGAGAGCATGCAGGCGATGGGCAGGAGCAGGAGCAGGAAGAAGGGCGTGAGATAGACGAACAGCTCCATGATCTCCACCAGCCCCAGGTTTTGGGCCAGGAAGAGTTCCTTGAGCTGCAGCATGCGGCCGATGAGGATCAGGCCGAGAAGCGCGCCCAGGCAGAGACTGAAGGAGGTGAGCAGCTCCTTGAATATCTGCAGGTGGATCTGCTTGATGCCGGGCACGATTTCAGCAGCCGCTGTCCGGGGCCTTGCCCGCGTTGTCCCTGTAGAAGCGCTCCAGGAACTCCACGTCAAGGGGGCTCAGGTTGAAGCGCATGGCCGCCTCGTTGATGAGCGCGCACAGCGCCTTGCCATCCGCAAGGCCGGAGGATATCCAGTCGAGCGCCCTGCGTTGCAGTTCGGACTGGCTGACGATGGTGGACATACGGTACCTCCAGACGGACCATGCCGGTCCGGCCGGGCAAGAGGTACACCACCTTGGCCCGGTCCGCAATGCACGCAGGCGGAGCGCGCCGCCCGGCGCACAGCGAAGAAGGAGCCCGCATGTCCGACATCTTTTCCGCCGTGATCCTCGGCATCGTCGAGGGACTCACGGAGTTCCTGCCCGTCTCCAGCACCGGCCACCTCATCCTGGCCAGTTCCCTGCTCGGCCTTTCGGGCGAAAAGATAGACGCCTTCAACGTCATCATCCAGCTCGGCGCGATCCTGGCCGTGGTGGTCATCTACCGCGAGAAATTCCTCGGCCTGCTCCGGCCGCGTCCGGGGGACAACTTCTCGGGGTCCCGCGGCCTCCTGCTGCTCCTGCTGACCTCATTTCCCGCGGCCCTGCTCGGCCTCCTGGCCAACAAACAGATCGAAAGCCTGCTCTTCAGCCCCCGGCCCGTGGCCATCTCCCTGGCCGTGGGGGCGATACTCATCCTGATCGTGGAGGGCAGGCGTCTGAAGCCCCGCGTCTTCGACCTGCGCGACATGACGCCGCGCCTCGCCCTGGGCGTCGGGCTCTTCCAGTGTCTGGCCCTGTGGCCTGGCTTCTCGCGCTCCGCGGCCACGATCATGGGCGGCATGCTCTGCGGCGCGGACCGCAGGCTGGCGGCGGAGTATTCCTTCCTGGCCGCCGTGCCCATCATGTGCGCGGCCACGGGCTACAAACTGCTCAAGACCTGGCGGCTCTACGCGGCGGACGACCTCGTCTTCCTGGCCGTGGGCTTCGCGGTGGCCTTCGTCTCGGCCTGGCTCGCGGTGAAATTCTTCATCGCCCTGCTGCAGCGCTTCACCCTCAGGCCCTTCGCCGTCTACCGTCTGGCCCTGGCGCCGCTGGTGCTGTTCTTCTGGCCGTCGTAAGGCGGGCTCCGGAAGGTTTTGCGGCCATGAGCGATTTTTTGGCCGCCTCCCCCCCTTGCCAAGCGGGGTGTTTCCGGCTACATGACCTCTCCGCGTGTGGCTAGGTAGCTCAGTTGGTTAGAGCATGCGGTTCATACCCGCAGTGTCGGGGGTTCAAGTCCCTCCCTAGCTACCACATCCGAAAACGAAAGCCCTGCCCCGGCAGGGCTTTTTTCGTTCTTCCAACCGGTTCCGGCAGCGGCGCGTCAGCCCCCCAGGCCGTACTGCTTACGCCATTCGTCCAGGAACAGCACCGCCGTGTCGAGCGGACCGAGCCTGCCCTGCTGGCTACGCACGGCCCAGACGAGGTCGTCGAAGCCCACGTCCCCGGCAAGGCCCAGCCGTTCGCGCAGGGCCGCGAGCTGCGCCCGCAGATCCTCGGGCAGCGCATCCTCCGGCGAGGGACCTGCCGCGCGCTGCCGGGGCCACCCCTCCAGTCGCTCGGCGCAGAAGTCCAGCAGCCGCTGCATGCGGTGGTCGTAGGTGTGTTCCGCCAAAACGCGGGCGCGGGCGCGCCCGGCCATGTCCCGGCGCTCGTCCGGGCGGCTCAGGAAGGAGGCGATCCTGTCCTTCAGCTCCTCCAGGGAGGAGAACCGGGCGATCTCGTCCTGGGTGAAGGATTCGTCCAGCAGGGAACGCTCGTCCACGAGCTGGAAGGCCCCGCAGGACGCCAGTTCGAAGGTGCGCGGGTTGACGAAGTCGCCGCCCGAGACGAGCCGGGCCGGATCGACGCTGGAATGCAGGTTCAGGTTGATGCGCGCGGCGTTGAAGATGTTCACGCACTCGTCCGAGGAGACGCGGCGGCCTCCCTCCTGCACGTAGGGGGCGAGCACCGGGTCGCCGTCCCATTCGCTGCCCCAGATCTTGAAATCGAAGTGGAGAAGCTGACGGAAGGCCACGCGGCGGTTGGGGTAGCCCGCGCCCATGAAGGAGAGGTCCGAGCCCCAGCGCTTGCGCCCGGCCGGGTCCAGCTCCCGGGGCGCATGGAAGTCCGGGTCCGCGGCCAGGGGCAGATAGAGGACGTTGGCCTGCCCGATGCTCGCCAGCTCCGCGGGAAACGGCTCCTTCTGGATCACGGCGAAGATGTCGTAGAGCGGCGCGAAGGCCTGCCAGTAGGTGAACAGCCTGAAATCCTCCACGAACCACATGGCCGTGGGGATGCCCAGCGCCCTGAGCCGCCGCAGGGCCTGGCGCGAGAGCGGCGCCTGGGCCATGGCCAGCACGAGGTCCGGGGCGAAGGTTTCGGCCTTGGCCACCACGGCCTGGGCCACGACCTGCAGGTAGCTGTTCTGCAGATGCTCCAGCTTGTCCTGAGCCACCTTCAGGCCGCGCAGGGCTAGGTACGTGGGCTGGAACTCCGGGGACTCCACGGTTTCCACCGTATGGCCGAGCCGCGTGAGCGCGGCGGCGCAGAAGCGGCCCACGGGCAGGGAGCCGCCGTAGAGCGGCAGGACCAGGAGGATGCGCAGGCGTCTGTTCATGGAGGGCTCGCCGGTCAGGTTGCGGTCGTTTGCGGACGGTTGCGGTCCGGGGCCGAGAGCCAGTCCCGTTCCTCCAGGAATTCGCCGCCGGAAAACGCCGGGCTAGGCGCGGCGTCCTGCGCCAGCCCGAGATGGCGCGAAAGAAAGGCCCGGAACCCCGCGCGCCCGGACGCATGCGGGTCCACGCCCCCCACCCCGGGCAGGGGGCGGCAGTCCGCGCCCAGCGGGTCGAAGACCGTGGTCAGGCCCAGCAGGCCGGGCAACGGCCCTGCCCCACGCCCGGTGAGCAGGCGCAGGAAGTCCTGCGAGGCGAAGGGCGCGAGGCAGGCCACGTCAAGGTCGCAGGGCCGCGACTCCACGCAGGGCGCGCACTCGCGCACGGCCTGCCAGACCGTGTGGCCCGCGCCGTAGGGGCCGGTCTCCCAGGCCCAGGCGGAGGACAGAAAGGTGGCCGCCACCGGGGTTCCCAGGTGCGCGGCCAGATGCATGGTCCCGGTGTCCGGCGTGACCAGGGCGTCCAGGGAGCCGACGACCTCCGCGAGGTCCTCCCAGCTCGTGCGTCCGGCCAGATTCCTCGCCGCGCCGCGCGCCACCTTGGGCAGATGCGCCAGCACGGCCTCGCCCGCCTCGCGCTCCCCTGCCGCGCCGAGCAGCAGCAGCTGGCCCCGGCCGCGCATGCTCCACAGGGCCGCGGCCACAGGCCCCAGCACCTCGGGCGGCAGCGACCGGCGCTGGTTGCGCCCGGCCAGGACCACGCCCACGCCCCCGCCCTTGGGGGTCGCGGCCGGGTTGACCTCTGCGGGCGGCACGGGCGCAGCCGCATGGTGCGCCCAGAGATCCACGAGATTGATGCCGCAGGCCCCGCGCCGCCGGGTCCAGCGAAAGGCCATTCCGGCCCAGGCGTCGCGCGTCTTCTGGCCGTCGAAGCTCATGTAGCCGCGCACGCGGGCCGGATCGAAGAGGCGGGCCAGGGCGTAATTCAGCCCGGAAAAATTGAGGTTGTATATCTCGCTGAAGCCGAGGGCGGAAAGCTCGGCCAGCGCGGGCAGATTGTCCGCCGCGGCCGTGGCAGCGCCCTCGCCCGGCGCGAGGCCCGCGGCGTGCGCGCGCAGCGGATGCAGCACGGCGCGAGGAAAGACCAGGGACGCGACGCGCGCCAGCGAACGGTCCAGGCAGATGTGCACCTCGCCCCGCCGCATGAGCGACAGCACCAGCCGCTTGGTCTGCACGAGATCGCCGAAGCGGGCCAACTGGATGACGAGGAAGCGTTCGTTTTCAGGCATCGGGCGGGATCGTCCTGCAGACGGTCTACTGCATCTTGGACAGCGCGGCAAGGAAGGCCCGCGATTTACTCCCGCCCGCCCTTCTGCTAGTGTCCGATCCCTTATGCGCTATTACCCCATCTTCGTGAACCTGACGGACAAGGACTGCCTCGTTGTCGGCGCGGGCAGCGTGGGATGCCGCAAGATCGGGGCGCTGCTCGACCGCGAGCCGCGCTCCGTGCTCGTGGTGGACACCCGCCCGCCCTCGGCGGACATGGCCGCCCTGCTCGCCCGCCCTGGCCTGACCTACGAGACGCGCGCCTTTGGCGACGAGGACGTGGACGGGAAGTTCATCGTCATCGCCTCCACGGACAACGAGGAGCTGAACTGGCGCATCTCCAACATCTGCAAGGCGCGCGGCATCCTGTGCAACATCGTGGACCAGCCGGAGAAGTGCAGCTTCATCGTCCCGGCCGTGGTCCAGAAGGGCGACCTGACCCTGGCCGTCTCCACGGGCGGATCGAGTCCGGCCCTGGCCAAGAAGATACGGCGCGACCTCGAGGACTACTTCGGCTCGCACTACGGCGACTTCCTGATCCTCATGGCCCGGCTGCGGCCGCACGTCCTCGGACTGGGGCGCGGCACGGACCACAACACCGCGCTCTTCCGGGACATCGTGGCCTCTGAGCTGATGGACTGCCTGGAGGCGCGGGACGAAACGCGCGCCCGCGCCATCCTGGCCAGCCATCTGCCCGCCGAGGTCGCGGGGCGCATCGACGAGGTGCTGGATGGGCTTTTCTGAGCTTCTCCGCTGGCTGGCGTTTGGCGCCTACCTGCTGGGCTCGGCCGGGGTCTTCCTCGGCCTTGTCGCGGCCCGGCGGGGGCTGCTGCGCGCAGGCGCGTGCATCACGGGGCTGGGCTTCGCCGCCCACACCATGGATCTGCTCGTCTGGTACGGCGGCGGGGCGGCCACGGTCAACGCGGCCTTCTACGTCAGCGTGCTGGCCTGGGTGCTGCTGGTGGTCTTCACCGTGCTCTGGAAACGCCTCGGCCTGGCCTTCCTGGGCATGGCCGCCGCGCCCATGGTCTTTCTCGTCTATACCGCCTCCTTCGCCTTCTCCGGGCTGAACGTGGTCCTGCCCAAGGCCTACGCCCCGGCCTTCTGGGTCGTGCATATCGGTGCCCTGTACGTGTCCATGGGGCTCCTGGCCATGGCCTTCGGCGCGGGCATGGCCTTCATGTACATGGAGCAGAAGATCAAGACCAAGGCCAAGCTCGCGGGCTTCCAGCGCGAAATGCCCTCGCTCACGGCCTTCGACGCGGTGAACCGCATCGCGGCCCTCTTCGGTTTCCCGCTCTTCACCACGGGACTGCTCTCCGGCTTCATCTGGTCGGGCCTGACGCGCAGCGCGGTCTTCACCGGCCACCCGCGCGAATACCTCTCCCTGGTCGGCTGGCTCTTCTTCGCCTTCTTCTTCCACCAGCGGGTCGTGACGGGCTGGCAGGGGCGCAAGACCGCCCGTCTGGCCATCTGGCTCTTCATCTATCTCCTGAGTTCCATGCTGGCCGTGAACCTGCTCTTCCCCACGCATCACAGCTTCGTCGAAACGCCCTAGAACAGGCCCCATGCCGTGAAACACGATATCCATCTCATCGGCCTCAACCACAAGACCGCGGACGTCTCCATCCGCGAGCGCTTCGCCCTCTCGGACAAGCCCGAGGCGGCGCGCCGGTTCATCTGCGGGCCGGTGCGCGAATGCATGACCCTCTCGACGTGCAACCGCGTCGAGGTTCTGGCCGTGGGCGCCGGGGACGTGGCGGGCCATGTCGTGAAGGTCTGGTCCGAAATCTGCGGCCAGCCTCCCCAGGCCCTGGCCGAGGCCGCCTACGTGCACCGCGAGCTGCAGGCCGTGCGCCACGTCTTCACCGTGGCCTCCAGCCTCGACTCCATGGTCGTGGGCGAACCGCAGATACTGGGGCAACTCAAGGACGCCTACCGCGCCTGCCTCGAACTCGGCACCGCCAAGGTCATCGTCAACCGCCTGCTGCACAAGGCCTTCTTCGTGGCCAAACGGGTACGCACCGAGACCGAGATCGCCTCCAGCGCCGTCTCCATCTCCTACGCCGCCGTGGAACTGGCCAAGAAGATCTTCGGCGACCTCGCGGGCAAACGCGCCATGCTCGTGGGCGCGGGCGAGATGGCCGAACTGGCCGCCCAGAACCTTTTGGCCGCGGGCATCGCCCACATCACCGTGGCCAACCGCACCCTCTCCCGCGCCCAGGAACTGGCCGCGCGCTTCAAGGGCACGCCCATCGCCATAGAGGAGATGTACGAGCACCTGCCCGAGACCGACATCGTCATCAGCTCCACCGGCTCGCCCACCGTGGTCATCCGCGCCCGCGACGTGAAGGACGTGCTGAAGCTCAGGCGCAACCGGCCCATGTTCTTCATCGACATCGCCGTGCCGCGCGACATCGACCCGGACGTGAACCTGCTGGACAACGTCTATCTCTACGACATCGACGACCTGAAGGAGGTCGTGGAGGAGAACCTGGCGCAGCGCCGGGGCGAGGCCGAACGGGCCCGCACCATCGTGGACGCGGAGACGGTCTCCTTCGCCAATTGGCTCAGTTCCCTCTCCCTGCACCCCACCATCCGCGACCTCATGGCCCACGGCGAGAACTTGGCGCGGCGCGAACTGGCCAAGACCCTGCGCCGCATCGGCCAGGACATCGACGACAAGACCCGCGCCTCCCTGGAGACCCTGGTCCTGTCCATCGCCCAAAAGCTCTACCATGAGCCCGTCTGCTTCCTGAAACGCCGCACCCAGGAGGAAGGCGGGGCCGAGCGCTTCATCGACCTCTCCCGCCGCATGTTCAACCTGGACCGCGACGACGTCCCGGCGGACGCCCACGCCGACCGCAAGAAAGGGACGGACGAAACCTGCGACTGCGGCCTCGACGAGCCCGACAGCGAGGAATAGCCATGCGCTGGTACACCATCGACGAACTCCCGCCCGCCGACGTGAAGCGCCTCGCCGCGGCCATGGACGCCCGCGGCATGCGCGGCCCCATCGAGGGACTCTACTACCTCGCCCTGCCCGACGGCCTGCTCTCCGAGGAACAGGCCGCGCACGCGGCGGAATGCGGCCCCCACGTCATGGCCCTAGAAGTCGAGGATGAGTTCCTGCGCCTGGAACTGCTCGTGCGGGCGCGCGGCAAAATGCGCTGCTCCTGCGTGCACTACGCCGGTCCCGAAGCCAGGGGCTGGGCCATGAACCATCTCGACGCCCTGATCCGCGAGCTGGACATCCAAGTCTAGCCGACGCGCGGGCAAAGCCCCTGGAGGCCTCGTGCCCCCTGCCCAGCAAGATCGTCTTCCCCGCACCCTGCAGGACCTTTCCCCGCGCCAGGCGCACTTCTGCCTGGACGCGCAGCGTTTCGCGGAGGACGAGTTGGACGCCCGCCTCCAGGGGCGCAGGTTGCTCGTGGCCTTTTCCGGCGGCGCGGACTCCACCGCCCTGCTCCTCGTCTTCCACTATCTGGCCCCGCGCCTGGGTGCGGAAATCATGGCCGTGCATCTGGACCACGGACTCAGGCCCGAGTCGGGCGAGGACGCGGCGCACTGCCGCGCGTTCTGTGCCGGTCTGGGCATCGAGCTGCACGAGGCGCGCGAGGACGTGGCCGCGCTGGCGGCGCGCAAGGGCATCGGCATCGAGGAGGCCGGACGCAAGGCGCGCCGCCGCCTCTGGGAGTGGATCAAGGCCAAGACGGGCACGGACTGGGTGTTGCTCGGGCACCACCTGGACGACCTGGCCGAGGACCAGTTCATGCGCCTGCTGCGCGGCGTCGGCTGGCCGGAGCTGGGCGGCATGCCGGGCCGGGACGAGACGCGGGGCATCCTGCGGCCCCTGCTGCTCACGCCGCGCGCCGCGCTGCGGGATTTCCTCGCCGCTCTCGGCGCGTCCTGGCGCGAGGACGCCAGCAACGCCGACCCCGCCTACCTGCGCAACCGCGTACGGCAGGACATCCTGCCCCTGTTCGTGCGCGAGAACCCGAACTACCTTGAGGCCGCCGCCCGGCTCTGGACCCTGGCCCGCCTCGACCGGGACGAACTGGCGGGCCGCCTTGCCGAGCCCGCGCCGGATGGACGCGGCGGGCTGCTTCTTCCCCGCGGAATGCTGACCGCCGCCTCCCCGGCTCTGCGCCTGCGGCTCTGCAAGCAGGCGCTGGAGCGCCTCGGCCTGGGCCAGCCGCGCATGGACAGCCTGCTCGATCTCGAACGCGCCTGGGCGGCCGGACGCAACGGCGCGGCCGTGCGTTTCCCCGGCGACAAGGAGGCCCGCGTCACCCGCCACGGCATCGCCTTCGGCTTCGTCCTCCGCCCGAAGGAGTGATCGGCGCGCATCCGCGTTCGCTTCGGAACGTGAACGGCCGCGCGCCTTTTTCGGGTGAAGCGCGATTGACAGCCCCTTGACGAACGGATACACAGGGTCACTTTGTGAAATTTCCCACAGGAGGACCTGATGAACATCCTGATCTTCGGCCCCAACGGCAGCGGCAAGGGCACGCAGGGCTCGCTGGCCAAGAAGAAGTACAACCTCGACCACATCGAGTCCGGGGCCATCTTCCGCCAGCACATCGGCGGCGGCACCGAACTCGGCAAGAAGGCCAAGGAGTACATCGACCGCGGCGAGTTGGTCCCCGACGACATCACCATCCCCATGGTGCTCGACGTGCTCAAGAAGTCCGGCGCCAACGGCTGGCTGCTCGACGGTTTTCCGCGCTCCATCGTCCAGGCCCAGAAGCTGTGGGAAGCCCTGCGGAATGACGGCGTGAAGCTCGACTACGTCATCGAGATTCTGCTGCCCCGCCAGATCGCCAAGGACCGCATCATGGGCCGCCGCATCTGCAAGAACGACCCCAACCACCCGAACAACATCTTCATCGACGCCATCAAGCCCAACGGCGACACGTGCCGGGTGTGCGGCGGCGCCCTCTCCGCCCGTTCGGACGACCAGGACGAAGGCGCCATCGACAAGCGCCACGACATCTACTACGACGCCAAGACCGGCACCCTGGCCGCGTCCTACTTCTACAAGGAGCTGGCCCCCAAGGTCGGCATCACCTACATCGAACTGAACGGTGAAGGCTCCATCGACTCCATCCGCGATACCCTGCTCAAGCAGCTGGTCTAGTCCGGACCGCCTGACCACGGAAATCACAGGGGGGGATGCCGCACGGCATCCCCCCCTGTTTCGTATCGACCACGACCCCGCCGGAGTCCCTCTCCTCGCCCGCAAGGGCCGGGGGCTGGTTCTCCTCATCCCTGCGGCGACGCGCGGCCAGGCCGCTCCCGCGCCCAAAACGGAAAAGCCGACCGCGCACGGGCGCGGTCGGCGAAATGGACCGTAGGGAGTCCGGAGCCTAGGCCAGCTTGCCGACGGCGACGGAGAGGCGCGAGACCTTGCGGCCGGCGGTGCGCCAGTGCAGGATCTTCTTGCCCGCGGCCTTGTCCATGATGGACGTGGCGGCGGTCAGGGCGGCCTGGGCCTTTTCCTTGTCGCCCAGCTCCACGGCGTCGCGCACAGCCTTGACGGCGTTCTTCACGCGGGTCTTCATGGCCCGGTTGCGGGCGTTGCGGATCAGGCTCTGCTTGTGCCTCTTGAGCGCGGACTTGTGATTGGCCAAGATCGTTCTCCCTTATTGTTCGTCAAATCGTTGGTTTCGCATTTGGCGCGCGGCTCTTCGCCGCGTGCGGAACAGCAGCCGTTACACCTTCGCGGAGGGCTTGTCAACCTTCCGCAGTCTTTTCCTAGACCTGCAGCGCGCCGAAGTCGGCCAGACGGCCGAGCATGGAGGTCAGGGCCTGCAACAGATCGAGACGGTTGAGCCGGAGCGCGGGGTCGTCGCACATGACCATGGTGGAGTCGAAGAAGGCGTCCACGGCGGGCCTGAGTTCGCCCAGCAGGCCGAACAGCCCGGGGAAATCGTCCGCCGTCCACATGGCCGCGAAACGCGGCGCGGCGGCCTCGATGGCCGCGGCCAAGCCGCGCTCCGCCTCGCCCTCGAAGAGCGCCGGATCGTAGCGGCCGGTCAGAACCTGCCCGGCCTCCGCGCCCTGCTTGCGGATGATGTTGGCCGCGCGTTTGAAGGTCAGCACCGCCTCGTTGAACCCGGCCCCGCGGCTGAAGCCCGCCAGGGCCTCCACGCGCCGCGAGAGCGCCCAGACGTCGGAGAAGCCCGCGCCCAGCGCGGCCTCGACCACCAGGGTCTCGAAGCCCTTGCCCGTGAACCACGCCTTCAGGCGCTGCCCGAAGAAGTCCAGGAGTTTGGCCCTGGCCTCGGGCAGGGGCAGCTTCCACTGCACGCCCGCGTACCCGGCGAAGCCCGCGTCGATGAGCGCCGGAAGGTCGAGCCTGAGGCCGTGCTCCACCGCGATGCGGATGACGCCGAGCGCCTGACGGCGCAGGGCGTACTGGTCCGCGCCGCCGGTGGGGATCATGTTCAGGCCGAAGCAGCCGCAGAGCGTGTCCAGCTTGTCGGCCATGGAGAGCAGGCCGCCAGCCAGCGAGGCGGGGACCGGGGAGTCCGGCCCGGCGGGCAGATAATGCTCGTAGATGGCCTGGGCCACGGTCTCGCCGTGCCCCTTGCGGCGTGCGTAGATGCCGCCCATGATGCCCTGCAGGGTGTCGAACTCGTAGACCATCTCGGAGACGAGATCGGCCTTGCACAGGCGGCCCGCCTGGGAAAGGTCGAGCAGCAGCTCGGGCTGCACGCGTTCGGCCAGACGGCCGCACAGGGCCTCGATGCGCCGCGCCTTGTCGCCCATGCTGCCGAGAGGCGCGAGGAAGGTCACGCTGTCGAGCGACGCCAGCCAGGTATCGAAGTTCGCGCCCGTGTCCGCCTCCCAGAAGAAGCGGGCGTCCTCCAGGCGCGCCTTGAGCACGCGCTCCCAGCCCTTGCGCACCACATCCACAGAGGTCGGCTCCAGGTTGAGCACGGTGAGGAAACGGTTGAGCAGCTTCCCGTCCGGCGTCTCCACGCCGAAGCTCTTCTGGTGGCTCTGCATGCTGGTCAGCAGGACTTCGCGGGGAAGTTCGAGATAGCGGTCCCCGAAACCGGCCAGGATCGGACGCGGCCACTCGACCAGACCCGCGACCTCGTCCAGCAGCGCCTCGTTCCAGACGATGCGGCCTCCGGCCTCGGCGGCCAGGCGGTCGCCCTCGGAGCGGATGATCCGCTTGCGCTCCTCCGCGTCCAGGACCACGCGGCACGTCTCGAAGATCACGGACTCGTAGGCTGCGGCGTCCGCGATCTCGAAGGGGCCGGGCCCCATGACGCGGTGGCCGAAGGTCAGGCGGCCGGAGGCGATGTCCTCCAGGGCGAACGGCACGACCTCCGCGTCCAGGAGCGCCAGCAGCCAGCGGATGGGACGGCCGAAACCGAGTTCGCGGGAGCCCCAGCGCATCTTCTTGGGGAAGGACAGCGCCAGGGCCGCCTTGCGGCATATCTCGGGCAGGATGTCGAGGGTCTTGCCGCCGCCGGTCGTCTTGCGGCAGGCCACGTACTCGCCCTTGTCCGTGGTCAGGGTGAAAAGCGCGGAGGGATCGACGCCCTGGCCGCGCGCGAAGCCCTGGCCGGCTTTGGAGAGATTCCCCTCGGCGTCGAAAGCGACCTTGGCGGGCGGGCCGGTGACGATCTCCTCCTCGCTGCGCTGCGTCTCGCCCACGTCCAGGACCTGGACCGCGACGCGGCGCGGCGTGCCGGAGGCGAAGATGCGGCCGTAGTCGATCTTGGCGGCGATGAGTTCGCCCGCCACCAGACGCTGCAGTTCGTCGGCCAGCCCGGGGAAGAAACGGGCGGGCATCTCCTCGGTGCCGATCTCGAAGACGAAACGGGCCATGGCTAGTCCCCTCCCCCGGTCCGGAGCATGGGATACTCCATGTCCTTGCGCTGCGCCGCGTAGAGCCGGGCCACGCGGCCCGCCAGGTTGCGCACGCGGTGGATGTAGCCGGTGCGCTCGGTGATGGAGATGGCCCCGCGCGCGTCCAGCAGGTTGAAGGCATGCGAGCACTTGAGCGTGTAGTCGTAGGCGGGCCAGGGCAGGCCCTCCTCGCACAGCCGCAGGCACTCCTTCTCGAAGGCGTCGAAATTGGCGAAGAGCATGGCCTTGTCGGACAGCTCGAAGTTGTACCTGGACTGCTCCACCTCGTTCTGGTGATGCACCTGACCGTAGGTCACGCGGTCGTTCCACTGAAGGTCGTAGACCGACTCCTTTTCCTGCAGATACATGCACAGCCGTTCAAGGCCGTAGGTCAGCTCCACGCTGACCGGCGCGAGGTCGATGCCGCCCACCTGCTGAAAATAGGTGAACTGCGTGACCTCCATGCCGTTGAGCCAGACCTCCCAGCCCAGACCCCACGCGCCCAGGGTGGGCGACTCCCAGTCGTCCTCCACGAAGCGGATGTCGTGGTCCGCGGCCTTCACGCCCAGCGCGGCCAGACTCTCCAGATAGAGTTCCTGCACGTTGTCCGGCGAGGGCTTCAGGATCACCTGGAACTGGTAGTAGTGCTGCAGGCGGTTGGGGTTCTCGCCGTAGCGGCCGTCCGTGGGCCGCCGCGACGGCTCCACGTAGGCCACGCTCCAGGGCTCCGGCCCGATGACGCGCAGAAAGGTGTGGGGGTTGAAGGTGCCCGCGCCGACCTCAAGGTCGTAGGGCATGCCCACGAGACACCCCCGCTCCGCCCAGAAGCGCTGCAGGGTCAGGATGACGTTCTGGAAGGTCATACGTTCCTCTCGTTGTCCGGCAGCGCCCGGATCAGGCGCGCCGGTAGCGGCCCGCGTCCCAGACCAGGCCGAGATGATGCTCGATGAAGCGGTCCACCGCGGCGAAACACTCGCGGCGGGCGGACGACGACAGGCGCAGGTCCGCCCATGCCTCCGGGGAATTCGCGGCGAGGAAGCCGAGGGCGTCCGCCGCCTCGCGGCCCAGCGGCACACGGCGGGCGATGTTCCGCCCGCAGTCCGGGCAGACCAGGCGGCCGCTCTCCACTCCGAAGTGCGCCAGGGGCATCTCGTGTAAACCCTTGCCGCAGACATGGCAAGATGCCAGTTCCGGCCAGAAGCCCAGGGCGGCGAGCAGGCGGGCGCGGAAGAACAGGGGCAGGGATTCGGACGCCTCGGCCGCGGTCTCCAGGATGGACAGCACGCCGCACAGGGTCTCGAAGACGGCCGGAGCGCTCTGTGTCCCGTCCTGCACGGCCTCGGCGAACTTCAGGCAGTTGGCGGCCATGCCCAGGCGGGAGAGGTCCGTGCGCAGCCGGGGGTGTCCTTCGAGGAGGCTCGCCTCGCGCAGTTGCAGATAGCGGCCCTGTCGATCCGTGACCACATGGACGAGCAGCAGGTTCAGCGGATCGAGGCAGCCCCCGAACCGGCGGCGGCTCCTGCAGCCGCCGAAGGCGAAGGCCTGGAAGACGCCGTGCGCCGGGCCGAGCAGCCGGACCCAGAGGTCGGCCTCCCGAAAACGCCCGGTCGCCACGACCAGGGCCCTTTCGGTGAATTCCATGGAGTGCTCCGGAAAGAGACTAGGGGAAGGTGAGCGTTTTGACTTCGCCGGATCTGGCGTCGATCTTCACCGGCTTGCCGTTGTGCGTCACGCTGATGCCGCCGCCGTTGCCCACGCGCAATTCCAGGCTCGACGCATAGTCGATGGTCAGCTTCTCGCCGGGACGCAGAAAGAACTCCTGGGCCTCGCCGCCTCCCGGCACGGCCTCCAGCCAGCAGGCTTCCTTGGCCACGATCTGCACGCTTCCGGCCTTGGCCAGGGCTGGCGCGGCCTGTTCCACAGAGCCCGGCGCGATTTTCGGCGCGGGCTCCTGCACAGGCGCGGGCGCGGCCGTCTCGGCGGGAGCCGCCGCGGCGACGGACGGCGCAGGAGCGGACGGCGCAGGCACCTGAACCGGAGCCTGGGCGGCCGGTTTGGACTGCTCCTCCGGAGCCGGGGCGGGGACGGGTTTCTCCTCGGGCTTGGGCGCTTCCGCAGGCTTGGGCGTCTCAAGGGGCTTTTCCGCGGGCTTGGCCTCCCCCTTCGGCCGGACGGCCTCGGCGGGCGCGGAGACGGCGGGCGCGGCGGAAGGCTGCCCGTTCGCGCCCCGCTCCTTGCGGCCCGGCAGCATGAGGATCACGGCGATCACTGCGGAAACGAGCAGGGCCAGGAGCACGCCCGCTTTGAACAGACGCATGCCCCGGCCGTCGGCGCGATGGAGCCTCAGGTCGCGCTGCACTTCGGCGATGGCGTCTTCGGAGTCCTCTTCCTCGGGGAAAATCTCGGCCAGAGCCTTGTTGACCACGCGCATGTCCGCCCCGAGCACCGAGGCGTAGTTGCGGATGAAGCCCTTGCTGTACACGGCATGGGGGAGTTCGTCGCGCCTGGCCTCCTCGATGGACTGAAGATTCCGACGACTGATCTTGGTGCGTTCGACGATCTCATCGAACGTCAGTCCGGTCTCTTCCCGCCGCTGCCGCAGCATTTCCCCCAGTTCGCGCAAATCCATGCCCAACCCCACCTAGAGTTTGATCTCGATGATCGCCTTGCTCTTCAATCTGCTGATGTAGTTCGCGTAGATGTCCTCGTACTTGGGCTTGGCAAGCTTGTCCCTGATCTGCTCCGCCACTTCCGGCAGAGGCCTGTTGTCGCCGGCCGTATCCTGAACCAGCTGCAGCAGGGCCTTGCGACCGGAGAGGTCGAAGGGTTTGCTGACGTCTCCCGGCTTCAGGTCCTCAAGGACCTTGCGCCAGTCCGGGGCGAGATGCTCCCAGCCCAGAGCCCCGAGGTCCCCCCCGGTCTCCGCGCCAGGACCCACCGAATGCTTCTTCGCCGCTTCCTCGAAGGTCATGTCCCGGCCCACGATCTTCTTGCGCAGGCCCTCGGCGTCCATGTCGAGCGGCAGGACGATGAGCCGGAGCACAACCTTGCGACCCGACTCGTAGCTGCCCATGTTGCTGCGGTAGTAGGCCTCGACCTCCTCGTTGCTGACCGCCACCTTGGCCCGGACCATGTAGTCCAAGAGCTTGTTGATGGTGATCTCCTTGCGCATCTCGGCGATGTACTCGGCGCGGGTGAAGCCCTTCTTGACCAGCTCCTCCATGAACTTCTGGTCGCTCATCTTGCTCTGCTGCAGAAGCTCCTTGACCTTGTTCTCGGCCTCGGCCTCGCCGACCTTGATCCCGAAGCGTCCGGCCTCCTGCAGGAGCAGCATGTCCTCGATCCGCCGGTCGAGAAACTGGCGTTTCATGGCCTGCAGGCGCTCCTCCTCGGCCGCGGAAAGCTCCTTGCCCTCGAACTGCTTGACCACGGGGGCGAAACGCTTGTCGAGTTCATAGAGCGTGATGATCTCGCCGTTGACCACGGCCACGATCCTATCCGCCACCTGCGCCTGGGCCGGAGACGATTCGCGCAGCAGCAACGAAAGCGCCGCGAGCAAAAAAATTGTGCAGACCTTCTGCGCGGATATGTTCAGCTTTTGCCGCACGGTCACGAAGCGGTATGTAGTCGGTTTCCACGACATATGCAATCATTCCTGCGTAATGCCCTGCTTGGGCTGCCTGTTTTTGTCCCGGCGGCCGAGGCGCTGCACCTGGGGCTGCTCCTCTCCGGCCTCCGGCGAGGGATAGTAGCGCCCCCGCTCCTGTTCAATTATTTCTCTC
This sequence comes from Desulfovibrio sp., assembly GCA_022839785.1. Taxonomy (GTDB): domain Bacteria; phylum Desulfobacterota; class Desulfovibrionia; order Desulfovibrionales; family Desulfovibrionaceae; genus Alkalidesulfovibrio. Next base: position 44,987 of record JALHJW010000004.1, on the reverse strand, counting down.
GGGGCCACGTCCTGGGGGGCGAGGTCGGGCAGCAGCTTGGGCTCCTCCGCCTTGCCCACGTCCGGAGCGGGAGTCGCCGGAGCCGTGGCCGCGGCAGGCGGCCGGACCTTGCCGGTCATGTCCTCGGCGGGAGCGCCGCCCGCCGGATCGCCCTCCCCGGGCCTTCCCGCCTCCACGGTCCCGGAGGCCTCCTTCCTGCCCGCCCCGCCGGACTCGGCCTCAGCCTCATCCTTGGATTCGCGCAGCAACTGGGCGTTGACCTTGATCTGGGCCTTGCCCACAGCCTCGTTCAGCCATGCGTCGAACTCCTCGGCCATCTTGGCCTCAAGCAGGATGCGTTCGACCAGGGGATAGGCCTGGCTCACGTCCAGAAGTTTGCCGGGAATGTTCTCCAGCACGATGATCCGTGAAACGCCGCCCTTGTCGGTCCACAGCGGGCTCACGCCGTCCTTGCCCACGGCCTTCAGGGCCTCGCGCCAGGTCGAAGGCAGACGATCTTCGCGCAGCTTGACCCTTCTTGCGGTCACCGCGTTCAGCCGCTGGGCGATCTCCTCGGGCGACGCGCCCTTCTGAAGGGCGTCCACGGCCTTGTCCACCAGATCCTTGCCCGGCCCGGTGACCAGGATCAGGGAAAGTCGGGGCGGCAGATAGAAGTCCTGCGCATGGTCCTTGTAGAACTTTTCGGCCTCCTGGTGATCCAGCCTGATGCGCGGCCGCAGCACGAGATTGGCCAGCTTCTCCATGGCCAGCCGGGCCTTCAACTGTGCCCGCCAGGCGTTGATGTCGATGTACTCCTCGACGAGCATCTCCTCGAAGACCCCTTCGGGGTAGTCCGCCCGCACCGTCTCCTCGGCCACGGCCAGCTCGTTCTCCGTGACCTCCATGCCCCTGGCCTCCAGCTCCTGTTCGATGAGCTGCTGCACGATGAGGTCGGCCAGGGCCTGCCCGTGCTGCGCCTTGAGCTGCTCCAGCGAGGGCGTGTAGTCCGTCTGCTGGTTGATGTGCATCAGGTCGCTCATGAATTCGAGCTGGGCAAGGGTGATGGGCCTGCCGTTGACCCGGGCCACCACGCCCGGCTCCGCGGGATCGCCCCCGCAGCCGGCCGCGAGGGCCGCGAACACGCACAGAAGAAGCGTCGAAAGGATGTGTCTCATGCCGTGGGGATACCGGTTTCCTTGTCGGCCGTCCGCTCCGCGCCGGAATCGGAGGAAAGCAGCCGCAGTTCGTCGCGGAGCCGGATCAGGCCTCGGGCCGTCTCCTCCTCGACGGAAAGACGGGCCTCGATCTTGCCGGGCGGAAGAAGTTTGGCCCAATCGCCGCGGCTTTGCAACCAGCCCAGGAGAGCCCCGGTCTGCGGGGCATGCGCCTCGTTCCTCCACTGCACAACTACCCGGCCTGGGTAGATGTCCGCCCGGTCCGCGCCGAGGCGGACCAGTTCGCGTTTGAGTTCCAGGGCGGCCAGGAAGTTGGCCAGGGGAACGGGCCACTTGCCGAAGCGGTCCCTGATCTCGATGGCCAGGTCCTGAGCCTCGCCTTCGCTGCGCGCCGCGGCCAGGGCCTTGTACCAGTTCAGACGTTCCTGGGCGTCGGGGATGTAGTCCTCCGGGATGTGCGCCGGAATCACGAAATTCATCTCGGTCTCCACGCGCTGCGCCCCGCCCTCGCCCTTGAGGCGGCGCACCTCCTCCTCCAGCATCTCCAGGAAGAGGTCCAGGCCCACCTTGGCGATGTGGCCGGACTGGGACTCGCCCAGGATGTTGCCCGCGCCGCGCAGCCTGAGGTCCTCCATGGCGACGCGGAAGCCGGCGCCGAGGAAATCCATGTCCAGGATGACCCGCAGCCGCTTGCGCGCGTCCTCGGGCACCGCGGCCAGACTCGGAACCACGAAGTAGGCGTAGGCCTGACGCTCCGAACGCCCCACCCTGCCCCGGAGCTGGTAGAGCTGGCCCAGGCCGAACATCTGGGCCTGGTCCACGACCAGCGTGTTGGCGTTGGGGAAGTCGAGCCCGGACTCCACGATGGCCGTGCAGACCAGCACGTCGGTCTCGCCGCGCCAGAAGGAGCGCATGGACTCCTCAAGGGCCGTGGGCGACATCTGTCCGTGCGCCATCGTCACCCGCGCCTGCGGCACGAGGCCGCGCACGTACTCGGCCACGCCGTCCAGGGTGCGCACGCGGTTGTGCACCCAGTAGACCTGTCCCCCGCGCGACAGCTCGCGCTCCAGGATGCGCCTGAGCATGCCGTCGTCGCGCTCGATGAGCGCCGTGTCCACGGGCTTGCGGTCCGCAGGCGGGGTCTCGATGACCGAGAGGGAACGGATGCCGGACAGGGAGAGCTGCAGGGTGCGCGGGATGGGCGTGGCCGTGAGGGTCAGGCAGTCGATGGTTTGCTTGAGCTCCTTCAGCTTCTCCTTGTGCTTCACGCCGAAGCGCTGCTCCTCGTCCAGGATGAGCAGGCCCAGGCGCGGCAGATGCACGTCCTCCGAAAGCATGCGGTGCGTGCCGATGAGCACGTCCACCGCGCCGCGCGTGGCCGCGTTCACCACGGCGTTCTGCTCGGTCTTGGGCACGAAGCGCGAAAGCATGGCCACGCTCACCGGGAAATTGGCCATGCGCGTGCGGAAGGTGTGGTAATGCTGTTCCGCGAGCACCGTGGTGGGACAGAGCAGGGCCACCTGCTTGCCGTCGGCCACGGCGCGGAAGGCGGCGCGCAGGGCCACCTCGGTCTTGCCGAAGCCCACGTCGCCGCAGACCAGACGGTCCATGGGCTCGGGCTTCTCCATGTCCGCCAGCACGTCCAGAATGGCCCGGGCCTGGTCCGGCGTCTCCTCGAAGGAAAAGCCCGCCTCGAACTCGCGGTACAGCTCGGAGGGCGGGGAGTAGGCGTAGCCCTTGGCCACGCGTCGCCAGGCGTACATGCGCACCAGTTCGTCCGCGATCTTCTCCACGGCCTTGCGCGCCCGCTCCTTGGCCGCTCGCCAGCGCGCCCCGCGCAGGGAGTCCAGGGCCGGGGCCGAGCCTTCCGGCCCCTTGTAGCGCTGCACCAGCCCCATGCGGTCCACGGGCAGGTAGAGCTTGTCCTCGCCGTCGAAGAGCAGCAGCAGATAGTCGTTGGCCACCTCGCCGTGGGCCAGCCGGGTCAGCCCGGCGAAACGCGCCAGACCGTAGTCGCGGTGCACCAGCAGGTCGCCCGCGGATATTTCGTCGTAGGAGGCCAGCCCCTTCCAGTCCTTGTGCCGCACCGCGCGCGACGAGGCCTCGCCGGGCTGCAGGATGTCCTCGGAAAGGATGCGCAGATTGGCCCAGGAAAGCTCCATGCCCTTGGCCAGGGGCGAGACCAGGGCGTAGACGCCGCGCCGGTCCGGAGCATAGGACGCGTGCGGGGCGATCCCCTCCTGTGCGGCCAGTTTGAGAAAGCGGGTGCGCGAACGTGTGGACTGGAAGCTGAGCACGGCCTGCCCGTCCTCCGCCTCCCAGACGCGCAAGGCCTGCACCAGGGCGCTCCACGGGCGTTTCTGGTCGTCGGGCTTCCAGAAGAGGTCGGCGAAACTTTCTATCTGGCGCTCGGGCAGCTCCACGCCGCCCTGCGCCACGCCCACCACGAGGTCCTCGAAGACGAGATGACGCTTGCCGAGCCAGGTCTTGCGGGCGTCCTCCTCAGGCCAGAGCAGCAGTTCGCTCTGGACCACGATCCCCTGGTCCTCGCGCATCTTCTGCAAAAACTCCTGCCAACCCCAGAGCGCCCCCTCCATTTTCTCGCGCAACACCGCGCCGCCGCTGATCAGATGGACCGCGTCCGGCGGCAGGAAGTCTGCCAGACGCGCGGGTTCGGCGTAGGTCAGGCCGGGCCAGATGAAGCCGTCGGCCTCGGCCAGGGAGCGGGAGAAACGCTCCAGGGCCGCGGCGTTGATCCGTCCCGCGGTCTTGAAGCGGGCCAGGCGGCCCCGGACCTCCTCAAGTTCGCCCGGCCCCAGAAGCGCCGGGGCCGCGGGAACCAGGGCGATCTCGGGAAGATCGGCCACGGAGCGCTGCGTCTGGGCGTTGAAGAGGCGTATCTCGTCCAGGGTGTCGCCGAAGAACTCCAGCCGCGCGGGGTGCTCGAAGCCGGGCACGAAGACGTCGAGGATGTCGCCGCGCATGGACATCTCGCCGGGCGCGGTGACCATGCCGGTGCGCCGGTAGCCCCAGAGCACGAGTTGCTCCAGCACCATCTCGGAGAGGATCTCCGCGCCGCGTCCGAGCCTGAGTTCGGCGCGCGCCGCGGTCTCGGGCGTGGGCCACTTGGGCAACAGGTTGTCGGCGGAGAGGATCACGGCCTGCGCGCCCGAGCGCGAGGTCAGGGCGGAAAGCGCCGCCCAGCGGGCCGCCCATTCGCGGGGATCCGGGCGTGCGGCGCGGTATTCGGGCAGAAAAACGATGCGTCGGGGATCGGCTCCGCCCTCCCCTCCCTCGCCCTGGAACAGCCCGAGCAGGGCGCGCGCGGCCCGGGCCTCGCGTTCCGTGGGCAGTATCCAGACCACACTGCTTCCCTGCCTGAGCAGGGCGGCCGCGACCAGGGCCTGAGAGGCGGGACCGCTCTTGAAGACGCGCAGACTGTCGCCGCGTCCGGCCAGAAAGTCGGCGAGCCTTGCGGGGAAATGCACCGGAAGGATCTCCTTGGCGGCAGGCGAAAAGGAAGCGCCGCCGCTCGAAACAAACGCGGCCGTTCCCGGACGCGCCTGCATCCGGGAACGGCCTCTCGCAAAAACGGACCCGCCGCCTAGACCTGGTTGAGGACTTCCTTTTCCTCGCGGGACAGCAGGCGGTCGAGATCAAGCATGATCAGCAGCCGGTCGGCCAGCTTGCCCACGCCCTTGATGTATTCGGACTCCACGCCCGCCACTACCGGCGGGGGCGGCTCCACCGTGTCGGCGGATATGCGGAGCACCTCGGAGACGGAATCGACCACGAAACCGACGATCATGTTGTTGATCTCGATGACGATGATCCGGGTGTCCTTGTCGTGGCCGCGCGTCTCCATACCGAACCGCTTGCGCAGGTCGATGATCGGGATGACCTTGCCGCGCAGGTTGATGACGCCTTCCACGAAATCGGGAGCCTTCGGCACCTTGGTGATCTCCATGGTGCGGATGATTTCCTGGACCTTCAGGATGTCGACGCCGAACTCCTCGTCGCCGATGCTGAAGGTCACGAGCTGGAGCAACTCGGTGTCCTGCCGCTTGTGCATGTCGTTCATGAATCCTCTCCCGGCCGAAAACGTTGCCGCACGAAATACCGGAGCGCGACGTTCATGTCCGAATATACGTGCCCGAAACGGCTTCCGCAAGGGAAAATGCGGCGTCACGGCCCTTTCCCGGCACTTGCCAAAGCCATGGCCCCTCGCCTAATGAAGAAGGCGCACGCGGCCCATCCCAGGAGGACACGCCCTTAATGGCAAATTATCTCGCGCTTCCCGAAAGCTTTCCGCTCGAAGAGCAGATCAAGACCCTCAAGGACGACGAACTGCTCGACTTCTGGGAAGAGACGCAGCATCTGGAGCATCTGCTCCATGACGACACGCAGCGCACCGAACCGAACACCGACTACGAACGCCTCATCCTGCAGGAACTGCAGGTCCGCTTCCAGCGCCGCAGCGGCGCCGTCCGCTGATCCTTCCCCTGCCGCACAACGCGGCAGGAGCGGGAGCCTCCCGGCCGCCCGCTCCTGCTTTCCAGCCGAAATCCGCGCCGCTTATTCCGGCCGGGCCGATCGGCGTCCGATGCTGAAATAGGCGAAGCCTTCCGTGGCCATGAAGGATGGCGAGTAGAGGTTGCGCCCGTCGAAGATGATGGGCGCGCGCAGGTGCCGCTTGATCTTCCCGAAGTTGGGATTGCGGAACTGGTTCCACTCCGTGACCACGGCCAGGGCGTCGGCCTTCTCCAGGCAGGAGTACTGCTCGTCGCAGATATCCACCAGGGGATTGTCGCGAAAGGCCTCGCGGGCCTTCTTTCCGGACGCCGGGTCGAAGACGCGCACGCGCATGCCCTCGGCCGTGAGGTCGCGGATGATGTCCAGCGACGGGGCCTCGCGCATGTCGTCGGTGTTGGCCTTGAAGGCCAGCCCCCACATGGCCAGGGTCTTGCCGTTCACGCCGCCCTGGTCCGCGAAGTAGTTCTTCACCTTGTTGGAGAGCACCAGCTTCTGGCGGGTGTTGACCAGATCCACGGACTCGATGAGCCGGGGCGAATAGCCGTGTTCCCTGGCCGTGTTGATCAGGGCCTTGACGTCCTTCGGGAAGCAGGAGCCGCCGTAGCCCACGCCGGGATAGATGAAGTGGTAGCCGATGCGGTGGTCCGAGCCGACGCCCACGCGCACTTCATGCACGTCCGCGCCGACGAGTTCGCAGATGTTCGCGATCTCGTTGATGAAGGATATCTTGGTGGCCAGCAGGCAGTTGGCCGCGTATTTGGTCATCTCGGCGCTCGTCACGCTCATCATGATCAGCTTGTCGCGGCTGCGCGCGTAGGGCGCGTACAGGGCCTCCAGGTGGCGCGCGGCGCGCTCCGAATCCGTGCCCACGATGACGCGATCGGGCTTCAGGAAGTCGTTGACCGCATCGCCCTCCTTCAGGAACTCGGGGTTGGAAACCACGTCGAAGCCGATGGAGAGGCCGCGCTTGCGTATCTCCGCGGCCACGATGTCGCGCACCTCGTCCGCCGTGCCCACGGGCACCGTGGATTTGTCCACGATGATCTTGTAGCCGTTCATGACCTGGCCGATCTGTGCCGCCACCTGGTGCACGTAGCCGAGGTCGCAGGAACCGTCCGGCTTGGACGGCGTGCCCACGGTGATGAACACGCACAGGGCGTCGCGCACGCCCTCCTCCAGGTCGGTGGTGAAACGCAGCCGCCCTTCCCGGGCGTTGCGGGAGACAAGATCCTCCAGGCCTGGCTCGAAAATGTGGACATGGCCCTGGGAGAGCAGTTCAACGATCTTGGGATTGACGTCGACGCAGACCACGTCGTTGCCCATTTCGGCAAAGCAGGCGGCGCTGACGAGCCCGACGTACCCGGTGCCAACGATGCAAACGTTCATGCGGGAATCATCTCCTGTGCGGAATATGCGGTCTTTACGGCGGATTCTGGTTACTGCATGACACAGGGGGCGTCAATACGGAGCTTACGTGGTTCATGCCCGGTGTTGCCAAGCGGGACGAGAAGACATACACGTTTCATCCCGGCTTTCGGCCGGATATCCGAGTCTTTCCGGAGGTCCCCATGCCCGTCCTGGCCGTCAACGTCGATCATGTGGCGACCCTGCGGCAGCAGCGCCGCGGCATCGAGCCCGAACCCGTCACCGCGGCCCACCTCGCCGAACTGGCCGGGGCGCGCGGCATCATCGTCCATCTGCGCGAGGACCGCAGGCACATCCAGGACCGCGACGTGGAACTCCTGCGCGCCTGCGTCAAGACCCGGCTGCACCTCGAAATGGCGGCCACGGCCGAGATGCAGGCCATCGCCCTACGCCTGCACCCGGACACGGTCTGCCTGGTCCCGGAAAAGCGCGAGGAGCTGACCACCGAGGGCGGCCTCGCCGTGGCGGGCCGCGAGGACGACCTCAGGCGCTACCTCCAGCCCGTCTGGGCCGCGGGCATCGCCTCCAGCCTGTTCATCGACGCCGACCCGGCGCAGATCGAGGCCGCGGCGCGCATCGGCACGCAGATTATCGAGATCCACACCGGCCACTACGCCGACGCGGCCACGGACGCGGCCCGCGACGCCGAACTCGCAAAAATCATGGCGGGCATCGCCATGGGCCGGGACCTCGGGCTCAAGGTCAACCTCGGGCACGGCCTGAACTACGTCAACATCCATGCCTTCAGGAACGTGCCCGGAGTCGGCGAGTACTCCATCGGCCACAGCATCGTCTCGCGCGCCCTGCTCACGGGCTTCTCTGAGGCCGTGGGCCGCATGGCCGCCATCGTTGAGAGCTTCGCGGACCAGACATGATCATCGGCCTGGGCATCGACATCGTCGAACTGGACCGCATCCGCGACAGCTTCGAGCGCTTCGGCGAACGCTTCCTCGACAAGTTCCTCACGGACGCCGAGCGCGCCGCCATGCCCGGCCGCCATCCGATCCCCTTCCTCGCGGCCCGCTTCGCGGCCAAGGAGGCAGGGGCCAAGGCCCTGGGCACGGGATTCGCGCAGGGCGTGACCATGCCCTCGATCGAAGTCGTTCCGGACGCGCACGGCAAGCCGGGGCTCGTGTTCCACGGCGCGGCCCAGGCGCGCCTGCGCGAGATCGGCGGCGGACGCGTGCTCGTCAGCCTCACGCACGGACGGGACACGGCCGCGGCTGTTGTGGTAGTGGAAGGACGGGAGCCGTGATCACGGCCCCGAAGGAAGGCCCATGACCGCACACGCGCACGCCCCCCTCCCCTTTCCCGACGAGATGGCCCGTTGGGACGCGGCCGCGGCGGATTTCGGCATCCTGCCCACGATCCTCATGGAGAACGCCTCGCGCGAGGCCCTGCACGTCCTGACGCAGAGCGCGGGAAGCGTGGAGGGACGCCGCATCCTGGTCCTGGCCGGTCCGGGCAACAACGGCGGCGACGCCTTCGCCCTGGCCCGGCACCTGGACTGCGCCGGGGCCGAGGTGCGTCTGGCCCATGCCAAGCCCCTGGCCGCCTACCGCCGCGAGGCGGGATACAACGTCAGGCTGGCCGGACGCCTCGGCCTGGACATGGTCCCGGTCGCGGAGCGCAGCCTCTCCCGCCTGGCGGCCGAATGGCTCGTCTGGCGGCCCGAGATCGTCATCGACGGCCTGCTCGGCACGGGTTTTTCCGGCCAGCTCTCGCCCTTTTTCGCGCGCCTCGTGCAGACCGTGAACGTCCTGCGCGAAACTGCCTTCGTACTCGCCCTGGACGTGCCCTCGGGCCTTTCTGCGCAGGACGGCAGGCCCCGCCCGGACGCGGTGCGCGCCCACGCCACCGCGACCTTCGAGGCGGCCAAGTTCGGCCTGGCCCTGCCCTGGGCCGCCGAGTACACCGGCTGGCTGCACGTGCGGCCCATCGGCATCCCTCCCCAGGTCAAGGCCGCGCACCCGGCCTCGGCCGCCCTGCTCGGCGACGAAACCCTCTCCCTCCTGCCGCCGCCGACGAAAGGCGGCCACAAGGGCTCCTACGGCCACGTCCTGATCCTCGGGGGCAGCTTCGGCCTGACCGGCGCACCGGTGCTGGCCGCCCTGGGCGCGCTGCGCTCCGGCGCGGGTCTGGCCACGGTGGGCTGTCCCTCGGGCCTGTCCTATCATCTCAAGGCGGGCGTACCCGACGTCATGACCCTGCCGCTGGGCAAGGGCAGCGAATGGAGCGGCGGGTTCCTGAACGAACTCGGGCCGCACCTCGCGCGCTTCGACGCCCTTGTCTGCGGCCCGGGACTGGGCCGCACCGAGGGCGCGCGCGAGTTCCTGCGCCGTCTGCTGGCCGAGCCGGAGCTGCCGCCCCTGGTGCTGGACGCCGACGCCCTCTACTGGCTGGCCGAAACGCCGGAACTGCTCCCCCTGCCCGCGGGGACCGTGGTCACCCCGCACCCGCGCGAGGCCGCCCGTCTGCTCGGAACGGACGCCGCCGCGGTGCAAGCCGACCGCTACGCTGCGGTCCGCGCCGTGGGCGAACGCTGCGGCGTGACGGTCCTGCTCAAGGGCGCGGGCACGCTCATCGCCGCGCCCGGCAGTCCTGTCTTCCTGCTTCCGCTCGACCTCCCCGCCCTGTCCACGGCAGGCTCTGGAGACGTTCTCGCGGGCTGTCTCGGGGCCATGCTCGGGCGCGGACTCTCCGGGCTCGACGCGGCCTGCCTCGCGTCCTGGCTGCACGCCCGGGCCGGGCTCATTCTCGGCAACGACTTCCCCGCGCGCGGCTGCACGGCGTCCGACATCGCCGCCGCACTGCCGCGGGCCATGCAAGGAGACGCATCATGCGCACGGCAAAAGACATCATGACCACCGAGGTCGTCAGCGTGGCTCCGGACACGGACATTCCGGCCGCGGCCCGACTGCTCATCGAGAAGAAGATCAACGGCGCGCCCGTGGTCGAAAACGGCAGGCTGGTGGGCATCCTCACCCAGTCCGACCTGATCACGCAGCAGAAGACCCTGAAGCTTCCCAGCATCTTCACCTTCCTGGACGGCATCGTTCCCCTAGGCAGTCTGGACAGGATGGAACGGGAGATGAAGAAGATCACGGCCATGACCGTGCGCGACGCCATGACTCCCGATCCCGTCACCGTGACGCCCGAGACGCTGCTCGAGGAGGTCGCGGCGATCATGGTGGACGAACGGCTGCACACCCTGCCCGTGGTTTCGGAAGGCCGGCTGGTGGGCATCCTGGGCAAGTCCGACGTGCTGCGCACCTTGATGGCCGCCAAGGAGTAGCCGCGCGGTGTCCGGTCTCGGCGTCACCCTGCGGGACGCCCCCTCCACCGTCGCTCTGGGCGAGGCCATGGCCGCCTGCCTCGGCGCGCGTCCGGGCTTCGCCCTCCTGCTGGACGGCCCCCTGGGCGCGGGCAAGACCACGCTCGTGCGCGGCCTCGTCTCCGCCCTGCCGGGCGCGGAGCGGGCGGAGGTCGCCAGCCCGTCCTTCAATATCTGCAACATCTACCCCACCAGGCCAGAGGTCGCGCACGTGGACCTCTACCGACTGGAGGGGCGGCCGCCGGGCGAGGATTTCGAAAATGCCCTGGAGGTCCCTGAAACTCTTGTCATTGTCGAGTGGGCACAGTATCTACACCCACCCGATCTTCCCGCGGAGCGGGTGATCTGCGCCCTGGCCGCCCTGGAGGGAGGGCGGACGGCCCGTCTTTCGGCCTCGGGCCGGGAGGCTTCGGCCTTCCTCGACCGTCTGGCGCGCGTCCTGGCTGAGCGGGAGGTACCATTCACGTTCGTTGAGGGAGAGACATGAAGATCGTCGTGCAGAAGTTCGGCGGCACCTCCGTCGCCGGTCTGGAGCGGATGCAGCGCGTCCTTGAGATCGTCAGGCGCACGCATGGGAAGGGCTACAAAGTCGTGGTGGTCCTTTCCGCCATGTCGGGCGAGACCAACCGGCTCCTATCCCTTGCGCAGCAGTTCTCCAAGGAGCCCGACGCGGCGGAACTCGACGTCCTGGCGACCACGGGCGAGCAGGTTTCCGTGGCCCTCTTCTCCATGCTCTGCAAGGACGCCGGACTGAAGGCCCGCTCCCTTCTCGGGCACCAGATCCAGATCAAGACCACCTGCGACTACACCAACGCCCGCATCCTGGACATCGACGCGGCGGCCATGAAGGCCCTGCTGCAGGACTACGACGTCCTGGCCGTGGCGGGATTCCAGGGCTGCGACGAGCACGGCCGCCTGACCACTCTGGGCCGCGGCGGCTCGGACACCTCGGGCGTGGCCCTGGCCGCGGCCCTGAAGGCCGACGCCTGCGAGATATACACCGACGTTGAGGGCGTCTTCACCACGGACCCCAACATCTGCGACAAGGCGCGCAAGCTGGACAAGATCAGCTACGACGAGATGCTGGAAATGGCCAGCATGGGCGCCAAGGTCCTGCAGATCCGCTCCGTGGAGTTCGCCAAGAAGTACAACGTGCCCGTGCGCGTGCTCTCCACCTTCATCGACAATCCCGGCACCCTCGTCTCCCAGGAGGACAAGTCCATGGAATACGTGCTCGTTTCCGGCATCGCCTACGACAAGGACCAGGCCCGCGTGACCATCTACGACGTGCTCGACCAGCCCGGCGTGGCGGCCTCCATCTTCGGTCCCATCGCCGAGAAGGGCATTCTCGTGGACATGATCATCCAGAACACCAGCCGCGACGGCCACACGGACATGACCTTCACCGTCTCCCGCAAGGACCTGGACAAGACCATGGCCATCCTGACCGCCATCAAGGCCGACGTGGGGGCCAAGGAGATCCAGTTCGACACCGGCGTGTGCAAGGTCTCGGTCATCGGCGTGGGCATGCGCAACCACTCCGGCGTGGCCTCCCGCTCCTTCGCGGCCATGTCCCGCGAAGGCATCAACCTGCTCATGATTTCCACCTCGGAAATCAAGATCACCATGCTCATCGAGGACAAGTACGCCGAACTGGCCGTGCGCACGCTGCACGAGGAGTTCGAGCTGGACAAGGACCCCGGGGAACGAAAGGTGGGAGAGGTATGAGCGGCAAGGTCCAAATCTACGACACCACCCTGCGGGACGGCACCCAGGCCGAGGAGATCAACCTCACCCCCGAGGACAAGTTGCTCATCGCCCGCAAGCTCGACGAGCTTGGCGTGGATTTCATCGAGGGCGGCTGGCCCGGCTCGAACCCAACCGACCGACAGTTCTTCAAGGAGGCGGCGCGCCTGAGGCTTTCCACCGCCCGCCTCGCGGCCTTCGGCAGCACCCATAACGCCAAGAGCACCGCGGACCAAGACGGCAACCTGAAGGCCCTCGTCGAGTCGGGCGCCCAGGCCGCGACCATCTTCGGCAAGTCCTGGGATCTGCACGTGCACGAGGCCCTGCGCGTGCCCCTGGAGCGCAACCTGGAGCTGATCGGCGGCTCCCTGGCCTTCCTCAGGCCCCACTTCCCGGACCTGTTCTACGACGCCGAGCATTTCTTCGACGGCTTCAAGGCCAACCCGGACTATACCCTCGCCACCTTGCGCGCGGCCTTCGAGGCCGGGGCGGACGCGCTTGTGCTCTGCGACACCAACGGCGGCACCCTGCCCCATGAGCTGGCCCCCATTTTCGAGCGGCTGCGGCGCGAACTGCCGGAAGCGCGGCTCGGCATCCACGTGCACAACGACTCGGGCACGGCCGTGGCCTCCTCCCTGGAGGCCGTGCGCCTGGGCGCGGCGCAGGTGCAGGGCACCGTCAACGGCTACGGCGAGCGCTGCGGCAACGCCGACCTGTGCTCCATCATCCCGGCCCTGGAGCTGAAGATGGGCCGCCCCTGCCTGCCCGAAGGGCGCATCTCCCAGCTCACCCACGTGGCGCACTTCGTCTCCGAGACCTGCAACCTCAGGCCCTTCATGCGCCAGCCTTTCGTGGGCCGCTCGGCCTTCGCGCACAAGGGCGGAGTCCACGTCTCGGCCATCCTGCGCGATTCCCGGACCTACGAGCACATCCGGCCCGAGGCCGTGGGCAACGTGCAGCGCGTGCTGCTCTCGGACATGGCGGGCCGCTCCAACATCCTGGCCATGGCCAGACGCTACTACGAGGGGCTGGACAAGAACGACCCCTGCGTGGAGACCCTGCTGTCCGAGGTCAAGGAGCGCGAGGCCCTGGGCTATGAGTATTCCGTGGCCGAGGCCTCGTTCATCCTGCTCTTTTTCCGCACCATGGGCTGGTCCAAGCGCTACTTCGATCTGATCAACTTCCGCGTCCTGGACGCCAAGCGCGGCGGCGAGGAGCCCTTTTCCGAGGCCACGGTGCAGATCAAGGTGCAGGGCAAGAACGTGCACACCGCGGCGGACGGCCGCGGCCCGGTCAACGCCCTGGACAACGCCCTGCGCAAGGCCCTGTGCGACGTCTATCCGCATCTCGCGGAAATGAAGCTCGTGGACTTCAAGGTGCGCGTGCTCTCGGGCTACGTGCGCGATACCGGGGGCACGGCCTCCAACGTGCGCGTGCTCATCGAAAGTTCCGACAAGACCGAGAAGTGGACCACGGTGGGGCTCTCGCACAACATCATCGCGGCGAGCTGGCAGGCCCTGACGGACTCCATCGTCTACAAGCTCTTCAAGGACGATCCGCAGAAATGGCCGCACAAGGCCGCCCTGTAGACCCGGCGCGGAGACGGAAACGTTGACCCGGGTCGCCCTTCACGTCCTGATGGACAACCGCGCCCTGCCGGGCTTCGCCTCGGAATGGGGATTCGCCGCCGCGCTCGAAGCCCGAGGCGAAACGTGGTTGTGGGATGCGGGCGCGAGCCCCGCCTTCCTGGACAACGCCCGCCGTCTGGGCGTGCGGGTGGAGGCCGCACGCGGCCTGGCCCTGTCCCACGGTCACTACGACCACGGCGCGGGTCTGACGGCGCTGTGCGCCACGGGCTTCGACGGCCCGGTCCACGCCCACCCCGAGGCCCTGCGCGAACGCTGGGCCGAGCGCCGGGGCAAGGCCCCGGACGCCATCGGCGTTCCCGAGGAGCCGCGCCGCATCCTGGGCGCGCGTCTCGCCGCGGCCAGGAGCACGGTGCGTCTCGCGCCCTGGCTGGACATCTGCACGGACGTCGCGCGGCTGCCCGGCAACCCCGAATCCGTGCGCGGCTTCTTCCTCGATCCCGGCTGCACGCATCCCGACGCCGTGCCGGACGACGCATTCCTGCTCCTGCGCACGGGCGCCGGTCCCGTGGCCGTGCTCGGCTGCTGTCACTCCGGCCTGGTCAACACCCTGGCCCGGCTGCGCCAGGAAGGCATCGGCCGCCTGCACGCCGTGGTCGGCGGCCTGCATCTCTACAACGCCCCGCCCGGAGAGGTGGACGACGCGGCGGCCGCCCTGGCTGCCTTCGGCGTGGAGCGCATCCTGCCCGGCCACTGCACCGGAGACGCGGCCACGGCGGCTCTGGCCCGGGCTTTGCCCGGCCGGGTGGAGCCGCTGGCCGCGGGCATGACCCTGCGCTTCGGCGCAGCCTCCTGAGCGCGTCCCTACGGTTTCAGCCTTTCCAGATTGTCCGCGTTGCCCAGGACGACCAGCACGTCGCCCCGGCCGAGCGGCGCGTTCGCCCGCGGGATGTAGCCGTAGCGCTTCTCGCCGCTCTTACGCACGGCGATGACCTGGACCTGCAAGGCGTTGGTCAGGTCCAGTTCGCGCAGGCTCCGGCCTGCCCAGCGCTCCACCGTGATCTCGCGCATGGCCATGCCCTCGTCGAAGGGCAGGTAGGCGATGAGGCCTGGCGAGGCCAGAGAGTGGGCAAGCTGCGAGGCCGCGAAATATTCCGGCAGAATGACGCGGTCCACCCCGATGCGGCTGAGCAGCGTCTCATGGTCGCGGCTCACGGCCTTGACCCAGACCTGGGGCGCGCCGATCTCCTTGAGGTAGAGCGAGATCATGGCGCTGGCCTCGATGGAGTGGCCCACGCTGACCATGACCACGCTGAAGTCGGCGAATCCGAGCTGCTCCAGGACTTTGCGGTCCATGGCGTCGCCCTGGTAGACCTGGGTGAGCGTGTCCTGCGCCCGGCGCACGTTCTCCGGCATGGAATCCAGTCCCACCACGTCCTGCCCCAGGTCCGCCAGGACCTGCGCGAAGGAGAGGCCGAACTTGCCAAGGCCGATGACGCCGACATTCGTCTTCTTCATGACATACCTCCGGCTCAACCTATGAGCATGCTCTCCTCGGGCCAGGAATAGCGCGGCTGCTCCTGCATCCGGCTGATGACCGTGAGGAAGGCGATGGGGCCCAGACGGCCCACGAACATGAGCAGGGTGATGACGATCTTCCCCGAGTCGCTGAGCTTCGGCGTGATGCCCATGGAGAGTCCCACCGTCCCCAGGGCCGAGACGACCTCGAAGAGCACTTCCAGGAACAGGCCGCGCGCCTCGGCGTGCGGCACGTCGCCGCCCTCGCTGACCACGAGCCAAAGGGTGCCGACGGCCACAAGGACCAGCGCGATGAGGGTCAGGGTCACGGCCCGGCCCAGGGTCTCGGCGTCCAGGGCGTAGCGGCCCACCACGGGCTGACGCCGCCCCAGCACCTTGGACACGGCGAAGGCCCAGAGCGCCCGGGCCGTGGTGGTCTTGATCCCGCCCGCGCAGCTTCCCGGCGAACCGCCCACGAACATCAGGAAGATCATCACCAGGAGCGAGATGGTGGTGAGCTGGCCGATGTCCACGGTGTTGAACCCGGCCGTGCGGCAGGTCACGCTCTGGAACAGGGCCGCGAGCACCCCGTCCCGCCAGGGCATGTCCCGCCCCAGCCCCACGATCTCGGCGAGATACACGGCCGCCGCGCCGCCCAGGCTCAAAAAGGCGCTGACCTTCAGCACCACGCCCGCGTACCAGGACAGGGGCCGCGCCCGTCCCCGGCGCAGCCTGCCCCGCAGCCACTGCTCCAGCTCCACGATGACCGAGAAGCCGATGCCGCCCAGGGTGATCAGGGCCATGACGGTGAGGTTCACGCCCACGTCGCCCCGCCACTGCACGAGACTGTCCGGATACAGCCCGAAACCCGCGTTGCAAAAAGCGGACACCGAATGGAAAAGCGCGGACCAGGGGTGAAAGCCGTGCGGATCAAAGAGCCACAGGCACAGCGCGCCCGCGCTCTCGATAAGCACGGTCCAGGCCGCGAGGTGGACGATGAAGCGCCCCAGATGAAAACTCGCGTCGTGCATCAGGCCGCCCACGGCCAGGCGGTCCGTGAGCGAAATCCTGCGCCGCCACAGGTAGAAGACCAGACTGGCGTAGGTCATGATGCCGAGGCCGCCGAGTTGGATCATGCCCAGGATCACGGCCTGTCCCGTGCGGCTGAAATGCGCGCCGGTATCCACCACCACCAGACCGGTGACGCAGGTGGCCGAGGTGGCGGTGAACAGCGCGTCCACGAAGGACAGGCCGCCCCCATTCAGGCTGACCGGCAGCATCAGGGCCACGGCCCCGGCCAAAATGGTCAGCATGAAGAAATAGATGGGATAGGTGAACGGGGAGAACAGCGTCCGTACGCGCATGAAGGAGGGTTAGGCGTCGCCCGGCAGTATCCTGGCGAGCAGTTCGTCGTCGATGCGGTCGGGGTCCTCGGCGTGCATCCTGACTAGGTTGCGCAGATGGCCGAAGCTCTCCGGGTCCATTTCCAGAAACTCCACGGCCGCGTCCTGCGCCGTGAGGCGCACCACCCGGCCCTGCACCCGGATGGTCAGGCTGCCCGAGAGGGCGATGCGCACGACGCACTCCTCCCCCTGGGCGAGCCGGGGATCGGGGTTGCAGGAGAGACCGCGCAGGCTGAGGTTGTTGAGCCGTACGGGCACGTCCCGGCCGCCGCAACTCAGCACCGCCCCGAAGAGCAGATCGACGCGGGTTCGGCTCCGTTTTTCCTGGTCCATGTCGCACTCCTCCTTGTTTCTTATCAAACCGGGACCGCGCCGTCACGCGAAAGCAGGGTGCAGAAAAAATCGGCCACGAGCGCGGCCAGCGGCCCGCGCGTCTCCTGGTGCGTGGTCAACAGATGATGCCCGGTCACGGTTTCGCAAATCTCCAGGAACCCCAGCCGCTTGATCCGCGAACCGACCCGCCGCGCAAGCTCGAAGGCGTTGCGCGCGTTGACGCTACGGTCCGTGGGGCAGTGCACCGCGAGCAACGGAGCCGTGATCTGGCCGAGTCTGGGCCGCAGCCCGGCCAGCCCCTGCATGAGGCTGTGCAGCGCATTGAGCGGCATCGCCCCCTCGCAACCCTGCCAGGGGGCGATGCGGCGCGATTCCTCGCTTTTCCGCGCCACCGGCCAGATGGGGCGGAAACGCCGGAGCAGCGGCACGAAGGGCAGCAGCGGGTCCTTGCCGGTCCAGGGGGCGAGACGGTAGAGCCGGAGCGGCGTGGCCAGACAGGCCAGCCCGGCCACGGGACGCCGCAGGGCCAATTCCAGGCAGAGACTGCCGCCCATGGACAGCCCGGCCGCGAAAACCGGCGAGCAACGGGCGGCCAGTTCGTCGAAGGCGCGCAGCGCGGTCCCGGTCCAGTCCTCCCAGCCCGCGCGGTCAAGCTCCTCCACGCTCCCCCCGTGCCCCGCGAGCAGCGGCAGGCTGAGCGCGAAGCCGCGCTTCCGCAAGGCCCCGGCCAAGGGCTCCATCTCGAAAGGGGCACCGGTGAAGCCGTGCAGCAGCAGGCAACCGGGCCGCGACGTACGCGCCATGCACGGGATGTACTTCATTTCCTCGGCCAAATCATCTAGCCTGGAGACGGAGGACGTATGGACATCCCCTGTGAACTGCTCGTGCTGGCCGACGTGATCGTGACCCAGGACGCCGAGCGGCGCGTCGTGCGCGACGGCGCCGTGGCCGTGGCGGGGGACGCCATCACCGCCGTGGGCCCCAGGGCCGAGATCGAGCCCGCCGCCCAGGCCGAGCGTGTCATCGACCTCGGCCACGCCCTGCTCCTGCCGGGCCTGGTCAACGCCCACGGCCACGCGGCCATGAGCCTCTTTCGCGGCGTGGCCGACGATCTGCCGCTCATGGAGTGGCTGCAGGGTCACATCTGGCCCCTGGAAAAACGCCTCACCCCGCGTCTGGTGCATCTGGGCGGGCTCATCGCCTGCGCCGAGATGCTGGCCACGGGCACGACCTGCTTCGCGGACATGTACCTGTACGAACACGAGATCGCCGCCGCGGCCGAGGCCGCCGGGATGCGCGCCGTGACGGCCGAGGGCGTGATCCGCACGCCGACCATGACCTACGCCACCCTGGAGGAGGGCCTCGAACTCATCGAACGTCTGCACCGCCGCTACGACGGCCATCCCCTGGTCGGCTGCGCGGTCATGGCCCACGCCGTCTACACCACGGACGCCGACGCCCTGCGTCGCAGCTTCGCCCTGGCCGAGCGGCTCGACCTGCGCTGGATGATCCACGCCGCCGAATCCGCCGCCGAGACCGAACTGTGTCTGAAGACCTTCGGCAAGCGGCCCCTGGCCTACCTCGACTCCCTGGAGCTGCTCGGGCGGCGCACCACCCTGTTCCACTGCGTGGACCTCATTCCGGAGGAGATAGAACTCCTGGGGAAGCGCGGCGCGGCCGTGGTCCACTGCCCGCGCAGCAACATGAAGCTCGGGAACGGCTTCGCCCCCATCCAGGCGTTGCGCCAGGCGGGCGTGGCCGTGGGACTGGGCACGGACGGCCCGGCCAGCAACAACGATCTCTCCATGTTCCGGGAAATGGGCGTCTGCGCCCGCGTGCAAAAGGCCTTCCGGAACGACCCGGCCCTGCTCCCGGCCCAGGCCGTGCTGGACATGGCCACGCGGGACGGGGCCGCGGCCCTGAGCCTGCCCCACATCGGCCGCCTGGAGCGCGGGGCGCGCGCCGACATGACCGCCCTGGACCTGTCCAGCCCGAATCTCATGCCGCTGCACGATCCGGTCTCCCAGGCCGTCTACGCGGCCACGGGCGGCGAGGTGCGCCTGACCATGGTCAACGGCCGCGTGCTCTACATGGACGGGCAGCACCTGACCCTGGACTTGCCCGACCTGCTGGCCGAGGCGCGCGAGATCGTGGCCTGGGCGCGGGAACAGGAGAGCGTCTGCTGAGGCTTCCCGGGAGGGACGGCGGATTTGTCCGGCAAACGCCCTCACGGGCCTTGACAATCCCCCAGTTCTCAATAATAAAGCTTCGCTCTTGCATTTTCGAGACGCTTGACACTCCCCATGGAGGATGCCGCAATGGCCAACGATACCGCCGTCGGCGCCCTGGCGGGCGCCGTGATGACCGAAAAGGGTCTTTCCTACAAGGGCTTCATCATGGAGCCGATCATCGACAAGTGCGAAGGCTGCGACCGCGCCGTCGACGTCGAGGCCGCCAAGTACTGCCCGAGCTATGCCAACCCGGCCCGCAAGTGGGCGCACGGCATCTGCAACTTCGCCACCCACGTCAAGGCCGAAAAGACCAAGACCGGCGAAGTCAAGATCAACCCGCTCAAGGCCTCCAAGCGCGCCGCCCGCGGCCGCTAGCCTGAACGCGGCGGGGGACGGGGCGCGACCGCGTCCCGTCCCCCCGTCCCGGGTCCGCGCGCTCTTTTCCCGCCGCGCCTTTTCCCGCATCGTGCATCCGCCGCGGCGGCAGGGTTCCCGTCCACGCGACGTCCCCAAAGCCGAGGCAGGATCGCCATGCTCGACGCCGTTCTTCGCCACATCGACACGCAACGCGACCGGGTCATCGACCTGCAGCGCGGCCTGACCGCCATCCCCGCCCTGGGACCGGACAACGGCGGCGAGGGCGAGACGGTCAAATGCGCCTGGATTAGAGATCGCCTGGCCGAACTCGGCGTTCCCTTGCTGCGCGAGATGAACGCCCCGGACGCCCGCGTGCCCTCGGGCATGCGGCCCAATCTGGCCGCCCGCCTGCCCGGCGCGTCCGGCCGCACCCTGTGGGTCATCTCCCACATGGACGTCGTGCCCCCGGGCGACGCCTCCCTGTGGGCCACGGACCCGTGGACCCTGCACGTGGACGGCGACGCGCTCGTCGGACGCGGCGTGGAGGACAACCAGCAGGCCATCGTCTCCAGCCTCCTGGTCGCCGAAGCCCTCAAAGCCCATGACGCCACCCCCGCCCTCTCCCTCGGCCTGCTCTTCGCGGCCGACGAGGAGACCGGCAGCAAATTCGGCCTGGACTACGTGCTGCGCGAACACGCCGACCTCTTCGCCCCCGGCGATTTCTTCCTCATCCCCGACTTCGGCGAACCCGACGGATCGCTCATCGAGCTGGCCGAAAAGAGCATGCTCTGGCTCAAGGTCACGGTCCTGGGAAAGCAGTGCCACGCCTCGCGCCCCTCGCAGGGCAACAACTCCCTGGTCGCGGCCTCGGCCTTCGTGATGAAGGTCCGCTCGCTCTACGAACGCTTCGACGGCCGCGACGACCTCTTCGACCCGCCCTTCTCCACCTTCGAGCCCACCAAGAAAGAGGCCAACGTGGAGAACATCAACACCGTGCCCGGCAAGGACGTCTTCTACGTGGACTGCCGCGTGCTGGCGCGATATCCCCTCGCCGACGTCCTGGCCGCCGTCGCGGAGCTGGGCCGCGAGATCGAATCCGTCTACGGCGTGCGGATCGAGTACGAGGCCGTGCAACAGGAACAGGCCGCGCCCGCCACCTCCGTGGATTCGGAGATCGCCCGCCGCCTCGCCGCGGCCGTGGCCGCGACGCACGACCTTTCGCCCCGGCCGCGCGGCATCGGCGGCGGCACCGTAGCCGCCTTCCTGCGGCGGCGCGGATACGAGGCCGCTGTCTGGGCCACGCTCATGCACAACGCCCACCAGCCGAACGAAAAGGCCCTCATAAGCAACTGCCTCGCCGACGCCAAGGTCATCGCGCGGATGCTGCTGGCATAGACGAATCGTGCGGAGGGCTGGCGGGCGGGGAGGATGGATGCCTCCGGCGGCGAGGGCCTCAGGCCCTCGACCCGTTTTCTGTGCCGCACGACTGTGCCTGGGCATGGCTGGACACGACGGCGGTACGGCGCATTGCCTCCCAGGCAGGAAAGGGCGTCAGGCGCACGGCGGGATGGCCGGGAAGATCAAGACGTTTCTCTCCTCCCCGCCGAAGCGGCTGGGAGGAAAACTCCGCCTTGCCCCCACTCCCGCGCCCGCGACACGCCGCGCAAACGCCCTGGACGCCCCCGGCGCGTGAGGATAAAACCAACCCAACTTTCACCCAGAAACGCGAAGCGCACTAAAAAGTTTTGAGGATGAGGGGGAAGGGGTTTCTCCCCCCTCCCCCGGTTCTCCGTCACCATCGATGCCAACAATAAAAAAATATCCTCCCGACGTTTTTGATGCGGTGGTTGTGGGCGCGGGCCATGCGGGCTGCGAGGCGGCCATGGCTTTGGCGCGTCTGGGCTGTTCCACGTTGTTGTTGACGATCAGCGTGGACCGCATCGGGCATCTGTCGTGCAACCCGGCCGTGGGCGGCCTGGCCAAGGGCCACATGGTGCGCGAGATCGACGCCCTGGGCGGCTCCATGGCGCGCTGGACCGACGCGGCGGGCATCCAGTTCCGCACCCTGAACATGCGCAAGGGGCCTGCCGTGCGCTCCACGCGCGCGCAGGTGGACCGCGACGCCTACCTGAAGGCGGTGCAGGCGGACGTCTTCGCCCAGGACGGGCTGTGGGTGCGGCAGGACATGGCCGAGGAAATCGTGGTCGAGGACGGCCGGGCCGCGGGCGTGCGCACGCGGCTGGGCGAGACGCACCGGACCCGGGCCGTGCTGCTGACCACGGGCACCTTCCTCTCGGGCCTCATCCACATCGGCCTGGACAACTTTCCCGGCGGCCGCCTGGGTGACCCGCCCAGCGCGGGCCTTTCGGCCTGTCTGCGTGCCTTGGGTTTCGAACTGGGCCGTCTCAAGACCGGCACCACGCCGCGCCTGCTGCGCGACAGCATAGACTACGCGCAGCTTGAGGCCCAGCCTGGCGACGACCCCGCGCCGCTGTTCAGCTTCGGGAGTTCGGCCCCGGCGCTGGAGCAGATTCCCTGCCACATCACCTGGACCACCGAGGCGACGCACGCGGCCATCCGTTCGGGATTCGACCGTTCGCCCATGTTCACGGGCGTGATCCAGGGCACGGGCGCGCGCTACTGCCCCTCCATCGAGGACAAGATCGCCCGTTTCCCGGAGCGCGGCAGGCACCAGATATTCCTTGAGCCGGAGGGCCTGCGCAGTCCGGAGGTCTATCCGGGCGGCATCCCCACCAGCCTGCCCTACGACGTGCAAAAGCGCATGATCGCCACCATTCCCGGCCTGGAGAAGGTGCAGATCGTGCGCCCGGGCTACGCCATCGAATACGACTTCGTGCCGCCCGAGCAGCTCGCCCCCACGCTGGAGGCCAAACGGCTGCCCGGCCTCTTCTGCGCCGGGCAGATCAACGGCACCTCGGGCTACGAGGAGGCCGCGGCCCAGGGACTGTGGGCCGCGCTGAACATCGCGGCGGGGCTGCGCGGCGAACCGCCCTTCCTGCCGGGCCGCGACGAGGCCTACATGGCCGTGCTCGTGGACGATCTGGTGACCAAGGGCACGCGCGAGCCCTACCGCATGTTCACCTCGCGCGCCGAGCACCGTCTCCTGCTGCGCGAGGGCAACGCCGACCTCAGGCTTACGGAGCTGGGCCGCGCCCGGGGACTGGTGGGCGATGCGCAGTGGGCCGCGTTCACGGAGAAACGGGACCGGCTTTCGGAAGTGCGTGCGGCCTTCGAACGCATCGTCATCCGGCCCGACGCGGCCACGCGCGAACTGCTCGCGGCCGCAGGCGCCGTCCCGCCCCCGGCGGCCGCCCCCCTGGCCGCGATCCTGCGCCAGCCAGAGGTGAGGATCGAACGGCTTCTGGCCTTCTGGCCGGGACTTGCCGACATCCCCGCCGACGTGCTGGAGGAGGCGCAGACCCAGATGAAGTATGCGGGCTACCTGGCGCGTCAGGCCGACCTGGTGGAGCGGGCGCGCGGCATGGAGGAGGAGCGGCTGCCCGCCGATCTCGACTATGCGGCGGTCCACGGACTGACGCGCGAGGCGCGCGAGAAGCTGTCCGCGGTCCGCCCCCTGACCCTGGGCCAGGCCGGACGCATCTCCGGCATCACGCCCGCCGCGCTCACCTGTCTGCTCATCCACCTGCGCAAGACGCTCGGCGCGCGCCGCAACCCTTCGGATTCCTGAACTCTTCGGGCCGCGGCTTCTTTCTTTCGCCGCAAAAAGCGGGTAGGATCCGCGGCAAAGAGGCGGACGACGGATGGACCGGCAGTTCTGGACGGAGTTTCGGCAGCACTTCAGGGGGCACGGCGTCACCGAACAGCTTGAGGTGTTCTACATCCTTCTCGTCGTGGTCATCGCGGTCGCGGTGATCGCGGGATGGCAGCTCAACCGCTGGCTCATGCGCAGTCGCGGGAGGGAGTTGCCGCCCAATTGGATCGTCGCTCCGGCGCGCATCGCGAGCCTTCTCCAGACCGCCTTCGACCAGCGCGTCAAGATCGACCTCCTGCTCGAACACAACTCGGCCCAGAGCCGCTTCATCTCCTGCGTCCTGCTGGACGTCAGCCCGCACGGCGTGGTCGTCGAGCTCTCGGAAAGCGTGCGGCTCTCGCAGGAATGGATGGGCCGCCACGCCGAAGTCTATTTCAAGATCAAATCCGACGATTCCCCGCAGCAACTGTTCTATCAGTTCACTTCCGAGATCGTGGCCATCGGCGCTTCGCCCCACGGCAACACCGTGGCCACCCTGGAATTCCCCGACAGAATCGAGACGGGGCAGAAACGCGCCCACCTGCGCATCGACCCGCCCTCCAGCGCCATCCGCGGTTTTCAGCTCTGGCCAGAAAGCCGCGGCCCGGACGGCAGGCTCAGCGGCGACATGCGCGACTGGGGCCGTCCCGTACTGCAGCACGAATGGAGCCGCGCGTCGCGCGTGCGCATCGTCAACATCTCGGGCGGCGGCATCCGTTTCGAATTCCACACCGCCTCCCTGCAGGCCAGGGAGCGGCCGAGCTTCCGCCTCGGCGACCGCTTCTTCGTCAGCCTCGACCTGTACGAGCCCGGGGACGGGGAGAGCGTCCGCCTCTTCCTGCTGGCCAAGGTGCGCAACGCCTTTGACGACTACGCGGGCAAGCGTCTGGAGATCGGCCTGGAATTCCTGGGGCAGGGGCAGAAGACTCTGGACCGGCCGGATTTCGTGTTGTGGCGGGAGCTTCCCGAGGACACGGGCGTGGAAACGATTGACAATTGGGTCTTCAAACGTCATTTGGAAATGCATCGGGAGAAGGGAATCGCCTAGCCCTGGCCTCCCGCAACATCAACAGGGGAGCATGTTTTGGACGACAGCAGTCCTCAGGAAGGCGGTTTCTGGTCCTCTCTCGTCAGCCTTTTCAAAAACAAGAACGGACACACCCTCGAAGACGCCATCCGCGAAGCGCTCCGGGACGGCGAGCTGAAAAGCGACGACGTTCCCATGCTGCTCGGCGTTCTCCGTCTGCAGCGCCTGTACGTTCACGAGCTTATGGTCCCGCGCACGGACATCGTCTGCTGCGACGTGGCCGACGGCTTTCAGGAAGTCTGCCGCCTCATCGTGGAGGAAGGCCATTCGCGCATTCCCATCTACGAAGGCGACAAAGACAGCATCGTGGGCATCGTCCATGCCAAGGACCTCCTCGGCATCCTGCTCTCCGGCTGCGAGGCCAAGCCCGACCTGACCCAGATCATGCGTCCCGCCCTCTTCATCCCGGAAAACAAGAACGTGCGCGACATGCTGCACGAATTCCTCAAGCGCCGCCAGCACCTGGCCATCGCCGTGGACGAGTACGGCGGCACCTCGGGGCTCATCACCCTGGAGGACGTCATCGAGGAGATCGTGGGCGACATCGAGGACGAACACGACACCGAGGAGCCCGCCGAAATCCAGTCGCTGCCGGACGGCACCCACCTGATCAGCGGACGCCTGGAACTTGAGGAGATGAACGAGGCCTTCGGCGCCTCCCTGGCCTCGGAGCAGGTGGAGACCATCGGCGGCTACCTCTGCGAACTGTCCGGCCGCGTGCCCAGGATCGGCGAGTCCTTCGCCATTCCCGGCTTCTCCCTGACCATCAAGGAAGCGGACAAGAAACAGGTGCGCTGGATCCACGTCAAACCCGACGCCAAGGACGCCTGACCCCCGTGCTGCCCTGGGCGCTGGCCGCCGTTCTCGGCGCATGGCTCGGCCATGCCAACCTCTGGCTGCATCTGCCCGCGGCCGTGCTCCTGCTGCCCGCGGGTCTGGCAGGGCTGGCCCTGACCGCCCCCGCTCCGAGGAAGGCCTTTGCGCGGGGCTTCTGGACAGGAACCGCGGCCTTCACCGGCGGCCTCTACTGGATCGTCATCCCGGTGCATCAGTACGGCGGCCTGCCCCTGTATCTGGCCCTGCCCTGCCCCGTGCTCCTGGCCATGTACCTGGCCCTCTTCAGCGGCCTCTTCTGCCTGCTTTTGCACCGCCTCGCGGGCCTCTCGCCGTGGCTGCTCGGCCCGGCCGCGGGCGCGCTCTGGGCGGGTCTGGAGATGCTGCGCGAATGGCTCTTCACCGGCTTTCCCTGGCTGACCATGGCCTCGGCCTTCGGCTCCTGGCCGGTCATGCTGCAGACCGCGAGCCTCATCGGCGGAGCGGGTCTGGCCCTGCTGCTGGTCTGGTCGGCGGTCTGGCTGGGCGCGCCCGGCCGCCGGGGCGTGCCGCCGCGCCTTGCGGGCGCGGCGCTCATCGCCGCCCTGCTCCTCTACGGCCAACAGCGGCTGGACGCCCCCCTGCCCGACTCCCCGCAGGACGGGACGGCCCTGATCGGCCTCGCCCAGGGCAATTTCGACCAGAGCATCAAGTGGAACAAGGACATCCAGGCCGGAACGGTGGACCGCTACCTGTCCCTCAGCCAGGGCCTGCTGTGCGGACAAAGACCGGACCTGGTGATCTGGCCCGAGACCGCCCTCCCCTTCTACTACCAGGACCCCAACGACCTGGGACGCCTGGTGCGGGAGTTCGCCCGCGACACGGGCATGCCGGTGCTTACCGGCGCTCCCGCCTACCTCCTGGACAACAGGAACGACTACAAGCTCTACAACCGCGCCTATCTCATCGACGGCGCGGGCCGCACGGCGGCGCAGGCCGAGCAGTCCTACGACAAGGTCCATCTGGTGCCCTTCGGCGAGTACATGCCGCTTCCCGACTGGGTCCCCATGGGCAAGCTCGTGGATTCCGTCGGCGACTTCGTGCCCGGCCGCAGCCCCGATCCCCTCAGGACCGGCGGCATTGCGGCCGGGGTACTCATCTGCTATGAGGCGATATACGCGGATATGGCACAGGAACGTGTGGCCGCCGGGGCGAACGTCCTCGCGGTCATCAGCAACGACGCCTGGTTCGGCCTCTCCAGTTCGCCCCTGCAGCATCTGCACCTCTCGCTGGTGCGGTGCGTGGAGCAGGGCCGGGCCATGGTGCGCAGCACCAACACCGGAATCTCCGCCTTCGTCGACGCCAAGGGCCGCATCCGGGAAACCACGCCGCTCTTTCGTCCAGCCACCCTGGCGCGGGACGTGGAGCTGCGCCACGAAACGACGT
Source organism: Desulfovibrio sp. (assembly GCA_022839785.1). GTDB lineage: Bacteria > Desulfobacterota > Desulfovibrionia > Desulfovibrionales > Desulfovibrionaceae > Alkalidesulfovibrio. Next base: position 18,249 of record JALHJW010000004.1, on the reverse strand, counting down.
TTTTCCACAGGCATTTCAGCCTGATGCGCGGCGGCGTCGCCGCCCTTGCCCTGCTGGCGGCCGCGGCCGCCCTGACGGGACGGGCGCGCGCCCCAAGATCGTGAGGACAGACACGGACCATGCTGCAGTACGCCGATCTCAAGACCCAGAGTCTGCCCCTGTTCGAAAAGTTCGACTCCTTGTGGAGGCGTCTTTGACCAGCCTGCCATCGTCGCCAGGCTGCAGGAACTGGAAGCCGAACTCGCCCGCCCCGGCGCCTGGGACAACCCCGAGGCCTTGAAGCCCGCCCTCAAGGAGAAAAGCCGCCTGGAGGACCGGGCCGCCCGTCTCGAAGGACTGCGCAGGCTCAAGCAGGACGTGGAGGAATGGCTCGATCTGGCGCAGGAGGAACCGTCCGAGGAGGCCCTTGAAAGCCTCGCGGCCCAGATAACCCGGCTGGACTCGACCATCGAGACCATGGAGCTGGCCGAACTGCTCTCCCGCCCCGAGGACAAGAACCCGGCGATCATGGAGATACACCCCGGCGCGGGCGGCACCGAATCCCAGGACTGGGCCGAGATGCTCCTGCGCATGTACCGCCGCTGGGCGGAGCGCAAGGGCTACGAAATCGCCATCCTCGACTTCCTGGAGGGCGACGAGGCCGGGGTGAAGAGCGTCACCCTGCAGATCACGGGACCCTACGCCTACGGCTTCCTCAAGTCCGAGGCGGGCATCCACCGCCTCATCCGCATCTCGCCCTTCGACGCCTCGGGCCGCCGCCACACCTCCTTCGCCTCGGTGGACGTCTACCCCGACGTGGACGACGACATCGAGATCGAGATCAACGAGGCGGACGTGCGCGTGGACACCTACCGCGCCTCCGGAGCGGGCGGCCAGCACGTCAACAAGACCAGTTCCGCGGTGCGGCTGACGCACATCCCCACCAACACCGTGGCCCAGTGCCAGACCGAGAAGTCGCAGATACGCAACCGGGAGATCGCCTGGAAGCTCCTGCGCGCCCGCCTCTACGAAGCGGAGACGAAGAAGCGCCAGGCCGAGCGTCAGGCCCAGTACGAGACCAAGGACGCCATCGGTTTCGGCAGCCAGATCAGGACCTACACCCTCCAGCCCTACCGCCTGGTCAAGGACCACCGCACAGGCACGGAGATCGGCAACGTGGAGGCCGCGCTTGACGGCGACCTGGACGAACTCATCCGCAACCAACTCCTGCAATTCTATGGCTGATTACGACCTCTCCTCGGAACAGGGTCGCCTCCTGGCCCAGGAGCTGGAGCGGCTGCGCGTCCTGCTCAAGGAGAACGGCAACGGCTGCGCCGACGCCGCGGCGGGAGAGGTCCTGGCCATTTTACGCCTCTGCCCGGGCCTGCCGCTCGACGACTGGCGCGGCCTCTCCTCCAGCCACAACCTGTCGGAATGGCTGGCCCTGCCCCTTAACGGCGACGTCTTCCCCCAACTCGTGGAGCTGCAGAAACGGCTGGCCGAACTGGCCCATCTCTCGGACCACGACGCCCTGACCGGACTCGCCAACCGCCGCGCCTTCGAGCGCTCCCTGGACCTGGAGATCGAACGCAGCCGCCGCGGCCACACGCCCATCAGCCTGGTGGTCCTCGATCTGGACGACTTCAAGCGGGTCAACGACACCTACGGCCACCCCTGCGGAGACAAGGTGCTGGTGGCCCTGGCCGAAGTCCTGCTGCAGGAGAAGCGCCGCTACGACGTGGCCGCGCGCACCGGCGGCGAGGAGTTCTCCCTGGTCCTCACGGGCGTGGGACTGATCCGGGCTCAGGCCATGGTCGAGCGCGTGCTGCAGGCCGTGCGCGAAATGGACGTCCGCTGCGGCGAGGAGACGGTGCGCCTGACCATCTCCGCGGGCATCGCCAGCTACCGGGGCCGCGTGGAGATGACCCCGGCCGATCTGGTGGAGCTGGCGGACAAAGCCCTCTACGAGGCCAAGCACTCGGGCAAGGACCGCTACGTCAGCGCGCCCATACCGGACATGGCCGCGCCCATGCCCGAAGCCACCCTGGTCCATTCCAACGAAAAGAAATTCCTCTTCACGGGGATCAAATAGCGAGGAGCAGCGACCATGCAGAACCCGAACAAGACCCTCTCCGTCTCGGTCATGAGCGGCAAGGGCGGCGTGGGCAAGACCAACATCTCCCTCTCCCTGGGCTACGCCCTGCACAAGACGGGCAACAGCCTCCTGCTCCTGGACTGCGACCTCGGCCTGGCCAACCTCGACGTGCTCCTGGGCATCTCCCCGGACCGCAACCTGCAGGACATGCTCCGCCCGGAGATCAAATCCTCCGACGTGGTCGTCTCCATCGAGACGGGCGGCTTCGACTTCCTGCCGGCGGCCTCGGGCGTGCCCGAACTCGTGGAGATGGACGAGGACATGCAGGACCTGCTGTTCAGGAAGATGGTCCAGCTCATCGGCAACTACAATTTCCTGATCCTCGATCTGGGCGCGGGCATCAACAAGACCGTGCTTTCCTTCGCGGCCATGACCCAGATGCGGGTGGTCGTGGTCACGCCCGAGCCCACCTCCCTCACGGACAGCTACGCCCTGATGAAGGTGCTCAAGCAGCAGCACGGCGTGGACGACTTCCTCGTCCTGGTCAACCAGGCCTCGCCCCAGGAGGCCAAGCAGACCTTCGAACGCCTGTCCGCCGCCTGCCAGAAGTTCCTGGGCATCACCATCCGCAGTCTGGGCTCCATCCGGGCGGACAGGAACGTGGTCGAGGCCGTGCGTCGCCAGACGCCGCTCATGAAGTACGCCCCGAATACCGAGGCCTCCAAGGATATCTCGGCCATCGCGGCCAAGCTGGAGCGGTTCAGAAAGGACAACCTGGAACTCATCGCGGCCACCCCGCCGCTCAAGAACTTCCCTGATCTCGGCGGTTAGGGGCTTGACGAGGACACGGCAGTTTGGGCACTGTGTGCAGCGTCGAAATACCCGAAAACATGTCATTCCCCTCCCGCCCGCGCGGGGGATAACCTTAAAAGGTGGCAGGCCATGAACAAGAGCGAACTGATCAAGAAGCTGGCGGAGAAGAAGGAACTCCACGTCGATGAGGCGGCGGTGATCGTCAACGCCTTCGTCGACTCCATCAAGGATTCGCTGGTCAGCGGCGACCGCGTCGAGATCCGCGGTTTCGGCAGCTTCAAGGTCAAGGACTACCAGGGCTACACCGGCCGCAACCCCAAGACCGGCTCCCTGGTGGACGTTCCTGCGAAACGGCTGCCCTTCTTCCGCCCCGGCAAGGAGCTTAAGGATTACCTGAACAAGTAGCATGGGCCGTTCATCGCTGCTTCTTCTGGCCCTCGCGCTGCTCCTGGCCCTGCCCGTCCACGGACGGGCAGAGCCCGTTCTGACGCTGCTCTACACCGGCAAGTCGTTCGGCGAGTACAAGCCGTGTCCCTCCTGAGAGCAGACCACCCTCGGGGGGCTGGCCCGGCGGGCCGGATACTTCAGACAGGCGGAAAGCGCCAGGACGGGCAGACTGCTCAAGCTGGCGGGGGCCTGGGAATTCGCGGCGGAAAACGGCAGGCTGCCGCCGCCGGATGTGTTGCGCGCGCTGGCCGCGGCCTACGCGAAACTCGGCTACCAGGCCGGACAACTGTTGGCTGCGGAACGCGCCGCCATGGACGCGGCCGGCATCCCTGCGCCAGCGGGCTTCATCGCCTCCACGGGCATGGAGACGCGGCTCATTGCAACCGCGGCGGGGACAGTGGGCCTGCTCCTGCTTCCGGAGCTGACCACGCCCGCGCCCAGCGAGGCGCAGTTCGCCAAGGCCTCTGCCGCCGCCCGCGCCCTGCGGGCGCAGGCCGACCTCGTGGTCGGACTCTCGCCCTGGGGCGTGGACGCGGAACAGCTCCTGGCCGGGCGTGCGGACGGTGCCTTCCACATCCTGGTGGGCAGCGGCAAGGGGCGCGGCGCTCCAGGCCTGTTCGCAGCCTTCGACAAGACCCTCTGGGTCAGACCCTACGCCGAGGGCAAGGCGGTGGGCCGCATAGAGATATTGGCCATGCCCGGCAAGGACCCGGCATTCAAGTGGCAGAAGGACGCCAACGTGCGCTTCGACGTCGTCCCCCTCAAGGACGACGTCAGGGACGACCCTGACACGGCCGCCCTGCTCGCGGGCGTCGGGAAATAGCAACCTCCCACGCGCAAAGGAGTCAGTCATGCAGTTCCAAGGCGCCTTCACCGCCCTGGTGACGCCCTTCAAGAACGGCCAGGTCGATGAAGAGGCGTACCGCGCCCACATCGAATGGCAGATCGAGCAGGGCATCCACGGCGTGGTCCCCTGCGGCACCACGGGCGAGTCGGCCACCCTTTCCCATGACGAACACATGCAGGTCGTGCGCATCTGCGTCGATCAGGTCAAGGGCCGCGTCCCGGTCATCGCCGGGGCGGGCTCCAACAACACCCGCGAGGCCGTGGAGCTGACCCGCTTCGCCTGGGAGGCCAAGGCCGACGCGGCCCTGCTCATCACCCCCTACTACAACAAGCCCACGCAGCGCGGCCTGGTCGAGCACTTCAAGGCCATCGCCGCGGAGGTGGACATTCCCTTCATCGTCTACAACGTGCCCGGCCGCACGGCCTGCAACGTGCTCCCCAGGACCATGGCCACGCTCAAGGAGACCATCCCCCAGGTGGTGGGCTGCAAGGAGGCCACGGCCAACCTGACCCAGATCTCCGAGGTCGCGGAATACTGTGGTCCGGACTTCATGGTCCTCTCGGGCGACGACTTCACGGTCCTGCCCACCCTGGCCATCGGCGGCTGCGGCGTCATCTCCGTGGTCTCCAACATCGTGCCCAAGCTGATGGCCGACCTGTGCAACGCCTGGTTCACGGGCGACCTGGCCACGGCCCAAAAGCTGCACTACGCCTCGCAGCCCCTGAGCCGGGCCATGTTCCTGGAAACCAACCCCATCCCGGTCAAGACCGCGCTGGCCATGATGGGCCGCATGCGGCCCGAACTCAGGCTGCCCATGGTGCCCCTGGAGGCCAAGAACGAGGAGTGCCTGCGCTCGGTCCTCGCCTCCTGCGGTCTGCTCTAGATTCCTACAAACACCGGGGCCGCCGGGCATCCGCCCGGCGGCCCCTTTTCATAGCCCGTCCGCAGTCCGTTCTCTTCCTTTCTCCCCGAAATCGTTCGAAGCGGGAACTCACGGCCGCACGGTCCATTCCTCGAAGCGGCCCGTCTCCTCGAAACCCAGCCTACGGTAGACGCCGAGCCCCCCGGGCGCGGCCTGGAGCACGGCCAGACACGCCCCCTCCGTACGGGCGTGCGCCAGGGCGGCGTGCAGCAGCGTGCTGGCGACGCCCCTGCGCCGGAAGGACTCAAGCGTGCAGACGGAATACACTCCGGCCACGCCCGGCGTATGGAAGATTTCGGCCGCAGCCACGGGTTCGCCGTCCTGCAGGGCAAGCCAGCCCCGGAACGGGCCGGACATGTCGAACATGGCCGGAGCCACGGTTTCGTAAAAACGCCGCACCTCGGCGTCGGGCGGCTCCCAATTGGCCGCGATGATCGCCGCGAAGGCCCGCACATCACCCACGGTCTGCAAACGGCGCAGCACAAGCCCCGCCGGGATCTCCTCCCCGGCCCGCAGCAGGTCCAGACGCAGCGCCATGCCCGTCTCCTCCTCGGTGGGGGAAAGGCCTGCCGCACACAAAAAGGGATCGAGCACGCCGAGCCCGGATTCCGGCCCGAGCCACCAGGCGAAGGGCCTCCCGGACGCGGCGAAGTGTCCCGTGCAGCGCGCCACCAGCGCCGCCGCGTCGCCGCTTGCCCGGGCGCGGGCCACCTTGTTGAAGGTCTCGCAGCACAGCCCCGAGTCCACCAGCAGCACCTCCGGCCCGTCCTCCACCCGCGCGCCGGGATAGCGGCGCGCCAAGTGGGCGAGGTGCGCCGCTAGGTTCTCTTCCGTCAGACGCAGAACGTCGGCCGCGGAGATCATGCTACGGAACCAGCAGCACCTTGATGTCGCAGACGTTGGTGTTGGTCGGCCCGGTCTTGAGCAGACGGCCGAGGGCCTCGAAATAGTGGTAGGCGTCGTTCTCGGCCAGATACCGGGCCGGGTCGAGGCCGCGCCGTCTGCCATCCTCCAAGATCGAGGGCGCGGCAAAGGCCCCGGTGGCGTCCGTGGGGCCGTCGCTGCCGTCCGTGGAGGCGGCCAGGAAGACCGCGCCCTCCGCGTCTTTGGGCGAACGGGCCAGTCCGGCCAGGTAGGCCAGGGCCATCTCCTGGTTGCGGCCGCCCTTGCCCTGCCCGCGCAGCGTCACCGTGGTCTCCCCGCCCGCGATGACGCAGGCCGGGCGCGGCACGGGCACGCCGTGCTGGGCCACGTCCTTGGCCAGGCCGAGGAAGAGGCCCGCCAGCTCGCGCGCCTCGCCCGTGAGGTGGGAGGTCAGGAGCAGCGTGTTGTAGCCGAGGACCCGCGCCTTGTCCGCCGCGGCCAACAGGGCCTGGAAGTTGGTGCCGATGAGCACGGTGCGCGAGCGCGCGAAGGCCGGGTCGCCCGCCTTGGGCGTGTCCGGAATGACGCCGTTGGCCCCGTCGCGCAGCACGGCCTCGGCGGCCGCGGGTATCCTGCCGATGAGACCGTGGCGCGTGACCACCTCCAGGGCGTCGCAGCTCGTGGTGCCGTCCGGCACGGTCAGACCGCTGGCGATGGCGTCCAGGTCATCGCCGATGACGTCGGAAAGGATCAGGCTCAGGAACTCGGCCCGGCCCATGGCCTGCGCCAGCCGCCCGCCCTTGATCAGGGAGAGCTTCTTGCGCACGCAGTTGACCTCCTGGATGGTCGCGCCCGAGGACAGCAGCGCCCTGGTCACCTCCTGCTTGTCGGACAGGGTGATGCCCCGCCCGTCCGCATGCCAGGGCGCGGCCAGGATGGCCGAACCGCCGCCCGAGACCAGGACGATGACCAGATCGCCCTCCCCGGCCCGCCCGGCCAGCTCCAGAACCTCCTCCGCCGCGCGGGCGCTGCGTTCGTCCGGCACGGGATGGGCCGCCTCCACAAGGCGGATGCGCGACAGCGTCTCCAGATGCCCTTCCTTGACCGCCACCACGCCTTCGGCGATGCGCGGTCCGAGCAGCCGCTCCAGACCCAGCGCCATGCGCGCCGAGGCCTTGCCCGCGCCCAGAACCAGGATGCGGCGATAGCCCGAAAGATCGTAGGCGAAGCGCTCGCGCTCCGTGGTCACGCTCAGCACGTCGCCATCCAGGGACAGCACCCGCTCCATCATGCGCAGCGGATCGACGCGGTCAAGGCCCGCGCGGAAGATGGCCTCCGCGTGGCCCAAGGCTTCATGGGTCATCTCGGAACTCCGTGTGCGGCGCGAACCGGCCGTCATCGGTCCAGAACGTCGGGATTGAGGATGGTGGGCGGCCGATCGCCCCGCAGCATAGCCAGAAGGTTTTGCGCCGCCAGTTCGGCCATGCCGTTGCGCGCCGAATGCGTGGCCGAGCCGACGTGCGGCAGGAGCACGGCGTTGGCGCAGGCGGCCAGCCCCTCGGCCATGCGCGGCTCGAACTCGTAGACGTCCAGCCCCGCGCCCGCGATCAGCCCCTCACGCAGGGCGGCCACGAGGTCGTCCTCCTTGATCACCGGCCCGCGCGCCGTGTTGACGAGCACGGCCGTGCGCTTCATGCGCGAAAAGGCGGCGTGGTCGAAGACGTGCCGCGTCTGGGGCGTGAGGGGCGAATGGATGCTGATGAAGTCGGACGCGGCCAGCAATTCCTCGAAGGAGACGCGGCGCGCGCCGAGTTCCTCCATGGCCGGATTGGGCGAACGGTTGCAGTAGAGGATGGGCATGGCGAAGCCCTGCGCCATGCGGGCCATGGCCAGCCCGATGCGGCCCGCTCCGAAGAGGCCTAGCGTCTTGCCCGTCACGTCCAGGCCGATGAACTGCAACGGTCCCCAGCCGGACCACGCGCCCGAACGCATCGCCGCGTCCGTCTCCACCACGCGGCGGGCCACGGCGAAGAGCAGGGCCCAGGCCAGCTCGGCCGTTGCCAGGGTGAGCACGTCCGGGGTGTTGGAAACCGGAATGCGCCGCCGCGTGGCCTCGGCCACGTCGATGTTGTCGAAACCCACGGCGTAGTTGGCGTAGCCTTTCAGACGCTGTGCCGCCTCGAAGAATTCGGCGTCGATGCGGTCCGTGAGCAGGCCGATCACGCCGTCGGCCTGGGCCACGGCGGCCAGCAGCTCGGCCCGGGACAGCGGCCTGTCCTCGGGATTGACGCGGACCTCGCAGACGGCTTCGAGAAGTCGCAGACCTGCATCGGGAATGCGGCGGGTGACGTAGACATGGGGCCTGGACATGAACACCTCCCATGAAGACCGGCCCCTTGGACGCTCAGTCAACGTCGGGCCTCACCGCTTGTATCCCTTCCCGCCCTCACGGGCAATGCGCCGCCCCAAAAAACGCGCCCGGCCGCAAATGAAAAAAGCCCGCCCGGAGACCCGGGCGGGCTGTGCTGCGCTTGGTTCGGAAACTAGCCCTTGAAGGCCTTCTCGAACGGGGGCACGACCTGCTTCTTGCGGGAGAGCACGCCGTCCAGCCACACGCTCTTGCCCTCGATCTTCTTGCCGAAGGCCTTCTCGACCACGGACGGGTCGTCGGTCAGGCAGAGCATCTCGGAGCCTTCCTTCATGATGTCGGTCAGCAGCAGGAACACGGAGTGGTTGCCGCCGGCCTTCTTGGCCTTCTCCATCTCGGCGTACAGGCCGTCCTTGTACGGGGTCAGGATGGACAGGTCCACGACTTCCAGCTGGCCGATGCCGACCTTCTTGCCGGACATGTCGAAGTCCTTGTAGTCGCGGTTGAGCAGCTCGACCATGGGGGTGCCGTCCACCGCGGACTTCACCTTGAACATGTCGACGCCGATGGACATGTAGTCCGTCACGCCCGCGATCTTGGCCAGCGCCTCGACGGCCTTCTTGTCGGCGTCGGTGCAGGTGGGGGACTTGAACATGACGGTGTCGGAAAGGATGGCGCACATCATGCCGCCCGCGATGCCCTTGGGGATCTCGACCTTGAAGAAGTCGTACATGCCCTTGATCACGGTGCAGGAGCAGCCCACGGGCCACACCCACATCTCAAGGGGGTTGGTGGTGGTCACGTCGCCCAGCTTGTGGTGGTCGACGATGGCCACGATCTCGCCCTTGTCCAGGTTGGCCAGGGACTGGGCCAGGTCGGAGTGGTCGACCAGGATGATCTGCTGACCGGTGGCGTCGGTCACGATCTCGGGGGCGGCCAGGCCGAACTTGTCGAGCACGAACTTGGACTCGGGGTTCACCGCGCCCTGGGCCACGGCCTTGGTGTCCTTGCCGTACGCTTTCTTGTACAGGTCGGCGATGGCGATGGACGACACGATGGTGTCGGTATCCGGGTTCTTGTGACCAACAGCAATGATAGCCATGATCTCCTCCTCAAAATGACTGGGTGTCTTGTTACCTTACCGGGAAAGAACAATTGTGACATTTATCACAAAACCCCCCGGCTGCCAAGGCCCCAGACGGCTTTTTTTCACGCCCGGCTCAACAGGCGAACTGCCCCCCCTCGTAAATCACGCGCTTCGCGCCGCCGGGCAGCCGGGCCGTAACCCGCTTGTCCTCCGTGTTCACAAGGTCCCAGTGCAGGGCCGAGACGTTGAAGCCCATCTCCCGCTTCAGGTCCTCGTTCAGGATGGCCGGATCGCCGTCGAAGGTGTCGGAATAGGACATGCCCAGCGCGATGTGGCAGTTGCCGTGCGGCCCTCCGAAATTCTCATCGTAGAGGGTGTGGGCCATGAAGCTGTCTATGCGCGAGAAGCGCCGGTCGGTGAGCGAGAACTCCCCCACCCTGCGCGCCCCAGCGTCCATGGCGATCTGGCGCTGGGCGAATCCCTCCCCCTGCTCGGCCGTAAGCTCCACGGCCACACCCTGCTTGAACGTGAGGCGCACGCCCTTGACGATGTTGCCGCTGCGGAAGGAGGGCTGGTCCGCGAAGAAGGTTCCCTGCACCGCGTGGTTGTCGGGCGAGGTGTAGATTTCGAAACTCGGGACGTTGTGCCCGGTCACGCCGAGCCAGCGCCGCTGCGCGCCAAGCCCCACGGTGAGGTCGACGCCCGCCGACTCCACGTGCAGCGACTCGATGCGCATGCCCGTGAGCCAGGCCTTGATCTCCTGCACCTCATTCCAGATCCGGGCCCACTCCTTCTCCGGCTCGGAAAAGCCCAGAAGGCAGGCGTCGGCGATGCGCGCCGCGTAGTCCTCAAGGTTCTGGCCCGCATGGCCCGCCAGGGTGGCGGTGGGATAGAGGGCCAGGGTCCAGCCGAAGCGGCCCAGCTCCTCCTGGCGGTCCAGGATGTCGCGCAAAGGACGCAGGGCCAGTTGGCGGGCCGCGATGTCCTCCGGGGCCACATGGCACAGGTGGGTCAGGGAGTCCGGGGCCAGGAGGTAGATGCCGCCCGCCAGCCCCCGCATCAACTCTTCCTCGCCCGGCGGCACGAAGCGCAGTTGGTTGAAACGCGCCAGGCTGTAGAGGTCCGTCTCCATGACCGGAGACATGGTGGCGCGCGGCACGGGATTGCTCCCCTGCTCCAGCAGCGCGCGGAAGACGGCCTCGGCCAGGGGCAACGCCGAGGGATCGTAGCGCACCAGCACAGGCGCGCCCGGCGGAAGCTTCTCCCGGCGCGAGACGGCGAGCCCCCACAGGAGCACGCGGGCATATTTGTCGAGCAAGGATGAGTCGAACACGAAACCTCCCGGGGTCAGCATGTCATGCGGTCCTGTCGTGGCCGAAAAGCCGTCCGCGCGTCACCGCGTCCCTGCCGTGGCGCTCCCTGAGCGCGTCCAGGGCCTTGTCCAGGCGCGCCCGGGCCTCGTCCCGGCCGTCATTCAGAAGATCGAGCTGGCGTTCGCCGCGCGAAAGGTTCGAGACGCTCACGCCAATGAGACGCACGGACTGGGGCAGCGGCAGGGCGTCGAGCAGTCCCTCCGCGGCGCGGAAGATGTCCTCGGTGGCCTGCACCGGACGCGGCAGGCTGATGCTGCGGGTGACAGAACGGAAGTCCGCGAACTTGACCTTGAGGGTCACGGTGCGGCCGAAGCGGTCGTCGCTGCGCAGGTCGCGCCCCACCCGCTCGGCCTGCCGCAGGAGCCAGCGCTTCAGCTCCTCCGGATCCCTGGTGTCCCGGGCGAAGGTGTTCTCGGCCCCGGACGACTTGGCCTCCGCGTACGGCACGATCTCGCTGCTGCCCTGCCCCCTGGCCCTGGCGTACAGGAACCGGGCGGCCTTGTCGCCCACCTTCTCCGCCCAGAAGGCCTCGGAGAAGCGCAGCACGTCCGTGATCACCCGCACGTTGAGGGTGCGCAGGGTTTCGGCCAGCCGCTTGCCCACGCCGCTGATCCGGTAAGGGTCGAGGCGGGCCAGGAAGCCGGGCACGTCGGCGGGGTCGAGGATGTAGACGCCGTCCGGCTTGTTCAGGTCCGAGCAGATCTTGGCCAGGAACTTGTTCGGCGCGATGCCCACGGAACAGGTCAGCCCCGTGGCTTCGCGGATGCTCTCCTTGAGTCGGCGGGCGATCCGCTCCGGCGTTCCGAAGAGCCGCTCCATGCCCGAGATGTCCACGTAGGCCTCGTCCACCGAAGTCTGCTCCACGAGCGGCGAGAAGCAGGCGACCACGGCCATGACCTGGCGCGAAACCTCGCGGTAGCGGCGGTGGCGGCCGGGCAGGAAGACGCCGTGCGGGCAGAGCTTGCGCGCCTGGGCCACGGGAATGGCCGAGCGCACGCCGTATTTCCTGGCTTCATAGGAGGCGGCCGAAACCACGCCGCGGTCCGAGGCCCCGATGATCACGGGCCTGCCCTTGAGCGACGGGTCGTCGGCCTGCTCCACCGAGGCGAAGAAGGCGTCCATGTCCAGATGCAGGATGACGGGCGTGCGGCTCATGACGCTGGGCTCTCCGAAATGCCCGAGGACAGACTAGTCCATGCCCGGGGGAAACGCCACATCTCCGGCACGCCCCGGCCACATGGACGGCGTAGGCATGCCCCGGGGGAAAAACAGGAGCAGACGCCATGAGCATCGCCTTTGTGGACGACGCCCGCAGCGAAGAGGTCATCGCCGTGCAGTGCCCGCGTTGCCGCGGCACCATCCGCCTGACCTACAAGGAACGCACGCGAAGCCTGGAGATTTGCCCTGGCTGCGGCAGCCGCGTGCAGGTGCAGATCTACACCTCGGGCATGGTGGTCCTGGATTGAAAACAACAGCGGCCCCGGGCGCGCGCCCGGGGCCGCCGAAAACCCGTTGCGGGAAACTACTGGGCCATCTGGGTCTGCACGGCCTTGAGCTGCTCGATGGAGTGGCTGAGCATGGCCGCCTCTTCCACGCTGACCTTGCCTCGCAGGTGGTCGAGCTTGGCGATGGTGGCCTGCAGTTCGTCGGCCACGATGGAGCGCCGCACCTGGCCGGGCAGCTCGGCCATGGCGGACTTGAGCTGCGTCACGTCGCCGCCCATGGTCCGCATCTCCGCGGCCAGCCCTTTGATGTTCTGGTTCAGGCCGAAAAAGAAGACCACGAGCAGGAGCACGGCCAGGATGGAGATGAAGATGGCCACCTTGCCCATGTCGCGGCCGGTCTTGTCGCGGGGCTCGGCGGGCATGGCCCCGGCCTCGCCCGTGCGGTAGTCGTCAAGGGACGTGATCTTTTCGGAACCGGTCATTGCGTCCTCCTCGGCCCTGTTGCGGCCTCTTGTGGTGCGGGGCGGCCGCGCCTGGCGGGCGGGACGGGCCTTTCCTGAACCTTCGCCCCAGTAAACATCCTAGTGCATCCCGCCGTTCCTTTCAACTCCCGGGTCGCCTCCTCGGCGTTCTCCGGCCCTGCGCCCGCCCCTTTCCCCCGGAAACGGAAAACCCGGCCGCGGCCGGGTTCCGGAGCAAAAAAGGCCGGGCCGCTAGCCGAAGCTGCGGGCGAACAGCACGGCGATGGCCCTGCGCCCATTGTCCTCAAGAAAACGCGTTCCCGTGCCGGTGAAGTGGCGATGGGTGATCGTGGGCTCGCCCACGGATTCCCAGCGCTCCTTGGCCCAGACGAACCACCCGTCGCGCTTCTGGTCGAAAACGTAGAGCGGCTTGTTGCACAGCTTGGCGAACTCCGCGCCCCAGCCCGTGCCGCCCGTGACCGTGTCGTCGTCCTGGATCGAGCCCACGACGTAGACCTCGTGGCCGCTGGAAACCTGCCAGCAGATGCTCTGCAGAACCTTGCGGAAGAGCGGGGCCTGGGAATAGGTGCGGTGCATGAGCTTCGAGACGTAGGTCATGCTCACGTCCTTGAGGTTCAACTCCTCCTGGGTGAGCACGCGGATGCCCCGCACGCGGGCGGACTGATGGCCTTCGAAGCTGTAGTTCACTTCCTCAAGTCCGTATTTCTCGGCCATCTCGCCGAAGACCTGCTCGGCTCCATTGGCGCCGCCGCTGTACAGAATGCATTCCTTGGGGTTCAGACGCATCGATCACGCTCCTTACACGAAGGTATTGGCATCCTTGTGCCGGTAGCACAGGACGCCCCCAAGGGCAACACGGACCGCCTGGGCACCCTGCCGGGCCATTTCGCACGATGCCCCGCAGCCCATATGCTGCAAGCACCATCTGTCCGCTTGCGGAAAGCGGGGAAAGAGGTTTAATGACCGAATTCTCTTGGCGCATTCAGGCGGCGGGGACGACGCCCCTGCGCATGCGCAACGGCGGCTGGGGGGCCGCCGCCTTTCCGTTCACATTGCGAGGAGGGACCGACTCCGAATGACTGCCATTGTCGGAATCGTCGTCGTACTGGCGTGCGTCGTCGGCGGCTTCATGCTGGAGGGCGGCCATCTGGCCGTCCTCATGCAGCCCATCGAGATACTCATCATTTTCGGCGCGGCCTGCGGCGCGTTCCTGATCTCTTCCCCGGGAAGCGTGGTCAAGGACGTGGTCACGCACTTGCCCAAGATCTTCCTGGCCAGGGAGACCACCAGGCAGCAGTATCTCGATCTGCTCTCGGTGATGTACGGCCTGTTCTCCGAGGCCCGTCGCGGCGGCGCGGTGGCCATGGACCAGCACATCAACAAACCGAGCCAGAGCAAGATATTCCAGAAATACCCGAGCGTGCTGGCCAACAAACACGTCGGCCACTTCTTGTGCGACAACCTGAAGGTCGTGCTCTCGGGCAACATCGAGCACCACTTCATGGACGCCCTGATGGATTTCGACATCTCCACCCGGCACCACCACCACATGATCCCCGCCAACAGCGTGACCAAGATCGCGGACGCGCTGCCGGGCCTGGGCATCGTGGCCGCGGTGCTCGGCGTGGTCCTGACCATGGGCAAGCTCAACGAGCCGCCCGACGTGCTCGGCCACTCCATCGGCGCGGCCCTCATCGGGACCTTTCTCGGCGTGCTCATGTGCTACGGCTTCGTGGGCCCCATGGCCACCAAGCTGGAGTTCATGGCCGCGGAGCACAACACCCAGCTCAAGGTGGTCAAATCCGCCCTCTCGGCCTATCTCATGGGCCTTGCGCCCGCCCTGGCCGTGGAAGCGGGCCGCCGCGCCATCCCCGGAAACGTCCAGCCGTCCTTTGAGGAGCTTGAGGAGGCCATGAAGAGTGTCGGCTAGCGGCGGCAACAGAGGCAGACTGTACATCATCCGGCGAGAGGAGCCGCAGCACGCGGGGCACCACGGCGGAAGCTGGAAGGTGGCCTACGCCGATTTCGTCACCGCGCTCATGGCCCTGTTCCTCCTCCTGTGGCTGCTCATGGCCCTCAAGCCGCAGCAAAAGGAAAGCCTAGCGGTCTATTTCCAGGACCCCACCAGTTGGGCGGAGCACGCGGACAAGGGCGTGCCGATCCCCACCCAGGGCGCGAAGAGCGACGTCCTGCACACCACCACGCAGCAGCAGGTCATGAAGACCCTCGCGGGCCAGCTCCAGGAGCTGGTGAGCAAGGACCCCGAACTCGACAAGGCCGCCAAGGTGAGCCAGGACCACAGCGGCGTGAGCATCCGCATCAGCTCCGGCCTCGCTTTCGAGCAAGGCTCCGCGCACATGACGCAACGCATGCACAGGGTGCTGCAGGAGATCTCGGATGTGCTGCGGACGCAGAACGTGACCCTGGAGGTACGGGGGCACTCGGACGACGCCGAGCCTGTCCATGCGCCCTACAGGTCGCGCTGGGAACTGTCCTCGGCCCGCGCGGCGGCGGTGGTCAGCACGCTGGCGACCACCCACGGAGTCAAGGCGGAGCGGCTGACGGCCATCGGCTGCGCCGAAACCCAGCCGCTGCTGCCCAATGATACGGAAGCGAACCGGGCCAGAAACAGGCGGGTGGAATTTTTCTTCTCCCCGGCGGAGAACCCGTAGCCGCCTACTCCAGGGGACAACTCTCCCCTTCCGCCACCTCGGCGTCCTCGTCGCCGTCCAGGACGGCGGCGATCTCGGAAAGCAGGCGCTCGATGCGCAGCCCGGCCGGAGCGGCCTTGAGGCCGCTGCGCGTGGCCCTGTCCTTCTCGTCGCACCAACGGGTCAGGTCGCTGATGCCGTACTTTTCCACGTTGACGAGATGGACCAGTTTCGCGCTGGCGTCGGGCACCCCCTCGCAGACGATGTGCAGGCCGAGGTAGAGGCGATCCTCCGTTGCGCGCAAGGCCTGGATGGAGCAAGCTACCAGCAGTGGGAGCGGTTCGCACGCCGAGTCGACGGGGTTGGCGAGCTTCATGTAGACCAGCACCGCCTGGCGCCGGATGTCCTCGGGATCGTAGCGGCAGACGCGGCGCAGGGAGATGCCCAGACCGTCGGCGGACAGGTTGTCCAGCCGCAGGGAGCAGTTGACCCGCCCGAGCAGCAGGTCGGGCATGCCCAGATCGCGGATGTGAAAGGTCGTCGGCGTCAGTGCGGGACGAAACCACGCCGCGAGTTCGATCACGTCGCCGTCTTCCACGTCCAGTCGAAAACTGTTGCGCATGGCGTTTTCATCTCCCCGGCAGGCTACTTGGGGTCCATGATGGCGAAATAAATCTCGATCCGGCGGTTGAGCTGCCTGTTCTCGGCCGAGGTGTTGGCCACGAGGGGACGCGAGTCGCCGTAGCCCACGGCCTCGTAGCGCACCGGCGGCAAGGTGAACTTGCCGGTAAGGTAGCGCAGGGCCACAGCGGCCCGGGCCGCGGAAAACTCCCATTGACTGCCGTAGCCCGTACCCCGGGATTCCTGGTCGTCGGCGTGGCCGCGCACCTGCAGGTTGATCTTGTGCTTCATCAGCATTCCCGCCACGCCGTCGAGGAGACGTTGCGCCTCGGGCGTCAGGTCGCTCGCCCCGGAGGCGAAAAGGATGCCGCTGGGCAGCTTGAGCAGCACGCCGCCCTTGTCGTCCACCGTCACCCCGGCGTTCACGGAACCGGGCATCCGGGTCTTGACCAACTCTTTGAGTTGTCCGGCAAGTTCTAGCTGCTGCCGCTGCTTCTGGTCCAACCTGGTGACGATTTTGGAGGAGGTGAGTTCCCCGAAAACGGGCGTACCCTCCCCGCCGACATCGCCCTGCGTCTGGGCCGTTCCCTGGAACATCCGGGCAATCTCCTGCTTCTGCTGCGGCTTGAGGGCCATGAGCAGCCACAGGAGGAGGAACAGGGCCATGAGCGCGGTGACGAAATCGGCGTAAGCCACCTTCCAGCTGCCGCCGTGGTGTCCGTGGTGCTCTTCGGCCGGCTTCCTGATGACGATAATCTCGCGGCGTCTGGCCACGTCCCCTCCATGCGTGCGGGCGCGCGCATTCCCTGTCTGCGGTTGTGGAGAAATCGACGTTAAAGGTCAAGCCCGCGGCTTTCCAGCCCGGGAGAGTACGAAAATGTCGTCTGGCAAGGCCTGTCGCCGCATGGTAACATCCGGGTCGCAGCGCTCCCAAACACACGGCAGACGCGCGTGCGGGAAGGGCTGGCCGCCGCCTCCCTGTCTGACGCCATGCCGTGCGCCTGCGGCGGTACGGAGCGTGCTGACCGACACCCAAGGAGAACGCCATGCCCATGGCCCATGTCCGGCCTTTTCTCAAGCGCGTGCTGCTCGACAAGGACCTGCGCGACCGGCTCCTGGCCGCGGACAACGGGGCGCAGCGCGCCGTCATCCTGGCGCAGGAAGGCTTCGACTTCACGGACGAGGAGTTCGAGGACGGCTACCGCGCCACCCTGGTCGGCCTGCAGTTCGAGGCCGACGCCGACCGGCTCAAGGAATTCAAGCTCATGTGGGACATGCTGCGCCGCATGTCTCCCTAAGAGCGGCCCAGCCCCGCAAGGACGGCGGCCGCATCCGCCGCTCGGGCGGAGTTCCGGTCATGCGCCCGGCAGCGCTTCGAACAATCCCTCGTACCGGGAAACGAACCCTTCGGCGTCCAGACGGATCTGCGCGGTGAATCCCTCGGCCACGCCGCAATCAAGATAGCGCCAACAATCGTTTCCCAGCGCCTCGTAGCGTTGCCGGGACGGCATGATGAGGAGTTCCGGAAGAGCGACGTAGAGTGCCGTCAACTCCCCTGTCGCGCCCGCCATGCGCCGGATCGCGAGGGTGTTGCAGAAGGGCGTCGCCGAGAGATCGACCTCCTCGCATCCGTCCAGGTCCCGGCGCGGTCTGTCGTCGATGCGCCAGGAAGCGTCGCCAGCCCGCTCGATCATGAGCGACCGGCAGACATCCCCCATGAGTTCCAATCGAACGCTTCGGGTCCGCCACTCCCTGTCCAGAGCCCATGCGTATCGGAGACCGAACGGATCGGCCCCGGCATGCACGAGCGAAGACGTCGCCCAAAATCCGTCGTCGCGAGAACGGAGGCGAAAGACCTCCAGCCCCGGTTCGTCAAGCCGCCGCCATCTTCTCAGCATGCCTCCTCCGCCACGGCACATCTGTGCCGCAGGATCGAACGTTTCCGGATGACGCTGCGGCGAGAATCTATCCGACAGCACGATGCTCCGCAACGGAGGCCTCCCGTGCTCTGCCCAGATGACGTCTCACGCCCAGAATGCAGGCATGCGCGCCAGGGAGCATGCTCCCCGGCGGTCCGGCGTGCGGTCCTACGCCGGGGGGCCTCGTCAGTCTGGTGCAACGGAAAAAGCCCCCCGCGTTTGGCGCGGGGGGCTTTTGAGGAATGACCTGGCGGCGTCCTACTTTCCCACAAGTGAGCTTGCAGTATCATCGGCGAAGAGGAGCTTAACTGCCGAGTTCGGAATGGGATCGGGTGT
>JALHJW010000037.1 GCA_022839785.1 Desulfovibrio sp. | reverse complement strand
GGAATGCGGCCATGCGCTCCCTCGGCAGCCCCTGTTTCCGGACCATGCGCTCCGGGACCCCGATCACCACCCTGCGGCACAGCGTCCAGTCCTCCCGGCGCAGCAGCTCCATGCGTGAATTGTCGGTGAACACCACCCCGCCCAGCAGGGAGGCCGCGGCGTCGTCCATGGCCCCGGTGACCGAGACCCCCGCCTCGATGGAGGCGCGGGCGTTCATGCGCAGCACCTCTAGGTCGTCCATCTCCTCCCCCAGGGCGTCCAGGGTGGCCAGGATGACCGCGTTGGCCGCGGCGCTGCTGCTCTTCAGCCCCCTGGACACCGGTATCTGCGAGCCGGTGCGCACCGCGGCCTTTCGCCTCACCGAAAAACGCTCCAGCACCCGGGTCACGCAGATCTCCGCCAGCGCGGACGGCTCGTCCGGCAGCCCTTCCAATCTGACGGCCACACCATCCCCGGGCGAGAGCTCCACCTCGGCCCAGGTCTGCAGGTCCACCCCCACCGCGCAGCCCCTGCCGGCGGCGATGGCGTTCACGATGGTGACCGCCCCGCAGGCCTCTCCCCGGCCGATCAAGGCAGCGCCTCCCGGAAGGCCCTGTCCATCACTTCGTGGTCCACGGCCTTTCCGGTCCACATCTCGAAGGAGGCCAGGGCCTGGTATATCAGCATGTCCTTGCCGTTGACCGCCACCGCGTTCTTCCGCGCGGCCTCCGCCAGCAGCGGGGTCACCGGGGGATTGTACACGGTGTCCATGACGAACTGCCCCTCCCGCAGCACATGCGGGGATATGGACATCTCCTGCGGGAAGCCCTTCATGCCCATGGGCGTGCAGTTTACCACGATGTCGTACTGCTTCTCCTCGGCCACCCGGCGGCCCACCGCGCTGGAGCCCAAACAGGCCCCTCCTGGCACCCCGCCGCCCGGCCCGCTGGGATCGCCGCTCCACCTGGCGGCCCCAGGATTGCCTCTACGCCTTCCGCCCCGGTCGGGGACCGCGACGGCGACGCGGCTCTGAAGGCCGATTGCTACCGCCCGGCCACGTCCGACGGACACGCGTGCATGGCGCTTCGGGCGAGCGCCGCCAGCGCGTCCGTCGCGGCGTCCACGTCCGCTACCGTCGTGAAGGGCCCGGTCGACAGGCGCGTCGTTCCGCCGGCGTCAAGCGTTCCGAGTGTCCGGTGCGCCAGCGGCGCGCAATGCAGCCCACTGCGCGTCAGCACGCCATAGTCGCTCTCCAGCAACGCCGAGACCTCGCTTGGCTCAAGCCCCGCGCAGCGTACGCTGAATACGCCGACACGGTCCTCGGCGGTGCGCGGCCCGTACCACCGCAGCCCGGCGACCTCCTCGAGGCGCTCTGCCATTCGCCGGCAGAGGGTCAACTCGTGGTCTCGCAGCGCTTCGACGCCGCGCTCATTCAGCCAGCGGACGGCGGCCCGCAGGCCCGCCAGGCCGACGGCGTTGTGGCTGCCGGCCTCGAAGCGATCGGGCGGCGCGGGGGGCTGTATCGGCCGCTCGCTGTCAGAGCCCGTACCGCCCTCGCGGAAGGTGCGCATCTGGTGCTCCACACCGGCGCGGATGAGGAGGACGCCGGTACCCAGCGGGCCCAACAGGCCCTTGTGGCCGGGGCAAGCCAGGAGGTCAAGGCCCAGGCGGCCGAAGTCGATCGGCACGTGCCCCGCCGATTGGGCCGCGTCGACCAGCAGCAAGACTCCGCGTCTTCGGCACAGCTCGGCGATGGGCTCCAGCGGCTGCAAGACGCCGGTCACGTTGCTGGCGTGGTTGGCTACGACCAGACACGTCTCTGGCCGCAGGGCAGCCTCCAGCTCCGCCGGATCGAGGCGCGTGGTGTCTCGGGCGACCGGCACGGCGGTCCAGGTGACGCCGTGGTGCTCCTGGAGCGCACTGAGCGGCCGGAGCACCGAGTTGTGGTCCATGACAGTGGTGACCACATGACCGTTCGGCCGCACGATGCCTTTGATGGCCAGGTTGAGCGCGTCGGTGCCGTTGAACGTGAAGATGACGTGGTCCGCAGGCTGGCAGCGGAACAGGCTCCGAAGCGCGCCCCGGCATTCGTCCAGAATGCGCTGGCAGGCGAGCGCCTCCCGATACGCGCCCCGGCCGGCGCTCGCGTGCACGTGGACAAAGTAATCCTGCACCGCCTGCGCCAGCGCCGGCGGCTTGGGAAAGCTGGTGGCCGCGTTGTCGAGATAGCAGCGCGTCACAACCACATTTTAGGGTCGGCCGCGGGTCGGGCGTAGGGACGTTGCCACCACACGGGCGAGTTCCTGGCGGGCCTCCGCCCGGATCAGTTGGCCCAGGTGCAACGTCAGGGCGACTTGCGGAGGGTGTGCCGTCAGTTGATAGAACCCCGGGGGGCAGTCTGCACCCATGCAGTAGACGTCCTGCCCCCGCAGGCAGATCCG
>JALHJW010000036.1 GCA_022839785.1 Desulfovibrio sp. | reverse complement strand
CAATTTTAAGTATCTGAAAGAAGAAATTGTAGGAATAATTAGGGGAAATAGGTGGATTTTCCCGCCTGCTAAAATCAGACTATTTTAGGATTGAAATCATGTATAAGCAGTGTCCTGCCTATCCTCAGCGTAACGCTAAAATCAGACTATTTTAGGATTGAAATTATCTCCATTCAACAAGATATAAATCCTTTTTATGTGCTAAAATCAGACTATTTTAGGATTGAAATTAATCGATTCAAAGAAGCAATTAACTCTATAAAAAGCTAAAATCAGACTATTTTAGGATTGAAATTTATTATATATTCCCTACAATACATCGTGGCCCTTATAGGCTAAAATCAGACTATTTTAGGATTGAAATTTAATATAACTAATCAGAAGCAGAGAGATGCTTATGGCTAAAATCAGACTATTTTAGGATTGAAATAAGAAGACTTAAATGCTCTTCGCTCATGTTCTCGCTTCGCTAAAATCAGACTATTTTAGGATTGAAATTTATTCAATCGTTCGCAGAGCTTCTCAGCCTCAGCCTTGCTAAAATCAGACTATTTTAGGATTGAAATTTCAACTGTTTTAAACGAAGTATTGCGTCAGGTTTGAGCTAAAATCAGACTATTTTAGGATTGAAATCATGCTTTGCATTTCATCAGTAAGCCCCCGTGTCGGCTAAAATCAGACTATTTTAGGATTGAAATACTGGATAGACGAAACTGAATTTGAAAGAGTCGCAGGCTAAAATCAGACTATTTTAGGATTGAAATTATCCACTGTCTAAAACAACTTCTACACTTCCACTGGCTAAAATCAGACTATTTTAGGATTGAAATTAACTGATGTACATTCCAGGTTGTATAAGCTCATTAGGCTAAAATCAGACTATTTTAGGATTGAAATTGATTCCCCTGTCTTACCTGTGAAGTTGATGATATATGCTAAAATCAGACTATTTTAGGATTGAAATAAAAAAAGAAAGAAAATTTAGGAACCTGGAGATCCTGCTAAAATCAGACTATTTTAGGATTGAAATTACCATACCCTGCGGCCTCCATTCTTAGGTCCATGTGCTAAAATCAGACTATTTTAGGATTGAAATGTTGGAAAGACTTAGTAGGAAGATTAGATGATGAATTGCTAAAATCAGACTATTTTAGGATTGAAATCATCAATGGCATCAGGGTCATGGAACGGAATTCCACGCTAAAATCAGACTATTTTAGGATTGAAATTAACTATCAAACCAACCTATACACTTTTTTTTAGTGCTAAAATCAGACTATTTTAGGATTGAAATGAAGAACATAGCCACTGGTAGTGACTACCTCGGCAACGCTAAAATCAGACTATTTTAGGATTGAAATTACTCCTAGTTCGTGTTTTAGGTTCTGATGAGTGTTGCTAAAATCAGACTATTTTAGGATTGAAATTTATGTTTTATATTTTTTTCCTGGATGTCTGCAAAAAGCTAAAATCAGACTATTTTAGGATTGAAATGAGAATTAGGCGTCCATGCAATCGGAACCTTCACCCCAGCTAAAATCAGACTATTTTAGGATTGAAATTCTTTTATTCCTCCTTAACCGTGCAGTTCCCGAAAGGGCTAAAATCAGACTATTTTAGGATTGAAATGAGAAAATTTGGTAACGTACTCAAAGTATTCACCCTGCTAAAATCAGACTATTTTAGGATTGAAATAAGATTAACATCCCACAATTTAGATGGCCGGAGCTTAGCTAAAATCAGACTATTTTAGGATTGAAATGATGAGGGCGCATTACATCATACCTGGCGAGGATGTAAGCTAAAATCAGACTATTTTAGGATTGAAATTTGGATCATCCGCCTGTTCACATGTCATTTTATCAAGGCTAAAATCAGACTATTTTAGGATTGAAATAGACTACTGCACACAAAACGGAAAACAAATCAGTACGCTAAAATCAGACTATTTTAGGATTGAAATTTCGGCACCACTATACAGGTATGGAGCAGCTTCCTAGCTAAAATCAGACTATTTTAGGATTGAAATGTAAGGGTCCATTTTATTATTTTTTTTTTGGAGGTTGCTAAAATCAGACTATTTTAGGATTGAAATGATTTTAAGCATCCTCCACCAGCCCCCATTTTTTGAGCTAAAATCAGACTATTTTAGGATTGAAATTGTCATAGTACACATAACTGTAGGTAGTGATAACGTTGCTAAAATCAGACTATTTTAGGATTGAAATGACAATAACGAAGTAGACCCCCCCACACCATTACCAGCTAAAATCAGACTATTTTAGGATTGAAATTGATGCTTGTTGACTTGTTGATATTACTACTGGCTGCTGGCTAAAATCAGACTATTTTAGGATTGAAATGTACTCTACCGTCAATGGAAGTTTGGCGACTGGGAGCTAAAATCAGACTATTTTAGGATTG
>JALHJW010000035.1 GCA_022839785.1 Desulfovibrio sp. | reverse complement strand
CAACGAAACCAGGGAGATCCTGATGCTGCGCTTTCATCACGAGCTCTCCGTCAAGGAAGTGGCCGGGATCTTCGCCATCAGCGAAAGCGCCGTGAAAATGAGGACGGCGCGGGGCCTCCAGCTTTTGCAGTCCCTGTTGGCGGAGGATAAATGAGGAACGGAAAGACCATGGACGAAAAGCATCTGCGGGACATGCTGCGCCGGCTGCCGGAGCGCGAGCCGCCGGCCGATCTGGCCGAGCGGATAATGACGGCGGTTGAAGCGCCGCCGAAATCCCTGGGGCGGAGGATCGGGGACCTCCTGGCCGCCGCCTTTCCCCTGCAGCCATTGCGGGCCGCTGTTCTGTGCAGCGCCGTGATGCTCGCCTTCTGGCTGGGCATGACCGTCGGCGGTTCCCGCAACGACGAAGGTCCGGGAGCGGGGCCCGCCGGGAGCCTCCTGACCGGGCCGGTTCAGAGCCCCGAAGCGGATTATCTCATCGGCAGGGGCCTGCTTGCCGCCGGGCAATGGAAAGCGGCGGCGGAATTTCTGCGGGCGGCCCGCCTGGCCACGGATGATCCCGAACATGCCCTGTGGGAAGCCGTTGCCCTGGGCAAACAGGGCGACAAGGAACAGGAGCGGGAGATCTACCGCTTGACGGTCAACCGGCATCCGGAGTATGTGCCGGCCCGGTTATACCTTGGCCATAATCTGCTGGAAAGCGGGGATGCGGCCGCGGCCCTGGAAGAATACAGCCGGGTGCTGGCCCTGGTGCCGGATGAGGAGACCGCGCTCTACAACCGGGCCCTGGCCGGCCGGGTCCTGGGGGAAAGGGATCTGGAGGCCGCGGCCTGGAAGGAGTACCTGCGGCTGAACAGAACCGGCAAATGGGCCTACCGCGCCGTCGCGCACCTCAACGCCCTGGGGGACTTCACCTACCGCGGCTACAGGATCGGCCACCGCCTGGTCATCGGCAATCAGGACCTGCTGCTGGGGACGGACTCGGAGGCCCGGCGCCGGGAGGTCGATTTTTTGGCCGGGGCTTTTGCGGAGGCTTCGGGCGATGTGCTGAATCTGGTGGTATTCCTGGCCGGCGATGGTGGCCGGGCGGAAGGCATGGCAAGGGAGCTGCAGTATCTGTTCGGCGCCGGATTGAACGACCGTGCCGGCAAGCGGATCGACATCAGCTGGTTCGGGGAGCCTGAAACGGTTCGGACTGCTTCCGGCGTGGAGCATGTCCTGGCGGAAGGGTTGATGATATTCTGCACCCCGCGTAGTCAACAAACAGGAGGAGACTTGATATGAAGGAACAAAAGGAGTGGAAAGCATTCTTGCGGCCGGTTGTCCTGACCGCCGTGCTCTGCATCGGTTTTGCCGCCGGAATGGGGGGAAGCAATGCCGCGGCGGAGGAGGCCGGAGATACGGCCGATGACACCGCGTACACCCCGGCCTTTGCCAACCCCGCCCAGGCCCAGCATGCGGCCAACATAGCCGAAGCGGTGGCGGCCGAGCCCGATGCGGAAACCCTGGATGCCCTGTCGGCCGTCGAGGAGGCGGAAGCGGCGCTGAAGGACGCGGAAGAAACCGGGAATGAGCAGGCCATTGAGGATGCCCGCAAACAACTGGCCGAGGCCGAAGAGGCCTATGCCGAAGTCATCGAGGCCAGGATCGGCGTGATCACCAGTGAAATTGAGGCGATGCGCAATGCGGATATGGGCTGGGGCGAGATCGCCAGGGAACTGGGCGTGCATCCGAGCGTACTCGGCCTTGGCCACACCAAGGCGTATCGGAACAAGTACGGTTGGAGTGATGATGAAGCCGCCGGCGACGAGGTGGCGGAGGCCACCGAGCGGAACACCCGCACCGGTTGGTCGCAGGGGCACGGTCTCGGCCTCAATGCAGGGGTAAAGGATACCGCGAAAGCGCAGGGCGGCTATGCCCTGGGCCGGGTCAACAAGGACGACAAAACGAAAAACGCCGGCGGCATAAGCGGCGCGGCCGGCCTGAGCGGCGGCGGCCAGGGGAATGCCGGCGGCCAGGGCAAGGGGAACAGCGGCGGGAGCAAAGCCGGCGGGGTCGGCAGTGACGGCGGCCCCGGCAAGTCCGACAAGGGCGGGAGCCAGGGCGGCGGATCGGGGAAATCCAAAAGCAACAGCGGCGGCAAGGGCAACAGCGGCGGCGGCAAGGGCAACAGCGGTAAATAAGCAAATCTCCTCCGCCAAGGAGCTATATCTTTCCGGCCGGGCATAAGCTGCCGCCGGAGGAAATGCGATTCCGGGGGACAGTCGGGAAACAGGTCCGGACTGCCCCCCCTTTTTTTCAGCTCCCTGCCGCGCGCGCTCTCCCCGGCTGCGCCGAAAGGCAGCGGTTGGCAGTCGGCTATGCCGGAAGTCAGATGACAGAGGCCAGAGGACAGGAGAAGTAAGCAGCTTCGCTGATGCCCCGCAGGGGCGGATGCAGTTCCCAAGCTGCCAACTCATGAATAACATAACGACAGATCAGGCAGACAGGGCGCAGTTTCGTAGATTGGAGTGAGCTTGCGAACCCCAACAATTCCCACCGCTTTGCGTCGGGGTTCGCAAGCTCACCCCGACCT
>JALHJW010000013.1 GCA_022839785.1 Desulfovibrio sp. | reverse complement strand
AATGATCGCCCCCATCGCCATGGAAAAGGGCCTGCGCTTCGCCATCCGCGAAGGCGGCCGCACCGTGGGCGCGGGCGTCGTCTCCGAGATCGTGGAGTAGGTGACGATATGGCTACCATGACCAGCGACCGCATCCGCATCAAGTTGAAGGCCTACGACTACCGCATCCTCGACAAGGCCGTGGCCGAGATCGTGGATACCGCGCGCAACACCGGCGCGAACATCGCAGGCCCCATCCCGCTGCCCACGGACATCCACAAGACCACGGTGCAGCGCAGCGTGCACATCGACAAGAAGTCCCGGGAGCAGTTCGAGCAGCGCGTGCACAAGCGCCTCCTCGACATCCTGGAGCCCACGCAGCAGACCGTCGACGCCCTGGGCAAGCTTTCCCTGCCCGCCGGCGTGGACGTGGAAATAAAGCTCTAGCGAGGACGCCATGGCGACGAATCTCGGAATTCTGGGACGCAAGCTGGGCATGACCCGGGTCTTCACCGCGGACGGCACGGTCGAGGCCGTGACCCTGGTGCAGGCCGGTCCGTGCCCCATCGTCCAGATCAAGAATACGGACAAGGACGGCTACAACGCCCTGCAGCTCGGCTTCGAGGAAGTCCCCGAGCGCGCGGTGACCAAGCCGGAGAAGGGCCACATGGCCAAGGCCGGGAAGGGCTTCTTCCGCACCCTGCAGGAGTTCCGCGTGGACGCCCTGGACGGGTACGAGGTGGGCCAGGACCTGACCGTGGAGCTCTTCAAGGCGGGCGAGATGGTCCGCGTGACCGGCACCTCCAAGGGCAAGGGCTTCCAGGGCGTCATGAAGCGCTTCCACTTCGGCGGCCTGCGCGACACGCACGGCACCGAGAAGGTGCACCGCTCGCCCGGCTCCATCGGCAACCGCACCCAGCCCGGCCGCGTCTTCAAGAACAAGAAGCTTCCCGGCCACATGGGCGATCGCCGTGTGACCTACAAGAACGTCGAGATCTTCGAGGTCATTCCCGAGGAGAACGTCATCCTGGTCAAGGGCCAGGTGCCGGGCGCCAAGGGTGGACTCGTGATGATCCGCAAGCAGGACTAGGCAGGGTACCACGATGGCGACCGTGAAGATAGTCAATCAGAGCAACGTCGAAGTCGGCAGCCTGGAGCTGAATCCCGACATCTTCGCCGTGGACGTGCGCCCCGAGCTGCTGAACCTGGTGGTTCGCGCCCAGCGCGCCTCCATGCGCGCCGGCACGCACAAGACCAAGGCCCGCGGCGAGATCAGCGGCGGCGGCAAGAAGCCCTGGAAGCAGAAGGGCACCGGCCGCGCCCGCGTCGGCTCCTCGCGCAACCCGGTGTGGCGCGGCGGCGGCGTGGCCTTCGGCCCCACCCCCCGCTCCTACGAGTTCAAGGTCAACAAGAAGGTCCGCAGCCTGGCCCTGAAGATGGCCCTGACCTCCCGGGCGCTGGGCGAGAAGCTGACCGTCGTGGACAAGCTGGAGCTGCCCGAGATCAAGACCCGGCTCTTCGCCGACGTGGTCGGCAAGCTCGGTCTGAAAAAAGCCTTGATTGTTGTGGGCGGCGCTGATAAGACTCTCGCTCTTTCGGCCCGGAATCTGCCCCACGTCAAGGTCCTTGAGGCCGACAAGCTCAATGTCCTGGACGTGCTGACGTACCCCGAGCTGGTCATGGTGCAGGACGCCGTGACGAGCGTCGAGGAAAGGTTGAAGTAAGATGGACCACACCCAGATACTCCTCAAGCCGGTCATTTCCGAGAAGGCTTCCTTCGTCAAGGAAGAGGACGGCCAGGTCATCTTCTTCGTGCACGAGAAGGCGAACAAGATCGAGATCAAGAAGGCCGTCGAGAAGGCCTTCGGGGTCAAGGTCACAAACGTGAACGTCGTCCGCAAGGCCCCCGCGCCCCGCACCAAGATGGGCCGCGTGGTGGGCAGGATACCCGGCAGCAAGAAGGCATACGTGTCTCTGGCCGAGGGCGACAAGATCGAATTCTTCGAAGGAGTCTAGAGATGGCCGTGCGCAAGCTGAAGCCCACTTCCGCGGGCACGCGCTTCCAGATGGTCTCCAGCTTTGAGGAGATCACCAAGAAGGCGCCCGAGAAGTCTCTCGTCGTGGGCCTGAGGAAGAAGGCCGGACGCAACTGCTACGGCCGGATCACCTCCCGCCGTACGGGCGGCGGCCACAAGAAGCTGTACCGCATGATCGACTTCAAGCGGAACAAGCTGGACATCCCGGCCAAGGTGGCGGCGATCGAGTACGATCCCAACCGCAGCGCCCGCATCGCCCTCCTCTTCTACGCCGATGGCGAGAAGCGCTACATCCTGGCGCCCGTGGGCATCAAGGTCGGCGACACGCTGCTCTCCAGCGAGACCGCCGACATCAAGCCCGGCAACGCCATGCAGCTGGGCCGCATCCCCACCGGCACCGTGGTGCACAACATCGAACTGCACCCCGGCCGCGGCGGCCAGTTCTGCCGCGCCGCCGGAACCTACGCCCAGCTCGTGGCCAAGGAAGGCAAGTACGCCCTCCTGCGCCTGCCCTCGGGCGAGATCCGCAACGTGCTGGCCACCTGCATCGCGACCATCGGACAGGTGGGCAACATTCAGCACGAGAACATCGCCCTGGGCAAGGCCGGCCGCAACCGCTGGCTCGGCAACCGGCCCAAGGTGCGCGGCGTGGCCATGAACCCGGTCGACCACCCCCTGGGCGGCGGCGAGGGCCGCTCCTCCGGCGGCCGTCACCCGGTGACCCCGTGGGGTAAGCCGACCAAGGGCTACAAGACGCGCAAGCCGAACAAGCCCTCGTCCAAGCTGATCGTCAAGCGGCGCGGCCAGAAATAGCAGGAGATACCGGACATGCCCAGGTCACTGAAGAAGGGTCCCTTCGTGGACGCCCATCTCATCAACAAAGTGCAGAAGGCCAACGAGACCTCGGACCGCCGCGTCATCAAGACCTGGTCCCGCCGTTCCACCATTCTCCCCGAGATGGTCGGCATGACCTTCGCCGTGCACAACGGTCGCAAGTTCATCCCGGTCTTCGTCACCGAGAACATGGTGGGCCACAAGCTGGGCGAATTCTCGCCCACGCGGACCTTCTTCGGCCACGCGGCCGACAAGAAGACCAAGGCCGCGGGCAAGCGGTAGGGGAGAGGGAACGATGGAAGCCAAAGCCGTCGCCAAATACGTGCGCATCTCGCCCCGCAAGACGCGTCTCGTGGCCGACAACATCCGGGGAATGGGCGTGGAGGACGCGATGAACGTCCTGCGCTTCACCCCCAAGAAGGCCGCCACGGAGCTGCACAAGGTCCTCAAGTCCGCCGTGGCCAACGCCGGACAGCTGCCGGGCGTGGACGTGGACTCGCTCTACATCAAGAGCGTCATCATCAACGAGGGTCCGACCTGGAAGCGCATCATGCCCCGGGCCATGGGCCGCGCCTACCGCATCCTCAAGCGGACCAGCCACATCACTGTGGTTGTGGACGAGAAGTAAGGGGACGTCATGGGTCAGAAAGTTCATCCCTACGGGTTCAGGCTCGGGTACAACAAGAACTGGCAGTCCCGCTGGTTCAGCAAGAAGGACTACCCCGACTTCGTGCTTGAGGACGACAAGATCCGCAAGCACACCAAGAAGGAGC
The DNA here is from genome assembly GCA_022839785.1 of Desulfovibrio sp. Taxonomy (GTDB): domain Bacteria; phylum Desulfobacterota; class Desulfovibrionia; order Desulfovibrionales; family Desulfovibrionaceae; genus Alkalidesulfovibrio. The sequence goes on along the minus strand of JALHJW010000013.1, from coordinate 76,028 downwards.
TGTTCCACGCCGGCATCTCGAAGATCGAGATCGAGCGCGCGGGCGGCAAGGTCAGGGTCATCGTCCACACCGCCAGGCCCGGCATCGTCATCGGCCGCAAGGGCGTGGAGATCGAGAAGATCCGCGAGAACATGCGCAAGAAGTTCGGGCGCGAGTTCTCCATCGAGGTCATCGAGATCCGCCGTCCCGAGACCGACGCCCAGCTGGTGGCCGAGTCCATCGCCACCCAGCTCGAGCGCCGCGTCGCCTTCCGCCGCGCCATGAAGCGCACCGTGGGCATCGCCCGCAAGTTCGGCGCCGAGGGCATCAAGGTCGCCTGCGCTGGCCGTCTGGCCGGAGCGGAGATCGCCCGCGCCGAGTGGTACCGCGACGGCCGCGTGCCGCTGCAGACCCTGCGCGCGGATCTCGACTACGGTTTCGCCGAGGCCAAGACGACGTACGGCGTCATCGGCATCAAGGTCTGGATCTTCAAGGGTGAGATTCTCGACGAGGTGGAACAGTAATGCTTGCCCCCAAGAAACTGAAGTTCCGCAAGCGCCAGAAGGGCCGCATCAAGGGCATGGCGCAGCGCGGCAATACCGTGTCGTTCGGCGAGGTCGGCCTGAAGTGCCTGGAGCACGGCAAGATCACCTCGCAGCAGATCGAGGCCGCCCGTATCGCCATCTCCCGCCACGTCAAGCGCGGCGGCAAGCTGTGGATACGCATCTTCCCGGACATTCCCATCACCGCCAAGCCCGCCGAAGTCCGTCAGGGCAAGGGCAAGGGCGCGCCGGTGGGCTGGGTCGCCCCGGTGCAGCCGGGCCGCGTGATGTACGAGCTTTCCGGCGTGGACCTCGAGGTCGCCAAGGAAGCGCTCACCCGCGCCGCGCACAAGCTGCCGGTGAAGACGGCCATCGTGGTCAGGGAGGCGATCTAAAATGGATATGAAAGCCATCCGCGAACTTGACGCCGCGGGCCGCGAGGCCAAGCTGGGCGAACTGCGTCAGGAGCTGTTCAACCTCCGCTTCCAGCACGCCACGGCGCAGCTGGAGAACACGCAGCGCATCAAGGCCGTGAAGAAGGGCATCGCCCGCATCCTGACCATGAAGAACGACAAGAAGGCGTAGGAGACAGGCCGTGAGCGAGAATAAAAGCAGCAAGCGCGTGCTCGTTGGCGAAGTCGTCAGCGACAGGAACGACAAGACCTGCGTCGTGCGCGTCGAGACGCTGGTGAAGCACCCGCTGCTGGGCAAGTACGTCCGCCGCCGCAAGAAGTTCATGGCGCACGATCCCCAGAACGAGTGCGGCATCGGCGACACCGTGCAGATCGTCGAGTCCCGGCCCCTGTCCGCGCGCAAGCGGTGGGCCCTCCTCAAGATCGTGGAAAAAGCCGTCTAGGCTGATAGAGGAATACGGCAATGATCCAGGTTCAAACCCGGCTCGACGTCGCGGACAATTCCGGCGCCAAGGAAGTCATGTGCATCAAGGTGCTGGGCGGTTCCAAGCGTCGTTATGCGAGCGTCGGCGACATCATCGTGGTCTCGGTCAAGGACGCCATGCCCAACGCCAAGGTGAAGAAGGGCGACGTCATGTTCGCGGTGGTGGTGCGGACCAAGAAGGAGATCGGCCGTCCCGACGGCACCTTCATCAAGTTCGACAACAACTCCGCCGTCATCCTGTCCAAGCAGTACGAGCCGGTGGGCACCCGCATCTTCGGCCCGGTGGCCAGAGAACTTCGTGCGAAAAACTTCATGAAGATCGTTTCTCTGGCTCCCGAGGTCCTGTAAACCCCCAGGGCCGACACGAACCGAGGAAAGGAAAAGTATCATGGAAGCCAAGAATTACAGGGTCCGCAAGGACGACAAGGTCCAAGTCCTTGCGGGCAAGGACAAGGGCAAGGTCGGCAAGGTGCTGAAGGTCCTCAAGAAGAGGGACTGCGTGATCATCGAGAAGGTGAACGTGGTCAAGCGGCACACCAAGGGCAATCCCTACTCCGGCCAGGCCGGCGGCATCGTCGAGAAGGAGGCCCCGATCCACATCTCCAATGTGGCCGTGGTCTGCGACGCCTGCACCAAGGCGACCCGCATCGGGTACCGCTACACCGAGGACGGCGACAAGGTGCGTTTCTGCAAGAAGTGCAACGAGACCATCAAGGCAGGATAGCACCATGACGCGCATGGAAAATTTCTACAAGGAAAAGGTCGTTCCCGAGCTCGTGAAGGAGTTCGGCTACAAGTCGACCATGCAGATTCCGCGGATCAAGTCCGTGCATCTGAACGTGGGCCTCGGCGAGGCGAGCCAGAACCACAAGCTGATCGAGGAGGCCGTGGGCGAACTGACCCGCATCTCCGGACAGAAGGCCGTGATCACCAAGGCCAAGAAGTCCATCGCCTCCTTCAAGCTGCGCGAGGGCCAGCCCGTGGGCTGCCGCGTGACGCTGCGCGGCGACCGCATGTGGGACTTCATGGAGAAGCTCATGAACTTCTCCCTGCCCCGCGTGCGCGACTTCCGCGGCGTGCCGGACAAGGGCTTCGACGGCCGCGGCAACTTCACCCTCGGCATCCGCGAGCAGACGATCTTCCCCGAGATCAACATCGACCAGGTCGAGCGGGTGAAGGGCATGAACATCACCATCGTCACCACCGCGACCAGCGACAAGGAGTCCAAGCAACTCCTGTCCCTGCTCGGCATGCCCTTCAGGAAATAGGAGGAGATACGCACATGGCCCGCACCTCTCTCAAGGTCAAGGCGCGCCGCAAGCCCAAGTTTGCGGCCCGCGCGTACAACCGCTGCCCCGTCTGCGGCCGGTCCCGCGCGTACCTGCGTCGCTACGGCCTCTGTCGTATCTGCTTCCGTAACAAGGCGCTGCGCGGCGAACTGCCCGGCGTTCGCAAGTCGAGCTGGTAGTCCGGCGATACGCCGACTCAGCGAACCGAGGAGATAGAGCAATGGCTGTCTGTGATCCCGTGGCCGACATGCTGGCCCGCCTGCGCAACGCCCATCAGGGGCTGCATGCCCAGGCCAAGGTTCCGGTTTCCAAGATGAAGGCCGACATCGCGCGCATCCTCAAAGAGGAAGGCTACATCGCCGACTACGAGGTCGGCGAGCGCGACATGGTCGTGACCCTCAAGTACGTCGGCGGCAAGCCGGTCATTTCCGGCTCCAAGAAGATCTCCACGCCCGGCCGCCGCGTTTACGTGGCCGTGGGCGAGATCCCCCGCGTGCAAAATGGCCTTGGCATCTGCGTCCTGTCCACTTCCAAGGGCATCATGTCGGGGGAGCGCGCGCAGACCGAGAAAGTCGGCGGCGAGCTGCTCTGCGAAATCTGGTAAGAGGAATCGAGCCATGTCCCGAATCGGCAAACAACCCATCGAGCTGCCCAAGGGCGTCGAGGTCAAGATCACCGACGACGCCGTCGAGGTCAAAGGCCCCAAGGGCACGCTCTCGACTCCCCGGCATGACAAGGTCGCCTACGCCGTCGAAGACGGCAAGGTGGTCATCACCCGCGCCGACGAATCCCGCGCCGCGGCCGAGCAGCACGGCCTGCGCCGCACGCTGCTGGCCAACTGCGTCGACGGCGTGACCAAGGGCTACCAGAAGGAGCTTGAGGTCGTGGGCGTGGGCTACAAGCTGCAGGTCCAGGGCAAGAGCGTGGTGCTCTCCGTGGGCTACTCCCATCCGGTCAACTACCCCCTGCCTGCCGGTATCGACGCCAAGGCCGAGGGCAACAAGCTGACCATCATGGGCATCGACAAGCAACTGGTCGGCGAGGTGGCTGCTCAGATCCGCCGCGTGCGCCCGCCCGAACCGTTCAAGGGCAAGGGCATCAAGTACGCGGGCGAGCATATCCGCCGCAAGGCCGGCAAGTCCGGCGGCAAGAAGTAACCGCCGCCGTAATGCCAAGAAAGGATTAAGCCATGAAGCTGACCTCGAACGAGCAGCGCAAGCGCCGCAAGCTGCGCATCAGGAAGAAGATCTCCGGGACCGCCGCGCGGCCCCGCATGGTGGTCTTCCGCTCCAACAAGCACATCTACGTCCAGCTGGTGAACGACGAGAACGGCCAGACCCTGGTCGCCGCCTCGACCCTGGCCCTGTCCAAGGGCGGAGACGCCCTGAAGCTGACCAGGGAGTCGGCCGCGGGCGTCGGCAAGGACGTGGCCGAGAAGGCCAAGGCCATGAACATCGAGACGGTCGTCTTCGACCGCAGCGGGTACAAGTACCACGGCCGCATCAAGGCCCTGGCGGACGGCGCCCGCGAAGCCGGACTCAAATTCTAAGGGAGTGGGAGCCGTCATGGCCGAGACCAACGATACCGGACACATCGAAAAGATCGTTTACCTCAACCGCGTGGCCAAGGTCGTCAAGGGCGGCCGCCGGTTCAGCTTCAGCGCCCTGGTCGTCGTCGGCGACGGCAAGGGCAAGGTGGGCGTCGGCCTGGGCAAGGCCAACGAGGTGCCCGAAGCCATCCGCAAGGCGTCCGACCGCGCCAAGAAGGACATGATCACGGTGCCCATCCTGGACGGCACGCTGCCGTACGAGATCATGGGCGAGTTTGGAGCCGCCAACGTGCTGCTCAAGCCCGCCTCCAAGGGCACCGGCATCATCGCGGGCGGCCCGGTGCGCGCCGTCATGGAGGCCGTGGGCATCCACGACATCCTGACCAAGGCCATCGGCACCAACAACCCGCACAACGTGCTCAAGGCCGCCATGGCTGGCCTGGGCGGCATCAAGAGCGCCGACGCGGTCTCCGACATCCGCGGCAAGGCGTTGTCCACGCCGCGCAAGTAAGAGAGAGGGCTGCAATGAAGATCATGAAGAAGCGCAGCACCATCGGCGCCACTCCGGCGCAGCGCAAGGTGCTTGAGGCTCTGGGCCTGCGCAAGATCCGTCAGGTCAAGGAAATGCCCGACAACGACGCCGTGCGCGGCATGGTGAATCAGGTCAAGCACCTGGTGGAGGTTGTGGACTAATGCAGCTGCACGAACTGTACCCGTTCCCCGAGGAACGTCAGACCCGCAAGCGCCTGGGCCGGGGCAAGGGCTCGGGCCTGGGCAAGACCTCCGGCAAGGGCCACAAGGGCCAGCGCTCCCGCTCCGGCGGCACCAAGAAGCCCGGCTTCGAGGGCGGCCAGATGCCCCTGCAGCGCCGTCTGCCCAAGCGCGGCTTCAAGAACTTCACCCGCGTGGAGTACGCTCCGCTGAACCTCGATCAGCTCCTGGCCGCCTTCGAGGGCGCCAGCGAGATCACGGTGCAGGCCATCTACGAGAAGGGGCTGTGCCCCAAGGCCCTGCCCGTGAAGATCCTGGGCCGCGGCGAGGTTTCCGTCGCCGTGACCGTGGAGGCCCACCGCTTCAGCGGCGGCGCCAAGGACAAGATCGAGAAGGCCGGCGGCAGCGTCAAGGCCCTGGAAGCCTAAACAGGACTGGAAGGGGACATGGCGTCAGGAGTCGAGAACCTCGGCAGGATTCCGGAGCTGCGCAACAAGCTGCTCTGGACCTTCGCCCTGCTGGCCTTCTACCGGGTCGGCATCCATATCCCCGTGCCCGGCGTGGACACGGCGGCGCTGTCGGAGTTCTTCCGCAGCGCCAGCAACACGCTGTTCGGGCTCTTCGACATGTTCTCCGGCGGAGGTCTTTCGCGGATCTCCATCTTCGCCCTGGGCATCATGCCCTACATCTCGGCCTCCATCATCATCCAGTTGCTCACCGTGGTCAGCCCCGACCTGGCCCGGATGCAGAAGGAGGAGGGGGCCGAGGGCCGCAAGAAGATCACCCAGTACACCCGCTACGGCACGGTGCTGATCACCATCGTCCAGGGCCTGGGCATCGCCGTCGGCCTGGAGAGCATGACCAGCCCCACGGGCCTGCCCGTGGTCCTGGCCGCGGGCTGGGCTTTCCGCTTCGTCACGGTGCTCACCCTGACCGCGGGCACCATCCTGGTGATGTGGATCGGCGAGCAGATCACGGCCAAGGGTCTGGGCAACGGCATCTCCCTGGTCATCTTCTCGGGCATCGTGGCCTCGCTGCCGCGCGCCCTGATCAACACCTTCCGTCTCGTGGGCGCGGGCGAGCTGTCGGTTTTCCTGCTCATCGCCCTGGGCCTGGTGATGCTGGGCGTGCTGGTGGCCATCGTCTTCGTGGAGCGCGGCCAGCGCCGCATCCCCATCCAGTACGCCAAGCGGCAGATGGGACGGAAGATGTACGGCGGCCAGACCACGCACCTGCCGCTGAAGCTGAACACCGCGGGCGTCATCCCGCCCATCTTCGCCTCCTCCATCCTGATGTTCCCGGGCACCATCGCCCAGTTCTCGGGCGTGGAGTGGCTGCAGAAGGCGGCGACCTGGTTCACCCCGGACGCCGTGCTCTACAACCTGCTTTTCGTCGGCATGATCGTCTTCTTCTGCTACTTCTACACGGCGATCATCTTCGACCCGAACCAGATCGCGGAGAACCTGAAGAAGGGCGGCGGCTTCATCCCGGGCATCCGTCCGGGCCAGAAGACGCGCGAGTACATCGACCGCGTGCTGGCGCGCATCACCCTGTGGGGCGCGCTGTACATCTCGGTGGTCTGCGTGCTGCCCATGTTCTTCATCGCCCAGTTCAAGGTGCCGTTCTACTTCGGCGGCACCTCCCTGCTCATCGTCGTGGGCGTGGCCATGGACTTCATGGGGCAGCTCGAATCGTACCTGATCTCGCGCCAGTACCAGGGGCTCATGGAAAAGGCCGGACGGGTCAAGGGCAGGCGCTAGCGTGAAGAAACACCGCGGCATCTTCCTGAAGAACGCGGCGGAAATCGAGACCATGCGCGAGGCGGGCCGCATCGTGGCCCGCATCCTGGACGCCCTCGGGCGAGAGGTGCGTCCGGGCGTGAAGACGATGTTCTTTGAAGAGGTCGCCCAGTCGATGTGCCGGGACTTCGGCGTCAAGCCGGCGTTCCAAGGCTACCACGGTTTTCCCTTCGCCCTGTGCTGCTCGGTGAACGAGGAGATCGTGCACGGCTTCCCCTCGGAGCGCGAGCTGCGGGAAGGGGACATCGTGAGCTTCGACATGGGCGTGGTGTACGACGGGTTTTACGGGGACGCCGCAAGGACCTTTACAGTGGGCGAAGTTTCCGCTAAAGCTATCGCCCTTCTCGATGTCACCAAGGAGGCCCTGCGCCTCGGCATCGAGCAGGTACGGCCCGGCAACGACCTGTACGATGTCTCCCGCGCCATCCAGACGTTCGTGGAGGGCAGGGGGTACAGCGTCGTGAAGCGTTTTGTCGGGCACGGCATCGGGCGCAGTCTGCACGAGAAGCCCGAAGTGCCTAATTTCGTGCCCCAGGGCGCGCCGTCCGTCCCCCTCAAGGCGGGCATGGTGCTGGCGATAGAGCCGATGGTGACCATCGGCTCACCCGAGGTGAGAGTACTGGACGACAAATGGACCGCGGTCACCAAGGATGGAAGCCTGTCTGCTCATTTCGAGCATACGGTGGTGGTGACGGGGAATGGTCCTGACATTTTGAGCCTCTGACAGGCGCAAGACGACAGGGAGACAAGGTCATGAAGGTGAGACCGTCGGTCAAGAAGATTTGCCCCAAGTGCAAGATCATCAAACGCAAGGGCGTTCTGCGCGTCATTTGCGAAAACCCCAGGCACAAGCAGCGCCAGGGTTAGAAGGGAGTTTTCAGTGGCCCGTATCGCTGGAGTCGAACTGCCCAGGAACAAGCGCCTGGACATCGCCCTGACCTACATTTACGGCATCGGCCGCGCCACCGCGCTCAAGGTCTGCGACGCCACCGGCGTGGCCTGGACCAAGAACGCCGACGAGCTGACCAACGACGAGGTCAACACGCTGCGCAAGGAGCTGGAGACCAACTACAAGGTCGAGGGCGACCTCAGGCGCGACATCACCTCGAACATCAAGCGGCTGATGGACATCGGCTGCTACCGTGGCCTCCGGCACCGCAAGGGGCTTCCCGTGCGCGGCCAGAGCACCCACGCCAACGCCCGCACCCGCAAGGGACCGCGCCCGAGCGTTGTCGGCCGCAAGAAGAAAGGCAAGTAGCCATCCCGAGCGTCGGGACGTTTTTCGCGCAATTCCGCACAATATCGAAGTGGAGTAGAGGGTCATGGCCAAAGCGCGCCGTGTGACGAAGAAGAAGGAAAAGAAGAACATCCCGGTGGGCATCGCCCATATCCAGGCGTCCTTCAACAACACCATCATCACCTTCACCGACATGAGGGGCAACGTGGTGTCGTGGGCGTCCTCGGGCGGCAGCGGCTTCAAGGGTTCGCGCAAATCGACCCCCTTCGCCGCCCAGGTCGCGGCCGAAACCGCCGCCCGCAAGGCCCAGGAGAACGGCATGCGTTCCGTGGGCGTCCTGGTCAAGGGTCCCGGCGGTGGTCGCGAGGCCGCCATGCGCGCGATCAACAATTCCGGCTTCAAAGTCACCTTCATTCGCGACGTGACGCCCATTCCGCACAACGGCTGCCGCCCCGCGAAGCGCCGTCGCGTTTAACCAGGAGGATTGAGACTTGGCTCGCTACGATGGTCCCAAATGCCGGCTCTGCCGCCGCGAAGGCGGAAAGCTTTTTCTGAAGGGCGACCGCTGCTTCACCGACAAGTGCGCCTACGAGCGTCGTCCCTATGCCCCCGGCCAGCACGGCCGCGGCCGCATCAAGATGAGCGACTACGCCGTCATGCTGCGTGAGAAGCAGAAGGTCCGCCGCATGTACGGCGTGCTGGAAAACCAGTTCCGCCTGTATTTCGAGGAAGCCGACCGCCAGAAGGGCGTCACCGGCCACAACCTCCTGGCCCTGCTGGAGCTGCGCCTGGACAACGTCATCTTCCGCATGGGCTTCGCCAACTCGCGCGACCAGGCCCGTCAGCTCGTCCGGCACGGCATCTTCAGCCTCAACGGCCGCCGCGTGAACATTCCCTCCATGCAGGTCAAGCCCGGCGACACCGTGCTGGTGCGCGAGGAGGCCCGCAAGGTGCCCGTGATCCAGGAAGCCCAGCAGGTCATCGCCCGCCGTGGCTGCCCGGACTGGGTCGAGGTCGATGGGGCGAGCTTCAAGGGCGTGGTCAAGGCGACCCCGCGCCGCGAGGACATCCAGCACCCCATCAACGAACAGCTCATCGTCGAGTTGTACTCCAAGTAAGAGGACGACATGCTCATCCAGCAAGGCGACAAGCTCATCAACTCCCGGAACTGGTCCGAACTGGTCCGTCCCGAACAGCTCGTCAAGGACGCCAAGTCGGGCAACACCTACGGCAAGTTCGTGTGCGAGCCGCTGGAGCGGGGCTTCGGCACCACCATCGGCAACGCGCTCAGGCGCGTTCTGCTCTCCTCGCTGCAGGGCGCGGCCATCGTCTCCGCCCGTATCGAGGGCGTGCAGCACGAGTTCACGACGGTCCCGGGCGTGATCGAGGACGTCACGGACATCATCCTGAACCTCAAGATGGTGCGCCTGTCCATGACCACCGACGAGCCCCAGACGCTCGTCCTGTCCGCGACCAAAAAGGGTCCCGTGACCGCCTCGGCGATCAAGGAGAACCACAATGTGCGCGTCCTGAATCCGGACCTGCACATCGCCACCCTGTCCGACGACATCGAGTTCAAGATCACCCTGGAGGTGCAGATGGGCAAGGGCTACGTCCCGGCCGAGATGCACGACCAGACCCAGGAGATCGGGCTCATCGCCATGGACGCCAGCTTCTCCCCCGTGAAGAAGGTGGCCTACGCCGTGGAGCAGGCCCGCGTCGGCCAGATGACCAACTACGACAAGCTCATCCTCGAAGTCTGGACCGACGGCTCCGTGACCCCCGAGGATTCCCTGGCTTACAGCGCGAAGATCCTCAAGGACCAGCTCACGATCTTCATCAACTTCGATGAGCAGACCTCCGAGGACGACCGCGCGGGTCACGCCGGTTCGGGTGAACTGAACGAGAACCTGTTCAAGTCCATCGACGAACTCGAACTCTCGGTGCGCGCCACCAACTGCCTGAAGAGCGCCAACATCCGCCACGTGGGCGAACTGGTGCAGCGCGGCGAGAACGAGATGCTCAAGACCAAGAACTTCGGCCGCAAGTCCCTTGAGGAAATCCGCCGTGTCCTGGACAACATGGGCCTCGAATTCGGCACCAAGGTCGACAACTTCGAAGAGAAACTCCAGGACTGGCTGAAGAGGAAAGAGAGCAATGAGGCATAGAAAGTCCGGCAAGAAACTGGGGATGGAGCCCTGCCACCGCAATGCCATGTTCCGCAACATGGCCCGCTCCCTCGTGACCCACGGCCGCATCCGCACCACCGTGATCCGCGCCAAGGAGCTGCGCCGCGTGGCCGACGGCCTCATCACCCTGGCCCTGCGCAACGACCTGCATTCCCGCCGTCTGGCCTACAAGGTTCTGGAGAACCACCAGCTGGTGCAGAAGCTCTTCGACGAAATCGGCCCCCGCTTCGTGGGCAAGCCGGGCGGCTTCACCCGCGTGATCCGTCTGGGCGAGCCCCGCAAGGGCGACAACGCCCCCCTGGCCGTGATCGAGTTCACCGCCGACGCCGTGACCGAGGCCGCCCCGGCCCCCGAGGAGAAGCCCAAGAAGGCCGCTCCCAAAAAGGCCGCCGCCCCGGCCGCCGAGGCCGCCGCGAGCGACGAGGAGAAGCCCAAGAAGAAGGCTGCTCCGCGCAAGAAGAAGGAAGCGGCCCCCGAGGCCTCTGACGAGCCCAAGGCCGAGTAGGCCGCGGCTCTTTCCCCCGCGCGCACGGGCAGGCCTTCGGGCCTGCCCTTTTTTTTGCTTTTCGTATTTACGGATTTGATGTAGTGCATCAAATCTATGGATATCAGGCGACTCGAAGCCTTCAGCAAGGTCTACGAGCTTGGCAGCTTTTCCAAGGCCGGGCAGGAACTCTTCCTCTCCCAGCCCACGATCAGCTCGCACATCTCGGTGCTTGAGGACGAACTCGGGGTCAAGCTCTTTGACCGCATGGGCCGCACGGTCCTGCCCACGCAGGCCGGGGAGCTGCTCTACCGCCACGTGGTGGAGGCCTTTCGCAATCTTGAGAGCGCGCGGGCCGAGATCCAGCTTCTGCTCGAAGACGTGGGCGGCGACCTGGTCGTCGGCGCGAGCACCATCCCGGCCCATTACATCCTGCCCGACCTGCTCGGCGGCTTCATCGCCCGCTACCCCAAGATCGGCCTGTCCATCGAGGTCCACGACTCCGCCCGCATCCTGGAGCGCGTGGCCGAGGGCGGGCTGATCTGCGGCTTTGTGGGCGCGTTCCAGGAGAACCCGGACCTCGTCTACGACCGCATCATGGACGACGACGTGGTGCTCATCGCGCCGCCCGGCCTGGCGCCGGACGGCGGCCCGGCCGACCTGGAGCGGCTGCGCGCCTGGCCCTGGGTCCTGCGCGAACGGGGCTCGGGCACGCGCAAGGTGCTGGAATCTGCCCTGCAGCGGCACGGCGCGTCTCTCGACGAATTGCGCTCCGTGGTCGTGACCCAGAGCACCGAGGCCGTGATCCAGTGCGTGCGCGCTGGCCTGGGCGTGAGCGTGACCTCGCGTCTGGCCGCGGGGCCCGGCCTGGAGCGGGGGGAGATCGTGGCCGTGCCCCTCGAAGGGCTCGAAATGTCGCGCCAGTTCTGGCTGGTGCGCAACGTCAAACGCAGCCTCATGCCCGCCTACCGCTACTTCGTGCGCCACATCCTGGAAGCGCTCGGCCGGGCGTCGGGGCCGGGAGCATCCAGGTGAGCCGCATCACCCTGGTGGACAAAGTCAAAGCCGCGGGTTGAGCCGCCAAGATTCCTCCCGGAGACCTGGAGGAAATCCTGGCCGGTCTCGGCCAGACGGCAGACCCCCGGCTCATCGTCGGGACCTCGGGCAACGAGGACGCGGTGGTGGTGCGCTTCCCGGACGGGAAGGCACTGGTCCAGACCGTGGACTTCTTCACGCCCATCGTTGACGACCCCTACGCCTTCGGCCAGATCGCCGCGGCCAACGCCCTGTCCGACGTCTACGCCATGGGCGGCGAACCGCTGGCGGCCATGAACATCGTCTGCTTCCCCATCAAGGACATGCCGCGCTCCATCCTGGCCGAGATCCTGCGCGGCGGCCGCGACAAGGTCCTGGAGGCCGGGGCCGCGCCCGCGGGCGGCCACAGCGTGGAGGACGCGGAGATCAAGTACGGCCTGGCCGTCTCCGGGACCATCGATCCCGGCCGCATCGCCACCAACAAGGGGCTGCGCCCCGGCGACCGGCTGCTCCTGACCAAGCCGCTGGGCACCGGCATCCTGGCCACGGCCCTGAAGGCCAAGTGGCAGGGCTTTGCGCGTTGCGAGGAGCTGCTCGTGACCTGGGCGGCGCGCCTCAACGCCCCGGGCGGCCGCGTGATCCGCGAACTGGGCTTGAAGGCCGCCACGGACGTCACGGGCTTCGGCCTGGGCGGCCACCTGCTGGAGATGGCGCGGGCCTCGGACGTCGCCATCCGCCTTTTGGTGCGCGACATCCCCATGTTCGAGGAGGCGCTCTCACTGGCCGCCATGGGCCTCATCCCCGCGGGCAGCCACGCCAACCGCGCGTTCTGCGCCTCGGCCGTGCGGATCGGGCCGGACGTGGAGCCCCTGCGCGCCGACCTCGTCTTCGACGCCCAGACCTCGGGCGGCTTGGTCCTGGCCGTGCCCGACCCCCTCCTGCCCCGCGCCCTGGCCCTGCTCGCCGAGACAGGCGAGACCGCCGCGCTCATCGGCGAGGTTCAGCCCCGCGGCGACCTGCCCGCGCGGCTTGTGCTGGCGTAGGAAGAGGGAGGGCGGAGGCGGAGCGCCGCCTCAGGCTCGGGCCGTGAGGCGGCAGCGCGCGAACGTGGCGGCTTCCTGGCGCAGCATGTCCAGCGGTTCGCCGTGCGAGAGGTGCAGGCGGGCCGCGCCGAGCAGCGAGGCGTAGATCAGCAGGGCCGCGGGCCGGGAGGGGCAGGGGACGATGGAGCCGTCCTCCTGGCCGCGCAGCACGGCCTCTTCCAGGAGCCGCAGGTAGCGCTCGAAAAGGACCTTGAGGTCCGCGTTGGGGAAGGCGTCCACGTCCAGGGTGTCGTAGGCCGTGTTCTGCAGCAGGAGTTGGAATTCGCCCCTGCGCCGGACCATGTAGTCGAAAAAGCCGTCCACGAACTTGAGCGCGGTCTCAAGCCCGCTGCCCGAGGGGCCGAGGTGCTTGAGCGTGGCCTTGTAGAGCGAATACAGGACTCGCCAGGTGACGATGAAGAGCAGGTTTTCCTTGTTCTTGAAATGGTAGATGATGGTGCCGCCCGCCACCCCCGCCATCTTGGCGATGTCCGCCACCGGGGTGTTCTCGTACCCGTGTTCAGCGAAGAGCGTCTGCGCGGCGTCCACTATGGCCTTGATCTTGCCCATTGATGCGTCCTGATGAAGACAGTCTGCCCGGACGATAAGGGGGCGGCGGGCTGAATGTCAATACAGCGCCCGCTGGCCGATTTCCGGACGGCGCGGCCCGCGCCGCCGTGCGAACGGCAAAGGCGGCCCGAAGGCCGCCTTTGCGTGTGCGTGGGGCCGGGGCAGGCCTAGAGGTCCAGGTTGTAGCTCTCGATGAAGGACGACATGCGGGCGCGGGACGCGGCCAGGCGCTCGCGCAGTTCGACCTTGTACGTCGCCATGTCGAGCTGCTTGCGGGCCACGCCGGAGTCCATGGCGGCCTTGGCCACGGCCGGGGCCTCCCACTCGATGACGCGCAGGTCCAGCGGCTTGGGAATGATGTAGTCGATGCCGAATTCCATGTCCTTCACGCCGTAGGCGTCCTTCACGTACTGCGGCACCGGCTCCTTGGCCAGGGCGGCCAGGGCGTTGGCCGCGGCGACCTTCATCTCCTCGTTGATGGTCGAGGCCCCGGCGTCCAGCGCGCCGCGGAAGATGAAAGGGAAGCCCAGGACGTTGTTGACCTGGTTGGGGAAGTCCGAGCGGCCCGTGCCCATGATGGCGTCGGGGCGGGCGGCCTTGGCGTCGGGGTAGGTGATCTCCGGATCGGGGTTGGCGCAGGCGAAGATGATGGGCTTGGCGGCCATGGACTTGACCATGTCCTTGTTCACCATGTCCTTGACCGAGAGGCCGAGGAAGCAGTCCGCGCCCTTCATGGCCTCGGCCAGGGAGGGCAGGGCCTTGTCCTGGGCGTAGCGCAGCTTGTGCTCGTTGAGGTCCGTGCGGCCCTTGTGCAGGTGGCCGCGCGAGTCGAACATGTGAATGTTGGAGCGCTTCACGCCCAGCGCCTCGTAGAACTTGCTGCAGGAGATGGCCGCCGCGCCCGCGCCCGAGACCACGACCACGATGTCCCCGATCTTCTTGCCCGCGATCTCCAAGGCGTTGATCAGGCCCGCGCCGGAGATGATGGCCGTGCCGTGCTGGTCGTCGTGGAAGACCGGGATGCCCATCTCCTTCTTCAGGGTCTCCTCGATGTGGAAGCACTCGGGGGCCTTGATGTCCTCGAGGTTGATGCCGCCGAAGGTGGGCTCCAGGGCCTTGACCACGTCGATGAGGCGGTCGGGGTCGTTGCAGTCGAGGTTGATGTCGAAGACGTCGATGTCCGCGAAGACCTTGAAGAGCACGCCCTTGCCCTCCATCACCGGCTTGCCCGCCAGGGGGCCGATGTTGCCCAGGCCCAGCACGGCCGTGCCGTTGGAAACCACGGCCACCAGGTTGCCCCTGGCGGTGTAGTCGTAGACCTTGGCCGGGTCCTGGTGGATGGCCTTGCAGGCATGCGCCACGCCCGGGGAGTAGGCCAGGGTCAGCTGCTTCTGGGTCATGCAGGGCTTGGTGGGCACGACCTCGATCTTGCCTTTGCGTCCGGTGGCGTGGAAATGCAGTGCCTCTTCGGGAGTGAACAGGGCCATTGCGGGTACCTCCGTTGGTGAGCGGTTCCGGTGCGGACCGCGGGGGATGGAAAACGAATGCATGACGCTACAAAAGGCGGCCTGTGAAGTAAAGCGCCCCGGCCTCGGCGAGGGGGCTTGCGGACATCGGCCCGGGGCCGTAAGACGGCGTCATTGCTGGCCCCGGAGGAGATCATGAGCGTATTGGTTGATCTGTCAACTTTTCCCATCGGCCAGGGCGAGAGCGTGGCCGGTTTCGTGGCCGAGGCCGTGGCCGTGATCCGGGAAAGCGGCCTGCCCCATCGCCTGGGCCCCATGGGCACGACCATCGAGGGCGAGTGGGACGAGGTCATGGCCGTGGTCTCCCGCTGTCACGCTGTCATGCGCGCCCGCTGCCCCCGGGTCTACATGACCCTGAAGATCGACTCGCGCGAGGGGCCGGGCGGCCGCCTGGAGGGCAAGACCAGCAGCCTGGAGGCGCATCTGGCCGGGGACCGGGGGAGGGGGGCGTGAAGCGCTTCGACCTCTCGCTCTACCTGGTCACGGACCGCCCCCTGTGCGGCGGCCGGGAGCTGCTCGACGTGGTGGCCCGGGCCGTGGCGGGCGGCGCGACCCTGGTGCAGCTGCGCGAGAAGGACGCCCCCACCCGCGAGTTCGTGGAGCTGGCCCGGGCCATGAAGGCGCTGCTGGCCCGCTTCGCCGTGCCCCTGCTGATCAACGACCGCCTGGACGTGGCCCTGGCCTGCGGCGCGGACGGGGTGCACGTGGGCCAGACGGACATGCACGCGGCCGACGCGCGCGCCCTCCTCGGACCCGAGGCCATCCTCGGCCTCTCGGTGGAGACTCCGGAGCTGGCCCTGGCCGCTCGCCATCTGCCTGTGGACTACCTGGGCGCGGGACCGGTCTTCCCCACCACCACCAAGAAGGACGCCGCGCCCGTGCTCGGCTTGGCCGGCCTGGCCGCGGTCGTGGCCGGGGCCGGCCGCCCCGTGGCGGGCATCGGGGCCATCGGCCCGGACTCGGCCGCGGACGTGATCCGCGCCGGGGCGGCGGGCGTGGCCGTGGTCTCGGCCCTGTGCGCCGCGCCGGACCCGCGCGCCGCCGCGGCCGAACTGCTGGCCCGCGTGCGCGCCGCCCAGGCCGCGGCCCGGAATCTGCAAGGCTGAGGACCCATGCGTCTGCTGCTCGTCAACCTGACCCGCTTCGGCGACCTCGTGCAGAGCCAGTCCTGCGTCTCCGGGCTGGCGGCGCAGGGCCACGAGGTGCACCTCGCGGTCCTGGAGAACTTCGCCGAGGCCGCGGGGCTCCTGGACCACGCGGCGGGCGTGGCCGCCCTGCCGGGCGCGCGCCTGCTGGCCGCCTCCGGCGGCGACTGGCGGCCCGCGCTGGGCGAGTTCTGGACCTGGGCGGGCGAGGTGGAGCGGCGCATCGCCCCCGAGCGCGTGGTGAACATCACGCCCTCCCTGGCCGGGCGCGTGCTGGCCCGCCACTTCGCGCGGGCCGAACAGGCAGGATTGTGCCTGGACGAGGACGGCTTCAGCCTGGACGCCAGCCCCTGGGCCGCCTTCCTGCAGACCGCCAGCCGCCATCGCGGCACCAGCCCTTTCAACGTGGCCGACCTCTTTTGCCGCGTGGCGGGTCTGGCCGCGCACGAGATTCCCCCGGCCGCCCGCCTGCGCGGGCCGGACGCAGCGGCGCGGGGACGGGCCCAGGCCCTGCTGGCCGAGGCCCCGCCCGCGCCCGGCGGCCTCGTGGCCTTTCAGCTCGGCGCGAGCGAGGAGCGCCGCCGCTGGCCCCTGGAGCATTTCGTCCGCCTGGGCGCGCTCCTGCACGAGCGTCTGGGCGCGCTGCCCGTGCTCCTGGGCGGCCCGGGCGAGGCGCGCCTGGCCGAACGCTACGCCGCGCTCTCGTCCCATCCCCATCTCTCGCTCATCGGCCGCACCTCGCTGCCCGAACTGGCAGCCGTGCTGCAGCGCGCGCGTCTGCTGGCGACCAACGACACCGGCACCATGCACCTCGCCGCGGGCCTCGGCGTGCCCGTGCTGGCCGTCTTCCTGTGCACGGCCCAGCCCTGGGACACCGGTCCCTGCCTGGAGGGCGCGCTTTCCCTCGAACCGGACATGGACTGCCACCCCTGTCCCTTCGGCGCGCCCTGCGCGCGCGGCGAGGCCTGCCGCCGGGCCATCGGCCCGGACGGCGTCTTCGCGGCGGCGGCCGCCCGCCTGACCGGGACCGGAGGCTGGGGCGACGCCCCGCCCCCCGGCAGCCGGGCCTGGGTCGCCCGGCGCGAGGCCTCGGGCTACCTCGGCCTCGCGCCCCTGGGGGAGGCCTCCGGCAGCGCCGCGCCGGACGGCCGCCACGCCTGGCTCCTGGCGCAGCGCGCCTTCTACAGTCAGTTCCTTGACGGGACCGCCTCCCCGGACCTCGCGGCCGTCCCGCCCCTGCCGCCCGAATTGCGCGCCGCCCTGGCGCGTCCCCTGGCCGAGGCCTCGGGTCTGGCCCAGCTCCTGGAGGGGCAGGCCGCGCTCCTGGCGCAGAACCCGCTGCCCGCCTTCAAGACCAAGTTCCTGGCCACCTGGCAGCGCCTCACCGCGCTGCTCCAGGCCGATCCCCGCCTGGCCCCGCTGGGCTGGCTCCTGGCCGCCCAGGGCGAGGCCCGCGGCGACCGTCTGGCCGACGTGGCCGCGCTGGTGGCCCGCTACCGCCAGGGGCTGGCTGCGCTCTCCTCCCTGTCCGCCCGCTGATTCTTGTGCGCCGGGACTTTTAGCGGTCCCGCACCCGGTCATTCTTGCCCGGCACGCTTCTTGAAAGCGCCGGGGCAGGAAAACCCGTCACCTCAAGGAGGAGAGTGCAATGATCGTTGTGGACGGCCGCGAAACCCCGATAAACATCAGTCAGTTCCAGAATCTCGAAGAGATCATCGTCACGGTCATGGCCGACAAGTACATGACCGACCGCATCGTCACCGACGTGCTGGTCAACAAGGAAAGCTTTTCCGAGATCTACCCCCACCAAGCCGAGGACATCCCCACCGCCGAGGTGTCGAGCGTGGAGTTCGTGACCGTGGGCGTGGGCGAGATGGCCGTGAACGTCACGCGCGAGCTGTACAAGGTCGTGACCATCATGGACGCGGGCGCGCGCAAGGTGGCGGGCCTCTTCCGCCAGGCCGACGACGCCGAGGCCCTGGACATGTTCCAGGACCTGATCGACGTCACCCGCGACTTCTTCAGCATCGTCGGGGTGCTGCGCGACGAGTTCTCCCTCAAGGAGAACAAGCTCCTGGCCGCGGCCATCGAGGAGCTGTCCGCCCTCTTCACCGAGATGCTCGACGTCACCGGCAACGAGGACTGGGTCCTCCTCGCCGATCTGCTCGAATACGAATACGTCCCGGCCGTGCAGCGTTGGAAACAGATCATCGCCAATCTGCGCGAAGACATCCGGGACGTGCAGTAAGGAAGGGACGCGCCATGTCCGAACGCATCAGACTCCTGGACGAGGCACTGGCCATGAGCGAGGCCGAACTCGGCTTCCTCATCGAGGGCGAATTCGAGAAGGCGGAGGAGAGCAGCGCCCAACGCGGGGACATCGTGCGCCGGGTGCTCGCCATGAAGGACGAGGCCTCGCCCGCCGCCCTGCTGGACAAGCTCACGCAGCTCAAGAACATGCAGGGCATGCTCACCGCCGAGGCGCGCAGGCTGCACGCCGAACTCAAGGCCGACCTGACGCGCACGCGCCAGGAGACCAAGCGCTTCGGCGGCTACCAGCAGGCCGCGGGCGGCGCGAGCGCCCCGCTCCACAGCCGCTACGTCAGCAAACGGGGCTAACCGGACCCCGCACCTCCTTGAGCGGCCAGGGACGGGGCCTCGCGCCCCGTCCCTGGCCGCTGAAAACGCGCCATTCGCTGCGTCGCCGCGAGACGTCCAAACCCTCGCGTATGGGGAATACGCGTCGGCGTGGGCGTCTTTTGCTTCGTGCGTTTGACGCGCCTTGAGCGGTCCGCATGCGGCGCGCCGCGATTTCTTCGCTTGTCAGCCGTCGCCCGGATGGGTACTCAAGGCGGCGATGCTTGAAAAGACCTTCTGCCACCTTCCCGGCATCGGCGTGCGCACCGAGGAGAAGTTCTGGGCCGCGGGCGTGCGGCACTGGGACGACTTCGCCCATGCCGCGGCCCTCGTCTCGCCGCACAAGCACGCCCAGGCCGCCGAGCTGCTCGCCGCGTCCCGCGACCGCCTCGCCGCCGGGGACGCCGAGTTCTTCGCCGCCCGCCTGCCGCCCCAGGAGCACTGGCGGCTCTGGCCCCACTTCGCCCACGCCACGGCCTACATCGACATCGAGACCACGGGCCTGGGCAAGGGCCTGGACCACATCACCTCCATCGCCCTGTCCGACGGCAGGAGCGTGCGCACCTACGTGCACGGCCGGAATCTCGACGCCTTTCAGGACGACATCCGCGACTTCAAGCTGCTCGTGACCTACAACGGCCGCTCCTTCGACGCGCCGTTCATCGAGCGCGAGATGCGCATCGCCCTGCCCAAGGCGCACGTGGATTTGCGCTTTCTGCTCAAGCGGGTCGGCCTGACCGGGGGGCTCAAGCGCTGCGAAAAGGCGCTGGGGCTGGGGCGCGACGAACTGGACGGGGTGGACGGTTACTTCGCCGTGCTGCTCTGGCGGCGTTTCGCCGATTCCGGCGCGGCGAGCGCCCTGGAAACCCTGCTGGCCTACAACGTCGAGGACGTGCTCTCCCTGGCCCCGCTGCTCCGCCACGCCGCGGAAAAGCTCCTTTGCGCCACGCCCTTCGCCGCCTGCGTCCCCCTGCCCGATTGCCTCTGCGTGTCCAACCCCCACCAGCCCGACGCGGAACTGGTCCGAAAGCTCAAGGGCATCTATTTTCGCGGACGCTAGCCTTTTTCGTCTCCGTCGTTTCGCCGTCGTGACCGGGCGGGCCTGATCTGCCGCCGTTGGCGCAGGGATCGGGGTCAAGGGGCCTCGGCCCCTTGCGCCGGGAAGGGGTCCAGGGGAGGGGCGCGCGGAGCGCCCCTCCCCTGGCCGCCGGAGGCGTCGTGCAAGGCGTCCCCGGACGCGTCCTGGCGCGCGTCCGCGACGCGGCACTAGACCGCGTGCAGGCAGTCCCGTCCATCCTCCCAGCCGTGCCCGGCCAGCCATGCGCCGATGTCGGCGCGCGCGCCGCGCGAGCCCACGGCCGTGAGCAGGAAGACGCCGCCCGGCGGGGGCAGGTCCGCCGGGGCGATGACGGGGACGCCCGCGATGCGGTTGCCGATCTTGCGCGGGTCGATGTCCACGTAGGCGCGGATGCGCGCGCCGCGCGCCAGGAGCGGGGCCATGCGGCGGCGCGAGCCCTTGCCCGCGCCCCAGAGGATGACGTCAGGCCAGGAGGGCGCGGCCGTTTTCAGCCACGCGGCGAGGTGGTCGGCCTTGACCTCGTCGAAGGCGTCCGGCGCGTAGTTCTCGTGGGTGCGCGAGAGGCGGCCGGGCGGGTCGTTCCAGACGAGCAGCTCGTCCGGGTGCTTGGCGAAGCGCGCGCCCGCGGCGAAGAGTCTGAGCCAGAGTTCGTAGTCCTCGGGAAAGCGGCCCTCGCGCCAGCCGCCCGCGGCGCGCAGGGCGTCGGCGCGCAGCATGGCCGTGGGGTGGGCCAGGGGGGCTTCCACGAAGCGGGCGCGGAACATCTCCTCGTGGGTGCGCAGCGCATTGATCCAGTCGATGTAGGCCGCGTAGCCGCCGCTGGCCTTCCGGCAGCCGCCGAAGCGCACGCGGCAGGAGGCCACGGCGAGTCCGGGGTCGGCGTCGAAGAGCGCGGCCTGGGCCGCGAGGCGTCCGGGCAGGCAGAGGTCGTCCGCGTCCATGCGCGCGATGAGCTCCGCGCGACAGGCCGCGAGCCCGGCGTTCAGGGCCGGGGTGATCCCGGCGTGTGTCAGGCGCAGGGGCCGCAGGCGCGGCTCACGGGCGGCGTGGGCGGTCAGCACGTCCCAGGTGGCGTCGTCCGATCCGTCGTCCACGGCCACGATCTCGAAGTCGCGCAGCGTCTGCGCCGCGAGGCTGGCAAGCGCGGCGGGCAGGGTGTCGGCCGCGTTGAAGCAGGGCATGAGCACGGAGACGAGGGGCACGGACGTCATGGCAGGGGTGTAGCCGAGAGTGGCCGGAAGCGAAAGGGGAGCGCCGCGGCCGGTGCGTTCCGGCCGCGGCGCGGGAGGGTTCTAGAGCGCGATGCCGTTCATCTGGGCCAGGGCTTTGTACAGCCCCTGGGTGCCCAGGTTCTCCAGGCCCTGGGCCATGGCCGCGACGTAGAACTGGCGGACCAGGGCGAGGCCGGGCAGGGAGAGGTTCATGGCCTGGGCCTCGGCCAGGGCGATGCCCATGTCCTTGACGAAGTGCTTGATGAAGAAGCCGGGGTTGAAGTCGCCCCCGGCGATGCGGCGGCCCAGGTTGTTGATGGACCAGGAGGAGGCCGCGCCGCTGCCGATGACGTCGATGACGGCGTTCAGGTCCATGCCCGCGCGCTGCGCGTAGAGCAGGGACTCGACCACGCCGATCATGGTCCCGGCGATGAGGATCTGGTTGCACATCTTGGTGTGCTGGCCCGCGCCCGGGCCGCCCATGAGGCGCACGTTCCTCCCCATCTTCTCGAAAAGGGGCAGCACGCGCGAGAAGACCGGGGCCTCGCCGCCGACCATGATCGCCAGGGCGGCCTCGCGCGCCCCCAGGTCGCCGCCGGAGACCGGCGCGTCCAGGGCTTCCAGGCCGCGCGCCCGGGCCTCGTCGAAGATGCGTTTGGCCAGCGCGGGCTCGGAGGTGGTCATGTCCACGACCACGGAGCCGGGCGCGGCGTTTGGCACCACGCCGTCCGGCCCCAGGAGCACGTTTTCCACGTCCCTGGGGAAGCCCACGATGGAGAAGATGACGTCGCTGCCCTGCGCGACCTCGGCCGGGGAGGCGCAGACCGTCGCGCCCTTGTCCGCCAGCGCGGCGCACTTGTCCCTGGTGCGGTTGTAGACCCGCACGGGATAGCCCGCGGCAAGCAGATGACCGCACATGGAACGGCCCATGACCCCGACCCCTATCCAACCGACGCGAAGTGCAGACATGCGAAACCTCCTGATTGAATGCGCAGTGCGGTTCTAGCAGCTTCGGGCCGGGGAGGGAAGGCGGCGTGGGCTAGAACGCCTGCCGCAGCCCCAGGGTCAGGGCGATGTCCGAGGTCAGGCGGCCGAAGGTCCCGTCCAGCCGCAGGGAGGCGGAGCCGCCCTCCCGGCCGAGCACGGAGAGCCCCGCGCCCAGGCGCGCCTGATCCCGGTCCGTGCCCGCGGTTTCGCCGGAAAAGGTCTGGGAGGGGGCGGCGGCGAAGGCCGCGTCCACGCTTCCGTCCGGGGCGAGGTATTCGTGCCGCCAGCCGCCCCAGATCTCGGGCCGCAGGGTGCGCGGCCCGAGGTCGATGTCCCGGCCCAGGCGCAGGCCGAGCACGGCGGCCAGCGAGTCGCCGGTGCGGGCCGCCACGGAAAGGTCGGCGTCGCCCGCCCCGGTTTCCTCGTAGGCCTCGCTGCGCAGGCGGAAATACTGCGCCTCGGCAAAGGGCGCGGCGGCGAAGCCGCCGCCGAGGTCGAAGGCGCGGGACGCCCCGAGGTAGGCCAGAAGGTCGTGCATCCCGTACTCGGCCGAGGCCGTGCGGCCGAGGAAGGGGATGTGGCGGTCGCCGCGCACCTCGTGGCGGCCGAAGGTCAGCATGGCGTCCAGGCTCCAGGGGGCGAGGTCCAGGGAGAGGTAGGGGCCGACGCGCCAGACGCGGTCCCGGCTGTCCCCGGCCGAGGTCTCGCCCGCCGAGGCGTTGTACGAGGCGTCCGAGCGGATGTGGCCGCCCACGAGCCCGGCGTGGGAGTTGCGCCATATCCTGTAGCCCAGGCCCGCCATCAGGCCCGCGCCGTGGCTCTCGTAGCCGGGAACGCCGCCCTGGGCCGAGGAGACGCCGCTGTGGGCGAAGAGGTCGGCGAAGACTTCCCAGGGGGAGTCAACGGCCGGACCGGCGGCGCTGCGCACGCCCGGCAGCGAGGCCTGCCAGGCCGGGAGCTGGGGCGTGCTGTCCCGCCACGCGCCGGCCAGCGCCAGCAGCCCGGCGGCGTCCACGCCGTGCGCCGCGAAGCCCGCCGGGGCCAGGCCTCCGCCGGGCGCGCCCCCGCCGCCGAGCCCCGCGCGCAGCCCCTGCATGCGGCCTGAAAAGGCCGAGGAGAAGGCCGAACCGCCGCCCGCGGCCACGGCCGGGACGCCGCTCCGGTTGCCGGGCGCGAGTTGGGAGGCGTTGCCGCCGGGGTCGTCCGAGGCGTCCAGGGCCGCGATGAGCGGGTCCATGGCCGCGTTGCCCGAGGCCGCGAGGCTGTCCAGCGCGCCGCCCAGGGAGGGGGTGGCGGCCGAGACGCCGTAGTAGGCGGCCTCGCGCACGGCCGTGACCCGCAGCACGCCGCCCGCGGCCGAGGCGCTCAGACGGTACATGGGCAGATTGCTGGTCACGTGCAGGTTGGCGGGCGTGGCCGTCAGGGTCGTGGCCTGCACCACGTCGAAGGTGGAGCCGCTGGCCACGCAACGCTTGCCGGGAAAGATCACGGACAGGGCGGTGGCGTCGTGGAGGCTGACGGTCTCGATGCCCTGCAGGGGCGGCGCGGGGGCGGCGTTGTCGATGGGGAGGGCCAGGGTGCAGGCCCCGGTGGTGGAGAGGACGTCCGCGCCCGCGCCCAGGTCCACGCGGCCCGCGATCCTGCCGCCGGTCACGGTCAGGCTGTCCGCGCCCGCGCCGGTCTTCACCGCGTACGCGCCGCCGTCGATGACGCCCGAGGTGGTGATGTTCGTATCCCCGGCGTCGGCGCGCACGGCCGTGCCCGGGCTCTGGATGGTCCCGCTGTTGCTGAGGGTGTTGGGGCCCGAGGGCACGACGACCTGTCCGCCGAAGTCGCTGGCGTCGCCCCGGAAGAGCAGGGCCACGTCCGAGGTGTCCGGGATGCCGAACTTGGCGGCCGTGGAGCCGCGGATGATCCCGGCGTTGGTCACGGTATAGGCGGGCGAGGAGACGAGCAGGCCCTGGCCGCCGGCGATGACGGCGCCCGAGGAGATGTTGACGCTGCTGCCCGTGGGCTGGAAGTTGCGGCCCGCCCAGATGGTGTCCGCGTCGCCGGTGACGGTGAAGTCGCCCGAGCCGTCGCCCGCGGTGTAGAGATAGGACTGCAGGGAATAGATGGCGTGGACCGTGAAGGAGACGCCGCCGGGCACGATGAATTCCGAGAGGCCCCGGATGTCGGCGAAGGCGTCGCCCCGGCCCCAGACGTAGGTGTAGCCGAGCTGGGTCCAGGGGAAGTTCGCCGAGCCGTAGGCCGCGTCCTTCCAGTTGGCGTAGTAGGCCTGAAAATCGGCGTAGGCCTGGGCGTCCATGCCCGCGGGCTGTACGAACCCGGCGGCCTCGCCCAGGGCGGTGGGCTGGGCGTCTATGCCGGGGTCCTTGGCGGGGCGCTGGATGTGGCCGGCGTCGGGGTCCACCAGGAATTCGAGGATGATGTCGTTGCTGGTGGAGGAGGGCATGCCCAGGGCGCGGGCGGTTTCGAGGCGGACGTTGCCGGCGGTCACGCCGTTGTCCGTCCAGAAGTCCTTCAGTTCGTCGCCCGTGGTCACCCACATGGCGCTGCTCGCGGGCGAGCCGTAGGAGGTCAGCGTCTTTCCCGGGTTGGCCGTGCGGTAGTAGCTCTCCTTGGTGAAGGTGCGCACCAGGACCTTTCCGCCCACATAGGTGTTGCCGTCGCCCGAGGCCGGTCCCGTGATCACCTTGAGGTCCGTGGCCGTGTAACCCGTGGGGTTCTGGGCATGGGCCCGGGCCTGGGCGACGGCGTGGTCGTACTCGGCCTGCGTGTCGCCCGCGCTGCAGGGGGGCGCGCCGCACAGCAGGCAGAGCAGGACTGTCGCGAGCAGCGGGACGCGGGCGGGCGAGGTCATGAAGGGAACGCGTAGCAGCGTTCATTGCCCGGCGCAACGGGTTCCCGGAGGGCGGCGCGGCCGCGCCGGGGATTTGGGCGGACGGCTAGCGCTTGCGGAGCTGGAACCTGCGCACGGCGGCGTTGTGGTCGTCGAGGTTGGTGGAGAACTCGTGGGAGCCGTCCTTGCGCGCGACGAAGTAGAGATAGGCGTGGTGTTCCGGCTGCGCCGCGGCCTGCAGCGCGGCCTTGCCGGGCGAGCAGATGGGGCCGGGCGGCAGGCCGGGGTGGCGGTAGGTGTTGTAGGGGTTCCTCGCGTTCTCCAGGTCCGGGCGGCGCAGGTTGCCGTCGAAGTCCGGGCCGATGCCGTAGATCACCGTGGGGTCGGCCTGCATGGGCATGCCGATGCGCAGGCGGTTGGCGTAGACCCCGGCCACCCGGGCGCGCTCGTTCTCCTGGCCGGTCTCCTTCTCCACGATGGAGGCCAGGATCACCAGACGGGCCAGCTCTCCGCCCTCCGGCAGGCCCTCGGGCCAGACCTCGCGCGCGGCCTTCCGGAATTCGCGCAGCATGTGCTCGACCACGGGCCGCGCGTCGTTCTCGGGGTTGCGCGGCAGGAGGTAGGTCTCGGGGAAGAGGAAACCCTCGGCCGTGTCGAAGGGGATGCCGTGACGGGCCAGAAGGGCCGGGTCGCGCACGGCGCGCTCGAAGGAGGCGTAGGAGCCCAGGCCCGCCTGCTCCACGAGGCGTCCGGCCTCCCACCAGGCCAGGCCCTCGCGCACCTGCAGGCGGTGCAGGACGGGCTGGCCGCGCGTGAGCTGCTCCAGCACGCGCATGGGCCGCCACGAGGCGTCCACCAGGAATTCGCCCGCGCGCAGCCTGCCGCCGGACTCGGTGAGACGCGCCAGCAGCAGGAACGTGTCCGCGTCGTGGATCAGGCCCTGTCGCTCCAGGTCCTGGGCCACCTGGGCGAAGGTCGCGCCGGGCGCGACGAAGACCGGGGTCTGGCGCGGTTCGCCGCCCACGCGCAGGAGCATGTGCGCGGCCAGGGCTCCCAGGCCCGCCAGACAGAGCAGCAGGAGCAGCCCGGCCCGGAGGGCGAGGCGGCGCAGGGAGCGGCGTTTTGCGTCCCGCGCCGGGCTGACCGGGGTGAGGAGCCGCGACTGCGCGGCGATGGACTGTTCGGCCAGGGTCCGGGGCGCGGCCTCGGCCGTTCCGGCGTCCGCTCCGGCGTTCGCCCCGGCGACGGCCGGGGGACGCGCGCGGAGCAGGCGCAGACGGCGCGGCCTGGGCCTGGGCAGGCCCAGGCGCCGGGCTGCGTCCGCCTCGCGCCGGATGCGCGCAAGGGGTGGGCGCAGCCGCCTCACGGCGCGTCCTCCCCGTCCGGTCCGTCGCCGACTGGAGCGGCGGGCGCGGCGGCGCGCCGCGCGGCCAGAAAGCTTTCCAGGATCAGGGCCGCGGCCTCGGCGTCCAGGCGCGCCTTGGCCTTTTTGCCGCGCGTGCCGGTCTCGGCCAGACGGCTTTTCGCCTCGGCCGAGGAGAGGCGCTCGTCTACGAAGTGCACGGGCAGGGCGAGGCGCGCGGCCAGACGGTTGCCGAAATTGCGCGCCTGCCGCGTGGTTGCGGTCTCCGCGCCGTCGAGCCCCAGCGGCAGGCCCACGACCAGCGCGCCCACGCGCTCCTCGGCCGCCAGGCGGGCGAGTCCGGCGTACATCTGTTCGGCCTCGCCCTCGCGAGGCATGACGCCGCGCGGCAGGGCGAAGCGGCCCTCGGGGTCCGAGAGCGCCAGTCCGAGCTTTTTCGTGCCGAAGTCGATGGCCAGGACGCGCATGGGCTTACGTCTGCACCGTCAGCCCGGGCACGAGGCGCAGGCCGTCGTGGCCCGGCGCGGCGGCGAGCGCCCGCAGCAGTTCGTCGCGCCAGCCCGGGCCGCCCGCCATGCGCGCCAGCAGTTCGACCGCGTGCAGCACCTCGCGGCCCTGCCCGGTCAGCCCCATCTCGATGACGCAGCGCTTCACGCCGATCTGGCAGGAGGGGCAGCCGACCACCACGGGCGCGGCGGCCTCGTCGCTCCCCCGGACCTTGGCGAAGTCCTGGGCGAGCTGCTCCTTCTTGCGGTCGCGGATGCGGTTGTAGATGCGCGGGCTGGTCAGCGCGCCTAGGCCCGACTCGCCGCAGCAGCCCGGGGAAAGGGTCACGCGCGAGCCGGTCAGCGCGGCCAGGGCCTTGCGGTAGGCCTCCGGGGCCTTGGCCGGGTTCTGGCCGGTCCATTCGGAATGGCAGGCCGCGTGGTAGATGATCTCGGCCGGGGCCGGGTGGCCGCCGGGCGCGAACCTGCCCGCGAGGTACTGCAGGGCGTCGAGGTGCCTGGCCTTGGGGCCGAAGGTGGCCTCGATGCCGTGGCGGTGCAGCGATTCGCGGCAGGTGCCGCAGGAGGTCAGCACCAGGCTCGGCTTGAAGCCCTTGCGCCCGGCCTTGTCCAGGACCATGCGCAGCTTGGCGATGTTGTTGCCGAAGTTGTTGGCGTAGGCCTCCTCCATGCCCTGGGCCAGGAGGGGGTAGCCGCAGCACAGGTGGCGGTCCGGCAGGATCACGGAGACGCCCTGGCGCAGCAGGAGGAAGATGACCGCGAGCCCGATGTCGCGCGAGAAGAGCCCCGCGCCGCAGCCCGGGAAGTAGAAGGCCGTCTCGGGCACGTCGCGCGCGTCCTCGATCTCGGCCGGGGCCAGGATGAAGGCCTGGTCCGGCCGCACGGCCTCGGCCAGGGAGGCCGCGCCCGGCACGGGGCCGGGGCCGCGCAGCAGCGGGCTCTCGAAGCGGCCGCGCCAGGCCTCGGGGATCAGCCCCAGGCCGAGGTTGTTGATCCGCTGCGCCAGGGCCACGGCCTTGGCCGCGGCGGGCACGCGCTTCTCCGGGTCCTGGGCCAGGAAGTGCAGCACGCGGCTCTTGAGCGGATGGCCGCCCGCCCGCTTGTCCTCCAGGAAGGCGCGCATGTGCAGGGCCACGCTGGAGGAGTCGATTTTCACCGGGCAGACGCCCATGCAGCGGCCGCAGGCCGTGCAGTGCTCCATGATCCGGCGCATCTCGGCCATGAGCCGCTTGTCCGGCCTGCCGGAATGCAGCAGGGAGTAGTGGATGGCCTCGATGAGCGCGCCTAGGGCGATGTTCTTGTTGCGCGGGTGGAACATGAAGCCCGCGCGCGGGTGGTACATGGGGCAGACCTGCTTGCACTTGCCGCAGCGGGTGCAGGTCTGCACGTCCGAGAGCAGGCGGATGAGCCGCTCCTTGTCCGGCAGGGCGGTGATGGCGAGGTCCTGGATCAGCCGGTTGAAGGAGAAGGTGTACGGCTCCACAGTCAGCTCGCGGCTGGTGAGCTTGCCGGGATTGATGATGCCCTTCGGATCGACCCGCCTCTTGTACGCCCGCAGCTCCTCGATGCGGCGCTCGGGCAGATGGCCGATCTTGGTGATGCCGATGCCGTGCTCGCCCGAGACCGCGCCGCCGAGCTGCGTGACCTTGGCGAAGACCTTGTCCACGGCCTCGTGCACCAGGCCGAGCATGACCGGGTCGTTGGAGTTCACCGGGAAGTTGACGTGGCAGTTGCCGTCTCCCGCGTGCATGTGGTTGGCGATGACCACGCGCGTGGCCAGCATCCCGGCCTGGATGCGCTCCAGCGCCTCGCGCTCGGCCGGATAGCGGCTGCGCAGGTCGTGGAAGAAGTAGGTGGCCTGGACCTCCAGCTCCTGGTCGGAAAGCTCCGAGGCCTTGACCGCGCCGCGCAGCACGTCCTTGATGAAGGCGAACTCGCCCTCGATGAAGGGGTCGGCGGGGTCCACCGGGCCGAGGTCCGTGACCTGCCGCAGGGCCGAGCGGTAGGCCACGGCCATGTAGTGCAGGTTCAGCCCCTCCAGGAAGTCGGAGAACTCGGGGATGACGTCCGTGGGGATGACGATGTCCTCGTTGATCTTGAAGCCCGAGGTGCGCTTGGCGATGGCCGAGAGCTTGTGGCGGTCCTCCCAGAAGTGCTCGGCCTCGCGCTCGTCCCTGGCGGCGAAGACGTCCACGTTCTCGCGGCGCGCGGCGATGTCCACCACGGCCTGCGCGGCCTGCTCCAGGGCGGACGGGTCGTCGGAGTCGAGCTGCACCAGGAGCACGGAGATGGGCTCGCCCTCGTACTGCGTGGACTTCTTCTCGTAGGCGATGGCCTGCACGTACTTGGGGCCGAACTCCTCCAGGGCCGAGATCTTCACCAGGTCGCCCTGCTGGCGGATGCGGTCGCGCAGGGCGATGATCTCCTTGATGACCTCCATGGCCGTGTGCATGCTGCGGCCGAAGAATTCCAGGCACAGGGTGCGCGAGAGCGAGGGCTTCTTGTGCAGGACGAAGGTGCCCTCCACGATGACGCCGTCCACGCCCTCCTTCTGCACGCCGGGCAGGCCGCCCAGGCACTTGTTGGAGACGTCCTTGCCCAGCCCCTCGCCCCGGATGTCGGCGCAGGCCAGGTGCAGGGTCTCCTTGAGCGCGCCGTCCTCGCCGCGCACCTCGAAGACGGCGTCCTCGCAGGCCAGAATCTTGTGGCGCGGGTGGCCGAGACGGCGCACCTCCACGAGTTCGCCGTCGGGCATGACCATCTTGTAGGAGAGGATGTTGTCCAGGGTCACGCCGTACTCGAAGCAGAACGGGCCGCCCGAGTTCTCGGAGATGTTGCCGCCGATGCTGGAGCCCGCCTTGGAGGCCGGGTCCACGGTGAAGAGCAGGCCGCGCTCGTCCGCGGCCTTGATGGCGGCGGCCGTGATCACGCCCGCCTCGGCGGTGAGTGTCATGGCCTGCTCGTCGATGTCCGCGATGCGCTTGAGCTTGGAGAGCGAGAGGATGACCGTGCGCGGCATGGCCGGGATGGCGCCGCCGGTGAGGCCGGTGCCGCCGCCGCGCGGGATGATGGAAAAACCCAGTTCTCCCGCCAGGCGGACCACGGCCTGGATGTGGGGCACGGTCTCCGGCGCGAGCATGAGCATGGGCAGCTCCATGCGCAGGTCCGTGGCGTCGGTGGAGGTCTGGATCAGGCTGCCGGGGTTCTGGTCGATGGCCTCGGCGGGCAGGACCTCGCCCAGGCGGCGCAGGACCTCGGCCTTGAAGGCCGCGTCCGCGTCGAAGCCGCGCCAGAAGGCCTCCATGGCGGCGCGCACGGTCTCGTAGTGCTCGCCGAGCGAGGGCCGGGCCTGCTCCAGCCCGGCGGCCACGGAGGCGCGCACCAGCTCGGGGTCGATGTAGGGGTTGTAGCGCACCAGGAACATCTCGGCGGCCAGCTCGGCCGCGGCCTGGCGCACGCCCTCGGGCCAGGCCGAGAACTCGGGGGCGCGTACGCCCAGCACGCGGGGCACCAGGCGCTCTATGGGAATGGAGATATGGGGACCTTTGTGGGGCATTTCTGGCTACTTCCGGGTGGTTGCGCAGTGTCGTGACGGGTCTTCGGCGGGCCGGTTGCGGGGATGCGGGCCGAGCGGGCGGTTTCCCCCTTGCGGAAGAAGGGGAAAGTAAGGTTAAAGGGGGGAAATGGCAAGTCCGGGCTCCGTCCCGGTCCGGGCCTGAACGGGCCGGGGCCGAGGGTCCGCGCCGGGCCGCCCGCGGGCCGCGCCGCGCCTTGCGCGCCGGGGCCTTGCCAGGCCCTGCCGAACAGGATAGGACGCCGCGCACTTCGGGACGTCCCGCCCCTCCGCCGGGCGGGCCCCGCAAACCAGCAAGGAGAACGTATGGCCGTGAACGGTCGTCTTCCCCGTATTTTCGCCTTCCGCCGCGCACTCGGCGCGGCCCTGCTCCTGGCCCTCGCCCTGGCCGCCCTGCCCGCGGCCGAGGCGCGCGCCGCCTTCAGCCTGGACACGGTCGCGGCCAAGGCCAGGGCCCTGCTCGACGCGCCCTACCGCGAGGACGACTCGCCCCTGCCGGAGTTCTTCCGCGACATCGACTACGTGGGCTACCGCGAGATCAAACCCAACTACGAGAACATGCTCTGGCGCAAGGAGGGCAGCCCCATCGTGCTGACCTTCGCCCACCGCGGCTTCTTCTTCCCCAAGAAGGTCAGGATCAACGTGGTGGAGAAGGGCAAGGCGCGCGAGCTGGACTACTCGCCCGACTTCTTCAACTTCCGCAAGAGCCAGCCGCCCAAGAACCTGAAGCTGCCCAAGGACATGGGCTACGCCGGTCTGGTGCTCTTCCACGCGGCCGAGCCGGGCGCGGAGTACAAGGAGGTCATGGTCTTCCTCGGCGCCAGCTACTGCCGCATCAAGCAGGGCGACAAGGAGTACGGCCTGTCGCAGCGCGGCCTGGCCATCGACACCGTGCTCGACGGCCCCGAGGAGTTCCCGGTCTTCAAGGAGTTCTGGGTGGAGAAGCCGGGCGTGGACGCCGCGAGCATCACCATCTACGCCCTCATGGACAGCCCCAGCGTGACCGGCGCGTACCGCTTCGTCCTCACCCCGGGCGAGGTCCCCACCGTGGACGTGCAGAGCCGGATTTTCGCCCGCAGGGACGTGCGCAAGCTCGGCGTGGCCCCGTTCTCCAGCATGTACTGGTACGGCGAGAACACCGGCCGCTTCCCGCGCGACCCCCGCTACGTGGACGACTTCCGGCCCGAGGTGCATGACTCCGACGGCCTGATGCTCCACAACGGCGCGGGGGAGTGGCTCTACCGCCCCCTGCAGAACGCGCGCGGCATCCTGGTCAATACCTTCTCCGACGAGAATCCGCGCGGCTTCGGCCTGGTGCAGCGCGACATCGACGTGAAGAGCTACATGGACATAGAGGCCGTCTACCACCTCAGGCCCGGGGCCTGGGTGGAGCCCAGGGGCAAATGGGGCAAGGGCCACGTGGAGCTGGTGCAGATTTCCACGGACGCCGAGCGCTACGACAACATCGTGGCTTTCTGGACGCCGCAAAAGCCCCTGCGCCGCGGCAACTCGCTGGCCTTCGACTACCGCGTGACCTACTTCCACGGCGTGCTGCCCGGCACCCCGCCCGCGGGATACGTGGTCAACACCCTGCAGATGCGCGGCGGCATCTGCGGCTCGGACCCCTGCAAGGACGCGGTGCCCGGCACGCGGCTGTTCATCGTGGACTTCGCGGGCGGCATCCTGGGCGACCTGCCGCCCCTGGCCCCGGTGGAGCCGGTGCTGGACGTCTCGGGCGGCACGGTGACCAAGCTGCGCCTGGTCCCCAACCCGTCCATGAACGGCTGGCGCATGTTCTGGGAGATCATCCCGCCCGAGGGCAAGCCGCCCGTGGAGATGCGCGCCTCCCTCAGGCG
This sequence comes from Desulfovibrio sp., assembly GCA_022839785.1. Taxonomy (GTDB): domain Bacteria; phylum Desulfobacterota; class Desulfovibrionia; order Desulfovibrionales; family Desulfovibrionaceae; genus Alkalidesulfovibrio. Next base: position 43,940 of record JALHJW010000013.1, on the reverse strand, counting down.
CGGCGCGGACACGCTCACCGAGACCTGGACCCACACCTGGCTGCCGGATCAGGACCAGTGGTAGCGGGGCGGGAAGAAAAAAGGAACTGAGAGGACGCAGCCGCGGACCCACGCGGACCCACGCGGCCCACGCGGACAGACGGCGGCCGACAGCGGCCGCCCAGGGACGCGGGGCCGCCGGAAACGCAGACGACGCGCCCCGTCTTCCGGAAGGAGGGCGGGGGGGCGCTTTTTACAGGCTCCGCGCGCCCGGCTTGCGCAGATGGCGTGGTATCGGCTAGAAAAGCCTGCAAAGGAGGCCCGCCCATGCCCCTGACCGACTACGCCGACGCCCTGCAGCGGCTGCAGAAGGGTCTGGCGGCCCAGTACGCCAAGGCCCCGAGCATCCTGAACGAGCCGGGAATGTCCGTGGCCATGAAGCTGGACCAGAACTACTGGCTGGTCGTGGAGCCGCTCTTCAGCACCAGCCTGGCCAAGTGGAGCGGCATGCTGCCCGCCACGGCGCTTGACACCCTGACCCGCACCGGCAACATGATCACCGGCCGCGTCCCCGGCGGCGCACAGGACGCGGGGGAGGGCGGGGCCGCGCGGCCCCACGTCCTGGCCCTGAGCGTGTCCTGGCCCTCCCAGCCGCAGGGCGTGACGGTCCGGGCCGCCTTCGTGCTCGCCGACTTCATCGAGCGCGCCCTGGCCATCCACGGCGAGACCGAGGCCGCCCGCGCCGCCTCGCACAGCCTCTCGGACCTGCGCATCCGGGCCCCGGAACGGGACAGGGTGCAGGCCTTTTTCGAGGGCAAGACCCCGCCCGGCCGCTGGGCCTACGACGTGCCGGAATAGGCCTTTCCGCCCCGGGCCGGGCGACCGTCCGGCCCGGACGCCCGCCGCGCGGGCGGCAGCGCCGTCTCCCCGCCCTGCTGGAGCGTCCTAACTATTTGGAATAAGAGATAATATTTTTTATTGTCGCAGCCCTATTGCCACTGCTGTCTTCCGCCGATATACACGTCAGTCTGCGGGGGTATCCTCTTTTTTTCAGGGAGACTCTGGCCATGCTCAGGAAGATCCACATCGACGATCTCGAGATCGGCATGTTCGTCGAGAAGTACGGCGAAGGGACGTTCCGCGAGCCTTTGGCCTTTCCCCGGCAGGAAGTGACCTCTGTCGAGCAGATCGAGTTCTTCCGCAAGAGCGGCGCGGTGGAGGTCTTCATCGACCCCGCCAGGGGCGCCGGGGGCGAGGCCCCGGCCGAGGTCTGGCCGGACGAGCCCGTGGATTTCGTCGGGCTGGAGCGCAAGGTCGCCTTCTCCGACGAGATTCCCGTCGCCTCCAAGGTCTACGCCGAGGCCGTGCGCCATGCGCGCGAGGTCATGGAGATGGCGCGCAACGCGGGCCGGGTGGAATATTCGGCCTCCGCGCCCGTGGTGGACGACATCGTCGCGAGCGTGGAGCGCAACGAATCCGCCGCGATCTGCCTCTCCAAGCTGCGCGCCCGCGACGAGTACCACTACACCCACGCGGTCAACGTCTCCCTGCTGGCGGTCATCTTCGCCAAGCACCTGGGGCTGGACGACCGGGCCGTGCGCGACCTCGGCATGGCCGGGCTCTATCACGACATCGGCAAGGCCCGCCTGCCCGAGGCGCTGCTGAACAAGCCCGGCAGGCTCCTGCCCTGGGAGCGCAAGGTGGCCCACAGCCACGCCGTGGAGGGCTATCGCCTGCTCCAGGGCCAGCCCGACGTGCCCCGGCCCGTACTGCACGCCGTGCTCGAACACCACGAGCGCTTCGACGGCAAGGGCTACCCGCGCGGCCTGGCGGACGGCGAGCTGCACCTCTTCGCGCGCGTGATCGCCATCGCGGACGTCTACGACGCCATCACCTCGGACCGCCCCTACGCCAAGGCCAAGCCCGCGGCCGAGGCCTTCCGCGTCATGTACTCCATGCGCAACAAGGACTTCGGCGCGCGCTACCTCGAACACTTCATCAAGTCCCTGGGCATCTTTCCGGTGGGCAGCTTCGTGCGCCTGAACAACGGCCACTACGCCGTGGTCTGCGAGGCCAACTCGGACCAGCCCCTGCGCCCCTCGGTGAAGATCGTCTTCGACGCCAAGTTCCGCCCCCGCCGCGCCGAGGTCGTGGACCTGGCCACGGCCCAGGCCACGGACCTCGCCGACAGGCTGGAGATCGTGGAGACCCTGGACCCCCGCGGCCGAAAGATCGACGTCATGCGCCTGCTGACGTAGCGGGCGAAAACGGGACGGCGTCCGCGCCCGGCGCGGACCGCACGCGGCCGCGCCTGCGCACGGCCGCGTGTCCTGCGTTCACGGAGCATGCATGGAATTTCTGTACCGCCCCATTGGTTTTGTCCGCTCCCCCTTTACGGAGGCCAAGGGCTCGCCCATCCAGCCCTCGGGCGCGCGCGGCGCGGAGGGGCGCATCGACCTCCTGCCCGGGTACGCGGCCGGACTGGCCGACCTCGCGGGCTTCTCGCACCTCTTCGCGCTCTACCATTTCCACCGGAGCAGCGGTTTCGACCTGTCCGTGACGCCCTTCCTGGAGGGGCGCGAGGGCCAGGGCGCGCCGCGCGGCCTCTTCGCCACGCGCGCGCCCAGGCGGCCCAACCCCGTGGGGCTCTCGCTGCTGCGCATCGGCCGCGTGGACGTGGCCGCGGGCGTGGTCCACGTGGTGGACATCGACCTTCTGGACGGCACGCCGGTCATCGACCTCAAGCCTTACGTGCCGGTCTTCGACGCGCCGACGGGCGAGGTGCGCTCGGGCTGGATCGGCGAGAGCGGCCGCGACGCCGCCACGGTCCGGGCGGATGGGCGCTTCGTGGCGCCCGGGCAGGGGACGGACGGGGAGTAGCCCGGCCGCGCGTCGCTTCGTCCAGTGTCGCGCCCATGAAGATGCGCGCTATGATTTTCGACGAGCATACGCGACACAGGAGCCGGGCATTCGCCCGGCTCCGCCGCCAGAGGCGGCGTGAGCAAGCCGAAAACTACGTTTTTCGGCTTAGCGGTCTTCCGCAAAATACGGTTTTGCGTATTTTGCGGACGTCACATTAGAAGTTCAGCACCCTGTCCGCGGCCGTGATGGCTTCGTACAGCATCTTCTGGTTGCCGGTCTTCATGTTCGCGTCTTCCTCCACGCCGTGGAGGACCATGCACTTGCCTCAGCCGTAGAGCGCGCCCTCGGAGAGCGCGAAGAGCTTGGCCTGCTCCGCGATGGGCAGGGCCGGGCTCTCGTCCTTGGCGTAGGCCACGGCCGGGCCGTTCAGGAACATGGTCACGTCGTCGCCCTCCTCGAGCATCAGGTTCCCCAGACGGAAGGCGTTCCAGCGGATCTCGGGGTCGGGACTGGAAAGGATGATGAGCATTTGCATGGTCTATGGCTCCTTGCGAATCGATAGACCATGTCTATAGGAAGGCCGCGTGCGCGGTCAACGCTTCGGGGAGTGCGGGCAGAACCCGGGCTGCCTCAGATCAGCCCCAGCAGCCGCGCGCCGTTCTCCATCAGCTCCTCCAGCTCCGCGTCGCGCAGCCCGAGCCGTTTCTGCAGCTTCGCGGCCTCGTCGCCCGGGTCGAAAAGGGGGTAGTCCGAGCCGAAGAGGATGCGCTCGCGCGGGTGGCGGCGGAAGAGTTCGCGCAGGAGGCCGTCCGGGATGAAGTCTAGGGTGGAGGAGGTGTCGAAGTACACGTCGCGGCCCGCCAGTTCCTCCAGCGCCCATTGCCAGTGCAGGTAGCCGCCCATGTGCGCCGCGATCATCGGCGTTTCGGGGAAGCGGTCGAGCAGGGCGGCCATCTTGAAGGGGCAGGAGGGGTTGCGTTCCGGCGGCAGGCGGTCGCCCACGTGGAACATGACCGCGAAGCGCCCGTTCGCGGCCTCCAGCAGGCGCAAAAAGGACGGGTCGTCCAGGAAGAAGCCCTGGAAGTCCGCGTGGAATTTGAGCCCCCGCACGCCGTGGCGCGTGAGGCGCTCCAGCTCCTTCTCGACCTCCACGAAGCCCGGGTGCAGCGTGCCGAAGGCGATGACCTCGGGGTGGGCCTCCTGCAGGCCCATGGCCCAGTTGTTGGCCGGGATGACCTGGGCCGGGTCCGTGGCCGCGCCCAGGACCACGACCCTGTCGAGCCCGGCGCGGCGGGCGCGGGCCAGCAGGTCCTCGCAGGTGCCGGAGCCCACGGGGCGGATGCCGTAGTGGTCGTCGAGCTGGGCCGTGACCTTGTCGGCTATCTTGGGGTGAAAGGCGTGGCAATGGATGTCTATGCGCATGGGAATGTGCCTTCGCATGCCGCTCGTTCCGCCGGGGGACGCGGCCGTATGGGTGGCGGGATCAGACCGTGAAGAGCGCCTTCAGCCAGTCCGGGATGCGCAGGGGCTTCCAGTCCGGGCCGATGGCCGCGTGCTCGGTCTCGCCCACGGCGAGGAGCACGGAGCGGTCGGGCGGCCCCCAGACCTGGTAGCCGAAGGTCACGGAGGCGCGGCCCCAGGCGGACACGGCGCAGCGCACGAAGACCTCCTCGTCGTAGCGCGCGGGGCGGATGTAGCGGACCTCGGCCCGGCGCACGGGCAGCAGCACGCCGCGCCCTTCGACCTCGGAATAGCTCATGCCCCGGTCGCGGATCAGGCGGCTGCGGGCGCGCTCGAACCAGTGCAGGTATTCGCCGTAGTAGACCACCCCGGCGCAGTCCGTCTCGCCGTAGGAGACGTGGAAGCGGTGCCAGGCGTCGGGTGCGGGAAAGTCGTCGGTGTGCCTGTTCATGTGCGCCCTCCGCCGCCGGTATAGCGGAAAGGGACGGGATGCGGCAAGCGCGGCGGCGGTCGGGGAGCGGGCGGCGGATCAGGGACGGTCGTCGTCCGGGCCGGTCCGGTCCGGGGGGAACTCCACGCCCGCGATGTGCGGCAGGGGCACGCCCAGGTCGCGCATCTCGCGCGCGCGGCGGGTGACTTCGCCGCGCGCCTGCTCGATCTCGCGGCGCTTGCGCACCACCCGGAAGACGAGCCAGCAGGCCATGCACAGGGCCATGGCCAGGGCGATGCGGCCGGTCAGCTCGAAGCTGAAGCCGGAGGCGACGTAGACCGCCAGGAGCGCGGCCGCGCAGGTGATGTTGCGGAAGATGGCGGAATATTCGCTCTTGTGCATGGTGAGCAGGAAGGAGGAAACCATGAGCAGCGCGTTCAGCCGCTCGATGCGGCGCGCCTGCAGGCGGTCGCCCGCCACGGTTTCGTCCGTCGCCATGTCCATGTCCGGGAAGGTACGGACAACCCGGGGCAGGGGAAATGATTTTTTCCGCCGCGCCGTGTTGACATATGTGAACGACGGGCATACACAGGGGCCGTGGAGACGAAAACGATGCCCATGCACACGCCAGCCTTGCGGCACACGGGAACCGGCCGGGACGGCACGGGATTCGACGCCTTTTTCGCGCGGGTGCGCGAGGCCGCGGGCATCGTCTCGCAGCAGGAGCTGGCCGCGCTGCTCGGGGTGAACCGCTCGGCCGTGACCCAGGCCAAGCGCCGCGGCGTTGCCCCGCGCTCCTGGGCGGACCGGGTGGCGCGGGTCTACGGGCTCGATCCCGAGTGGCTGGAGACCGGCCGGGGCGACCCGCGCGGCGCGGTGCGCGGCGACGACTTCGCCGCGGTGCCCAAGGTGCGCGCCCGCCTCTGCGCGGGCGGCGGCTCCTTCGAAACCGGGGGAGAGATCGAGGACTACTACGCGTTTCGGCGCGAATGGCTGGCCCGCAAGGGCAACGCCGCGCAGATGGTGCTCATGGACATCTTCGGCAACTCCATGGAGCCGGAGATCAAGGAGGGCGACACGGCCCTCATCGACCAGTCGCAGAAGGGCGTCATGGCGGGCGGCATCTACGCCGTGGGACTGGAGGACACGGTCATGGTCAAGCGGGTGGAGAAGCGGCCCGGCGCGCTCGTGCTGGTCAGCGACAACACCGACTACGCGCCCATCGTGCTGCAGGGCGAGGAGATCGCCCAGGCCCGGATCATCGGCAAGGTGGTCTGGATCGGCAGGGAATACCGCTAGGCGGGGACGGGCGGCCGGAAGGCCCGCCCGGAGCGCCGCGAAGGAGCAGGACATGCAGTGTACGGCAGGGCGAGAGCCCGTTTTTTCGGTCCCCGGTGTTAACTTTAATGAACTTGGCGTGTATTTCGATGAACAGGAGGAGCAGGCCATGCAGCGCAGGACGTGCGAATGCGGACGGGACATCTGGGTGCAGTACAGGATGCAGGGCGCGGTGTGCCGCCCGGTCTTCTGGAGCGTGACCCGCCATGCGGGCCGCACCATCCACGTCTGCCCCTCCTGCGGTTCGTTCCTGCACATCGACGCGCTGTCCTGAGCGGGACGTGCCCGGCGGCATGTGCGGGCCGCCGGGCGGGCCGACGGGGAAACCCGCCGCGCGTGCTTTTCCGTGGCGCAAACGTCCGGCTTGGGGTAGAGTGGCGGCGGTTTCTTCGGTGCGCCCGCCGCACGTCCCCAGCCGCCGTCCGGCGGCCGCCGGACGGCGGGCGGGAGCGCCGGACGCCGTCAGCCCGCATCAGGAGGATGCCATGTCCCGACTGCTCTACCTCAAGACCTCGCCGCGCGGCCGCTCCCATTCCGTGGCCGTGGCCGACGCCTTCGTGGCCGCCTGGCAGGCGGCCAACCCCGCCGCCGAAGTCACGACGCGCGACCTCTTCCGCGTCGATCTGCCGCCCTTCGACGGCCCGGCCCTGCAGGGCAAGTACAACATCATGCACGGCCTGCCGTATTCGCCGGAGGAGCGGGAGGCCTGGGGCCGGGTCACGGAGATCATCGCGGATTTCGCCTCGTTCGACCGCTACGTCCTGGCCGTGCCCATGTGGAACTTCAACATCCCGTACCGCCTCAAGCATTTCATCGACATCGTCTGCCAGCCCACCCTGACCTTCATGCCCCGGCCGGACGGGACCTACGCGGGCCTGCTCACGGGGCGCAAGGTCTACATCAGCTACGCGCGCGGCGGCGTCTACCACCCCGGCACGCCCGCCGAGGCCTTCAACTTCCAGGCCCCCTACCTGGAGTTCATCCTCGGCTTCATGGGGCTCACGGACATCCGCTCCACGGCCGTGGAGGGCACGCTCATGGGCAAGGAGACCGCGGACGCGGCCCAGGCCGAGGCCCTGGCCAAGGCCCGCACCCTGGCGGCCACCTTCTAGCGGGCCGGCCCGCGAGCCATCGGGCGCGTCGCCGAGAAACGCGCACGTCCGGCGGGGAGTCGCCCGTCGGTCGTGCGCGTTTGCGTCTCTGGCTTTTTTGCGCGGCCCGCGCCAGGGTCTGCGCCGCCGCCCCGCCCGGGCCTGGCGTCCGGCCGTTTTCTTGCGGCGCAGTGGACAAGACGGGCCGGATGGCGCACGGTAGCCTCGTCCCTCCAGGCCGATCCTTTGTCCGGCGGGACTCCCGGCGGCCCGGCAGGGCCATCGGTGCGACCGCCGGAGGCTCCATGCAAGCCCCTTCCGGGAAACGTCCCCTCCCACGGCGCGACCGCCCCCCGGCCGCCGCGCGGGGCGGCGTCTTCCGTGCCGTCTAAGCCCTGCGTGGGCTGCGGCTGCTGCTGCCTCTCGGATCCCTGCGAGGTCTCCCACCGTCTGTACGGCTACATGCCGCGCTGTCCGGACCTTCTGTGGGACGAGGCCGCGAGCCGCTACGTCTGCCTGCTGATGCGCGACCCCGAACGCGGCGCTGAGGTCCGCGCCGCCCTCGGCGCGGGCCAGGGCTGCTGCGCCCCCCTCAACGCCTGGCGCGCCGACGTGCGCAACCGGGACTGACCCCCGTCCCGGCATGCACCTGCAAGAAAGCGGATAATCGCCAGACCGCTGCGGACACGGGGGCGGAGCGGATCGAAGCCGACGCGGCGCAGGCGCTGTCGGCGCGGCTGCCGCGCAAACGAAAAAGAGGCCAGGTTTTCACCTGGCCTCTGATCTTTCTTGGCGCGCCCGGCACGATTCGAACGTGCGACCAACGGATTCGTAGTCCGGTACTCTATCCAGCTGAGCTACGGGCGCAACGGAGAAGGGGTAGATACCCATGCCGTCCGTCTTCGTCAAGCGGTTTTTTCTTTCCGCGTGAAATTCCTCCGCGGCCATGGGCTGCGGCCGTTCCGGGTCAGAAGGTCTCGTAGTGCGAGCGCTCCGCCCCGTCCAGGAGCTGGGCCGCGCGCAGGCGGACCACCAGGATGTCCGCGTCCGGGTGCGCGGCCAGGTTCGTCAGGTGCGGGAAGGTGCCCGCGAACAGGGCCTTGAGCCGCCTGCGCTCCTCCTCCGCGACGCACGGGGAGCACTCGCCCGACAGGGTCAGGGCCTTGGCCGCCGCGCGGTTCTCCTGCCGGTGCGTCTCGCGCGTGTCGATGAGCACCGAGACGCTCGGGTTGCGCAGGCAGTTGGCGTATTTCCTTGTGCTGCGCGAGGTCAGAAGATACAGATGGCGCGCGTCGTCCGAGGCCAGATAGGCCATCAGCGAGGTGTGGGGGACGTTGTCCGCCGCTGTCGCCAGCACGCAGATGTCATGCCCGGTGATGATCTCGCGGATCGTGTCGCGCATGGTCGCGGTCGCTCCTGGTTGAGGCCCCGTCCGCCCGTCGGCGGACCCGAGGGCGGCATGTTCGGACAATAGCGCGGATTTCGGTCAATGGGCAAGGGAAAGGTGGAAGAGGCATGATGCGGGCGTCCCTGGAGGAGAAACGCGCGGCGAGCCTGGGGCTGCTGCGCGGCCTGGCCGCCGGGGCGGACCCGGCGCGCGTGGCCGTGGCCTTCACCGGCGGCAAGGACTCCGGCGTGGCCCTGGACCTGTGGCGGCGGGTCCTGGCCGAGGCGCGCCCCGAGGCGCGGCCCCTGGCCGTGTCCCTGGACACGGGGCTGAAGTTCCCGGAGGTGACGGCCCTGCGCGACCGTCTGGCCGCGGAGTGGGGCGTCGCGCTACGCGTCGTGCGTCCGTCCCCGGGCTGCGCCGTGCTCCCGGAGCACGGCCGCGCGGCCTGCTGCGGCGCGCGCAAGGTGGAGCCGCTGCTGGCCGCGGTGCGCGCCATGGGCCTCACGCACCTGATCACCGGCCTGCGGCGCGACGAGCACCCCTCCCGCGCCGAACTCGACGCCCTGGAGCCGCGCCGCGACCCGGACCACACGCGCGTCCACCCGCTGCTCGACTGGACCGAGATGGACGTCTGGGCCCACATCATGGAGACGCGCACGCCCTACTGCGCGCTCTACGACCAGGGCTACCGCTCCCTGGGCTGCATGCCCTGCACCGCGCCAGCGGCGGAGGGCGAACGCTCCGGACGCGACGCGGACAAGGAATCCGTCATGGACCAATTGCGCGCTTTGGGGTACTTTTAGAGCATGCGTCTGCTGCTCCTCCTCATCGCCCTGCTGCTGGCCGCGCCCGAGGCCCTGGACGCCACGGCCACGGCCGTGCGCGAGCTGCCCCTGGCCGGTCCGGCGGCGGAGCGCGACGCCGAGCTGTCCGATCTGGCCTGGCGCGGGGACGAACTGCTGTTCCTGCCGCAATACCCGGACTGGCGCGCGCCCGGCGCGCCCGGCGCGCTCTTCGCCCTGCCGCGCGCGGCCCTGGAGCGGGCTGCGGATGGCGATCCGGCCCCCCTCGTCCCGCGCGAGATCACGGTCCTGGGCGCGGACCTGCGCGGCCGCATCCCCGGCTTCGAGGGCTTCGAGGCCATCGTCTTCACCGGCCCGGACGACTGCGTGCTGGCCGTGGAGGAGCAAAACGGCGCGGCCATGCGCGCCTACCTCGTGGCGGGCCGCATGGAGCAGGGCGGAACGGTCCTGCGCATCCTGCCCGAAACCCTGACCGAGACGCCCCTGCCCGTGCAGCTCGCCAACATGGCCGTGGAGGCCCTGCTCTGGGACGGCCGCGAGATCACGGCGCTCTTCGAGGCCGGGGGACGCAACGTGAACCCCGCGCCCACGGCCGCGGTCTTCGACGCCGCGCTGCGCTTCCAGGGCCTGCGTCCGGCCCCGGCCCTGGAATACCGCCTCACGGCCGCGACCCAGCCCGAAGCGGACGGCCGCTTCTGGGCCGTGAACTACTTCTGGCCCGGCGAACGCGGGCTGCTGCGCCCCCCGCCCGAGGCCGATCCGCCCGCCCAGGTGGAGCGGCTGGTGCGGCTTCGGCTCACGCCCCGGGGCGTGACGGCCGACGCGGCCGCGCCCGTGGACATCCTGCCCCAGGGCGAGCCGCGCAACTGGGAAGGCGTGGCCGTGCTGCCGGGCCGCGGCTTCCTCCTGGCCACGGACAAGCACCCGCGCACCATCCTGGGCTTCGTGCCCGCGCCCTGAGCCATGCCGCGCACCCGCCGCATCTCCCCACCGCGGCGCTTGGCTTTTCAGGACCGTTAGGCTAACCTCTCGCCCTCCATATTCCGCCTTTCGAGCCCGGAGACCATGCACGCCGAACATGCCGTCCATGCCGCCCCGGCCCGCCGCGCCACGCGGGCCATCCGCCTCGGACCCTTCCTGATCGGCGGGGGCAACCCCATCCGCGTGCAGTCCATGTGCAACACGGACACGCGCGACGCCGAGGCCACGCTGGCCCAGATCGAACGTCTGGCCGCCGCGGGCTGCGAGATCGTGCGTCTGGCGGTCATCGACGAGGAGGCGGCCCGCGCCGTCGCGCGCATCGCGCCCAAATCCCCCGTGCCCCTGGTGGCGGACATCCATTTCGACCACCGCCTGGCGGTCATGGCCGCCGAGGCCGGGATCAAGGCCTTGCGCATCAACCCCGGCAACATCGGCGGCGCGGACAAGGTGGACGCCGTGGTGGCCGCGGCCAAGGACCACGGCCTGCCCATCCGCATCGGCGTGAACTCCGGCTCGGTGGAGAAGCCGCTGCTCGCCCGCTTCGGCGGCCCCACGCCCGAGGCCATGGTGGAGAGCGCCCTGGGCCACGTGGCCCTGCTCGAAAAGCGCGGCTTCGACCAGATCAAGATTTCGCTGAAATCCTCCTCGGTCACGGACACCATCGCGGCCTACCGCCTCATGGCGCGGCGCGCGGACTGGCCGCTGCACATCGGCGTGACCGAGGCCGGAACCCTGCTGCGCGGCTCGGTGAAGTCCGCCGTGGGGCTGGGCGTGCTGCTGGCCGACGGCATCGGCGACACCCTGCGCGTCTCCCTGACCCACGACCCCGTGGCCGAGATGGCCGTGGCCTGGGAGATTCTGCGCTCGCTGAGCATCCGCGCGCGCGGCCCGGAGATCGTCTCCTGCCCCACCTGCGGCCGCACCGAGATCGAACTCATCGCCCTGGCCGGCGCGGTGGAGGAGCGGCTGCGCAGCGTGAACGACGTCTTCAAGGTGGCGGTCATGGGCTGCGTGGTCAACGGGCCGGGCGAGGCGCGCGAGGCGGACATCGGCATCGCGGGCGGCCGGGACAAGGCCGTGATCTTCCGCAAGGGCGAGATCGTGGGCACGGTGCGCGGCGGCTTCGAGGAGCTGCTGGCGGGCTTCATGGTCGAACTGGAAAAGTTTTTGACGGAACGGAAAAATTCGTAATTTCGAGGAGATGTCCATGCGCTTCAGCAGACTCTACGCGCCCACGCTCAAGGAAGCGCCCCGCGACGCCGAGGTCGTCAGCCACAAGCTGCTCGCCCGCGCGGGCTACGTCCGCCAGCTCACCAGCGGCATCTACACCTTTTTGCCGCTGGGGCTGCGCGCCCTGAACAAGGTGGCGGGCATCGTGCGCGAGGAGATGAACCGGGCCGGGGCGCAGGAGGTGCTGCTGCCCATGGTCCAGCCCGCGGAACTCTGGAAGGAGACCGGCCGCTGGGAGTTCTACGGCAAGGAGCTGCTGCGCTTCCGGGACCGCAAGGACTCGGAGTTCTGCCTCGGCCCCACGCACGAGGAGGTCATCACCGACCTCGTGCGCCACGAGGTGCGCTCCTACCGCCAGCTGCCCCTGAACCTCTACCAGGTGCAGACCAAGTTCCGCGACGAGATCAGGCCCCGCTTCGGCCTCATGCGCTGCCGCGAGTTCACCATGAAGGACGCCTACTCCTTCGACCGCGACGAGGCGGGCGCGGACGCGTCCTACCGCTCCATGTACGACGCCTACACCCGCATCTTCCGCCGCCTGGGCCTGCGCTTCAAGGCCGTGGAGGCGGACAGCGGCTCCATCGGCGGCAGCTTCTCGCACGAATTCATGGTCCTGGCCGACACGGGCGAGGACACCATCGCCGCCTGCACCTCGGAGAGCTGCGAATACGCCGCCAACCTCGAAAAGGCCGAGGCCGTCTGCGTCATGGCCGAGTGCGGCGAGGGGTGCGGCGCGCTCAGCCGCGTGGCCACGCCCGGCGCGCACACCGTGGAGGAGGTGGCCGCCTGCCTCGGCGTGCCCGCCTCGAAGATCGTCAAGACCCTGCTCTTCGACGTGGACGGCAAGGCCGTGGCCGCCCTGGTGCGCGGCGACCGCGAGTTGAACGAGATCAAGCTCAAGAACGCCCTGGCCGCCACGGACGTGAGGCTGGCCACGCCCGAGCAGGTGCAGCAATGGAGCGGCGCGCCCGTGGGCTTCGCCGGACCCGTGGGGCTGGCGGTGGACGTCCTCGTGGCCGACCACGAGCTGTGCAACGCCACCGGCATGGTGGCCGGGGCCAACGAGGCCGACGCCCACGTGGTCAACCTGGACATGGCCCGCGACGTGAAGGCGGTCCGCTTCGCCGACCTGCGCAGCGTGGCCAGCGGCGACCTCTGCCCCCGCTGCCGCACCGCCCTGACCTTGACCAAGGGCATCGAGGTGGGCCACGTCTTCAAGCTCGGCCTCAAGTACTCCGAGGCCATGAAGGCCGCCTTCCTCGACGAGGACGGCAAGGAGCGGACCATGGTCATGGGCTGCTACGGCATCGGCGTGTCGCGCATCATCGCCTCGGCCATCGAACAGAACCACGACGCCGACGGCCTGATGCTGCCGCCGACCATCGCGCCCTTCGAGGCCGCGCTCATCGCCCTGGCGGGCAAGGACGCGGCCGTGCTGGCGCGCGCCGAGGACATGGTCCGCGAACTGGAGGGTATGGGCCTGGACGTGCTCTTCGACGAGCGCGACGAACGGCCCGGCGTGAAGTTCAAGGACGCCGACCTCATGGGCATGCCCATCCAGCTCGTGCTGGGCGGCAAGGGGCTGGAGCGCGGCGTCATCGAGGCCAAGTGCCGCAAGACGGGGACAAGGACCGAACTGCCCCTGGACGGCTTCGGCGACGCCTTCGCTGCTTTCCGGGCCGGGGTCTGGCGGGCCTGGGGGCTGGAGTCCCCCGGGAGATAGGGGAAAGGCCATGACGCCCGAGATGCAGGACTTCCTGGCGCGCGCCATGTTCGAGCATGCGCCCGTGGGGCTCATGCTGCTCACGGCCGAGGGCGAGATACGCGCCGTCTGCCGCGAGTCCTCGGACCTGCTCGGGCTTCCCCCCGAATCCCTGCAGGGCAGACGCCTCTTCGACCTGCTGCGCGAGGACGACCGCGAGTCCCTGGCCACGCTCCTGGCCCTGGCGCGCGGGGCGTCGCATCCCGTGCGCGAGGTCATGGTCCTGTCCGGGCCGCCCGAGCGCGTCATCCGCCTGCACGTCAGCGCCATTCCGGCCGGGAAGGTGGGCGGCGAGTTTCTCTTCAACTGCGCGGTCATCGACTTCACCGAGCGCCGCCGCCTGGAGCAGGAGCTGGAGACCGCCCGCCGCGCGGCCGAGGAGGCCTCGCTGGCCAAGAGCCGCTTCCTGGCCAACATGAGCCACGAGATGCGCACCCCGCTCAACGGCGTGCTCGGCCTGCTCGACCTGACCCTGCGCCTGGAGCTGGGCGAGGAGCAGCGCGAGAACCTGCGCATGGTGCGCGACGCGGGCCGCAACCTGCTGACCATCATCAACGACATCCTGGACATCACCAAGATCGAGACCGGCATGCTCGATCTGGTGAACGAGCCCTTCGACCTGGACCGCGTGCTCTCCACCACCGCCCGCATGTTCTCCATCGAGGCGCGGGCCAAGGGCATCGAGCTGCGCTACGTCAAGTCCCTGGAGACGCCCCAGGAGCTGTTCGGCGATCCTGTGCGCCTGCGCCAGGTGCTGGCCAACCTCGTGGGCAACGCCATCAAGTTCACGGACAAGGGCTGGGTGGAGATATCGGCCAAGCCCTGGGCCTGCCCGCACGACAACCCGAGCAAGACCTGCCTGCTTTTCGAGGTGCGCGACACCGGCTGCGGCATCCCCAGGGAGCTGCAGGCCCCGATCTTCGACTCCTTCACCCAGGCCGACGCCTCCTACTCGCGCAGGTACCAGGGCACGGGCCTGGGGCTGGCCATCTGCAAGCGCCTCGTGGAACTCATGGGAGGCGAGGTCTGGGTGGAGAGCGAGCCGGGCGCGGGCGCGGCCTTCAGCTTCACCGCCACCTTCGACCTGGCCCGGCCCGCAATCCCGGAGCAGGGCGAGGGGCCCGTGGTGGGCGGGCTCAGGCTGCCCGCCCTGCGCATCCTTCTGGCCGAGGACAACCGCGTCAACCAGACCTTCGCCCGCCGCGCCCTGGAAATGGACGGCCACTCCGTGGCCTGCGCCGCCAACGGGCGGCAGGCCCTGCAGATGCTGGACCGCGACGGCCCCTTCGACCTCGTGCTCATGGACATCCAGATGCCGGAGATGGACGGCATGGAGGCCACCCGCCGCATCCGCGCCGGGGAGGGCGGCGGCTTCGACCCCGGCGTGCCCATCATCGCGCTCACTGCCTACGCCATGAAGGGCGACAAGGACCGCTTCCTCTCCGCCGGGATGAACGACTACATCAGCAAACCCTTCGACACCACGGAACTTTCCGAGGTCATCGGACGGGTCATGCTGCGGCCGTAAGGCGACGTAACCGCAGAACACGAAGGCGAGACGGGCGGGGGAGAGCGGACGGGGTCCCGGCCTTCCCCGCAGCCTCTTTCCGCCTTCGGCCCAAGGTGGCGCATGGCGCACGTTTTCACCGTCGGCGAGCTGACCCAGGCCCTTCGGGACGTGGTGGAAGGCAATTTCCCCCTGGTCTGGGTGAAGGGCGAGGTTTCGGGGCTGGCGCGGCCGACCTCGGGACACGTGTATTTCTCGCTCAAGGACGCCGAGGCCGTCCTGTCCGTGGTCTGGTTCCGCCGCACGCGCGAGGCCCAGGCCGCGGGCGGGGTGCATCCGCTCACCGGCGAGGTCTGCGAGGCCGGGCCGGTGCTCCTGCGGGACGGCGCGTCCGTGCTGGTGGCCGGTCGGCTCACGGTCTATCCGCCGCGCGGCGGGTATCAGCTCGTGGCCGAACTGGTGGAGGAGCAGGGCGCGGGCGCGCTGGCCCTGGCCTTCGAGGCGCTCAAGCGCGAACTGGCGGGCCTGGGGTATTTCGACGAGTCGCGCAAGATGGCCGTGCCCCGCGACCCCAGGCGCGTGGCCGTGATCACCTCGCCGCGGGGGGCCGCGGTGCGGGACTTCCTGCGTCTGGCCGCCGAGGCCGGGGCCGGGGCCGAACTGCGCATCCACCCCGTGCTGGTGCAGGGCGCGCAGGCCCCGGCGCAGATCGCCGCGGCCCTGGACGCGGCCTCGGCCGAGGGCTGGGCCGAGGCGGTCTGTCTGGTGCGCGGCGGCGGTTCGTTGGAGGATCTCTGGGCCTTCAACACGCGCGAGGTGGCGGACGCCGTCTTCCGGGCCACGATCCCGGTGGTCAGCGGCGTGGGGCACGAGATCGACGTGACCATCGCCGACCTCGTGGCCGACCGCCGCGCCGCCACACCCAGCCATGCGGCCCAGGGGCTGTGGACGCCGCGCCGCATCCTGGCGCAGCGCCTGGACGAGACCGAGGCGGCGCTACTGGCCGCGGGCGGGGAGTTTCTCACACGGCGCGAGGGCCGTTTCGCGGAGCTGCGCCGGGCCCTGCTCTGGCTCTCTCCGGCCCGCGCCTTGGAGCGGCTGGCGGAGCGCCACGCATCCGCCTGCGGGCGGCTGACCCGGGCGGGCGAGGCCCTCCTGGCGCGGCGCGGAGAGGCCCTGGACGGGCTGGCGCAGCGCCTGGAGCGGGCCATGGGGCCGGGCGTCTTGGGCGCCCGCGCCGAGGCCGGGGCGGCGCGCCTGGAGGCCCTGCGCCGGGACCTGGAGCGGGCCGCGCAGGGGCATCTTGAGCGCAACGAGGTCCGCCTGGAGCGGCTGCAGGCCCGTCTGGCCGCCATCGATCCCGAGGCCCCTCTGGCGCGCGGCTACGGCCTGGTGCGGGTGCGGCGCAGCGGCGTGTTTCTGCGCGGGCCGGACGAGGTGCGGCCCGGCGACCTGCTGGACATCCGCGTGCAGCGCGGCGAGGTGGCGGCCGTGGTGGCCCCCGGCGGCGAGTCCGCGCCGCGGGACGGGAACGCGGCGCGCGGCCGGAGCAAGGCGTGAGGCCGGGCCTGAGGCGGCTCTGGGCCGTCCTCCTGGTTCTGCTGGCGTTGCCGGTCCTGCCCGCCGCCGGAGCGCGGCTTGCGGTTCCGGCCGCGGCCGGACTGGGCGAGCCGTTCGTGGCCGCGCTGACGGCCGCCGAAGAGTTGCCCGGCGTGGTCTTCCACTGGCAGGGGGCCGACATCCCGGCCCCGGCCCGGCGCACGGCGGCGGGCTGGCGGGCCGAGGTCCTGCTGGGCACGGACGTGGGCAAGGACGCGCCGGGCGCGTTCGAGGTCCGCGCGGCCTTCGCCTCGGGCGGCGCGCGGCAGGAGGCGCACGCCCTGGTGCGCATCGCGCCGCGCCGCTATCCGGAGCAGGCCCTGACGCTGCCCGAGGCCATGGTCACCCCCTCGGCCCCGAACCGGGAGCGCATCGCGCACGAGCGGGCCGAGACGGAGCGGACCCTGGCGGTCATGAGCCCGGCCCAGGGCTGGCGGTTGCCCCTGGCCCGGCCCGTGCCCGGCGAGGTAGGCAGCGTCTACGGGCTCAGGCGCGTGCTCAACGGCAAGCCGCGCTCGCCGCACCGGGGGGTGGACTTTCGCGCGGCCGAGGGTCAAAGTGTGCTGGCCGTGGCCGAGGGCACGGTGATCCTCAGCGCGGAGCACTTCTATGCCGGGCGGTGCGTGTACGTGGATCACGGCCAGGGCGTGGTCAGCGCCTATTTTCATCTGAGCCGGGCGCTGGCGGCCCAGGGGCAGCGCGTGGCGCGCGGCCAGGCCGTGGGCCTGGCCGGGGCCAGCGGCCGCGCCACCGGGCCGCATCTGCATTTCGCGCTCTGCCTGCAGGGCCGCTGCGTGGACCCGCTGCCGCTGCTTGAGGGCGGCGCGGCGGTCCCCTGAGCGGCGGCGGGCGGGGAAACGCCGGAGAGAGACAAGCATGAGCGAGAGGACCGAGAGTTTCGAGCAGCGCCTGGAGCGGCTCGGCGGCATCGTCGAGCGTCTGGAGCGGAACCAGCTTCCCCTGGAGGAGGGCGTGGCCCTGTTCAAGGAGGGGTTGCTGCTGGCCAAGACCTGCCGCGAGCAGTTGGACAAGGCCAGGAACGACGTGAAGATCTACCAGGACGGCCTGTTGTGCGACTTCGAGGCGCAGGAGGACGGGGATGGAGCGGAGCATGCCGACGGTTAAGGAAGAACTCGGGCAGGAAGCGGCCAAGGTCGAGGCCTGGCTGGCCGGATGCCTGGAGGGCCGGGGCATTCCCCCGCGCTTGCGCGAGGCCATGGACTACAGCCTGCGCGCCGGGGGCAAGCGCCTCCGGCCCGTGCTCTGCCTGACCTTCGCCGCCTTGTGCGGCGCGCGCGACGAGGACGTGACGCCCTTTGCCGGGGCCTTCGAACTGATCCACACCTATTCGTTGATCCACGACGACCTCCCGGCCATGGACGACGACGACCTCAGGCGCGGCAAACCGTCCAACCACAAGGTCTTCGGCGAGGCGCGCGCCATCCTGGCGGGCGACGGCCTGCTCACCGAGGCCTTCGCCTGCATGTTCGCGGTGAAGGTCCCGGCGGAGCGCGTCCTGGCGGCGGCCCGCCTGCTGGCCGAGGCCGCGGGCGCGGGCGGCATGGTCGGGGGCCAGGACCTGGACATGGAGTACACCGGCGCGGCCCGGGTGTCCCCGGAGCAGCTCGCGGCCATGCACGCCATGAAGACCGGCGCGCTCATCCGCGCGGCCTGCGAGTGCGGCGCGGTGCTGGCCGGGGCGGACGAGGAGCGCGTCCGCCGGGCGCGAGATTTCGGCGCGCACGTGGGCGCGGCTTTTCAGATCGTGGACGACATCCTGGACGTGGTGGGCGACGAGAAGGAGATCGGCAAGCCCGTGGGCAGCGACGCGGAGCAGGGCAAGCACACCTGGCCGAGCCTGGTGGGGCTGGAGCGCAGCCGCTGTCTGGCCGAGGAGCGGGTGGCCGCGGCCCTGGACGCCCTTTCCCCCTTCAGGGGGCCGCGCGCGGACTTCCTGCGCCGTCTGGCCCGCTACATCGTGGAGCGCGTGCAGTGAGGGCCTTCGAAAAGACCCTTTCCCTGGCTTCGCAGGCGGGCGAGGGCGGCGCGGCCCCGGCCGGGCTGCTCGACGCCATCCCCCTGCCCGAGGGGCTGCGCGGCCTGTCCCTGGAGCAGCTGTCCGGGCTGGCCCAGGAGGTCAGGCAACTGATCATCGAGACGGTTTCGGCCACGGGCGGCCATCTGGCCCCGGGCCTGGGCGTGGTGGAGCTGACCTGCGCCCTGTACCACGTCTTCGATCCGGGCAGCGACCGCATCGTCTGGGACGTGGGGCACCAGGCCTACGCCCACAAGATCCTCACCGGCCGGCGCGAGCGTTTCCGCACGCTCCGGCAGTACGGCGGCATCTCCGGCTTTCCCCGGCCCGAGGAGAGCCCGCTCTACGACCATTTCGGCGTGGGCCACTCCTCCACCTCCATCTCCGCGGCCCTGGGCATGGCCGTGGCGCGCGACCTGCGCGGCGGCGGCAACAAGGTCCTGGCTGTCATCGGCGACGGCTCCATGACCGCGGGCCTGGCCTACGAGGGGCTGAACCAGGCGGGCGGCATGGAGCGCGACCTCATCGTGGTGCTCAACGACAACGAGATGTCCATCTCCAAGAACGTGGGCGCGCTCTCCTCCTTCCTCTCGCGCAACCTCTCCACGCCCTGGGTCATGCGCCTGAAGAAGGACTTCGAGCAGCGCCTGAAGAGCATCGGCAGTCTGGGCAAGGAACTGGCCGCCCTGGCCCGGCGCGGCGAGGACTCCTTCAAACACTTCTTCACCCCGGGCACCCTGTTCCAGTCTTTCGGCTTCAACTACATCGGCCCCATCAACGGCCACGACCTGAAGGAGCTGGTGCGCGTCTTCGAGCAGGTGCGGGAGCTGGAAGGCCCCACCCTGGTCCACGTGCTGACCAAGAAGGGCAAGGGCTACGAACCGGCCGAGAGCAACCCGAGCTATTTCCACGGCGTGGGCTGCTTCGAGCCGGAGACCGGGCAGGCCGTGAAGTTCGCGGGCTGCGCGCTGCCGTCCTACACCGAGGTCTTCGGCCGCGCCCTGTGCGAGTTGGCCGCCGTGGAGCCGGGGGTGGTGGCCATCACCGCGGCCATGCCCGAGGGCACGGGGCTGGCGCGCTTCGCCGAGGAATACCCCGAGCGCTTCGTGGACGTGGGCATCTGCGAGCAGCACGCCGTGACCTTTGCCGCGGGCCTGGCGCGCGAGGGCTACCGCCCGGTGGTGGCGATCTACTCCACCTTCCTGCAGCGGTCGTACGACCAGATCGTGCACGACGTCTGCCTGCAGAACCTGCCCGTGACCTTCTGCCTGGACCGGGGCGGCCTGGTGGGCGAGGACGGGGCCACGCACCACGGCGCGTTCGACCTCTCCTTCCTCAGGCACGTGCCGAACATGCTGCTCATGGCCCCCAAGGACGAGGCCGAGCTGCGCGACATGCTGGCCACGGCCCTGGCCCACGACGGCCCGGCCGCGGTGCGCTACCCGCGCGGCGTGGGCGTGGGCGCGGACCTGTCCGGCCCCATGCGGCCGCTGCCCCCGGGCAGGGGCGAGATGCTGCGCGAGGGCCGGGACGCCTGCGTGCTGGCCGTGGGCAGCCGCGTGCATCCCTGCCTGGAGGCGGCCGAGGAGCTGGAGCAGGAGACGGGCCTGCGCGTGGCGGTCTTCAACGCCCGCTTCGTCAAGCCCTTGGACGAGGCCGCCGTCCTCGAACTGGCCGGGCGCTTCCCGCGCCTCATGACCGTCGAGGAGAACGCCCTGGCGGGCGGCTTCGGCTCGGCCGTGCTGGAGCTGCTGGCCGACCGGGGCGCGCTGGCGAACCTGAGCGTGAAGCGCCTGGGCCTGCCCGACCATTTCGTGGAGCACGGCGCGCAAAAACTCCTGCGCCAGAGCCTGGGCCTGGACAAGACCGGCATCCGGCAGGCCATGGCGGAGTTGTGCGGAAAATGAGCGCGCCCCGCCGTCCTTGCGGCCGCGCCGTGCTCGCGGCTCTCGCCCTGGCCCTCTGTCTGACGCCCGTCCTGGCGGCCGCCATGGCCAATCCGGCCTCGGTGCACTGCGTCCGGCTGGGCGGGACGCTGGAGATCCGCACCTCGCCCGGCGGCGGGCAGTACGGCGTCTGCCTCTTTACGGACAACCGCCAGTGCGAGGAGTGGGCGCTGTTCCGGGGCGAATGCCCGGCGGGCGGGGTGAAGATCACGGGCTACCTCGACGGCACGCCCGAGGGCGAGGCCCGGGCCTTGTGCGCCATCCGGGGCGGCAGGCTGACCGGCCTGGAGACTCCGGCCGCGACCTGCGAACTGCCCGGCAGGCAGCCGTGTCCGGCGCTGGACGCGTTCCGGCACACGTGCCCGTAGCAAGCTGAACTTTTCGGGGAAGGACGCGAAAGATGAAGGAACTGCTGGAACCTCTTCGCACCGTCGCCAATCCCGCCCGCCGCCGCGCGCTTTTTCTGGGAATTCTTTCCGAGGAAGTGGAGCTGCGTAGTCGCAGAAGGCCCTTCGTGGTCGGCGGCATGGCGGTCGAACTTTACACCCTTGGGGGCTACCAGACCGGCGATCTGGATATCAAGGGACCGCACGAAACCATTGAGGCGATTCTACTTGGCATGGGGTTCGAGAAGGAAGGCGGCAACAACTACGCCCTCCCGGAACTGGATCTGTACGTCCACTGGCTGGGCGAAGGCCCAGAGCCGCCTTTCGAGTCGCCGGACAGGGCGCTGGACGTGCAGGTGGACGACCGGCTCTTCATCCGCGTCATCGGCTGGGAGGACATCATCCTCGATCGCCTGAACGCGGCCAAGCACTGGAAGGACAAGGACAGCCTGCTCTGGGCTCGCGGCATGCTCGAATCGGCCCTCGGAGCGGAAGGCAGACTCGACCTTGACTATCTTCAAAAAAGGGCCAAGGAAGAGGATGTGGCGGACGTCCTGCAGGAACTGCTCTCGGCTCTGGGGAAATCATGAGAACCATCACCTTGGACGAACTCGAAACTGCGGCCCGCGCGGCCAGACTGGAACGCTTCAGGCGCGGCGACCCCGAGCCGGGCAAGGCCCGCCTGCGTCCCCGCTCGTCCGAGAAACTGGCCCTGCTCTACAAGCGTTTCAAGGACCGCCTGGAGCGTTTCCCCCCCTACGTCAACGAGCAGGGACGCTGGGTCTTTCCGCACCTTCAGGAGTGAGGGACGGACTCCGCCTGCTGCAATAATGCAGCAAACTCCCAAGCCACTCTTTGCGTCTCCTCAACGCCAGCAGAAGTGAGCTGGTAAATTCCCTGTCCATGGAAGATCATGAATCCTTTGTCACGCAGATTCTGTATGGTTCTTTGAAGAGTTTCTTCAGGGTGTTCGGGGTGTTTTTTGTGGCCTACGCTCGAAAGCAAACTGACAGCAAGATCGAGATTTTTTGTATGCATGAGTTGAGTTCTTGTAAATTTTGAAGTCAAAGTATGCCCAAACGAAATTTTGAAAAGAAGAAAGGCGACAGTTTCCCAGTTTGATCTGCGGTTAATCCTTGCCCTGTCAGTCATGGAGACCTCCTTTTCATCTCTTCTTCCCTGAGCGCCCGCCTGAGCACCTTGCCCACCAGCGTCTTGGGCAGGGAATCCCGGAACTCCACGTCGCGCGGGACCTTGTAGCCGGCAAGCTTTTCCTTGCACCAGGCCAGGACCTCGGCCTTGGTCAGAGTTTCTCCCTCATTGACCACCACGAAGGCCTTGATGACCTCGCCGCGCGTGCGGTGGGGGATGCCCACGGCCACGGCCTCCTTGACCCCGGGGTGCTCGTAGAGCACCTCGTCGATCTCGCGCGGGTAGACGTTGTACCCGCCCGTGATGATCATGTCCTTCTTGCGGTCCACGATGAAGAAGTAACCCTCCTCGTCCATGACCGCGATGTCGCCCGTGTAGAGCCAGCCGTTGCGCAGCGTGGAGGCGGTCTCGTCGGGGCGGTTCCAGTAGCCGCGCATGACCTGCGGCCCCTTGATGATCAGCTCCCCGGCCTTGCCCGGCGGCAGCGGATTCGGGCCGCCCGCGTCCATGTCCACCACGCGGGCCTCGGTGTCCGGGAAGGGCAGGCCGATGGAGCCCGCCTTGCGCTTGCCGCGCAGGGGATTGACGTGCGTCACCGGCGAGGCCTCGGTCAGGCCGTAACCTTCCAGGATTTCAGCCCCGGTCAGATCGGTGAAGCGGCGCTGCACCTCCTGCGGCATGGGCGCGGAGCCGGAGACGCAGTAGCGCAGCGCGTCCCAGCCCGCCTCGGCGAAGCCCTTCTGCTGCATGAGCGCGACGTAGACGCTGGGCGCGCCGGGGAAGATGGTCGGCCGGACGGTCTTGATCCGGGCCAGGATCTCGTGCGGCTCGAAGCGCGCGAACGGGGCCATGGTGGCCGCGATGGCCACGGGAAAGTTGAGGCACAGGGTCAGGCCGTAGACGTGGAAATAGGGCAGGATGCCCAGGAAGACCTCGGGCCGGTCCCCCACGGCGAAGAGGATGGCCCTGATCTGCTCCACGTTGGCCACCAGGTTGGCGTGGCTGATCATGCAGCCCTTGGCCGCGCCCGTGGTGCCGCCGGTGTACTGCAGCAGCGCCAGGTCCGTGTGCGGCAGCACGTTGGGCGCGCTGTAGCGCCCGGCGCAGCGCGTCAGCTCCTTCCAGCGGATGACGCGCCGGTTGTCGTAGCGCACGTCCGCCCGCTTCCCCTCCCGCCACAGCTTGAGGCGGGCCAGCCAGTCCATGGGAAAGGCCAGGGCCTCGGGGATCGTGGTCAGGACCGCCCGTTTAAGCCCCAGGCGCTCCCACAGCGCCTCGATCCTGGGCCAGAGGAGGTCGAGCGTGACGATCAGCCTGCAGCCCGCGTCCGGGAGCTGGTGGGTCAGCTCGTGCTCCATGGAGAGGGGGTTGACCATGACCGCCGTGGCCCCGGCCTTGAGCACGGCCCAGTAGGCCACCACGGTCTGGGGCAGGTTGGGCAGCATGATCGCCACCCGGTCGCCCGCGCCCACGCCGCGCTCCCGGAGCGCGCAGGCCGTCGCCTCGGCCCGGCGGTGCAGCTCGGCGTAGGTCATGCGGACGTTCCGGAAGAGCACGGCGGTGCGCTCCGGGTGCTCGGCCGCGGCCCGGTCCAGGTAGGCGAAGACCGGAATGTCCTCGTAGGCCAGGGCCGCGGGGACCTGGGAGTCGTAATGGGCCAGCCAGGGGCGGGAGGCGTCGTTCATGGTCACGTCCGGAAATGGGATGCGACGGTTCTAAACGGCCCGGGGGCAAGTGGCAAGTTTTCGGACCGGGGCGGGGGAGAACGCCCCGCCGCGTTCAGCAGGGCAGGCCCAGCCGCGCGAGCTTGGCCGCGAGATCGGCCTGGAGCGCCGCCAGCGCCCGCTCCCGGATGACGGCCGCGTCGGCCTCGGCGTACTTGTTCTTGAGCTTGTACATGTTGGCCGCGGCGTTGGCCGAGGTGGCGCGGCTGCGCGACAGGGCGCGGCCCGAGACCTTCATGTGCTCGACGCCCAGATGTCCCTGGTAGACGATCCGGTTCCCGGCCAGGCAGAGCCGGAGGTCGTGGTCCAGGTCGTCATACTGCGTGGGCGAGAAGCGGATGTCGAACCCGCCCGCGCCGCGCAGCACCTCCGTGCGGAAGAGGTGGCAGCAGCCCGTCACCGAGGAGGCCGGGCGCAGGTAGGAGAACTGGCCGAAGTCCAGGGCCCCGAGCTGCGCGCCGCTCAGCGCGAAGAGGCTCTCGCCCTGGCCGGGCGGCAGCAGGTTGAGGTCCGTCTGCTGCAGGTTGGCGGAGCGCTCGAAATCCGTCACCCGGCAGCCCCAGAGCCCGGCCTCGGGGCAGGCGGCCGCGGCCGCGCCGAAGCGCTCCAGCCAGTCCGGGGGAAGGCGCACGTCGTCGTCGAGATAGGCCGCGAAATCGCAGGCCGCCGTCTCGGGCAGGGCGGCCAGCCAGTTGCGCGCCGGGGCCGCGCCCACGTTCACCGGCAGGCGGAGGCCGCCGAAGATTTCACCGAAGCGTTCCCCCCAGGCCGCGACGACCGCGCCGGTGTCGTCCGTGGAGCCGTTGTCCAGGACCCGGACCAGCACGTCCCGGCGGCCCGCCAGGGAGGCGTGCAGGCTGCGCAGGGTCAGATCGAGCTTGGCCGCGTTGTTGTAGGAGTAGAGGAGCACGGCCGTGCGGCCGGGCAGCCGCGCCAGGGCCGCGTCCAGGCCGTGGCGCAGGTCGTGCAGGCGCAGGGCCGCGTTGACCGCCCAGGGCCGCCGGGCCACGGTCCGGCGCAGCCGCTCCAGGGCCTCCTCGCGCCTGCCCGCGCGCCAGAGCGCCTCGGCCGCCCGCTCGCCGCAAAGCCCGGGGAAGGCTTCCTCGGCCGCGTCGTACAAGGCCACGGCCCCGGCGTGGTCCCCGGCCTGGAAGCGGGCGTCGGCCGCGAGCTTGGCCAGGGCCGGGGCCAGGGCCGGGATGCGGCCGAGCGCTCCGGCCACGGCCTCGGCCTGCGCGAAGTCCGCGTTGGCCATGGCCTGCCCGTACAGGTTCCAGGCCAGGAAGCCGTTGCCCGGGGCGCGCGCCAGCTCGGCGGCCAGGGCGTGCTTCAGGGCGGGCCAGTCTCCGGCCTCCTCCAGCCGCGCCAGCCGGGGCGGGAGCCTGTTGCCGGAGGGGATCGCGCAGACGGAGGCGGCCACGGCCGCGCATTTGGCCGCGGCCGGGGAGAGGCCGGGCAGGCGCCGCTCGAACTCGGCCAGGTCGGCGGCCAGGGTCCCGTCCAGCGGGTCCTCCAGCCAGGCGGCCGTGAACAGTTCCTTGGCCAGCCGGAGCAGGCCGCCGGCCCTGTCCGGGGCGGTCTCGGCCTCGGCCGCGGCCATGGCCGCGCGGGCGGTCTCGGCCAGATGGTGCTTGCCGCACGAGGCGGTCAGGAGACGGTAGCGGAGCGGCTCCGGCAGATGGGACAGGAGAAAGGTCATGCGTGTGCTCCGGCTGCGGCGTGTTCGTTCAGCCAGTCGCGCAGGAGCCCGGCCAGGGCCTCGTTCCCCAGGGACTCGGCCCGGCTCAGCGAGGCCTTGGCCTGGGCGCGCAGGGCGGCGGGCCTGGAGAGCGCGGCGCGCAGCCGCTCCTCCTGTTCGGCCAGCTTGGCCAGCCGCTCCCGGTCGCCTGCCCGGGAGGCGGCCACGGCCAGGGCGGCGAAGGTCTCGGGTGTGGGCAGGAAGGCGCTCTGCCGGGCCCGCACGCGCGTCTCGCCCGCGAAGTCGCCCGCGGCGGCGAGGTGGCCGGCCCACGCCTCCCAGCCGCGCCTCCAGCACGGCTCCAGGTCGAGCAGGCCGGGCAGGACCTCCACGTCCGGCCTGGCCTCCCAGGCGGCGTTCAGCTCCTGTTCGCGGCCGGGTTCGGGCACGAGGTAGGGGTCGAGCCAGGGGGTCAGGCGCAGCAGGTAGCCGTCGGCCCGGGCCAGGGCGTCCATGTCCGGCCTGAGCAGGTCGGCGCAGCGCGCGGCCAGCAGACGGCTGTTGGCCGCATCGCGCGCGAAGCGCCCGGCGCTCTGCCCGGCCAGGTGGAAGACCACGGCCCCCGGCGTCACGGCGCAGGCCAGGCCGGACCGCCCCATGCGCGCGCAAAAGTCCACGTCCTCCATGCCGTTGACGTACTCCTCGCACAGCCCGCCCAGCCGCTCGTACAGCGCCCGCTCCACGCAGAACGCGGCCATGGTGATGGCCTGCAGGCGGCGCGGGCGGGTGATCACGGGATGGGTCGCGGGGAAGAGGTGGTAGAGGTGCGCGCACTTGACGCCGTGGGCCACGGCGATGCCCAGGTGCTGGATGCGCTCGCCGCCCGGATAGAGCAGGAGCGGCCCGGCCGCGCCGAGCCCGGGATCGGACTGGAGCAGGGCGATGGGCGCGGAAAAGGGGTCGGTGGCCGCCGCGGTGTCGTTGTTGAGCAGATAGAGGTAGCGCCCGGACGCCTCGCGCGCCCCGAGGTTGGTGGCCCGGGCGAAGCCCAGGTTCTCCTCCCGGCGCAGCAGCCGGAAGCCCCCGCCGAACAGGGCGCGGCCCAGGGGCCCGGCCTCGCTGGCCGTGGCGTCGCCTGAGCCGTTGTCCACCAGCAGGACTTCCAGCGGTACGGCCCCGGCCTTGGCGCGCAACGAGGAAAGGCAGGCGCGGGTCAGCTCCCAGTTGTTGCAGACGGGGATGACGACGGAGACGAGAGGGGCGTCGGCCATGCGGTCCAGTCCGGGTTGCACGGCGGTCCGGAAGGCCGGGCCGCCGGGGTGCGTGTGGTCGCGCCCCGGCGCGCGCCCCGGGGCGGTCCCTGCATGCCACGAAGCCGCCGGAAAGGGAAGCCGGAGCGGCCGGACGGGTCCTCTTTCGGGCTAGAGCGGGCTCTTGCTCTTCATGATCACCCGGTCGACGCCCACCGTGGCCAGGCGCTCCTTCATCTCCCGGGTCTCGTCCGGGGTGCCGCGGAACTGCACGAGCACGCGGTGCCAGGTCTTGCCGTTCACGGAGGTGGCCTCCACCGTGGCGAAGAGGCCCGTGGTCCTGATCTTGTTCGCCAGGGCCTGGGCGCCAGCCGGGTTGTCCACGGCCGCCACCTGATAGACGTAGGCGAAGCGGCGTCCGGCCTCGTCCGCGCTCGCGGCCTCCGGGACCTTGGCCGCCTGCGGCGGCGATTTCTGGACCTGCATGGCGGCCGGAGCCGGGGCGGGCACGGCCTTTTGCGCCGTGACGCCGTCCGGGGCGGGCGGCTGGGCGGTCTTGGCCGCCGTCCTGCCCGCGTCCTTGCCCGGGCTCTTCGCGTCCTTGGGCGTCTCCGTCCTGGTCGCCCTGGCCGCCTCGGCCTTCTTTTTCGCGGCCTTCTCGGCGGCCTCGCGCGCCGCCTTCTCGCTCGCCTCCCTGGCCGCCTGGGCGGCCTTGGGCGGCATGGACGGAGTCTTGGAGAGCTGGTCCATGTAGTTCAGCTCTTCGGGCTTCAGCACGCCGAGGTCCGCGGTCTGGTTCTGGGCGGGCGGCGCGGGCATGATCCGGTCGATCTCGGGCACGGCCGTCTCCGGCCGGTAGCCCCGGCCCACGACCACGCCGAGCACGAAGGCCCAGGCCACGGCGAAGACGGCCAGGACGCACAGCGCCGTGACCTTGCCCGGGCTGAGGGTGATCCCGGCGCGCGGCGCGGCGGCGTCCTTGCCGTTTCTTCTCTGTTTTTCCTGGGCCATCTACATCGTTTCCGGGGCCGTCACGCCGAGCAGGTCCAGCCCGGTGGCGATGGTCGCGGCCACGGCCGAGAGCAGGGCGGCGCGGGCGCGGGTCAGAGCCGGCGCGGCCGGATCGAGGACCTTGTTCAGCGTATAGTAGCGGTGCAGCAGCCCGGCAAGCTCCTGCAGGTAGTAGCTGACGTGGTGCGGCGAGAGGGAGCGGGCCGCGGCCTCCACGGCCTCGGGCCAGCGCTCCAGGCACTTGAGCACGTCGAGGTCGGTTCCGGTGGTCAGGAGCGAGAGGTCGGCCGTCTCCGGGTCGAGCCTGACGCCCGCCTCCCCGGCCTTGCGCGCCACGGAGCGGATGCGGGCGTGGGCGTACTGCACGTAGTAGACCGGGTTGTCCATGGACTGCTGCTTCACCAGGTCGAGGTCGAAGTCGAGCTTGGAGTCCGCCTTGCGCGAGAGGAAGATGAAGCGGGCGCTGTCCGTGCCCACCTCGCGCAGCACCGCGGAAAGCTCCTCGAACTCGCCCGAGCGCGTGGACATGGCCACCTGATGGCCGCCGCGCAGCAGGTTCACGAGCTGCACCAGGATGATCTGGAGCTGTTCGCGGTCCTTGCCCATGGCCTCCACCGCCGCCTTCATGCGTGGGATGTAGCCGTGGTGGTCCGCGCCCCAGACGTCGATGACCAGGTCGAAGCCGCGCCGGAACTTGTCCAGGTGGTAGGCGATGTCCGCGGCGAAATAGGTCAGCTCGCCCGTGGACTTGCGCAGCACCCTGTCCTTGTCGTCGCCCAGGTCCGTGGTGCGGAACCAGAGCGCGCCGTCCTTGTCGTAGAGGTGGCCGCGCTCCCGCAGGAAGGCGAAGGCCTCCTCGACCTTGCCAGCCGCGTGCAGGGATTTTTCCGAGAAGAAGACGTCGTGGCCGACGCGGAAATCGTCCATGTCCTTGCGGATGCCCGCCATGATGGCGTCCATGCCGTACCGGTAGCAGAGGTCGGCGGCCTCGGCCTCGGGCATGTCCAGCAGGGCGCGGCCGTGCGCGCCCCGCACCTCGCGGGCGAGGTCGCCGATGTATTCGCCCTTGTAGCCCTCCTCCAGCATGGGCAGGTCGGGATCGAAGAGCTGCCGGTAGCGGCGGAGGATGGACGCGCCGAGCAGGCGCATCTGCAGCCCGGCGTCGTTGATGTAGTATTCCGTGGTCACGTCGTACCCGGCGAAGCGCAGGATGCGCGCCACCGAGTCGCCGATGGCCGCGCCGCGCCCGTGGCCGATGTGCAGCGGACCGGTGGGGTTGGCCGAGACGAACTCGACCTGGGCTTTTTGGCCCGCGCCCAGGCGCAGGCGGCCGTAGTCCGCGCCCTGGGCCAGGACGTCGCGCACGGTGCGCTGCCAGAAGGCCGGGGTGAAGGTCACGTTGAGGAAGCCGGGTCCGGCCACGTCCGCCGCCGCGATGTCCGCCTCGCCCTCGCTCAGGGAGGCGGCCAGCTTCTCGGCCAGGGCGCGCGGGGGCATGCCCGCGTCCTTGGCCAGCAGCATGCAGCAGTTGCAGGCCAGGTCGCCGAATTTCTTGTCCTTGGGCGGCTCGATGACCGCGCGTCCGGGCAGGGTCAGGCCCAGGGGCGCGAGCGCCCGGCCCAGGGCCTCGGCGAGGAAGGTGGCGGCGCGCATCTAGGCCTCGCCTCCGGCCGCCAGGGCGGCTTCGATGGACGCCGGATCGGCGCAGGAAGCGGCGCTGAATGCCTTGCCGTCGAGGATCGCGACGAGCATGCGCGTGAGAACGCCCTTGGGGCCGCACTCCACGAAGCGTCGCGCGCCAAGCTCCCACATGGCGGTCACGCCCTGCGTCCAGAGGACGGAGGAGGTCATCTGCCGCTCCACGGCGGCGCGAAGCTCCGCCGCTGCCCGCACCGGCGCGCCGGTGACGTTCATGACCACGGGGAAGGCGGCGTCGCGCACCTCGGTCCCGGCCAGGGCCTTGCCGAACTCGGCCGCGGCCTCGGCCATGAGCGGGGAGTGGAACGCGCCGGACACTGCCAGGGGCACGGCGCGGGCCTTGCGCTCCTTGGCCAGGGCGGCGGCCGCGTCCACGGCCTCCCTGCGGCCGGAAATGACGAACTGGCCCGGGGTGTTGTAGTTGGCGACGCGCAGCTCAAGGCCCGTGGCGGCGCGGGCCGCGGCCACCAGATCCTCGGCCCCGGCCTGGTCCAGCTTGAGCAGGGCGGCCATGGCCCCGTTGCCGTCCCCGGCCTCGGACATGAGGCGGCCGCGCAGACAGACCAGGGCGAGCGCGTCGTCCACGGACAGAGCCCTGGCCGCGGCCAGGGCCGCGAACTCGCCCAGGGAGTGCCCGCCCGCGCAGAGGGGCTGCACGCGGCCCGCGAGGGCCAGGAAGACGCTCAGGTTGACCACGGTCAGGGCGGGCTGGAGCCAGCGGGTCTGGGCCATGTCGGCCTCCTCGCCCTCCCAGTAGACGGCGCGCAGTTCCGCGCCGGAAATCCTCTCCGCCTTGAGCCACAGGTCCATGATCGCGCCGTCGGCCTCGGCCAGGGCGCGGCCCATGCCTTTTTCCTGGGAGCCCTGTCCCGGGAAGAGCAGGGCGGTCGTCTTCATCTCGCTCACGTGTGGTTGCTCCTTGACTGGTCTGTGCGCAGGGGCTAGGCGATGGCGCGGAGGGCATCCGGCGGCAGCGCCGCATCCGCCCGCCGTCGAGCGGAAATAGTGGATTTGAGCCCGCCTTTCAAGGGGAAACGCCGTGCCTCGCAAACCCGCCCAGCACAAGCCCTTCGGGGGTTCTCCCCGGCCCGGGGAGGTGGCCGGCCGCCTGCGCCGCGCAGGCGTCGAGGCCGCGCCGGACCGCATCGAGGCCCTGACGCTCTACCTCGACCTGCTCATGCAGTGGAACGCGCGCATGAACCTCGTGGGCGCGCGCTCCTGGCAGGAGGCCCTGGACGACTTGGTCCTGGACTCCGTGCATCTGGCCGGCCACCTGTCCGTCCTGCAGGCCGCGGGCGGGCTGCCCGCCGCGCCGCTCTGCCTCGACCTCGGGGCCGGGGCCGGGCTGCCGGGCGTGCCGCTGCGCATCTTCTGGCAGGCGGGAGCGTACCACATGATCGAGCCGAGGGAAAAGCGCGCCCTGTTCCTGGGCGTGGTCCTGGCCCGGCTCGCCCTGCCGCGCGTCTTCGCGCGGCGCTGCCGGGCCGAGGAGTTGCCGGAGGAGCTGCGCCGGGCGGACCTGGCGGTCTCGCGCGCCTTCCTGCCCTGGCGGGAATACCTGACCGAGGCGGCGGGCCTGCTCGCGCCCGGCGGGGTCTGCCTGGTCATGGCCAACGAGCCGCCGCCCGGACCGGACGAGGTCCCGGAAGGCTGGCGGCTCCTGCCCCCGGCGGCGGACTACGAGGCCCCGGGCGGACGGCGCTACTTCTGGAACTTCACGCCCGAGGCGATTTCCAGGTAGCTGTCCTTGAAGATGATCCGGGTGGCCTTCTCGTCGGCCAGCTCGGCGGTGTCCATGAGGGCTTCGAGGAATTCCAGGATCTGGTACTTCTTGTTCTGCGAACCGTCCGCGAAGTCCTCTTCGAGCCTGCCGCTCTCGATGTACTCGCGGACCTTGCCGATGTAGTCGAAGTCGATCATCTCGCGCATCTCCCTGCGGGCCTGCCGCCCGTCCGTGTCCATGCCCCAAGCGCGCCGGAGGGTCAATGGGCGGCCCGGGGCTCAGACGTTGTGGTAGGGAATGTTCCGCCAGATGGAGACGGCGCGCCAGAGCTGCTCGCAGAGCACCACGCGCGCCAGCTCGTGGGGCAGGGTCATGGGGCTCAGGGCGAGCATGGCCCGGGCGCGCCGCCGCACCGCCGGGTCCAGGCCGTAGGGGCCGCCCAGGATGAAGACCGGCTCCTCGCCGCCCTCCACGAGGTCTCGCAGGAACTCGGCGAAGCGGACCGAGTCCATGCTCTGGCCCTTCTCGTCCAGGCAGACCGGGGCGCAGCGCTCCGGCAGCCTGGCCAGGATGGCCTCGCCCTCCAGGCGGACGCGCTCCGGGGCCGGGAGGGCGGCCGGGGAGTCCTTCAGTTCGGCGAACTCCAGCCTGAAGTGGCGGGAGAGGAGTTTTTGGTAGTGGCCCGCCGCCTCCTTGCACCAGGAGGTCTTGAGGCGGCCGACGGCGACGACGAGGATGCGTTTCATGGCGGACTGCTCCGGCGGGCGGGGGGAACGGAGCGCACGCTACCTCCCGCGGGCTCTGTTGTCAAAGCCGCCCGCTTGGCGTAGGCTCCTTATTTACTTTTTCTTTTCGGACGACAATGCAGACACGACCCATCTCCCGCATGCTCCCGGCGCTGCCGGTCCTGGCCTGGCTGGCTCTTCTCGCCTGCCTGCTCGCCCCGGCCCCGGCCCAGGCGCAGCGCCTGATCCTGGACAAGCTCGTGCTGGACAACCGCTCGGGCAACGTGGCCGCGCGCTTCTCCATGCACATCGACGACCTCTCCCGCGTGGAGGCGGAGATCGTGGACGGCGCGGAGCTGGGCCTCATGGCCCGCGTCACTCTCTCGCGGCGGCGCACGGCCTGGATGGACGCCACGCTGGCCGAACGGGAGATGGCCACCCTGATCGGCTACGACCCCCTGAGCAAGGAGTTCCACGTCTCCCCGCCGGACGGCGGCAAAAGCGCGAAGGGCAAGGACCTCGGCGAGTTGCTGGGCAGGTTCTGGACCGACGCCATCCTGGAGCTTGCGCCCTGGGACGGGCTGGAGCGCGGCAACGACTACGTGCTGGACCTGGAAATGCGTCTGGCGCGCAAGGACGTGCCGGGCTGGATCAGGACCACGCTGTTCTTCTGGTCCTGGGACGTCATCGGCGCGACCACCTACCGGCTCGACTTCTCCTACTGACGGCTGCGGGGCGAGGGTGGACGAGCGGATGAACGGTTCCGGGCCCGACTGGGGCGAATCCGCCGCGGACCGGGAGCGCATCAACGTCACCGGCGACTCCACGCGGGAGCGCAAGCGCCGCCAGCGCGAACTGTGGCTGGCCGTGCTCGGCGTCATCGTCATCGTGGTCATGACCTGGATCGAGCTGCGCTACATCGGCCTCGACTCCTACCTCTTCCTGCCCATCTTCAACTTCAACTTCGTGCTTCTGGCGGTGATCCTCTTCGTGGTCATCCGCAACATGGTCAAGCTGGCCCTGGACCGCAAGCGCCGCGTGCTCGGCTCGCGGCTGCGCACGCGACTGGTGCTCTCCTTCATGGTCCTCTCCCTGGTGCCGACCATGCTCATGTTCTTCATCGCCCTGCAGTTCGTGCGCACCGGCATCGACTACTGGTTCCAGTCGCAGATCGAGGGCTCCATGGAGCAGTCCCTGGGGCTGGGGCAGGACATCTACGCCCTGCTGCGCGACCGGCCGGGCAAGGTGGCGACGAGCATCGAGGCCGACATCCGGGGCCGCCGCTTCACCTGGGGCGGCACGGGCATGGACGCGCTGCTCACGGAGAAGCAGGCGCAGTTCGGCCTGGGGCTCATCGGCGTGGTCTCGCCCGAGCTGAAGGAGCAGAACTGGCACGCCGATCCGGGCTTCGCCGAACCCTGGCGGGAGTTCAAGGCGGCCACGGACTGGAAGGCCCTGGGCGAGGACAAGCCCTACGTGGCCAATCTGCTGTCCGGGCCGGAGCAGGACGTGGTCATCGCCGTGATGGCCGTGGACAAGGGCAGGACGGGCTTCCTCGTGCTCGGCGAGGGGCTGGGGCCGGGCATGCTGGCCAAGATGGACCGGGTGGTCGGCGGCGTGGAGGAGTACAAGAAGCTGCGCACGCTGAAGAACCCCCTGAAGATGGCGCTTTCCCTGACCATGGGGCTGGTCACGGGCAGCATCATCCTGGGCTCCATCTGGTTCGGCTTCCGTCTGGCCAAGGAGCTGTCCGCGCCGGTCCAGGCCCTGGCCATCGGCACGCAGCGCATCGCGCGCGGCGACCTGGCCGTGCGCCTGGACGACAAGTCCACGGACGAACTGGGATTTCTCGTGCAGTCCTTCAACCGCATGGCCGAGGACCTGCAGTCCAGCCGCGAGGGGCTGACCCAGGCCTACGAGCGCCTCAGCCACCAGAAGATGGAACTGGAGGCGCGCGGCTCCTACATCGAGGCCCTGCTGAACAACATCACCGCGGGCGTCGTCTCCCTGGACAGGGAGGGGCGGGTGAACACGGTCAACCGCGCGGCCGAGTCCATGCTCGGCCTGGACGCCCGAGTCCTGGTGGGGCGCAGGCCGGAGGAGGCGCTGGACGGGGAGCACCTCGGGCTGCTGCGGGAGATGGTGCGCCTGGCCGGAAGCGGACCGGCCGAGCAGTGGCAGGAGCAGGTCACGCTGTCCCTGGGCAGCCGCGAGGTCAAGCTGCTCGTCAACGTGGTCGAGCTGAAGCTGGCGGACGGCGGCCGGGCCGGTTTCGTGGCGGTCATCGAGGACATCACCGAGCTTGAGAAGATGCAGCGCATGGCCGCCTGGCGCGAGGTGGCCCGGCGCATCGCGCACGAGATCAAGAACCCGCTCACGCCCATCAAGCTCTCGGCGCAGCGGCTGGAGAAGAAGTTCGGCGGGAGCATCGAGGACCCTGTCTTCAAGGAGTCGGTGCGGCTCATCGTGCGTCAGGTGGAGCAGATGCAGGGCATGGTGCAGGAGTTTTCGGCCTTCGCCAAGCTGCCCGAGGTCGCGCCCCGGCCCGGCGATCTCGCGCCTCTGCTCGACGAGGTGGTCAAGGTCTTCGCCACCAGCCACGCCGGCATCTCCTGGACGCTGCGCATCAGGAACGAGCTGCCCCGCATCGCCTTCGACCCCGAGGGCATGCGGCGCGTGTTCCTGAACCTGCTGGGCAACGCGGCCGAGGTCCTGGAGGGCAAGGGCAGCGTGGAGGTGGAGGCGATGCACGACGCCATCCTGAAGCTCGTGGTGGTGGAGGTGCGCGACGACGGCCCCGGCCTGCCCGAGGGCGAGCGCAGCCGCGTCTTCGAGCCCTATTTCTCGCGCAAGAAGGGCGGCACGGGCCTGGGGCTGACCATCGCCCGCAGCATCGTCAGCGACCACCACGGCTTTTTGCGTGTGCGTGCGGGCCAGCCGCGCGGGGCCGTCTTCGTCATCGAACTGCCCGTGGCCTGAACGGCCAAGGCCCGATCCCGCAGGCTTTTTCCTGAAAGACCGGCGGGATGGGGCCGCGCCCCGTGACACGACGCGCCAAAGCGCGTATCCTGCCCCCACAGGCCAGGCCAGAGGGGGAGAAACCATGCGCAGGGTCATCATTACCGGCGGCACGGGTCTGATCGGCCGCCGTCTTACCGAAACGCTGCTCGCGGACGGCGCGGACGTGGTGGTGCTCACCCGCTCCGTGGCCCGCGTGCGGGAACTGTTCGGGGGCCGGGCCAGCGCCGGGCTCTGGGACGGACGCACGGAACGGGACTGGGGACAGCTCGTGGACGGCGCGGACGCCGTGGTCAACCTCGCGGGCGAGGGGCTGGCCGAGGGCCGCTGGACGCCGGAGAAGAAGCGGCGCATCCTGTCCAGCCGCGTGGACGCGGGCGCGGCCGTGGTCGCGGCCGTGGCCCGGGCGCGAAAAAAGCCCCGGGTCCTGGTCCAGGCCTCGGCCGTGGGCTGGTACGGGCCGCGCGGCCTGCCGCCCGTGGACGAGTCCGAGCCCGCGGGCGAGGGCTTCCTGGCCGAGGTCTGCAAGGCCTGGGAGCCGTCCACCGCGGCCGTGGAGGAGATGGGCGTGCGCCGGGTGGTGGCGCGCACTGCCGTGGTCCTGGCCCGCGAGGGCGGGGCGCTGCCCCGCATGCTGCCGCCCTTCCGTCTGGGCCTGGGCGGCCCGCTGGGCGACGGCGGCCAGGGCTTTCCCTGGATACACGCGGAGGACGAGGTGCGCGCCATCCGCTTCCTCATGGAGACGGAGACGGCGCGCGGCCCCTACAACCTTTGCGCGCCCGAGGCCGTGGACAACCGCGCCTTCTCCCGCGCCCTGGCGGCGGCCCTGCGGCGGCCCTGCCTGCTGCGGGTCCCGGCCTTGGCGCTCACCGCGCTGCTGGGCGAGATGGCCCGGGAGATGCTGCTCTCCGGGCAGTTCGTCCGTCCCCGCCGCCTGCTGGAGGAGGGCTTCGCCTTCCGTCATCCCGCGCTGGGGGAGGCTCTTGAACAGTTGTTCGGAAACAGGTAGTCGTATGTCCGGTGGCCGACTCCCGGCCGACCGTTGCGGACGGAGGTAGATGCAGCGTGAATCCACGGTCGCGGGCCAGGGTGCTGGTCGTCGAGGACGAGGCCATCGTCGCCCTGGACATCCAGAGCCGGCTGCGCAACATGGGCTACGAGGTGGTGCGCCAGGTCTCCTCGGGCGAGGCGGCCGTGGAGGCCGCCAGGGAGATGCGGCCCGACCTCATCCTCATGGACATCATGCTGGACGGCTCCATGGACGGCATCCAGGCCGCCGGGGCCATCCGCTCCGACCTTTCCATCCCCATCATCTACCTCACGGCCTACGCCGACGAGACCACCCTGCAGCGGGCCAAGGTCACGGACCCCTTCGGCTACATCATCAAGCCCTTCGAGGACCGCGAACTCTCGGTCAACATCGAGATGGCGCTCTACAAGCACGCCATGGACCGCAAGGTCCGCGACCACGAGCGCTGGCTGACCACGACCCTGCACAGCATCGGCGACGGCGTGGTGACCACGGACGGGCAGGGGGCCATCACCTTCCTCAACCCCGAGGCGCGGCGCATGCTCGGCGTGGAGAACGGCCGCGCCGTGGGCCGCGAGCTGGACGCCGTGGTGCATTTCATGAACGAGGCCTCGGGCGAGCTGCTCATGGACATGGCGGGCCGGGCCATGCGCGGCGAGCAGCGCGGCGAGGTGGCCCCGGACCTGGTCCTGGTTACGTCGGCCGGGGGGCGGGTGCCGGTGCAGGTCAGCATCGCGCCCATCGCGCGCGGCGACGGCGAGCCGTTGGGCACGGTGCTGGTCATCCGCGACGTCTCGGAGCGGCGCAACGCCGAGATGGAGATCAAGAAGCAGGTGCGTCAGCTCAAGCTGACCCTGAAACAGACGGTCAACGCCCTGGCCATCACCTCGGAGAAGCGCGACCCGTACACCGCCGGCCACCAGCAGCGCGTCACGCAGCTTGCCTGCGCCATCGCCCTGGAGATGGGGCTGGACGAGGAGAAGATCGAGGGCATCCGGGTGGCCGGGCTGCTGCACGACATCGGCAAGATATACGTCCCGGCCGAGATTCTTTCCAAGCCCGCCCGCCTCACGGCCATGGAGATGGGGATCATGAAGACCCACTCCGAGGTCGGCTACGACATCCTCAAGGAAGTCCCCTTCCCCTGGCCCGTGGCCGACATCGTGCTGCAGCACCACGAGCGCATCGACGGCAGCGGCTATCCCAACGGCCTGCAGGGTGACGAGATATTCGTGGAGGCGCGCATCATCTGCGTGGCCGATGTGGTCGAGGCCATGTCCTCGCACCGCCCCTACCGCGCGGCCCTGGGCATCGAGCGCGCCTTGGAGGAGATCATCCGGGGCCGCGGCAAGCTCTACGACGCCGAGATGGTGGACATCTGCCTGCGGCTGTTCAGGGGCGGCTTCCAGTTCTCCAACGTCTAGCCCCCGGTTCCCCCCATGCGACGCATCCGTTCCCTTCTCCAGCCTTCCCTCCGGTCCCCCCTCCTGCTTCTCGGCCTTCTCGCGGCGTTTTGCGCCGGGCTTTCCGGCTGCGGCCTGGTGGCCGCGGGCGCGGTGGGCGGGGCGGGCTACGTGGCGGCCTCGGGCTACACCAGCCGCGAGTACGTCGGCTCCATCGAGCGGCTGGCCCAGGTCTCCCGCCAGGGCGTGCGCGACATGAATCTCTACGTGCTGTCCGAGGACCGCCAGCGTGACGACGCGGGCGAGACCCGCCTCGTGCTGCGCTCCGAGTTCGAGGACGGCACGGATTTCCGCATCACCATCCGGCAGAAGAAGGCCTCCGTGGCCCTGGTCGAGGTCTGGGTGGGGCATCTGGGCGACTCCGGACGCTCCGCCAAGGTCCTGGACGCCATCAGCGCGGCCTACGAGCGCATGGGACAGGGCGGGCAGCAGTGAAGCGCATCCTGGTCGTGGACGACGAGGAGGGCATCCGCTACTCCCTGCGCGGCATCCTGGAGGACGAGGGCTACAGCGTCAACGACGCCGGCAGCGCGGAAGAGGCCCTGGAGAAGGTCGCCCAGGCCGCGCCGGACATGGTCTTCCTGGACATCTGGCTGCCGGGCATGGACGGCCTCGCCGCCCTCGAATCCCTGCGCGAGAGCCGCCCCGAGGTCCCGGTGGTGATGATCTCGGGCCACGGCAACATCGAGACAGCGGTCAGCGCCATCAAGAAGGGGGCCTTCGACTTCATCGAGAAGCCCCTGTCCCTGGAGAAGGTCGTGCTCGCCGCGGCCAAGGCCCTGGAGTTCCGGGACCTGCGGCGCGAGAACCTGGCGCTGCGGGCGCGCATCCAGACCGACCAGGCGCAGCGCCTGACCGGCTCCTCCCCGGCCATCCGCCGCCTTTCGGAGCAGATCGGCCGCGTCGCGCCCACGGACTCCTGGGTGCTGATCACCGGCGAGAACGGCACGGGCAAGGAGATCGTGGCGCGCATGATCCACGCCCAGAGCCGCCGCGCGGAGCGGCCCCTGATCGCGGTGAACTGCGCGGCCATTCCCGAGGAGCTCATCGAGTCCGAACTCTTCGGCCACGAGAAGGGGGCCTTCACCGGCGCGGACCGGGCGGCCGAGGGCAAGTTCGAGCTGGCCGACGGCGGCACCCTGCTGCTGGACGAGATCGGCGACATGAGCCTCAAGACCCAGGCCAAGATCCTGCGCATCCTGCAGGAGCAGCGTTTCGAGCGCGTGGGCGGCCGCCGCACCCTGACCGTGGACGTGCGGGTCATCGC
Organism: Desulfovibrio sp.; assembly: GCA_022839785.1. Classification (GTDB taxonomy): domain Bacteria; phylum Desulfobacterota; class Desulfovibrionia; order Desulfovibrionales; family Desulfovibrionaceae; genus Alkalidesulfovibrio. Next base: position 5,401 of record JALHJW010000013.1, on the reverse strand, counting down.
CGCCACCAACAAGGACCTGCCCGGCGAGATCGCGGCCGGGCGCTTCCGCGAGGACCTCTACTACCGGCTGAAGGTCTTCCCCCTGGTGGTCCCGCCCCTGCGCGAGCGGGCCGAGGACATCCCCCTGCTCATCGCCGAGTTCGCCGCGCAGATGGTGCGCGAGCACGGCTTCAGGCCCCTCTCCTTCACGGCGGAGGCCATGCGCGTGCTGGCGGGCTACGGCTGGCCGGGCAACGTGCGGGAGCTGAAGAATTTCACCGAGCGCATGCTGATCATGTACGGCGGCGGCGAGGCCGGGGTCGAGGACCTGCCGCCCGAGATCGCGGTCTCGGGGGTCGCGGGCGCGGCCGGGGTGGTCGCCGGGGCGGACGCCCTGGGGGCGCTGGACGGGGCCACGGACCTCAAGACCGCGCGCGCCCTGTTCGAGGCCCGTTTTCTGGCCGCCCGCCTGGCCGAGTGCGGCGGCAACATGACCCGCCTGGCCGAGATGGTCGGCCTGGACCGCTCCTCCCTGTACCGCAAGCTGAAGGCCTTCGGCATCCAGGTGGCGGAGTAGGGGGATTGGGCCCAGGAAACGGAAAAGGGCGGCCGTTCTCACGGCCGCCCTTTTCCGTTTTCCTTTTGCCCGTCCGCGTCTTTCCGCGGCCGATTCTTTCCTAATCCCGGTCCCAGTCGCGGAAGGGGTCGTGGTGGCCGTGCAGAATTTCGAAGACCTCGGCGTATTCGCCTGCGTCGCTCATGCGGCCGCGGTAGCGGGCCAGGCCGCGCATGGCGTCGTCCACGCGGCGGCCGAGGAAGGTCTCGTAGCAGTTGATGGCTTCGAGCTTGCGCTCCACGGTCTCGGAGATGTTCACGGCGTGGTCGTACTTGGTCAGGGGCGGGGCGATCTCGAAGCCGAAGACCGTGAGCACCTGCGCGGGGTCGCCTTCCAGGTCCCGGATGTTCGGGTCGGCCGCTGCCTGCACCGCGGTGTGCACGCAGCAGTTCAGGCCGTAGCGGTCCGGCGAGGGGTCCTGCGAGGAGAAGGTGAAGACGACCTCGGGCCGGTGTTTCCGGATGAGGCGCGCGGCGCGCAGCACGGCCTCGCGCCCGAACATCTCGGAGCCCGGGTCGGCGAGCAGGAACCCGACCTCGGCCACGCCCAGCAGCTTGGCCGCCATGCGGGCCTCCTTGGCCAGCATGTTCAGATTCTCGCCCGTGTAAGCGCAAAAGATATTCACCGCGTTCCAGCCCTGATCCGTCAGCAGGGTCAGGGAGCCGCCGCAACCCATGGCGATATCTCCGGGGGTGAGCCCGAAGGACAGCACGGTCTTGCTCATTGATTCTCCGCCGTTGAATCGTTGAACCAGGCCCAAACGTTCCGCAGTCCTTAGACCGAAAACGCGGGACTGGCAAGGCTGAGCCGCCTTGCGCGGGAGCAGGCACGAAGGGACCGCGCGCGGCTACCAGGGCAGGCCCAGGGCGCGCGCCAGGAACGCGCCGAGCGGCGCGGCGCGCGCGCCGAGTTCCGCGCACCGGGCGGGAAACTCCGGAGCCAGGGCGTCTACCTCGCGCAGGGAGGCCACGGCGGTGAAGCTGGTGCGCTTGATGTCCGCTATGGCCGGGCTTGCCGGGTCGAAACCCCGGGGCGGGCGCTTGAGGGACGGCGTGTCGAGCGACCACGGGTCGCGCACGGCCGCGTCCCGCGCCGCGAACCATGCCTGCGGATCGTCCGCCATGGCCTGCCGGATGGCGGCCAGGGCGGGCGGGGCGGGCATGTGCACGCCCAGGGCCAGGAGTACGTTGTCCGGCTCAAGGTGGACGTAGAAGCCGGGCGCGTCGGCCTTGCGGCCCGCCTGGCGGTGGTGGAGCCACATGCCCACGTGCGTCTTGTAGGGCGATTTGTCCTTGGAAAAGCGCACGTCCTTGTGGATGCGAAAGAGCGTTCCGCCCACGCGCGGGTCGGCCGTGAGCCAGGGGCTGATGCGGGCCAGCGGTCCGGCCATGTCCGCCACGAAGGCCAGCGCGGGCTCCAGCACGTCGCGTTCGTAGCGGGCCTTGCGCGCCTGGAACCAGTCGCGCGTGTTGTTCGCGCGCAGCTCGCGCAGGAAGGCGAAAAGGGCGGGGGAGAAGTGCGGCGTGACCATGGGCGCTCCTGGGGATATTCGTTCCTGCGTCGCGTCCGCTGCCTATAGCCGCAAAGCGGGGCGGCGTGAAGGTCAGGAGAGGACACGCCCGCAGTGTTTAATTGACATTGAAAATCAATTTCAATAAAGGCTGTCTGACGTGCGGGGGAACCGGCGCAAGGGCGGTCGCGGGCAGCGACCGCCAAAGGAGAAAGGAACGGACAGATGACGGAAATGGACCCCTGGGACGCGGCCAGGTTGGGAACCGCGGCATGCTGCTCTGGTCATCGCATCGCTTTGGAGACGGAAACCGCCTGCGCCGGGGCCGACGGCTGCAACGCGGTCACGGTGCTGCTGCACGAGATGGCCGAATCGCTGGGCGCGGCCATCGACGCCAAGGACCCCTGCACCCGGGAGCATTCGGAAGAGGTGGCCGTGGTCGCCGAGATGCTCGCCCTGGCCCTGGGCGTGGGCCACGACCTGGCGCGCGTGGTCCACGTGGCCGGGCACCTGCACGACATCGGCAAGATCGGCCTGCCCGACGCGGTGCTGCGCAAGCCCGGCGCGCTCACGGCCGAGGAGTGGGAGCTGGTGCGCCGCCATCCGGTCATGGGCCACGACATCCTGCAGCCCGTGGGCTGCCTGCGCGTGTCCGGCGTGCCGCGCATGGTCCTGCACCACCACGAGCGCTGGGACGGCAGGGGCTACCCGCACGGGCTGGCCGGCCCGCGCATCCCCCTCGGCGCGCGCATCATCGCCGTGGCGGACTCCCTGTCCGCCATGCTGCAGCCGCGCTCCTACCGCGCGCCCCTGCCGTTCGTCGAGGCCGCGGCCGAGGTGCGGCGGTGCGCGGGCGCGCAGTTCGACCCGCGCGTGGTGGACGGCTTCGCCGCCGCCGAGGCGCGCGTGGCCGCCTATTTCGCGGGGCGCGCCGCCGCCCTTCCGCCCGTCGCGGCCCAGGACCGGGAGTCCGCTCCGCCCGGAGGACGGAGCGCGGCCGGGGACGCGGCCTAGCCGCGGGCGCTCCCGCCACGTCCGCCGCCGCGTGTCCGCCGAGCGGCATCCATCCGTCATACATCCGGTGCATATCCGGCGCAGGGAAGGGATGGGCGGCCCGGATCGTCCGGGCCGCCCATCCTTCCGCATCCGTGAATCCGCGCGCCGTCCGGCGCGCAAGGGGGAGGCAATGATCAAACTCGACGACGTGAAGTTGGCGAAAAAACTGGGCGGCGGATTCCTCGCCGTGGCGCTCATCGTCCTGGCCGTGGGACTGACGGGCATCTGGGGGATATCCAGGCTCGGCAGCCGTACGGCCGAGATCGGCGAGGTCCGGCTGCCCGGCGTGGCGGACCTGCAACAGATGCACGCCGAGACCGAGCGCATCACCGGGGCCATGAACGCCCTGCTCAGCCCCTACCTGGACAGGGAGCGGCGCAGGGCGCTCTACGCCCGCATCGAGGAGTCGCGGCAGGCGTACAAGGCGGCCCTGGAGGGCTACCAGGCCCTGCCCAAGTCCCCCCAGGAGGAGATGCTTCTTGAGGAGTTCCGGGCCTCGGCGGCGGCTTCGGCCACGGCCAACGACGCCGTGCGGGAACTCTCGCGCAGGCTCGACGCGCTGGACGTGCAGGACCCGGGCGGACTGACGGCCGACCTGCAGCTGTTCCGGGCGGACCATCACAAGCTCGAATCGGACGTGGCCCGTCTGCTGCTCTCCGGCGAACGCTTCAGCGGGGGGGCGGACGCCACGGCCTGTAATTTCGGCCGCTGGCTGGCCACGTTCAGGACGGAGAATCCGCGCATCCGCAAGGCCCTGGAGGAGGTCCGGGCGGACCACGACGAGTTCCACCGCGTGGCCGGGGAGATACGGAAGGCCGTGGAGGAGGGACGCGGCCAGGAGGCGCTGGAGTTGTACGCCGGGCGGATGATTCCGGCGGCGCGGAGTGTCTTCGGGCATCTGGACGAGATCCGCGCCGAGGCCCAGGAGGCGCGCGGCGTTTTCGAGCGCATGACGGTCCTGAGCCAGGGCGAGGCCCTGACCGCGACCCGGCGAACCGTGGCCTGGCCACGGCCTCGGTGCGCGCGGCCGAGGCCGAGGTCACGCGCGGCCGGACCATGGCCGTGGGGGGCATGGCCGTGGGCCTTGGGCTGGCCGTGGCCCTGGGCGTGGTGCTGACGCGCGGCATCACCGGCCCCATGGGCCGGGCCGCGGCCTTCGCCGGGAAGGTGGCCGGGGGCGACATGGACCAGACCCTGGAGCTGCGGCGCAAGGACGAGATCGGCCAGATGGGCGAGGCCATGCGGGTCATGGTCGAGAACCTCAAGGCCAAGATCGCGGAGGCCGAGGCGCAGCAGCGGGCCGCGGACGCGGCCGCGGCCGAGGCCGGGGCGGCCATGCGCGAGGCCAGGCGGCAGGAGGAGCAGGTCACGGCCCTGATGCGGACCATGCAGCGCATCTCGGGTCAGGCGGCCGGAATCGCGGAGCGCGTCTCCTCGGCCTCGGAGGAGCTTTCGGCCCAGGTGGAGCAGGCCAGCCGGGGGGCGGAGCTGCAGCGCGACCGCATGACGGAGACGGCCACGGCCATGGGGCAGATGAATTCCTCGATCATGGAGGTGGCGCGCAGCTCCAGCGGCGCGTCGGGCAGCGCGGAGCAGGCGCGGGACAAGGCGGTGAGCGGTGCGGAGGTGGTGCGCGGCGCGGTGCGGGCCATCGCCGAGGTCAACGCCGCGACCCGTGAATTGCAGGAGAACATGCGCGCCCTGGACCGTCAGGCCGAGGCCATCGGCGCGGTCATGAACGTGATCAGCGACATCGCGGACCAGACCAACCTGCTGGCCCTGAACGCGGCCATCGAGGCGGCGCGGGCCGGGGACGCGGGGCGGGGCTTCGCGGTGGTGGCGGACGAGGTGCGCAAGCTGGCGGAAAAGACCCTGGGCGCGACCCAGGAGGTGGGATCGAGCATCGAGGCCATCCAGGAGGCCGTGCGGCGCAACATGCAGAACATGGGGCAGGCGGCGTCCAGCGTGGAGAAGGCCACGTCCCTGGCGCAGGACTCGGGCCGGGTGCTGGACTCCATCGTGGAGCTGGTGGCGGACAGCGCGGGCCAGGTGGGGGGCATCGCCGCGGCCAGCGAGGAGCAGTCCGCGGCCAGCGAGCAGATCACCCGGGCCATGGAGGAGGTCAGCCGCGTGGTGGCCGAGAGCGCCGAGGGCATGACCCAGTCCTCCCAGGCCATCCAGGAACTCGCCGCCATGTCCTCGGAGCTCAAGGACCTCATGGCCGAACTGGTGCGCGCCTA
>JALHJW010000012.1 GCA_022839785.1 Desulfovibrio sp. | reverse complement strand
GGTCCTGCCCCAGGTCTGGGGCGTGCTCGGCGCCTTCACCGTGCTCCCGGCGGTGCAGCTCTTCGCCTACGAGATCGCCGACTACCTGGGCAAGGACGTGGACCAGCCGCGCAACCTGGCCAAGAGCGTGACCGTGGAATAACGCTCGCACGAGCGTCTGCACGCAAAAAAGGGCGACCGTCGCGACGGCCGCCTTTTTGTTGTGGATCGTTTCCATCCCCTGACGCGTTGCGGCGAGGAGGGGGCGAGTAACTATTTCAGGCGTTCCTTGGCTTTCTGCATGAAGGACTGGTCGATGACCGCAGCCATGGGGGGCGCGGACTTGATGACGCCGTTCATAAGGCAGAAGTCGGCGACGGCTTTGTAGCCCTCGGTGGTGAACTGACCGTCAGCCGAAAGGCAGCGTCTGAGGACGCCGACGAGCGGGCCGTCTATGTTCCGGCCGGGGAAGAGCGGAGAAACCGCGCGGGCCACTTCGTCGTCGTTGTGCGCGGCCTGCCACTCCATGGCCTTGTAAACGGCGTCGGCAAAGGTTTGCACGATCTCGGGCCGTTCCTTGATCATTGTGTCGGTGATCTGCACGGCCATGGCCTCGTATTTGTCCGAGCCGTAAACCGCGCGATGCTGCGCAGGGTCCGTGGCATCGACCAGGACGTTCGCGCCCGCCTCCCGAAGCTGCGGGAGCCGGGTCGCCCTGACGTAGGCGCCGTCGATGTCGCCCTTGGCGAGCGCCACGATCTCTGCGCCGTACTCCAGGCTGGCGAAGGTGACGTCCTTGTCGGGGTTGAGCCCCGCGTTCTTCAGGATGGTCTTGACGAAGAAGTAGGGCGCTGAGCCGGGCATGCCGGCGAAAACGGTCTTGCCCTTGAAATCCTCAATTCTCGTGAGGCCTGGACGGCTTGCGAAGACGTATGGCTGGCTGGTCAGCGTGGTGAGCATGACCTTGCTCGCCTGCCCCTTTTCATAAGCCATCAGCACCGGCTCGAAGCCGATGAGGCAGAACTGCGCGTCCCCGTTGAGCAACCCCATCAGAGCCAGAGGGCCGTCCTTGTAGGTGACGAACGTCGCATCGAGCCCAGCCTCCTTGAAGTAGCCCAGTTCCTGCGCCAGGTAGACCGGCAGCCAGCCCTCGCCCCTGGTCGCCTCGGCGATGACGATCTTGGTCCCTGCGGCTTTTTGTTGGCCGCTCTGGGCATCGGCGCAGGATACCCACGCAAGAACGGCCAACAAGGCGGCCACGGTAATGAATTTTGATCCTTTGCGCATGCAGCAGGCTCCTCGTGTTTCTGTACGTTTCAGAATTTGTGTGACCACGTAAGGCATCGATCCGAGGGAGAGAATCCGCGACGCGTTCATGAGGCGTCCGGACGCCATCGCAGCAGGCGTCTCTCACAGGCGTTGAGGCTTCTGTTGAGCGCCAGACCGATGAGCAGCAGCGCCAAGATGCAGGACATGACACGCTCGATCTGATACGTTGTGGTGGCGTATTGGATCATCCAACCGAGCCCGGCGCTGGCCCCCATGTATTCGCCGACGATGGCGCCGAGCAGCGAGGCCCCGATGCCGCCGCGAATGCCCGTGAGGATCCAGGGCACGCATGAGGGCAGGAAGACGCGGGTGACCAGTTGGCAACGGCTCGCGCCCATCAGCCGGATGGCTGCGGTGATGTCGGGATCGATGCTCCTGATGCCCGCGAACGTGCTGAAGAAGACGAGGTAGAAGACGAGCAGGGCCGAGAGAAAGATCTTGGACTCGAGACCGAGTCCGAACCAGAGGATGAAGATGGGCGCCAGGGCCAGTTTTGGGATGCCGTAAAGGGCCGTTATGATGGGCTCGACCAGTCTGCCCAGCCACTCGATCTTGCCGAGGGCCAGACCGCAGGCGATGCCCGCCAGCGTGCCGAGGACGAGGCCCCCAAAAGCCTCATGGAGAGTTACGGCGAGATGACGGAAGAGTTCCCCGTCGAGCATGAACTGGAGAAAGTCGGCGCCGATGTCGGATGGCCTGCTCGTGTAGAACGGGTTGATGAGCTTCCTGGCTGCGGCGAACTCCCAGGCGGCGAGCCCGATGGCGATGAAGGCGAAGGTCAGCGCCGCGTCGCGGAGCGCTTCCGGTCTGTCACGCCTCACCATGCGGGACGCTCCTGGATGCCTTTAGAACCTCGGCGCTGAGATCGCGCCAGATGGTCTTGTGGAGGTGCACGAACTGCTCCGTGAACTTGGTCTCGACGACGGAGCGCGGGCGGGGCAGCGGGATTTCGTACTCCGCCTTGATGGTGGCGGGGCGGGCGGTCAGCAGGACGACCCTGTCGGAGAGGGTGATGGCCTCGGCCAGGTCGTGGGTGACGAGCACGATGGTCTTGCGGTGCTGCTGCCAGAGGCTCAGGATGTCCTCTTCGAGCGCGTCCCGCGTCTGCACGTCCAGGCCGACGAAAGGCTCGTCCATGAGAATGATGTCCGGGTCGTACGCCAAGGTACGGATCACGGCTGCACGCTTCCGCATGCCGCCGGAAAGTTCGAAGGGATAGCTGTTCTCAAAGCCCGCCAACCCCACCTGCGCCATCAGCCTTTCCGCCGTCTCCCGCCGTTCCGACGTGCCGACCCCGCGCAGTTCGAGGCCAATTTCGACGTTCTTCCGGATGGTCCGCCACGGCAGCAGGGTGTCGGTCTGGGAGATGAGTCCGAGACTGGGGGGCGTCCCGCCGCGACCGTGCGCGGATATGGAGCCGGAATCCGGCTCGGCCAGTCCGGCCAGGAGGTTCAAAATGGTGCTCTTGCCGCATCCGCTCGGACCGACGAGGGTCAGAAACTCCCTCTCGCGGACGTGCAGATCGATGCCGTCCAGGACGCGGAGACGTCCCCGGCCCTTGTGCCTGTGGGTCTTGACCACCCCTTCGGCGCGGAGCGCCAGACGAGGGGTTTCAGCCTCTCCACCTGGCAGGGGCAGGAGCGGCGTCAGGGGCGGGGCCGCGCCGCCGCTCATGGCAGTCTCTCCTTTTCCGGCGCATCGGCTGCGCCGCCCGAAGCGGTCGGAGGGCAGCGCGGGGTCAGGTAGTAAGCGGTCCCGAACCGAACAGGCACGTCCGTCCCAAGTTTGCGGGAGCGCTCCGCGATGCGCAGCTTCTTGCGGTCGGGCTCGGTCGGATCCAGCGTCCTAAGAACCCCGGCCACGGCATCGGGGAAGGCGGCGTACGGCATGCCCACTCCCAGCTCACCATCTTCCCAGTCGCAGACGGCGCGCGTGTTGGAGCACAGGAGCGAGACGTTGATCTCCTGCGTCCGGAAGGGACGTACGGTCAACTCTGCGCAGACCCCCTGCATGCCCAGGCTCCCCATGGGCAGGACGGGTCCATGCCCGTGGATGCGGCCTTGGAGCAGGCGCATGGCTTGGTTCGGATCGCAGATGCAGATCACGACGTGGGGCGGAGTCTCGCAGTTTTCCAGGGGCTGCACCGCGACGCCGTAAGCCGCTTCGCGCATCAGGCTGACCTGCGCCGCCGTGTCCCTCGCCTGCGCGATGCCCTCGTACAGTCCCAGCGACAGGTAGCGGCGGCCCGAAAGATACTCCTCGTCCGGCGGGTTCAGCCCCAGTGCCCGCCGCGCGCCGGGACAGCCGATGTGCGCGCCTGACGCCTTCCTCGCATGGCCGCAGGTCGCCAGCCTGACCAGGGAACAGTAAGTTCCGGATGCTTTGGCAGGCCTGAGGGGCGAACGCTCGTAGTCGGTCCGGTCGAAGAGGAAGGTCACCCCGACGATGCGCCGCCGAAAGCCGAGGGCGGCGTCGAGTTTGGCGACGTCTGCGGCGGTTTCATCATGGTGTGAGTCGGGGGATTGGTTCATGATCTCGGTCGGAAGGCTTCTGTTGTTTGGCAACTCATGGATTCGCCTGACGTGTTCCCGTGGATGTATAGTGACCTTTGGCAGGGGAAAATGCGTGCTCAATCCGTGTTACATGATGTTCATATGCTTTAATTAACCATGCAAGTGCCAAAATTTCAGCAAGCATATATGCAGTTGTATTGAGAATATCATGGGGAAAAGCATTTTATGGCGAGTAACAGAAGCGCTGTATGAGATCTAATAGCAAATTGGAATGGAAATTACGCAGGCGATAGGCTGGGTCGATGCGTCCTGCGTGCTCCTTGACGCCAAGGGCGTTCGCGACGATACTCCGCCCCAGCCGCTGACCAGGCGGCAACACGACATGTCGGCTACGGCCCAGACACGCATCGCCCCCTGTGCCTTTGCGCACATCGTCCCCTGGGAGGCGTCCTATACGCATGGCCTTGTGGCCCTGATCTCGCGCATCCAGCGCGAGGAATACGGCCTGCCCATCACCCCGGAGCAGCAGCCGGACCTGTGCGACGTGCCGGGCTTCTATCTCGCGGGCCATGGCAACTTCTGGGTCGCCCTGGACGCCGACGGCGAGGTCGTGGGCTCCATCGCCCTCAAGGACATCGGAGGCGGCAACGGGGCGCTGCGCAAGATGTTCGTGCGCCAGGACATGCGCGGTCGGGAGAAGGGCGTGGCCACGGCCCTGCTCGCGCTTCTGCTCGACTGGGCAGCGAAAAAGGGCTTTGCGTCCATCTTTTTGGGCACCACGGCCTTTTTTCTGGCGGCGCACAAATTCTATGAGCGCAACGGTTTTCGCGAAATACCCACGGACGAGCTGCCGCCGGGGTTTCCGCTGATGACTGTGGACACCAGGTTTTACCGCCTCGACCTTGCGCAGACTGTGCCGGGCGCGGAATAATGTGAAAGGGAAATGGAAATGGGCAATGATATCGGACGCTTCATCGCCGGCTTCCGGCGTTTTCAACAGAAGTATTTTTGCGCCGACTCGGAGCTTTTCGAGGAACTGCGCTCCGGGCAGGCCCCCAAGGCCTGCGTGGTGGCCTGCTGCGACTCGCGGGCCGATCCGGCGCTGCTCATGCGGGCCGCGCCCGGCGACATTTTCGTGGTGCGCAACGTGGCCAACATCGTGCCGCCCTACGAACCGGACGGCCTGCACCACGGCGTGTCCGCGGCCATCGAGTTCGCGGTGCGCGACCTTGAGGTCGAGCACGTCATCGTCATGGGCCACGGCCACTGCGGCGGCATCCACGCCTTGATGCAGGCCTCGGCCGAGGAGGGGCGGGAATTCATCGGCCCCTGGATGGACATCGTGCGTCCGGCCTATGAGCGCGTGAACGAGGAGATGCCCGGCGCTCCGGCCGGGGTGCGGCAGCGGGCCTGCGAGCAGGCCGCGGTCCTCCTCTCCCTGGAGAACCTGCTCACCTTCCCCTGGCTGCGCGGGGCCGTGGAGACCGGGAGGTGCCATCTGCACGGCTGGTATTTCGACATCGAGCGCGGCGAGCTGCTCGGCTACCTGCCCGAGACCGGCAGCTTCGAGCCCCTCGTGCCGCTGTGCGAGAAGGACGCCATCTGAGCCGCCGGGGGCCGGGGAAGACGCGCGGCCCATGTCCCGCCCGGGCGATTTTTCTCCCGTCCGCCCGTTCCCAGGGCGGACGAAAAGGTGTAGCTTCCCCGAAGCCCCTGCGTCGCAGCGTCGCGTGGGCAAGGACGACGGGGAGCCGGGATGGCGGGCGCAATGCCGGATGAGATGATGAGCTCGAGGCGGGCGACGGGATGGCGCGCGGCCGCGTGGGCCGTCTGTCTGCTCCTCTTTCTCGCCGCGCCCGCCCGCGCCCAGACCGGAACCTCCGACGTCTCGGCCCCGGCCGCCCAGCCCCTCCAGTCCGTGACCTTCATCCCGCAGTGGGAGCCGCAGGCCCAGTTCGCGGGCTACTACTGCGCTCTGCAGCGCGGCTTCTACCGCGCCCGGGGCCTGGACGTGACCATCCTGCGCGGCGGGGCCACGCGGCCCCCCTCCCGGCTTCTGGCCGAAGGCAAGGCCGATTTCGGGTCCCTGTTCCTGGGCAAGGCGATCATCGATCGCGCCGCGGGCGTGCCCCTGGTCAACCTGGCCCAGATGGTGCGCCAGGGGTCGCTGCTCCTGGTGGCCAAGAAGGCGCGCGGCATCCGCGTGCCCGCGGACTTGGACGGCAAGCGGGTGAGCATGTGGGGGGACGAGTTCCGCATCCAGCCCAACATGTTTTTCGCCACCCACGGCATCGCCGTGATCCCCGTGCCCCAGGGCTTCACCGTGGACCTCTTCCTGCGCGACGGCGTGGATGCGGCCTCGGCCATGCGCTACAACGAATACCACGCCATCCTGAACTCGGGCTGGGACCCGGACGAACTGTCCGTCTTCCCCATGGCCGAGGCGGGGCTGGATTTCCCCGAGGACGGCCTGTACTGCCTCGAATCCTTCTGGCGCGAGCGGCCCCAGGCGGCCCGCGCCTTCGTCGAGGCCTCCATCGAGGGCTGGCTGTGGGCCTTCGCCCACCCGCGCGAGGCCCTGGACATCGCCATGAGCTACGTGAACGGGGCCAACCTGCCCACCAACCGCGTGCACCAGCAGTGGATGTTCGACCACATCCGCGCGGCCATGATGCCGGACGGCAGGCCCGAGAACGTCGGGCGTCTCGACCGGGAGGCCTATGAAACCGTGGCCCGCGCCCTGCTGCGCGAAGGGCTGATCGCCGACGTCCCGGCCTACGAGGAATTCCATGTCCGGCTCCGCTAAGACGCCCCCGCGCCGCCTCGGCCTGGCCGTCCGGCTGGCCGCGCTGATCCTCACCGCCACCTCGCTGCTCTTCGCCGTGGCCTTCGGCTACAACTACCAGCAGTCGCGCGCGCTGCTGCTCAAGAACGTGGAGAACTCGGCCAAGAGCCTGACCATGGCCACGGTGAGCAAGATCGAGGAGGTCCTGCACCAGTTGCAGACCGTGCCCGAGGCCGTGGCCCAGGGCGTCGGCAGTCATGTCATCGAACAGCCCCAGGCCCTGGTCATGCTCGCGGACTTTCTGCGCGACACGCCCGAGGCCTTCGGCGGCGGACTCTTCCTGGAGGATCACGCCCGGGCGGGCCAGGCCCGGCGCGAGGCCCCCTATTTCGTCAAGCGCGACGGCCGCGTGGTCTACGACCCCCTGGGCGCGGACTACGACTACTCCTTCATGGACTGGTACATGCTGCCCAAGCACCTGGGGCGGCCGCAGTGGAGCGAGCCGTACTACGACGAGGCGGGCGGCAACATCCTCATGGCCACCTACGCCGTGCCCGTCTGGCAGGACCTGGACGGCGAGAAGCTGTTCCGCGGCGTGGTCACCGTGGACATCTCCCTGGAGTCCCTGCAGCGCATCGTGGCCAAGCTGCATCCGGGCATCTCGGGCTACGCCTTCCTGGTCAGCCGCACCGGCCGCATCGTCTCGCATCCCAACAAGGCCTTGATCATGCGCTCCAGCGTCTTCAGCCGGGCCGAGGAGGCGGACGACCCGGAACTGCGCACCGTGGGCCGGGCCATGGTGCGCGGCCAGCAGGGCTTCGCCCGGCTGGGCGGCAAGGCCATCGGCAAACCCATCTGGATCTACTACGCGCCGCTGCCCGGCGCGGAATGGAGCCTCGGGCTGGTGATTCCCGAGGACGACCTCTTCGCCGACCTCACCGAGCTGCACCGCGACGTGGTGCTCATCGGCGCGGGCGGCTTCACGGCGCTGCTGCTCCTGGTGGTGCTCATCGCCTCCGCCGTGACCCGGCCCATCCGCCTGCTGGCCCGCAAGACCATCGAGATCGCCAAGGGCAACCTGGACGTGGACCTGCCCGTGGTCAGCCGCAGCGACGAGGTGGGCGACCTCTCGCGCTCCTTCCACGAGATGCGCCGCGCGCTCAAGGAGTACATCGCCAACCTCACGGAGACGACCAAGGCCAAGGAGCGCATGGAGTCGGAGCTCAAGATCGCCAAGAACATCCAGATGAGCTTCCTGCCCAAGCGTTTCCCGCCCTTCCCGGACATCGGGGCGTTCTGCCTGCACGCCCAGCTTGAGCCCGCCTACGAGGTGGGCGGCGACCTCTACGACTTCTTCCTCCTGGACGAGCACCGCCTCTTCATCTCCGTGGGCGACGTCTCGGGCAAGGGCGTGCCCGCCGCGCTCTTCATGGCCGTGACCAAGACCCTGACCAAGGGCATCGCCGAGCAGGACCCGGACCCGGCCGTGATCCTGGCCAAGGTCAACAACGAGCTGGCCGAGGAGAACGACGCCATGCTCTTCGTGACCATGTTCTGCGCCATCCTCGACTTCCGCACCGGCGAACTGGCCTACTCCAACGCGGGCCACAACCAGCCGGTGCTGATCGGCGCGGACGGCGCGGCGCGTTTCCTGGCCCTGCCCCCGGGCACGGCCATGGGGCCCATCCCGGACCTTTCCTACGAGACGCGGCGCATCCTGCTTTCGCCCGGCGACACCCTCGTGGCCTACACCGACGGCGTCAACGAGGCCCAGGACGAGGCCGAGGAGCTGTTCGGCAACGAGCGTCTCCTGGGCTTCCTGCGCCGCACGCGCGAACGCGCGCCCGACCTCCTGACCCGCGCCCTCTTCGCCGAGGTCCATGCCTTTGCGGGCAAGGCCCCCCAGGCCGACGACATCACCGTCCTCACCCTGGCCTGGAACGGTCCGGACGCGGACGCCTGCCCCGGCCTGCGCTAGCCTCCGCCCGCCCCCGGGAGGGGGAGGACGGCCCCTGCCTTTTTCCGTTTTTCCAGGCGTGGCGCGGTTTTTCGGCCATTCGGCCTTGACCGCCGGAGGAAGGCGGCTTAAAGCTACTGTGGCTGCGGGATGCAGTGCCCGCGCCACAGAATGCAATGCCGATGCAACGTCACGTCATATTCAGCCTGCTGCTGTGTCTCGCGGTCTGCGCCGCGTGGCCTGTCGCGGCCCGCGCCGCGAGCCTGCAGGAGAAGTTCAACGCGGCCCATGCCGAATTCCATGCCCTGACCGGCGATGCGCGCAAGGGACAATACCGTTCCTACTGGCTGGACGCGGAGAAGAAGTTTCTGGCCATCTTCAAGGCCGATCCCACAGGCTCCCTCGCGCCCAAGTCGCTGTACTACGTGGGCCGCATCTACGAGGAGCTGGGCGCGCGCTCGTACCTGAAATCGGACTACGAGTCCGCCTGTGACTACTTCCAGCGCGTGGTCGCGCGCTTCCCCAAGCATCCCTGGGCCGACGACTGTCTCTACCGCAAGGCCGTGATCAACCAGAAGCACCTGGACCGCCCGGACAGGGCGCTGGCCGACCTGCAGCTCATCGAGCGCGCCTACCGGGACGGCGACATGTACGCCAGGGCCGTGGCCCTGCGCCGGGAAATGACCGCCGCCGGAGCCGCCGGGCAGTCCCGGCCCGCCCCGGCGCAGCAGGAGCGGCAGGCCCGGGCGGCCGCGCCCGAGAAGGCCGCCCCGGCCCCCAAGGCGTCCGCGCCGACACCCGCGCCCAAGACCGCCGCCCCCGGGGGCGTGGTGCTGAACGCCGTGCGCTTCCAGAGTTCCGACGAGTACACCCGCGTGGTCTTCGACCTCTCCGGCGAGGCGCGCTTCAGGTGGCAGCTCCTCGATCCGGCCGAGGAGGCGGGCCGCCCGCAGCGGCTCTACGTCGATCTTTCGGGCGTGCAGCTCTCGGCCGAGGCCGCGCGGGACCAGGCGGTCTCGGACGGCATCCTCAAGCAGATCCGCACCGGCCAGAACTCCCCGGAGACCGCGCGCGTGGTCCTCGATTTCCACGCCTTCCAGGACTACAAGATCTTCCAGCTTTACGACCCCTACCGCGTGGTCGTGGACGTCTACGCCCCGCGCAAGGCCCCGCCCGGCGGGAGCGCCGCCGCGTCCTCCGGGGAGTCCACGCACCCCACCGAGGCCCAGGCCCAGGCCGCGACCCCGCACAACGGGGGGCGCGAGGAGCCCGCCCCGGCCGCCGCGCCCGTTCCGGCCCCCTCCGCCGCGAAAAAAGCGCAGCCCGCGCCCGCCCGGTCCGAGCCCGTGGCCGTGACCTCGTCCCGGCCCGAGCCGCCCGCCCGGGGCGGCGGTCAGGGGATCTCCCCGGACAAGGCGCAGCGCAAGCATTCCGGCTCGCTCATCGAACAGCTCGGGCTGACCGTGGAGACGATCATGCTCGACCCGGGCCACGGCGGAAAGGACGTGGGCGCGACGGCCAACGGCCTGTACGAGAAGGACATCGTGCTGCGCGCCGCCAAGATCCTGGGCGCGAAGCTGGAGGCCAGGGGATTCCGCGTGCTCTACACCCGCACCACGGACAAGTTCATCCCCCTGGAGGAGCGCACCGCCATGGCCAACGTGCGCAAGGCGGACCTCTTCATCTCCCTGCACTGCAACGCCGAGGAGGGCTCCTCGGCCAACGGCCTCGAGGTCTACAGCCTGAACCTGGCCAAGACCCAGGACGCCGTGCGCGTGGCCGCGCGCGAGAACGCGGTCACGGCCCGCCGCATCAGCGACCTTCAGGTCATCCTCACGGACTTGATGCTCAACTCCAAGGTGCAGGAGTCCAAGGATCTGGCGGGCGGCGTGCAGACCCAAATCCTGCGCGCCGTCAAGCGCCGCCACGGCATCCGCGACCGCAAGCAGCGCGAGGCCCCGTTCTACGTGCTCATGGGCGCGAAGATGCCCGCCATCCTCGTGGAGATGGGCTACATCACCAACCCCGCCGAGGCGAAGAAGCTCGACTCCGACGCCTTCCTGGCCGACCTGTGCGACGGCATCGTGAGCGGCGTGGTCGCCTACAAGAAGTCCATCGAACGCTACGCCAGCCGCTAGCGCCCCGCGCGTTTAGCCCCTCCCGAAGGCCCCCTGCATACGATTCGTATTACGGCACAGTTCGCTGTAATCACTGAATTTTCACTGAAAAGCTTGCCTTTTCTCCGGCCGTTTCGGTATATCCTGGCTCCACTCCGCCCCAACGGCGGCATTCCCATTTTCCGGAGGAACCGATGACCCGCAAGGACCGCACCGAAGGGATATTCTCCCGCCGCGAGGTGCTCGACGAATCCGAGCGCAAGCAGTTCTACCTGCTCCAGCTCAAGGACCTGCTCTCCTACGCCTACCGCTATTCCGAGGACGTGAAGAAGCGCTTCGACCGCGCCCAGTTCAACGTGGACAAGTTCCGCTCCCTCACCGACCTCAAGCACATCCCCATCCTCAAGAAGAAGGAACTCATCTTCCTGCAGTCCATGGGGCCGCGCCTGGGCGGCCTGCTGACCAAGGACCTCGGGGAGCTGCGCCGCGTCTTCCTCTCCCCCGGCCCCATCTTCGATCCCGAGGACAGGCACGACGACTACTGGGGCTGGACCGAGGGCTTCTACGCCACGGGTTTCCGCACCGGCGACGTGGTCCAGATCACGCTGCCCTACCACCTCTCCCCGGCGGGCCTGATGTTCGAGGAGCCGCTCAAGAACCTCGCCTGCGCCGTGGTCCCGGCCGGTCCGGGCCAGACCTCCACCCAGCTCGACATCATGCAGAAGCTGCGCGTCACGGGCTACGTGGGCTCGCCCTCGTACCTCCTGCACCTGGCCCAGAAGGCCGAGGAGACGGGCATCAACCTGCGCAAGGACATGTTCATGGAGGTCGCCTTCGTCACGGGCGAGAAGTTCTCCGAGAAGATGCGCAACCAGATCGAGAAGAAATTCGACTGCATCATGCGCCAGGGCTACGGCACCGCGGACGTGGGCTGCATCGGCTACGAGTGCTTCCACAAGACCGGCCTGCACATCGCCAACCGCTGCTACGTGGAGATCTGCCACCCCGACACCGGCATCCCGCTCAAGGACGGCGAGGTGGGCGAGATCGTGGTCACGGCCTTCAACAAGACCTATCCGCTTATCCGCCTGGCCACCGGCGACCTCTCCTACATCGACCGCACGCCCTGCCCCTGCGGCCGCACCACCCCGCGCCTGGGCAACATCGTGGGCCGCGTGGACACCACCGCCCGCATCATGGGCATGTTCGTCTACCCGCACCAGGTGGAGCAGGTCATGGCCTCCTTCGACGACGTCAAGCGCTGGCAGATCGAGGTCACCAACCCAGAAGGCATCGACGAGATGACCCTCTTCGTGGAGGCCACCGGCTTCAAGCGCGAGGAGGAGCTGCTGCACACCTTCCGCGAGAAGATCAAGCTGCGCCCCAAGCTCAAGGTCCTGGAGCCCGGCACCCTGCCGCCGCAGATCAGGCCCATCGAGGACAAGCGCAAGTGGGACTAGCCGCGTCCGTGCATGATCCCGTCCGCGCCGGGCGGGAAGACGCCTCCGGCGGTCAAGGGGCCTCAGGCCCCTTGGAGCCCCGGTCGCCGCGCCCGGCGTCGGACGGCCGCCCGGCCGGCGAAGGCCGGGACGCGTCTTCCTTCCCCGCGCCCATCCTCGTCCTGCTCCTCTGCCTGCTGCTCACGGCCTGTTCCGCGCGGCGCGCGGAGCCGCAGGCGGGCAGTCCGGCGGCCGATCTTCCGGCCACGGGCGCGCTGCTCGACGGCTCGGGGCGGCCCCTCGGCGAGAAGGCGTTCCAGGGCATGGCCGCGGGCGCGGACCTCGTGCTCCTGGGCGAGACGCACGACAGCCCCTGCGACCATGCGCAGCAGGCCCGGCTGATCCGGCTCATGGCCGCGGCCGGGCAGGCCCCGGCCATCGGCCTGGAGATGGTCCCGGCCGTGCTGCAGCCCGAGCTGGACCGCTTCAACCGCGGCGAGATCGGCCCGGACGGCCTGGCCGAGGCCGTGGACTGGCCCCGCACCTGGGGCTATCCCTTCGCCCTCTACCGGCCGATCTTCGAGGCCGCGGCGGAGCTGCGGCTTCCGGTCTACGGCCTGAACGCGCCGCACGAGGTGGTCCGCGCCGTGGCGCGCGGGGGGCTGGAGGCGCTCACGCCGCAGCAGCGTTCCCTGGTTCCGGAGCGGATCATCGAGCCTGCCCCGGCGCAGATGGAGAGCCTGCGCGAGGTCTTTTCCCTGCACGGCAGCCCGGACGACGATCCGGCGCGCTTTGCGCGGTTCGTGCTGGCGCAGTCGCTGTGGGACACGGCCATGGCGGCCAGGGCCCTGGAGGTGCGCCGCTCCGCCGGGCGGCCCGTGGCCGTGGTCGCGGGCGGCGGGCACGTGGAGTTCGGCTGGGGCATCGAACTGCGCGCCGCGAGCCTCGATCCGTCGGCCGGGGCGCTCACGGTCATGCCCTGGCGGGGCGGCGACGCCCCCGTGCCCGAGGGCTACGCCGACGTGCTCTACGTCTGCCCGCTCATGACCCGTTCGCGCCTGGGCATGATCCTGTTCCAGAGCGAGGCCGGACAGGTGGTGGTCAGCGAGGTGGAGCCCGGCTCCACGGCCGAGACGCTGGGCCTCGCGGCCGGGGACGTCATCGAGAAGGCCAACGGCGCGGACGTGACCACGCTGTCCGATCTGCACCGCGCGGGCTTTGCCGCCATGCGCGACGGCGCGCCCCTGGTCCTGACCCTGGACCGTCTGGGCGTGAAGATCGCCGTGGAGTATTTTCCCAAGGCCGCCAAACCCTGACGCATGCCTGAACTGCCCGAGGTCGAGACCATCGCCAGGGGGCTGGCCCCCGAGATCACGGGACGCCGCATCGTGGCCGCCGAGGTGCGGCGCGCCGGGGCCGTGGGCGGCGACGCCGGGCTGTTCTGCGCCCGCGTGGCGGGGCGCGAGGTCCTCGGGGTCGGGCGGCGCGGCAAGATGCTGCTCGTGGACCTGGACGCGGACCTCTGCCTGGCCGTCCACCTGAAGATGACCGGCCGGCTCTGGACGCCGCCGCCCGGCCTGCCTCCGGACCGGCACACCCACGTGGTCATGGACCTCTCGGACGGCCGCTCCCTGCATTTCCGGGACGTGCGCAGGTTCGGCTGGTGCCGCTGCCTGACCCTCGACGAGCTGGCCGCGTTGCCGTTCCTGAAGACACTGGGGCCGGAGCCCTTCGCGATGACGGCGGACGATTTCCTGGCCCGGCTGGCGGGCCGCAGCGGCAAGATAAAGGCCCTGCTCCTGGACCAGAAGGTGCTGGCCGGGGTGGGCAACATCTATGCGGACGAGGCCCTGTTCCGGGCCGGGATCAGACCGGCCGCCCGGGCGGACGGGCTGTCCGCCGCGCGGCTGCGCCGCCTCTTCGCGGCCGTGGTCGGGGTGCTCCGGCAGGGCATCCGCGAGAACGGGGCGAGCATCTCGGACTACCGCGACGCGCACGGCGACGCCGGGGCCTTCCAGAACAGCTTCAAGGCCTACGGCCGCGGGGGCCAGCCGTGCGCCGCCTGCGGCGCGCGCCTGCGGTCCGAGGCCGTGTCGGGCCGCACGAGCACGTATTGCCCCCGGTGCCAGAAGGGACCGGAGCGCCGGAAAGGATGACCATGACCATGCGCCGCATCTTCGCTGTCCTGCTTTTCGTCTGCCTGGCCGCAGCGCCGTCGGTCCTGCGCGCCCAGGCTGTTTCCCCGGCCGGGGTTTCGCAGCATCCCGCCTCCTCGCCCCTGCCTGCCCAGCCCTGCGGCAATGCCGTGGAGTTCCTGCAGCGCCTGGACCGCCGCGAACCGGTGGCCAAGCGCATTTACGAGAGCGGCATGCGCTGGCGGGCCTTTCTGGCGGCCGAGGCCCAGGCCGCGCTGCTGCGCATGGCCGAGGTCAACCCGGACTGGCGCAAGACCGCCCATGCCCTGTGCGACGGGCGGCTGGGGCAGGTGCGCGCGGACGTGACGCCCATGGCCGAGCGGAACGTGGCCGACGCCCTCTTCGTGCTCGGCTGCGCCGCCTTCCTGCAACGGGATTTCCCCGCCGCGGCCCAGGCCTTCAGCGACGCCGCCGCCCTGGACCGGCAGAATCCGGACTATCTCGGAGCCCTGGGACAGACGCACGTGCTGGCCCGGGACATGCGCTCCGCCGCGCCGCTCCTGGCCGCCGCCTGGAAGGCGGAGGAGCGGATGCGCGGCCGCACCGCCCTGGCCGCCTGGCTGGCCGAGAACGTGGCCGACGCGCACCGCAGCCTGGGGGATTCCGCCTTCTCCGCCCAGGTCGCCGCCGAGGCCGCGGCGCTGTACGCCGGAGCCCTGGGGCCGGACGCCGTGCAGGTGGGCATGGCCCGCGCGCGCATGGGCGGCGCGCTGCTGGACGCGGGCCGGGCGGACGAGGCCGAGGCGGCCCTGCGCGCGGCCCTCGACCTGTTCATGCGCGACAGCGGCCCGGACACCCCGCTGGTGGCCGAGACCCTGCGCTCCCTGGGCAACATCCGGGTCATGCGCGGCGAGCGCGAGGCGGCCGGGGAGCTGTACGGCGCCGCCCTGGTCAGTGCGGCTAACTGGTATGGCCTGGAGGCGCCAGAGCTGGGGCCCTATCTGGCCCCCTTGGGAATTTTGCGCTATCATCTTGGCCAGTACGACGAAGCCATCGAGCTTCTGCGCGACGCCCGCAACGCGGGCATAGCCCTGTACGGCAGCGGTGCGGCCGAGGTGCAGGAGATGGAAGGCTGGATACGGCTGTGCGAAGAGGCCAGGGTCAGGGGCGCGCTGCCGGGCGGCGCGGGCGGCGAAGCACCGCGCGACTGACGCCGCGCCCGGCGCGCGCGGCCCGCCGCAGGAGTTTTCCGGCACGCGCCCTCCTGAGGGGGAGAGCGGCGCGCCAAAGCGCACGACACGACGGTTTGGGGGGAGGACATGACGCAAACGGCCACAACGGTGCTCATCGCGGACGATTCGCTGTTCCAGCGCGCGGTGCTCGGCAAGGCGGCGCGCGAGCTGGGCTTTCGCGTCATCGAGGCGCGGGACGGGCTGGAGTGCCTTGAAAAGGTCAGGGCGGAGCGTCCGGCCGTGGTCTGCCTGGATCTCAACATGCCGGGCCTGAAGGGCGTCGAGGTCCTGGAGGCCATGGCGGGCGAGGGCATTTCCGCCTCCGCCCTGGTGATCACGGCGGACATCCAGCACAGCACGCGCGGCCGTTGCGAGGAACTGGGCGCGCGGGCCTTCCTGAACAAGCCCGTGGACCCGGCGCGTTTCGCAGACGCGCTGAGGACGGTCGCCCATGGCTGATCCCGCCTGTTCCGGCGGTCCCATGGACGAACGCCGCCTGGATCTGCTGCGCGAACTGGTGAACATCGGCGTGGGCCGCGCCGCGGACATGCTCAACCAGATCACCTCCGCGCACATCGACCTGCTCGTGCCCGAGATCATCGTCTGCGAGTCCGGCTGCATCCCGACCATCGGCAACCTCAGCCCGACCGATCCCGTGGCCGCGGTCAAGCTCTCCTTCACCGGGCTCTTCTCCGGAGCCGCGGCGCTGCTCTTCCCGCCCTCCAGCGCGGCCCAGCTCGTCTCCATCCTGGTGGGGGAGGAGCAAGGGCCGGGCATGGATTCGCTGCGCATCGGCGCGCTGCAGGAGGTGGGCAACATCGTGCTCAACGGGGTCATGGGGTCGTTCGCCAACGTGCTCGGCGAACACCTGGAATACATGCCCCCGGACTACTTCGAGGATCGCCTGGAGCGCCTGCTCGCCGAGGAGCAGGACGGCTGCCGCGTGCTGCTGGTGCGCACGAATTTCGTGGCGGCGGTGCGGAGCATCGAGGGCGACATCCTGATCTTCTTCCGCCTGGGCGGCTTCGACAGTCTCGTCGCGGGCATCGACAGGCTGCTGGCCGAGTCCCTCGGCTGACGGCGGGTGTATGCTGCCCGGCGGGGAACTTGGGGAAATCTTCGTGCAGAGCTGCCGCGAGCAGCTCGCCGCGGTGGAGTCGGACCTGCTCGACCTCGCCGCGGCCTGTTCCGGCGGCGATCCGCTGCCGCGCAGGCTGCTGGAGAACGTCTTCCGCGCGGCCCATTCGGTCAAGGCCGATGCCGCGGCCATGGGGCTGGGGGTCATCGTGGCCCTGGCTCATTCCCTGGAGAACGTGCTGCAGCGGCTGACCGACGGCCGTCTGGCCGGTGACGCCGCTGTCCAGCCGCTGCTGGCGGGCTTCGACCTGCTGGGCCGGCTGGCGGGCGGTCCGGCGGCCGGGGAGGAGGAGGCCGCGGTGCGTCTGGCCGCGCGCCTGGAATCCCTGGGCCGCGCGCCCTGGACCTGGGCCGCGCCGGGCAACTCCCCCGGTTCCCTGCCCGCTCCTGGCGAGCCCGCCTGCCGCCTGTCCCCGGCGGCGTCCGACCCCGCGCCCGGGCCCGCGTCCCCCGGCCCGCCCGACACGCCCTGGGCCGCGTCCACGCCGGACGAGGAGCTCGGGCCGGACGCGGAGCCCTGGGCGCAGCGGCGTTTCGACAGGGTCACGGTCAGCGCCCAAAGTCTGGACGATCTCGTGGATCAGCTTTCGGATCTGGCCGCCTGCCAGGCCCGGGTCGCCCGGCTGGCCGAGCGCTCGGGGCAGCCCGAGCTGCTGCTGGCCGTGGAAGAGCTGGAGCGCGCCGCCGAGGTGGTGCGCGCCCGGGCCGTGGACATGCGGCTCTTGCCGCTCAGGCTCGTCTTCGGCCGGTTCCGCCGCATGGTGCACGACCTGGCCCGCGAACTCGGCCGCGAGGCGGACCTCACGGTCAGCGGCGAGGACGTGCGTGTGGACAAGGCCGCCCTGGAGCAGCTCGGCGGGGTGCTGGCGCATCTTCTGCGCAATGCCGTGGACCACGGCGTGGAGCCGCCTGAACGCCGCCTGGCGGCGGGCAAGGCGCGCAGCGGGGCCATCCGCCTGAGCGCGGAGCAGGAGGGCGGCGAGGTGGTCATCGAGGTGGCGGACGACGGCGCGGGCATCGATCTTGCCGCCGTGCGCGCGGCCGCCGAGGCCAGGGGGCTGGTCGCGTCCGGCGCGCGTCTTTCGCAGGCCGAGACCCTGGAGCTGATCTTCGCGCCGGGCTTTTCCACCGCGCCCGGCGTATCCGAGGTCTCGGGCCGGGGCGTGGGCCTGGACGCGGTGCGCGCCACGGTGCGCGCCATGCGCGGCAGCCTCTCCGTGTCCAGCGAGCCCGGCCGGGGCGCCACGATGCGCCTGCGGCTGCCGCTCAGCCTCTCGCTGCTGGAATGCCTGCTGGTGCGTTGCTGCGGCACGGACTGCTTCATCCGCCTGGACGCGGTGGAGGAGTGCGTGGACCTGGACGGCCTGCGCCAAGAGGACGGGCTGCCCGGCCTGTTGCCGTTGCGCGGCTGCGCGACGCCCCTGCTGGACCTGGCGCGGCTGTTCGGCGGCGGGGCGGGGGGGCCGCCCGCCTCCGGCGTGGTGGCGCGCGACGGCGAGGGGCGCTGCGTGCTGGCCGTGCAGGAGATCGTCGGCCGCCGCCAGGCCCTGTACAAGAAACTTCCGGCCGCGTTCGGCCGCGCGCCCTTCGTGCAGGGCTGCGCGGTGAGCGACGACGGCCGCATGGGGCTGATCCTGGACATCCCCGGGCTGGCGGCGTTCGCCGCGGCCCGGGCGACGGCCCGGCAGCAGGGAGGGAGCGATGCGGGAAGATGAACAGGGCATCGGCGATCCGGCCATCCTCGACTTCATGCCCGTGGGCGTGTGTCTCGTGGACCAGGACTTCCGGGTGGTCGCCTGGAACTCCTGCCTGGAGTCGTGGACCGGCGTCGACCGCGCGCAGATTCTCGGGCAGAGCCTGCTGGAGCGTTTCACGCACCTGCAAAAGCCCATCTACCGCTCGCGCATGGAGGTGGTGCTGCAGGGCGGCCCGCCCGCGATCTTCTCGGCCTACCTGCACAACTGGATCATCCCCTCGCACCTGCCCACGGGCAAGCCCAGGCTGCAGCACGCCATCGTCAGCCCCTACGCGCCCCAGGGCGGCGGCGGGCCGCGCTACGCCGCCATCACCCTGCAGGACGTGACCGAGGTCTTCACCCGCATGCGCGAGTACTCCAACCTGCGGGACCAGGCCCTGCGCGAGGTGGAGGAGCGCCGCCGGGCCGAGGACAGGCTGCGCGAGCTGGCCATGACCGACGAGCTGACCGGACTTTACAACCGCCGCCATTTCATGCGCGAGGCCGAGCGCGAGGTCGAGCGCGCCGTCCGCTTCGGCCACGAGGTGGGGCTGCTGATGATCGACGTGGACCACTTCAAGGCGGTCAACGACAGCCACGGCCACGCCATGGGCGACGAGGCCCTGCGCCGCGTGGCCCGGACCATCAGGGACGCCCTGCGCGACGTGGACCTGGTGGCGCGGCTGGGCGGCGAGGAGTTCGCGGTGGTCCTGCCCGAGACCGTGCGGGAGGGCGCGGCCACCGCGGCCGAGCGCGTGCGGCGGCGCGTGGAGGCCATGATCATGCCCCTGCCCGGCGGCGACCTGCGCTTTTCCGTGAGCATCGGCCTGGCCACGGCCGCGGGCGCGGACCTCGAACTGGACGATCTCCTCAGCCGCGCCGACACCGCCCTCTACGAGGCCAAGCGCGCCGGACGCAACAAGGTGGAGGCCGGGTAGCGCGCGTCTTGCCGCCCGGCCGGGCGTGTGGCAATGTCGCGGGCCAAGGAGCGCCGACCCGCGTGAGCAGCCATTCCCGCGCCATCGCCCGCAACGCCGCCGTGGTCGGCCTGGCCACTCTGGCCTCGCGCGTCCTCGGCTTCGCGCGCGACCTCGTCACCGCCTTCGCCCTGGGCGCGGGCTTCATGGCCGACGCCTTCTTCGTGGCCTTCCGCCTGCCCAACCTGCTGCGCTCGCTCTTTGCCGAAGGCTCCCTGACCATGGCCTTCATCCCGGTCTTCTCGCGCCTGCGCGAGGAGCAGGGCGACGAGGCGGCCTTCGCCCTGGCACGCTCCATCCAGATGTGGCTGCTCGTGGTCGTGGGCGGCATCTGCCTCCTGGCCCTGTTCTTCGCCCGGCCGCTCACCGCGCTCATCGCCCCGGGCTTCCTGGACAGCCCGGAGCAGTTCGGCCTGACCGCGCAGCTCGTGCGCATCTGCTTCCCCTACATCCTCTTCGTCTCGGCCATGGCCCTGTGCATGGGCATCCTCAACTCCATGGGCCACTTCCTGGTCCCGGCCCTGGGGCCGTGCGCGCTCAACGTGGCCCTCATCGCCTCCGCGCTCGTCGGCTATTACTCCGGGGCCAACGTGGCCGTGGCCCTTGCCTGGGGCGTCATCGCCGCGGGCGTGCTGCAGTGGTCCATGCAGCAGCCCGCCATGCGCCGCCAGGGATTCCGCTGGCGCGGCGCATGGTCCTGGCGGCATCCCGGCGTGGGCCGCGTGGGACGGCTGATGCTGCCCACGGTCATCGGCGCGGCGGTCTACCAGATCAACATCCTGCTCTCCACGCTCCTGGCCTCGTTCCTGCCCACGGGCAGCGTCTCCTGGCTCTACTACGCCGACCGTCTGGTGCAGTTCCCCCTGGGCGTCTTCGGCGTGGCCGTGTCCACCGCGGCCTTGCCGAGCCTGGCCCGGCTGGCCGCGGCCGGAAAGCGCGAGGAGTTCGGCGAGGCCCTGGATTCCTCCCTCGGACTCACCACCTTCATCTCCCTGCCCTCGGCCGCCGGACTCCTCGCCCTGGCCCACCCGGTCATCGAGCTGCTCTTCCGGCGCGGGGCCTTCACGGAGCACGACGTCTCGGCCACGGTCCTGGCCCTGACGGCCTACGGCGCGGGCCTCCCGGCCGTGGCCCTGGTCCGGCCGTACGTCTCGGCCTTCTACGCCCGCGAGAACACCCGCGTGCCCGTGATCACGGCCTTCGTGAGCATGCTCTGCAACGTGCTCCTGGGCTGGGGGCTGATGCAGCGTTTCGGCCACGTGGGGCTGGCGGCCGCCGTCTCCGTGGCGGGCTACCTCAACGTCGCCATCCTGGCCGCGCTCACGCGCCGCGACCTGGGCCGTTTCCCCCGCATCGGGCGCACCGCCCTGCTCTCGGCGCTGCTCTCCGCCGGGGTGGCCGGGCTGTGCCTCCTCAGCCTGCCCCTGGGCAGGGGCTGGGCCATCGCCCTCATTCCGCTCTGGGCCGCGCTCTACATCGGCGCTGCCTGGCTGCTGCGCCTTTCCGAGGCGCGGCTCTTCGTCTCCATGCTCGCCGCGCGCCGGGCCAGGAGCAGGGCGTGAGCGCGCCCGCCGCCCGCGCCCGCTTCCCGCGCGGCCTCTCCCAGCCCGCCGAGGGCGGCCACCGCTTCGGGGCCGACGCCCTGCTCCTGGCCTGCTTCGCCCACCCGGGCCGGGGGCCGGTGCTGGACCTGGGCGCGGGGTCCGGAGCGGTGGGCCTCGGGCTCGGGCTGCGCGGCCCGGAGCTGGCCCTGGCCGGGCTGGAGATGGACCCGGACATGCTCGGCCATGCCGTGGAGAACGCCCGCCGCCTGGGCCTGGAGGGCCGCTTCCTGGCCCTGCGGGGCGACGTGCGGCGCATGCGCGAGGCGGTCCCGGCCGAGAGTTTCGGCCAGGTGGTCTGCAACCCGCCCTGGCTTCGGCCGGGCCGGGGGCGGACCAGCCCGGACTCCGCGCGGGAGCGCGCCAGGGCCGAGACCGAGGCCACCCTGGACGATTTCTCCCGGGCCGCGGCCTGGGCGCTCAGGCCCGGGGCCACGGCCGCCTTCATTGTCGGGGCCGGGCGGCTGGCCGACCTCCTGGCCGCCTGCAGCGCCGGGGGGCTCGAACCCAAACGCCTCAGGCTGGTCCACCCCAAGGCGGGCGCGGCGGCGCGCTTCGCCCTGCTGGAGGCCCGCAAGCAGGGGAATCCCGGCCTGACCGTGGAGCCGACCCTGGTCCTGCACGGCCCGCGCGGGGCCCTGACCCCGGCGGCGCGCGCCTTCTGCCCCTGGCTGCGCGGCGAGTCGGGCAGCGACAAAGGGGAAGCCGACCCGCCTCCGGAACGCGGCGATTGATTTTTCCGCTCCCCTCGGCCACACTCCGGGCCTGACATCCCCATCAGGCAGACCATGACGATACGC
Organism: Desulfovibrio sp.; assembly: GCA_022839785.1. Lineage (GTDB taxonomy): Bacteria > Desulfobacterota > Desulfovibrionia > Desulfovibrionales > Desulfovibrionaceae > Alkalidesulfovibrio. Next base: position 95,591 of record JALHJW010000012.1, on the reverse strand, counting down.
CCCACCATCCCCCAGGCCCTGCGCGAACCGCTGCTCTTCGGCGTGACGGGCAAGGCCGGGCTGCACGCCGCGGCCGACCGGGCCGAGGCCGCGCGGCTGGACGGGCTGGCCATGGACCTCCGTCTGGCCGCCTTCGAGGCCGCGCCCTGCGACCTCGCGGCCCGGACCCGCGCCGCGCCGCTCATCGCGGACACGGCCCTGCGTCCGGCCCTGGGGACGGCGCGCGAACCGAAGGGAGTGGGCTACTTCCAGCGCCTGCTGCAGCGCCGCGAAGGGGCGAAGCTGCCCGGCTTCCTGGCCGCGCGTCTGGCCGAGGAGCCGGACTCAGCCTTCTGGCAGGCCCAGGCCTGGCACTTCGGCCGCTTTTCCGGCCAGGGCGAATGGCTGGAGGCGGTGCTCGCGCCCTGTCTGGCCCTGCCCGGGCCGAACCCCGTGGCCGCGCTCCTGGCGGCGGAGGCCGCCTTTTTGCGCGGCGATTTCGAGGCCGCCGCGCGCTTCGGGGACGCCGCCGCGCAGTGGGAGGGCAGGGTCCTGCCCTGGCAGCGGCCCGGCCTGCTGGCGGCCGAGGCCCGTCTCAGGCTCGGGCGGCGCGGGGAGGCCCTGCGCGGCTTCGCCGCGGTCCTGGCCCGCCGCCCCTGGGACGCCCGGCTCTGGGCCAAGGCCCACGACGTCGCCACAGGCCTGGACGCGCAGACCAGCCCCCTGCCCGGGACCCTGGCCGTGGGCTGCTACACCTGGAGCAAGGCGGGCGACCTCGCGGCTACGCTGGACGCCCTGCTCCCCGCCCTGGAGGCGGCCGGGACGCCCGGCGGCCTGCCGCCGCTCCTGGCGCTGCTCGACAACGGCAGCGCGGACGCCACGCAAAAGGTCGCGGCCCGCGCCGCCAAGGCCCTGGGGGACCGCTTCCTGTCCGTGCGCCTGCCGGTCAACGTGGGCGCGGCGGCCGCGCGCAACTGGCTGGCCGCCCTGCCCGAGGTGCGGGCGCGCGATTTCCTGCTCTATCTCGACGACGACGCGCTGCTGCCCAAGGACGCCTTCGGCCGCCTGGGCGCGGCCGTGGCCGCCGCGCCCGGAGCCTTCGCCTGGGGCTGCCGCGTGGTGGACGCAGCCTCGCCCTGGGTGGCGCAGCACGCGGACCTGCACCTCACGCCCGGCGAGGACGGCGAAAGCCTGCGCTTCTCCACGTCCCACGCGCACGAGCCGGACTGGGGCGGCCTGGCCTATTTGCGCCCCTGCGCCTCGGTCTCGGGCTGCTGCCACCTTTTCCGCACGGACGAACTCGCCGGAGGCGGCGGCTTCGACATCCGCCTCTCGCCCTCGCAGTACGACGACCTGGAGCGCGACGTGCGCCGCGCCGCCTCGGGCCGCTCGGCCTGCTACCAGGGACACCTGGCCGTGCGCCACCTCAAGTCCGAGGGCGGCGCGGCCAAGAGCAACCGGGCGGCCGAGGCCGGGGCGCGCGGCAACCGCATCAAGCTCGAAGCCCTGCACCCGGCCGAAGAGATCGCGCGCATCCGCGACGCGGACCTCGCGGCCCTGGAGGCGGATCTGGCGGTCAAGGCCGACCGGCTCCGCGCCATCCTGCAGGAGGGGGGACCCGCATGACCGACACTGGAGCCGCGCAGCGCGAACTCGCGCCCTGCGGCCTTTCCTGCGTCCGCTGTCTGGCCTATCGGCACGGCCCGGCGCGGGAGCACGCCGCTGCCCTGCTGCAGGCCCTGGAGGGCTTCGAGCGTCACGCCGACCGCTTCTCGGCCTTCAACCCTGTCTTCAGCCGCTACCAGGCCTTTCAGGAGATGGCCCGCTGGCTCGCGCGCGGGGAGTGCGGCGGCTGCCGCACCGGCCAGTGCCTGCACGGGGCCTGCCGCATAGGGTCCTGCGCGCGGGAAAAAGGCGTGGCCTTCTGCTTTCAGTGCGACGATTTTCCGTGCCGGGATTCCGGTCTGACGGAGCCGCTGCTTTCGCGCTGGATCGCCATGAACCGCCGCCTGGCCGAGATCGGCCCGGACGCCTTCCTGGACGAGAGCAATGCCAGACCCCGGTACTGAGAGGCGGATGCGCGGGAGAGGATGGAGCAACAGGGCGGAGGATGTCCGGGCATGACCGCGAAGCGCGAGAAAGAGGTTTGAGAAAGGGAGGAGAGGGGTCCGGGGAGAGGGGGGAAACCCCTTGTGCACAAGGGGTTTCCCCCCTCTCCCCGGCGACCCGCGCCGTATGCTGCGAGCGTTGATACTGGAAAACTTCATGGCGCACGGCCGGACGGAGATCACGTTCGGGCCGGGGCTGACCGTGCTGACGGGGCCGAACAACGTGGGCAAGTCCGCGGTGGTCGAGGCCTTGCGCTGTCTGACCAGCAATCCCGCGCCCCGGCATCACATCCGCCACGGAGCCAGGGAGGCGCGCGTCACCGCGGTGCTGGACGACGGCGTGGAAGTGACCTGGATCAGGCGCGAGAAGCACGCCCTGTACGAGGTGCGGCGGCCGGGCGCGGAAAAGCCCGAGGAGTACGGCAAGCTCGGCCGGAAGGGCGCGGTGCCGGAGGAGGTGGCCGCGCTGCTCCGGCTCGACCCCGTGGAGGTGGAGGGCCGCGCCAGGCCGGTGGACGTGCACGTCGGCAACCAGCGCGAGCCGATCTTCCTCCTGAACGAATCGCCCGCCGTCATGGCCTCGCTCCTGGCCGCCTCCACCGAGGCCGGGCATCTTTTGGACATGCAGAAGGCCCTGGCGGGGCGCGTGCGCGACGAGAAGAAGCGGGAGAAGGAGCTGGCCGCCCGCATCTCCCGTCTGGAGGCGCAGCTTGGCGCGCTGTCGCCGCTGCCCGGTCTGGCCCTGCGCGTGGAGCGGGCCGAGGAGCTCTTTGCCGAGGCGCGCGCCGCGGGCGAGGCCCTGCCCCGTCTGGAGGCGCTGTGCGCGGACATGCGCCGCGCGGCCGCCGGGCGCGACGCCCTGGCCGCGCGGCTGGCCCCGCTCTCCCGCCTGGAGCCGCCCGCGCGGCCCGAGGCCGTGGCCGGACTGGCCGTCTGGCTGGAAGAGCGCGGCCGTCTGGCAGCTGCCGGGGAACGCGCCCGGGCGCGCGCCGCGGCCCTCTCTCCCCTGGCCGTGCCGCCGCGTCTGGCCGACACAGCCGGGGCCGCCGCCGCCCTGGAGGGCATTTCCCGGCTCAGGACGGCCCGCGCCTCGGGCGAGGCCCGGGGGGCCGCCCTCGCGCCCCTGCTTGCGCCGCCGCGTCTGGCCGACACGCAGGGGCCGGAGCTGGCCCTGGCGGAGATCGCGCGGCTGCGCGCCCGGCGCGGCCCCCTGGCCGCGCGGCTGCAGGGTCTGGCCGCCCTCTCCGCGCCGCCGCCGGCCGAGGCCCCGGCTGCCCTGGCCGGGCTTGCGGCCGGGATCGAGCGCGCCCGCGCGGCCGTGGACGCGGCGCGGGGCGCGGGAGAGGCCGCGCGCGGGGCCGAGGCGGCCTGCGCGGCGCGCATCCGCGCGGCCCTCGCCCGGGCAGGGAACTGCCCGCTCTGCGGCCAGACCCTGGACGCCGCGGCCTTCCTGGCCCGTTTCGCGGGCGACGCCGGCCCGGAGGAGGGGAGATGAGCGCGGTCCCGGTCATCGCGGCGCGCGGCCTGCTCCTGATCCCGGACCCGCACGTGGCCGGGACGCCGCCGGGCCAGCGCCTGCCCGGCTACCAGGAGCAGATTCTGGACAAGCTGCGCTTCTGCCTCAAGGCGGCCGCGGAGGAGCATCTCGCGCCCGTGCTCCTGGGCGACCTCTTCCACTGGCCGCGCGACAACCCCAACTCCCTGCTCGTGGCGCTCATCGGGCTGTTCGCGCCGCACCGGCCCTTCGTGCTCGTGGGCAACCACGACAAGTACCAGGCCCGGCTCACGGACGACTGCTCCGTGGCCGTGCTGCGCGCCGCCGGGGCCGTGCGCCTGATCGCCGAGGCCGGACCGGTCTTCCGCCTGGACGGCCCCGCCGGCCGCGTCCTGGTCTGCGCCTCGCCGGACGGAGCGCCCCTGCCGCGCCTCTTCGAGAGGTCGCGGGACGAGGAGGTGGTCTGGCTCAGCCACCACAACATCGGCTTTCCGGACTTCCAGGATCGCCAGATCGCGCCGCGCGAGATTCCGGGCGTGGACTGGGTGATCAACGGCCACATCCACCGCCCCCAGCCCACGGTGCGGCGCGGGGGAACGCGCTGGGCCAACCCCGGCAACGTCACCCGGCTCAACTTCAACCGCAGGAGCAAGGAGCGGGTCCCGGCCGCCTCCATCTGGCGGCCCGGCTGCGCCGAGCTTGAACTGCTGCCCGTGCCCTTCCTGCCCTTCGCCGAGGTCTTTCCCGACCAGGAGCTGCCCGCCGAGGGGCCGCCCGTGGCCGCCCACGCCGCCGCCTTCCTGCAGGGGCTGGAGCGGCTGGCCTGGCGGCGCACGGCCGAGGGCGCGGGACTGCGCGAATTTCTGTCCGCAAACCTGAACCCGGACCTGCCCGAATCGGCCCTGGTCTGGGAACTGTACGAGGAGGTCGTGGCCCATGACAGCCAAAACGACGCATGACCACACGGCGGGACACGACGCCGGGAGCGCGCACGACAGCCGGGTCGAGCGCGAGCTGCAGGCCCTGAAGGCCGAATACGAGCGGCTGCGCGAGGACCGCGTGCGCACCGAGCAGAACCTGAAGAACCTGGAAGGCCAACTCGCCGACCTCGAAGCCCGCGCCCAGGCCGAGTACGGCACGGCCGATCCGGCCGAGTTGCAGCGGCTGCTGGCCGAGCGGCGCGAGGCCAACGCCCGGCTGGTGGCCGAATACCGGGCGCATGTGGAGTCGGTGCGCGCCGCCCTGGGCCAGGCCGAGGCCGCGGCCGGAAGCGGCGCGGCCCAGGCGGGGGAGGGCTGATGCCGCTGCGCCTGCCCCGCGGGATCCTGCCCTTCCTGGCCATCGCCTACGGCCTCTCCTGGACGGTCTGGGAGGTCCTGGCCGCGCGCGGCTGGAACCCCGGCGACCACGACGCCCTGTTCTTCTTCCTCTTCGCCTCCTTCGGCCCGGCCGTGGCCGCGCTGATCATGCGCCTCTCGGTCACGGGCGAGGGCTTTGCCGACGCCGGGCTGCGGCCCCGGCTGCTGCGCGGCTGGCGCTTCTACCTCGCGGCCTGGCTCATGCCGCTGCCCGTGGCCGTGCTCGTGCTCTGGCTGGGGCAGCAGCTCGGCCTGGCCGAGCCGGACTGGTCCCTGGCCTCCGGCCTCGTCCGGCTGGCCGCCAAGCGGCCCGATTCCGCCGCCATGGTCGGCGGCGCGGGCGGCCAGGCGCTGCTGGGCATGGCCGTCTCCAGCCTGTTCGGCGCGGCCGTGCTCTTCGGCGAGGAGTTCGGCTGGCGCGGCTGGCTGCAGCGCCGCATCGCGCCCGGCCGCCCGCTCCTGGCCGCGGTCCTCACCGGCGCGCTTTGGTCCTTCTGGCACCTGCCGCTCAACCTGCGCGGCTACAACTTCCCCGGCCATCCGGTGGAGGGGCAGATCGTCTTCACCCTGTCGCTCGTCAGCCTGTCCATCATCTTCGCCTGGCTGCAGGGCCGCGCCGGGTCGATCTGGGCCGCCTGCCTGGCCCATTCGGCCACCAACACCATGGGCGCGTCCATCGTCCTGCTCGCCCTGGGCGGGGAGCCCAGCGTGAGCGTGGCCTATCTCGGCTGGCTGGGCCTGCTGCCGCTGGGCGGGCTGGCCCTCTTCCTCGTGCGCACCGGCCGCCTGGACGCGGCCGCCCGGGAGACGCCGTGACCCAGGCCGCGCTGTCCGACCCGCGCGAACTCACGCGCCGTCTGGACCGGCTCGACGCGCTGGCCCAGGCCCGGCACGAGGCGCGGCTGGAGGCCGGGCGGGAGCTGGCCGGGGTGCGGGAGTTCCTGGAGCTGGCCCCGCGCGCCGAGGCCCTGCTGGAGAACCTCTCCCAGGCCCTGTTCGGCGAGCTGCTGGCCGAGATCGAAGGCGCCCTCTCCGAGGCCATCCGCATGATCCTCGGCCAGGAGCGCACCGTGCGCGCCGTGCGCGACCTGCACGGCGGCCGCCTGCACGTGCGCTTCGAGATCGAGCAGGACGGGGAGACCGAGGACGTGCTCACGGGCCAGGGCGGCTCGGTCTGCAACATCCTTTCCGTGGGGCTGCGGCTCATCGCCCTGGCCCAGCTCGACCCCGAGCGCCACCGCCCCTTCCTGGTGCTGGACGAGCAGGACTGCTGGCTCAGGCCCGAACTCGTCTCCAAGCTGGTGGCCGTGATCAAGGCCGTCTCCCGCAGGCTCGGGCTGCAGGTGCTGGTGATCAGCCACCACAGCCTCGACCACTTCGCCTTCAAGGCCGACCGCGTCTGGGGCCTTTCCCCCTCGCGCGAACACGGCGTGGCCGTGGAGCTCCTGCGCGAACGCCCCCTGGACGAGCCCGATCCCGCGTCCCTGGACGTCCTGTCCGGGGACGTGCTCCCCGATCCCGTGGAAGAATAGGCGAACACCGGCTGGCGCACGGGCCAAGGCCCCGTGCGACCCCCTGTCGTCGCGTCCGGCTCGTGTACGCCGCGTTCGGCCCGGCCCCGACGGCGGGGTGGCGGACGCGCGTGCGCGCACCGGGCGGCTTTGGGCGCGGGAGATGACGCGGGGGGGCAGCCGGGGAGTCCCGGGGTCCCCGCGAAGCGCGGGAAAAGTTTCGCGGAAAAGGGGGGGCCTCCCCCAGAAGCTTACGCGCCTTCGGCCCTCTCCCCGCAGCGCGTCTGCACGCCGCGCAGGAGTTCGGCGAAGACGCCCTCGATGTCGAGGCTGGTGGTGTCCACGAGGATGGCGTCGGCGGCGGGCCTGAGGGGGGCGGCGGCGCGGTTGCGGTCCTGCTCGTCGCGCGTCCTGATCTGCGCCAGGATGGCCTCGAAGTCCGCCTCCTGGCCCTGTTCCGTCAGTTGCAGCACGCGCCTCCGGGCGCGCTCCTCGGGCGCGGCGTCGAGGAAGAACTTGCAGGCCGCGTCCGGGAAGACGGCGGTGCCCATGTCGCGGCCCTCCACCACCAGGGAGGCGGAGCGGCCCAGGGTCTGCTGCGCGCTTTTCAGGAACGCCCGCACCACGGGTTTGGTGGCCAGGTTGGAGGCCATCAGGCCGACCTGTTCGCTGCGCACCTCGGGGCCGATGCCCCGGCCGTTCATCAGAAGCGCGGTGTCCGCGCCCGCGCCGCGCAGGGCGAAGGAGAAGGCGCGGCAGGCCTCGGCCAGCCGCTCGTCCGGCCAGGCGGGGGCTTCTTCGCCCAGGGCCAGGGCCACGGCCCGGAACATGGCGCCGGTGTCCAGATAGGCCAGCCCGAGTTCGGCGGCCAGGCGGCGGGCCAGGGTGGTCTTGCCCACGCCCGCCGGGCCGTCCAGCGTGATCACGCGGCGGGCCGTCTCAGCCATGGAACACGTCCTTCAGGGCGCGCAGGAAGATGTCGTTCTCCTTGTGCGTGCCGATGCTGACCCGGAGCAGGTCGGGCATGCCGTAGCTGGCCAGGGGGCGGATGATCACGCCGCGCTCCAGGAGCGCCTCGAACACGCCGCGCGCGTCGAGCTCCGTCCGGGCCGCGGGCGGCCTGAACATCAGGAAGTTGGCCTGGGAGGGCGCGACCTCGCAACCCAGCGCGGTCAGCTCGCGGGTCAGCCGGGCGCGGCCGTCGCGCACCACGCGCAGGGTTTCCTGCACGAAGACGCGGTCGCCCAGGGCCGCGATGCCGGCGTGCGCGGCCAGGATGTTGACCGAGAAGGGAATCTGGCAGGCGCGCATGATCTCGGCCAGCCACAGGGGCAGCACGCCGTAGCCCAGGCGGATGCCGGCCAGGCCGTAGGCCTTGGAGAAGGTGCGCAGCACCGCCACGTTGGGGTGCAGGGGCAGGCGCGGGATCATGTCGTGACGCGCGGGCTCGTCCGCGAAGTCCACGTAGGCCTGGTCCACCACCAGCAGGGCGCGCTCGGGCAGGCGCTCGGCCAGGTCGCACAGCTCGTCCGCCGTGACCGTGAAGCCGCTCGGGTTGTCCGGGCTGGTGACGAAGACCAGGGCGGTGTTCTGGTCGCAGGTGTCGATGAGGTCGTCGAAGGGGAAGGAGAAGTCCGCGCGCAGGGGCGTCTGGCGGAATTCCACCCCGGCCATGCGCGAGCACAGCTCGTACATGCTGAAGCTGGGCCGGAAGGCGACCACGTTGTCGATGCCGGGCCGGGGCTTGATGCGCACGAGCAGGTCGATGATCTCGTCCGAGCCGTTGCCCGCCAGGATCTGCTCCGCGGGCACGCCCAGGTGCGCGGCGATGCGCGCGTTCAGCTCCGGGTTGCCCCAGCGCGGATAGCGGAAGGCTTCGGTCGCGCGGTCGCGCAGGACCTTCTCCACGATGGGCGAGATGCCCAGGGGGTTCTCGTTGCTGGCCAGCTTGACGATGTTGGCCAGGCCGTACTTCTGCCTGATTTCGTCGATGGACAGGCCGGGCACGTAAGCGTCGAATTCCCTGGCCTCGGGCCGTACCTCGTAGAGCGGATTCATGCGTCTGCCTCCTCCCGCGAAAAGCGCCCCATTCAAGCCGCAAACGTCTGCGCGGTCAAGGGGAATGACGGGCGCGGAGGGAGGTCAGCGGTATTTGAACTGCCGGTAGCCCCCGGCGTCATGGCTGCCCCAGAAGGCCTTCTCGCAGGCATGGATGCACGCGTCCTGGCGGCGCTGCTCCTTGAGGTAGCGGCTGAAGCAGACGTCGTCGTTGATGTCCGGGCAGGGCTTGGGCGCGAGGTTGGCGCAGGGCGCGAGGCAGTCCTTGGCGAACCAGGGGGCCTTGTCCGTGTCCGCCGTGTCCCGCTGCTGGGCCAGGGCGGGCGCGGCGGCCGGGCCTGCCGCCAGGAGCACGGCCAAGAGCATGGCCCGGAGCAGGGGACGGGACGGGATGCGCATGCGGCGAGCATACGCCGACGCGGCGCGCCATGCAAAGGGGCAGGGGGAGCGCCGCGCGGTCCGGCGGCCGTCCCGGCCGTTATTCTTCCATATCGGGGGCCATATCGGGAACCGCGCGGGCCAGCCGCGTCTTGGCCTCGCGCCACAGGGCGTCCATCGCGGCGAGGTCCATGTCCGCGAGGTCGCGGCCCTGCGCGCGGGCCATCTCCTCCATGGCGGCGAAGCGCAGGAGGAAGCGGGCGTTGGTGCGGTCCAGGGCGGCGTTGGCCTTGACGCCCAGACGGCGGCCCCATTCCACCAGGGTGAAGAGGCAGTCGCCGAATTCCTCCTCGATGCGCGCCTGGTCTCCCGCGGCGCGGGCCTCCTCAAGCTCGGCCCATTCGGCGTCGAGCTGGGCCTTGGCCTCCTGGTCGGTGGCCCAGGTGAAGCCCGCGCGCGCCGCCTTGGAGTGGATGCGGTAGGCGCGCAGCAGCGGCGGCAGGCCCCGCGGCAGGGAGTCGAAGATCCCGGCGGGCCGCCCCTCGTCGTCCTTCTTCTCGCCGCGCTTGATGCGCTCCCAGTTGCGCAGCAGCTCCTCCTGGCAGGAGATCGCGGTGTCGGCGAAGACGTGGGGGTGGCGGCGGATCATCTTGGCCGCGCTCTCCTCCAGGGCCTCGGCCAGGGTGAAGCGCCCGGCCCGGGCCGACAGCTCGGAGATGAAGAGCAGCAGGAAGAGCACGTCGCCGACCTCCTCGCGGGTCTCGGCGTGGTTCTCCGCGCGGATGGCCTCCACGAGTTCGAAGGCCTCCTCGATGACGTAGTCGCAGAGGCTCCGGGGGGTCTGCTTCCTGTCCCAGGGGCAGCCGTCGGGGCCGAGCAGGCGGCGGATGACCTGCAGCAGGCTGTCGAGCGCGGCGGAGTCGTTCATGGCGTCCTCGGGTTTCACCGCAACCGGCCTGGGCCGGGCGGCGGGGGGATGGGGTCAGAGGGAGAGGCCGGGCAGGCGGAAGCGCACGTCCTCAAGGGATTTCTGGTGCCGCCGCAGGCTGTCCTGCATCTCCTCGGGCAGGAAGCCCGCCAGGTGGACCGCCACCTTGGCGACCTGGGGCGCGAGCTGGGAGCCGGTGAGCCATCCCGCCTTGGGCAAGAAGGTGGCCAGCGTCAGGACGACCACGGCGCAGAGCAGGCCGCCCTTGCAGAAGCCGAGCAGCCCTCCCAGGGCGTGGTCCACGACCGTGAGGCCCGGCAGGGCGAAGATTCCCGAGAGCAGGCGCATGCCCAGCCAGACGCCGAACATGACGCCCACGAAGACCAGCAGGTAGGCCGCGGTCTCGGCCACGCCGCCCGGCCCCAGGCGCTCGGCCAGGAGCGGCGTCAGCTCCCCGCTGAAGCGCCCGGCCGCGAAGAAGCCCAGCACCAAGCCGAGGATGGCCGTGGCCTCGCGCGCCAGGCCGTGCATGAAGCCGCGCAGGGTCAGCAGGCCGAGCAGGCCGAGGAAGATGTAGTCCAGGGTGTTCATGGGAATATGCGCCGCCGTCGTGACCCCCTACCAGACCCGGGCGCAAATGTGAACGGCGGACGGAGCGGCGCGGCGGCGGGTGAACGGCGTGCAGGCGCGGTGTGAACGGCGCGGCCCGCACGGCCGGTGGAGGAGGCCCGGAGCGGCCGGGACGCCGGAAAGCCGCCAAACCGTTCACCGAAAAAAAAATGCGGCTTCGGGCCGCGGGGCATAGTGGGGAGGCATGGACGGCACGGACACCCCCAACCGCACAGGAGGTTCGACATGGCGCACGCGGCCCCCAGCCACGCCCTAGGCCGCGCGGCCGGCATCGTCGCCGGTCGCTCCATCGGCAAGGGCGCTCCCGTCACTCCCCACGTCAAGCGAGGCTGACATGCAACCGAATCTGCAGGAATACTGGAAAAGGAATCTCAGGCTGATGGTCGTCCTTCTCGCCATCTGGGCCCTGGTTTCCTACGTCTTCGGCATCATTCTGGTGAACGAGCTCAACGCCATCAGGCTGGGCGGCTTTCCCCTGGGCTTCTGGTTCGCGCAGCAGGGCTCCATCTTCACCTTCGTGATCCTGATCTTCGTCTACGTGGCCCGCATGCGCAAACTCGACAAAGAATACGACGTGGAGGAGTAGGCCATGAGCATCCTGACCTGGACCTACATCATCGTCGGCGCGTCCTTCGGCCTGTACATGTACATCGCCTGGGCCTCCCGGGTGAAGGACACCAAGGGCTTCTACGTGGCCGGAGGCGGCGTGCCCCCCCTGGCCAACGGCATGGCCACCGGCGCGGACTGGATGAGCGCGGCCTCCTTCATCTCCATGGCAGGCATCATCTCCTTCGGCGGCTTTCAGGGCAGCGTGTACCTCATGGGCTGGACCGGCGGCTACGTGCTCCTGGCCCTGCTCCTCGCGCCCTACCTGCGCAAGTTCGGCAAATTCACCGTGCCGGACTTCGTGGGCGACCGCTACTATTCCCGGACCGCGCGCATCGTGGCCCTCATCTGCGCCATTTTCGTCTCCCTGACCTACGTGGCCGGGCAGATGCGCGGCGTGGGCATCGTCTTCTCGCGCTTCCTCGAAGTGGACGTGAACACCGGCGTGATCATCGGCATGTGCATCGTCTTCCTCTATGCGGGCCTGGGCGGCATGAAGGGCATCACCTGGACCCAGGTGGCCCAGTACGTGGTGCTCATCGTGGCCTTCACCATCCCGGCCGTGGCCATCTCCATGAAGATCACGGGCAACCCCGTCCCGCAGCTCGGCTTCGGCGGGACCATCGAGGGCGGCACGTACGGCGGCCGCTTCCTTCTGGAGACCCTGGACGCCATCAACCAGGACCTCGGCTTCGCGGCCTACACCGCGGCCTACGGCCCGGGCCAGAAGCCCATGCTCGACGTGCTCTGTATCACCCTGGCCCTGATGGTCGGCACGGCCGGGCTGCCGCACGTCATCGTACGCTTCTACACCGTGCCCACGGTGCGCGCCGCGCGCCTCTCCGCGGGCTACGCCCTGCTCTTCATCGCCCTGCTCTACACCACCGCTCCGGCCGTGGCGGGCTTCGCGCGCTACAACATGGTCGACACCCTGAACGACAAGCCCTATGCGGCCGCGCCGCAGTGGTTCAAGGACTGGGAGAAGACCGGCCTCATCGCCTGGCTGGACAAGAACGGCGACGGCATGATCCAGTACCGCGCAGGCGCGGCCTTCACGGGCAAGCTGCAGTTCAGCGGCCAGACCGGCCCGCACGGCGAGCCCCTGCTCAAGAACGCGCCCACGAACTCGCCCAACGAGCTTTACGTGGACAACGACATCATGGTGCTGGCCAACCCGCAGATCGCGAACCTGCCCAACTGGGTGGTGGCCCTGGTGGCCGCGGGCGGCCTGGCCGCCGCGCTCTCCACGGCATCGGGCCTCCTGCTGGTCATCGCCAGCTCCATCTCGCACGACCTCTACTACCGCATCGTCAACCGCAAGGCCTCGGAGAAGCAACGCCTGCTGCTCGGCCGCGTGATGATCGGCCTGGCCGTGCTCGCGGCCGGGTATTTCGGCATCAACCCCCCGGGCTTCGTGGCCCAGGTGGTGGCCCTGGCCTTCGGCCTCGCGGCGTCGAGCTTCTTCCCCATCCTGGTGCTCGGCATCTTCTCCAAGCGCGTCAACCGCGAGGGGGCCATCGCGGGCATGGTGGCGGGCATCGGCTTCACCATGCTCTACATCGTGCAGACCAAGTTCATGGGCATGAAGCCCTGGCTGTGGGACATCACCCCCGAGGGCATCGGCGCGGTGGGCATGGTCATCAACTTCGCCGTGACCTTCCTGGTCTCGGCCATGACCCCGCCCCCGCCGCAGGAGATCCAGGACATGGTCGAGTCCGTGCGCATCCCCAAGGGCGCGGGCGCGGCCGTGGACCACTAGCGGCCCGTCGGCCGCCGTTGGCGGAAACGCCCCCCGGGCCGGACCACCGGCCCCGGGGGGCAAACGCGCGGAGAGACAGTGAACCACGACGCCACGGTGATCGAGGATTTCCTGAAGGCCACCCTGCCGTTCTCGGAGCTGCCCGCCGAGGTCCTAGCCCGCGCCGCCAAGGCCTGCGGCATCGACTTCTTTCCGGCCGGGACGCGGCTGCTCGCGCGCGGCGAGACCGTGCCGAAGGACGTGCTGCTCATCCAGACCGGCGCGGTGAAGCTCTTTCTCACGGACGAGGAGGGCGGCGAGACCCTGGCGGACTTCCGCGGCCCCGGCGCGGCCGTGGGCGTGCTCTCGGCCGTGCGCGGCGGCCCCGCGGGCCTCACGGCCGAGACCGTGGAGGACACCTTCGCTTTCCGCATGCCCGTGGAGGTCTTCCGAGGCCTCGTCGAGACCCAGCCCGCCGTGGCCCAGTACTTCCTGAAGGCCTTCTCCGACACCTACGTCTCTCGCGCCTTCGGGGAGCTGCGGCGGCGCAGGGTTCCGCCGCGTTCCGAATCGAGCCTGCCGCTCTTCGCCACCCGCGTGGGCGAGGCCGTGCGCCGCGCCCCCGTGACCGTGGAGCAGGGCACGGACATCCGCCGCGCCGCCGAGGTCATGGCCGAGGAGGGCGTGGGCTCGCTGCTCGTCCGCGACCAGAAGGGCGACATCGCGGGCATCGTCACGGACAAGGACCTGCGCTACAAGGTCGTGGCCCAGGGGCTGAACTACAACTGGCCCGTGGCCGAGATCATGTCCGGGCCGGTCAGGACCATCCACGAGGGCGCGGACTGCTTCGACGCCCTCCTGACCATGATGAAGCACCAGATCCACCACCTGGCCGTGGAGCGGGGCGGGCGCATCAGCGGCGTGATCACCTCGCACGACCTCATGGTCCTACAGGGCCGCTCGCCCTTCGGCCTGTTCAGCGAGATCGAGCGCGAGCGCACCTTCGAGGGCCTGTACGGCCTCTCGGGCAAGATTCCCCTGGTCATCCGGCCGCTCATCGAGGAGGGGGCCAAGGCGGGCAGCGTGGGCCGCATGATCGCCGTGCTCGGCGAGGCCCTGCTCGACCGCATCCTGACCCTGCTCCAGGAGGAGCTGGGGCCCCCGCCCGCGCCCTTCTGCTGGCTGCTCCTGGGCAGCGAGGGCCGCCGCGAGCAGACCTTCCGCACGGACCAGGACAACGCCCTGGTCTACCGTCCGCCCGAGGGCAGGCTCCCCGGCCGGCCGCCCGAACCCGAGGCGCTCAAACACGCGCAGGACTATTTCCTGAACTTCGGCCGGGCCGCCATCAACCATCTCGTGCGCTGCGGCTATCCGCCCTGTCCGGCCGAGATGATGGCCTCCAACCCCCGCTGGAACATGAACGAGGCCGGATGGGCCGACTTCTTCCGCCGCATCGTCACCGCGCCGGAGCCCGAGCAGGTGCTGCACGCCACCATCTTCTTCGACATCCGGCCCGGCTTCGGCTTCGCCGAACTGGGCGAGCGGCTCAAGGCCGAGGCCGTGCGTCTGGCCTCGAAGAACGAGGTCTTCCTGGGCTTTTTGGCCCGCGACTGCCTGCGCGCCCGGCCGCCCCTCTCCTTCTTCAAGGGCTTCGTGGTGGAGAAGAGCGGCGAGCACAAGGACCGGCTGGATCTCAAGGGCCGCGGCATCATGCCCTTCGTGGACGTGGCCCGGCTTCTGGCCCTGCGCGCGGGCTCGGTCGAGTGCAACACCCTGGAGCGGCTCAAGGTCGCGCGCGCCGCCGGGCTGATGTCGGAACAGCTGCACGCCGAGGCCGCCGAGGCCTTCGAGTTCCTCTCCCAGATCAGGCTGGTGCACCAGCTCCGGCTCATGGAGGCCGGTCGCGCGCCCGACAATTTCATCGCCCCGGCGGACCTCACCGAACTGGAGAAGCGCACCCTCAAGGAGGCCTTCGGCCTCGTGGGCGCGCTGCAATCCCTGGTGCGCGAGGAATTCCACATCCAGGGCTGAGGCGAACGAAGGAGGCGGCCATGTCCGGACTTTTCGACGCCCTGCGCGGGCTCCTGCCCCCCGGCCTGCGGCCCCTTTCCCGGACGCCGCCGCACCCCCTGTTGGCCGCGGGCCGCGAGGCCTTCCGCCACGTGGACCACGACAGGCCGCTGGCCGAATGCCGCTTCACGGTCCTGGACACGGAGCTGACCGGCCTGGACCCCGACCGGGACGAGATCGTCTCCATCGGCGCGGTGCGGCTGGAAGGGCTCTCCATCCGGCCGGACCAGACCTTCTCCCGGCTCGTGAAGCCGCGCCGGGCCATGCCCAAGACCTCCACCCTCATCCACCGCATCACCCCCTCGCAGGTCCAGGACGCCGCCGACCTCGCCGAGGTCCTGCCCGGCTTCGTGGAGTTTCTCAACGGGACCCTCGTGGTGGGGCACAACGTCGGCCTGGACATGAGCTTTTTGAACAACGCCTGCCGCGAATGCCTGGGCGGAAGCCTGCGCAATCCCTGCCTGGACACCATGCGCATGGCCCAGATCCACCGCGCCGAGCAGTGGGAGAACTACTACGATCGCTACGACCTCAAGGTCTCCTACGGCCTCGCCGACCTCGCCGCCGAATTCGGCCTGCCCCGTTTCCCCGCGCACAACGCCCTGGGCGACGCCATGCAGACCGCCTACCTCTTCCTCTACCTCGTACGGAAGCTGAAGGACGGGGGCATCGAGACCCTGCGCGACCTCTTCGAGGCGGCTCGCTCACGCCGCCAACGGCGGCGGAGCCGGGCATTCGCCCGGCTCACGTGTCGCAGGAAAGCATCACGAAATGTATCGGCTCTTTTCGTGGACGCGACACGAGGAGGCATGCGGGCGCGGGGCGCTGCGCGGGCCGGGGCGGATTTTGACATGGCCGGGCTTTGGAGCTATTTTTGAATGGCTGTTCATGTCGGCCGCGCACCGTCAACACGGAATCCACGCATGAAGGACGCCGGAACCGAGGATCTCGCCGCGCGCTGCGTCCGCCTGGAGCGGGAGAACGCCGAACTGCGCGGCCGTCTCGGCGAGGGGCAGGGCGGCATGGCGCGCTACCTCGCCACGCTGCAGGCCTCGGGAGACATGATGTCCTTCATCGACCGCGAGTACCGCTACCGCGCGGTCAACGAGGCCTATGTACGGGCCTTCGGGCGGCCGCGCAGGCGCATCGAGGGGCGGACCGTGGCCGAGCTTTTCGGCGAGGAGACGTTCCTCTCCACGGCCAAGCCGAAGCTGGACCAGTGCCTGTCCGGGGAGGAGGTCCACTTCGAGCACTGGTTCTCCCATCCCGCCTCCGGGCGCACCTACCGCGCCGTGACCTACCGCCCGTACATCGAGCAGGACGGCAGCGTGGCCGGGGTCATCGTCCACTCGCGCGACATCACCGAGCGCAAGCTGGCCCTGGACGCCCTCACCGAGTCCGAGCGCCGCTACCGCATGCTGTTCGAGCGCGGGGCCGAGGGCGTGCTGCTGATGGACCGCAACATGACCATCCGCGAGGCCAACCCGCGCGCCCTGGAGCTGCTGGGCTACGCCCCGTCGGACTTGGCGGGCCGCCGCTACGAGGACCTCATCCATCCCGAGAGCCGCCGCAGCGCGGCCGTGCGCTTCGACGCCGTGCTGGCCGGGGAGACGGTGCGCATCGAGCGCGTGCTCAGGCGCGGCACGGGCGGCTGGATGACCGCGGACGTCTCGGCCACGCTCATCGGCGAGAACATCGTGCAGCTCATGTTCGTGGACGTCTCCGAACGCAAGCGCATGGAGGAGGCCCTGGTGCGGGCCAGGGCCGCGGCCGAGGAGGCCAGCCGGGTGAAGTCCGACTTTCTGGCGCGCATGAGCCACGAGCTGCGCACCCCCATCGCGGGCATCCTGGCCATGGCCGAACTGGCGGCCAAGACCGCGGACGCCCAGACCCGGCGGCAGTACCTGGGCATGCTCGGGGCCTCGGGCCGCACCCTGCTCGAACTGGTGGACGACATCCTCGACCTGTCCAAGATCGAGGCCGGGCGGCTGGAGATCCTGCCCAAGTCCTTCGAGGTGCGCGAAACCGTGCACGAGCAGGCCGGGCCGTTCCTGCACCTGGCGCGGGAAAAGGGCTTGGCCATGTCCGTGGAGATCGGCTGCGGCGTGCCCGAGTGGGCGTTCGGCGACCCGCTGCGCTTCGCCCAGATCCTGCGCAACCTGCTCTCCAACGCGGTCAAGTTCACGGAGCGGGGGCGCATCGACGTGGTCGTCTCGGCCCAGCCCGCCGAGGCCGGGAGCCACATGCTGCGAGTCTGCGTGCGCGACACCGGCATGGGCATCCCGGACGACAAGCAGCACCTGCTCTTCAAAAGTTTTTCCCAGATCGGCGCGGCCGCGGGCAAGCTCGGCGGCACGGGGCTCGGGCTCGCCATCTCCAAGCAGCTCGCCGAGAAGATGGGCGGCAGCCTGTGGGTGGAGAGCCGCCTGGACGAGGGCAGCGCCTTCAACTTCACCGTGCACCTGGGGCGGGCCGAGGGGCCCGAGGCGGTGCGCGCCAGGCAGCGGCCGGACGTCATCCGCCTTTCCGATCTGCCGCGGCTGCGCGTCCTGGTGGTGGAGGACAACGAGATGGTGCGCCTCTACCTGGAGGACGTGCTGCGCGAGGCCGGGCACGAGGTCCTGCTCGTGGAGGACGGCGACCGGCTGGCGGCCGCCTGCGCCGCCAATCCCGGTCCCTGGGACGCGGTGCTCATGGACATCAACATGCCCGGCATGGACGGCCTGGAGGCCACGCGCCTGATCCGGCAGGGTCTGGCGCCCGGCGTGCCCCAGGACGTGCCGGTGCTGGCCCTGACCGCCTACGCCATGCAGAGCGACCGCGACCGTTTCCTGGCCGCCGGGCTGGACGACCACCTGCCCAAGCCCGTGACCCAGGGCAGGCTGGCCCTGGCCCTGCAGGCCCACTGCCTGGACCGGGCCTGAACGCCCGGGGCCGCGGCTGGACATCCGCCATGGCTGCCGGTATAGCCTGATACGGGCTCTTGCGCCGCACGGCGGCGCAGGCCTTCCGGGCGCGGCGTGACGTGGCCGTCCCGGACAGCGCCTTCACCAGCAATCCCGAACGCATCGCCCAAGGTCCAGGAGCATGCCGCGCAGCCGAAGATACCCCCTCGTCCTGCTCATCGACGCCGACCCTGAGGCGGCGGCCGCCACCGAGGCGGCCCTCGGCCCGGGCGTCCGCCTCCTGGCCGCCGGTTCGGCCGCCCGGGGCCTGGCCCTGCTGCGCGCGGAGCGCCCCGGCGCGGTCATCTGCGCGCGCACCCTGCCGGACGCCGACGGACTGGAGACGCTGGCCGCCATCGCCGCCGAAACGCCGCGCACGCCGCTGGTGGCGGTGCTGGCGCAGGGGACGCTGGACGACGCGGTGCAGGCCTTCCGCCGGGGCGCCTGGGACGTGGTCGAGAAGGGCGGGGACTACCGGACCGGGCTGGCCGAGGCCGTGGAGCGCGGCTTGGCGCGGGTGATCCCCGAGCGCTGCCGCGAGCCCGCCCTGCTGCGCCGCGCCGAGGATCTGGGGCGTCGCCTGGAGGAGGCCGAGGAGCAGCGCAGACTGCTTGAGGGGATCATGGAGAAGAGTCCGGCCGTGACCTTCTCCTGGGAGAACGAGCCGGACCTGCCCGTGGTCTTCGTCTCCGGCAACGTGGACCGGCTCGGCTTCGCGGTCTCGGACTTCGGGCCGTCCGGCGTGCGCTTCGCGGACCGTATCCCGCAGGGGGAGCTGGAGCGTTTCCTGCTCGCCGCGGAACGGGCCGCCCAGGGCGGGGAGGAGATCGTGCGCCACAGCCTGGAGGGGCTGGACGGCGCGACGCGCCAGGTGGAGACGCGGCTGTGGGCCGTGCGCGACCCGGGCGGCCGGGCCTTGCGGCTGCAGGGCGTGATCCTGGACGTGAGCGGGCAGACCCGGGTCGAGGACGAGCTGCGTCTGAGCGAGGCCCGCTTCAGGAGCCTTTTCGAGCACTGTCCGGTCTCCTTGTGGGTGGAGGACTACTCCGCGGCCAAGGTCTTCTGCGACGGCCTCGTGGCCGCCGGGGCCGAGGACCTCCTGGCCCATTTTCAGGAGCATCCGGACGATCTGCGGCGCTGCGTCCGGCTGGTCAAGGTGCTGGACGTGAACCAGGCCGGGATCGCGGTCCTGGGGGCCGGGGGCCGGGAACAGCTTCTGGGGTCCCTGCTGGCCATCACCGGCGAGGAGAACCTGCCCGGCTTCGCCGAGCGCATGGCCGCCCTGGCCGGGGGCGCGACGTACTTCGAGGGGCGCGCCAGACACCGGCTCCTCAACGGCCGCGTGGCCGCCACCCAGACCCACGTCTCGGTGCCCGAGGGCTACGAGACGAGTCTGGCCCGGGTCATCGTGGCGGTCCTGGACGTTTCCGAGCGGGCCTTCCTGGAGGAGGCGGCCGAGCGCCACGCGCGGTTCCTGGCCAATGTCCTGGAGGCCATCCCGGACCCGGTCTACGTCAAGGACCGGGAGCACCGCTTCGTCCTGGTCAACCAGGCCATGTGCGCCCTGGCCGGGACGGCCTGCGAGCGGCTGCTGGGCCGTGACAGCCGGGACCTGCTTCCGGCCGGGGAGGCGGAGCGCGCGCGGGCCGTGGACGAGCAGATATTCCTGACCCGGCAGGCCCGGACCCAGGACATGCCGGTCACGCTGCCGGACGGCCGGACGCGCCGTCTCTCCACCAAGAAGACGGTCCTGGAGCTGCCCGAGACCGGGGAACTGGTCCTCGTGGGCGTGGTCCGCGATCTCACCGAGGCGCGCGCCATGGAGCAGGAGCTGATCGAGGCGCGCGACCGGGCCGAGGCGGCCAACACGGCCAAGAGCGAGTTCCTGGCGAACATGAGCCACGAACTGCGCACGCCCATGAACGCCATCATCGGCATGAGCGAACTGGCCCTGGAGACCCGGCTGAGCCGTGAGCAGCGCGATTTTCTGCAGACCATCCGCGATTCCGCGCGCACCCTGCTGCACCTGCTCAACGAAATCCTCGATCTCTCCAAGATCGAGGCCCGCCGTCTGGAGCTGGAGGACCAGGACTTCTCCCCGGCCGCCGTGGCGCGGGGCGTGGCCGCCTCCCTGCAGGCCGAGGCGGAGCGCAAGGGGCTGGTCCTGCGGGTCGAGATCGGCCCGGAGGTGCCGTCCCAGGTGAGCGGCGACCGGGTCCGGCTGCGGCAGATACTGACGAACCTTGTGGGCAACGCGGTCAAGTTCACGGAGCGGGGCGGGGTCACGATCGGCCTGGAGACGCACGGCCTGCCGGAGGCCGGGGGCGGCGTCCTTTTGCGTTTCGCGGTCCGCGACACGGGCATCGGGATCATGCCGGACAAGCTGGGCGCCATCTTCGAGAGCTTCACCCAGGCCGACGGGACCATCACCCGGCGTTTCGGCGGCACGGGCCTCGGTCTGACCATCAGCCGGCGTCTGGCCCGGCTCATGGGCGGGGACATCGAGGTCGAGAGCGCGCCCGGCGCGGGCAGCGTCTTTCGCCTCACCGCCCGTTTCGGCCAGGCCTCCGCCCCGGCCGCCGGTCCGGACGAGGCCTCGCCGGACGGAGCGGCGGAGTCGGCGACCGGCCTCAACGTGCTCGTGGTCGAGGACAACCCGGTCAACCAGCACATGCTCCGCACCTGGCTCAGACGCCAGGGGCACGCCTCGCTGCTCGCGTCCGACGGGGCGCAGGCCCTGGAGCTGCTGCGGCGTCACTGCTTCGACATCGTGCTCCTGGACGTGCAGATGCCGGTCATGGACGGCCTGCAGACCATCCGCGCCATCCGCGGGGCGGACCCCGCGCGGCTCAATCCCGGCGTGCCGGTCATCGCCCTCTCGGCCCACGCCATGAGCGGGGACCGCGAACGTTTCCTGGCCGCGGGCATGGACGAGTACGTCTCCAAGCCCGTGGACTTCAGGCGGCTGCGAGAGGCCATGGCCGGGATCATGAAGGACCGCCTGCGCTGCGCCGCCCGGCTGCCGGACGACGTTCCCGCGCCGGAGCCGCCGCCCGAGGGGCGGGGAGACTCCGGCAACGGGAGGGGCGAGGAATCCGGCCCCTTCGCGCGCGCGGAGGCCCTGGCGCGCCTGGGCGGGGACGAGGCCTTCCTGGCCGAGATCATCGGGGTCTTCTGCGCCGACATGCCGGACAAGCTCGCGGCCCTGCACACGGCCGTCGTCTCGGGCGGCCCGCAGGAGGTGCGCGAGGCCGCCCACGCCATCAAGGGGGCGGCGGGAGCGGTGGGCGCGCGGGAGATGGCCGCCCTGGCCCGGCGCATGGAGCAGGGGGCGGGACAGGCCTCGCGCGAGGAGCTGGCGCGGGATTTCTCCCTGCTGCGCGCGGCCTTCGAGACGGTCTTGCCGCTGCTGCGCTGACCGGGGGGGGAGCGCCAGTGCCGCGTCCATGAAGAGGATCGACATCATTTCCGACGAGCACACGCGACACACGAGCCGGGCATTCGCCCGGCTCCGCCGCCATCGGCGCAGCGGTCTTCCGCAAAATACGGCGTTGCGTATTTTGCGGACGTCACACTAGAGGATCTGGCTGAGGAAGAGCTTGGTGCGTTCGTTCTCCGGGGCCTTGAAGAAGTGCTCGGGCGTGCCTTCCTCCAGGATCTGCCCCTGGTCCATGAACAGCACCCGGTCCGCCACCTCGCGCGCGAAGCCCATTTCGTGCGTGACCACGACCATGGTCATGCCCTCGCGCGCCAGACTCTTCATGACCTCCAGCACCTCGCCGACCATCTCCGGGTCCAGGGCCGAGGTCGGCTCGTCGAAGAGCATGACCTTGGGGTCCATGGCCAGGGCGCGGGCGATGGCCACGCGCTGCTGCTGGCCGCCCGAGAGGTTGTCCGGGTAGGCCGCGGCCTTGGCCGCGAGCCCGACGCGGGTGAGCAGGGCCATGGCCTTGTCCTCGGCCTCCCTGCGCGAACGGCGGCGGACCACGGTCTGGCCGATGGTCACGTTTTCGAGCACGGTCTTGTGCGGGAAGAGGTTGAAGGACTGGAAGACCATGCCCATCTCGGCGCGGGCCGAGTTGATGTCCGTCTTCTTGGCCAGGATGTCCACCCCGTCCACGTAGATGTGCCCGGAGTCCGCGTGCTCCAGCCGGTTCAGGCAGCGCAGGAAGGTGGACTTGCCCGAGCCCGAGGGGCCGATGATGACCACCACCTCGCCGCGCGAGATCTCGGCCGAGACGTTGGAGAGGGCCAGCAGGCGCTGGGGCACGTAGAAGATCTTGCTGACGTTGACTGCCTTGATCATGACTGCACGAGCTTCCGTTCAAGATAGTTGGTGAGGAGCGAGAGCCCGAAGGTCAGCAGCAGATAGAGCAGGGAGCAGACGAAGAAGATCTCGAAGGGCTGCAGGCTCACGGTGACGACCTCGCGGGTGGCCTTGGTCAGCTCGCGGATGGCGATGATGCCGAGCAGCGAGGAGTCCTTGATCAGGCTGATGAACTGGCCCGCCAGGGGCGGCAGGATGCGCCTGAACGCCTGCGGCAGCACGATGTGCCGCATGGACTGGTAGGCGTTCATGCCCAGGGAGCGCGCCGCCTCGCTCTGGCCGCGGTGGATGGACTGGATGCCCGCGCGCACGATCTCGGCCACGTAGGCGCCGGTGAACACGGCCATGGAGGCGATGCCGAACCACAGGGTCGGAATCTGCGGCAGGTCGCTCTTGTTGAGCAGGTTGTTGATCAGCGTGCCGAGCACGAAATACCAGATGTAGATCTGCACGAGCAGCGGCGAGCCTCGGATCAGCTCGATGTAGGTGATGGACCACCAGCGCAGGAAGGGGTTGTCCGAGAGGCGCGACAGGCCCGTGAACAGACCCAGGATAATGCCGAAGAAGATGGACACCGCGCTGACGTAGAGGGTCAGCCAGGTGCCCTCGATGAGGATGCCGGGGACGATCTTCTTCTCTCCGCCCAGCACGTCGCCGGGGTAGACGGCGTCGCCCTTGCCGACGCGCAGCCCCTTGGCCGGGACGAGGTGGGTCTCCTCCTCGCCGTCGCCCGCGACCACGACCGAGACGTTCTCGCCCTCGGGCGCGATGGACGCCACCTCGCCCTGGATGCCGGATTTGACCTCGATGACCCGCTCGGACACGAAATATTGCGGCACCCTGTACCAGCGCCAGACGTAGTCGATCTTCTGCGTCGCGGCGTAGAGCATCCAGCAGACGCCGATGAGGCTGACCACGAAGGCCGCCTTCCAGAACAACTCGTAGGCCAGACTGTGCCGTCTGCGACCGCTGCTCATCGTTTCGTGGACCTGTTCCTTTGCGAAATTCGGAAAAAAAGGAGGGGCCTCTGCGGCCCCTCCCGGTCAGGCGGAAGCGGTTACTGCACGTCCTTGGCCCAGGCCGTGCTCTTGATCCACTTGTCGTACATGACCTGGTAGCGGCCGTCGTTCTGGACCTGGCGCAGGAAGTTGTTCAGCCAGTTCAGGAAGTCCGGGTCGCCCTTGTTGATGGCCCAGGCCAGGGGCTCGTAGGTGAAGGGCTTGTCCAGGAAGACGACCTTGCCCTTGCCCTGCTGGTCGTAGAGGAAGGCGCAGTTGGGCAGGTCGTAGACGTAGGCGTCGGCCTTGCCGTTCACGACCTCCAGGAAGGCCTCGGTCTCGGTCTCGAAGGACTTGTAGGTGCACTTGGGGATCATGCGCTTGGTGGCCTGCTCGCCCGTGGTGCCCAGCTTGGAGGTGACCACGAACTTGGGATCGTTCAGGTCCTTGTAGGACTTGACCTTGCCCTCGTGCTTCTTGGCCAGGAGGATCGTCTGGCCGACCACGATGTAGGGGTCGGCGAAGTTGATCTTGAGGTTGCGCTCCTGGGTGATGGTCATGCCGGACATGATGATGTCGAACTTGTCCGTGGTCAGGGCCGGGATGATGCCGTCCCAGGCGGTGTTGACCGGCACGAACTTGACGCCCATGGCCTTGGCCATCTCCTTGGCCATGTCGATGTCGAAACCGACGAAGTCGCCGCTCGTGGCGGTCATCTCGAAGGGCACGTATCCGGCCTCGAAGCCCACGCGCAGCTCGCCGCGCTGCAGGATCTTCTCAAGACGGGATTTCTTGGCCAGCTCGATGTCCTGGGCAAAGGCCTGACCAGCCACGAACAGGCAGATCAGCACAAGACCGATGACCTTGACGAATTTCCTCATGGCGCGCTCCTTCTGGTCGGTTTGTTGGGTATCTTCCGCGGCTCGGGCTAGTAGGACTTGCCTTCCGTGAGCAGTTCCTTGACCAGCATCCGCTTGCCGCACTTCGGGCATTTGGGGATGTCTTCCTTGGGAATGAACACGATCTCGGTATGCCTGCACACCGGGCAGACCACCTCGGCCGCGGACTGGCGCTCCTTGCGCTCGTCGCTCATGGAACCTCCCGCTCGCGTTTCGCGAACACCCAGCATTAGCCCCAAGAATGGCGATATGACAAGTAGGTATTTGAACGAACGATCGTCTGTCCGTCGGCCGACAGCCTGGGTTTGGGCACGTCCGGCATGCCCTGTCGCGTTCGTGACGTTTCCGGCAAATGACGCGGGACGGCGGCAATTCGTCGCGCGGCCGCCTCCGATCCGCCATCCTCCGGAGCGCCCGCCGCCCGCGCCCGCCGCTCCGGGCGGCCTCCGGCCCTTGCTCGGCTCCTGTCCAGGCGGACGCGGGAAGGGCGGCGCACAACGTTCGGCCGCTCCCGTCCGTCCGCCGCGGGGCTTTCAACCCGCCGCCAAATGGGGTAGTCCACACCCAATGCCACTGTCCAAGGAGACCGCCCCATGGGCTTTTTGTCCGCCAGCTGCAGCTACACCAGATACCTTCCCGCGGGCGACGTGCCGGACCAGCTCCTGCGGGATCTGCCCGGACTCCTGAAGAAGTTCGCCTTCAAGGACATCGACCACACCGCGGACGAGCGCTCCTTCGGCTGGGCCTGCCTCGACGACTGGCTCGACACCGAATGGAAGGCCGCGCCGCCCGAAAAGGGCCACTACCTGACCTGGCTGCTGCGCCTGGAAACCCGCCGCGTGCCCCCGGCCGTGTTCAAGAAGCACGTCGAGATCGCCATCCGCGAGTTCAAGGCCTCCATCCGGGATGAGGAGAAACGCTTCGTCTCCAAGGCCCGCAAGAAGGAGATCAAGGAACAGGTCGCCCTGCGCCTGCGCGCCCGCATGCTGCCCATCCCCGCGGTCTTCGACGTGGCCTGGGACCAGCGCACGAACATCGTCATCCTAGGCTCCACCAACAGCAAGGTGCGCCAACTTTTCGAAGACCTCTTCCAGCAGACCACCGGCCTGCAGCTCGAACCCCAGACCCCCTTCTACCTCGCGGGCCGCATGCTCGGCGAGGAGGCCGTCGGCCGTCTGGAGAACCTGGAGGCCAGCGACTTCGCCGGGTAGAACGCACCATGCCTCCGGCGGCCAAGGGGCCCAAGGCCCCTTGGAGCCCCTGTCCCTGGGCCGGGGCGCGGCAGGCCGGGCAGGCGCGGCGCGACGGCGGGACGAAGAGCGTCCGGGGATTTTTCCATGCGGGGCGGACCCCGCACGAGAAAATCCCGGACACGGTCGCCAGGGAGAGAACGAGAACAGCCTGAAGGGTACGCCTCAGGCAGGCGGTCGGCCCCGGACCGCGAAGCGCGATAAAACGTTTGGGGGGAGAGGGGGGAGGTCCGGAGGGGGGAGAACCCCCTTTTCCCAAAAGGGGGTTCTCCCCCCTCCGGCTCTTCGCCTCCTCTTCTCTCTCCCATAAAAGGAGCATCACGATGACCGACTATACGTTGACGGACCGCGAGAGCGCCCTGCTCGGCCAGGAGTTCCTGACCTGGCTGTGGTACGCCTCCGAGGCGCGGGCCGGGGTGTTCAAGCTGGCGGACGGCCGCGCCTTCACCTGCTTCATGGAGCAGCGCGTGGCCGTGCAGGGCGGCGAGGGCGACTCCAAGGAGACCGCGGTGGTCACGGGCGCGCACGCCCGGCTGTCCGAGGCGCGTCTGGGCCTCAGGCGCGGCAAGAAGGTGAACAAGGCGCTTTTGAAGTTCGACCAGGACGGCGAGGAATGGACCGTGCAGGTCAAGAGCGAGGACTTCGCCCTCAATTCCGTGAAGCCGCCCAAGGTGGAGAAGGATGGCGCGGACGAGGACCCGGACGGCGCGTTCCTGGAGAAGATGTACCTGTACGAGCGCTGCAACGAGTTCTTCGACGCCCTGTACCGGGAGTTCCTGACGCTGCGGCTCTCCGCTTCCCGCTGGGAGGAGGAGCTGAAGGCCTTCCGCGTCTGGCTCTCCAAGGAAGAGGACTGACGTGGCCGAGCCCGCGGCGCGGCGCTACACGCGCATGCAGCTGACCCTGGCCGCGCTCCTGCTGGCGGCCGGGGTCTGGCTGTGGGGGGCTGTGGCCTGGTGGCTCGGCCTGTTCCACCTCTTTCTGGGCGGCAACCGGCTGCTGCGCCCCTTCCTGCCGCGCTCCGCGCTCGTCCCCCTCAGGTATGCGGAATGGACCGCGGCCGCGGTCGTGACGGCGGCCGTGCTCCTGCGCCATTCCTGAACGATCCGGGTCATCTTTTCCGACAGATGGGGCGAAAGGCCCGGTGTTGGATTCAGCCCAGGAGCTTGGCGACCGTCAGGGTGATGTCGTCCTCCTGGGGCAGCCCGTGGCGGAACAGGGCCAGGTCGGCCAGCACGGTCTCGACGATGTCCGCCGCGGGCCTGTGCGCGTTGGCCGCCAGGACCTCGCGCAGCCGCTGCTTGCCGTACATCTCTCCGTCCGGGGAGAGGCTCTCCCAGATGCCGTCCGTGCCGATGAGGATGATCTGTCCGGGCAGGAGGTCCTGTTCCTGCTGCACGAAGACCGCGTCCGGGTCCAGGCCCAGGGCCATGCCGTACCCGTCCAACTCGCTGAAGACGCCGTCCGGCGAGAGGACCAGGGCCGGGTCCTGTCCGGCCCGCACCCAGGCGGCGCGACGGGCGCGGGTGTCGATCTCCAGGTAGAAGAGGGTCAGGAAGTGGCCGGTGGACGCGGTGTCGCGGGCCACGAGGCGGTTGACCGCGCCCACGGCCTCGGCGGCCCAGCCCGGGGCCACGAGCCTGGAGCGCAGGGCCGCGCGGGCGGAGGCCATGAGCAGGGCGGCGGGCACGCCGTGGCCCGAGACGTCGCCCAGGGCGACGCCGACCACGCCCGCGTCGCCCGGGAAGGTGATGAAGTCGTAGAGGTCGCCGCCGGTTTCGTCGCTGTAGCGGGCCGTGCCCGCCAGGTCCAGGCCGGGCAGGCGGGGGGCCTCGCCGGGCAGCAGGCTTTGCTGGATCTCCTGGGCCAGGTTCACGGACTGGCGCAGCCGCACGCGGTCCTCCAGGGCCGGGACCATGCGGTCGAAGGCCTCGCCGAGTTGCGCGATCTCGTCCTTGCCCGACATCTGGGCGCGCACGGAGAAGTCGCCCCGGGCCACGCGGCGCACGGCCCGGGTGAGCCTGCCCACCGGACGCGAGATGGAGCGCGCCAGGAGGAAGGCCATGACCAGCACCAGGACCAGGATTCCGAGCAGCCACAGGCTGGTGAGCCGGATCTGGTGCAGGATGCTTTCCTGCACGTACTCCTCGGCCATGACGCCCTGCCGGGTGAGGTCGTCCTTTGGGATCACGAGCAGCAGGGCCAGATTCTTGGCCGGGTCCAGGGAGGCGTAGGCCCAGAAGCTCTCCTCCCCCCGGTAGGGCATGCCGGTGACGCTGGAGCGGCCGCGCAGGATGTTCGCGGCCAGGGCGGCGTAGCCGTCCGGGTCCTCCACGGGCAGCCGGTCCTGGCCCGGGGCCTCGGCCCAGCGCGACCTTCCCCGGTGGAGTCCGTGGCGCAGGGCGTGGCGTTCCGGCTCCTCGTCGGGCCGCATTTCCCGGGCCACGACGCGCAGCCGGGGCGGATCGCCCTCCACGCGCACGAGGATGGCCGAGGCCTCGTCCGAGAGGTTCAGCACGTGCTGGTTCTCGTGCAGCACGGCGTGCAGGGGCACGGACAGGGAGACCACGCCCGCGATGGTGGCGTTGCGCAGATCCCGCCAGCCCATGTGGGCCGTGAGCACGAGGCGGCCCGTGAGCGGGTCCGGCACGGGCTGGGACCAGACCGGGCCGCCGATGTCGCAGGTTTCCGGGGCGATGGCGCGCAGCTCGTGCAGTCTGATCTGGGGCGGCAGGGCGCGCAGGCCGGGGTAGACGATGGCCGGTCCCTGGGCGGGCTGGATGGCCTGCCACAGGGCCGCGCCCCCGAGCGCGGCGGCGGAGTGCTTCATCTGCGGGATGATCTGGGCCAGGGGGATGCGCTGCACCGTGCCCTCGGACACGGTCCGGCGCGAGGGGAAGAGGGTCACGGCGTCGAAATCCGGGCGCATGGACTCGCAGTCGCCCCAGCCGGTGTCCGCGCAGTAGGCCTCGGCGAGATGCTCGGGCATGCGCGCGGGCGGTTCGGCGCAGCGCGTGGGGGAGAGCGGCTCGTCCGGGGCCGCGGTGAGGCTCTCCAATTCGGCCGCACGGGCGCGCAGCACGGCCTCGATGAGCAGCGACTCGCTGCGGATGATGCGCGCGTGGTCCTCCACCAGGCGGGCCAGCTCGCTTTCGGCGTTGTCCAGAAGGGTGGTGGAGAAGGTGCGGGCCAGATCGCGCCCCACGTCGCGCAGCGTGGCCTGGCTGGACAGCCGCATGATCGCCAGGGGCACGAGCGAGATGGCCAGAAGGCCCAGGAGAAGCTTGGTGCGCAGCCGCATGCGCCCACATACTCCGAGAACGCCGCCGGGGGCAACGGCGCTTTTGCGCCTACTCGTTGCGCAGGACCGGGGCGGGCTTCTGGCCCAGCACCCGGCGCACGCCGAGCAGGCCCAGCCCCAGGGTCAGGGCCACGGCCCCGAGCACCGTGGCCGCCACCACGCCGGGCAGGAAGGTCCACTCCTGGCGCATCAGCCCCGTGACCACGGCCCAGCCCAGGGCCGAGCCCAGGGCCGCGGCCGCCGCGCCCGCGGCCAGCCCAAGGAAGAGGAACTCGCAGGCCAGGGAGAGCAGGATGTCGCGCCGCGTGGCGCCCACCACGCGGAGCACCACGGCCTCGTAGATGCGGCTGTCCGCCGCGGCGCGCAGGGCCGCGGCCAGGACCAGCAGCCCGGCGGCCAGGGCCACCCCGGCCACGGTGTTGCCCGCCAGGGCCAGGCCTTCCATGAGCGCTCCCACGCGCGCCAGCACCTCCTTGACCCGGATGCCCGAGACGCCCGGCATGGCCCGGCCCACGGCGGAGATCACCGCGGCCTCGGCCCCGGCCCCGGCCGAGGGGTCCATGTAGACCGTGGCGATGTGCGTCTGGGGCGCGGCCTCGATGAAGCCGGGCGGGAAGATGATGGCGAAGTTCATGGCCAGGCTGCCCCACTCCACGCGGCGCAGGTTCATGATCCGCGCCGTGACCTCGCGGCCCATGAGGTTCAGGGTCAGGGTGTCGCCCACGCGCACGCCGAAGCCGTCCGCGATGTCCTTGGTCAGGGAGATGACCGGCGCGTCCCGCCCGTTCCGGCTGTAGTCCGGCGGCCACCACTCCCCGGCCACGATGGGATTGTGCGGCGGCGGCGCGGCCATGGCCGTGACGCCGCGGTCGGAGTTCACGGTCCAGCGCAGGTCTTTGGGGATCTTCTCCGGGTCCACGGGCTGGCCCGCGATGCGCGTGATGCGCGCCCGCAGCATGGGCTGGCGGGTCAGGGCCGTGACCCCGGGCAGGGTCCGCAGCAGGGCGTCGAAGGCCTCGGCCTGGTCCGGCTGGATGTCGATGAAGAAGTAGGCCGGGGCCTGCTCCGGGATGGTGGCGGAGATGCGCCGGGCGAAGTTGCCGCTGGCCAGGTTCACGGCCACGAGCACGGTCAGCCCCAGGCCCAGGGCCAGGACCACGGCGTCCGTGGCGTTGCCCGGCCGGTGCAGGGACGAGGCCGCGAGCCTGAGGCGCGGGGCGTGTTCCGGCCGCACCCGCCGGGCCAGCCGCCGGATGCCCCAGGAGGCCAGACGGAAGATGCCGAAGGCCGCCAGGGCCGCGAGGCTGAAGAAGAGGGCCAGGCGGTGGTCCGGGGTCACGGCCACGGCGTAGGCGGCCAGGACTAGGCCGCCCAGGGCCGTGAACAGCCTGCCGCGCGCCGAAAGCCGTCCGCCGTCCACGTAGCCCCTGAAGAGCCCGGCCGCCGGGACGCTGCCCGCCAGGAGCAGGGGCCGGAGGCTGAAGGCCAGGGCCGTGAGCAGGCCGAAGCCCGCGGCCGTGAGCAGGGGCCGGGCGTAGACGCCCGCCTCGATGGGCACGGGCAGGACGCGCGCCAGCCAGCCCTGCAGGAGCAGCGGCAGGCCCGCGCCCGCGGCCAGGCCGAGCAGCGTGCCCGCGCAGGCCAGGGCCAGGACCTGGAGCAGGTAGGCCGTGACGAGCAGCCTGGGCCGCGCGCCCACGCACTTCATGATGGCGATGGAGCGGCGCTTCTCCTCCAGGAAGGCGGAGACCGCGCCGCCCATGCCCATGCCCCCCACCAGGATGGCGGCCAGCCCCACGAAGGTCAGGTAGAGGTGCAGGCTCTCGATGAAGGTGCGCAGCCGGGGGCCCGCCGTGGTGTAGTCGCGCACCCGGAAGGCCGCGCCGGGAAAGCGTTCCTCCAGGTCGCGGGCAAAGGCCGGGGCGTCGCTTCCCGCGGGCAGGCGCAGGCGGAATTCGCGCTGCAGCAGCGCGCCGGGCAGCAGCAGGCCGGTGGCGGCCAGCCCCTCGTGCGAGACGAGCAGGCGCGGCCCCAGGCTGAAGACCGAGACGGCCCTGTCCGGTTCGCGGGTGAGCGCGGCCCTGATCTCGAAGACGGCCCCGCCCACCGTGACCCGGCCGCCGGGGGCCAGCCCCAGGCGGGCCAGGAGCGTTTCCTCGCAGGCCGCGCCGAAGATTCCGTCCCGTTCGGCCAGGGCCGCCGCCAGGGGCATGGCCGGGTCCAGCTCCGCGCTGCCGTAGAGCGGCCAGGCCGCGTCCACGGCCTTGAGTTCGGCCAGCACGGGCGGAAACTCCTCGCTCCCGTCCGCGGCCGGGGCGTGGACCATGACCCGCATGGACGCGACCTCCGAGACCGCGCCCGCGCCGCGCAGCAGCTCCAGGGCCTCGGGCGGGGGCGGCAGGAAGGTCTGGCTGAGTTCCAGGTCGCCGCCCAGGATGGCGCGGGCGTCGCGCCGGATGCCGCCCTCCACCCCGGCGGCCAGGGAGCCCACCAGGGCGATGCAGGCCACGCCCAGCGCCAGGCAGGCCAGGAAGACCGAGAAGCGCCTGAGCCCCTGCCGCAGTTCGCGGCGGGCGATGCGCAGGGCCATGGGCGTCACGCGGCCTCTCCGGCGGCGTGGTCCACGAGGCGGCCGTCGCGCATGGTCAGGCGGCGGCCGCAGCGCCCGGCCAGGGCGGGGTCGTGGGTGACCAGGAGCAGGGTGGCTCCGGCCGTGGCCGAAAGGCCGAAGAGCATGGCCATGACCTTCTCGCCGGTGGCCGCGTCGAGGTTGCCGGTGGGCTCGTCCGCCAGGATCAGCGCGGGCGAGGAGGCGAAGGCGCGGGCCACGGCCACGCGCTGCTGCTCGCCGCCCGAGAGCTGGCCCGGGAAATGGTCCAGGCGGTGGGAGAGGCCCACCGCCGCGAGGCTCTCCCGCGCCCGGGCGAAGGCGTCCCGGACGCCGGCCAGCTCCAGGGGCAGGGCCACGTTCTCCAGGGCGGTCATGGCCGGGACGAGGTGGAAGCCCTGGAAGACGATGCCGATGCTGCGGCCGCGAAAACGCGCCAGGGCGTCCTCGTCCATGTCCGTGATCTCGGCCCCGGCCAGGCGCACGCTGCCCGAGGTGGCGCGCTCCAGGCCCGAGAGGACCATGAGCAGCGAGGTCTTGCCCGCGCCCGACGCGCCCATGATGCCCACGGTCTCGCCCGGGCGGACCGCAAGGTCCACGCCGCGCAGGATGTTGACGGGTCCGGCGCTGCCTTGTAGGGTCAGCGATACCCCTGAAAGCTCGATGATGGGCTGGACGTCGGACATCTCTTCCTCGTGCGGCCCGGTGGGGCCGAAGTTGTGGACCGCATGCTGAAACGCGCGCACAGCGTCCTGATGGTGGCAGCCATGGCCCTTTTCGCAACCGCGGGCGCGGCCCTGGCCGCAACGGCGGAGCAGGCGTCCCTGACCCTGCTCTGCTACGGCGACAGCCTCACGGCCGGATACGGGCTGCCCGCGGGCGGCTCCTACCCGGACCGGCTGGGCGAACTGCTGCGCGCCGCGGGCCGGAACGCGCGCATCGTCAACGCCGGGGTCTCGGGCGACACCACGGCCGGGGGCCTGGCGCGCCTGGACTGGACCCTGGCCGAGCGGCCGCACGCGGCCATCCTCTGCCTGGGAGCCAACGACGCCCTGCGCGGCCTGTCCGTGGAGCGCATGGAGGCGAACCTGGACGCCATGCTCGCCCGTTTCGCGCGGCAGGGCGTCCCGGTGCTCCTGGCGGGCATGAAGGCCCCGCGCAACCTGGGGCCGCAGTACGCCGCGGCCTTCGAGGCTGTTTTCCCCCGTCTGGCCGCAAAGCACAAGACCCTTTTCTATCCCTTCCTGCTGGACGGCGTGGCCGCGGACCCGGCGCTGAACCTGGCCGACGGCATCCACCCGAACGCCGCCGGGGCCGAGGAGATCGCCCGGCGCATCCTGCCCCTGGTCCTGCGCCTGCTCGACCAGGCCGGACAACAGGCCGGGAGGGCTCCATGAGCGGGACGCGGGCCGTCTCCCCCACGGGCAGGACCCGGCCGCGCATCGGCGTGGTCCTGGGAGGCGAGGGCATCAAGGCCTTCGCCGCCCTGCCGCTCATCGAGCATCTGCAGGCCGTGCGCATCCGGCCCGACCTCATCGTCGGCTGCAGCGGCGGCGCGCTGCTCGCCGCGCTCTGGGGCGCGGGCTACGACATCCCGGCCATGAGCAGGCTCATCGGGCAGGCCCTGAACTGGGGGGTCTATTCCGAGGTCGACCAGGAGGCGCTGCAGGGCATCACCCGCCTGGACGAGGGCCGGTTCCGCCAGAGCCAGGCCATCTTCAAGCCGGGCAGGCTGCAGGAGACCTACCGCGCCATCTTCAAGAAGCTGCGCATCGAGGGGCTTTCGCCCAAGACCGTGCTCATGACCACGGACCTGCTCTCGGGCGAGCCCCGGGCCATGGAGTCCGGACCCGTGGCCGACACGGTCTACGCCTCGGGCGCGGTCTTTCCGCTCATGCCTCCGCTGCGCATGGACGGCATGGTCCTGGCCGACGGGGCCTTCTTCTCGCCGCTGCCGGTCATGGAGGCCGTGCGGCGCAACGTGGATGTGATCATCGCGGTCTGGTTCGACGATCCCGCCGCGCCCGAGCCCAAGGGCTTCGCCGAGTGCGCCACCAACGTTCACCGGGTCTTCCGCCGCGCCCTGGTGGAGAGCCAGCTGCCCATGGCCATCGACATGCACTCCTACGAGATCATCCCCATCGTGGTGCGCTGCGACAAGCCCATCCAGCCCTGGGAGGGCGAGCGCCTGCGCGAGATCATCCACCGCGGCCGCCTGGAGCTGCAGGCCAAGAGCGCCCAGATCGTCGCGGCCATCGAGCAGTTCGGGCAGTAGGCCCGGCCCTCCCATTTTTCCTCCGCGCGCTTCTGCCGCCGCCGTCGGCCCCGGCCGCCGGGAGGAATCCGTTGCGTTTGCCCGGCGACTTGCCAGTGCTGTCCGATATAGATACTATGAAGTATATATGCAGGGGGTCGCCATGAACACCGCCAAGCTTTTCCGCAACGGGCACAGCCAGGCCGTGCGCCTGCCCAAGGAGTTCCAGTTCCAGGGCGGCGAGGTGGTCATCCGCCGCGTGGGCCGGGCGGTCATTCTCCTGCCCCAGGGAGCGCCGCCTTACGCCTCGCTGCTCGCCAGCCTGGACGCCTTCACGCCGGACTTCATGGACGAGCGCGACCAGGGCGGGCAGCAAGAGCGCGAGGCCCTGTGAGGGAGTTCGGCTGATGCGCTGCCTGCTCGGCACCGACATCTGCATTTACGTGATCAAGCGACGGCCGCCCGCGGTGCTGTCCCGCTTCGCGCAGGCCCGGCCTGGCGACCTGTGCATATCCAGCATCACCCTGGCCGAGCTCATGCATGGGGTGGCCAAGAGCGGCAGGCCCGAGCAGAACGGGGAGGCCCTGCTCGCGTTTTGCGCGGAGCTGGACATCATGCCCTTCGACGACCAGGCGGCCGAGGCCTACGGCTCCCTGCGCGCCGGGCTGGAAAGCGCGGGCCGTCCCATCGGCCCCATGGACCTGCTCGTCGCGGCCCACGCCCTCGCCCTGAACCTGCCCCTGGTCACCAACAACGCCCGCGAATTCGAGCGCGTGCCGGGGCTGACCGTGCTGAACTGGGTGTAAGGCCCTCTACTCCCCGCCCCAGCCGCCGCCTCCGGGCGTCTCGATGCGCAGGACCGCGCTCGCGGGCAGGGTGCGGCTGAATTTTCCGGGCAACTCCACGACCTCGTCCCCGATCCGGGCCGAGTTGCGGCCCGGGACCGCCGCTTCGCCGCCCGCCAGGCCGTAGCCGCCGCGCGTGCGGCGCTCGGAAAGCACCGTGACCTCGGACTCGGCCAGCAGCTCCACCTCGCGCACCAAGCCGTCGCCGCCCCGGCGCGCGCCCGCGCCGCCCGTGCCCGTGCGCACGCCGTAGGACCGCATGCGGAAGGGGTAGCTGTACTCCAGGGCCTCCACGGGCGTGTTCAGGGTGTTGGTCATGTGGCTGTGCACCGCGCTCTCGCCGTCCCCGCCGCGCCACGCGCCCATGCCGCCGCCCAGCGTCTCGTAGTAGGCGAAGGGCTTGCCCGTGCGGCCGTCCACGCCGCCGATGGTCAGGTTGTTCATGGTCCCCTGGCTGGCGGCCGGAATCTCCCCGGGCAGGGCCTGGGCCAGCGCGCCCAGGACCACGTCCACCACGCGCTGGCTGGTCTCCACGTTGCCGCCCGCCACCGCCGCCGGGAAGCGCGCGTCCAGCACCGAACCCTGCCGCGTCAGAATCTCCAGCGGCCGCATGATGCCCGCGTTGGTGGGCACGTCGCGCGCGATGAGCGAGCGGAAGCAGTAGAGCACGGCCGACAGCGTGATGGAGCGCACCGCGTTGAGCGACCCCTTGACCTGGTCGTCCGATCCGGTGAAGTCCAGCTCCGCCTCCTCGCCCCGCACCGTCAGCCTGAGCCGGATGGCCACGTCCCGCATGCCCACCCCGTCGCCGTCCAGGAAGTCCTCGAACGCGTACGACCCGTCCGGCACCCGCGCGATGCACGCCCGGGCCATGGATTCGGCGTAGTCCAGCAGCGCCCCGGCATAGCCGCGCACCATCTCAAGCCCGTACTTGCCCACCAGTTCGCAGAGCCTGCGCACGCCCGTGGCGTTGGCCATGACCTGGGCCGCGAAGTCGCCCTCGCGCTCGAACGGCGTGCGCACGTTGGCCAGGAGGAGGCGCATGATCTCGGCGTCCACCGCGCCGCCCTTGACCAGCTTCACCGGCGGGATGATCAGGCCCTCCTGAAAGAGGCTCGTGGAGAGCGGCATGGAGCCGGCGGTCATGCCGCCCACGTCGGCGTGGTGCGCCCGGTTGGCCACGTAGAAGGCGGGTCGCCCGCCGCCCGCGAAGACCGGGGCCACCAGGGTCACGTCCGGCAGGTGCGTGCCGCCCCGGTAGGGGTCGTTGAGCAGCGCCATGTCGCCCTCGGCCATCTCGCAGGCCGCCACAGCCGCCTTCACGGACAACGGCATGGACCCCAGGTGCACCGGGATGTGCGCCGCCTGGGCGATCATCTCGCCCTCCGCGTCGAAGACCGCGCAGGAAAGGTCGCGTCGCTCCTTGATGTTCGGCGAGAAGGCCGTGCGCGTCAGCGCCACGCCCATCTCCTCGGCAATGGCCGCGAAGCGGTTCTTGAAGACTTCGAGCAGGATTGGATTGATCATGGTGCTGCCTCCGGCGCCAGGGGGAGAGGGAAAACCCCTTTGGAAAGGGGTTTTCCCTCTCTCCCTGGACCCCCTCTCCTTTTCCCTAAACTTTTTTATCTCGCTTCGCGGCCGTACACGTACAGCCTGTCGTTCCCTTATTCCTAAAACTTCCGCGCCATTCTCCGTCCTTGGCGCGCAGATATCTCAACAGGCGCGGGAGTTGGGGGCGGACCGGATTTTTCCCGGCCTTCTCCCCGCGCACCTCCGTCCCCACCCCTGTCTCCGTTTCGCCGTCGTGACCAAGCCTGCCCGGCCCAAAGTCGCACCGCGCAGAAATCGGTCCAGGCCCTCGGCCGGGCTTCACTCCACCCCTCTACCGCCCCTGCCTCACGCGCCGCACCATGCGCAGTCGATATCCACCACGAGGTTGCCCCAGGCGTCGACATTGGCCGTGGCGAAGGGGGGCAGGACGATGGTGGAGGTGTATTCCACGAGGATGGCCGGGCCCTGCACCGTGTTGCCGGGCAGGAGCGCGTCGCGCTCCATGACCGGGGTGGGGGTCGTCTTTCCGGCGAAGATGACGGGCCGGGTTTCGAGCAGCGCGGCGGCCGGGGTCTTGTCCGTGAGCTTCGCGGCGCGCGCGAAGTCGGGCTTCTGGGGCAGGCCGCGGGCGCGCAGGCGGATGTTGACGATCTCGATGGCCTTGCCGGGGTTGCGGTAGCCGTACTTGCGTTCGTGCTCCGTCTCGAAGGCCTCGGCGAAGGTCTCGCTCCAGGGGGTGATGATCTCGAAGGACTGGCCCTGGTAGCGCATGTCGAGGAACTTCTCGAAGCGCATGTCCGTGCGGGAGAAGCCCTCGGCCGCGAGGTCGGCAGCGCCCTGCTCGACGAGCGGCGCGAAGTGGGCGTCGAGGTCGGCCACGCAGGTGTTCGCGGCCGCGCACATGACGGTCCGGGAGTAGTCCTTGATGACGTCGGCCATGATCATGCCGATGGCCGAGAGGATGCCGGGATTCTTCGGGATGAAGACGCGCGGCATGGAGAGCTGCTTGGCCAGGAAGCAGGCATGCAGGCCGCCCGCGCCGCCGAAGGAGAAGAGCGCGAACTCGCGCGGATCGAAGCCGCGTTCCACGGAGATGACGCGGATGGCGCGCTCCATGGTGGCGTTGGCCACGTCGAGGATGCCCTCGGCCAGGGCCTCGGGGGCGAGGCCCGCCGTGGCGGCCATGGCGCGCATGGCGGCGTCCAGCTTCTCGGTGTGCAGCCGCATGCCGCCGCCCAGGAAGCGTTCGGGAATGAGGCGGCCGAGAAAGAGGTTGGCGTCCGTGGTGGCGATC
The DNA here is from genome assembly GCA_022839785.1 of Desulfovibrio sp. Taxonomy (GTDB): domain Bacteria; phylum Desulfobacterota; class Desulfovibrionia; order Desulfovibrionales; family Desulfovibrionaceae; genus Alkalidesulfovibrio. The sequence goes on along the minus strand of JALHJW010000012.1, from coordinate 58,460 downwards.
TCGCTGCCCTTGCCGTAGCAGATGGGGCCGGGATCGGCCCCGGCCGACTCGGGGCCCACGCGCAGCGCGCCGCCCTCGTCCAGGCGGGCGATGGAGCCGCCGCCCGCGCCCACGGTGTGGATGTCGATCATGGGCACCTTGACGGGATAACCCTCGATGCCGGACTCCATGGTCAGGGGCAGGCAGCCGTCGATGAGCGCCACGTCCGTGGAGGTGCCGCCCATGTCGAAGGTGATGATCTTCTCGAAGCCCGCGGCCTGGGCCAGGGCGTGCGCGCCCACCGCGCCCCCGGCCGGGCCGGAGAGGATGGTGCGCACGGACTCGCGCATGGCGGTGTCGGCGGAGATGGAGCCGCCGTTGGACTGCATGATGCGCAGGGGGGTGTCCTTTCCGGCCTCGTTCTGCAGGCTGGTCAGGTAGCGGGTCATCTTGGGCGAGACGTAGGCGTTGATGACCGTGGTGGAGGTACGCTCGAACTCGCGGAACTCGGCCAGGATCTCGTGCGAGAGCGAGACCGGGATGCCCAGGTCCGCGAAGGCCTCGCGCACGGCCAGCTCGTGGGCCGGGTCGAGGAAGGAGAAGAGCAGGCACACGGCCACGGACTCGCAGCCCGCCTCCGCGATGGCGCGCGCCGCCGCCTTCGCGGCGGCCGGATCGAAGGGCTCGGCCTCGCTCCCCTCGGAGGTGATCCGGCCGGGCAGGCCGAAGCGCAGCTCGCGCGGCACGATGTGCGGGCGGCGGCGGTAGTGCAGGTCGTACAGGGCATGGCGGTTCTGGCGGCCGATCTCGATGACGTCTTTAAAGCCCTGGTTGGCGATGAGCGCGGTCTTCACGCCCTTGCGCTCCAGGATGGCGTTGGTGGCCACGGTGGAGCCGTGCACGATCTGGACGGGCCGGTTCCCGGCGATGTGGCGCACGCCCTCGATGACCGCGCGCGAGGGGTCGTCGGGCGTGGAGAGGCGCTTGTGCACGCCGAAGGCGTCGCCGTCCTTGTAGATGAAGTCGGTGAAGGTGCCGCCGGTGTCCACGCCGATGATGAGCATGCGCAACTCCTCAAGAGGTTCCGGAAGGTCGTCTCGTCCGCGGACGGCCGGGAGCGGCCGCGCGCCGGGCGCTGCGGCGCAACAAAATCGTCAACCGCGCTGACAAGGCTGTAGAAAATTTCACGCAAACCCTGTAGAGTCAAGGCTGAACATCGTTTCGGGCTTCGCGGCGCGCGGCCGGGAAGTCTCTGCGGCCGGGCGTTTCCGGACCATCCCCTTCGGGGGGCGCGAGGGGAGGCGGCGGCGGAGGCTTCAGGCACGGGCCTTGCTTTCGACAGCGACGGACCGCGACGTCCCATCCACCCCGCCCGCCCGGCCCGCCTGGCGGGCGACCACCCGCCAAGGAGGCGCAGCATGCTCAAACGACTCTTCGTGCTCTCCTGTCTCGCCCTGCTGCTCACGGCCGGGCAGGCCTGGGCCGCTCCCATCAAGATGGACTGCAACGCCATCTACCCGGCGAACAACTTCCATTCCCAGGGCGCGGCGAACTTCGCCGAGAAGGTCAAGGCCGCCACGAACGGCGAGGTGGTCATCACGGTGCACGCGGGCGGCGCGCTCGGCTTCAAGGGGCCGGAGCTGCTCAAGGCCGTGAAGGACGCCACGGTGCCCATGTCCGACATCCTCATGGGCGTGGTGGCGGGTTCGGAGGAGATCTTCGGCGTCTCGTCCATGCCGCGCGTGGCCAAGTCCTACGCCGAGTCCCGGAAGTTCTACGGCATCGCCAAGCCCGCCTACGAGAAGGCCCTGGCGCGCTGGAACCAGAAGCTGCTCTACGCCGCGCCCTGGCCGCCGTCCGGCGTCTTCGCCAAGCGCGCGCTGAACGCCCCGGACGACCTGAAGGGGCTCAAGATCCGCACCTACGACAAGAACGGCGCGACCTTCCTGGAGAACGCGGGGGCGCATCCCATGTCCCTGCCCTGGGGCGAGGTCTACTCCGCGCTGCAGACCGGCCTGGCCGACTCGGTCCTGACCTCGGCCGTGTCCGGCAAGGACGGCAAGTTCTGGGAGGTCCTCTCGGACTTCTCCGAGATCGCCTACGCCTACCCGCTGAACATGCTGGTCATCAACCTGGACTACTGGAAGTCGCTGTCCAAGGCGCAGCAGGAGGCCATGCTCAAGGCCGCGGCCGAGACCGAGGCCGAGCAGTGGAAGATCTCCGAGACCTCCAACCAGGAGGCCCTGGACGCGGTCAAGGCGGGCGGCATCAGGATCGCCACGCCGCCCGCCCCGGTGCAAACCAGGCTCGACGAGATCGCCAAGAAGATGATGGACGAGTTCCTGAAGACCGCCAAGCCCGAGACCAAGGCCGTCGTGGACGCCTTCACGAAGTAGCGGGCCGATGACGCAGCGCCTCATCCGGCTGGGGGAAGGCCTCTCCTCGTGGGGGGCCTTCCTCTCGGCGCTCTGCCTCGGGCTGCTGGTGGCCCTGACCCTGGCCGAGATCCTGGCCAGGGCGCTCTTCGGCGTCTCGCTGCTGATCACCAGCGAGTACGGCGGCTACCTGCTGCTCGTCTCGGTGAGCCTCGGCTACGGGGCCACGCTGCGCGACGACTCGCTGATCCGCATCACCATGGTGCGCACGGCCGTGGGGCCGGTCTGGCGCAAACGCCTCGACCTCGCGGCCTGCCTGCTGGCCGCGGCCATCTGCTGCTTCGGCCTGTGGCACTCCGTGGGCATGGTCCTGGACCACAAGGAACTGGACATCCTGGCCGACTCCATGGCCGAGACGCCGCTGTGGATTCCCCAGATCGCGGTGCCGCTGGGCTTCGCGCTCTTCCTGCTGCAACTCGCGGCCACGGCGGCGCGCATCCTCACGGGCCGCGAGCGGGCCAAGGGCGGCACGGCATGATCAGCGATCCGCTCCTGCTTGCGGCCGCGCTGCTGGCGGTCATGTTCCTGCTCCTGCTCTCGGGGCTGTGGATCGGCTTCTCGCTGTTCGCCACGGGCATCGTGGGCATGCTGCTCTACAAGTCCGGCCTGCCGCCCGCCATCTCCATCTGGGGCAAGATCGGCGGGCTCATGGCCAACTCGGCCTGGAACACGCTCAACTCCTGGGCGCTCTCCTCGCTGCCGCTCTTCGTGCTCATGGGCGAGATCCTCTACCGCACGGCCATCTCCAAGAAGCTCATGAGCGGGCTCGCGCCGTGGCTTTCGTGGATTCCAGGCAGGCTTTTGCACGTCAACGTGGTGGCCTGCTCGCTCTTCGCCGCCATCTCCGGCTCCAGCGCCGCGACCACGGCCACCGTGGGCAAGATCACCTACCGCGAACTCAGCGCGCGCGGCTACGACAAGGGCCTGGCCCTGGGCTCCCTGGCGGGCGCGGGCACCCTGGGCTTCCTCATCCCGCCGTCCCTGATCATGATCATCTACGGCGTGCTGGCGGACACCTCCATCGGCCAGCTCTTCATCGCGGGCATCATCCCCGGGCTGTTCATGGGCGCGTGCTTCTCGGGCTGGATCGCGCTGCGCGTCATCCTCGACCCGAAGCTCGTGCCGCAGCGCAAGGAGAGCTACACGGCCATGGACCGCATGATCGCGGTGCGCGAGATACTGCCCGTGGTCCTGCTCATCGGGCTGGTGCTGGGCGGCATCTACACGGGCCTGACCACCCCCACCGAGGCCGCGGCCATCGGCGTGCTCGGCGCGCTGGGCGTGGCCGCGTGGTTCCGCGAGCTGTCGCGGGAGAGCCTGCGCGACGCCTTCCTGGCCACGGTCAGGACCTCGACCATGATCTGCTTCATCATCGCGGGCGCGGGCTTCCTCTCGCAGGCGGTGGGCTTCATGGGGCTGGCGCGGGCGCTCTCGGAGTACATCGCGGCGCTCGGCCTGCCGCCCTACGCGCTGATCTTCGTGGTGGCCGTCATGTACGCCATCCTGGGCATGATCCTGGACGGCATCTCCATGGTCGTGATGACCCTGCCCATCGTGCTGCCGATCATCGTGCAGGCGGGCTTCGACCCCCTGTGGTTCGGCATCTTCGTGGTGATCATGGTGGAACTGTCGCAGATCACCCCGCCCGTGGGCTTCTCCGTCTTCGTGCTGCAGCACATCTCGCACGAGGAGGTGCCCTTCATCCTCAGGAACTCCTTCCCCTTCTTCCTGGTCCTGCTCCTGGTCACGGTGGTGCTCACCGTGTTCCCGGACATGGTCTTCTTCCTGCCGCGGCACATGCTGAAGTGAGCGGGGCGGCCCCGCCCGGCTCCGGTTGACGCGCCCGCCCAGGAAACGCATAAACTGGATCATCGCCAGCCCCCGCATCCACAGGAGCCGCCATGGACACCTACTGCATCGTGCGCACCGAGCACCTGAACCACTACGGCCACCTCTTCGGCGGGGCCATGCTGGCCTGGATCGACGAATACGCCTGGCTCACCGCCAGCCTGGACTTCCCCGGCTGCAAGCTGGTGACCATGGCCATGCAGGACATCGTCTTCCGCAAACCCGCGCACTGCGGGGCCATCCTGCGCTTCTCCGTGGAGCCCGAAAAGCAGGGCACGACCGCCATCACCTACCGCGTGGCCGTCTTCGCGGACGAGCCCGGCGCGGTGGAGGAAAAGGAGATCGTGACCACGAGCATCACCTTCGTCTGCCTGGACGACCAGGGCCGCAAGCAGGCCCTGCCCAAGGTGGAGCGCTACCGCTCCCTGGACAGCGGCCTGGGGCCGAAGCCCAAACAGACAGAACACTTGCAGCGCTCCTGACTGACAATCACCAAACAGGGCAAGTCAAAATGTGCGATGCCACTATAATGTTGAAAGATGCCTTTGCATGGATATCAAAACCGGAACACGGATCAATATGGTCTTTTATGACAATACTAGTTACAGTATTGGGCTTTTTAATAACCTATCATCTGAACAAACTAACATGGAGACAAAAGCTGTTCGTTGAATATAAACGTGCTTGCGCAAATGATCTTGATAATGCACTATATGAATTCTATAATTCAATATTCCATATATCTGCATATTTTAGAACGGAACTAAGCTCACATAATTTTGGCGACGAAGATATAATTGCCATAGACGAAAATCATTCACACTATATTTATACAAACAAACTACATGATGCTCTTATGAAATTAGCCAATAATGCATACTCTAACACAGCGATTTATATAATATCAAATATCAATGACCTACTATCTTCTCTTCTCAATTTAATAAAAGAGTTTAACGCTTATTCTAATGAGATTAAAAATAAATCAAGCAACGGCATTTTAACTTATGCTAAATTCAAACAGTACAGTGATTATCTTGACAAACTAATTGAGCTAACTTCTCCATTAAGAGGACATATCAATTTTTCACTAATACACGAAGTATACCCAAACAAAAAACGTGGGTATTTAGGAAGAATTAAAAAAGCCAGTTCTGACTATATTAACAAATTCAACCAGCTTCGGGAAGCAATCAAAAAAGCAACGTCATGAGGTTCACTTATAGTTCAAGCATCAAATTTGCCTCTTTAATCCGGCGCGAGAAGCGCTTCCTGGTCGAGGTGGACTTGGGTGGCGCGGCCACCTGGGTGCACACCAACAACTCGGGCTCCATGCTCGGGCTGGTGCGGCCCGGGCGCGGGGCGCTGGTCTCCCCGGCCGCGAACCCGAAGCGCAAGCTGGCCTGGACCCTGGAGGCCGTGGAGGTGGGCGGGGCAAACGACAGGGACCGCCACTGGTGCTGCGTGAACACCCAGGTGCCCAACAAGCTGCTGGCCTGGGCCTTCACAAACCGTCTGCTGCCCGAACTTTCCGAGGCCACGGCCATGCGGCCCGAGGCGAAGATCGGCGACTCGCGCCTGGACGCGCGCTTTGAGACGCCGCGCGGCCCGCTCTGGGTGGAGTGCAAGAACGTCACCCTGGCCGAGGACGACGTGGCCCTGTTCCCGGACGCGCGCACCGAGCGCGGCAAGAAGCATCTGGAGGAATTGATGCGCCAGGCCGCGCAAGGCGCTCGTGTGGCGACCTTCTACCTGATCACGCGCAGCGATGCGGCCTGTTTCGGCCCGGCCTGGTGCGTGGACGAGGAGTACGCCAAGGCTTTTTACGCGGCCCTGAACGCCGGGGTCGAGGCCTGGCCCTGGCAGGCCGAGGTCAGCGCAGAGGGCCTGCGCCTCGTCAGACGGCTACCTGTGGTCGGGGAGTGACGCCAACTCTGCCCACCGCCCTGCTTGTCGCTTCCCCTTCCTGCGGCTATACACCATTTCCATGCTGCATTACCTGCGCATCCGGAATCTGGCGCTCATCGCCGACGCGGAACTGGAGTTCGCCACGGGGTTCAACGCCCTGACCGGCGAGACCGGCGCGGGCAAGTCCTTCATCCTGAAAGCCCTGGATTTCGTCAGCGGCGGCCGCATGGACGCCGCGCACGTCAGGCCCGGCGCGGACAAGGCCGTGGTCGAGGCCATCTTCGAGGTGGACGGGGCCGAGGTGGCGCTGCGCCGCGAGCTTTCCGCCGACACCGGCCGCAGCCGCCTCTTCCGCGACGACTCCCTGGCCAGTTTGGAGAGCATGGCCGAACTCAGGCCCCGCCTCTTCCTGCAGACCTCGCAGCACGCCCAGTCCCGCCTGCTCTCCCCGGCGCACCAGGCCGAACTGCTGGACGGCTTCACGCCGACGCCCGAACTCTTCGCCGAGCGCGCCCGGCTGCTGACCGGGCTGCGCGAGGCCGCGCGCGAGCTGGCCGCCTGCCGCGAGCGCGCGCGGAGCCTGTCCGAGAAGCGCGAATTTCTCGAATACCAGGCGCGCGAGATCGCCAAGGTGGCCCCCCTGCCCGGCGAGGAGGCCGAACTGCTGGCCCGGCGCGAGGAGCTGCGCGGCGCGGCCGAAGCGGCCGGGGCGGTGGAGCGCGCCCTTGCCCTGCTGCACGGCCAGGGGGACGGGCTGCTGGCCGGGGCGGACGCGCTCTCCCGCGAGCTGCGCGGCCTGGCCAAGGCCGATCCGTCCTTCGCGGCCGAGGCCGACGGGGTCGAGGAGTTGCGCCTTGTCCTGCGCGACCTGGAGGGCCGCCTGCGGGCCGGACCCGCGGCCGCGGCGGCCGGGGGCGAGGCCGAGCTTGAGGCCGTGGAGAAGCGGCTGTGGGACCTGGCGCAGCTCAAGCGGAAGCTCAAGCGCGAGCTTGAGGAGATCGTGACCCTGGGCCGCGAGATCGAGCAGAACCTGTCCTTCCTGGACCAGAGCGGTCTGGACGAGAAGCGGCTGGCGCGCGAGGAGGAGCGGCTGGGGAACGAGCTGCGCGCGGTCCTCGCGCATCTGGACGCGGCCAGACGCGAGGCGGCTCGCGGCCTCTGCGACCGGCTGGCCGGCGACCTGCGGGAACTGGGCTTCGCCGAGGGGGTGCGGGTGCTGGCCGACTTCGCGCCGCAGGAGCTGTTTCCCGGCGTCGCCGAACTGCGCGGCCGCATCCTCTGGGTGCCCAACCCCGGCCAGCCGCCCCAGCCGCTGGACCGCATCGCCTCGGGCGGCGAGCTGTCGCGCTTCCTCCTGGCCCTGGCGGGACTGCGCGCGGGCAGCGACGAGGCCACCCTGATCTTCGACGAGGTGGACGCCGGGGTGGGTGGCATGACCCTGCTCAAGGTCGCGGACCGGCTGGCCGGTCTGGCCAGGGCCCGGCAGACGCTGGTCATCTCCCACTGGCCGCAGATCGCGGCGCGCGCCTCGCGCCACTTCTCCGTGAGCAAGGAGGTGGTGGACGGCGAGACCTTCACCCGCTGCGCCGTCCTGGCCCCGGCCGAGGTAACGGCCGAGCTGGCCCGCATGGCGGGCGGCGGCGAACAGGGCCTGCGCCTGGCCCGCGACCTGCTGCGCGGCGTCTGACCCCCTCCTTCCGCCTCCTTTCCGGACCGCCCCGGGCGGCGCTCTCCATCCCTCGTTCCGTGCCGCTTGCCCCGCCCCTTTCCGCATTGTAACAATTTCGCCACAATCGCATCATACAACCGTCAACGGGCTGGTGCATTCATCCCCGCCTATGGAGCAGACAATGCCCAAAGAGACCATTCTTGTGGTCGAAGACGACGAGGACATCCGCGACCTCCTCAAGTTCACGCTGTCCAGCGCCGGGTACACGGTGCTGGAGGCCGGGGAGGGCGGAGAGGCCATGGCCAAGGCCCGGCGGAGCAGGCCGGATCTTGTCCTGCTGGATCTGATGCTGCCCGGCATGGACGGCTTCGAGATCTGCCGTGAGCTGAAGAAGGGCCCGGAAACCGCCCAGACCGCCGTGATCATGCTCACCGCGCGCGGCGAGGAGGTGGACCGCATCGTGGGCCTGGAACTCGGGGCGGACGACTACGTGGTCAAGCCGTTTTCGCCGCGCGAGATCCTGCTGCGCATCAAGAACCTGCTGCGCCGGGGCAAGCCCGAGAACGGCGCGCGCAAGCTCTGGCGGCACGGCGGCCTGACCGTGGACATGGACGCGCACCGCGCCGAAGTGGACGGGGAGGAGCTGCAGCTCACGGCCACGGAGTTCAAGCTCCTGGCCGAGCTGATCCGCAGCCAGGGCCGCGTCCAGACGCGCGACCAGCTGCTGAACACGGTCTGGGGCTACGAGTTCGACGGCTACGCCCGCACCGTGGACACCCATGTGCGGCGTCTCAGGCAGAAGCTCGGCGAGTACGCCGACATCGTGGAAACCGTGCGCGGCGTGGGCTACCGTTTCAAGGAATGATCCGGCCCGGCGGGGCGCGGCCCCGCGGCGCACGGAAAACCGCGCGCGATCCGCGTGGCGAGGGGAGCCGGACGGCCCCCGGGAGTGGCAATGTCCCAAACCGTGAAGATGGAAGCCCGGAACCTGAATTTCTACTACGGTTCCTTCCGGGCGCTCGAAGACGTCAGCCTGCTTTTCCTTGAGGGCCAGGTCACGTCCCTCATCGGCCCCTCGGGGTGCGGCAAGAGCACGTTCATCCGCTGCCTCAACCGCATGAACGACCTCATCCCGGGCACCCGGGTGGAGGGCGCCCTGACCCTGGACGGCGAGAACGTGTACGACGCCAAGCTCGACGTGGTGGAGCTGCGGCGGCGCGTGGGCATGGTCTTCCAGAAGCCCAACCCCTTTCCCAAGTCCGTCTTCGAGAACGTGGCCTACGGGCTGCGCGTCAACGGCATCAAGGACAAGAACTACATCGCCGAGCGCGTGGAGACGAGCCTGAAGAGCGCGGCCCTGTGGGAGGAGGTCAAGGACCGGCTGCACCAGTCGGCCCTGGGCCTGTCCGGCGGCCAGCAGCAGCGCCTGTGCATCGCCCGCGCCATGGCCGTGGAGCCGGAGATCCTGCTCATGGACGAGCCCTGCTCGGCCCTGGACCCCATCGCCACGCAGAAGATCGAGGAGCTGATCTTCGAACTCAAGGCGACCTACACCATCATCATCGTGACCCACTCCATGCAGCAGGCGGCGCGCGTCTCGGACATGACGGCCTTCTTCTACATGGGGCGGCTCATCGAGACGGACAAGACCGAAACGCTCTTCACCCGTCCCCGGAACAAGCAGACCGAGGACTACATCACCGGCCGCTTCGGCTGATCGCGGAGATACGGATGGAACGACTGCATCTGGAAAAGGAGCTGGGCAACCTCCGGCTCAAGGCGCTGGAAATGGGTTCGCTCACGGAAAAGGCCCTGAGCCAGGCCCTGAAGTCGGCTCTGGAGCGCGACGGTGGGCTGGCCGAGACCGTGCTCGACGGCGACACCGAGATCAACCGCCTGCACTGCGCCATCGACGAGTCCGTGCTCTCCATCCTGGCGCGCGAGCAGCCCGTGGCCAGGGACCTGCGCTTCATCCTGGGCGTGGGCCAGATGGCGGCCAACCTGGAGCGCATCGGCGACCAGGCCGTGAACATCGCGGAGCGGGTCATCCTGCTCTCGCAGCGCCCGGCCCTGCCGCACAACCCCCTGATGGAGGAGCTGGCCCTGCACGTGCAGGACATGCTGCGCCGCTGCGTGGGCTCCTTCAACAGCGACGACGCGGACATGGCCCTGCAGGTCTGCGACATGGACAGCCGGGCCGACACCCTGAACATGAAGATCCTCAAGCACTACGTGGACTTCATGATCCAGGAGAGCCGCGCCGTGGAGCGCGCCGTGCACCTGATCATCATGGCCCGCTGCCTGGAGCGCGTGGGCGACCAGTGCACCAACATCGCCGAGAACGTGATCTTCATGATCAAGGGCGTGGACATCCGGCAGACCTGCCGGCCGTAGACGCCCCCCGCGTAGACGTCCCCCGCGTAGACGTCCCGCCGAAAGACACCCCGCCCGAGACGACACGAAAAGGGCGCGCGGCAGATGCCGCGCGCCCTTTTCGCATCCGCGCCCGTCCGGTGGGTGCGTTCCCGCTACTCCTGTCCCGGATGCAGCACCGTGAACTCCGGCCGCAGCGCATCCCGGACAGCGGCCCAGGGCAGGGGCACGGTGATGGTGCCCCAGGCGTAGGGCGCGACCTCATAGGGCGGGAAGACGAAGACGGGGCCTGACTCGCGCAGCACGAAGCGCGCGAGGGCCCGCAGCGGGTCGGCGAAGGCCCCGGAGACCCAGTCCGCGTCCAGCCCCTGGCGGTTCAGCAGGTCGGCCGCGACGTAGGAGGCCAGGGTGTCCAGCGCGGCCTGATCGTCCCTGAAGACGTCGGCGAAGACGAGCCGCCTGCCCGTGGCCAGGTCGAAGACCAGGGTCTCGACCACCGGGATGGGGTGGGCCCCGCCCGTGAACAGTCCGTAGGACAGCAGGAAGCTCCACACGCCCCGGCCCGCGCGGAAGGACTCGTAGTCCCCGAAGACCTCGCGCGTCCAGGGCGTGCCCGGCGGAATCTCCGCGGCCCGGGCCTGGGCCACCAGTTCGTCCGCTGTGGCGCGCAGGGCCGCGTCCACGGACGGCACGCCGCTTTTGGGCAGGATGACGTCCACGTGCAGGTCGTGTTCGTCCAGGCGCAGCCGCTCGGGCTGCACGTCGAAGCCCCGGGCCGCGCACCCGGCGAGGCCGAGCAGCAGGGCGCAGACGGCGCAGGCCCAAAGCCCGGCGGCAGGGGACGCCGCACGGCTGCGGACGGAAGAACGGGCGGTGCGGGACATGGCGGCCTCCTTACGGGTCCGGCGCTGGCCGGACACGGTTCCCTGTCCCTGCTCCATAGCGCGGCCCGGCGGTCGCGGCAAGCGGGCGGCCTAGACCGTGCGCGAGACGCGGGCGGCGCGCGGCTCGTCGTCGCCCGTCGCGCGCCGCTCCCTGGTCTCGTCCGCGTCCGTGCCCCGGCCGTCGTCGAATTCGTGCACGCGGCTGACGTGGTAGGTCCCGTCGCGGCCCTTCTGCCAGACCACGACCTTCATCGCGCCCGGCTCCTCCGGGTCCTCGATCACCTGGGAGCGCTTGGCGGCGCGGAGCAGGCGCTTCTTCTCGTCCTCGTCGCCTTCCGGCTCCTCCTCCTGGATGCGCTCCTTCTCCTCGGGCGCGCCGTAGGTCTCGATGTAGGTGCGCAGGAAGGACATCTGCTCCTCGCGCCGGGCGAGCAGCCGCGCGGCCTCGGCCTCCTCCTCGTCCTGCGTCGAACCCTGGGCGGTCCCCTGGGCCGGGCCGCCCGCCGCGCCGACGGCCAGCCCCCCCTGCAGTTCCGGAAGCACGCCCCGCGCCGGGACGGCGGCCGCAGCGCCGAAGACGTCCGCCAGGCCGGACGCGGCCGAAGCGCCAGAAATCGCGTCGATGGTCATGCGGTGTGTTCCTCCTTGCCCCTTCGGGCACGGAGCATGCAGGGATCATGCCCGGCAAGTCCTGCCGGGCGAGGCGGCGGAGGCGCTTAGCCGGTCTCGGCGAAGCGTTCGCGGATGGCCAGGAGCACGTCGTGGACCTTGAAGAAGGCCTCCACGACCTCGGGGTCGAACTGGACCCCGGACTTCTCGCGGATGAATTCCAGGACGCGCTCCTCGGGCCAGGGCTCCTTGTAGGAGCGGGGGCTGGCCAGGGCGTCGTAGACGTCGGCCAGGGAGGTGATGCGCGCGGCCAGGGGGATCTCGTGGCCCTTCATGGGCAGGCCCGGCCCGTGCTCGTCCGAAAGGACGTCCAGGCGGCCGGGGTAGCCGCCGCCCGCCCACTGCTCGTGGTGCCGGAGCGCGATGTCCCGGCACAGCTCGTCCAGGTCGCTGTGGCAGTCGGCGAAGAGCCGCGCGCCGTAGACGGTGTGCCGCTTCATGAGCATGAACTCGTCGTCCGAAAGGCGGGAGGGCTTCTTGATGATGGTATCCGAGACGCCGACCTTGCCCACGTCGTGCAGCATGGCCGCGATGCGCAGCAGGTCCTTGAAGCGCCTGATCTCCTCGGGCGGCAGCCCCCGGTCCATGGCCCAGCGGTGGTATATCTCGGCTGCGAAGGCCCCCACGCGCTGGACGTGCGCCCCGGTCTCCGTGGGGTCGCGCAGTTCGGCCATGCGCATCATGCGCAGGATCAGCTCGCGGGTCATGCGGCCGCGCTCGATGGCCACGGCCGCGTTCTGCGCGAAGAGCGGGATGTAGGTGCGGTGCTCCTGGTCGAAGGGGCCGGACGCGCCGTCCGGGCCGCGCGCGTTGATGATCTGCATCACGCCCACGAGCCGGGCGTCGAAGGTCTTGAGCGGCAGGGTGAGGATGGAGCGGGTGCGGAAGCCCGTGGATTCGTCGAAGCTCTTGTTGAAGCGGTAGGGCAGGGAGTCGGGGAGGGCGTAGGCGTCGTCGATGACCAGGGGCTTTCCTGTCTGGGCCGCGTAGCCCACGATGGAGGTCTCGTCGATGGGCAGGGTGAAGCTCTTGTACACGGCCGGGGAGACCCCGTCCCCGCCGAAGAGGACGTCGTTGTGCACGTAGCGGAAGGCCAGGCGGCCGTCCTCGACCAGGAAGATGGAGCCCGCCTCGGCGTCGGCCAGGGCGCGGGCCGCGGCCAGGGTCTTGTCGAGGATGGCGTCCACGTCCTTGAGGCGGTTCAGCTCCTCGATGGTGGACAGGATGCGGGCGACGTATCCGTCGCAGGCGGGGGGAGTGTCCTGCGTCATGTACTCTCGCTGCCGCGCGGACGTTGACAGTGCCCGCTCCGGCTGCCAATGGCTTATCACGACGGGAAAAAAACGCAACGGACCAGGAAAAGATGCAGCACGTTCCACCGCCTGCCGTCCGGGCCGGACTCCTCCTCCTCTGCCTCTGCGCCGCGCCGCTTCTTTCCTTTCCGGCCGCGGCGGGCGTGCTTCTGGTCGAGGGGGCCATGGATTCCGAGGTCCGCGTCAGCTACGAGCAGCACGTCACCTTCCCCGATCCGGCCGGGCTGCTCAAGGCCGACTTCATCGTGCCCGCCTCCTTCTCCTCGGCCACCTTCCGCCAGTCCGTGTCCGACCACGTGCTGGAATTCGACCCCCTGCCCGAGTCCCACGAGCGGGTCATCGACCCCAGGGGCAACGCGGTCATCACCGCCACCTGGCGCAATCCGCCGGGCGAGGTGCGCATGCGCGCCTCCTTCACCGTGGCCACGGGCATCGGCCTCGCCACCGTGCGCACCGACGCCCCCTTCCCCCCCTCGCCGCCGTCCGCCGAGGCGGCGCGCTACCTGCGGGCCACGCCCGACGTGCAGTCCGAGGCGGGCGAGATCAGGGCCCTGGCCGCCGACCTGGCGCGGGGCGCGCAGAGCCAGGCCGAGGCCGTGCGCCGGGTGATCGTCCACACCGCCTCGGCCCTGCGCTACGTCAACCCGCCCCCGGCCTACGACGCCCTCTTTTCCCTGCGCACCGGCACGGGCAACTGCCAGAACTACTCCCACCTGGCCGCGGCCCTGCTGCGCGCCCTGCGCATCCCGACCCGCATCGTCAACGGCTTCACCCTCTCGCGGCCCTTCGACGTGCCCTGGCCGCGCGGCGTCTACACCATGAAGTTTGCGGACGGCCCCCACTCCTGGATCGAGGTCTGGTTTCCGGACCTCGGCTGGGTGCCCTTCGATCCGCAAAAGACATCCTTCTTCGTGGCCTCGCGCTTCATCCGCCTGGAATCCGGCCTGGACAACGAGGAGACGCGCACGGACGGCCGTCTGGTCTGGCGCAGGCCCGCGCAGAGCCGCCCGCCCTCCATCCGCACGAGCCTGAGCAGCGAGTTCTCGCGCGACCAGGTGCGGCTGGCCGGGCTGTCCATGCAGGCCGAGGGCGAGCAGCTCGTGCTGCAGCCGCGCGTGGCCTCCTCCCTGGCCGCGCTCCCGGAACCCGGGCCGGAACCCGCGCCCGCTCCCCCGCCCGCGCCCCCGAAGACGCCCGCGCCGCCCCCCGAGCCCGGGCCCGGAACCGGAAAGCCCCTGCCCAAGGTCCAGCCGCCGCAGCCCAAGGTCCAGCCGCCGCCCCTGTCCATACAACCGTCCCGGCCCGCCCCGGCCGCGCCCCGGCCGGTCCCGCGCCCGGGCCTCCCGGCGGTCCTGTCCTTCGGCAACGTCGAGTTTCCCCTGGACGTGGATTTCGCGGCCCATGCCGCGCTGCGCGACCTGGGCGGCGGCGCAACCGAGGCCCGCCGCGACTTCCTGGTGGAGAGCGCGGAATACGTCACCACCCGGCAGCGCCAGTTCGCCCAGGCCTTTGTCGCCCCGGAGCCCATGCTTCTCTCGGCCGCGGCCCTCGGCCTGCACCGCTTCGGCGGCGAGGGCGCGCTCTGGCTGGAACTCTGCCGCGACGCCGGCGGCGCGCCCGGAGAGGTCGCCGCCGTCTCGGCGCTGGTGGACGCGGGTCAGCTCTCCGAACGCCCGGGCTACCGCTGGCAGGAGTTCGACTTCACCGGTCAGACGCACCCGGACGGCGTCCGCCTGGAGCCCGGCGTCTGGTGGCTCGCCCTGGGCTGGTCCGGCAGCCCGGTCGTGAACTGGTTCTACACCTACGGCAGGCCCGTCGGCCCGGCCTTCGGCACGCGCTGGCGCATGGCCCTGGACGGCCCCGCCGCGCCCTGGTCCGGCGCCTTGGGCTTCGAGTTCACCTACAAGGTCCACGGCAGGACCGCGCCCCTGGCCGCGAACTAGGGCCGCGGGGCGCGCGTTCGCGGTCTTCCCGCACGGGGGAGCCGCGCGCGGTGCCGCACGGCCGGGCCATCCCGCCCGCAAGGCGGGGGGACCGGGGAGCCTCGGCCCCCCGGCCGCCGAGGCCTCTTTATCCCTGCTCCAGTCCGAAGAATGCCAGGGCGTTGCGGCCGGTGGTCCGCCAGACCTCTTCCAGGGGCAGCCCCAGGGTCTCGGCCACGGCCGCGGCGGTGAAGGGCAGGAGGGAGGGTTCGTTGCGCGCGCCGCGCCAGGGCTCGGGCGAGAGGTAGGGGCAGTCGGTCTCGATGAGGGTGCGGTCCAGCCCGGCGAAGGCCACGGCGTCGCGCAGCCCCTGGTTCTTCCTGTAGGTCACGGGGCCGGGGATGGAGAGATGCCAGCCGTTGTCGAGGATGGCGCGGGCCTGGGCGGTGTCGCCGCCGAAGCAGTGCCAGAGCACGGGCGCGTTCGCGAAGCCTTCGGCCCGCAGCACGTCCAGGGTGGGGGCGAAGGCGTCGCGGCTGTGGATCACGGCGGGCAGGCCGAGGTCCCGCGCCAGGTGGAGCTGGGCGACGAAGGCGTCGCGCTGCGCGGCCTCGGGCACGCGGTCCCAGTAGAGGTCCAGGCCGATCTCGCCCACGGCGCGCAGGCGCGGGTCGGCGGCGAAGGCGTCGCGCATGTCGTCCAGGGCCGTCTGGTCCCAGGCGTCGGCGTCGTTGGGGTGCACGCCGAGGAGGAAGAAGACCTCGGGCCGGTCCGCGAAGAGCCGGCGGTTGGCGCGGTAGGCCCCGGGACCCAGGAAGACGTTGCCGATGCGGGCCACGCCCGCTGCCCGGGCGCGCTCCAGGGTCTGGGGCAGGTCGTCCCCGAAGGCGTCCGGCATGTCCAGGTGGGCGTGGGAGTCCACGCCTGCGAGGGGCAGGCAGAGTTCGGCGGGATCGCGGCGGACGGCTTTCTTCTTGGACATGGGCGCTCCTTGCGGGGACTGCGTAGCCCATGCGGCAAAGGGAGGAAAGGGATTTTTGCCGCCGCCCCCAGCAGGCCGGAGCATGTCCGCGGAAACTGTTTTCAAAATTATCCATTATAACTTGAATACATTGACAAATGCTATTTTTTATTGATAGTTAACTGTTCATTCAATAGCGCACGGCTGGGGGAGGGCCGGGCGCTTCCCCTGCCGTGCGCGGAAACGGAGGTTTCCTGGCGGCCGGGGTCGTGGGGGACACATGCGCAAAGGACAGGCGGAGGCGTCGGGAGACGCCGCGGCCGACTCCCCGGCTGTTTTGCGCCCTTCGGGGGGCGACGGGGTGCGGGTGTTGGTGGCCGAGGACGACGCGGCCAACGGATTCGTGCTGCAGGTCTATCTGCAGAAGCTGGGCGCGGACGTGCGGCTCGCCTCCAGCGGCACCGAAGCGTGGCGGCTGCTCGCTGCCGAGCGTTTCGACCTGGTGATCCTCGACATCGTGCTGCCGGGCATGGACGGGCTG
Organism: Desulfovibrio sp.; assembly: GCA_022839785.1. Taxonomy (GTDB): domain Bacteria; phylum Desulfobacterota; class Desulfovibrionia; order Desulfovibrionales; family Desulfovibrionaceae; genus Alkalidesulfovibrio. Next base: position 41,958 of record JALHJW010000012.1, on the reverse strand, counting down.
GAGCTGCTCACGCGGCTGCGCGCCCCGGCCCATCCGCAGCGGCAGGTGCCGGTGCTGGTCCAGACCGGCCGCGTGGGTCAGGAGGATATCGTCCGGTTCCGGGCGGCGGGGTGCGACGCCTGCATCGCCAAGCCCTACAGACCCGAGGACATCATGGGCATGGTCGTGGGGATGCTGGCCGAGCGCGGCTGCGCCCTGTCCGGCTGACCGGGAGGGTCAGCCCTGCTCCAGTTCGTCCCAGATGCGCCGCACGGCTGCGGCGTGCTCTTCGGCCGCGTAGGCCCGGGCCGTGGTCCGGGCCGCGTCTAGGGCGGCGGCGAGGCGCGCGTCGCCCGACTCCCGCCACGAGGCCGCCTGCTCCAGGGCGTTCACCGCCGCGGGCACGTCCGCGTCCGCGCACCACAGGCCGTTGCCCTTCCAGGGCGCGTCGCGCAGGGGGAACCAGGGCGTGAAGGCCCCGGCGAAGTCCCCGGCCTGGCGCATGTAGTCGTACCCGCCGTATCCGCCGAAACCGACGCACAGACAGCCCGAGGCCATGGCCTCCAGGGGCGGCAGGGGGCAGCCCTCGGGAAAGCCCGTGGCCAGGAAGACGTGGGCCGAGGCCAGGGCCGCGGCCACCTCGGCCTGGGTCATGTCCTCCACCGCCAGCCAGAGGGCCGGACGCCGCCCCGCCGAGGCGCGCACGGCGTCGAAGGCGGCCCTGATCTGCTCGGCCAGGGCCTTGTTCTTGCGCGGCATGAAGGCGATGCGCAGCGGGCCGTCCGGTTTGGCCGCCGGGGCGGCGAAGCGGGAGAGGTCTATGCCGGGCCGGAGCACCCGGGCGTCAGCGCCCAGGGTCTGGCGGACGAACTGCCGCACGGGATCGGAGACCGCCAGGAAGGAGGCGGACAGTCCGCGCCAGTCCGCGCCCGCGGGCAGGCCGGAGAAGAGATAGGCCCAGTTCTGCACGTAGACCAGGCAGCGCGCCCGGGCCTTCAGGCCGGGCAGCAGGGCGTTGGGCCAGCCCTCGGGCACGAGCCAGACGTCGCCGGGCGCGAGGCGCAGCTCCTCCCAGGGCGTGACCGGCGCGGCCGCGCCGTCGAGGTAGGCCTGCCCGGCCTCGCGCGGCACGAGAAAGGCCTGGCGGCCGCCGGAGGCGAGCACGTCGGCGATGGAACGCAGCACGGCCACGCCGCCGGTGGGCCGTTTAACCGGGGGAAGGAAGACGAAGGTGCGCAGGGCCATGCCGCCGACCTACCAGCCGAAGACGCCGGGGACAAGGGGACGGCGCGTCGTCACCGCGCGCCCCCGAGGGAGGGGATATCCGTGCGCGCCTGTTTCAGGGCGTCCACGCGGGCCCGCCAGTCAGGGCCGAGGCGGGCCGTCATGTAGGACTCCTCGGCCGCCGCGGCGCGGGCCAGGAAGCCGTCCTGGGCGCGGGCCGTGGTGTGGTGGCGGTGGCGGACGCGGACCTCCTGATCCACGCAGAGCAGGAGGCCCGCCGCGCGCATGCGCAGGGAAAGCCAGAGGTCCACGCCGTAGCCGTAGGGGTTGTCCGCGACATCCACGCCGCCGATGCGCTCAAGGGCCTCCAGGGCCACGAGCAGGGCGACGCCGTCCATGATCTCGACTTCCCTGCATGCACTCCCCGGCGCGGCCACCATCTGGGGATGGTAGGGACTCTGCTCCACGGCCGGGGCGTACAGGCCCACCGCCCCGCGCAACCGCTCCACGCGCGCCAGGCGCTGCCAGAGGCGGGAGAGGTGGGGCGGGGGCGAGGTGAAGCGCAGGTCGTTGTTGAGGAAGAGCAGGTGGCTGAAGCCCTCGGCGCGCAGGGTCTCGGCCGCCCAGGCCAGGGCTCCTGCCCAGTAGAGGTTGTGCGGCAGCCGCCGCCAGGCCCCGGCAAAGGGCACGGGCGCGGCGTTGTCCAGCACGCGCACGGGCAGGTCCGGGCCGGACGCGACGAGCTGGTCCGCCAGCCGTCCGGCCAGGGCGGGCGAGCCGTAGTGCAGGATGACCGTGACCAGGGAGCGGGACATGCGGACCTCCGCCCCTGGCAATGGCGGCTCGCGGCGTCGCTGTCAAGGCGGGCGGTGCGCGGGGCTGGGACGCGGCGAGGCGGGGGACGGGCTTCGCGGGAAAACCCGTCCCTGCCGGTTCTTTTGCCGCGCCGGGTCGTTCCGGCCTGCCCGGATCAGCCCGCGGTGATCTCGATGCGCTTGGGCTTTTCCTTCTCGCGCTTGGGCATGAAGATTTCGAGCACGCCGTTGGCCAGGTTGGCGGTGATGCGCTCGCGGTCCACGCTGTCGGCCAGGGTGAAGGTGCGGCTGTACTCGCCGCTCATGAACTCCACGGCGTGGCGGGTCTTCTTCTCCTCGGGCGGATAGTCCGCCGCGCCCGAGACGATCAGCTCGTTCTCGCGCAGGTCCAGGACCAGGGCCTCCCTGCCCACGCCGGGCAGGTCCATGAAGATGTGGAAGCCGTCCTCGCGCTCCAGGATGTCGGTGGCCGGGCGGACGACGGGCAGCTTGCGTTCCTTCTTGCTCATGACGTCCTCCCTCACGCGCTCTCGATGCTGATCTTGCGGGGCTTCACGGCTTCGGCCTTGGGCAGGGTCACGGTCAGCACGCCGTTGTTGAGCGTGGCCTTGATGCCGTCGCGGTCGACCGGGACGCCCAGGGTGACGATGCGCTGGAACGCGCCGGTGGGGCGCTCCTGGCGGTAGTACTTGCCCTGCTCGACCTTGCGTTCGCCCTTGATGACCAGGCTTTTGTTGGTCAGGCTCAGTTCGATCTCGGACATGTCCACGCCCGGGATCTCGGCCTGCACGACGATGCTCTCCTCGTCCTCGCTGATGTTCAGGGGAGGGTAGGCCATGCCGCGGGAGACGGGGCCGTAGGGCCTCATGAACTCGGCCATGATCCGGTCCATCTGGCGCGGCAGATCATAGAGGTTGCTGAAATCGATGACCATGTGCGCTGCCTCCTGTGGATTGGGTCGTTTGTTCCAGATGAATAATTTTGCCGGAACGATTGTCAACAGGAGGCCGCGCAGGCCGGAAAAAAAGAGCGGGTTATTTGCGGCAGGGCCTCTTGTCGTCCCATTCGGCCAGGGGGATGGCCTCCTCCACGAGCATCACGGGGATCTCGTCCAGGACCGGATAGGCCAGGCCGCAGGGGGCGCAGAGCAGGCCGTCCTCCTCCGCGGTGAGGCTGATGGCCCCCTTGCACTTGGGGCAGACCAGGATGTCGAGCAGTTCCTTGTTCAGGGCCATGGGGCGCTCCTTGCTGGGATGTGGTGCCGGATGGTACCTCGTGGCGGGCGCGGCAGCAAGGGGCGGGCGGAGGGCCGCGATTTCGGCGCGGACGTCTTGCCCGCGGGCGCGCGCAAGGCTATGAGTGCATAATGGTCTCGGAAAAACGTCGTCGCGCCCTGGCCGGTCCCGGTCCCCGCGTCGCTGCGTCCCGTCCCGGGGCGGGCGGCCTCGCGGACTGCGTGGACCTGCACACCCACTCCACGGCCTCGGACGGCACCTGCGCGCCCGCCGAGGTGGTGCGCCTGGCCGCCGGGGCCGGACTCCGCGCCGTGGCCCTCACGGACCACGACACCGTGGACGGCCTGTCCGAGGCCCGCGCCGCGGCCGCCGGGCTGCCCATCGAGTTCGTGCCCGGCATCGAGCTGGCGGCCAGGAACGTGCCGCGCACCGTGGACATCCTGGGGCTCTGGCTGCCTGAGCGGCCCGAGCGCCTGGAGCGGGCCCTGGCCTGGCTCATCGCCCGCCGCGCAGAGCGCAACGCCGAGATGGTGGAGAGGCTGGCCGGGCTCGGGCTGCCCGTCTCCCTGGACGAACTGCTGGCCTCGGCCGAGGGCACGGTGGGCCGCCCGCACATCGCCAAACTGCTTCTGGACAAGGGTTGCGTGGCCTCGCTGAACGAGGCCTTCGACCGCTACATCGGCCGCAAGGGCGCGGCCTACGTGCCCAAGGTCTCCTTCGCGGCGGAGGAGGCCGTGGAGCTTCTGAAGAGCGAGGGGGCCACCGTCATTTTGGCCCATCCCGCCATCTACGACCTGCCCATCGCCGAGATCGAGGCCCTGGTGCGCCGCCTGGCCGATCGGGGGCTGGACGGCATCGAGGCCGTCTACTCCGAGCACTCGGCCAACAAGACCCGCGAATACCGCTGCCTGGCGGACCGTTTCGGCCTGGCCGTGTCCGGCGGCTCGGACTTCCACGGCGCGACCAAGCCGGACATCCGCCTCGGCGTGGGCAAGGGCAACCTGCGCGTGCCCGGGAAGATCCTGGACGACCTCAAGGAGCGCCGGGTCAGACACGGGTTGCCGGTCTAGACGGGGGGCTCTACGCCGTTTCCAGCAGCACGCACCGCAGCCCCCAGGGGGCGGCGGGGATGTCGCGGCCGCCGAAGGCGGTGGACTGTGCCAGGACCGTGCCTTCCGGGCCGGGGGCGAAGCGGGTGGCGGTCTGGTCGATGAGCAGCGCGCCCGTGGGCGTCACGATCTCCTCCTCCACGCCGGAATCGAAGACCGGCTTGCCCTCGTAGAGGCGGAGCACGGCCGGGGCGGGCAGGGGCAGAAGGCCGTGGGCGCAGCGCACGAAACCGGTGAACCAGGGCAGGGGGGCGCAGACGACGTCCGCGACGCCGAGCGCCTCCAGGGCCCAGAAGGCCCCGGCCACGTCGACGAGGGTGTCCACGGCCCCCACCTCGTGGAAGTGCACGCGCTCCGGCGGGATGCCGTGGGCCGCGGCCTCCACCTCGGCCAGTCGGCGAAAGGCGGCCTCGGCCCGCTTTTCGGCGGCCGGGGAGAGGCCCAGCCGACGATTCAGCGTCAGCAGGTCGTCGAGATGCCGCAGCGGTTGCGCGCCCGGGCAGGCGATGTCCAGGCCCACGCCCGAGAACCCGCTCCGGACGAGGGGTTCCAGGCGCAGGCGCAGGCCGGGCACGGCCGCTCCCAGGCGGCCTTCCAGCTCGCCGAGGTCCAGGCCGAACGCGGCCAGGCCCGCCAGCAGCATGTCTCCGGCGATGCCGCCGCGGGGATCGAGAAACAACGTTCGGGCCATGCCGGGTGCTCCTTGGGCCGGTTGATTCCGGCGGGCTGGTATGCCATAGCGTGGGGCAGCGCGAATATCTACCCGACCGCCCAAGCCGCGACAAGGAGCACACCATGCGCGTGAAATCCTGGATGACCAAGAACGTCATCACCGTGAATCCCGACGAATCCATGATGAAGGCCTCCAAGCTCATGAAGGACCACGACATCCGGCGTCTGCCGGTGGTGGACGGCGACGGGCGGCTGATCGGCATCCTCTCGGACCGGGACATCAAGGAGGCCTCGCCCTCCAAGGCCACCACCCTGGACGTGCACGAGCTGTACTACCTGCTCTCCGAGATCAAGGTGAAGGACATCATGACCAAGCAGGCCATCGCCCTGCACGAGGAAGACACGGTGGAGAAGGCCACCGTGGTCATGCACGACCGCCGCGTGGGCGGCCTGCCGGTGGTGGACGACGCGGGCAAGGTGGTGGGCATCATCACCGAGTCGGACGTCTTCCGCGTCTTCATCGAGATCACCCGCGTGCGCGACGGCGGCATCCAGATGGGCTTCAAGCTGCAGCGCAAGCCCGGCGCGCTCAAGCCCGTCCTGCAGGACATCGCCGGGGCCGGGGCCAAGATCCTCTCCATCATCACGGTCTACCCGCAGGGCGAGCCGCACCGCAACGCCTACATCCGCATCGCCGAGATGGACAAGGCGGAGCAGAACAAGCTGCGCGAGATGCTGGAGGAGCGGTACGAACTGCTCTTCTGGCTGCGCGACAACATCAATCCCGTCGTGCAGTAGCCCGGCCGCCGCGCCGGACGGACGCGAAGAGGGGGCCGCACGGCCCCCTCGGCCGTTCCGGAGCGCTCCCCGCTCCCGCCCGGCCGGATGCGCGAGACGCATGCCGGAACGCTTTTCGTAATATTTTACCGTCCGTAACCCGGGGGCGTTGTCTTCTTTTCCTGAACGTCGTACGAGGCGGTCATGGAATTCCTCTGCATGCCCCTGGAAGACATGGGAATCGAGGGCGTCCAGCAGCTCCTGTACGTGGAGCGGTACGCCTGGCTATCCCTGAGCCACGACATGGCCGCGGTCATTTCGCTGGACGGCATGTTCGAGGACTGCAACACCCACTGGGAGGAGCACGTGGGCTGGTCCTCCCAGGCCCTGCAGGGCGGGTACCTGGTGGAGCACATCCATTTCGACGACCGCGAGCGGGTGCTGGGCGAGTTCCAGAAGCTGGTGACCTCGGACATCGGCTCGGCCAACCTCTCCTTCCGCTTCCTGCGCGCGGACGGCGACTACTGCCGCCTGGGCCTGAACGCGATCTTCTCCCCGGTGCACGAGGCCTACTTCTGCATCGGCCGCAGCCTGGAGCGGGGCAGGGCCTCGGACGCGGCGTTGCTGGCCTACCGCGACGCGCTGACCGGCCTGCGCAACCGCCTGAGCCTGGAGGAGGAGCTGCCCCGCGCGCTGGGCCAGTCCCGCAACCACGGGAGCGTGGCCGGGGTGGTGTTCATCGACCTGGACGGCTTCAAGGCGGTCAACGACACCTTGGGTCATCGCGCCGGGGACGCGCTGCTGGTGCGCGTGGCCGAGCGCCTGTCCGCCTGTCTGGAGGACGCGGGCGCGCTCTACCGTCTGGGCGGGGACGAGTTCGTGGCCGTGCTGCCCCTGTGCGAGGGCCGCGAGCAGGCGGGCCGCCTGGCGCGGCTGTTCGTGGACTCCCTGCGCAAGCCCTTCCTGATCGACACCGCGGCCGTGGACATCGGGGCGTCCGTCGGCGTGGCCCTGTTCCCGCACGACGCCAAGGACCCCTCCGGACTGCTGGAGAAGGCGGATCTCGCCATGTACCGCGTGAAGAAGGCGGGCAAGAACGCCGTGGCCTTTTCCGCGGACTGCCCCTGCGCCTGAGCCGGACTCCCCGGCGGCCTTTCGCCTCGCCGCCCGCTACACCGGGTGCGTGCTGTCGGTGATGATGCCCACGAGCTGCTGCCCGTCGCCGGGATGGGCCGTGCGCTGCTCCGGCGGTGTGGCCGCGCCGGGCTCGGGCCAGTGGCCGGGCTGCGGGCCGTTGCCTTCCAAGGCCGCGGCCGGGGGGTGCTCGTCGGCCAGGACCGGGAAGGCGCGCACATCCACCTCGGGCACGGGCGCGCTGAACTCGATGGCGACGCCGTTGGGGTCGAAGGCGTAGATGGAGTGGATGAAGCCGTGGTCCACGACCTCGGAGACCCAGACCCCGGCGGCGTCCAGGCGGTCCTTGAGGGTCCACAGGTCGTCCTCCGTGGCCACGCCGAAGCTGACGTGGTCGAAGGCGGCCGGCCCCCTGACCGGCGCGCCGTGGTCCTTTTCCGGGATGGGCTCGGCCCCGTCCCATTCGAAGAAGGCGATCATGTCGTTGGGCGAAATCTCGAAGAAGTAGTGGCGGTAGCCGGGACGCCCCAGCCCCGCCACCAGGCGCATGCCCAGCAGGTCGCGCCAGAAGCGGATGGTGGCGGTCATGTCCCCGGTGGCCATGGCCAGGTGGTTGACGCCGGTGAAGCGGACGGGCGCGGGCATGGCGGTCTCCTTGCTGCGATTGCAGGAGGTGTACCACGGGAAGCGGCGTCGGGAAAGCCTGTCCCGGACAGGTTTCGGGCGAGGCGTCCTTGACGCAGGGGGCTTTTTGGACTAGTGGCATGCGTCGTTAATGGGCGTGGTTTCATGGTTTCCGGGTGGCGCGAGGACCTGGTGCTTTTTTGCACAATCCCTTGACCTTTGGGGTTGGTCCTCGTATCACACGGCAACGAGCTTCATTTCATTCATCATAGCCGTCGTCCGGCCAACTGGACCGTGTCGGCCCCGTGCCGCGCAGGCGCTGCAGCGCCGGTGCGGGCGCGGCGCGCCGCACGTCGGGGAATCGAATGACCTTGGCGCAGCTCATCCGTGACGAGAAGACGACCGTTGTCGAACGCTGGCTCGACATGGTCCTCGCCACCTATCCCCCGCAAACCGCCAAGATGTGGAAGGTCAACTCGGACCCCTTCGGCAATCCCGTGGGCCAGACCACGTTGCGCGCCCTAGGCGAACTGACGGACCATCTCCTGGCCTGGGAGGACGCCGCGGCCATCTGCGCCAGCCTGGAGCCGCTGGTGAAGATCCGGGCCGTGCAGGACTTTTCCCCCTCCAAGGCCCTCTCCTTCGTCTTCTTCTTCAAGAAGGTCGTGCGCAGCCTCTTCGCCAAGGCCATCGCCCGGGAGCGCCTCGACGCCGAGCTGGCCGAGCTGGACAGCCGCGTGGAGAACCTCGCCCTGCTGGCCATGGACATCTACGTCAAGGCCCGCGAGGACCTGTACCGGATGCGCCTGGACGAGTTCAAGCGCACGCACCGGATGCTCTTCCGCAAGACGGGAATCATGTGCGAAACGACGGACGTTCTGCTGACGGGTGCCGAGCCCGCCGGGAACGGGGCCGTCGGGACCGAATAACCGCAAGCGAGGTAGGGTGGACATGAACGCATTTTACGGATTGTTTATCGTCTGCGCCCTGGCGCTGGCCGCGCTGGTGGGCGTGGGCGGCGGGGGGATGACAGGCCTCTTCGCCGTCGCCATTCCGTATGCGGCAGTGGCGATCTTCGTCGTGGGTTTCGCGCTGAAGGTCATGTGCTGGGCCAAATCCCCGGTTCCCTTCCGCATCCCGACCACGGGCGGCCAGCAGAAGAGCCTGGATTGGATTCCCTACGCCCGCTACGACAACCCGGTGAACAGCCGCGACACCGTGGTGCGCATGATCCTCGAGGTCCTGACGTTCCGTTCGCTGTTCCGCAACACCACCGCCGTGCTCGGCAAGACCCCGGACGGCAAGCCCCAGGTCGGCTACTTCTCCGAGAAGTGGCTGTGGCTGGCCGCCATCCTCTTCCACTACTCCTTCCTGCTCATCGTCATCCGGCACATGCGCTTCTTCACCGAGCCGGTGCCCCTGCCCATCCAGTGGCTGGACTGGGCCGACTCGATCCTGCAGATTTACTCGCCCACGCTCTACCAGACCAACCTGCTCTTCCTGGCGGGCCTGGGCTGGCTGCTGGCGCGGCGTCTGCTCTACCCGCAGATCCGCTACATCTCCAACGCGGCGGACTACTTCGCGCTCTTCCTGATCATCGGCATCGCCCTCTCGGGCATCTACATGCGCTACGTGGCCAAGGTGGACATCGTCTCCATCAAGCAGTTCACCATGTCCCTGGTGATGTTCTCGCCGGTGGTGCCCAAGGAGATCGCGCCCTCCTTCTTCGTGCATCTCTTCCTGGTCTGCGTGCTGCTGGCCTACTTCCCCTTCAGCAAGCTGATGCACCTGGGCGGCGTCTTCCTCTCGCCCACCCGCAACCTGCCCAACGACTCCCGCATCCACCATCACGAGAACCCCTGGAACCCGAAGATCAAGCCGCACTCCTACGAGGCGTACGAGGACGACTTCAGGGAAGCGATGGTCGAGGCCGGTCTCCCCGTCGTCAAACAGCTCGAAGAAGAAGCGTAAGGAGCCCGATATGGCGCTGAAACCCGAAGAACTTCTCGCGACGATTGATTATCTCAATCCGCCCAAGACCGGGTGGATGGAGACCCCCAACGACTTCAGCCCCGGACGCTGGCCCTACCCGGCGAAACCGGACCTGCATCGGGCCATGGGCTTCAAGCACGCCCACGAGTGGAAGGCCGACGAGAAGGACTGGCATCTTCCCGAGAACTGGAAGCAGATCATCTCCGAGGGCTTCAAGGCGCGGCTCGACAAGTACCGCTCCTTCAAGGTCTTCATGGACGTCTGCGTGCGCTGCGGCGCCTGCGCCGACAAGTGCCACTTCTACATCGGCGGCGGCGACCCCAAGAACATGCCGGTGCTGCGCGCCGAGTTGATGCGCTCGGTCTACCGCGCGGACTTCACCACCGCGGGCAAGATCCTGGGCAAGCTCAACGGCGCGCGGGTGATGGAGGAGGACGTCCTCAAGGAGTGGTTCCTCTACTTCTACCAATGCACCGAGTGCCGCCGCTGCTCGCTCTTCTGCCCCTACGGCATCGACACGGCCGAGATCACCATGATGGCCCGCGAGCTGCTGCACGAGGTGGGCCTGGGCATCAACTGGATCATGGAGCCGGTCTTCAACTGCAACCGCACCGGCAACCACCTCGGCATCCAGCCCCACGCCTTCAAGGAAATCGTCGAGTTCATGTGCGACGACATCGAGGAGTACACCGGCGTCCGCATCAACCCGCCGCTCAACGAGCCGGGCCACGAGGTGCTCTTCATCACCCCCTCGGGCGACGCCTTCGCCGACCCCGGCATCTACACCTTCATGGGCTACCTCATCCTCTTCGAGGCCATCGGGCTGGACTACACCCTGTCCACCTACGCCTCGGAGGGCGGCAACTTCGGCCTCTTCACCGGGGCCGACACCATGCAGAAGCTCAACGCCAAGATGTACTCCGAGGCCAAGCGCCTGGGCGCGAAGTGGATTCTGGGCGGCGAGTGCGGTCACATGTGGCGCGTGATCAACCAGTACATGGACACCATGAACGGGTACATCCAGGAAGGGTCCAACCTGACCACGCCCAGGAACCCCATCACCGGCACGGTGTTCCACAACGCCAAGCAGACCAAGATGGTACACATCACGGAGTTCACCGCGGACCTCATCAAGCACGGCAAGCTGGACCTCAGCCCCGAGCGCAACAACCACCTGCGCGTGACCTATCACGACTCCTGCAACCCGGCGCGCGGCATGGGCCTCCTTGAGGAGCCCCGCTACGTGATCAAGAACGTCTGCAACAACTACTTCGAGATGCCGCCCCAGACCACGCGCGAGCAGACCTTCTGCTGCGGCGCGGGCTCGGGCCTGAACACCGAGGAGATCATGGAGATCCGCCTGCGCGGCGGCCTGCCGCGCGGCAACGCGCTCAAATACGTGCAGGACAAGCACGACGTGAACATGATGGCCTGCATCTGCGCCCTGGACCGCGCCACCCTGATCCCCGTGGCCGACTTCTGGGCCCCGGGCGTGCAGATCACGGGCGTGCATGAAATGGTGGCCAACGCCCTGAACCTGAAGGGCCAGAAGAAGCGTGAAGTCAACCTGCGCGGCGAAGAGCTCGAGGAGGTCTAATCCATGTACGACGGCAGCAAAATCCTCGCCGGGCTGATCGTCTTCCTGGCCCTTGTGACGTTCCCGTTCTGGAACAACTTCGGGGCCAAGGAGTGGAAGCAGCCGGAACTGAAGCTTCCCCCCAAGGAAGTGGCCACCCAGTGCATCGAGTCCAAGGAATACATGCGCGAGCAGCACATGAAGATCCTGGACGACTGGCGCGACCAGGTGGTGCGTGAAGGCAAGCGCATCTACATCGCCAAGCGCGACCACAAAGAATACCAGATGAGCCTGCAGAACACCTGCATGAAGTGCCACGACGACAAGGAAAAGTTCTGCGACAAGTGCCATACGACCGCGTCGGTGTCTCCCTACTGCTGGGACTGCCACATCGCGCCGAAGGCGAAGGGGAACTAGCCATGCAGAAAACGAGACGGACCTTCCTCAAGTACGCCGGCGTCTCCGTGCTCGGCCTCGCGGCCATGCCCGCGGTGAAGGCCGCGGCCTCCTACGTGCCGCACCAGGTGCACGAGAAGCCGGACCCGCGCGAACTGCACGCCAAGCGCTGGGCCATGGTCATCGACACGCGCAGGCTGAACTCCGACGAGGACATGAAGCCCCTCATCGACGCCTGCCACAAGGAACACAACGTTCCCAAGATCGACGGGCCCCAGGAAGTGAAGTGGCTGTGGACCGACACCATGCACGCGGTCTTCCCGGAGCAGAGCGGCGAGTTCCAGCACGCCGAGCTTGAGCACAAGAACTTCCTGCTGCTCTGCAACCACTGCTACAACCCGCCCTGCGTGCGGGTCTGCCCCACCAAGGCGACCTTCAAGCTGCAAAACGGCATCACCATGATGGACATGCACCGCTGCATCGGCTGCCGCTTCTGCATGGCGGCCTGCCCCTACGGCGCGCGGTCCTTCAACTTCAAGAACCCCCGGCCGTTCCTCGACGAGGCCGCGCAGAATCCCGAGTACCCCACGCGCATGCGCGGCGTGGTGGAGAAGTGCACCTTCTGCTCCGAACGTCTGGAAAAGGGTCAGAAGCCCGCCTGCGTCGAGGCCTCCAAGGGAGCGCTCCTCTTCGGCGACCTCGCCGACCCGAACTCCGAGGTGCGCAAGGCGCTCAAGGAGAACTACTCCATCGTCCGCAAGCCGGGCCTGGGCACGCAGCCCAGCGTCTACTACATCATCTAGGAGGGCGCCATGCTTGAGACCGCTCTGAAAGGCAACTCCCGGTACTGGGGCTGGATCTCCCTCCTGCTCATCGTCATGGGCATCGGCGGGGCCACCTGGGTCTACCAGCTCAACCAGGGCCTGACGATCACCGGCCTGTCCCGCGACGTGTCGTGGGGCTTCTACGTCGCCCAGCTGACCTACATGGTCGGCGTGGCCGCGGCCGCCGTCATGCTCGTGCTGCCGTACTACTTCCATCACTACAAGGCCTTCAAGAACATGATCATCCTGGCCGAATTCCAGGCCATCGGCGCGATCATCATCTGCATGGGCTCCATCGTGGTGGACCTCGGCCAGCCGCAGCGCATGCTCAACGTCATCCTGCACCCCACGCCGAACTCGGTCCTGTTCTGGGACATGGTCGTGCTCAACGGCTACCTGCTCCTGAACCTGATCATCGGCTGGGTCACGCTCATGTACCAGCGCAGCAACATGATGCCGCCCAAGTGGGTCAAGCCCCTGGTCTACCTGTCCATCGTCTGGGCCGTCTCGATCCACACGGTGACAGCCTTCCTGTACCAGGGCCTGCCCGGCCGCCACTTCTGGCTCACGGCGGTCATGGCGCCCCGCTTCCTGGCCTCGGCCTTCTGCGCCGGTCCCGCCATCCTGCTGCTGGTGGCCATGATCGTGGAGAAGGTGTCGAGCTTCCGCGCCGGCGAAGAGGCCAAGAAGGCCATGGCCAAGATCATCGTCTACGCCATGTGCATCAACATCTTCCTCTTCCTGTGCGAGGTCTTCACGGCCTTCTACTCCGGCATCCCGGGCCACAAGCACCCCATCGAGTTCCTCTTCGGCGCGGCCCACGCCAACTACGTGGCCGTGCTGATGTGGACCGCCACGGCGCTTGCCGCCTTCTCCCTGGTCTGCCTGATCCCGCCCAAGCTGCGCGAGAACCAGAAGCTGCTGCCCTGGGCGCTGGTGGCCCTGGTCATCGCCACCTACATCGACAAGGGCATCGGCCTGCTCATCGGCGGCTTCACCCCGAACCCGTTCGAGGGCTTCTCCTTCTACGCCCCGACCCTGCCCGAGATCGCCATCACCGCCGCGGTGTACGCCGCGGGCATCTTCGTGATCACGATCCTCTACAAGGTGGCCCTGTCCATCAAGGAAGAGACCGCCGCCTAGGCCGCGGTCTGGACCCGACGTCATCAGAGGCCCGTCCCCGCAAGGGGGCGGGCCTTTTTCGTGCGTTGCCGACGGCCGTTTTCACGTGGCGGGGGCGGGGAAAAGGATGCGCGCCGCGCCTTCTGCGTCTTGAAGGCGCGGCGCGCGGGGGAGCCTGGAGGTGTCGGCCAGGCGCATGTTGGACACTGCTCGTTGCCGGGGCCGGGTTGGGCGGCCGTGTTCCGGCGACGCCTCCTGTCTACGCTCGCGTGTTACGAAATGCAATAAAATAATACGAGCCTGCAAGCCGCGCCCCGCAAGGCCCAAGACGGCGCGGCGGCGGCCGCGCGCCCGCCGGGGCGGCGGAAAGGGTTGCCGGAACGGCGCGGCTGGGCCATCATCCGGGCAAGGCCGCAGGGGCGTGGCCGAAGGAGGACAGGATGCATGAGGAGCCCCGCGCGCGGATCGTCCGGATCATCAAGGAGATCGCGGCCGGGAACTATTCCGACGAGATCATGGAGTTGACGCGGGAGGAATACCCCCCCGAGATCAGGGAGGTGGCCGAGGCCGTGGGGCTGATGATGGTCCGCATCGAGGCCCGGGAATTCGGCATGGAGCAGCTCCATGAGAAGATCCGCGAGGACGCGCTCAAGACCGTGACCGCCATCGCCCGCGCCCTGGCCGCGCGTGACGCCTACACCGAGGGCCACGGCGACCGCGTCGGGGCCTACGCCGCGCGGCTGGCGCGGCGGCTGGGGCTGGACGCCGAGGCGGCCGAGCGGCTGCGCGTCGCGGGCGTGCTGCACGACATCGGCAAGATCGGCTTCAGCGACCGCCTCTTCCACAACGACGACACGCGGCTCGACGAGGAGATGCTGGACGAGATCCGGCATCACCCGCAGTGGGGCCACGCCATCCTCGCGGACCTCGACTTCCTCGGCCCGGTGCGCGACTACATCCTCTGCCACCACGAACGCCTGGACGGCGCGGGCTATCCCGCGGGGCTGGCGGGCGGGGGGATACCGCTGGCCGTGCGCATCCTCTCGGTCGCGGACTGCTTCGACGCCATGACCACGGACCGTTCCTACCAGAAGGCGCGCAGCCCAGAGACGGCGCTCGCGCTCATGCGCGAAATGGCCGGGAGCGCCTTGGACGGGGAGGTGGTCGAGGCCCTGGCCCTGGAGATCGCCCAGGGCGGGCTTGAGAGCGCCTCCGCCTGCCCCTCGCCGTTCCGGCCGCCCGGAGGCTGAGCCCGGGGACGCCGCGGCCTGCGGGGAGATCCCGGGGCCGCTTGCCAAGCCCCCGCCTTTCTGGGATGGAAGGGCCGGGCCGGGGAACGCACGAGCGCTCCGGCCCGCACCTATGCTGCGCCGCACCTTCCGATCCCTCCGCCATCCCAACTACCGGCTCTTCTTCGCCGGTCAGCTGCTCTCCCTGGTCGGGACCTGGATGCAGAACGTGGCCCAGCTCTGGCTGGTCTACAGGCTCACGGGCTCGGGCATGGACCTTGGCCTGGCGGGCTTCATGAACCATTTCCCCGTGGTCCTGCTGGCCCCCTGGGGCGGCATGCTGGCCGACCGCTGCGACCGCCGCCGCCTGCTCCTCTGCACCCAGGCCGTGGCCCTGGTCCAGGCCGCGCTGCTGGCCTATCTGACCTTGAGCGGCCACGTCCAGGTCTGGCACGTCTATCTTCTGGCCGGGGTGCTGGGGCTGTCCCAGGGCGTGGACATCCCGGCGCGGCAGTCCTTCATCATCGAGCTGGTGGGCCGCGAGGACCTGCCCAACGCCATCGCGCTCAACTCCTCCATGTTCAACGCCGCGCGGCTGCTCGGCCCGGTGGCCGCGGGCGTGCTGGTGGCCGTGGCCGGGGAGGGCGTCTGCTTCCTGGCCAATTCCGTGAGCTTTTTGTGCGTCATGGCCGCGCTGCTGGCCATGCGCCTGCCCGCGCGGCCCAGGCCCGCGTCCGGGGAGCGGGCCCTGCGGGCCATCGCCGAGGGCTTTGCCTACGCCTGGAGGGCTCCGCACATCCGCTGGCTGCTGTGCATGGTGGCCCTGGGCAGCCTCATGGGCGTGCCCTATGCCGTGCTGTTGCCGATCATCGCCGACCGGATGCTGGGGGCCGGGCCGCAGGGCCTGGGGCTGCTGGCGGGCAGCGCCGGACTGGGCGCGGTGTGCGGGGCCCTGGCCCTGGCCGTGCGCAGCGGCGCGAGGGGGCTGGGGGCCTGGATCGCCGCGGCCGCGGGCGTCTTCGGCGCGGGCCTGCTCTGCCTCGCGGCCTCCACGGCCCTGCCCTGGGCCATGGCCTCGCTGGTCATGGTGGGGCTGGGCATGGTGGTGCAGATGGCCGGGGCCAACACCCTGCTGCAGGTGTTGTCCGGGGACCACATGCGCGGCCGGGTCATGGCGCTCTTCTCCATGATGTACATGGGCATGGTGCCGCTGGGCTCGCTGCTGGCCGGATGGCTCTGCGATCGCGTCGGCCCCGCCCTGACCGTGGGGATGGGGGGCGCGCTGTGCGTGGCCGGGGGCGCGGTCTTCGGGGCGTCGCTGGGGCGGCTGCGGCGGCATGCCGAGGCGGCTGTCGCGGCCGGCGGAGGCCGCTGAGGCCTCTGCGCCGGGCCGGGCCGCCCGCCCGGAAGACGGGAGGACGTAAAAAAGCGCCAGGACCTTCCGTTGCCGGAAGGCCTGTTCCTCCTCCCCCGTTCCGGCGCGGCCCGCCGGGCTAGCTTCCGGTGAGGGAGAACCAGTACATCAGCAGCAGCACCGCGCCGATGATGGTCACGATCAGAAGCAGAACGGTGCGCATGGCAGACCTCCCCCGATCAGATGAGGTTCTTGCTGGCCATGTAGTTGAGGAACTTGGTGGCTTCCTCGAAGTTGGGATTGATGGAGAGGGCCTGCTCCAGGGCCGCCTTGGCCCCGGCGCAGTCGCCCTGTTCGAACAGGGCGCGGCCCTTGTTGTAGAGGATGTTCTCGTCGTGGGGCGAGAGTTCCGCGGCCCGGGTGTAGTAGTCCACGGACTGCTGGAACATCTTGCTCTTGCGCAGGTTGATGCCGAACTCGTTGAACAGGTGCTTGTGGTCGGGCTCGAAGGCCGCGTCGAGCTTCACGATGCGGTTCAGGATGTCCTCGGCCTTGGCGGTCTCGCCCCGGGCCATGTAGCACAGGCCGATGCCGAAGTTGGCGCGCACGTTCTCGTCGTCCACCTTCAGGGTGTTGCCGTACTCCATCTCCGCGCTGTAGGTCTCGCCGCGCTGGCGGTGCCGGTCGGCGCGGGCCAGGGTCTTCTGCACCTCGCGCAGTTTGGGGAAGACCTCCTTCTGGTAGAATTCGGGCTCGGGCACGTACTGGGCGAGGAGGTCCTCCTTGGTGATGGTCTCCTTCTCGCCGGACGGCAGATGGTTCTTGTTCAGCGGCTGGGCCTCAAGCTCGCCCGCGTCGTTTTCCTCGATGTAGTAGTAGGCCTGCTGCACGGTGCGGCGCTGGGTCACGCCGGTGCCGACCTTGATCACCTTCTGGGTGGAGAAGACGCCGCGGATCCTGCTGTCCTGGGCCAGGGGGGCGGCAGGGGCGGGCGCGGGCTTTGCTGCGCCGGGCTTTGCTGCGCCGGACTTGGGCGTGTTGGTCATGCGCGCGGCTTCCTTTCTCGTCTGGGTTCAGGCCCCCTACACATAGAAAAATGAAAGGATTTGCGCAACACGGCAGATGGACGAGGCGGGAGAAGGGCGCGCGGCCGGGCGGCCGCCGGGGCTCAGCCCCGGCGGCCCCGGCAGAGGCGCAGGCGGCGTCCTGCCCAGAGCAGGCCGAGCCCCATGACGCCTCCCAGGTGGGCCAGGACCACGGTCTGGGCCAGGGCCGGGGGGAGGGGCCAGGAGGCGGTGTTGTGGACCGCATGCGCCAGGCCGGTGAGGATGACCAGCAGATAGAGGCCCGCGCGCGCCAGACGCCAGCCGCGCAGGGAGGCGCGGGCCGGATCGGCCAGATGCCGGGCCGCGATCAGGCCGCAGAGGAAGAGGAAGACCGCGGCGGCGAGGTAGTGCAGCAGCGAGGTGGCGGAATAGTCGGCCAGCCAGGCCAGACCCGGCAGGTCGGCGAGGTAGTAGCGCTTCATGATCGGCATCTGGGCGAAGCCCGAGAGCGCCAGGAGGAAGAGGAGCGCGGACATGAGGCGGCGCGTCCCGGCGGAGAGAAGGGGGGTGCGGGCGTCAGCCATGATCGTCCTCCGTGTGGGCGGGGGTCTTCTGCGCGTCCAGGGCCTTGCCGAGGCGGCTGCGGACCTTGAGCAGGCCCGCGGCCAGACCCGCCAGCGGCGCGGCCAGGAGCGCCCCGGCCAGATTCGCCTCGGCCTTCATGACCTCGGGCGCTGGCGCGAAGCCGGGCCGCCCCGGCCCCTTGGCCACGGCCGCGTCGAGCAGGTCGAAGGGCACGGGCGAGAGGTAGATGGTGTTCGTGCCGCCGTTCTCCTCCAGGCCGTAGAGGAAGTGGCCGCGCTCGGCCGCCAGGCGGCGGGCCTCGGCCACGATCAGCGAGCGGGGGCCGATGCGCTGCGCCTCGTTGGGGCAGGCCGTGATGCAGGCGGGCTCTTTGCCCGCGGCCACGAGGTCCTGGCAGCGGTCGCACTTGTACATCACGCCGTTGCCCGCCAGGCCGGGCATGAGATCGAGGTAGAGGCCCACGCCGGACTGGCGCTGGGGAATCTCCCAGGGACAGACCGTGCGGCACTTGGCCCCGCCCAGGCAGGTCGCCTCGTCGATGCGTACCGCGCCGTTGGTCTCGCGCCTGGCCGAGCCGAAGGGGCAGAGCTTGGCGCAGGGCGGGTTCTCGCAGTGCAGGCAGCGCCGGGGGGCGTGGACGGTGAGGCGGCTTCCCTGGTATTCCACCTCGGCGGACTGGATGAAGAGCCGGGTGTAGGGCGTGAGGCGGTCGTCCACGTGCTTTTTGCCGGACCAGTCTTCGGGCTTGGAGCGGGCCGGGTACATCCTCGGGATGGGCGAGACCGGCTCGGGCACGCGGGAGAGGTTCTTCTCGCGGCAGGCCTCCACGCAGGCCCCGCAGCCGATGCAGCGGGAGAGGTCGAGCAGGGTGGCCAGCGGCTCGGCGGCGGGCGAGGGGGCGGCCAGGACAGCGGCCGGCGCGGCCGCTGCCGTGGCCCCGGCCAGGGCCAGGCCGCGCAGGAACCCGCGGCGGGTCAGGCCTGCCGCGGCCGGCGTCCGGGTGGCTGAGGGAGCGGTGTTTGTCTTCATCGTCATGGGCGGCGGCGGGCTGGAAGCGGCCGCGCTTGCCAAGGGTTACAGGGAGAATGATTGCGAGGATATGGACATGCGAGTGATACCCTCTGCGGGTATGCAGTATAGTCGGTTTTTCGCGCCTGTCCAGGGGCGAGGCGGGGGATTTTTCCGGGGCCTGCCCATCGTCCGTCTGCTGGCCGCCTGCCTGCTGGCCGCCTGCCTGCCGGCCGGGCCGCACCCGGCCCGGGCCGGGGAGCCCGCCCCGGTCCACGCGGCGCGCATCCTGGCCGAGTTCCCGCACGACCCGCAGGCCTTCACCCAGGGGCTCTTCTTCCTGCCCGGCGGGGACCTCATCGAAAGCACGGGGCTGTACGGCAGCTCCGAGATCAGGCGGGTGCGCCTGCGCGACGGCAAGGTGCTGCGGCGCGAGCGTCTGCCCGCGCATCTCTTCGGCGAGGGCGCGGCCCTGGCCGTGGACGCCGTGGTGCAGCTCACCTGGCGGGAGGGCCGGGCCCTGGCGCGCGATCCCGGCTCCCTGGCCGTGCGCGGCGAGTTTCGCTACGTCGGGGAGGGCTGGGGCCTGACCTTCGACGGCCGCAGGCTGATCATGTCCAACGGCTCGGCCCGCCTGATCTTCCGCGATCCGGCCACGTTCGCCCGCCTGGGCGACGTGGTGGTCACGGACGGCGGACTGCCCGTGGAGGACCTCAACGAACTGGAGTGGGTGGAACGGGACGGCGCCGGACTGGTGCTGGCCAATGTCTGGCGGACGCCGTACGTGGTGGGCGTGGAGCCGGAGTCGGGCCGGGTGCGCTGGCGGCTGGACCTGTCCGAGTGCTGGCGGCGGTCCGGCGGGCAGGACGAGCGCTTCGTGCCCAACGGCATCGCCTGGGACGCGGCGGGCGGGCGGCTGCTGGTCACGGGCAAGGGCTGGCCGCGTCTCTACCAGGTGGCTTGGCCGGAGACGCCCTAAGGCCCCCGCCGTTCCGGTCCGGCCTTAGACAGGGGCGGGCTTTTCGGCTAGCATGGAAAGCTGCGGCGGAGGGCCGCGCAGGACAGGAGCGGTATGGGCGAGACTGCGGACAGGGACGGGATCATCCGCGCCGAGGCGGAGAGCGTGCCGGAACCGGGCAACGCCATGCCCGACTTCGACATCCTGGAGATGCCGGGCGAGGGCGTGGCCGCGTTCTGGCTCTCGCTCAAGAAGCTGTGCGACATGCGGCGCGGCAAGAAAGTCATGGCCGAGGAGGCCGAGTACACGGCCGAGCCCTTCATCCGCCACCTGCTGGAGATCGGCCTGGAGCCCTGGCCCGAGGACGCGGTGCGCCGCGCGGCCGAGGCCAAGGGCCGCACCCTGCGCGAGGGCTACCGCCGCAAGCTGCATCTCATGCGTCTGGCCCTGGCCGCCCTGACCTCCAAGGAAAACCCGCGCATGACCCTGGCGCGCATGCACGCCCTCTTCCCCAGCCTGCCCGTGGACGAGGAGAAGGCCCTGCGTCTGGCCCAGGCCCTGGCCCGCACCCTGGCCGACCCCGGGGCGGACCGGGCCGCGCTGCTGGGCGTGACCACCCGGCTGCCCGCGGACCGGCTGATGGTCAAGCTCCTCTTCTACGTGATCTACGCCCGCCGCCAGGGCATCCAGAGCCTGCGCGAGTTCCTGCCCTTCTCCGGCTCCCTGGCCTTCCGCGAGGCGCTGATGCACCTCATGGACGGCCTGGACCCCGCCTTCGTGCAGCGCATCACCACGGACGCCCACCGCGAGTTCCTGGCCGACGCCCGGCGCAAGATGGCCATGTCCGTGGAGATGTTCCTGGGCATCCGCGGCCGCCTGACCTACGACCAGCTCTACACCCTGGCCAAGTCCCACCTCGCCTGAGGACGGCGGCCTCCTCCCCCGGCTTCCCCCCTCTGTCCCCCGTCCCGGGCCGAGCCCTGAACCCGGCGCGGCGAAAAGATTTTTGCGCAGCCGCAAAACCGCGTCCGGCGTATGGGAAAAAAAGAACACAGTGCCGATTCTTGCGCAAGATTTGGCCCAGAAGCGCTTGACCAGCGGCGTCGTTGTTCCGTAACAAGCCCTCTGCGCATTGGACACTCAACGCAGGATGGCCGCATGAACGCCCTCTCCCGTTCACTCAACGCCAAGATCGCGCTGCTCATATCCGTCGTCGCCGTCTGCGTCTTCGGGGTCATCGCCCTGCTCGGCGCGCGCTCCCAGCGCGCGGCCATGCTCGGGCAGATGGAGACCTCGGTGGCCCGCACCGCGGAACTCATCCGCCAGTCCATCGAGAAGCCCATGCTCGTGGGCAACGACGAGGGGACCAAGGAGGAGTTCGCCCTGCTGCGCGAACGCTACGCGGACGTCGCGATCCACCTCACCAACTTCAAGGGCAACATCACCTACTCCACCCGTCCCGAGGCCGTGCGCAAGGATTTCGCCGCGGTGCACGCGCACAAGGGGCTGCAGGACTTCGCCGCGCACGGCCTGAAGGAGGCGGTGGAGCACGGCGACGTCTTCGAGATGGAGGGCAGGACCTTTTTCGCCGAGGTCATGAGCATCCCCAACACGCCGGGCTGCCACCACTGCCACGGCAAGAGCCAGCCCATCCTGGGCGAGATGGTGGTGATGCAGGACGTGACCCCCCTGATGGACGGGATCGCCGCCCAGGTGCGGCGCTCCGTGCTGGTCTCGGCCGCCGGTCTGGCCGTGCTCCTGGGGGCCACGCTGTACTTCATGCGCCGCGCCGTGGTGCGCCGCATCGCCGTGCTGGCCCGGGCCAGCGACCGCGTCACCGCGGGCGACTACAACGTCAGCTTCGACGTGGGCGGCGCGGACGAACTCTTCACCCTCTCGGGCAACCTCGGGGCCATGGTCGGCGACCTCAAGGCCAAGCTCGGCTTCTCCGAGGGCATCCTGAAGGGGCTGACCATGCCCTGCATGGTCATGGACCGGGAGCGGCGGCTGACCGTCATCAACCAGCCCATGCTCGACCTGCTCGAAGACGGCCGGACGCCCGGGGAGTGCCTGGGCGTCACCCTGGACGACTTCCTGCGCGAACTGCGCATGGGCGGCCGCCAGGGCGTGGCCGCGCAGGCCATCGCCGAGCGCCGGGCGCAGCTCGGCGTGGAGCGGGAGATGAAGACGCGCAAGGGGAACGTCGTCTCGTTGCGCATCGATTTCGCCCCGCTCTTCGACCTGGACGGCGAGCTGCTGGGGGCCTTCACCATCTACACCGACCTCACGGCCATCAAGGCCGGGCAGGCCCGCATCGCGGAGCAGAACAAAACCATCACCGCCGTGGCGGCCACGGCCGAGACCATCGCCCAGGACCTGGCCGAGTCCTCGGGCCGCCTCTCGCGGCAAGTGGAGGGCGCGCAACAGGGCGCGCAGCGTCAGACCGCGCGTCTGGCCGAGACGGCCACGGCCATGGAGGAGATGAACGTGACCGTGCTGGAGGTGGCGCGCAACGCCTCGCGCGCCGCGGACAGCGCGGGCCGCTCCAAGGCCCGCGCGAACGCGGGCACGGCCGTGGTGGAGGAGGCCGTGGCCGCCATCCTGCGCGTGCAGACCGAGGCCGGGGCCATGCGCGAGAAGATGCGCAGGCTGGGCGAGGAGGCCGCGGGCGTGGGCCGGATCATGCAGGTCATCGAGGACATCGCGGACCAGACCAACCTGTTGGCCCTGAACGCGGCCATCGAGGCGGCGCGGGCCGGGGACGCGGGCCGGGGCTTCGCCGTGGTGGCGGACGAGGTGCGCAAGCTGGCCGAGAAGACCATGGCCGCCACCAAGGAGGTCGGCCAGGCCATCGGCTCCATCCAGGCGGGCGTGCACGAGAACGTGGACGCGTCCGAGAGCGCCGCCGCGGCCGTGAACCACAGCGCCGAGCGGGCCGGGCATTCCGGCGACGCCCTGCGCGAGATCCTGGTCCTGGCCGACGCCACGGCGGACGAGGTGCGGGCCATCGCCACCGCGGCCGAGCAGCAGTCAGCCACCTCCGAGGAGATCAACCGCTCCGTGGACGAGATCAACGGCATCGCGCAGGAGACCAGCACGGTCATGAACGAGGCGGCCAGGGCCGTGAGCCACGTGGCCCGGCTGGCCTCGGAGCTCAAGCAGCTCATCGCGGGCATGCGCTGACGGCCCGCCTTGCGATCCGCACGCGAACGCCCCCCGCGCGGGAACGCGCGGGGGGCGTTCGCGCGTCTCAGGCGCGCGTCCCGGCCAGGGCGCGGCCCGTGACCGCCGCAAGCACCACGCAGCCGCCCGCCAGGGCGAAGGGGCCGGGCAGTTCCCCGTAGCCCAGGGCCACCCAGACCGGGTTGAGGATGGGCTCCAGGGTCATGATCAGGATGGCCTGCAGCGCGCCCAGCCGCCGGATGCACCAGGCGTAGAGGAGCAGGGAGAGCCCCTGCTGCGCCACGCCCAGGTGGAGCAGCCAGGGCCAGGCCCCGCTCGGCGGAGGGGCGGACGCGAGCAGAAAGGGGAGTCCCGCGAGAAAGGTCAGGCAGTGGCCCAGGAAGGCCACGGCCAGGGGGTCGGCGTCGCGCTCGGCGCGCATGCACAGGGTGAAGGCGGCGTAGGAGAGGCCCGTGCCCACGGCCAGCAGGTTGCCCGCGAGGCCGCCCGGCCCCAGCCGGTCGAGGAAGAAGAGCGCCATGCCGCCCAGGCAGGCCGCGACCATCAGCCAGTCGGCCCGGCGCGTGGGCTCGCCCAGCAGCCTGGGCGCGGCCAGGGCCACGTAGATGGGCGCGGTGTATGCCAGGAGGATGGCGTTGGCCGCGGTGGTCAGCTTGGTGGCGGCCACGTTGCTGCAGAGCATGGCCGCGTAGGCCGCGGCCCCCAGGAGCCCGATCCGGCCGGGCAGGCGCAGCGCGCGCCCGCCCAGGAAGGCCGCCAGGACCAGGGCCGCCAGGCCGCTGCGCAGCCCGGTGATGGTCATGGGGCTCCACGCGATCTGCTTGATGGCCAGCCCGCCGGAACTCCAGAGCAGGGCCGTGAGGGCCAGCAGCAGGGGGGCGGCGGCGCGCCGCATGCCGTCCGGCCGCCCGCCCATGTCCGTCCTCAGCCCACGGCCCGGGCCAGGTCCGCGCAGAAGGCGAGCACGTCCGCCTCCTCGGTGTCGAAGGCCGCCATCCAGCGCACCTCGAAGGGCTCGTCGCGCCAGAGGTAGAAGTGCCAGTCCCGCATCAGCCGCTCGGCGGCCTCGCGCGGCAGGGTGGCGAAGACGTGGTTGGTGGCCACCGGCCGGGTCAGGCGCACGCCGGGCACGGCGGCCGCCTTCTCGGCCAGCAGCGCGGCCATGCGGTTGGCGTGGGCCGCGTTCCTGAGCCACAGCCCGTCCTCCAGGATGGCCGCGAACTGGGCCGCGATGAAGCGCATCTTGGAGTAGAGCTGCATGGCCTGCTTGCGCTCCCAGGGAAAATGGCGGGCCAGCTCGGGGCGGAAGAAGATCACGGCCTCGCCGAACATCAGGCCGTTCTTGGTGCCGCCGAAGGACAGGGCATCCACTCCGCAGTCCGCCGTGATCTCGCGCAGGGAGCAGCCCAGCGCGGCGCAGGCGTTGGCCAGGCGCGCGCCGTCCATGTGCAGGTAGAGACCGTTCCCGTGGGCGAAGTCGGCCAGGGCGCGGATCTCGTCCGGGGTGTAGATCGTGCCGTACTCCGTGCACTGGGTGATGGACACGGCCGCGGGCTGGGAGTGGTGCTGGTTGCCCAGGTCGCGCAGGAAGCGCCGGAAGTCCTCCGGCGCGACCTTGCCGTCGCGCGAGGGCACGGTCAGCAGCTTGCCGCCGGTGAAGCGCTCGGGCGCGCCGCACTCGTCCACGCAGATGTGGGCGCAGTCGGCGCAGAGCACGGCCTGGTGGGGCCTGAGCATGCTGGAGAGGGAGAGCACGTTGGCCGCTGTGCCCAGGAAGACGAAGAAGGGCACGATCTCCTGGCCGAATTCGCGGCGCAGGAGTTCGTCGGCGCGGGCGGTCCAGGGGTCCTCGCCGTAGGGGCGGGCCGCTCCCCGGTTGGCCTCGGCCATGGCCTGCATGATGCGGGGGTGGACCCCGGTGACGTTGTCGCTGGCGAAGCTGCGGGGCGGCTTCGGCTGGGTGGTCGTGGTCATGTCGCTGTCAGTCCTTTGTGCAGCGCGTCCGTGAAGGCATCCCATGCGCCGACGCGGCGCGCCAGCAGGCCGTAGCCGTGGCCCGTGGGGTGGATGCCGTCCGAGGCCGCGAGGTCGCGCATGTAGTCCTCGTCCGCGGCGAGCGGGTGATACACGTCAAGGAAGGGAATGTGAAGCCCGGCCGCGACCCCGTGCAGCGCCTTTGTCAGCGCGGCGATCCTGGCGGAGTTCGCCGGGTCCGCCACGGGCGGAGGCGAGACGAGCAGGCAGGGGGCCTCGTCCCGCGCCTCCAGGAGCAGGAGGCGGGCGGCCTCCGTGCTCTCGGGCTGGGGCGCGCCGCGCAGGGCGTCCACCGCGCCCAGGCAGAAGACGAGCAGGGCGGGCTCGCCGGGCGCGAGGCGGCGCTCGGCCTCCTCGCGCCAGCGCTCCCGGACCTGGGAGATGAAATGGCGGCGCGCCCCCAGGTTGTAGGCCGTGAGGCCCAGGGCGCGGCCAGGGGCGTGGGCGGCCAGGGCGTCCCGGCAGAGGCGGCCGGGCCAGCCCAGGTATTCCGCATCGCCGTAGCCCAGGGTCAGGGAGTCGCCGAAAAAGAGCACGTGCATGGAAGACCTCCGGGAAAAGGGGTTCAGGCCGGGGCGGCGAGCAGGGAGCGGAGCGCCCCGGCCAGGGCCGCGACCCCGAAGCCCGCGATGACCAGGGCCGCGACGCGGCGCACCCGTTCCAGGCGGTCCCGCAGGCGGCGGCGCAGCCCCGCGCCGCCGAAGACCAGGGCGGGCCACCAGCAGAAGGAGCCCAGGAAGACGCCGAGGGTGGCGGCCAGGGCGTGCCCGGCGTGGCCGCCCCGCGCGCCCAGCCCCAGCCCCGCGAAGAGCACGGCGAAGGCCAGGATGGTGGCCGGGTTGGCCGCGGTCAGGGCGTAGGTCTGCAGCAGCGTCCCGGCCAGGCGGTGGGGCACGGGCCGCACCTCGCGTCCGGGGGGCTGCTCGCCGTGCATGCGCCGGGCGAGCAGCAGCAGGAAGAGGCCGCCGACGAGCCTGAACCAGAGTTCATGGCCGGTGAGGAAACCCGAGACGAAGGTCAGGCCGAAGGCCGCCACTGCGGCGTAGGAGGCGTCGGCCAGGGCCATGCCCAGGCCGCAGGCGAGGCCCGTGGCGCGGTCCGCGAAGAGCGAGCGGTGCACGCAGTAAAGCCCCACCGGCCCCACGGGCACGGCCACGCACAGGCCCGTCAGCAGGGCCTTGCCGAAGACCGGCAGGACCTCCTGGATCATCCCTGCGCCGCTGGGGGCGGCGGGTTCTGCTTGCCGGACAGGCGCTCGGGGGTGACGGCCAGGACGCAGGTCGCGTCCACGACCTTCTCGGGAAAATCGCGCCCGGCCAGGGGCGCGACCTGGGCGGCGATGATCTCAAGGCCCAGGCGCTTCTCGGCCGGGTCCTCGACCACGCGGGCCGTGCCCGCGCCGCAGACCGAGGCGTAGTGGGCCGTGGACTCGCAGCCCTGGACGTTGGCGCGCAGGGCGTAGTTCACGACCACGGAGAAGCCCACGCGCCCATCCGCGCGCAGAAGGTCGAGCCGGGTCCCCTCCTTGGCGCAGTGCAGGTAGATGACGCCGTCCTTGACGCCGTAGTTCATGGGCACGACGTAGGGAGCGCCGTCCCGGTTGAGGGCCAGATGGATGACCTTGCCGCGCGCCAGCAGCGCCTCGACGGCCTTGGGGTCCGTGACTTCCCGTTGCGCCTTGCGCATTGTCTTCTCCTCGTTGTAGGCAGTGCGATGCCCGCAGAGTATGCCACGACCGCGCCCGCCCTGGAAGCCCCCGCACCGCGCTTCAGTCTGGTGACGCCCGTCCTGCGCGAGGCCGCGGGCATCGGGCGGACCCTCGCCGCCGCGGGCCGGGCCGCGCTTCTGGCGGGCGCGCGGGTGGAGGCGCTGGTCGTGGACGGCGACCCCGCGGGCTCGACCCTGGCCGCGCTGCCCGCCGTCCCGCCGCCGGGGCTGGCGGCCCTGCGCGGCCTCGCCGCGCCGTGCGGCCGGGCGCGGCAGATGAACGCGGGCGCGGCCCAGGCGCGGGGCGACATCCTGCTCTTCCTGCACGCCGACGCCCTGCTGCCCGAGGACGCCTTCGCCGCCATCGAGGCGGCCCTGGCGCGGGGCGCGCGGGCCGGGGCCTTCTCCCTGGCCGTGGAATCGTCCCGGCGCTCCCCGGCCCTGACCCTGATCGCCGCCGCGGCCACGCTGCGCAGCCGCCTCTTCGGCCTGCCCTACGGCGACCAGGCGCTCTTCCTGCCGCGCGCGGAGTTCCAGCGTCTGGGCGGCTTCGCCGACCTGCCCCTGATGGAGGACGTGGACATGGCCCTGCGGCTCGCCCGGGCCGGACTGCGGCCCCGCATCCTGCGCCAGGCCGTGCGCGCCTCGGCGCGGCGCTGGGAGCGGGAGGGCGCGGTCCGCTGCACCCTGCGCAACTGGGCGCTGCTGGCGCTCTGGTCGCTGGGCGTGCCCGCGCGGCGGCTGGCGCGCTTCTACGGCCCGGCCTCCGGGAGCGGCGGGGACGGCCGTGGCTGACGACCGCCGCCTGATCCTCTTCGTCAGGCTGCCCGAGCCCGGCCGGGTCAAGACGCGGCTGGCCGCGTCCCTGGGCCCGGAGCGCGCCGCCGCCCTCTACCGCGCCATGGCCGGGGACTGCCTCGACGTCGCCCGGCGGAGCGGCGCGCCCCTGACCGTGGCCTGCGACCCGCCCGGCCGGGAGGCGGACGTGGCCGCCTGGCTGGGGCCTGGGCCAGGGTACGCGCCCCAGGAGGGGGAGGGGCTTGGCGAGCGCATGGCCCGGGCCTTCGCCCGCGCCTTTACGGCGGGCGCGGGGCGGGTCCTGCTCATGGGCAGCGACGCCCCGGACGTCCCGCCGGGGCGTCTCGACCAGGCCTTCGCGCTGCTCGGCGCGCGTCCGGCCGTGCTCGCCCCGAGCCCGGACGGAGGCTTCTGGTGCGTGGGATTCGCGGCCTCGGCCTGGCGCGCGGACGTCTTCGCGGACCTTCCCTGGAGCAGCTCCGGGACCCTGGCCGCGCTCCTGGTCCGGCTGCGGAGCCTGGGCCTGGACCCGGCCCTGCTCCCGCCCTGGCCCGATGTTGACACCCCGGAGGATTTGCAGGCATTAGTCGGGCGACTTTCCGGGGCGCGGGACGCCGCTCCCCGCACCCGCATCCTGCTGCTGCCGGGACGTTCCGCATGACGGCATCCGCCTCCTCCCCCTCGCGCCCGCGCCTCCTCTTCGTGGTGGCGGAGGACTATTATTTCCTTTCCCACCGCCTGCACCTGGCCCGCGCCTGCCGCGACGCCGGGGCCGAGGTCCACGTGGCCGCGGCCGTGGGGCGGGGCGGCCCGGCCATCGCGGCCGAGGGCTTCGCGCTGCATCCCGTGCCCTTCGACCGGCGGGGCATGAACCCCCTGCGCGAGACCGGCGCGGTGCGCGCCCTGGCGCGGGTGATGCGCGAGGTGCGGCCGGATCTGGCGCACCTCGTGGCCCTCAAGCCCATCCTCTACGGCGCGCTGGCCGCGCGTCTGGCCCGGGCGCCGCGCGTGGTCGCCGCGGTGGCGGGCATGGGCTACGTCTTCACCGGCGGCGGGGCCGCGCGCGCGGCGCTGCGGCTCCTGGTCAGGCTCTGGTACCGCCTCTTCCTGCGCGGCCAGCCCCGGGTCTCGGCCATCGTCCAGAACCCGGACGACCGCTCCGACCTCGTGCGTCAGGGGCTGCTGCAGCCGGAGCAGATCTTCGTCGTGCCCGGCTCCGGGGTGGACACGAGCCGCTTCGCGCCCGCGCCGCCGTCGCCCGCGCCGCCGCTGCGCGTCCTGACCCACTCGCGCATGCTCTGGGACAAGGGTATCGGCGAGCTGGCCGAGGCCGCGCGGCAGTTGGCGGGCGCGGGCCTGGGCCTGGAATTCCTGCTGGCGGGCGAGCCCGACGACAAGAACCCCGCGGCCATCCCCGGGGACGTCCTGCGCGGCTGGGACGGCAGCCACGGCCTGCGCTGGCTCGGCCGCCGCGAGGACATCCCGGAGCTGCTGGCCTCCTGCCACGTGGCCTGCCTGCCCTCGTACCGCGAGGGGCTGCCGCTCTCGCTCATCGAGGCCGCGGCAGCCGGGCTGCCCCTGGTGGCCACGGACGTGCCGGGCTGCCGCGAGATCTGCCGCCACGGCGAGAACGGGCTGCTCGTCCCGGCGCGCGACCCCGCCGCCCTGGCCGGGGCCATCGCGACGCTGGCGCGCGACCCCGCGCTGCGCGCCCGCATGGGCGCGCGCAGCCGCGAGCTGGCCGAGACGGTCTTCTCCAAGGAGGCCGTGGCCGCGGGCACCTTCGCGGTCTACCGCACGCTGTTTCAGGGGAGGTGGCCTGCCTGATGTCCGCCCTGCGCATCGCCGTCACCGGAGCCGCCGGTTTCGTGGGCCGGGCCGTGTGCCGCCGTCTCGTGCGGCGCGGCCACGAGGTCTTCGGGCTGGTGCGCGCGGCCGGGGCGGCCCTGCCGTCCGGCGTGCGCGAGGCGGTCTGCGGCGACCTCGCCGGGGCCGCTCCCGGCCTCTTCGCGGGGATGGACGCCGTGATCCACCTCGCGGCCCGCGTGCACCGCATGCGGGAGGACGCGGCCGACCCCCTGGCCGCGCACCGCGCCGCCAACCGCGACCTGACCTTGGCCCTGGCCCGCGCCGCGGCCGAGGCCGGGACGCGGCGCTTCGTCTTCGCCAGCACGGTCAAGGTCATGGGCGAGAACTCGCCGCCCGGGCGTCCCTTCACCGAGGCGGACCGCCCCGCGCCCCAGGACCCCTACGCCCGGAGCAAGCTGGAGGCCGAGGAGGGGCTCTTCGCCCTGGCCCGCGCGGGCGGCATGCAGGCCGTGGCGCTCAGGCCCCCGCTGGTCCACGGGCCGGGCGTGCGCGCCAACTTCGCCCGGCTGGTGCGGGCCGTGGAGCGCGGCCTCCCGCTGCCCTTCGGCCTGGTGCGCAACCGGCGCAGCCTGCTGCACGTGGACAATCTGGCCCTGGCCCTGGCCCTGGCCTGCGAGCGGCCCGAGGCCGCCGGCCGCGCCTACCTGCTGCGCGACGGCCAGGACCTGTCCACGGCCGGCCTCGTGCGCCTGATCGCCGAGGGGCTGGGCCGCCCGGTCCGGCTGCTGCCCGTGCCGCCCGTCCTGCTGCGTCTGGCCGCGGCCTGTCTGGGTAGGGGCGCGGCCGCGCGCCGGGTGCTGGGCGATCTTTGCGTCGATGACGCGGCCATCCGGAGGGAGCTGGGCTACGCGCCCGAGGTGGACGCGCTGCAGGGCGTGCGCGACACGGCGCGGGCCGTGGCGGCCGGGGAGGCGGCATGAACTGGCCCCTCGGGCTCGGCCTGCTCGCCCTGGGCGTGATTTTCGGCTTCGCGGCCACGCGGCTGGTGCTGATCTGGGCCGCGCGCAGCCTGCTCGACATGCCCTGCCACCGCAGCTCCCACACCCGGCCCACGCCGCGCGGGGGCGGGCTGGGCTTCCTGCTGGCCTTCGCCGCGCTCTGCGGGCTGCTCCTGCTCCTCGCGCCCGAGGCCGCCCGGCCCCATCCCCTGGGCCTGCTGCTCACGGTCGGTCCCCTGGCCGTCGTCGGCTGGCTGGACGACCGCAGGGGGCTGCCGCGCCTGACGCGCTATCTGGCGCAGCTCGCCGCGGCCGCGGGACTGGTCCTCTGGCTGGGGCCGCCCCTGCCGCTCCTGGACGTCATGCCGCTGCTCCCGGCCATGCTCCTGTGCGTGGTCACGGTCACGGCCATCGTCAATTTCACCAACTTCCTGGACGGCATGGACGGTTTCGCGGGCGGGGTGGCGGCGGTGCTGCTCCTGCTCGCCGGGGCGGCCTTCGCCGCGCCGCTGTGGTGGGGGCTGGCCGGAACGCTCCTGGGCTTTTTGCTGCTCAACTGGCATCCGGCGCGCATCTTCATGGGCGACGTGGGCAGCACGGCGCTCGGCCTGCTCCTGGCCGCCGTCCTCCTCGACTCCGCGGCCCGGCCCGGCTTCGACTGGCCGGTCCTGGCGGCCGGGCTGCCCTTCTTCGGCGACGCAGTCTACACCATCTGCCGCAGGTTCCTGCGGCGGGAGAACATCTTCGAGGCCCACCACAGCCACGTCTACCAGCGTCTGATGCGCGCCGGGCTGGGGCACGACGCCGTGTCCCTGCGCTTCATCGCGCTCACCCTCCTGTGCGGGGGGCTGGGCTGGGTCCTGGGGGCGTCCGGGGCCTGGCTGGCCCTGGCCTGCTGTCTGTGCGCCCTGGCCCTGGCCGAGGCGCGCATCGCGGCGGCGGGCACGCCCTTCACCCGGCCGCGCGGCTGAGCGCGGCGCGTCGTCGCGCCCCGGGCGTCCCGGCGCCGCCTACAGGTTGAAGGTGTAGGTCTTCTTGTCCTGGACCTTGCCGTCGGCGGTCTTGCTGAAGATGCGGGGCTTGACCTTGTCCGCGATCTTCTGCGCCTCCTTGGCGAAGGGGTTGAGGTCCAGGGCGGCCGAGGCCATGTCGAAGGCCTCGTCCCACTGCTTGAGCTTGAGGTGCAGGCGGGCCATGATGGTGTAGGTGCGGTCGTTGGGGCCGAAGTTGCGCAGGGCGTCCTTGGTGATCTCCAGGGCCTTCTCCACCTCGCCCAGTCCCTCCAGGGCCATGACCAGATGGCCGTAGGGCCGGGGGTCCTTGGGGTCGGTCTTGATGGCCTGCTCCAGGTACTCGACGGACTCCTGGACCATGCCGCAGCGGATCATGCGCGCGCCCACGTCCTGCAGCAGGCCGGGTTCGGAGACGAAGCGGTCCGCGGCCTTGCGGAAGGCGACGCGCGCCTGGTCCGTCTGTCCCTCCTGCGCCAGACGCATGGCCTCGATCAGGGCCTGGTCGATGGACACCTTGTAGGCGTAGGTCTTCTCGTACTCGGCCTTCTCGATGGCCGTCCGGATGCGGTCCCGGATGGCGGCC
This sequence comes from Desulfovibrio sp., assembly GCA_022839785.1. Lineage (GTDB taxonomy): Bacteria > Desulfobacterota > Desulfovibrionia > Desulfovibrionales > Desulfovibrionaceae > Alkalidesulfovibrio. Next base: position 10,174 of record JALHJW010000012.1, on the reverse strand, counting down.
AGCCGGGCCAGCATCTGCTTCTCCTGGCCCTTGGCCAGGCTGGCGCCGTTGGGGAAGAGGGCCTTGAGCTGGGGCATGGCGGCCAGGGTGCGCAGGACCTCGTCGATGAGGATGGAGATTTCGAACTTCTCGCGGCCCACGATCTGGGTGACGGTGAACAGTTCAAGGGCGTCCACCAGGGCGTCCAGGGTCTTCAGCACGTCCAGGCGGCCGGAATAGGCCTTGGCCCGGGCCACGTGTTCCCGGATGGTCTTGATGTCTTCCTTGCTCGTGCGGACGTCCTCGGCCATGCGCTCTCCCCGTGCAGGACTCCCCCCCTGCATCCCCCTGTGTAACGGAAGGGCGCGCGCCTTGGCAAGCCGAACGGGTTCGAGGCGAGGCCTCGTCGCGGGCAAAGGCCGGCGCCCGCTTTTCGTTTCCTGACCTTTTTCTATACGAGCAGCAGGCGCAACGCGAAGACCGCCGCCACCCCGGCGAACATGGCCAGGGGGAGGTTCCGCCATTTCGCGGCCACGGCCACGGTGAGCAGGGAGGCCAGCCCCTCGACCGGGCCGGAGGCCAGCACGGCCGGGGCCACGATGGCCGTGAGGATGGAGCCGGGCAGGGCGGCCAGGAAGGCCTGCCCGCGCGGCCCCAGGCTGAGGCGGCTGGAGAGGAGCAGGCCCGAGGCCCGCGTGAGGTAGGTGGCCAGGGCCATGCCCGCGATGGCCAGCCAGGCCCTGGCGTCCGGGGAAAGGGCCTCCGGGATCATGCCGCCCCCCTGCCCTGGGCCGGGCGCAGGGCCGCGGCCAGGCTGCCCGCCAGCCCCCCGGCCAGGATGTACCACTTGCCCGGCAGGAAGGCCCACACGGCGAGGGAGGCCGCCCCGGCCACGAGCCAGGGCGGCAGGTCGGCGCGGCCGCGCCAGAAGCCCGTGAGCAGGGCCAGGAAGACCGCGGTGAAGGCGAAGTCGAGGCCCAGGGCCGCGGGATCGGCCAGATTGCCGGTGAGCAGGCGGCCCAGGCCCGTGGCCAGGAGCCAGGCGCTCCAGACCGCCAGCCCGCCGCCCGCCATGTGCGCCCAGTCGCGCTCGCCGCGCGCGTAGGCGGCCATGGACGTGGCCCAGTTCTCGTCCGCCATGAGGAAGACCGTGCCGTAGGCCCGGGCCGGGCCGAGGGGGCCGCACCAGGGGGCCACGGCCGCGCCCATGAGCACGTGGCGCAGGTTGACCACCAAGGTGGTGAGGACCACGGCGGCCACGTCCAGCCCCGGTCCCCAGAGGTCCATGGCCAGAAGCTGCGAGGCCCCGGCGTAGACGAAGGCGCTCATGCACAGGGCCTGGGCGTCGGACAGCCCGGCCTGGCGGGAGAGCACGCCGAAGACGAGGCCGTAGACGAAGACCCCGAGGGCCGGGGCGAGACAGTCGGAAAAGCCCCGGCGCAGTCCGGCCAGGGTGTAGGAGGCGTCGTTCATGGCCCCTGCCTAGCAGCCCGGGGCTGGCCCCTCTTGTACGAAATTGCCGCGGCCGTAGCGGGCCGGGGGCGCGCCGTAGATGCGCTTGAAGTGGCGGGTGAGGTGGCTCTGGTCCGTGAAGCCCGCCTCCAGGGCGGCCTGGGCCGGGGGCGTGCCGCCGCGCAGCAGCCGGGCGGCCAGGAAGCAGCGCCGCTGCACCAAAAAGGCGTGCGGCGTGAGGCCGAAGCGCGCCCGGAAGCTGCGCAGGAAGTGCCAGGGCGAGAGCCCGGCAACGGCGGCCAGCTCCTCCAGGGAGAGGGCTCGGGCCGGGTCCTGGGCCATCAGGTCGCGGGCGCGCAGCAGGCCGGGAGCGGCCGCCGCGTCGCGGGGGGACGCGAGGCGCGCGTGGCGGCGGAAGAGTCCGGCGAAGGCCTCGGTGAAGAGCGCGGTCCGGGCCATGTCCAGGGGCAGGCGGGAGGGGCCGCACAGGGCGGCGTGCAGCCGCGCCAGTCCGGCCGAGGCCTCGGCGTCCTCGGTCAGGGGGGCGGCGAAGCGCGGCGGCGGGTCGCCCTCCAGGCCCAGGAGGCGGCGCACGAGGTCCGGGTGGGGGTAGAACATGCGGTATTCCCAGCCTTCGGGCGCGGCAGCCTCGCCCGTGTGGACCTCGTCGGGATTGAGCGTGGCCACGCAGCCCGGCGTGAGCACGTAGCTTCCCCGGCCGTGGCTGAAGCCTTCGGCCCCGGCCAGGCAGACGCCGATGGCGTAAGTTTCGTGCGCGTGCGGGCTGAAACGGTGGGTGACGTAGGTGGCGTCCAGCAGGTCCAGGTCGGGCAGGGCCGGGTCGCGGCGGAAGACCGCGCGTTCGCGGGCCGGGGCGCTCACGGCGTCACCTCGCAGGCCTCGCCCGGCTCCGGCAGGAAGGCCCGGATGCCGGTCTCGCGGCTGAAGCGCAGGAGGGCGGCGCGGAGCTCCGCGGCCCGGGCGTGGCGCTCCTCGCGCCGCACGTGGACCAGCGCCAGGGCGCGCACGCGGGCCTCGCGCGCGAAGGCGCAGGCCGAGGCCACGCTGCCGTGCCCCTCCATCTCGCCCTCGACGCAGAAGGCCTCGTGCGCCGCCAGCCCGGCCCCCCGGGCCAGGGCCAGGCTTTCCGGCGTGGGGCGGCCGTCCCCGGAATAGAAGCAGGACGCGCCGGAGGGGGCCGTGACGCGCACGGCCAGGGCCGGAGCGGGATGACCGGACGGGGCGCAGGCGAGGGAGAAGGGGCCGATGGCCGTGTCCGCGCCCGGCGCGGCCTCGTGAAAGAGCAGGGGGAAGGGCAGGCGGTCCAGCAGCGTGCGGTAGGCCATGGGCACGAGGCTGCGCACCTTCTCCCCGATGCCGGGCAGGCCCGCCAGGGCCAGGGGCGCGGCGCGGCCCGCCACGGACAGCCGGGCGAGCAGCGCGGGCAGGCCGAACCAGTGGTCGCCGTGGAAATGCGAGATCCAGACTCCGGCGAGCGCGTCCTCGACGCCGGGGGCCGCGGCGAAGAGGGTGTGGGCCGCGGTGAAGCCGCAGTCCAGGAGCAGGTGCGCGCCGTCCTCTTCGAGCAGGATGGAGGTGTTGGGCAGCCGTTCGTCCACGGCCTCGCCCACGCCCGCGAAGAGCGCGCGCACGGCTAGCCCCTCCGGGCCGCGCGGCGGCGGGCGGGCGGACGGTGGGGGGCGGGCGTGGGGCGTTTCGGCATGGCGTGACCGGATGGACGGGGTGCCGCGAGGATAGTCCCGGGACCTGGAAAAGAAAAGGGAAAAGGCCCCAGGACGGGGCCTATGAGAGAGATGAAAGGCGGGAGTGAAGATGGAGGTGTTTGGGTCTGCCGGACTTGCCAGGGATAAAGCAGGGAGCGTGCCAGAACCCGTCGCGGAACGGAAGCGCGCACCGAAGTTCTTTGATTGCGGCATGTTGTGCGTCAACGTGGAAGCCGCGCCGGGTCTGCCGCCGGGCCAGCTTGGCCGTGTTTTATACAAAAACGAAGAAAAAGAGGGCGGCGGGCGGGAAGACGCGCCCGGAGCGTGGCGAGGTGGGGCGGGTAACGGGGCGGAAATTCTGCCGATGCGTTATTTTACAAAAATGCAAGCCGCAGGTGTGACGATTGCGCCATTTGAAAAACAACGCCCGGGGCGCGGGAGACGTCTGGCGTCTCCCGCGCCCCGGCGCGGCATGGTCGCGGCGGCGTCCGCGGGGGACGCGGCCGGTTATTCGGCGTGGAACGTGGTGGAGATGATGCGCAGGGTGACGATGACCGTGCCGAGACCCAAAAGGAAGAAGAAGAAGTCCATGGCGGCCTCCCGAGGTTTCCGGTTGGTAAACGGGCGTGATCCTTATAGCCCGGCCCGGGGGTTCTGGCAAGAGGCGGGGCGCGGGCCTGGGGGGAGGGAAAATCGGCAATGAAATTTCAAAAATGTCGCTTGTGTCAATTGCGAGTCAAATATATGGAGAGAATAATACGAAAAATGTAGTACGCTTCTTGAACACAGTTCAGGGGCGGCTGCTGCCGGGGGTATCATGCGCTGCATCGCCCACATGAGCGTCAAGGCAAAACTCATCGTGTCCTCGCTCGTCTTTTCGCTGCCCATTGCGGTCCTGCTCTATTCGGTCGTCGCCGGCATCGGCGCGGACATCGCCTTCTCGTCGCTGGAGAAATCGGGCAATTCCTACCAGGCGCGTCTGGCCGGGATCATGCAAGCCCTGACCGGGCGCGTCGCGGCCCAGGCCCTGGGCGGCGACGCCTCCGCGAAGACGGCCGAGACGGACGCCGCCTTCGCCGCCCTGGTCCCGGTCCAGGCCGCGCAGGGCGAGGAGCTGCAGGTCACCCCGCAGGGGCTGGGCAGCCGCGGCCGCGACGGCCTGTCGCCCGAGAAGCTCGCGGCCGCCTGGAAGACGGCGCGGAGCCAGGCCGGGCCGCAGGGCGCGGCGGAGGCCTCGGGGCTCCTGGCGCAGGTGCGCGCCCTGGCCGGGCACGTGGGCGACACCTCCAACCTGATCCTGGACCCGGACCTGGACAGCTACTACCTCATGGACGTCACCCTGCTGGCCCTGCCCCAGACCCAGGAGCGGCTGGCCGCGCTCATGGCCGAGGCCCCGGCGGTGCTGGCCAAGGAGCAGTGGAGCCTGCACGACCGCATCTGGTTCGCCGTGCAGGCGCGCCTCCTGGCCGAGGCCGATCAGGCCCGCATCGCCACCTCCATCGCCACGGCCCTGGCCGAGGACGACAACTTCTACGGCAGACGGGAATCCATGCACCGCGTCCTGCCTCCGGCGCTGGACGGCTACGAGCGCGCCAACCGGGAGCTGACGGGGATGCTGGAGCGTCTGGCCGACGCCCCGGCCGCGGATGTGAGCGCCGAGCGCCTGCTGGCCGCCGGACTGGCGGCCTCGCAGGCCAGCTTCGCCCTGTGGAGCGCCGCCTCGGGCGAACTGGACGGCCTGTTGCAGGTCCGTTTGGGGCACTACGCCTCCCAGCGCACGCTCATCCTCGCGCTCACCGCCGTGGCCCTGGCCGTGGCCCTGGGCACGGTCTTCCTCAGCGGCGTCTCCATCCTCACGGCCATCCGCGCCCAGGTGGGCCATGCCGCCTGCGTGGCCGACGGCGACCTGGACGCCCGCGCGGAGGGCGACTTCTCCCCCGAGTTCAGGCGGCTGCGCGACGCCATCGAGAAAATGGTGGGCAACCTCAAGTCGCAGATGCGGGACGCCCGGTCCAAGGAGGAGGAGGCCCTGGCGGCCAAGCGCCAGACCGAGGCCGCGCTCCTGCGCTCCGAGGAGCAGCAGAAGCTCCTGGACGCGCAGCGCCGGGAGGTGGCCGAGGTGGGCGCGAACGTCAGCCGCCTGGCCGAGCGCGTGGCCCAGGCCGCCAAGGACCTCTCCGCCTCGGCGGACGAGCAGGCGCGCGGCGCGGGGCGGCAGAAGGAGCAGGCCGAGGCGGTCTTCTCCGCCGTCACCCAGATGACCGACTCGGTCATCGAGGTCGCCAGGAACGCCTCCAGCACGGCCCAGGCCGCGGAGGACGCCACCCGGACGGCGCACGGCGGCTCGGCCATGGTGCGCGAGGCCGTGTCCTCCATCGACGGCGTGGCCACGGCGGCCCACAAGCTCGCCGCGGTGCTGGGCAGCCTGGACGGCCAGTCCGGCGAGATCGGCCGGATCATCGGCGTGATCAACGACATCGCGGACCAGACCAACCTTTTGGCCCTCAACGCGGCCATCGAGGCGGCGCGGGCCGGGGACGCGGGCCGGGGCTTCGCGGTGGTGGCGGACGAGGTGCGCAAGCTGGCCGAGAAGACCATGACCGCCACCAAGGAGGTGGGCGAGGCCATCCGCCGCATCCAGGACGGCTCGCTGCAGGCCGTGGCCTCCATGGACGAGACTCGCCGCCAGGTGGAGGCCTCCATCGCCGCCTCCACCAGGGCGGGCCGGTCGCTGGAGGACATCCAGCAGGGCATGGAGGACATGAACCGGCGCATCGCCCAGATCGCGGCCGCGGCCGAGCAGCAGTCGGCCACGGCCGAGCAGATCAGCAGCAGCGAGAAGGAGATCGCGGTCATCGCGGGCCGCACCGAGCAGGGCGCGGCCAAGGCCGCCCGGGCCACGCACGACCTGGCCGAACTGTCGCAGGAGCTGTTGTCCCTGGTGGTGCGCCTCTCGCACGCGGCGGCCTAGCTCGCCGGAGCCTCCGCCTCCCGGCCGCGCCCGCGCGTGAAGAGGAACGCGCCGATGAGCGCCGTGAGCGGCGCGGTGGTGACCAGACCGAAGGAGCCCACCAGGGTGTGCACGAACTCGGCGGCCACGAAGCTGAGGTTGAAGAGGCTCTGCGGCGGCACCCCCTGGGCCATGAAGACCATGAGCAGCATGGTGTAGCCGCCGGAGTAGGCCAGGAGCAGGGTTGTGGTCATGGTGCCGGTGACGGCCCGCCCCACGGAGACGCCCGCGCGCAGCGCCTGGCCGAAAGTGGCGTCCGGCTTGGCGCGGACCACCTCGTTCTGCGACGCGGCCACGTCCATGGCCAGGTCCATGACCGCGCCGGACGAAGCCAGGAATATCCCCGAAAGGAAGATGCGCGTCAGGTCCAGGTAGCCGAAGCCGGTGTAGAGCAGGCTCTCGGAAAAGGGCTTGACCGCGCCGTGCAGCTTGAAGGCCGGGGCCGCGAGCAGGGCCATGGCGCAGGTCACGGCCAGCCCCAGCAGCGAGCCGAGAAAGGCCGCCGCGCCCTTGCGGGACAGCCCTCCCACCAGGAAGATGACGGCGCCGCAGAGCGCCGCCACCAGCCCCAGGGTCAGGGGGATGGGGTCGCAGCCCCTGAGCAGCCCCGGAATGAGCAGCTTCCAGATGCACAGGCCGGTGAAGACGAAGGAGAGCAGGGCCTTGGCCCCGATGAGGCCGCCGAAGGCCAGAAGCAGGGCCGCGAACAGGCCCAGCAGCCACAGTTCGGTGTCCAGGCGGTAGTGGTCCTGCGGGTTGACGCGCGAGACGTCGCCCTCCTCCGTGGTGGTGATCACGGCCAGGGCGTGGTCGCCCGGCGAGAAGATCTTGTCCAGTTCGAGTTTGCCCAGAAGCTGGTTGTCGCCTTCCACCACGCGGCCCGTGAAGGGGCCGTCGAGGATCTCCATGGTCACGGTCTGCCAGCCGGTCTTCAGCACGCCGAACTGCAGGACGCGCGCGTTGTCCACGGCGACGATCCGGGCGCGCGAGCGCACCGCCGTCCCGTCCACGCGGTTCTCGAAGCCCGTGGGCAGGAACCAGAGCGCGGCGGTCAGGACGAGGAAGAACAGGCTGAGCACGAGGTCGCGGCGCTGTCTGAGGCCGTGCAGCATGAAGAACTCCTGAACGTGCCGCGGCGGCGGGCAAACGCCCGCCGCCGCGCGGTCGAGGGATGGGGGGCGGGACGTCCTACTTCGCGGCCAGCTGCACCGGGCCGGGCTTCAGGCCCATCACCGTGCAGAGCTTCCTGAAGAGGTCCGTGTTGTCGTAGTAGCCGCCGAAGGTCTCCGCGCCCGTACCCACGGCCGAGGTGGCCACGGGCACGCCGGTGTGGGAGTAGGTGGTCCAGCCCAGCCCGGCCTTCTGGTTCAGCAGGTGCGTGACCTTGACGGTGAGGGGATCGTAGCCGCCGTACAGCAGGTAGACCGGCTCCTCCTTGGCCTTTTCCTTGTCCCCGGCCAGGGAGCGCTCGAAGGCCTCCTTGAGCTGGGCGATCTCGAAGTCCTTGAGCACCAGGGGATCGGCCTTGGCGTCGCCCTCGAACTTCAGGCCGAAGTTCTGGGTGATGAGGGGCGCGACGCCCTCGAAGGAGCAGTTTCCGCCGCACTGGGCCTTGTAGTCCTTCAGAATCTTGTCCGTGAAGCGCTGGAACGAAACCTTCTGCCCGTCGAGCACGGTGAAGAAGCTCGCGTACTTGGTGCCCGCGAAGCCCACGGTCAGGCCGCCGGTCTCGTGGTCGCCGGTGACCACGATGAGCGTCTCCTTGGGGTGCTTTTTCATGAAGTTCATGGCCTCGGCCACGGCGGCGTTGAAGGCGGTCATGTCGCCCATGGCGGCCATGGCGTCGTTGGCGTGGCAGGCCCAGTCGATCTTGCCGCCCTCGACCATCATGAAGAAGCCCTTGGGGTTGTCCAGCAACTCGATGCCCTTGGCCGTGAACTCGGCCAGGGAGATGTCCGAGGCGGCGGCGTCGATGGCGTAGGGGGTGGCCCCTTCGTCGGGCAGGTTCTCGTTGATGGCCACGACCTTGCCGGACTTGGCGGAGAGCTTCTGGAAATCGGCCTTGGTGGCGGTCACGGCGTACCCGGCCTTCTTCACGGCCTCCACCACGTTGCCCTGGGGGGCCTTGGACTTCTTGCCGTCCGGGTCGATGAAGCCGCCGCCCGCGAAGTAGTCGAAGCCGCTTTTGGCGAGCTGGTGGCCGATCTCGTGGTAGTTCTTGCGCGATTCCTCGCGGGCGTAGAAGGCGGCCGGGGTGGCGTGGTCGATGGACACGCTGGAGACGATGCCGATCTTCATGCCGGCGGCCTTGGCCATCTCCGAGATGTTGCGGTAGGGCTTCCTGTTCGCGTCCACGCCGATGCCCGCGTTGTAGGTCTTCACGCCGCAGGCGATGGCCGTGCCGGCCGCGGCGGAGTCGGTGATGGCGGACTCGGCGGAGTAGGTGGTGGTGATGCCCTGCACCGGCATCCTGGTCATGAGCAGCTTGTCCTCGCCGACCTTGCCCTCCTTGGCCGCGTAGTAGAACTGCGTGGCGCTGATCTGGGGCAGGCCCATGCCGTCGCCGATGAACAGGAAGACGTACTTGGGCTTGGCGGCCCAGGCCGGAACGGCCAGGGCCAGGAGCAGGGCGGTGAAGGCGAGCAGGCGCAGGGCCTTGCCGCCGGTCGAACGGATGCCGGGGCGGGGGGTCATTGGCGTGTTCCTCCGTGCGGGGTTTTCAGGAAAGGGAGCGCAGTCCGAATACCCGGTCCGCGTGGCGGCGATGGGGCCGGGCCTCGACAGGGGAGTGAAGAAACGATGACACCGGACCGTTTCGGGAGGATTCGTTCCCGGGCGGAACGCAGGGGAGTGCTTGACATGCCGCGTCCCCGGGGAGATGGTGCAGACTGGACCAGACCCCCGGACCCCGTCGCTGCGGCGCGTCCGCCCCCTGAACCTGTGCACGGAGGAACAGCCATGCATGACGGCATGAACAGACGCGAATTCATGGGCTTCGCCGCCACGGCCGCGACGGTCGTGGCGGGCGCGGCCGTTCTCGGCCCCGCCGCCCCGGCCTTCGCGGCGGACGCCTTCCCGGCCCCTGCCCTGCCCTATGCCGAGAACGCCCTGGAGCCGGTGATCAGCGCGCGCACCGTCTCCTTCCACTACGGCAAGCACACGGCGGCCTACTACGCCAACACGAACAAGGCCGTGGCGGGCACGCCCATGGCCGCCATGAAGCTGGAGGAAGTGATCAAATCGGCGGCGGGAGATCCTGCCAAGGCGGCGCTTTTCAACAACGCGGCCCAGTCCTGGAACCACACCTTCTACTGGGCGGGCATGAAGCCCGGCGGCGGGGGTCCTCCTCCTGCCAAGGTGGCGGACGCGCTGAAGGCGGCCTTCGGCTCCTACGAGACGGCCGTGGCGCAGCTCGCCGAGGCGGCCAAGACGCAGTTCGGCAGCGGCTGGGCCTGGCTGGCCAAGGGGCCGGACGGCATCAAGGCGCTCAAGACCGGCAACGCCGAGACGCCCCTGACCCAGGGCCTGACCCCGCTCCTGACCATCGACGTCTGGGAGCACGCCTACTACCTGGACTACCAGAACCGGCGGCCGGACTACGTGGCGGCCTTCCTGGACAAGCTGGTGAACTGGGAGACGGCGGCGAAGCTGCTCTAGGCGTTTGGGACGGGGTCAGCCGTTCGGAAGGTCGGCCCCGTCCACGGCCCATTCCCCCTGCCAGTCGGGCGGGGCGGCGAGGTGGAGGCCGGGCAGGGAGAGTTTCCAGGCGTGCAGGAGCAGGGGGGCGGGGTGGGGGCGCTGGCCGTATTTGCGGTCGCCGACCACGGCGTGTCCGCGCGCGGCGAGCTGCACCCTGATCTGGTGGGTGCGGCCGGTGAGCAGGTCCACGCGCAGCAGCGTGCAGGGGCCCGCCGGGGTGTCGCGGCGCAGCAGGGGGCGCACCGAGGCCAGGGCCAGGCGTCCCTTGCCGGTGCGCATCTTTTCCAGGCCGCCGGGTCCGGCGGCCTTC
>JALHJW010000079.1:506-1056 GCA_022839785.1 Desulfovibrio sp. | reverse complement strand
GCCGAGGGCGCCAGCTTTTACGCCGACCTGGAGGCCGGCCTCGACCTGGCGGACCCCGGCGCCGCGGGCAAGGCGGGCCTGTCCGCGGCCCTGGTGGAGCTGGTGCTGGCCGGGCTGGTGACCAACGACAGCCTGGCCGCCCTGCGGGGCATCCTGGCCTGGAGCGAGGAGGACCGGGAGACGCCGCGCCGCTCCCTCAGCTCGCTGGAGGCCGAGCTGGCCGCCTGGCGCCGGGAGCGGGGCGCGACGCCGGGAGCGCAGCCCGGGGACGGCGAGCCCCGCCGCGACCTGGGCGGGCTGGTTCATCCCGGCCGGGCCCGCCTGCACCGCGCCCGGCTCGAGGCGACGGCGGACGACCGGGAAAAGTTCGACCTGCTCTGCGAACTGAACGTCCGCGAACAGGTCATCAACATCTGCCACACGACCATTGTCCGGAATGCCTGGAGCAGCGGCATGGAACTGGCCGTGCACGGATGGATATACAGCATCGGCAACGGCATCCTCAAGGATCTGGATCTCTGCACCACCGGGCCTGAAGAGGTTGAGCGTC
>JALHJW010000079.1:0-387 GCA_022839785.1 Desulfovibrio sp. | reverse complement strand
CTGGCCGCTGAAATCATCGACTGCAAGGTCGTCTCCGCCCGGAAGGACACCCTGGTTCTTGACTGCGGCCGCAAGGCCGCACTCCTCGAGCCCGGCGAAACGGTGAAAATCAGGTCCATGTCCAAAAGACGGGCGCCGCTGATGGGCTGCTGAACGGCCCCCCGAGACATCCCCGGGCCCCTGATCGGGCCGCCGCTCAGTGACGGCCGTACTGCCGGGCCAGGTAGTCGCCGAAGACGCGGCGCATATCGCTCTGCTCGATGCATTGGGACTGGACAAGCGGGCTGGACTGCGAAAAGAATGCGAGGTTCCCCTCCCGGCCGGAAAGAAGAAAATCGTTGACCGCCGCCCGGTAGGTGCGGTTGTCATCCAGGGGCTCGCCATTGA
>JALHJW010000034.1 GCA_022839785.1 Desulfovibrio sp. | reverse complement strand
GCCCGGCGGGAAGAAGAAGCGCCAGTCCTCGGACTCCTCGGCTGCCAGCATGGCGTCCGCCAGGGGCAGGTGGTTGCGGGCCGCGTAGCGACGGAAGTCCGTGATATAGCCTCCGGCCGGCCAGGGTTTCAGGCCCAGGGGCATCAGCACCAGGACCAGGGGTCGACCATCCTGACGGCACAGGCGTCCTCGGTGTCGACTCCCACCCCGTAGGTCGCCGAATCGCCCAGGCACAGGACCCGGAACTCGCCTGGAGCGCGGGGGGGAGCCGGGTGGCCGCGTCCTGAGGCGGCGCGTTCGAAGCCGTGCAGATCCCAGCGCAGGAGGGGGTGGGGGGCGTAGGCGGCCCGGGGGGGGCGCCAGGAACGCACGGGCCGCTCCCTCCTGGACCGTCAGGAAGAGCAGGGCCTCGGCACTTGACGAGACACGACCGCGGCTCGGTGCGGAACTGGCGGGCAACGCCCTCGAGACGGAGAAGGGACATGGGCGCCCTGGTTGCGCTCGCGGTCCGTCAGGTCCTTTTCAGGCCCTGACCGTACTGGTATCTTGAACGAGAATTCTCAGGGGAGCCACCATGAACACCATCCAGCCGACGAACGCCAGCCCGGTCCAGGCCCGCGCGCGCGAGTTGATCGCCGCGCCACCCCAGGATGCAGATGCGGTGAGTCTCTCCTCGTCGCCCTCGTCTGCGGCTGCTGAGCCTGTGGGGGCTCCCTCGGCGGCGCCCCCGGTCGCTCCTCTCGCTGGGAGCGCGTCCCCGGCCTTGGGCGCGACAGCCCGGGAGGCCGTGCCGGCCCAGGTGGGCGGCTTCCAGGTGTCCGGCACGAGCGGGCGCCCGGCGGAGTTCCAGGAGCGGAGCCATTGGCACGACTGGGGCACGGCGCGGACCGCCCTGGCAGGGCAGTTGCCCACCTCCACCCTGGAGCGGCTGGACGAGACGTGGGACTTCGCCATGCGGTGCCATGGCGACCAGATGCGGCCGAACAACGAGCCCTACGCCGTGCACCTGCTGGAGGTGCTGGAGATCCTGACCCAGGGCGCCGGCGTGAAGGATTGCGACATCCTGCAGGCGGGCCTGCTCCACGACGTGGTGGAGGATACCGGCCACTCGCTGGACGAGATCCGCGATCGCTTCGGCCCCTCCGTGACCGAGCTGGTGGACTGGATGACCAAGCCCGAGCCGAAGGAAGGCGAGGACCCTGCCGTCGTCCGCGAAGGCTACCTGCAGCGCTTTGCCGAGGCGCCGGAGGCCGCCGTGACGGTGAAGCTCGCCGACCGTCTGTCGAACGTCCAACGACTCTACAGCCACCCCCGGCCGGCCAAGCAGCGCTCCTACTACCGGGAGACGGTCGAGCAGGTCATGCCCCAGGCCACCCGCCAGCCCTGGTTCGAGGGCCAGTTCGCGGCCTGGCAGCGCAAGTTCTCCTACCTGGCGGAGTAGCGCCCCGGGTTGCCGGTGCGCATCGGAACGCCTCGATGTCCTGCCGCGGGAAACCCCTCACGAACAGGCGACGCGCCTAGCGGCGGTAGTTCCTCCATTCGGGCACCCGGTCGGGGTCGCCCACGCCGGCGAAGGCCAGGCTCTTCGCGTAGTGGACCTCCACGACGGCCTCGCCCTTGTGACGTTCCTCGAACCAGGCCACGGCCTCGTCCAGGTGGCGTTCCCAGTCCGGGGCGCCCTCCTGGATCCATGCGGGGTGGGCCCGGCGGCCGTCGTGGAACTGCAACTCCATGACGTAGACGTGGCCGGCCATGTCAGGCGATGCCGGCGCCGAGGGTGCGGTGCTCGTCGGCGGTGACGGAGGTCTGCAGGTTGGCGAGGTAGCCGAGCTCGGACTCGGGGAGCCTGTGGATCGGCTTGTAGCCGGTGTTGTGCCACAGGTCGGCCGCCAGGCTGGCGTTCAGCGTGGTGAGCTGCACCTCGCAGGGCACGCCCTGGTGCATGACCGTGTAGGTGATGCAGCGGTAGGGCCGCCCCCGCTTCTTGGGGCTGGCGTAGAAGTTGTCCTTCTCGTAGATGTTGTCCTTGCCGAAGCGCTCTTCCAGGCGGGCCATCACCTGCCCCAGTTGCTTCGCGTTGCGGACCGTGATCCGGCCGCCCACCGCGTCGGGCATGTCCGCGAGGCAGTAGTCGGGGCGCGGGGCCTTTCCGTCGTTGCCGGCCCGCATCCGCGAGATCTTGTCGGCCATCCCGGAGGCCGACTTGGCCCGCGCGTTCACGGCGGGGAAGCCGCCCGCGGCGGGCAGGTCCTCCAACAGGGACTCGAGCTCGCGGGTGAGGCTGGGGAGCACCTCGGTGCGCAGCCGCCGGGCGTGGGCGTCCAGGCACCCCTGCTCCTCGTCCGTCTGGGGCTGCCCCAGGGAGAAGAGCTGGGGATCGGAGGCCAGGAGATCCTCGCGCAGTTGCTCGGGACGGTTCACGCCGTCGCGGCGGGTGAGGTCCTCGCCCGAGGAGGTCAGCAGCTCGACATTGGGGTTGAAGGTGCGCTCCACCAGGGCCGGCAGATCCTCCTGCGCGGTCTCCTGCAAGGTGGCCATGCGCTTGAGGTGATCCAGTACGACCGGGCGCGTCCCGCCATCCTTCAGGTAGGCCACCAGGTTCATCGGGTGGTCCTTGTCCAGGATGAACGCCTCCACGACCTTGGCCAGCACGGGATGCTCGCGCAGTTCGCTCCGCACGGCGCCCACCGCCTGGGCATCGGCGGGGCTCAGGTCCATCAAGCTCGGGCCGGACGGAGCGGCCGGAGCGTCGAGGGGGCGCGAGTCGAGCAGGGCCATGGACGAGGGGCTCTGCCCGTCGCCGAAGATGTCGATGCCCAGGCCGCCATGGAACGAGATCGCCTGGGGAGCCTGGGCAGCGGGCTCGGGCCAGGTCGGGAGCACCAGGGGAGCCGAGGCGGCAGGGGCGGCCGCGGGAGCCTCGGTGGGCTCGACCGCGGGAGGAGCCGCCGGCTCGCACAGGTTCACGTCCTCCGCGGCAGGTGCCACGGGGGCGGCGAGCGCGGCAGGAGGGGAACCGGCCGGGAC
>JALHJW010000020.1 GCA_022839785.1 Desulfovibrio sp. | reverse complement strand
GTGCGGTCGTGGACGTCCGCGGCTAGGACCATTCCCTCTTCCAGGTTGTCAGTCGGCACTATTCCCACGGTTCAGGCTCCCCGGCACCGGCATCCCCTCTCCGGCGCCCGCGAATTGATGCGTTCCGTCCGTAGCATACCACGGCTTGGCCTGATCAGCACAGGCGGGAAGTGTCGCCGAGCTGCCCCAGCTCGCGGGGCGTCAGCATCTTCTCCGGGTCCAGCATCACCAGCAGTTTCTCCCCCTGGTCGATTACGCCGACGATGTACTCCTGCTCGCCGCCTGAGCTGAGCAACGCGGGCGACGGCTGAATCCGGCTGCCGGCGATCCGGATCACTTCCGACACGGCATCCACCCGGAATCCCAGCAGGGCATCCCCCACTCCCATGACCACGATCCGGGTCCGGTTGTCGCTCTCCGCATCCGCCAGGCCGAACTTGTCGCGCAGGGAGATGATCGGGATCACCCGCCCCCGCAGGTTGATGATCCCGTCCACGTAAGGCGGGGCCTCGGGCACCTGGGTTATGCTGCTCATCCGGATGATCTCGCGGACCTTGAGGACGTCCACTCCATACTCCTCGCGATCGACCGTGAAGCTGACCAACTGGATCAGTTCATCTCTCGAGCCGGTCGAGATATTCGTTGCCAGTGCGTGTGCCATGATTTCCTCCGTGCGTTTCGCGGCGGGAACGCTCAGGCCAGCCTGAAGCGTCCCATAAGGGTTTGCAGGTCCTGGGCCTGCCGGGCCAGTTGTGCGGCGGCATCGGCCGTCTCTTCGGCCCCCTGGGCGGTCTGGTGCACCACCTCGGTGATCTGCTGGATATTGCCGGTCACCTCGCCGGTGGTTGCGGTCTGCTCCTCGGCGGCCGTGGCGATCTGCCCCACCTGCATGCTCACCTCGTTCACCTGGTCCAGTATCTGCCGGAGCGCCGTTTCCAATCGGGCCGCCTCCAGGGCGCCCTGTTCCGTACCGCGCACCCCCTCCTCCATGGAGACGATGGCCGTCTTGGTTTCCTGCTGGATGGCCCGGATCATCTCGCCGATCTCCTTGGTGGCCCGGGTGGTCCGCTCGGCCAGGGCCCTCACCTCGTCGGCCACCACGGCGAAGCCGCGGCCCTGTTCGCCGGCCCGGGCCGCCTCGATGGCGGCGTTCAGGGCCAGCAGGTTGGTCTGGTCGGCAATGTCCTCGATGGTGCCCACGATGTCGCCGATCTGTTCGGAGCGCTCTCCCAGCGATGCCATGAGCTGCGCGTTCTGGCGCGTGCCTTCCCCGCGGGAGCGAATCCCTTCCACGGTGTGCCTGACCACGTCGAACCCCTGGCGGGTGGTGGCGGCCACCTGCTCGGCGCTGCCGGCGGCGGCATGGCAGTTGGTCGCGATGTCCTGGCTGGTGGCCGACATCTCCTCGCTGGCGGTGGCCACGGTGCCTGCCTGGGAGGCCACTTCCTCGGTGCCGGTGGCGATCTGCTCGGAGGTGGCGTGGAGCTGGGACGAGGCGGACGCGATGCCGGCGGAGATGGTTGCGGTCTGGGTCACCATCTCCCGCAGGCTCTGCACCATGTGCTGCATGGCCGTCAGCAGCCGGCCCGTCTCGTCCGTGGAGGTGGCGCCAACGTCAACCGTCAGGTCGCCGTCCGCCAGGCGGTTGGCCACGTCCACCGCCCGGCTCAGCGGAGTGGTGATCATCCGGGAAATGAGCAGGCCGAGCCCGATGGCCAGAATCACACCCACCGCCGACAGCACCGCCATCACCGTAAAGGCGGTCGCGGCAACGTGCTCGTTGCTCTCGGCGGTCAGCTTTGCCTGCGCCTGCTTGGCGTCGACCAGCTTGCTGAGCAGTTCCTGGTAATGCAGTGCCGCTTTCCTGGCGTCACCGTGGAGCAGCGCCTTTGCCTCGGTCATCTTCTTCGCGCTGTTCAGTTCCATGATGTTGTCGATGTACCCCCCATAGACCTTGCGGGCCTCCTTGTAGTCGTTGAACAGTTTGCGCCCGTCTTCGGTCAGGATGGTTTTCTCGAAACCGTCCTGATGCACTGAGATGGCCTCCCGCAATTTCCTGATCGTTTCCAGATAATCGGCCCGCGCTGCCGGGTCGGTTGCCTCGACCGCGTCGCGCAGGTTGATCCTGACCCGCTGGAAGGCCACCGACATCTCCGTCAGATCGTGCATGGGCATGGTGATCATTTCATACAGTTTCCGGTCGTCGTTCTGGATTTTGCGGATTTCCACGGAGCCGATGAAACCGACTACGGCGGCAATCGCGGCAACGGCGCCGAACGCGGTTACGAGTTTGGTTCCTACCCTCATATTTGCCAACCATTTCATAACAATGTCTCCTTTTTGTGTTCTGGCGCTTGATACTGATTACTGGTTCGATCCAGAACCGGAACTGTCCGGCTCGGCGGGGGAAAAGCGCTTGATGCTCCTGTCGAGTTGCCCCGCCAGTTGTTCGAGCAGATCAAAGTAATCCTGGCTCACGGCCCGGAGTTCTTCGCTGCTGAGCCGATATCCTTCTTCCCGGCAGGCATCGGCCAGCGAAACCATTGCCCGCTGCCGGAACCCGTCGTCGGTCAACAGACGACCAAGGAATTTTTCAACTGCCTCTTGCGTCACGGGCACCCTCCTCGTACTGTCCCTCACGGGGACAGTGGAACAATTGTTACCCGTTATTCAGCAGACAGGATGCCAATTCAGACAATCATGCAATTTCAACATGTTATACTGAGCAACACCAGAAGAAGCGTCCCCCTGGGGGACAGAGTGGGGCAAAATGGAACAGTGGGGGATGAGGGGGTGCTGCAGGGGGAGCGCTGCGCGGGATCAGCCCCGGTAGAATGCCTTGCGGTCGATCCTGAGGAGCTGGGCCGCCCTGGACTTGTTGCCGCCGCAGCGCTCCAGGGTGATGGCCATGATCCGCTCGGTGAGGGCATGGAGCGACAACTGGTCAACGGGCAGCGCCAGGGCGTACTGCACCGTGTCGGGCGCCGGGCCGGCAGATGCTTCCCGGGCAGGGGCTCCGGCCGTGCCGAACCCCAGGTGTTCGGGCCGGATCAGCTCGCCGTCGGTCAGGATCGCGGCGCGCTCCAGGCAGTTGCGCAACTCCCGCACATTGCCCGGCCAGCCGTGGGCCAGCATGGCGTCCATGGCCTTCTGGGAGATGCCGGGCAGCGGCTTGCCCAGGTGCTGCCGCAACTGGTCGAGGACATGCTCGCACAGGAGCGGGATGTCGTCCGTGCGCTCCCGCAGCGGCGGGATGACCAGGGGAAACACGTTGATCCGGTGGTAGAGGTCTTCGCGGAAGCGGCCGGCCGCCACCATGTCGGCCAGGTTACGGTTGGTGGCCACGATGACCCGGCAATCCGTTGAGATTGAGGTATTGCTGCCGATCTTTTCGAACACCCGCTCCTGGAGGACCCTCAGCAGCTTGGCCTGGAGCGGCAGGGGCATGTCGCCGATCTCGTCCAGCAGGAGCGTGCCGCCGCGGGCCAGGCTGAACTTCCCCTCCCGGTCCCGGTCGGCGCCGGTGAAGGCCCCCCGCACGTGGCCGAACAGCTCGCTCTCCAGCAGGTGCTCGGGCACGGCCGCGCAGTTGACCGCCACGAACCCGGCGGGCAGCCCCTTGCCGGCAAAGTGGATGGCCCGCGCCAGCACCTCCTTGCCCGAGCCGCTTTCGCCGTAGACGGCCACCGTGGTCTGCCGCGCCGCCGCCACCCTGGCGGCCAGCTCCAGCAGCTTCTTCATGGCCGGATTCACCGTAACGATGCTCTGGAAGGTGAACCGCTCGCGGAGCAGCCCCGTGATCTGCTCGTTCTCGCGGACCACGTGGTGATAGTCCAGGGCCCGCTGGAGCGTGATCCGCAGCACCTCGGGATTGAAGGGCTTTGCCAGGTAGTCGTAGGCGCCCCGTCGCATGGCCTCCACGGCGCTCTCCACGCTCCCCCGGGCCGTGACCACGATGACCGGCACCTTTGGGTAGCGTTCCTTCACCCGGGCCAGCAGCTCCAGCCCGTCCATCCCCTCCATGATCAGGTCGGAGATGATCAGGTCCACATGCTCCCGCTCCAGCAGCGCCAGCGCCTGCGCGCCGCTGGCCGCGGTCAGGGGGGCGAATCCCCCATCGGCCAGCAGGTTCTCCAGCATCAGGAGAGAAAGCCCGTCATCGTCGACGGCAAGAATGTTCGGAGCGGTCATGGGCTGGTGATCCTCATTCCGGCAAAATGGACATACCATAGAGCATATCGGACAATTCACCCCGGGACTTGAGGTGATAACAGCGCAAGTATCAACCCCTATGCACACCGGCAACCCGGCAAAAACATTTTGACAACATTTTTTAACCGACTCTTATTTACAGGCCCCAACCCGGTGATACACTGTGAGCTAACAGGCCGATATACCGACGTTCACAATTCAATCGGGGGAATCAGGGTACAGGTATGACGGATGGACCTCCGGCATGCGCCCGGGGGTCGCCAGCCATGGATGGAGACGGAAATGGCACCTCTTCTCGATGATCCTTGGACCGGGACCGAATCGTTTTTCGACTACCTGACGCGGCGCGGCGTCAGCCGGCGCGAATTCCTCGGGTTCTGCGGCAGGCTTGCAGTCCTCGTGGGGGCCGGGCTGGCGGCAACCGGTCCTCCCGCAGCGGCCGCGCGGGAGATCGCCCGCAGGCTCGGCAGCGCACAACGCCCGAACGTGGTGTGGCTGCAGCTCCAGGAGTGCACCGGCTGCCTGGAGAGCGCGCTCCGCTCCGGCAGCACCCCCGTCGACGAACTCCTGCTCGAGCTCATCTCCCTGGATTACAACGAACTCCTGATGACCGCCTCCGGCAGCGAGGCGAACTCCCTCCTGGCCGAGGCGGCGCAGAAGCCCCACCTCCTCATCGTCAACGGCTCGGTGCCCCTCAAGAGCCACGGCGCCTACTGCACCATCGGCGGCGAATCAGCGGAAGCGGTCCTGAAGCGGGCGGCGCAGAACGCCACGGCCATCATCGCGGTGGGGGCCTGCGCCACCTACGGCTCGATCCAGGCCGCCTCCCCCAACCCCACCGGCGCCGTGGGAGTTGACGACGTCATCTCCGGCCGGCCGGTCGTCAACATCGGCGGCTGCCCCCCCATCGCCGAGGTAATCACCGCCACCATCGGCTACTACCTGGCCTACGGCCACACCCCGCGCCTCGACGACGAGGGCCGGCCGCTCTTCGCCTATGGCCAGCGGATCCACGACAAGTGCCCCCGCCGGGCAAACTTCGACGCGGGCCAGTTCGCCGAGCGCTTCGACGACGAGGGAGCCCGCAAGGGATACTGCCTCTACCAGCTCGGGTGCAAGGGACCGGCTACCTTCGCGCCCTGCCCCACCCTGGAATGGAACCTGGGCCAGAGCTTCCCCATCAAGGCGGGCCACCCCTGCCTCGGCTGCACCGAAGAGCAGTTCTTCGACAGGATGACCCCCTTCTACCAGCGGGTGCCGGACATCCCCCTGCCGGGAATCGGCGTTGAGAGCTCGGCCAACGTCCTTGGCGCCGCCGCCGTTGCCGCCTCGACGGGCGGGGTTGCGATCCACGCCGCGGCCACGGTGATTGCCAGGCAGCGCAAACGGAGGAGCACGCCCGAATCCCTGCCCCTGGCGGTGCTCGGCGAAACCGGGGCCGAGCGCCCCACGGAGAAGCGGGACAAGAGCGGATAAGCGGTGCGGCCGCCCTGAGTGAAGCGGCGGACCGGCCACCGGACCGCCGGAGATGAGGAGCGATCATGGCTACCCAGCGAGTCGTCATTGACCCCATCACCAGGATCGAAGGACACCTGCGCATAGAACTGGAAACGAGCGGCGGCAGGATCACCGACGCCTGGGCCAGCGCGACCCAGTTCCGGGGGATCGAGACCATCCTCAAGGGCCGCGACCCCCGGGACGCCTGGGCTCTGGCCCAGCGGATCTGCGGCGTCTGCACGGGCATCCATGCCATCGCCTCCGTCCGGGCGGTGGAGGATGCCCTGGACTACCCCATCCCCAGGCAGGCGGAGCTGATCCGCAGCCTCGTCACGGCCATGGGGATCGTGCAGGACCATGTCATGCACTTCTACCACCTTCACGCCCTCGACTGGGTCGACGTGAAGAGCGCCCTGGCCGCCGATCCCCAGGCCGCGGCCCGCCTGGCCGCCTCGGTCTCCCCCTGGCCCAGCAACTCGGCCGCCTGGTTCCGGGAGGTGCAGCAACGGGTGGGCGCGTCCGTGTCGGGCGGCCAGCTCGGCATCTTCGCCGGCAGCTACTGGGGGCACCCCGCCTACCGCCTGCCGCCGGAAGCCAACCTCCTCGCCCTGGCCCACTATCTGGAGGCGCTCCAGTGGCAACGGGAGATCATCCGCCTCCACACCATCTTCGGCGGCAAGAACCCGCACCCCAACTTCCTGGTGGGGGGAATGGCCTGCTCCATCAACCTGGACAACCAGCTCGGCATCAACGCCGTGCGGCTCGACGAACTGACCGGGCTCATCGGCCGGGCCCGCCGCTTCGTGGAAGAGGTCTACTACCCGGATGTCCTGGCCATTGCCGGCTTCTACCGGGAGTATGCGGCCATCGGCATCTCCAGCCCCACCCTCATGGCCGTGGGCGAGAGCGCCTTTTCCTGCGCGGGCACCCCGGTGGCTGGAGAGGTGCGGGCCGGCGTCCTGGCGGACGGCAACTACGAGGAGCTCCGCCCCTTCGAACCGGCCAAGATCGCCGAGTTCGTCACCTCTTCCTGGTACGCCTATCCCGAGGGGGACAAGGCGGGGCGGCATCCCTGGCGCGGAGAGACCGTGCCCCGCTACACCGGGCCACGCCCCCCCTACGGGCAGATCTCCGACAACGTCAAGTACACCTGGGTCAAGGCGCCCCGCTACGATGGCCGGGCAGTGCAGGTGGGCCCCAATGCCAGGATGCTCGTGGCCTGCGCCCAGGGCCACAAGGACGCAACACGGCTGGTGGACGACGCCCTGGCCGGGCTGGGAGCCGGCCGGGAGGCCCTCAATTCGACCCTCGGCCGCACCCTCTGCCGGGCCGTCGAGTCGGTGCTCCTCTGCAACCGCATGGATGAATGGTTCCGGCAGTTCCAGGAGAGAATCCATGCCGGCGACACCGCCACCTTCAACCCCGACAAGTGGGACCCGGCCACCTGGCCGAAGAGCGCCCAGGGGGTCGGCTTCACCGAGGCGGCCCGGGGTACCCTGTCCCACTGGGTGGAGATCGAGAACGGCAGGATCACCCGCTACCAGTGCGTGGTGCCAAGCACCTGGAACAGCTCGGGCCGCGACGCGAGCGGCCAGCCCGGCCCCTTCGAGCACGCCCTGGCCCACCGGGGGCACCATCCCCTCCTGGAACCCGGCCGTCCCCTGGAGGTGCTGAGAACGATCCACTCCTTCGATCCCTGCCAGTCCTGCGCGGTCCACCTGCTCGACCCGGCAGGCGGGACCATCGGCACGGTGAGCGTGTCATGAGCGAACACGAGACGCCCGAAGGCGACATCCGCATAGAGCTGGGAGACCCGGCACCCTTTGCCGGGGAGAAGAAGCGCGAGCTCCTGGTGGCCGCGGCCCTGGGAGCCCCCTTCGGGACCACGGACCCGGCCGACCTGGCCCTGCTCGGCGCCGCCTCACGCAAGGAGGACCTGCGGCACTACGAGCAGACGGGGTATGCCCCCCTGGACCCGGGGCTGAACTACAGCATCGCCCGGGTCCGCCGTGCCGGCACCGCCCGGGAGGAGCTGATCGCCCGGGGCGGACTGAACTCGATCCTCTACCTCTGCCGGGCCGACGAGTCGACCCGCTACCGGGCCGAGATGGAGGCGGGCGAGCGGATGGTCCACGGCTTCCGGCCCCTGGCCGTGGCCCATGGCGAGCCGCTGCCCGAGGGAGGTGAGAAGTGGACCTTCCTGGGGTTCGTGCCGCTGCGGGCCACCCGCGAGCAAAGCCGGCGGGCCGAGGAGCCCGGCGCCTTCCGCTACGTGCCGGTCTGGGACTGGCAGCTCCGCTCCCTCCACTGGCTGGCGGTGCTCCTGATCGCCGTGCTCAGCGTCACCGGCATCCTCATGGGAAGCGGCCGCCCCGCCTACGCCGGAGCCCGGGAGAGCTCCTTCCTGTTCGGCTACCTGCGGTTCATCCACTTCGCGGCCGGGTGGCTCCTCCTCGCCACGGCCCTCATCCGCATTGCCGGCCTCTTCCTCGCCTCGAACCGCTATCAGCGCTGGGACGCCCTCTTCCCGGTGAAGCCGCGGGACCTGCGCAACCTCCTGACCGTGGGCCGGAACTACCTCTTCTGCCGCTTCGACCGGGGGCCCCACTATATCGGCCACAACCCGCTCCAGCAGGTGGCATACACCGCCATCTACGGGGTGGGCATGCTCGCGCTCCTGACCGGCTTCGCCCTCTATGCCCTCTACGCGCCGGACCACTGGCTCTTTCGCCATCTGGTCCGGCTCGACACCCTGGTGGGGGTCCAGTACGTGAGGCTGGCCCACCTGCTGGTGATGTGGATCTTCCTGGCCTTCATCCCCATCCACGTCTATCTGGCCATCAGGGCGGACACGGTGGAGCGCGAGGGGGCCATTTCGTCCATCATCAGCGGCGGGCGCTGGTGCCGCAGGGGGACCAGCTTCGAGGATGGTTGATACCGAATCGCGGAGCCGGGGAACCGGGCGGAGCGGGTGCGCCCTCTCCCGACGCCGCTTCCGGCCGCACGGCGCCGGGACGTGCCTTCCCCCGCGGATTCGGGTTGATGTCCGGCACAGGGTACGGATGACCGTCTCCAACCCGGGGAGCATCTGTCATGACGCGTGTCGATCTGATCCTTCTTCATCCGCCGAGCATTTTCAACTTCCGCGAGCTGCCGATCTTCTACGGCCCCATCAGCGATGTCATACCCTCATCCTCCCTGTTCGAGAACTATCCCATCGGCTTCATCACCCTGTCCGAGCACCTGAACCGCAACGGCATTTCGGTCAGGGTGGTCAATCTCGCCCTGAAGATGCTCAGGGACCGATCCTTCGATCCGGAGGCATTCGTCGCCAGGCTCGACCCCGTCGCCTTCGGCATCGACCTCCACTGGCTCCCCCACGTGGACGGCAGCCTCACCCTGGCGGAACTGGTCAAGAAGCACCATCCCGGCACGCCGGTCATCTTCGGCGGCCTGTCCGCCACCTACTACCACCGGGAGATCATGGCCGACTATCCCTTCGTGGACTTCATCCTGTGCGGGGATTCCACCGAGGAGCCGCTGCGCCTGCTCATGGAGGCCATCAAAAACGGCGGCGACTTCGCCACCGTCCCCAACCTGGTCTGGCGCGACGGCCGGGGCGGCGTGGTCGACAACGGCATCTCCTACCGCCCCCCGAACCTGGACCATGTCCACTTCGACTACTCCCACCCCCTGAAGATGACCGTCAAATATCACGACCCATCCGGTTACCTCCCCTTCCGCAACTGGCTGTCGAACCCGGTCATGGCGGTCTTTTCCTGCCGTGGCTGCCTCCACGACTGCGTCTCCTGCGGCGGCTCGGCATCGGCGTTCCACAGGCTGTGCGGCCGGGACCGCCCCGCGTTCAGGTCCCCGGAGCTGCTGGCAAAGGATATCCGGGCCATAGCCGCCTGCACCGGGGCACCCGTGATGGTGGTGGGCGACCTGCTCCAGGCCGGGCGCGACTATGCCGAACGCTTCCTGCGGGCCATGAGGCGGTACCGGATCGAAAACGAAATCGCCATCGAGTTCTTCCACCCGCCCCCTGCCGAATTCGTCCGGCTGGTTTCCGACTCCCTGATCAACTTCAACGTGGAGATCTCACCCGAATCCCACGACCCGCGGGTCAGGAGGGCCTTTGGCAAGAACTACGGCAACGCCGAACTGGAGGCGTCCGTCGCGGCCCTGATCGACAGCACCTGCCGCCGTCTCGACCTGTTCTTCATGGTGGGGTTGCCGTACCAGGACTACCGCTCGGTCATGGACACGGTGGAGTACGGCGGCGAACTGCTCCGCCGGTTCGGGGAAAACGGCACGCTGCTCCCCATGATCGCTCCCCTGGCCCCCTTCGTCGATCCCGGCTGCCGGCTGTTCGAGGAGGCCGAGCGCTTCGGCTACCGGCTGTTCGCCCGAACCCTCCGGGAGCACCGGCAGGCCATACTCATGCCCACCTGGAAGCAACGGTTGAACTACGAAACCTCCTGGATGAGCCGGGACGAGATCGTCCGGGCCACCTACGACGGCGCCCTGCGCCTCATCGAGCTGAAGGCGGCCCACGGGCTGCTGGACGGGGAGGAAGCGGACGAAATCAGGGCGCACATCCGGATGGCCGTGGCGCTCGAATGGCGCATCGAGAATGCGGACGTCATCGACGGGTCACTCCGGGAGGATATCTTCCGGTTGAACCGGATGGACCTGCTGTGCCAGAAGCATGAGCTCCAATGGCCCGTCAAGGGGCTGAAACTGAAACTGCCGAACATCCTGAAACTGCTGTTCGGCAGGTAAGGGGCAACGACCGCCATGGAACAGGACCTTCTCGCCACCATCATCGACGCCGAAACGGAGATCCGGGAACGGATCGCCGGGGAGGAGCGGCGGGCCGCCCAGATGCTGGCAGAGCTGCGGCGCGAGCTTGACGACGAGGCGGCGCGGGAAGAGGAGCGGCTGGCGGAGGAGGTTGGCCGGGCCGTGGCGGCAGCCGGGGATGATGCGCGGGAGCGGGCCGCAGCGCTGGTGCACCGCGCCGCCGCCCGGGCGGAGCGGCTGAGCAATCTCGACCAGGCAACCCTGGAGCGGCGCGTCCTCGCCGGCCTTGGCCGGATCGTGCCGGAGCCGGAACCATGATCGCCAGGATGGTCAAGATCGAGATCGTGGGCCCCTCGGAACTGCTCCTGGAGGTCCTGTCCCTGCTGCGCGACCTGGAGTTGTTCCAGATCGAGCAGGACATCACCGGCTTCGTGGCGGCGGAAGACCGGGACAAGGTGCGTCCGCTCCTGTTGGACGAGAAGACCATGGCCGAACGGATCTACTGCGAGGACCTGCGGGCGCGGATCGACGAACTGTTTGCCTGCCTGCCGCGGGAGGAAATGCGCCAGAGCTACCTGGACCCCGGCGACGTGCTCGAATCGGTGAACGAAACCCTCCAGCGGCACAGCGCGCTCTGCCGCGAGTGGTGCCGGAAGCGGGAGGAGCTCCGGACCGAACTGGCGGAACTGGGCGGCGACAGCGTCTTTCTCGGCGCCCTGGAGCCCCACGTGACAACCATCGCGCCGGACAGCGGCCTCGACTTCATCGGCGTGACCATTCGGGAGCCTGCGGCCGTGGCAGAACTGATGCGGACCCTGGCCCGGCTGACCGGCGGCCGGTTCCAACTGCTCACGGTCAAAGCCGAGGACGGCACCCTGATCGGCCTGATCACCCTGGAAAAGGACCTGGCCGCCAAGGTGCGCGGCATCCTCGGGGAGCAGCACGTGCCGGAGATGACCTTTCCGCCGGAGCTGGCCCGGATGCCGTTCCCGGAGAAGATCCGCCATCTGCGCACCCGGACGGCCGAAGTCACCGCCGGTATCGCGGCCATCGACGAAGAGCTGGCCCGGTTCGCCCGGCGCTGGGGGGCCATCTACGCGCGGGTGAGGAGCTGGCTCGACGAGCGGCTGGCGCTGCTGGGGAACACGGCCCACCTTCACCGGACCGGCATGTGCTTCTTCATCCACGGCTGGACCCCGGCAGCCGATGTGCCGCGCCTCACCGGCGAGATCCGGACGAAATTCGGCGGCGCAGTGCTCGTTGAGGAGAAACAGATCCTTGAGCAGGACCTGGACCTGGTACCGGTCACCCTGCGCAATCCTCCCCTGTTCCGCCCCTTTGAGCTCTTTGCCCGGCTCCTCCCTCTGCCCCGCTACGCCTCCTTCGACCCGACCCCCTTCATCGCCGTCTGCTTCCCCCTCTTCTTCGGCATGATCCTGGGCGATGCCGGCTACGGCCTCGTGCTCCTGATCCTGGCGCTGATCCTGGGGCGAGTCTTCAGGCAACGGGAAACGGCGCGGGACGCCGCCCGAATTCTCCTGTTCTCCTCCTGCTACACCATCCTGTTCGGCATCCTGTACGGCGAATTCTTCGGCGAGGTGGGGGCCGGACTCCTGGGGATGAAGGAAGGGTTCATCGTGGAGCGACGGCAGGCCATCGTGCCGATGCTCTGCTTCGCCCTGTCCGTGGGGCTGGCGCACATCCTGCTCGGCCTGCTGCTGGGGTTCATCACCGCCCTCAGGCGCAAAACCGGCCGCGAGGCCATGTTCAAGCTGGTGAACATCCTCGCCATCCTCTGCCTCGTGGTGCTGGTCCTCAGCCGGATGGAGATCGTCCCCCGGCTCCTGACCAGGCCCCTGGCCCTGATCCTGATCTTTCTCATCCCGTTCCTGTTCTTCTCGGGGGGGGTCCTGGCCCCTCTGGAACTGCTGAAGAGCATCGGTAATATCGTGTCCTACGCCAGGATCATGGCCATCGGGCTCGCCTCCCTGCTCCTGGCCCGGGTGGCGAACCGTTTTGCCGGCATGACCGGCAACGTGGTGACCGGAGTGCTGCTGGCGGTCATCTTTCATGCCGTCAACATCGTGCTCGGCGTCTTCTCGCCCACCATCCACGCCCTCCGCCTGCACTACGTGGAGTTCTACAGCAAGTTCATGGTGCCGGGGGGAAGGAAGTTCGAACCGCTGCGCAAGGGGTAGGGAGGCGCGGCACCCGCCCCTGCCCGGCAGCCCGGTGCCAAGGAGGATGCAATGGAAAAGGTCTATCTGGCTCTTGCCGCGGCCCTGGCGGTGGGGCTCTCCGCCCTGGCCACGGCCTGGGCCCAGTCCAAGATCGGCAGCGCCGGCGCCGGCACGCTCGCCGAGAAGCCCGAACTGAGCGGCACGGTCATCATCCTGGTGGCCATCCCCGAAACCATGGTGATCCTCGGGTTCGTGGTGGCCATCACGATCCTGACCATGTGACGGAGACGGCGGTGGGTACGGCGGAACTGCTGGCAGCCCTGCGCAGCGAAGGGAATCGGAAGGAGGAGGCGATCCGGCGCCGGGCCGGGGAAGAGGCGGCCCGGCTCAGGGAGGAGGCCGCCCTGGGGCTGGCCCGCCTGCGCGAAATGCACCTGCAGGAGCAGGAACGTCTCATTGCGGCGCAGGAACGGGCCATCCTGGCCGAGGCGGAGCGGGCGGCACGGCGGGTGCGGCTGGTCGCGGAAGAAGAGATGGCGAGCCGGTTCCATGACTTGGCGCGGCGCCTTCTGCCCCGGCTCAGGGACGGGGACTATCCTGCCGCCTTTGCCCGCCTGGCCGCGGAGCTTCCCCCCCTGGCGTGGGAGACGGTGCGGGTCAACCCGGCCGACGGGGAGCGGGCCGTCGTCCTCTTTCCCGGCGCGCGCATCGAGACCGACCCCGCCATCAGCGGTGGCATGGAGGCGATCACGGAGGGGGGACGGATGCGGGTCGTCAACACCCTGGAAAAGCGACTGGCTCGGGGCTGGCCAGACATCCTCCCCCACCTCCTGGCGGAGGCGGCGACCGATGCCTGACCTGACCGCACTACTTACCCGGCCTGTCGGAGAAGGGTACCCCACCGAGTACCTGACGGCGCGGGTCAGGGGACGCCGCGCGTGCCTCGCCGCCGGGGCTCTTCGCACCGGGACGGAGACGGCCATGCCGGCGGACCGGGCCCGGCGGAGGATGCGGCAGGAGTTTCGCTGGGCCTATGGCCAGATGAACCGGGAGATGCGGGCGGTCTTTGCCCCCCTCTTCCTCTGGTTCGAACTGGGGACCATCCTCACCTGCCTCCGCTTCCGCCGGGGGGGCGACCGGGACGGGGCCAACGCCACCCTTTCCGCCAGCCTCCTGGCCCCGGCAGTGCGGCAGGCCCTGACCGGAGGGGAGGGTCCACCGGAAGCGGCGGCTGCCCTGGGCGCACTCCTGGCGGACCTCGACGCCCGGCTCCGCGATCTGGGCACCCTCTACCGGGACCAGGGGGGACGGATGCTCGAACAACGGCTGGCCACCCTCTTTCTGGAGCGGATGGGGGAGCTTCCCCTGCACCCCCTGGTGGCGGCGTTCTTCCGCGCCCTGACCGACGTGCAGAACTTGGTCACCCTTGCCAAGCAGATCCGCTGGGACCTGCGGGAGCCCCGGTCCTTCATCCGCGGGGGAACCATCGCGCCGGAGCGCCTTGAGCGGGCGCGCGACAAGGGAACCGGCGCCGGGCTCACCGCCCTGCTGGCCTCCCTGCCGGGCATGGGCCCCCTGCCGGCGGACACGGCCACTCCCGGCCCGCTCCTGCTCCGCTGGCTCACCGGGAGAATACGGGCCCTGGGAAGAGACCCCCTGGGGCCGGGCCCCATCCTCGACTATCTCTGGCGCTGCGCCGTTGAGGCGCGCAACCTGGGGCTCATCTGCCGCTTCGGGGAGGCGGAGGACGAACTCCGCGGGGAGCTGATCCGGTGAAGAGGATCGTTTTCATTACCCCGGCCGATGCCCGGCACGGCTTCAGCCTTGCCGGCGCGACCCAGCTCACGGCAGCGCCGGCCGAGGCCGAGGCCGCGGTCCGGCAGGCCATGGCCGATCCGGAGTGCGGTCTGGTCGTCATCGACGAGCGGCTCCTGCCCGGCATCGGCGAGGAGCGCTTCCAGGAGATGGAGCGGCGGTGGTTCGGCGTGCTCATCGTCCTCCCCGCCCCGGAAGCGGCGAAAAAAGAGGAGGAAGATTACGCGGCCCGCCTCATTCGCCGGGTGATCGGCTACCATGTGAGGCTCATGCCATGACCGGACGCATCCTGGGCATAGCGGGACCGACGGTGACGGTGGACATCTCCGGGCTCAGGCTCTACGACATGGTCCGGGTGGGGACCGCCGGGCTCATCGGCGAAGTGGTGCGCCTGGAGCGGGGGCGCGCCGTGGTGCAGGTCTACGAGGACACCCGGGGGCTGGCCGTGAACGAGCCCGCGGCCGGCATGGACGCCCCCCTCTCGGTCCAACTGGCGCCGGGGCTCCTGGGCGGGATGTTCGACGGCCTCCAGCGTCCCCTCCGGCGGCTGGAGGAACTGGCCGGCCCCTTTGTCGCGGCCGGGCGGGAGGTCTTCCCCCTGGACCGGGAGCGGACCTGGGTCTTCACCCCGGCCGGGAACGCGGGGGACGAGGTAGCCGCCGGCGACCTCCTGGGCCACGTGGCCGAAGGAACATTCCGGCACCCCGTCACGGCACCACGGGGGGGACGGATCGAACGTCTGCACGCGGGGGAATTCCGCCTGGCCGACCCCATCGGCCGGATGGCCGACGGCCGGGACATCTTCGCGATCGCCCCCTGGCCCGTACGCCGGCCGCGCCCCTACCGCAGGAAGCTCTCCCCCTCCCTGCCGCTGGTGACCGGCCAGCGCACCATCGACTTCCTCTTCCCCGTGGCCCGGGGCGGCACGGCCATCTTCCCCGGCGGCTTCGGCACCGGCAAGACCATCCTGGAGCAGTCCATCGCCAAGTTCGCCGACGTGGACATCGTGGTCTACGCGGGGTGCGGCGAGCGGGGAAACGAGATGGCGGAACTGCTGGAGGAATTCGTCACCCTGGCGGACCCCTGGAGCGGCCGCCCCCTGATGGAGCGGACCATCGTGGTGGTCAACACCTCCAACATGCCGGTGGCGGCCCGCGAGGCATCCATCTACACCGCCGTGAGCATGGCCGAGTACTACCGGGACATGGGCTGCCACGTGCTCCTCCTGGCGGACAGCATCTCCCGCTGGGCCGAGGCGCTGCGGGAGATTTCCTCCTCCCTGGAGGAGATGCCCGGCGAAGAGGGCTACCCCACCTACCTCTCGTCCCGGCTGGCCGCCTTCTTCGAGCGGGCCGGGGTGGTGGAGACCCTGGGCGGGACGGTCGGCTCCCTCTCCATGATCCTCTCCGTTTCCCCGCCCGGGGGCGATTTCACCGAGCCGGTCACCCAGGCGTGCCTGCGCACGGCAGGGGTCTTCTTCATGCTCGACACCGCCCTCGCCCACCGCCGCCACTTCCCGGCCATCAACTGGTTCCAGAGCTACTCCCTCTATGAGCCGGAGATGGTGGCCCACTTCGACGGCCATGTCTCGCCCCGCTGGAGCGAGGTCAGGCGGCGCTGCCGGGAAATCCTCCAGCGGGAGGAGGCCCTGCGCGAGGTGGCAGAGATCGTCGGCATCGAAGGGCTCCAGGATGCCGACCGCCTGCTGATGAAGGTGGCGGAGCGGATCAGGCACGAGTTCCTCTCCCAGAACGCCTACATGGACGACGCCTTTTCCGCCCCGGACCGGACCCTGGCACGGATCGCGGAGATCGTGGCGTTCCACGACCGGGCCGGGGAGCAGCTGAAGCAGGGGGTGCTCCCGGACGAGCTCCCCAGGGGATAGAACCGGCACCGACCCGGAACGGCAGCCAGGAGGCGCCATGCGACTGTCCGAACATCGTTACCGCACCATTTCCTCCATCAGGGGGCCGCTCCTGTTCGTGGAACAGGTCTTCGCGGCCCGCATGGGCGAGGTGGTGCGCATCGCCTGCCCCGGCGGCGAAACGGCCGAAGGGGAGATCCTGAAGATCGACGGGGACACCGCGCTGATCCAGGTTTTCGGCGAAACCCGCGGCCTGGGCCTGGACGCAGACGTTGCCTTCACCGACGCGATCCGGCAGGCCCCCCTGTCCGCGGACGTGATCGGCAGAGTCTTCAACGGCTCCTTCATCCCCATCGACGGCGCCCCCATGTTCGTGCCCGAGCAGTGGGCTCCCATCACCGGCGCCCCCATCAACCCCACGGCCCGGGCGCGGCCCGAGGAGTTCATCGAGACCGGCCTGACCGCCATTGACGCCCTCAACACCCTGGTCAAGGGGCAGAAGCTGCCCATCTTCTCCAGCGCCGGCCTGCCGGCCAAGGAGATGACCGCCGCCATCGTGCGCAACGCGCGCCTCGCCGGGGGAGGCGCCTTTGTGGTGGTCTTCGTGGCCCTGGGGCTCCCCCACCACGAGTACGCCTTCTACATGCAGGTCCTCGCCGGCATGGAAGGGGACTTCACGGCCTTCATCAACCGGGCCGGCGAGCCGGTCATGGAGCGCCTCCTGGCGCCCCGCTTCGGCCTCGCCGTGGCCGAACACCTGGCCTTTGCCCGCGGCATGGACGTGCTGGTGGTCATCACCGACATGACCAACTACTGCGACGCCCTGCGCGAAGTCTCCACGGCGCGGGAGGAGCTTCCCGGCCGGCGCGGCTATCCCGGCTACATGTACTCGGACCTGGCCTCGCTCTACGAACGGGCCGGACGAATCAGGGGGATGCCCGGCTCGGTCACCATGCTGCCGGTAGTGACCATGCCCGAAGACGACATCACCCACCCGATCCCGGACCTGACCGGCTACATCACCGAAGGGCAGATCGTCCTCTCCCGGGAGCTGCACCAGAAGGGGGTCTTCCCCCCGGTGGACGTCCTCCCCAGCCTGTCACGCCTCATGCAGCGGGGCATCGGCAGCGGCCGCACCCGGCAGGACCACCGCCGCATCGCCGATCTCCTCTACAAGCAGTACGCCAAGGGGCGCGACCTGCGCCGCCTGGAGGCCATCGTGGGCCGCGAGGGGATGATGGGCAGCGACCGGCTCATGCTCGACTTTGCCGACGCCTTCGAGCGGGAGCTGATCCACCAGGGCGCGGCGCGGCGGGACATCAACGCCAGCCTGGACGGGGGGATCGCCCTTCTCGGGCGCTTTCCGGCGGAGGCCCCATGATCCACCCGACCCGCACCAACCTGCTCCTGCTCAAGGACAAGGGGCGCGCCGTCAGCGGCAGCATCGGCATCCTCAAGGCGCGGCGCCTGGCGCTCATCCGGGAGTTCCTGGCCGCCACCCTCCCGTTCATGCGCTCCCGGGACGAAGTCAGGGCGGCCTATGCCCGGGCGCTGCGGAAACTGCACCTGAGCCTCGGCATCGAAGGGGACGAATTCGCGGAATCCCTCGAACGGATCGCCCCCCGGGACCTGGGGGTGGAGATCGTGGACCGGAGCGTCATGGGGCTTCACTACCGGGACGTGGGATTCCGGGGCGAGGCGGTCCGGTCGCCCTCGGAGCGGGGCTATGACTACCGGCTCACCACCCCCCACCTGGAGGAGGCGTTGCACCTGTTCGAGACCATCCTGGGGGAAATGCTGGAGATCGCCGCCTACGAGAGCAGGCTGAAGCGGCTCGGCAACGAGATCGTCCGCACTACGCGGCGGATCAGGGTGCTTGAGGAGCGAATCCTCCCCGGCCTGCGCCGGGAGATCCGGGAAATCGGCCACTACATCGGCGAGCGCGAGCGCGAATCACACTACCGGCTCAAGCGGTTCAAGGAGCTGCTCACCGGCGGAGGCGGGGGACGCCGGGCAGCTCCGTGAACGGCGTGAAGCGCGCGGGGGACGGAGAGATGGTCACCGACCCATTCCTCATCGGCTCCGGGCTCAGGAGCCTGCGCAGGCGACGGTGCCTGCTCTGGGCAGTCATCCTCCTCTACGTGCCGGAGATCTGGGTCACCCTCGCCTGGACCCATTCCGGCAGGGCCGCGCT
>JALHJW010000011.1 GCA_022839785.1 Desulfovibrio sp. | reverse complement strand
CCCGCTGCAACAGCACCAGCACGATGAGCGCGACGGCGAGGAAGCCGCCGCCGAGTTTCTTCCCGAGTGTAACGTCTTTCAGATCCAGCATCGCCTCTTCCTTTTGCAAAAACGTGATCGACAGCGGTGAAACCGGCCCCGGGCAGCGTGCTGCACAGCCGTCCCGCCCAGAAAGGCAAGCATCGCTTGCAGTTATTGTCAAAAATATGTCTTCCCTAACAAATACCTGTCAAGCCACATTTCCTTGTCGGATGCACCCTTGTCCGAATATCGACCGCTGCGTCTGAACCGAAGGTCGCCATGCGCATACGAATCCACGTTCACAAAATCAGACAATGCACCCTCTGCCCCGGAATTGTAGCCCATTATATCGCAATAGTTCGTTCATTTTGTTCACCATTTCATCTGCGCTGCAGAGGCCGGGCCCTCCTTGGCAAGAAATCCGCCGCCGTGTAGATTGGGACGCATGAACATCGAAGTCCGCTGTTTCGCCACGTTGGGCAAATTCGCTCCCACGGACGGCGCGCTCGCCCTGCCCGAGGGGACGGACGTGGCCGGAGCCATGGCCGCTCTGGGGGTGCCCCCGGACGAGGTCAAGATCATATTCGTCAACGGCAAGGCCGTGGGGCCGCAGACGGCCCTGCGGGACGGGGACCGCCTGGGCCTCTTCCCGGCCGTCGGGGGGGGATGAGGTGGACGGGGCCGGAAGCGCCCGCCTCGCCGCGCTGATACGCGCGGCGGCCAGGGAGGAGCGCCTCCCGGACGGCGACGCCGTCCCGGCCCTGGCAGACCGCGACATCCCGGCCATCGCGCGCCAGGTGGGGGTCTCCCCCTGGGAGGCTGCGGACGCGGCCTTGGTCATGGGCGTGATTCCGGCCCGCTATCTGCGCAACCTCGGGGCCTTCGGCAGCGAGGGGCAGCGCAGGCTGCACCGCGCCTCCGCCGCCCTGGTCGGCCTCGGCGGCCTGGGGGGGCTGGCCCTCGAATCCCTGGCCCGCCTCGGCGTGGGCCGTCTCCTGGCCGCGGACCACGACGTCTTCGAAGACAGCAACTGCAACCGGCAGATCCTGGCCACGGCCCAGACCGCGGGCATCCCCAAGGCTGCGGCCGCGGCCGAGCGCGTCTGCCTGGTCAACCCCCTGGTGCGTCTGCAGGCGAAGCAGGAGCAGTTGGACCGCCAGGGCATGGACAGCCTGCTTGCGGACGCGGACGTGGCCCTGGACTGCCTGGGCGGCCTTGCCGGGCGCAGCGACCTCGCGGTCGCGGCCCGGAGCGCGGGCATCCCCCTGGTCACGGCGGCCGTGGCGGGCTGGTCCGGCTACGTCGCGGTGGTCATGCCGGGCTTCCCGGACCCCTCGGCCCTGATGGGCAGCGGTCCGGCGGCCGAGGACAGCCTGGGAACCCAGCCCCCGGCCATCTACACGGCCGCGGCGATCATGGCCGGAGAGGCCGCCCGCCTTCTGGGCCAGGGCGAATGCAGCCTGGCGGGCCGCATGCTGCTTTTCGACCTCTTGCGCCAGACCTGGGACACGATCACGCTCGCCTGAGCCGCCTCAGTCCCCGAGCCGCAGCTCGCGCATGGGCACGTCGGGCAGATCGTCCGCATGGTGCGAGGCCATGATCAGGGTCGCCCCGAGGCCCGCGACCACGGCCAGGATGCGGCGCATTTCCCGGCGCGAGGCCGCGTCCAGCCCGGCAAAGGGCTCGTCCAGCAGGAGCAGTTCCGGCTCCCCGACCAGGGCCCGCGCCAGGAGCAGACGCCGCAGTTCCCCTGTGGAGAGCGTGTCCGCCGTGCGCTCCGCAAGTCCGGACAGCCCGAGGTCGTCCAACAGCGCCGCGGCGCGCGCCGTCTCGGCGTCGTCCGCCGCCTCGTGCAGGCCGATGTGGCCGCGCAGGCCGGAAACCACGATCTCAAGGCCTGTCGTCTCCCGGTCGTGGGCCACGTCCAGGTCGAAGGAGACCAGGGCGGCCCGCTTCCGGATGGCCCAGAGGGAAAGCGGCCTGAAGCTCCCGAATCGGCCCGCGCGGCCCGAGGCCGGATGCAGATCGCCCGCGGCCAGGGCCAGCAGGGTCGACTTGCCCGCGCCGTTCTCGCCGGTCACGACCCAGTGCTCCCCGGGGCGCACGGTCCAGGTGAGGCCGGACAGGATCGGAGCGCCGCCTCGCGCCACGCTCACCCCCTCCAGGGCCAGCAGGAAGGCGGCCGTCTTGCGCACGGGGCAGGGCACGGCCGGACGGCTGCGCCGGGAAGCGCGGGGGCCGGGCGGAAAGGCCGCGGCCAGGGCCACGGGCAGAGGCCCCTGAAAGACGATGCAGCCCTTCTCCAGGACCAGTCCCCAGTCGAGCGGCAGGACGCCCGCCTCCTCGGGCCTGTGCGTGGCGCAGACGAGTTGCGTGCCTCGCCCGGCGCGGGCCCGCAGCATGTCAAGCATGTCCGCGCGAGCCGGGGCGTCCAGCCCTTCCAGGCATTCGTCGAGGAACAGCAGGCAGGGACGGCCGACCAGCGCGCGGGCGAGCAGGATCCGGCGCTGCTGCCCCTGGGAAAGGCCCGCGAAAGGCCGCTCGGCGTATTTCGCAAGCCCGGCCTGGGCCAGGGCGCGCAGGGCCGCCGCGCGCCCCTCCTCGTCCACCTCGCCGTACGGCAGCGGTCCATCGTCCAGGCCGGAGAGGACCACTTCCCAGGCCGCGGGGTCGGCTTCGGAGCGCGCGTACCACATCTGCTGCGCGGCCGAGACGAAGGCCGTGCGTTCGCGAAAGCCCAGGGGGGAGAGTTGCTCGCGCCCCTCCACGATGAAGCTCCGGGCGCCCGTGGACGGCCAGATGTCGCCCCTCGCCAGGGCCAGGAACGTGGATTTGCCCGCGCCGTTGGCCCCGAATACCGCCCAGGACTCCCCGGGCCGCAACGTCCAGTCGATGCCGCACAGGATATCGGCCCCGCCGCGCCGGACTCCAGCGCCTGAAAGCCTGACGCCCAGGCCGCCCGGAATATTCCCGCCGTTTTTTTGCCGCACGCTTGACGCTCCTGTCGCTTTGCGTGAAATATGCAGAGCATGGAGAACCGTATCCCCGTCCTCGCCAACTGGGCCGTGGCCGCAGTGCTGCTCGGGCTGAACGCGCTGCTCTTCCTCGTCGCGCCCGCCCTGCTCCTGCCGCTGAGTCAGTGGTGGCTGCTCCTGCTGCTGCCCTGCGTGCTGGCCACCAACAGCATGTGGTTCCTGGCGCACGAATCGTTCCACGCCAATCTGCACCCGGACCAGGCTGTCAACGAACGGCTGGGCCGCCTCCTGGCCGTCTGCCTGGGCGTCCCCTTCCACGTGGTCCGTTTCGGCCACCTGCAGCACCACCGTTTCAACGGCGCGCTGGTGGACCGGCCAGACCTCTACGACCCTGAAAAGACCTGGCCGCCTTTCGCCTGGATCGGTTACTACCTGCAACTCGTGGGCGGCTTCTATCTACAGGAGGCGGCAAGCTTCCTGGTCTTCCTCCTGCCGACCCGCCACATCCCCAAGGCCGTGGACCTGGGCCTTTCGGCCCACGACGAGGCCTCGGCCCGGATCAAGGAGCTGGCCCGCACGACCTTCGCCAAACCCGAGATGGCGCGCGCCGTGCGCCGCGACGCCCTGGCCGCGGTCCTCCTGCACGGCCTGGCCTTCTGGCTTTACGGCCCCTGGTGGCCCGCCTTTGCCGCAGCCCTGGCCGGACGCGCCTTCCTGGTCTCCTTCGCCAACAACCTGCCGCACTACGGCACGCCCAACACGGACGTGGGCTACGCCCTCAACGTGCGCCTGCCGCGCTGGGTGAACGGCCTGTTCCTCAACTTCTACTGCCATCGCGTGCATCATGCCAACCCCCGCATCCCCTGGGTCGGCCTGCCCGAGGGCATGCGGCGCATGGGCTTCGCCTTCGAGGCCGACTATCTGCGGCAGGGTCTGGCCCAGTTCCGGGGCCCCTTCCCCGTGGCGGCCCTGGCCGAAAAATAAGCCGCCGCGGCGCGAACCGCAACGAGGCAACCGATGACGACGCTCTACATACCTCCCCCGCCCCCGGAAAAGGCAGAGGCCAGCGTGGCCTTCACCTCGACCTTTGTCCAGCCCCCTCCGGCGGAAGGACAGGCCCCTGCAGTCGCCGGCGTGCTCGCGCCGGAAAGCGCCTACGCCAGCCAAGTCACGGAGTTCCAGTACAGCTACCGCGCCATCCAGGAGCAGCTCGACACGTCGCTGAACCAGATCCAGGTCGCGGACCCGCCGCCCGAAGTGGTTGCCGGGCGGGTCGTGGACGCGTCCGGCTAGGCCCGAAAGATGCCGAACGCATCCCCATGTATATGCAGATAGGTTGAAATGCCAGGTGGTTAGGCAGGCGAAGACTTGCCGGTCAGGACTTTTCAGCGTAAGAACATGGTCAGGTGGGGATGGGCGCTTCGGAGGCGAAGATGCTCGTCTATCCACCGCCGTCCCCTCCTCCGCCCAGACCGGAGGAAGCCGCCCAGGCAATCCCGTCCACCTTTCCGGACGCCCCCGACGCGTCCCTCGCGCCGGGCGACATCTACCGCCACCCTGTGACCGGCCCCTACCACGTCTACGTGTCCGTGCAGGGGGACGAGATCGACCCGTCCCTGCAGCAAATCCAGATTCTGGAGCCCTCCCCGGAATCCGACCTGGGACACGTCGTCAACGAGAGCGTCTAGTGTGACGTCCGCACAATACGCAGAGCCGTATTGTGCGGAGGATCGCTCTGCC
Source organism: Desulfovibrio sp. (assembly GCA_022839785.1). Lineage (GTDB taxonomy): Bacteria > Desulfobacterota > Desulfovibrionia > Desulfovibrionales > Desulfovibrionaceae > Alkalidesulfovibrio. Next base: position 89,045 of record JALHJW010000011.1, on the reverse strand, counting down.
GAAAAACGTGGTTCTCGGCTCGCTCACGCCGCCAACGGCGGCGGAGCCGGGCATTCGCCCGGCTCACGTGTCGCAGGAGAGCATCACGAAATGTATCGGCTCTTTTCGTGGACGCGACACTAGCCCGGCGCTCCGTCCGCCCCGGCCACGTCGTCCGCCGCGCCGCATTCCGCGCCGTCCGCGCACCGGACGCGCCACAGCGTCTCCAGGGTGTGGTTGGCCGGCGTCTGCTCCGCGGCCGCGAAGACCTCCGAAAAGGCCCCGTGGATGAAGTCGAAGCGGGGATTGATGAAATCCAAACCGCTGTCGCCCTTGCCCCGGCTCAGGGCCCGGATCAGATCGGAGATGCGGATCGCCTCCGGGTCGCGGGCCAGACCGTAGGTCGGCCCGTGCTCGTCGTCCAGCCGGTTGCAGAAGCGCTGCGCCGCCAGCACCTCGGCCACGTCGTTGACCGCCTTGACCGGCACGCCGATGCGCTGCGCGGCCTCCTCGTTGCTGGGCGGCAGTTCGCCCCGTTTCAGCGCCTCGGTGAGCAGCAGCAGGAAAAGGATAGCCGTCTTGATGCGGCCCTCGAAATTCACGTGGCCCGCGCGCACCTCGCTCTCGAAGGTCTTCATGTTCTGCAGCGAGAAGCTTATTTCCGCGCCGAGCAGCACGATGACCCAGGAGATGTAGAGCCAGAAGAGGAACAGCGGGAATTGCGCGAAGCCGCCGTAGATGGCGTTGTACTTGGTCACCCCCACCTGCCAGCCCACGTAGGCCCACTGCGCCGCCTGCCACAGGGTGCCGCCGATGACCCCGCCCGCCAGGGCGCAGCCGAGGCTGACTCGGGTGTTGGGCATGAAGGCGTAGAGAAAGGTCAGGGCCAGCCACATCATGACATAGGGCAGGGCCTTGAGCAGGCCGAGGTAGATGTAGTTGAAGGCGGTCACGGAAAGGATCTTCTGCACCACGGCTTCGTTCTGCAGGCTGATGGTCAGGGAGAATCCCACAAGCAGCAGCAGCGGACAGATCAGGGTCACGGAGAAGAAGTCCGTGAACTTGCGCCAGGGCGAGCGCCCCTTGGCCACGCCCCAGATGTCGTTGAAGGCCGTTTCGATGGTGGCCAGGAGCGAGAGGGCGGTGAAGAGCAGGACCACCAGGCCCACGTAGCCCAGTTTCTTGACGTTGGTGGACTGCACGTAGTTGAGGAAAAGATTGACCAGGTCGGTGCGGCCCGCCGTGAGCTTCATCAGCAGTCCGTGCACGAACTCGGTGTTCTGCAGCCCCACGGCCTTGGTGATGGTGAAGGCCACGGCCAGGAAGGGGGCGATGGACAGGGTGGTGGTGAAGGCCAGGGCCGCGGCCCTGAGCAGACAGCGGTCGCGCAGAAAACCGTAGGCCACGAGATAGAGCCAGCGGGCCACGGTGACCACGCGCCGCCCCTGCTGCGAACGGTCCGAGAAGTCCTCGACCCAGATGTCCCGCGTGAGCAGCTTCACCAGGCGGGCCAGCCGCTGTCCCAGGGTCGGCGCGTCGCCGCGCGTCGCGTTCATGGCGTCTCTCCTTCCCGGCCCCGGCTTACGGGATCAGGCTCTCCAGGATGCGGAAGGGCAGGGTCACGGCGTCCTTGACCAGACCGGTTGCCGTGTCCACGATGGCCGCGCCGGTGTTGACCTCGACCCGGATGTCCTCCCAGGGGCCGCGAATGGCCACGGGGATGGAGGCCAGCCGCATGACCCTGACGTCGATGCGGTAGTCCACCTCCTCCTTGACCAGGTCCGTGCCGCCCTTGGCCGTGGCCTTGTAGGTCCAGGGCAGGTCGAGGAGCAGTTCGGGCGAGCCGATGACGCCGTCGTTGATCACGATGTCGGTCCCGGCCGTGGCGAAGGCCGTGGCCCCCTCGGGCCGGATCGTGCCCTTGGCCTGCCCCTCCACGCGAGCGGGGATGATCTCCTTGATGGACGTGGCCACCTTCTGCTGCTTGGGTTTGGAGAAGAGGAGCCAGCCGTCGGCCACGTCGAGCCGCCCTCCCCCGTCCATGGTCTCCAGCAGCTCGTCGTTGGTCGCGCCGGCCATGGTCAGGGTGGTCTTGAGGGTGGTCTTGCCGCCCGCATACGGCGCGTCCGCCATGCCCACGAGCAGTTCGCCGAGCTGGAAGTTCTGGGCCGTGAAATCGTAGCGCATGCCCAGCCGTTTGCCGATCACCTGTGCCGAGGCCGAGGCCTCCAGCTTCCCTCCGTAGACGTCGGCCGTGAGCCTGGGCACGGTGATCGTCCCTTTCTCGGCCGTGACCTCGGTGCGGATGTTGTGGCCGGAAATGCCGTAGATGCTGAAGAATTCCATGCGCAGCTTGCCCTTGGCCCGCAACGCGGAAAGGAATCCCACCGGCATGTCCACGGGACCGTCGTCCTCTTCCGCCGCGGCGCTCCGGGGCATGCGGTAGCGGTTCACGTCCAGCGAGGTGCCCGTGAGGTCGAAGGCCGCGTCCAGGGGGTCGAACGAGGCGAACGAGAGATGGCCGGTGAACTCGGTTTCGTCCAGGACGAGGCGCAGAGCGTTGAGGGCCAGGATGCCCCTGCCCCAGACGAACTCGCCCGAGGCCAGGGCCGTGGCCAGCACGCCGGGATCGCGCGTCCGGACCTTGTGGCCGCGCAGGGCGTCGAAGAGGAGGCGGGGCGTGAAGGGCGAAACCGAGAATCCCCCCCGCCAGACCGGCTCCTTGCGCAGATCCTGGCCCTCGGCCCTCAGGCGGATATCGCTGCCCATGGCCTTGGCCGACGCGTCCGCAAGCTTCGCGACGCCCTTGGCCGTGTCCAGCTCCAGCCTGGCCGAGGCGGACAAGGACTTGTCCGCGCCCGGCATCCTGCTCCAGGTTCCGGCAAGGGAGGCCTGGAGCTGGGCCTGCACGTCGGCCAGGGAGCGGGGCAGGGCAAGCCTGCCGGATATTTCGGCCTGTCCGCCGGGAAGGTGCGGTCCCGCGCCCTGACGCAGGGCGAGGGCGGTCTGGTAGGCGAACTGCTTGGCGCTGTCGCCGGGCAGCGCCTTGAGCGTGCAGGAGGCGGTCAGCGGGCCGAAGAGCGTGGCCTCGCCCTTGTCCGGGACCAGACTGCCGTTTTCCAGCGAAAGCTGCGCCTTGCCGTCCAGGCTGGCCAGCAGGTCGGCCAGTCGGTCGCCGCTCGCGGCCGCCTGCGCCTGCAGCCCGAGCCTGCCGCGCAGTCCTTGCCGGACGCGCAGCAGGGACTGCGCCTGCGCCGCGTCGAGCCCCGTGACGCGCAGGTCCGCCAGAAGCTGCGGCCCGGCCTCACCCTGGGCCACCTCCCCGCTCCAGGCCAGCGCGCCGCCGAACGCCTGCGCGCCCAGCGTGGCCTTGGCCCTGCCGCCTCCCTGGCTGCTCCAAGTCGCCTCCATGCCGCGCAACATCGCGCCCTGGACCTTGATCTGGCCCGCCTTGAAGATCCAAGACGACTCCGCCTCGCCCAGCCCCGTCAACCCCAGCGCGCGGTCGAGATTCGGACCGGACGTGCGCCTGCGCGAGCCCGAAGAGGAAAAGAGAGGGAGATACCTGTCCAGGTCGAGGCGGTCGGCCGTGATCTGGGCCTGCACCTGCCGCGCCGCCATATCCGGCACGCGGGCCACCATGTCCACCTTGGCCCCGTCCAGCAGGAGCTGCCCCGACGAAACCTCCAGCGAGTTCTCCCCGCCCGAGAAATGCACCCCCAGGGCCGCCTGGGTCAGGGTCTTGGCGTCCAGTCCCTTGAGATCGTCCAGGCCGAAGGTGCGCAGGATGTCGCGCGGGTTGCAGTCCGGAATGTCCAGAGAGCCCTTCCAGGCCTGGGGCGTGCCGTCCAGGGTCAGGCGCAGCCCGCGCAGGTTGTGCGGGACGCGGGAGGCGGCGCGGGATTTGGCCGCATCCGGCCCGGCGTCCGCCTCGTCCACGGCCAGGGTCAGGTCGGCCTTGAGCCGCGAATGGTCCACATGCGCCCGCACGTCGCCGGACAGACGCCCGCGCGCCAGATCGACGGTGAAGCGCGGGCTTTCCACCTTGCCGTCGTGAGCCCTGATCTCGATGTCCAGATCGCGGGTTGTGACGGCCCCGTATTTGAGGACGTCGGCCCGCAGACGCAGGTCAAGATCGAGGTCCTGCACCGCTTCCACGGCCCTCGTTATGGCCGCCCCGGCCGTCTCGGCGCGCACGGGCCGCCTGGGCTCGTCCGGCAGGTCCGGCACGGCGAGTTCGTCCAGGTCGAGATGTCTGGCCGTGATCTCGACGAGGAACATGGGGTCGTGCAGCCGCTCCACGCGCAGGAGCCCTTCGGCCTCGTTGCTGCCCGCGCGCAGGGAAAAGCCGTGCACGGTCAGGCTGGCGGCGTCGGCGGCAAAGGCCAGCCGGGCCTCTCCGCCCTTCTCCGCCAGGGCCTGCGGCGGCTCGTCGCCGAAAAGGCCGAAAAAAGCCTCGGCATCCGCGAGCTGCACCACGAAGTCGCCTGCCGCGGCCGGTTCCGTGAAAAGATTGTCCGCCCGCGCCGCGCCGCTGAGCGTGAGCCCCGGCAGGCGCACGGCCAGGCTGCGCGCATGGACGCCGCCCTGCTCCAGGTCCAGCCCCAGCTCGGCCGCAAGATCCAGAGCCACCTTGCTGCCGCCCGGCAGCAGGGCCTGGGCGGCAAAGCCCAGGTCCGAGGTCTCGACCACGATGCCCCTGCCCGCACCGCCGTGGCCTTTGCCGGTCCAGCGCAGTTGGCCCTGCACCGCCTTCAGGCGGCCGATATCCCCGGCGTCCAGCCTGGCGCTCCCGCCCAGGGTGAAGGCGCGGCCGTCCGCGTCGCCCAGGTCCAGGGCGAGCTCCGTCAGACGCAGAAAACGGCCCGAAAGCCGATCGTCGACGGTCACGCTGCTCCCGGCGAGGCTCATCCCCTCGACCACGAAGCTCCAGTCCGGCCCGGCCTCCCGCTCCACCTTGGCGGCCTCGTCCAGATGCGGCCTGGCCATGTTCCAGCGTCCGTCCGCATCGCGCACGAGCGTCACGGCGAGCCCCTCCAGGCGCACGTGGCGCACCTTCACCTCCCGCCGCAGCAGGGGCAGGAACTCGACGCGCGCCTCGGCCCGCACCAGCCGTGCCGCGGGATCGGGGCCGAACTCGGACGGGCTCTCCACGACCACGCCCCGGATCTCGAAGCCGGGCTGGGGGAAGACCTCCAGGCGCAACCCGCCCTCGATGCGCACGGGCAGGCCGAGCACGGCCTCAAGCTCCAGGTCCAGGCGGTCCAGGAAGGCCTGGGTGTTGACCAGCCGGGGCACGCCCGCCACGACGACGACGAAGAGGAGGCAGACAAGGCCGAGAGCGGCGATGAGGCGTTTCATGCGATCAGGCTCCTCGGCCCCTTGTACCAGGAACGCCGCGGATTGCCATTCCTTTTGGGATGCGAACGCCCGCCGGGCGTCAGTTCCCGCCGCCGAACCCGCGCATGAAGCGTCTGTCGATGGCGTCCTTCAGGCGCATGGCCAGGGAACCGGCCAGGACCACGCCCCGCTTGCGGAAGATGGCCGTGCCGTCGCCCAGGTTGAAGAGCAGGAGGTAGTCGTCCGATCCGGGATCGAAGCGGGTCGGCGGCCGTCCGTCCAGGACCGCGGCGAAGTTGGCGGCGAGGACCGGGTTCTGGCGCACGGCGTAGACCCCGACCTTGTCCAGGGGACGGGGGCCGAAGTCGATGCAGTCGCCGCCCCCGAAGATTTCCGGATGGTCCGGACAGCGCAGATGCGCGTCCACCAGCAGGCCGCCGCCGGGACCGAGGGGCAGGCCCGAGTCGCGCGCCAGGGGCGAGGGCTCCACGCCGAGGGCCAGGAAGGCGGCGTCGAACCACAGTTCGCGGCCATTCGCGAAGCGCGCGCGACCGGGCGCGAGATCTAACAGCCGGGCTCCCTCGGCCAGGGCGATGCCGCGCCGCGCGAAGGAGCGCACGGCAAGCTCGCGCAGGCGCGGCGCGAAGCGGCCGAGCAGCCTGCCCTTGGCCGCCAGGGTCACGCGGGGAATGCCCCCGGCGCGGTGCACCGCGGCCCAGGCGTTGCCCGCGATCTCAAGACCGGCCGGGCCGCCGCCGATGACGGCCACGGCCACCCTGCCCCGCTTCCGGGCCAACTCTTCCAGACGGCTGCGGGCCTCGACCAGACGCTCGATGGGCTTCACGCTCCAGACGTCCGGCGGCAACTGCGCAAGGCCGCCCAGCGGCACCCGGCTGCCCGTGTTGAGGGAAAGCACGTCGTAGGACAGGGAGGAGCCGTCGTGCAGGACGAGGCGGCGGGCCGCCGCGTCGATGCGCACGGCCGCGCCGCGCACGAAACGGCCGCCGCGTTCCGCGACCATGCGCGCCACCGGGAAGCTGATGTCGTCCGGATCATAGAGACCGCCGAGCAGGCCCGGCCCCATACCCGAATAGAAATGCCGCTCCCCGGGGCTGACGCAGGTCACGCCGTGACCGCGCGCCAGCAGCCCGGGGATGGCGAGCAGGGTCATGAGATGGGCATGGCCCGCCCCGGCCAGGACCAGATGCGCCATGCCGTCCGCTCCGACCTAGCAGACCGAGAGTTCGCGCATCTCGTCGGTGGACAGCAGGCGGTCCAGGTCGAGCAGGATGAGCAGCCGGTCGGCCAGCTTGCCCACGCCGCTGATGTAGTCCGACTCGATGCCCGCGACCACGGGCGGCGGCGGCTCGATGGTGTCCTGCGGGATGCGCAGCACCTCGGACACGGCATCGACCACGAAGCCCACGATCATGCTGCAGATCTCGATGACCATGATCCGCGTGTCCTTGTCGTGCTCGCGGCTGCTCATGCCGAACCGCTTGCGCAGGTCGATGACCGGGATGACCTTGCCCCGCAGGTTGATCACCCCCTCCACGAAGGACGGGGCCTTGGGCACCTTGGTGATGGCCACCATGCGGATGATTTCCTGGACCTTCAGAATGTCGATGCCGAACTCCTCCTCGCCGATGGAGAAGGTCACGAGCTGACGGATCGACGAATCCCCCCTGCCGCTCCTGTGGCTGCCCACAAGATGCATCAGTTCCGAACCCGAACCGGCCTCTGCGCTCACGTCGCACCCCCTGTCGCCCGGCGCGGCATGCGCCGGAAATTGCCGTCAATCTACCACATCGACCCGCAATGGCAATTATTACTCGACGCACGGCCCTCGATGTTTCCATGACGCGCAAAAAGGCCGGACGTTTCGCGTCCGGCCTTGAGGCGTCGGCAGGCGGGCGGTCCGCCTCAGTCGGTCAGTCCGCGATGAGGCCGAGCTTGCGCAGCTCGGTGATGATCATGGTCTCGTCGATGGGTTTGACCAGGAAGGAGGTTGCGCCGCCCAGAAAAAAGGCGTTGTGGGTGTCCTCGGAGTCGTCCAGGACCGTGGTGATGATGACCTTGACCTGGGAATTCTCGTCCACGCCGTGTTCACGCTCGATCTCGCGGATCTCGCGCAGGGCGTTGTGGCCGTCGATCTCGGGCATGACCAGGTCCATGCAGATCAGATCGTAGCCCTTTTCCTCCTTCATGGCCCGGCGGAAGGCGTAGATGGCCTCGTCGCCGTTCACGGCCACGTCGCAGAACGCGAAGGGGTGGAGTATCTCTTGAAGATAGCTGCGGCAGTAGAAGTCGTCGTCGACAATGAGCACGCGCATCTGGCTCGCTCCCCAAGGCAATTTTCACCCGCAAGCGGAGTGTCCACAGGCGGAGGCATCGTACCCGCGCCCCAGGCCTTTGTCAAAGCCCCGAGGCGGAACCGGCTGCGCCCCCTTTTCAGCGTTTGATGATCCCCGTGGAGAGGCCGTCGCACTGGCACTCGCCCACCCCGGGCCGGTCCTGGAGACGGGAGCGCACGCACTCGGCCACGCCGTGCCGGAAGACCACCCAGACCTCGCCCCAGCGGCCGCAGGCGTAGCCGCGTTCGTTCTCGGGCAGCACGGCGCGCGGCGGTCCGAGCAGGCGCTCGATCTCGGAGACGGTCATGCCGGGTTCGGCGGCCGCGGCGGCGCGGCGCGTCTCCTCCTCCATGCTCCGTAGCACGGCCGCCTTCTCGCGCCGCAGTTCGTCGAAGCTGCGCGCAAGGGCCTGACGCTTGTCCTGCAGGGCCGACCAGGCCGGATCGCCCGGCTGCGGGGACGAGGCGCGAAGCTCCCGCTCCTCACGGGCCAGACGTTCGGTCCGGCCCCAGGCGTCCTCGGCCCGCCGCGCCGCCCCGGGATCGTCCTGCAACTCGCGCACGCCCCGGGCCAGATCGCTACGATCCACCAGGGCGCGCACCGTGCAGACCACGGCCATGCCCTCACCGGCCCGCTCCAGCCGCTCTTCGGCCGACCGCACCTCGACCAGGGCCGCGGCGTAGGAACGCGACTGGTCGCGCGTGAGCACGAAATTCTCGACCTCGGAAACCGACTCGATGACCAGCCCGGCCTGTTCCACGATGCGGCGCACGGCCTCGGCCCGGCACATGCGCTTGGCGTCGGCCAGGGTTTCGCCCGAGCCCATGAGCCAGCGGTGGGTGGCGGTCACGATGCGCGGGCCGTCGGCAGACGCGGAGGGCGTGGAAGGGGCCGGTTTTGCCGGGGCGGGCGTGGCCGGGACAGGAGGCGTGGGCCGAGGGGCTGCGGGAGCGGGCGCGGCCTGAGCCTCCGGGCGGTGGGCGGGCATGAGGGGCGGTGCGGCGCTGCCGGAATCGGCGGCCGAGGCGCCCCCCCAAGGCAGCGCCAAAAATACGGCGGCCAGTCCCGCCGCACAGATTCGCGGCAACGCTGTGTGCATGGCAACCTCCGCGGGCGCGCGACCAAGCCGCTCCCGTTTGCGGAAGCAGACTAGCAAGAACCGCTCCACGTAGCCCGGCCGGGTCCGGCGCGGCTAGAGCACTATTTCCGTGTCCTGGGTGGTCCCGAATATCTCAAGGTCCGGCCGCCCGCGCTGCGCCGCGATACGGCGGCAATCCTCGACCATGGCCTGCACGTCCGCGTCCGGCCTGTCCTGGTTGTGGTGGAACAGGCCGAAACGGGCCACCCCGGCGGCCAGGGCCAGCTCCAGGGCGTCGGTGTAGAGCGAGTGCCCCCAGCCCCGGGTACGCGCGTAGTCTTCGGGCGTGTATTCGGCGTCGTGCAGCAGGAGGTCCGCGCCGCGGGCGAATTCCACGTACTCCGCGAAGTCCCGCCCCCCCCGGTGGGGATGGCGCAGTTCGTTGTCCGTAAGGAAGACGAAGGACGCGTCGTTCTCCTCGAAGCGGTAGCCGAGGCCCATGTTGGGGTGCGACAGGGGGATGGAGGTGACGCGCAGGGGACCGATGACGATCTCGTCCAGGCACACGCCCTTGTGCTCGATGTCGGCCGTAAGGCCGGAATAGGGCACCGGGAAATAGGGTGGAGCCATGGTCCGGGCGAGCAGCTTCTCCATGTTGCCCTGGGACAGGGGGCAGCCGTGGATGGCGATGCGCGTCTTCGGGCTGTAGATGGGCTTGAAGAACGGGAAGCCGAGGATGTGGTCCCAGTGCGAGTGGGTGAAGAGCATGGTCAGGTCGGTGCGGCCCTCGGCCATCAGCCTGTTGCCCAGACGGCGGATGCCGGACCCGGCGTCCACGATGACCACGCGGTCGTCCGCGGTGCGCAACTCAAGGCAGGTGGTGTCGCCGCCGAAGACGTCGTAGGTACGGCCGGAGACCGGAATGGAGCCCCGCGCACCCCAGCAGCGAATCAGCACACCCCTTGCTCCCTGCCACACGTCCCGGAACGGAAAACGGCCGCTGTTACCCGCCCAGAGGACGGATTCACACCGCCGGTACACCAAAACGTGCCGTTAAACAAGACCCGCCGCCGTTCCGACTTCCCTTGCACCGTGCCGGGAATTCACCTAAATGTCGGGGAAGCGTTGCCTCACGGTAACCGATCTGCCGGATACATGATGTCGCCACAGCATCCCAAGGATGGACTTCAACCCGACGCAGCGTCCGGCCAGGAGGACGCCGCCAGAGAGACCATGCAGCAACAGGTGCATCGGCCCGAGCTTTTGCGACTTCCCCCGCCCGCTGGCGGCCCCCTGCGCAAGACCCTCTACAATCTCCTGACTCCGCCCCTGTGCCGGATCATCGGGCTGCCCGAGATCAACCGCCTCTATGCCCAGGTGACCACGAACGATTCCGACCGCTTCCTGGCCGAACTGCTCGACGAGATGCGCATCACCGTGGCCCTCTCGGACGAGGACCGCGCCCGCATCCCGGCCGAGGGGGCCTGCATGGTCGTGGCCAACCACCCCTTCGGCGCGGTGGAGGGCGTGATCCTGGCCAAGGTGCTGCGCGAAGCCCGGCCCGACGCCAAACTCATGGCCAACTACATGCTGGCCCTGATCCCCGAGATGGCCCGGCTCATCATCCAGGTCGATCCCTTCGGCACCGGCTCCTCGGCCAAGAAGAACATCGCCCCGCTCAAGGAGGCCATCCGCGTCCTGCGCGGCGGCGGCATGCTCGGCGTCTTCCCGGCGGGCGAGGTCTCGGCCCTCAACCTGCGCAAGCGGGCCATCACGGACAAGGAATGGAGCCCCACCGTGGGCCGCATCATCCATCGCACCGGCGCGCCGGTCCTGCCCGTCTTCTTCAAGGGGGCCAACCGCGTCCTGTTCCATCTGCTCGGACTCATCCATCCGCGCTTTCGCACCGTCATGCTGCCGCGCGAGATGCTGCACCGGCAGAATTCGACCATCGAGATGCGCATCGGGCAGATCATCCCGCCCTCGCAGCTCAAGGGCTTCGAGAGCGACGAACAGCTCATGGAGTACCTCAAGCTCCGCACCTACGTGCTGCGCAACCGCGGCGGCGTGACCGTCCAGCGTCCCAGGACGCCCGAGCCCGCGGGCGCGGACATCCTGCCCCCGCAGCCGCGAGAGGTCCTGGAGGCGGAGATCGCCGCCCTGCCGCCCGGGCAGATTCTGCTGGAATCCGATGACCAGTTGGTCTTCGTGGCGCGCAAGTCCCAGACCCCGGCCTGCGTGGAGGAGATCGGCAGGCTCAGGGAGGTCACCTTCCGCGAGGTCGGCGAGGGCACGGGCAAGGCCAGGGACCTGGACCGCTTCGACGAAGTCTACTGGCATCTCGCCCTGTGGAGCCGCACCGACAGGGAGATCATGGGCGCCTACCGCCTCGGCCCGGTGGACGAGATACTGGCCGCCGAAGGGCCGGAGGGCCTGTACACCAACACTCTTTTCGAGTTGAAGCCCAAGTTCCTGGGGGAGATAAATCCCGGCCTGGAGATGGGCCGGTCCTTCATCCAGAGCCGCTACCAGAAAAGCTACACCTCGCTGCTTCTGCTCTGGAAGGGCATCGGCTCGTTCGTGGCGCGCAACCCGCGCTACGCCGTGCTCTACGGCCCGGTAAGCATCTCCAACGACTACCGCTCCTTCTCGCGCGAGCTGATGCTGCGCTTCCTCTCCAAGCGCGAGGGAGCGGGCAAGCCCCTGACCAAGGCCGTCCGGCCCAAGACGCCGCCCAAGCTCAAGCCCCTGTCCCTGTCCGGCCTGGTGATCAATTCGGCCCGCCAGGTCTGCCGCGACATCGACGACCTCGCGGCCCTGATCTCCGAGGTCGAGGACGACAAGAAGGGCGTGCCGGTGCTGCTCCGGCAGTACCTCAAGCTCGGCGGCAAGATGCTGGCCTTCAACGTGGACCAGGACTTCGCCGACGCCCTGGACGGCCTGATCCTGGTGGACCTGCGCAAGACCGACCCCAAGATCCTCGGCCGCTACATGGGCAAGGACGAGGCCAAGGCCTTTCTGGCCTTCCACGGCGTGACGGCGGACGGCTGACGGCGGACGGACGCGCCCCACGCGCGGGAGCCCCCCGGCTTGACGGCCGGGGGGCTCCCGCGTTTCAGAAGCACGTCCGGCTTACGGCAAAAAGCACTTGGCGGCCCAGATCACGCGGCCGAGCACGTTGAGATCCCGCGCCTTGGACATGGGCACGGCCACGCGCGGGTAGGACGGATTCTCGCACTGCAGGAAGAGGCCGTCCACGCCCACGTCCACGCGCCGGACCACCAGTCCTCCGCCCAGGGCCAAGACGTGGATGCCGCCGGGCCTGAGGTCGCGGCGCGAGGAATCCACCAGCAGAAGATCGCCGCCCTTGAGCAGCGGCTCCATGCAGTCGCCCGCCACCGAGGTCACGAACATGTGCTCGACCCCGCCCTGACGGGCCAGCCAGGTGAAATTGAAGGCGAACGAATCCCCGGCATTGCGCAGCAGATCGTCGAGCCCGGCGAAATCCCGCTCCAGCGCCGGAGAGACGACGGGCAACTGCACCACCTCCCCGCCCGGGAAGGACATGCGCCGCGAAAAACCGTTGCGGAACACCGGCTTCTCGCCGGTCAGCAGCCACTCGGCATTGACTCCGAAACGCTGCACCAGCCGCAGCAGGAACAGGCAGTCCGGCACGCGGCGGCCGGACAGGTAGTTGGCGAGCGTCGATTTGGCGACCCCGACCGCGGCGCAGAACTGCGGCCGCGTCAGGCCCGACTCGGCAATGATCTGACGGATGCGGCCCCCCATGGCCGCATCCCCGTGTCCCCCATCTCGCATTGAACCCCCTCAACCGGTTGACAACACCCCAAAAAGCAGTATCCTCCACACCACGGGCGTAGTCGTACTCGTCCACGAATGTGGAATCAGTACCGGGTTATGACAAAAAAAGCAACGTTCAGGGTTCCGAACGTAGAACATTTCGGCTGAAAGCGACACTGCGCGCGCCTCCATCAGCCATCACGTTCGTAGACGGCTCCCCCCTCGGGGATTTCATAATCCGAAACCGTCCCGAAGAAAAGTTCTTTCATATTGCCCCTCCCGTTTCGAGAAGCGTGAGCGGCCGCCCGCACCCCCCATCCCCCCCTCACGTCAGCGGGCGGCCGCGAGCGCATCTCGAGCCGGGAGGGCTTTTTTGTCCGGCCTCCAGGCGCCCTCGGGCCGCACGGCCGCATCCGGCCTTGCCGTTTGCCCCGTGCAAGGCTACACAGCCTGCTCGGCGCAACGCCACGGAGGATCGCCATGCTGCCAGCCTGCCGCACGCGGGAGATGAGCTCCTTCAAGGTCATGGACGTGCTCGAAGCCGCCCAGGCCATGGAGGCCCGCGGGGAACACGTCGTCCACCTCGAAATCGGCGAACCCGACTTCGACACGCCCGAGCCCGTCAAGCGCGCCGCCATCCGGGCCATCGAAGAGGGCAAAACCCACTACACCCATTCCTTGGGCCTGCCCGAACTCCGGGAGGCCATCGCCGCCGACTATCTTGCGCGCTACGGCGTGGACGTGGACCCCGCCCGCATCCTCGTGACCTCCGGCACCTCGCCCGCCATGCTGCTGATGTTCGGCGCGCTGCTCGAAGCCGGGGACGAGGTCATCGTCTCCGATCCTTGCTACGCCTGCTACCGCAACTTCATCCGCTTCGTGGACGGCGTGCCCGTTCCCGTTCCGGTCTCGGCCGAGGACGGCTTCCAACTGCACGCCGACGCCGTGGCCGCCCGCCTCACCCCGCGCACCCGGGCCGTGCTCGTCAACTCGCCCGCCAACCCCACCGGCACCCTGCTCTCGGCCGGACGCATGGCCGGGCTGGCCGGACTCGGCACGCTCATCTGCTCGGACGAAATCTATCACGGCCTGGTCTACGAGGGCCGTGAGCACTCCATCCTCGAATTCACGGACAAGGCCTTCGTCCTGGGCGGCTTCTCCAAGCTCTACGCCATGACCGGCTGGCGGCTGGGCTGGCTGGTGGCCCCGGAACCCTACATGGACTGCCTGCGCAAGGCCGCCCAGAACCTCTTCATCAGCGCGGGCTCCGTGGCGCAGTGGGCCGGACTGGCGGCGCTCACCCAGTGCGCCGACGACGTGGAGCGCATGCGCCGCACCTACGACGAACGTCGCCGCTTCATGATCGGCCGCCTGCGCGAGATCGGCTTCGGCCTGGCCTGCGAGCCCACCGGGGCCTTCTACGTCCTGGCCGACGCACGCCGCTGGACCTCCGACTCCCTGGCCTTCGCCTTCGAGATCCTGGCCGAGGCCAAGGTCGGCGTCACCCCGGGCAGCGACTTCGGCCCTGGCGGCGAGGGCTTCATCCGCTTCTCCTACGCCAACTCCATCGAGAACATCGCCGAGGGCCTTTCGCGCGTGGAACGCTACCTCGCCTCCCGCCCGCCCAGACCGTAAGGCGACGAGAGGAGCCCCGCCCCTCCCCGCCGCGACCTTCCGCCCGTCTTCCGCCAGGACTGGCGCTCGCCCTGCAAAGGGGCTAGAGTGGGATGGTGGCTCCCTGCCATGCGCGTGGAGCCGGGAGGAGGCATGGCCCTGGACGAGGCGCGGGACGTGCTGGTGGTCGAGAGCGGAAAGGCGCGGCGCGAGGAACTTTGCCGCGCCTTGGCCGCGGCGGGTTTTCGCCCCACGGCCGCGGCCACGCCGGGCGAGGCCGTGGAAGCCCTGGCGTCGGGCCTCTTCGATCTGGCCTTCGTGGCCGTGGACCAGCCCGGCATCTCGGGTTTCGAGGTCGCCAAACGGCTCAGGGCCGTCTCTCCCTCCCTTGGCGTGATCTTCGTCTCCGGCGCTGTGGATGCGGACGATGCGTCGCAGGCCCTGCGCTTCGGCGCCTGCGAATTCCTCCGCCTGCCCGTGGACCCGGGGGAGTTGCGTCTGGCCGTCTCCAGGCTCCGCGAGCGCGCCACCCTGGCTGACTTCGCCTTCCAGGCCAACCTGCGCTACGATCATCTGGTCCAGAGCATCCCGCTCATCATCTTTTCCCTGCGCGAGGACATGGGACTCGGATTCATCAACCGGGCCTGCCTGCCCATGCTCGGCTACACGCCGGACGAGGCCATGAACACCCCCGGATTCCTGTCCTCGCGGCTGCACCCGGACGACCGCGAGCGCATCGAGGCCACCTTCAGGGAGAGCCTGGCCCACCGCGAGCCGTTCACCGTGCAGACGCGTCTGCTGCACCGCCAGGGCGCGGAGTTGCACGTCATCGTCAAGTCCATGCCGCATGTCCCGTTCAGCAGCCAGGAGACGTCCCTGGAAGGCGTGATCATGGACATCAGCGAGCGGGTGCTGCTGGAAAAAGCCCTGATCCAGGACGAAAAACTGAAGATGCTCGGCACCATCTCGGCCGAGGTGGCGCACGAGATACGCAACCCCTTGGTGGCCATCGGCGGTTTTGCCCGCCGCCTCAAGCAGGTGCTCCCCCAGAGCGAGGACGTGGACATCATCCTGCGCGAATCAGCCCGCCTGGAGAACCTGCTGGCGCGCATCCGGGACTACCTCAAGCCACTGCGCGTTTCGCCGCGTCCGGCCGCGGTCGAGCGCATCCTCGCCGACGCCCTGCTCCTCGTGGCCCAGGAATTCGCCGAACGCGGCGCATCCTGCCGCCGCACCCTGGCCTCGGGCCTGCCTGCCGTCCGGGTGGACCCGGACGTGCTCGTGCAGGTCATGGCCAGCCTCCTTCTGCACTGTCTGCAGCACATGCCGCAGGGCGCGGAGGCGGAACTCAGGGCGGAACGCGACGGCCCCCTGGTGCGCGTGGAGCTGGCGGCTCCAGCCCGGCTCCAGGCCATGGACGCCCCGGAGCGCGCCTTCCTGCCCTTCGACGCCGCCGAGGAGCAGACCGGACTGCCCCTGTGCTACAGGCTGGTCAAGAGCATGGGCGGCGTCTTCTCCTACGACATCGAAGGAGGCCTCGCGCTCTACCGCCTCGCGCTGCCCGCCGGGGAAGGAGCCGGGAGCGGCATGGTCTACGACGTGATCGACCCCGAACCCTGGCCCGGGTCCGTACCGGCCGGGGACGGGGCCGTGGCCGACTCCGAGTTCGAGGCGCTGCTCGCCCGGGAATGGCGGCGGGCAGGCAGACGCCATGATCCCCTCTGCATCCTGATGGTGGACGTGGACGATTTCCAGGCCTACGCGGCCCGACACGGGGTCAAGGCGGGCCGCGCCGTGCTGGCGGCGGTGGCCGGGGTGGTGGAACAGAGCCTGAAGCGGCCCGGCGACTTTCGCGACACGGGTGGCGGGCAGCAGTTCACGGCCGTCTTGCCGGACACCGACGAACTGGGCGGAGTCATGGTGGCCGAGGAGATACGCGCGGCCGTGGCCGCCCTGGAGGTTCCCCACCCGGACTCGCCGTACGGCCGCGTCACCGTGTCCATCGGCGTGGCCGCCACGGTGCCGGAACCGCATGCGGACAGCGCCCGGCTCATGGAGGACGCGGCGCGCGAACTGTTCGTGGCCAAGGAAAAGGGGAAGAACCGGGTGCAGGCGCTGCGGCTGCGCGCCTGAGGCAGGACGTCCGGCTCAGGCCGGGGTCCAGGGCGCGCCGCAGGCGTCGGAGAGGCCGCGCAAGGCCGGCGGCGTCGACCGGAGGGAGGTTCGGGGGGACGTCGGGAAGGCCCTTTGCGCCGGAGCCCGCGTCAGCGCCTTCCGCCCGGGGAGGCGTCCCGTCCGGCCTGCCGCACGCCATCCAGAGGCGGCTCAGGAGGCTCATCCGCTTCCTCTCGCGCTTGCCCCTGCGTCACGTCAGCGCAGGAGCATACCCCGTGCCGTCACTTTCTCCTGCATCAGATATGCGTCAAACAAAAAACAAGCGCTTTGCCGAGCCGTCAGCAGGGCCACAGCTCGATGCGGTCTTTGCCGCCCTGCTTGGCCGCGTAGAGGGCCTGGTCCACGCGGCGCAGCATTTCGGCCGGGCTTTCGCCCGGAAGGTGCGCGGCCACGCCGAAGCTGCAGGTGACTCCGCCCGTCGGCCCCAGGGCCGCTTCGCGCAGCAGCCGCCGGATCTTTTCGGCCACCTGTCCGGCCTGCTCGATGTCGCAGCCCGGGGCCGAGAGCATGAACTCCTCTCCGCCCCAGCGGGCGAAGACGTCGTTGGTCCGGATGTGCCGGATGACGAGCCCGGCCAGGGCCTGCAGCACGCGGTCGCCTTCTTCGTGGCCGTGGGTGTCGTTGACCAGCTTGAAATCGTCGATGTCCAGCATGATGAGGGAATAGGGCTGTCCGTAGCGGTTGGCCCGCTCGATCTCCTGCGCGAGGATTTCGGCGAAACGCAGGCGGTTGCAGATGCCCGTGAGATGGTCCGTGTGGGCCAAGGCGGCGAGGCTGCGCCGCTCGTCCTCCAGCCGCGTGACGTCGGTGAAGACGATGACGTGGCGGTCGGTGTCCGGGAAGCGGTTGTGGCTGACCACGAAGGCCCTGCCCTGCCCGCCGTTGTCGCTTCTGAAGCGCACCACCACGTTCTCGTCCCGGGACGAGGCGATCTCGTGCAGCCAGTTCCTCAGCCGGGAACGGTCGTGGTGCCCGGCCACGCTCTCCAGCAGATCCCCGATGTTGCCGCCCGAGGCCCTGAAGCTGTCCAGCGAGGGATGGCCCAGGGCGCTGAGGAAAGTCCGGTTGACGTAGTCGATCTCGTCGCCCGAGGCGGTGACGATGAAATTCGGGTTGATGTCCAGCAGGAACCGGTTGAACCTGTTCGCCTCATCGACCTGCTTCTGCCGCGTCAGGCCCGAGGCCACGCGCCCCACCGCCCGCACCACCTGCTGCTGGTCGAAGGGCTTGACGAGATACCTGTCCACCCCCAGCTCTATGGCGCGCAAGAGGTAGTCGGCGTCGGAGTAGGCCGAGGTGAAAATGACCGGCATGTCCGGGTCGTCCTCGCGGATGGCGGCGACCATGCCGAGGCCGTCCAGACGAGGCATGCGGATGTCCGAGATGACCACGTCAGGCCGCAGGCGTCTGAAGACCGCAAGCCCCTCCTCCCCATCCGCGGCCGTGTGCAGACGGCTCACCAGCCTGTCGAGGATGGCGTGCAGGTGGAACTGGATGATCGCGTCGTCCTCAACGTGCAGGACGACGAGATTCCGTAGATGGTCCGGTTCCGGGGGGCCGGTGCGGGTTGCGGCAGAGGGCATCGGAATCCTCGGCTGATCGTCTTGAAATCGTTTCTCCATATCGCGCAATTCAGGTCATGTCCAAGTGGGGGGAAACCCCACCCGCAGGCCGCATCCGGCGGGAAACGCTTGCCAATGGACTGCTCCGATTATACAACCGAAAAGCGTTTCGCCCCGGCACGGCGTCTGGAAACGGCGGCGATCAAGGAGCTTTCGTGGATATCAATATAGCGAAACCGTTCATCAAGGCCACCGTGGACGTCCTTTCCACCATGGCCATGATCCAGCCCGTGCCCGGCAAGCCCTACGTCAAGAAGGACACCGTGGCGCGGGGCGACGTCACCGGCGTGATCGGCATCACCGGCGAGAAGAGCGGCACCATCTCCGTGACCTTCACCAAGGACTGCGCGGTGGCCATCGTCAAGAGCATGCTCGGCGGCGAGATCGAGGACATCATCCAGGACGTCAAGGACGCCGTGGGCGAAATCACGAACATGATCTCCGGTCAGGCGCGGCGGGGCCTCTCGGAGATGGGCTACGTCTTCCAGGCGGCCACGCCCACGGTGATCATGGGCAACAACCATACCATCTCCCACGTTGTCAGCTCGCCGATCATGGCCGTGCCCTTCACGACCCCGCACGGCGAATTCACCGTGGAGGTCAGCTTCGAGTAGGCCGGGACGCCGGGACAGCGTGTGCGCTTCAAGGAATATCTCAAACAGGCGGGCTACCGCCTCTTCCTCGGCACGGTGGACGCCTCGGTGTACGCCTTCTTCAACTGTCCCAATCCGCGCCGCGCGGTCTGGTTCCACAAGCCGGGCAGCTTCCAGTGCGCGGGGTGCAGGAACCAGTGCGAGACCGACTCGCCCAAGGGTTTCCAGATCTTCCTCGACTTCTGCTGACCCCGGAGATGGAGCATGATGCGCCACGCCGCTTCCCGCCTCCCGATCCTCCTGCCGCTCCTGGCCGTCCTGCTGTTCCCGGCCTGCCGGTTGCACGCCCAGCAGCCGCAGCCGCCCGCCGGGAACATGCCCGACCTGCCCCCGGACAGTCCGGCCAAGGACCTGCCCATCGTCCTGCCCGTGCCCGACTTCGAGGAGACCATGTTCGATCCCGAGGGACTTCTCGGCTGTCTCTGCCAGAAAGCCTTGGGAGCCGTGACCTGCAAACCGGCCTACGAATACAACCTGGTGCGGACGGTGAACTTCGTCTACCTCTTCAACTCCTTCTACGGCTCGGCCTCCCAGGATTTCTACTGCCACGTGGACGGCGACCACCTGCTCCTGTCCAGCACTGCCTGGGGCAAAATCCGCATCGCGGTTCCCTTCGAGACCGACAAGAAGAACCAGTGCGTCAAGGCCACGGTTCGCAGCTCCATGTGCGACCGGGCCACGGCCATCAGTTGCTGCGAGAAGAAGCGGAAATAGGACCGGCCTACAGCTTGCGCAGCCAGGCCAGCAGCGCCACCGCCGGGATGGCCGCGCCCAGCGGCCAGAGGGTGTCGTAGAGCACGCAGGCGACGGCGGCCCCGCCGAGCGCCGCGAGGCAGATCCAGGCCTCCAGGTGCTTGCGGAAATAGCCCTCCTGCCCCAGCAGATCACGATAGCCGATGCGCTCGTCCGCCAGGGACGCAGGAGGGACTGCCTCGTCCCCGTCCTCGGATGCCTGCCCCCGCAGGCTCTGCAGCTTATGCCCGCAGGACCGGCAGAGCCGTTCCTCGTCGACGTTGCTTTGGCCGCACTTGTTGCAGACGATCATGACCCTTCAGGGGTTGCCATTGCTGGAAAAGGACTCCATAGTCGCACTTCGCCCGCTACGGAGAGACGCGCCATGCTCGACACCTTCCCCCCCTTGCTCCCGCCGGAACGCCTGCCCCGGGAGGAGGTGCTCCGCCAGGCGCAATCCCTCGACGACAGCGCCGTGCGCATGGTGCTGGACAATCTGCCCCACATCATTTTCATTCTCAACTCCTTTCGGCAGATCGTCTTCTGCAACAGGCACTTCCTGACCTTGAGCCAGGCCGGGGAATGCGACGCGATCATCGGCCTCAGGCCCGGCGAGGCGTTGCGCTGCCGCCGGGCGCCCAAGACCGAGGGCGGCTGCGGCACCGGCGCGCACTGCCGCCAGTGCGGCGGCGCGCAGGCCCTGCTCGAATCCCTGGCGGGCCGGGAGGCGGTGACCGAATGCCGCCTGACCTGCAACGGCGAGGCCGGGATAGATTCCCTGGACCTGCGCGTGCATACCCGGCCCCTGCAGCTCGGAGGAAACGACTTCATCCTCTACGCCATGCACGACGTCAGCGACGAAAAACGCCGTCAGGCCTTGGAACGCCTCTTCTTCCACGACATCCTGAACACGGCCACGGGACTGCGCGGCCTGATCCAGTTCCTGGCCGCCGAGGTCCCCCCGACCCTGCGCGAGGAGACGATCCTGCTGGCCGGGTACTTCGAGCAGATGATCGAGGAGATACTGTCCCAGAAGCAACTTCTGGACGCGGAGCACAACCGGCTGGAGACGCGCTATTCCGAGATCGACCCGGGCGCTTTCCTGGACGACCTCGTGCCCCTCTACCGCACCCATCCCCTGGCCGCCGAACGCCGGGTGCGTCTGGGTGAAGCCTGCTTCGGGCGCGTGCTGTGCAGCGACCCGCGGCTGCTCAAGCGCATCCTCGACAACATGGTCAAGAACGCCCTGGAGGCGGAGACGCCGGGCGCCACCGTGACCCTCTCCTGTTCGACCACCGAGGACGGCATCCGCTTTGCGGTGCACAACCCCACGCCCATACCCGCCGACGTGCGGCTGCATCTTTTCGAGCGCTCCTATTCCACCAAGGGAATCGACCGGGGGCTCGGCACCTACGGCATGCGCCTGCTCGGGGAACGCTGCCTGAGGGGCAGCGTGGGCTGCGTGAGCACGGCCACGAGCGGCACGACCTTCTTCCTGGATCTCCCCTGGAGTCCGCCGGACATGATCCCCGCGCAGACTTTGGGCGCGGCGGGCTGACTCCGTCTCACTCCGGCACGGGGCAGCAGGTCCCCTCGCAGCAGCTCGTCAGAAATTCGCTGTAGGCGTAGAGAATGCGGCGCTCACGCGCCAGCCTCTCGCCCGTCAGCGGAGCCATGCGGCGGCCCTCCGCCAGTCCCGGCACCTCCTCCCAGCGCGGCAGGGCCCGCATGCCCCGGCGCAGGACCTCGCCGTCCGCCACGGAAAGCAGCACCGAGTCTTTGGTGTCCGTGGCCACGGCCAGGGGGGCCGGGCCGCCGGGCATGAGCCGGGCCGCGGCCACGGTCTCGCGGTCGTAGGTGCCGGGCATGCCGGAACAGAAGATGACGGCCAGGAGCGGCGCGCCCGTCTCGTCGCAGGCCGCCAGATCGACCACGCGGCAATACTCCTGCCCGGCCAGGTCGCCGTCCAGGGTGAAGCGCACGCCGACCTTGGAGCGCAGCCGTTCCCTGGGATAGCCGAGTTCCTCCGCCAGCATACGCGCCAGCGCCTGGCGGACCTCCTCGTAGGTCGTGCGCGGCACGTCCTCGCCCGTCAGGTAGTCGCTGATGCAGCCGCCAAGGGATATTTCGTGCATGGCCCCGTCCTTTGCCCCTTGCCTACCCTGTCCGGGCGCAAACGAAAAGGGGCCCCGGGCCAAAGCCCGGAACCCCTTCCCCACGTTCCGCGGACGGCTGTTAGCCGAACATGCGGATGTTGAAGAAGCCGCGCAACACGTAGTCGATGCCCACGTACAGGGCAAGGACGATGAACAGGCGCTTCAGGAAGATGTCCGAGAAGTACTTGGAGGTGCGGGGACCGATGATCGAACCGATGAAGATGCCCACCAGCTCCACGCCGATCAGCCCGAAGTCGATGGGCGTGCCCTTGGACATCAGGGTGGCGATGGAGGTGACCATGGAGACGAGCACGGCCAAGGCCGAGGTGCCCGCGGCGATGTACATGGGCAGCTGGGTCACGGAGGTCAGGAAGGGCACGATCATGAAGCCGCCGCCCACGCCGAGGAAGGCGGAGATGGCCGAGATCACGATGCCGCCGATGAAGGGCAGGACGGGGTTGAACTCGAACTCCACGCCGAAGAAGGTGAAGACGCACTTGCCCAGCGAGAAGGACTTCATGCGCACGCCCAGGGCGGCCATGTCCACCTGCGCGCCGGCCTTCTGCTGCTTCACGGTGTCCTCGAAAGCCTTGGCGGCCTCCTTGGCCTTCTTCTTGGAGGCCTGTCCGGCCGGGGAGGTCTCCCAGAAGAGGTAGCAGCCCAGCACGAGCACGAAGAGGCCGAAGTAGCCCTGGTACTGCGAGAAGGAGAGCTTGCCCGCGGTGAGCATGTTGGAGCCCCACGCGCCGATCAGGGAGCCCGCGCCCAGGGTCAGACCGAGGGGCAGCACGAGGCGGCCCATCTTGTAGTAGTTGAAGGAGGAGATCAGAGCCGAGAGGCCGACCAGGTACTGGTTGGAGGCGCGGATGGAGTCGGTCAGCAGCTTGTTCAGCTCCGGGGCGGTCTTGCGGAAGGTCTTGGCGTAGTTGCCCAGGCCGAAGACCGAGATGTGGCCCACGCCGGCCATGACGCCGCCGAACGCACCCACGGTGGAGAAGATCCAACCGACCCACACGGCCCAGAGCAGGCCCACGATCAGGTTGGTGCTCGGCGCGCCCGGGACGCCCAGGAAGCCTGCGGGCTTGGCGGGGTCGATCTGCCCGGCCTCCGTGCCCTGCGGTGCCGCGGCGATGGCGTCGGTCAGTTTGTCCGCGTGGGCCGCGCCCACGGCGAACAGAAGGAGGGCCAGGGCAGCCAGTGCCACCAGAACCAGTGTTTTCCTCTTCATACGCGAAACTCCATCGTTGATAGTTTCCCGCGACCCCGCACCGCCTCCGGTGCTCGGCTGCGCCCGCGGCTCCGGGCTTGCTCCCGTCGCCGCCTGCCGCACCCCGCCCCCACCGGCCATGGCCGACGGGACCGCGTTCGCCAAGTGATGATGCGTATTCCGTCCGGAAGGCGGGCCACACCCCCGCCTTCCCTGACGGACGTACCCGGCGGCAGGGGAGAGGCTGCTCCCCGATCGCCGCGAACGTCCGTCACGTCCGTCCGCGAGGGCTCAGGCCGACTGCCCCTCCACCGTCTTGCCGAGGTCGGCCCAGCTCATGGGCTTCTCCCCGCAGTCCTCGTTGGCCTTCATCCATTTCTGGAAGCGGTTGAAGGGCCACAGCCTGGGCTTGACCCAGACGCCGAAGGCGATGCGCAGGGCGATGTACAGGGGCGCGAAGTAGAAGGTGAAACCGACCGTCGCGTCCGTGAAGGGCAGGGGGAAATCCACGCTCCCGAACCGCCCGGAAAGCCACTCCATGGCGAAGAAGACCGGCCAGATGGAGGCCCCGAAAAGGGCCACACCGGAGAAGAAGGAGAGGCCGAAGGCCTCGTTGGCGACCTTGTTGCACGCCTTGTAGCTCTCCTTGTCCTGGTGCCGGATGGCCTGGATGGAGAGGTTCTGGTTGATCACCATGTCGCGCCTGATCTTGGCGAAATGCGCCCGGTTCAGGTAGTACGCCCCGGACATGGTCGCCTCGCCGACAAGGATGCAGGCCACGCACAGCACGGCTGAGCCGCCCAGGAAGGCGGCCATGGACGGCAGCCCGGCGGCCAGCAGGGCCTGAAACGGAGCGATGCAGACGGCGTCCAGAAAGGAAAGGTCGAACATGGTCCCCCCGCTCGCCTCCGGGCCGCCCAGGGCGGCCCGGGAGCGCGGCGTTAGATGCTCAGGAACTTCTTGAGCGCGTAGGCCCTGCGCACGTCGGCGCTGTCCAGGTTGGGCTCCAGAAAGTTCAGGGCGTGCGAGGTGCAGGCCGTGACGCAGGCGGGCTTCAGGCCTTCGTCCACGCGGTCGCGGCAGAAGTCGCACTTGATCACCGTGCCGGTGGCTTCGTTGAACTGGGGAATCTCCCAGGGGCAGGCCATGATGCAGGCCTTGCAGCCCACGCACAGGTCCTGCTCCACGAAGACGATGCCGTCCTTCTCGCGGCGGCTCATGGCGCCGGTGGGGCAGGCCGCCACGCACCAGGGCTTCTCGCACTGGAAGCAGGGCATGAATTGATTGAGGAAAGCGGGCTCGCCCTCCTTCTCGATGGGCCCCACGGTCACCAGGAGACCGAGCTTGGCTCCGGGAGGGACGCGGTTCTTGGCCTTGCAGTGGACCTCGCAGGCCTTGCAGCTGATGCAGCGATCCTTGTCGGTCTTGATCATGTACTTGCTCATGGCTCCTCCTTGCCGAAACGGCCGTGAAGAAAGACCGGGTGCCTCTTTAGATGTTCTCCACCTAGCAAAGGCAGTCCACGCCAGGGAAGAACTTTCCCCGCACGTGAAAAAAGAGACGTAGCCCGCGAGCCGCGCCCGCTCTACACGTTATCATTTTCACGCAATCTGCGCATGGCGCATATAGCCAAAACGAGCGGCGCGCGTCCGCCGTTCCCGGCAGGACGCGCGCATGAATGCAGAAAGGCCGGGAACGGCTGCGGGAAGGCCGCGCGCCCCGGGGGATTCCCGGGGCGCGCGGCGAACTAGGGCAGGAGAGCTTTGCTCGCGGTCAGCGCGAGATCGAAGATGCTGCCCGGGGCCACGCCCAGGAGCAGCACCGAGGCGGCCAGCAGACCTCCCATGGCCAGGGAGCAGGGATGCGCCGCGACGGCCGGAGCGCCGTCGGGCTCGTGCGTGTAGGCGTGCCTGACCATGTTCAGGTAGTAGTAGATGGAGATGGCCGTGTTCAGGGCCGCGACGATGACCAGCCAGTTGTAGCCCCGGTCCCAGGCCGCGGAGAGCAGGTAGAGCTTGCCCGTGAAGCCGCCGGTGGGCGGCAGGCCCACCAGGGCGAAGGCCGCCACGAGCAGGACCAGGGCGAGGGCCGGAGAGCGGCGGGCGAGACCGTCGAGGTCCGCCAATTTCAGGTTCCTGCCGTCGCCCGAGACGCGGCAGATGGCCCAGAAGCAGGTCAGGTTCATGACCACGTAGACCAGACTGTAGAACGTGGCCGCGGCCAGTCCCTGCGCCGTGCCCGCGACCAGTCCCAAGGTCACGTAGCCCGCATGGGCCACGGAGGAGTACCCCAGGATGCGCTTCAGGTCCGTCTGGGCCAGGGCGGCCAGGTTGCCCACGGTCATGGAGAGCGCGCCCAGCAGGGCGATGAAGGTGGTGACCTCCAGCCCCGGCGTGATCAGCGCGGCCATGCGCACCAGGATGACCACCGCGCCCAGCTTGGGCAGGGTGGCCACGAAGGCGGCGGTCTCGTTGCTCGCACCGTCGTAGACGTCAGGCGCCCAGAAGTGAAACGGGAAGAGCGCCAGCTTGTAGAAGAAGCCGCACAGGAACAACGCGAGGCCGATGCAGGCCAAAGGCGTGGCCTCGAAGCTCCAGGTGCGGGTGGCGAGTTCGGCGATGTAGGTCGTGTGCTGTCCGGCGATGACGTAGGAGAGTCCGTAGAGCGAGATGGCCGTGGCCGCCGCGCCGAAGAGGATGTACTTGATGCCCGCCTCGGCCGCGCTGCGTTCCTTGGCGCGCAGGGGCACCACGGCGAACAGGCTGTAGGACGAGACTTCCAGGGCCACGTAGGCGGTGATCAGCTCCACGCTGGAGGCCAGGAGCATCAGGCCCCAGGCCGAAAGGGCGAGGAAGAAGAGGTAGTCCGCCCGCTTGTCGTCGTCCAGGGGACCCTTGCGCCAGCCGTTGAGCACGGCCACGAAGAAGCCCATGGCGATGGCCAGCTTGAAGAACTGGGAGAGCGCGTCGACGCGGTAGGCGCCCCAGAAGAACTCCGTGGCCGCGCCGTCCGGCAGGATCACGGAGGCCAGGCCCACGAGCAGGCCGAAGCCCGCTGCCGCGGGAACCCAACCTGCCTCGCGCTGCTGCTCCCGGCCCGCGCAGGTCTGCACGAAGAGGCCGAGCACCAGAAGGAGCTGGTACAGCTCCGGGAGGAGGCGGAAGAGATCGAATTTCACTGCGCGCTCCTTTGGGTTTCAGTGGCGTGTGCGTTGCCGAAGAGGGACGGAGGGGACCTGAAGCCCTGGTCCACCAGAACGCTCTCCACGCTCTGCCGCTTGGCGAAGTTCGTCAGCAGATGCTTGACCGAGGGTTCGACCACGCGCAGGGCCAAGCCCGGAGCCAAGCCGAGGACGATGGTGAAGATGGCGAGCGGGGTCAGGTAGACCCATTCGCGCAGGGAGAGGTCGGCCCATCCCTTGCCCTTGGGCGAGGGGGTCTGGCCGATGGGCGCATAGGCCATGCGCTGCAGGAGCCTGAGCATGTAGGCCGCGCCGAGCATGGCGCCGGGGATGGTGAGCAAACCGATGCGCCAGTCCGCCCCGAAGGCCCCGAAGAGCACCAGGGCCTCGCCCACGAAGCTGTTCAGCCCCGGGAAGCCAAGGGAGGACAAGGAGAAGAGCCCGAAGAAGCCCATGAACGCGGGCAGGTACTTGCCCATGCCCTGGTTCTCGGAAATCTCCCGGCTGTGGCTGCGTTCGTAGATCGCGCCGATCATGATAAACAGGCCGCCGGTGACGATGCCGTGGTTGAGCATGACCATCAGCGCGCCTTCCACGCCACGCAACGTGTAGACGAAGATGCCCAGGGTGCAGAAGCCCATGTGCGCCACCGAGGAGTAGGCGATGAGCTTCTTGATGTCGGTCTGGCCGAGGCAGATCAGGCCGCCGTAGAGGATGCCCGCCACGGACAGGGCGATGAAGAGCGGCGTGAACTGGGCCATGGCGACGGGCGTGAGGGTCATGCAGAAGCGCAGGAAGCCGTACGCGCCCATCTTGATGAGGACCGAGGCCAGGATCACGGAGCCGGCCGAGGGGGCCTCGACGTGCGCCGCGGGCAGCCAGGTGTGGAACGGGAACATGGGAACCTTGATGGCGAAGGCCAGGGCCATGGCCAGGAAGGCCCAGAACTGGAAGCGCTCGGAGAACTCGATCTGCATCAGGTCGGGGATGGAGAAGGTCCCGCCCACCTTGGCGAAGGCGACCATGGCCACGAGGAGCATGGTGGAGCCCGCCAGGGTGTAGAGGAAGAACTTGAGCGAGGCATATTTACGCCGGGGACCGCCCCAGATGGCGATGAGCAGGTACATGGGCACCAGCATCGCCTCCCAGAAGACGTAGAAGAGCACGAAGTCCAGGGCGCAGAAGACGCCCACGCAGGCCGAGGTCATGAGCAGGAGGCAGATGTTGAATTCCTTGGCCCGCTGCTTGATGTAGGTCCAGGAGCAGAGCACGCACAGGGGCAGGATGGCCACCGTGAGCAGGACCATGAGCAGAGACAGGCCGTCCACGCCGAGATAGTAGGAGAGGCCGAGGCTCGGCACCCACTCCATGCGCTCGACGAACTGGAAGGCCACGTTCTCGACATGGAAGTCCCGCAGCAGGGGGATGGCGAGCACGCATTCGATGCCCGAGGCCCAGAGCGTCAGCGTCCGGGCCACGCCGTCGTTGCGGACGCACATCACCACTGCCGCGGCCAGCACGGGGAAGAAGATCAAGGCTGTGAGCACGGGGTAGCCGGGGTCGATCATCGCTTGCTCCCTTGCGCTAGCGTATGGCGTAGAACACGATGGCCAGGGCCGCGAAGGCCAGGGCTGCCGCCAGTCCGAGATAGTCGCCGAGCCGTCCCGTCTGCCCGGCCGCGGTCCTGCCGCCCACGCTGCGCGTGGTGTAGGCCGTGCCGTCGACGACGCCGTCGATGGCCTTGACGTCGAACCAGGCCGTCAGCCTGCCGCCGCCCAGCAGCGAGCGCAGACCGACGATCTTGTAGACCTCGGTCCAAATCGTATCGAGCCAGGCGATGGGCATGCAGACCAGGGCCAGCACGCCGCGGCCGATGAGCCGGTAGAGCAGCTCGAAGTCGATGTTGCGCTGCGCGTGCGGCTTCATGAGCTGGCGCAGGAGGTAGAAGGCCAGGCCGGTGAAGCCGAGCAGCATCAGGGCTTGCAGCACGCTCCACTCGCTCCAGGCGTGGTACTCGGCCGCGATGGCCGGTTGCGGCAGGTAGCGGTAGAGGATCTCCGGCGCGACGCCCTGTGCGATGCACATGGCCGCCCCGCCGAACATGGCCAGATACATGTTCCAGGGGATCGGCTTCAGGGGCCGCGTCAGGTCGTCGGGCTTGCCGCCGAAGAAGGCGAAGTACGGCAGCTTGATGCCCACGGAGAGGAACGTGCCCACCGCGGAGACTTCGAGCAGCATGCCGATGATGGGCCGGTGGTCCGCGAAGGCCCCGGCGATGGTCATGGTCTTGGAGACGAAGCCGTTGAAGACCGGCATGCCCGAGATCGAGAGGCCCGCCACGAGGTAGCAGACCATGACCCAGGGGATGCGCGCCGCCAGGCCGCCCAGTTCGGTGAGCTTGGCCGTGCCCGTGGAGTAGAGGATCGCGCCCACGCTCATGAAGAGCAGGCCCTTGTACAGGATGTGGGCGTAGGCGTGGGCGCATGCGCCGTTGATCGTCATGGCCGTGCCGATGCCGATGCCCGCCACCATGTATCCCACCTGGGAGACGATGTGGTAGGAGAGGATGCGGCGGGCGTTGTTCTCCATGGTCGCGTAGATGACGCCGTAAAGCGACATGGCCACGCCCATCCAGGCCAGGAACTCGACCCCGGCGAAGGCGCGGGCCAGGACGTACACCGCCGTCTTGGTGGTGAAGGCGCTCATGAACACCGCGCCCGGGATGGTGGCCTCGGGGTAGGCGTCGGGCAGCCAGGCGTGCAGGCCGATGAAGGCCGCGTTGACGCCGAAGCCGAAGAGGATCAGCCAGTCGAAGTACTGCATGGCCGCGGGCTCCACGGCCGTGAAGGCGAAGGTGCCCAGGGCCTTGTAGCGCAGGAGCATGCCGCCGAGCATGAGCAGGCCGCCGAAGGTGTGCACCAGGAAGTAGGCGAAGCCCGCGCGCGTGGCCTTGGAATTGTTTTTGGAGTTGATGAGGATCATCATGGTCGAGGCGATGCTCTGCAGCTCCCAGAAGGCGAAGAGCGTCAGGTAGTCGCCCGCGAACACGCAGCCGAAGGCGCCGCCCACGTAGAGCGCCGCGAAGATGTGCTGCCGTTTGTCCTCGTAGTGCAGGGCGTAGACGAAGCCCAGCAACGCCTGCACGGCGAAGACGTTGGCGAAGACCAGGGAGAGCGCGTCCACCCGGCCCACGTTGAGGGTGAAGCCCATCCAGTGCATGAAGGCGTGGGCCTGCGGCTGCATGGTGAAGACCGCCCAGATGGCCAGGATGGCGGGCACCGGAAGTATCCAGCGCCAGGCCTGGTAGAGGCGGTTCGGAAAGAACGGTATGGCCGCGGCCATGGCGATGAAGGCCGCGGTCGGATGGTAGAAGCTACTCGTCATAGAAGTCCTCCGAGACGTCGAGGACGTTTGCCAGCACGACCTTGGCCACGAAGGCCAGGACCACCGCGACGCCCAGTCCGAACACCGGCCAGAAGCCGATCATGGTCTCGGCCTCCACGTGCGGATGGTGGGGGTGGATGAAGACGTTCAGGGCCACCAGCCCGGCCAGTCCCGCCAGGAACAGGCTGCGCCAGAGCCCCGACATGGCGCGAAGCTGCGCCACGAGCCTGCCGAATCCGCTCATCGTTCTTCCTCCCCTTCTAGTATCCGCCGAAGGTGCGCACGAACCCGAGGAAGGCCTCGGGATAGATGCCAAGGACCACCGAGATGATCGAGGTGATGACCAGTGGGATCACCAGGGCCGGGGCCGGTTCGCTGTAGTGCTCCAGATGCGAGCCCTCGGCCGCGGGCTTGAAGAAGGCCCGGTAGATGATCGGGCCGAAGTACGAGGCGTTGAGGATGGTCGAGCCCAGCAGGGCGATGACGAGCACCACCTGTTTGGCCTGGATGGCCCCGTTCACCAAGTACCACTTGGTCACGAAGCCGCAGACGAAGGGCACGCCGATCATGGACAGGGCGGCCACGGAAAAGGCCGTGAAGGTGATCGGCATGCGGCGTCCCAGGCCGTCCATGAGGCTGATCTTCTTGAGGTGGGCGGCCACGTAGATGGCGCCCGCGCCCATGAAGAGGGTGATCTTGGAGAAGGCGTGGTGGGCGATGTGCATCACGCCGCCCTGCACGGCCATGGGGGTGAGCATGCACACGCCGATGACCACGTACGAGAGCTGGGAGACCGTGGAGTAGGCCAGCCGGGCCTTCAGGTCGTCCTTGGTCAGGGCGATGATCGAGGCCACCACGATGGTGAAGGCCGCGAGGTAGGCCGTGGGCAGTCCGAGGTTCAGGCCGTCCATGATCGTCAGGCCGAAGCCGGAGAGGACCACGCGGGCGACGCAGAAGACGCCCGCCTTCACGACCGCCACCGCGTGCAGCAGCGCCGAGACCGGGGTGGGCGCGACCATGGCCGAGGGCAGCCAGTTGTGGAAGGGCATCAGGGCCGCCTTGGCCAAGCCCGCGATGTACAGGATGTAGGTCAGGGTCACGAGGCCGGGCTGCTCCTTCCAGGGGAAGGGCATGCCGGTCACCACGTCGCCCAGGTGGAAGTCCAGGGTGCCGCAGAGCACGTAGGTCAGGACCATGGCGGGCAGCAGGAAGAGCTTGGAGGTGCCCATCAGGTAGACCAGATACTTGCGCGCTCCGGTGTAGGCGTCCTCGTCCTGGTGGTGCGCGACGAGGTGGTAGGTGAAGACCGTGATCACCTCGTAGAACAGGTACAGGGTGAAGACGTTGCCCGAGAAGGCCACGCCCACCGCGCCGAAGATGGCCACGGCGAAGCAGAAGTAGTAGCGCGTCTGGGCGTGCTCGTTCAGTCCCCGCATGTAGCCGATGTTGTAGAGGGTCACGAGCATCCACAGGAAGGTGGCGATGAGCGCGAAGACGCAGGAGAGCCCGTCCACCACGAACTTCACGGTCACGCCTGGCAGGATCGTGAACAGGGTGTAGGTCCAGATCGTGCCGTCGAGCACTGCCGGGACCAGGGAGAAGACGATGGCGAAGGCCGCGCCAGCGGCCGTGAAGGAGACCGCCTCGCGCTGGTTCTCGTCGCGCCTGAGCATATAGATCAGGAAGGGCGCGATCAGGGTGATGAACAAGGGTCCGAGGATGCGTATCGATTCGATCTGCACGGCCCTACCCCCTCAGTTCCGCGACGGTGTCCTGGTCGGTCCGGCCGAAACGGCGGGCGACCACGATGAGGATGGCCAGGACCAGGGTGGCTTCCGCCGCCGCCAGACCCATGACCAGGAGGGCGGCCAGCTGCCCCAGGGCGGAATCCGCCGCCGTGAGCTGCGCCGCGGCCACGATGGAGAGTCCCGCGCCGTTGAGCATCAGCTCGACGCAGATGAGCATGCCGACGAAGGTCTTGCGGTAGGCCAGGCCGTAGAGTCCCACGCAGAGCAGGAAGATGGCCACGGCCTGGTAGAGGACCAGAGGATTCATTTGCCGCCTCCCTTGTGCCTGAAGGCCAGGACGACCGCTCCGGACATGGCCACGAGCAGGACCACGGAGATCAGCTCGAAGGCCAGGACGTAGTTCTCCAGGAGGCCCTTGCCGAGCAGGGCCACGCCCACCGCGGCGGGCTTGGCCTCGGAAGGCACGGGGTGGCGGGTGACGGTCCAGGCCAGGATAAGCCCCGGGACGGCCGCGGCCAGCAGGGCGAAGAGGTAGGCGCGCATGGGCCGCGGCCTGGCTTCGTCGAAGCCGTCCGAGGTGCGGGTGAGCATGATGGCGAAGAAGACCAGCACCACCACCGCGCCCGCGTAGATCAGGAGCTGCATGAGCGCCAGGAGGGGCGTGTCGAGCAACAGGTACATGCCGGCCACGCCGAACAGGGCGAGGATCAGACCGACCAGGGCGCGCACGAGGTTCTCCGCGCGCACCGCCCCGATGGCCCCGACCGCGATGGCCAGGCAATAGAAGGCGAAGAGGGCCTTGGCCGCGTTTTCCATCATTCCTTCTCCTTGGCTGTGGCGGTCCCGGCCTGGGCCTTGAGGCGGGCCATCAGGTCGTACACGAAGGCCTTCTTGCTCGGATCGGCGATGTAGAACTCCGTGGAGAAGCGCAGGGAATCCACCGGGCAGGACTGCACGCACAGCCCGCAGAGGCTGCAGTAGTTGTAGTCCAGGATGAATCCCTTGGGCGTCTTGACCGGCTTCTCCTTGGCCGGCGGCGCGGCCTTGGTCTTGGGCTCCAGGCCCGAGGCGTAGGCCTCCGGCGGGGCGTTCTTGTCCGCGGCCGGGTCCTTCTTGGGCGGCGGATGCTTGATGATCTTGATGCAGCCCGAGGGGCAGACGCTCTGACACATCAGGCAGGTGATGCACGGCGGCATGGCCGGGTCGTTCTTGGAGCCGACCAGCTCGATGTGGCCGCGATAGGTCACCAGATCCTTGTCGGCCACGACCTTGCGCGGATAATGCACCGTGACGCCGGGCTTGGCGAACTCCTTGCCGGTGATCCCCAGGCCCACGATGAGGCTCTTGAGGCCCTTCAGGGCCTCGGCGAATTCCTTGATCACGCCCATACCGCCTCCCCTAGAGCTTCAGGGCCACGGCGGTGGCCAGAAGGTTCAGCGTGGCCAGCGGCAGCAGCCACTTCCAGTTCAGGTTCAGGAGCTGGTCGAAGCGCACGCGGGGGTACGTCCAGCGCATCCACATCATGACCAGGA
Organism: Desulfovibrio sp.; assembly: GCA_022839785.1. Taxonomy (GTDB): domain Bacteria; phylum Desulfobacterota; class Desulfovibrionia; order Desulfovibrionales; family Desulfovibrionaceae; genus Alkalidesulfovibrio. Next base: position 56,489 of record JALHJW010000011.1, on the reverse strand, counting down.
GCAGGCCGTAGACCTTGAGCAGGAACCACCAGGGGCCGGGCGCGGCCGGGCCCTGGAAGCCGCCCAGGAAGAGCGCCGTGGCCATGGAGCAGACCACGATCATGTTCGCGTACTCGGCCAGGAAAAAGAGGCCGAAGCCCATGCCCGAGTATTCCGTGTGGAAGCCCGCGGTCAGTTCCGACTCCGCCTCGGGCAGGTCGAAGGGCGCGCGGTTGGTCTCGGCCAGGGCGCAGACGAAGTAGATGAAGAAGGCCAGGGGCTGCGTGGCCACGTTCCACTGCCAGGGCCAGCCGCCCTGCTCCTTGACGATGGCCATCAGGTCCATGGAGCCGTGGGAGAAGCAGACCGCGAGCACCGCCAGGAGCAGCGGAATCTCGTAGCCCACGCTCTGGGCCACGGCGCGGGCCGCGCCGATCAGGCCCCACTTGCTGGCCGAGGCCCAGCCCGCCAGGCACAGCGAGAGCACGCCGAAGCCCGCGAAGGCGAGGATCAGCAGCACGCCCACGTCCGACTGCACGACGTAGGTGGACTCGCCCCAGGGGATGGGCAGGAACATCACGAAAACCGGCAGGAAGCCCACGATGGGGGCCAGCCAGAAGAGGAAGCCGTCCGACCCCCGCGGGGTGACGAGCTGCTTGCCGATGAGCTTGGCCGCGTCGGCGATGGTCTGCAGTATGCCCTGAGGGCCCACCTCGAAGGGGCCGGGACGCCGCTGGATGAAGCCGGCGACCTTTCGCTCGACGTAGACCAGGATGGTGGCGTTGGCGCCCACGAAGGCGGCCAGGGCCAGGAGGCCCACCACCAGCCGGATGAGCATGTCCGGAGTGGTGACGAAGGGATCGGGTGCCGTCCAGTTGGAGATGTTCATCTGTCGATCTCCGGAATGACGAGGTCCAGGCTTCCCAGGATGGAGACCGCGTCGGCCAGGATCACGCCCTTGGCCGCCTCGGCGAAGCAGGACAGGTTGCAGTAGGAGGGGGAGCGCAGCTTGACCCGGTAGGGCGTGCGGCCGCCGTCCGAAGCCACGTAGTAGGTGATCTTGCCGCGCGCGCCTTCCACGGCGAAGCAGGCCTCGCCCTTGGGCGCGCTCCACTTGGGCTTGGGCGCGCTCTTGGAGAGATAGGGGCCGTCCGGGATGGTGGCGATGGCCTGTTCGATGATCTTCAGCGACTCCTCGATCTCGTCCATGCGCACCATGTAGCGCGCGAAGGCGTCGGCTTCGGGGTAGGTCGGGATGCGGAAATCGAAGCGGTCATAGACCGAATAGGGTTCCGCCTTGCGCACGTCGTAGGCCACGCCCGCGCCGCGCACCACCGGGCCGGTGCAGCCGTAACGGCGGCACATGTCCTCGTCGATGTGGCCGACGTCCTCGACGCGCTTTCTGAGGATCACGTTCTCGGTGACAAGGTCGCGGTACATGGGCAGCCGCGAGCGCAGGTAGGGGATGAACCTGGAGAGGCGCTTCAGGAATTCGTCCGAGAGGTCGGCCGAGACGCCGCCGAAACGGTAGTAGCAGTAGGTCAGCCGCGAGCCCGTGGGCATCTGCAGCATGTCCATGATCTCTTCGCGATCATCGAAGGCGTACATGATGGGCGTGAACGCGCCCAGGTCCAGCAGGTACGCGCCCCACCACAGGAGGTGGGAGGAGACGCGGTTCAGTTCGCAGGTGATGACCCGGATGTACTCGGCGCGCTCCGGCACCTCGATCCCGGCCAGCTTCTCCACCGCGCCCGCGTAGGCCCAGTTCCAGGCCAGGGCGTGCAGGTAGTCCACGCGGCCGGTATTGGGCCAGTACTGCACCCAGGAGCGGTTCTCGCCCATCTTCTCGTGCATGCGGTGCACGTAGCCGAGCACAGGCTCGCAGCGCAGGATGTATTCGCCGTCCAGTTCAACAATGATCCGCAGCACGCCGTGGGTGGACGGATGCTGCGGACCCATGTTCACCACCAGCGTCTCCTCTTTTCCCGAGGGCTGGAAGTGCCGGGTGTAGAAGTCGCCTTTGGGGAAGACGCTCATGCCTCGGCCTCCTTTGCCGCCTTGGCGGCCTTGGGCGCGGCGGGCGCGTCCGCAGCGGCCTTGGCCGCTGCGGCCTCCTCGGCCCTCTTCTCGGCCTCGGCCTCGATCTCCTCGCGGGAGATGAAGGCGGGCCAGCACTCGGCTTTGATGAACTCGTCCACGATGTTGGAGATGGGCTTTCTGTCCTCGAAGGCCTTTTGCAGCGGATGGCTCTCCTCGTCCTCGGAGAGCAGCAACGGGAGCGGATTGGGGTTGCCCGGGAAGCGCACGCCAGACATCTCGGCCGCCTCGCGCTCGTGCCATTCCGCGCCCTGAAAGATGTCCGCGATGGACGGGACTTCGGGCTCCTCGCGCTGCACCAGAGTCCGGACCACGATGCGGCCGGGCTCGGTGAAGTGGGCATAGAAGTAGTTGACCAGGATGCCCTCGCGCAGGTCGAGGCAGGCGATGGTCTCGATGAACCAGCCCCTGTCCAGGAGCAGCGAGGCCGCGCCGCGCACCTGCGAGGGCCGCACGTGATGGATCTCGGCGATGCCCATCTGCCCCATGTCGCCGCCCAGGGCGCAGAGCTTGGGGAAGGAAAGGTTGCGTCCGCTCATGCCTGCTCTCCTTCCAGCGGGGGCAGCTTCGGCGCGGGCCAGAAGCGCTTGCCGGTCAGTTTCTGCTGGAGCTGGAAAAGGCCCTCCAGCAGCGCTTCGGGCCGGGGCGGGCAGCCGGGCACGTAGACGTCCACCGGGACGAGCTTGTCGACGCCCTCGATGATCCCGTACTGCCCCTTGAAGGAGAAGGGGCCGCCGGAGATGGCGCAGTTGCCCAGGGCCATGACGTACTTGGGCGAGGGCATCTGCTCGTAGAGCCGGACCACGGCCGGCGCCATCTTCTTGGCCACTGTGCCGGCCACGATCATCAGGTCGGACTGGCGGGGCGAGGGGCGGAAGACCTCCGCGCCGTAGCGCGAGATGTCGAAGCGCGCCATGCCCACGGCCATCATCTCGATGGCGCAGCAGGCCAGACCGAAGGTCATGGGCCAGAGCGACATGGCGCGGCACAGGTCGAAGAACTGGTTGAGCGGGGGAACGTTGACGAGCGGCGGCTCGACGCCCCCTTCCACGGGCCTTATTCGCTGATCCGGCGCGGCCATGCGAAGACTCCTTTCCGCCAGAAGTACACGATGCCCAGGGCCAGGACGACGATGAAGATCGTCACCTTGACCAGGGGCAGCCATCCCTCGGAATGCACGTAATGCGCCGCCACCGGGAAGAGGTAGAGGACGTCCACGTCGAAGGCGAGGAAAATGAGCGCGTAGAGCCAATAGTTGACGGTGAAGCGCATCCAGGACGCGCCGTGGGGCTCCATGCCGCACTCGTACGGCATGGAATGGTCGCCGCCGCGCCAACGGGGGGCCAAAAGAACGGAACCCGCCAGGGGTCCCGCTGCAAAGGCCGCACCGGCGCACAGCGCAAGTACGATAGCCAGATTGAGCCAAGAAAAGACCACTTCAGCCCCCCTTTATCTGTTTGACGTGCACGGAGGGAGTCCTGAGCCGCCGGACTCTGGTCATGTGAATGATGTTACTAGAGAAAGCACAAAGCCGTAACTGCGTCAATCCCCCTTGCGATATTTCACGGGCCATTCGTGAATTACGGAACAAGCACCCCGGGCGCGCCCCCCTGCCCTTCGCCTGTTATTTCACAAATTCGCCCTGCGCTTGCCTATCTTCGACCAAGCCTGCTACGTCCGCTGACATCGGGACATAAGTCTGTCGCCCTTTCCCAACCGTTTCGGGCGGCTTCACTATGCATGCGGAGGGCTCCCATGGCGAAGCACAAGGTTTACAGCGTGTGCGGCATGTGCACAGTGCGCTGCCCCATCCAGGTCGATGTGGCCAACAACGAGGTCCTGTTCATCCAGGGCAACCCGCACTCGGCGCTCAAAGGGGCGCTGTGCGCCCGCGGCGCAGCGGGCTACGCCCTGACCCAGGACGACGAACGGCCGCAGTACCCCATGATCCGCGAAGGCAAACGCGGCGAAGGCAAGTGGCGCCGCGCCACCTGGGACGAAGCCTTCGCCTACGTGGCCGAGAAGCTCAAGACCATCCAGAGCAAATACGGCAAGGAGTCCGTGATCTGGTCCGACCGCGGCGGTCCGTTCGTGGATTTACATCAGGCCTTCGTGCGCGGTCTAGGATCGCCCAATTACCATAACCATGACAGCGCCTGCGCCCGGGGCGTCCAGCACGCCTGCAAATCCGTGGTCGGCATCGGGCGCAAGGAGCTGGTCTACGACTACAAAAACTGCAAGCATCTGGTCCTGCAGACCAGGAACATCCTCGAAGCCATCAACGTGGCCGAGGTCAACTCCGTGCTCGACGCCCTGAACGCGGGCGGCGAGATGACCGTCATCGACGTGCGCGCCACGGTCACCGCGGGCAAGGCCACGAATTTCTTCATGGTCCGCCCGGGCACGGACTACGCCTTCAACCTGGGCGTGATCCACACCCTCATCGACCTCGGCAAATTCAACAAGGAATACGTCGACACGTACGTCAACGGCTTCGACGATCTGGTCAAGTTCATCCGGCCCTACACCGCCAAGTGGGCGGCCGAGGAATGCGGCATCTCCGAGAAGGCCCTGCGCGCCTTCGTGGACCAGCTGGTCGAGGCCGCGCCCGCCGTGATCTGGCACCCCGGCTGGATGACCGCGCGCTACCAGGACTCCTTCCACGTCTCGCGCACGGCCTACATCATCAACGCCCTGCTCGGCGCCATCGGGGCCAAGGGCGGCCTGCCTTTCGCCAACAAGCCCGGCGACGTGGGCGCCAAGGGCCTGAAGAAGTTCGTGGACCTTTTCCCCAAGCCCGAGGCCAAGCGCGCCGACGGCGCGGGCTGGAAGCTGCCCCACATCGACGCGGGCCCCGGCCTCATCAACCTGGCCTACGACGCCATCGAGAGCGGTGACCCCTATCCGGTGCGCGCCTACATCTGCCACCGCCACGACCCCATGATGGCCTTCCCCGATCCCGAGACCTTGCTCAAGAAATGGGAGAAGCTCGAACTGCTCGTGGCCATCACCTTCTCCTGGTCCGACACGGCCTGGAACGCGGACGTGGTCCTGCCCATGTCGCCCTATCTCGAACGCGAGTCCCCCATCGCTTCCAAGGGCGGCCTCAAGCCCCAGTTCTTCGTGCGCCAGCGGGCCATCCAGCCGCGCTACGACACCAGGGCCGACTGGGAGATTCTGGCGGGCATCTCCAAGGCCATGGGCATGGACGCCCTGGCGTTCGAGAGCGCCGAGGCCATGTGGAGCTACCAACTCGAAGGCACGGGCAAGACCATCGTGGACTTCGAGGACAAGGGCTTTGCCGAGCTTGCGCCCAAGCCGGTCTACCAGGACATCGCCGCCGTGAAGATCCCGACTCCGTCGGGCAAGCTGGAGATGATCCACCCCAAGTGGGAGCAGGAGGGCATGGCCAGCCTCAAGCCCTACGTCTCCCCGGCCAAACCGCCCGCGGGCTCGTTCCGCATCATCTTCGGCCGCTGCGGCGTGCACACCCAGGGCCACACCGTGAACAACCGCCTGCTCTTCGAGCAGATGCCCGAGAACGTGCTCTGGCTGAACGACGCCGCGGCCAAGGAGATGGGCGTGGCCAGCGGCGATCTGGTCAAGGTCTCCGGCGGCAGCCACTCCGGCGTCATGAAGGCCTTCGTCACCTCCTACGTGCATCCCGAGGCCGCCTTCATGATCCACGGCTTCGGCCACAAGCTGCCGCCCGAGTCCAGGGCCTACGGCAAGGGCGTGGCCGACAACGCCCTGATGCCCGGAGGCCTGGAGAACTGGTCCAAGGAAGGCGGCTACATTTGCATGCAGGAGCACTTCATCAAGGTCGAGAAAGCCTAGCGCGACGCCGAAACCATCCGCGCCCGGCCAACACGGCCCTGTCGTCCGAACGGACGGCAGGGCCTTTTGCGTGGCGAGGGTGGATGCTGCTCATTATCCTCCCCTGCCCGGCTGATCGCGCCCATGCCCAAAACGGAACCGCCTGCCAGGTTTCCCTGGCAGGCGGTCCTTGCGAAGCCTTCCGGAGAAGAGAGCGTCGCGAAACTCTCCTCTTCTGGGGTCCGGCGGCGACTCGCCTTATTCGTCCTCGTCCTCTTCCTTGGGCTTAAGGTGCTCGGGCACCTCCACCATGTGGATGAGCAGCGGCTTGAGGAAGGACCAGCTGATGCCGATGGCGTATTCCTCTTCAAGGTCGCGGATGGCGTCCCAGCAGTTGTGGCAGGGCGCGATGACCATGGAGGCGCCGGTGTTCAGGATCTGCTCGCGCTTCATGAGCAGGGCCTTGTTGCGCTGCGGCCGGAACATGCCGATGCCGTTGAAGCCGCCGCCGCCGCCGCAACAGTAGTTGTGCTCCTTGTTCGGGGCCATCTCGCGCAGGTAGCCGGGCTCCACGATGTAGGAGAGGATCTCGCGTCCGATCTCGGCCAGGCCGTAGTTGCGGATGTAGTTGCACGAGTCCTGGTAGGTCACGGGCGTCTTGATGCGCTTGGCCGGGTCGATCTTGAGCTTGCCGGTGCGCAGGGCCTCGGCCACCCATTCCACGTAGTGGATGCAGGGGACCGGAGGCTGTCCGTCGCGGTATCCGGCCCAGTAGGGCCCCTCGATGACCGTGGCGCGGTGGGCGTGGCCGCACTCGGTGCCGACCATGCGCTTGGGCCGCAGGCGCTCCATGGCGGCGTAGACCTCCATGGCCTGCAGCTTGCACGCTTCCCAGTCGCCCGCGAACATGGACAGGGAGGTCTGCTCCCAGCCCTTGCTCGGCACGGTCCAGTTTTCGCCCGCGATGTGGAAGAGGATGGCCGCCTCGGCCAGGTCCTCCGGGTAGTGCTTGGGCTCGCGGGCATTGCAGGTGTACATGATGTCCGCGTCTTCCTTGTCGATGGGGATTTCGAGCCCAGGCCACTCGTCCTGCTGCTCCTCCGCCATCCACTCGCAGGTCTCCACCCACTCCTCGGGCGTGACGTCCATCTGGGCGCGGTAGACGCGGTGCATGCCCGAGCCGATCTTCAGCTCCCAGGGCACGAACCCCTGCGAGAAGCACAGGCCGCGGGTGTAGCCCATCATCACGCCGATATCGATGCCGTGCGGGCAGTACTGGCCGCAGCGGTTGCAGCAGGTGCACTGCGACCAGGCCACCTCCATGACGTGACGCATGAACGCGCCGTCCACGTCGCCCTTGCGACGCACGATCTCGCCCAAGGTGGACTGGATCTTGTAGGACGGGACCTGCTTGGGGTCGCGTTGGTTGACCGTGTACAGGAAGCAGCTGTCCGCGCACATGCCGCAGCGGGCGCAGATCTCCAGCCAGGTCTTGAAGCGCGAGCGGAAGGTGTTGGCCAGCGTGGTGCGGAGCTTGTCGCGGTCGACCTCCAGCTCCTGCATCTCGGCGTAGTACTGCCTGCCGCGGGTGTCGGCGAGGAGGCGCTTGAGCTCCTCCTCGTTCTGGATCGGCGTTTTATTACACAGGATGCCTTCAGGCATGGTGCATCTCCTCGTACGTACGTCAGCGGTTTACCAGACGATGCCCCGGCCCTTCGCTCCACCGCGCTTGATGCCGTAGTCCATCCCGATCTGCGCCCGGGAACAGAAGAAGAGCACGATGTGGGAGAACTTGGTGAAGGGCGCGGCGATGAGCAGGGCCTCTGCCAGGGCGATGTGGGCCAGCACCCAGACGTCCCCGCCGCCCTGCTGATGGGCGGAGAAGAAGCCGGTGGCCAGCACGGCCAGGCTGAGCAGCAGCACGAACCAGTCGTGCAGCGTGGTGATGATGCGCACCTCGGGCAGGGCCACGCGGCGGACGGCCATCATCACCGCGGCGACCATGGCCGCGATGGTCAGGGCGTCGGCCAGCCAGCCGGGCAGGGTGGGCCAGGAAACGCCCCAGGCCTGCTCGATGAGCATGACGTGCGCGTAGAGGAACAGGGGCACCAGGACGAGGCCGATGTGCAGCAGGAAGAAGAGCGTCTGGAAGATGGGCTTCTTCTGCCAGCACATGGGCTTGAAGGGAATCAGCCAGAAGAGGATGGACTTCAGCGCCCACTTGACGCCGCGGTCGTTGAAGTGGCCGTAGGCCACGCGGTCCATCTGCCAGTGCAGGCCCTTGATGTACAGGTACACCCGGGCCGCGAGGCCGACGAAGAAGACCGCGAAGCTGATCCAGAGCATGGGACCGGTAAGGAACTGGTACATGACGTCTCTCCCCCCGGCTAGTCTTCGTGTTTGCCGTGCTGGATGTTGAAGCGGTCGCGGTCCTCGTCGCTCCTGTCGAACAGGAAGGTCCAGACGATGACCATGCCCACCAGGACGGCGCCCATCAGGATGTAGGTCACACCCTTGCTGTGCAGCATGAAGTCGTGCAGCGTGTAGTACACGGGGCTACCCTCCCCCACCTAGTGGTGGGACTCCTTGTAGTCGGGATGCTCGTAGAAGATGGGCATCCGGGTGACGATGAAGCGGAAGGCGAAGACGCCGACCGTGACCACGAAGATCGAGATGCCGATCTCCTGCCAGCTCGGGAAGTACCGCTCGGAGGCGGGCAGATGGTAGTTGAAGGCCACCAGGCTGATGTTGAAGCGGTTGAGCACGATGCCGAGCACCGAGAGGGCCGCGGTCCAGCGGATCAGCTTGACGTTCTTCTCCCGCGCGCCGATGCCGTACAGCAGGGCGGGCAGGGCCACGAAGCCGAGCAACTCGAAGAGGAACCAGGCGCCCCAGCCGGTGCCGAGGTAGTGCCAGTTGTCATCCATGGCCAGACCGAAGAGCTTCAGGGCCAGGTAGCCGCACATCACCACGCAGCTCGCCTTGGCGAAGCCCAGGACGACGTTCTCCGAGGCCGAGAGGTGATCCTCGTCCATCTTGTCGTGAAAGTTCTTGTGCGAGATCGTTCCCTCGAAGATGACCATGGACATGCCCGCGAACATGCTCGACACGAAGAAGAACAGGGGCAGGTACGAGGAGTACCAGAGCGGGTGCAGCTTGGAGGGCGCGATGAGGAACAGCGCACCGAGCGAGCTCTGGTGCAGGGTCGAGAGGACCACGCCGAAGATGGTCAGGACCAGGGTCAGCTTGTGGACCGCGTTGCGGAGGCGCTTCTGGCCCAGCCATTCGAGCGCCACGGGGGAGTACTCGATGAAGAGCACGGTGAGGTACAGGAAGACGCACAGGCCCACTTCGAAGAGCAGTGAGGTCGTGCCTGGGGAGACGAAGATGGGATAGGGCAGACGCCAGGGCCGGCCCACGTCGTAGTGCAGGGCGAAGACGACCAGGGCGTAGCCCAGGAAGGCCGTCAGGATGGCCGGCCGGACCGCGCCGTGGAAGCGCTTCATGCCGAAGATGTAGCAGGCCGCGGAGGTGGTGTAGCCGCCCGCGGCCAGGGCGACTCCGCAGAGCAGGTCGAAGCCGATCCAGATGCCCCACGGGTTGTTGTCGTCGAGATTGGTGACCGCGCCCAGACCGCCGTAGAAGCGCTGGAAGGTCAACCAGAGGCCGAGCAGGAGGAATATCCCGCCGACCACCATGAGCGGGCTCATCCCGCCTTTGTTCGTCTGGGTGGAGTGCGACATGTCCCCTACTCCTTCTTCTCGTCGGCCGATTCGTCGCCCGATTCGTCGGCCGCGGCCGCGGCCGCCTTGGCCTTCTCCTCAAGTTCCTGCTTGTAGGCCTCCACCGCCTTGCGCGCCTCGGCGTCGGCCAGCCGCTTGCCCGCGGCCTCGGCCTTCTTGAGTTCGTCGGCCAGCTTGGCCGCCGCCTTCTCCTTGGCCGCCGTCACGGCCTCGGCCACCGCGGCTTCCCGCTCTTCCTTGGCCACGCGGTCCTTGCGCTTGGACACGGCGTAGATGCCGGTCAGCAGCACGGGCCACAGGCCCACGACCACGGGCACCGCAGCCAGCGCGCCGGAGGTCAGCTCCGGGGCCGGGGTGTTGCCCAGGTCCTCGCGCATGCCGATCTGCTGGAACGGCGCGCCCGAGATGTACAGCCAGTTGGTGCCGCCCATCTCCTTCTCGCCGTAGACGTGCGGGAGGTAGCGGCCGGGTTCGTTGCCGATGCGCTCCCAGGCGGTCTTGATCAGGTCGCTGCGCTTGCCGAAGAGCAGCGCCTGCTTGGGGCAGATCTCCACGCAACCGGGCAGCTTCCCTTCCAGGATGCGCGGATGGCACATGGTGCACTTCATGACCCGCGGAGTCAGCGGCTCGTCGTACTCGTAGGCCGGGACGCTGAAGGGGCAGGCGACCATGCAGTAGCGGCAGCCCACGCAGACCGAGGCGTCGTAGACCACCGCGCCCTCAGGGGTCTTGGTGAAGGCCTTGACGAAGCAGGCCGAGGCGCAGGCGGGCTCCTGGCAGTGGTTGCACTGGGTCTTGGCGAAGACCGGAGGCCGCCCGTCCACCGGGACGAACTTGTTGACCACGGTGTAGGTCTTGGCGTCCGTACGGCGCTTCGCGTTCATCACGGAGAGGTCGTCGAAGGGCTTCTCCGGCTTGGGCAGTTCGTTGACTTCGTTGCAGGCGGCCTCGCATTTGCGGCAGCCGATGCACTTGGTGGCGTCGAAGAGGACGCCCATGGCATCGGGATAGCCGGTGAAGGCCTTGTTGCCTGCGGCCTTGGCGGTGGCGGCGGGCAGCGCCGCGCCCAACCCCGCGCTTCCGATCAGTTTGAGGAACGTGCGTCTTTGCATTGTCGCCCCGCTATTGCTTCACGGCCTGGCCGGCGCGTACCTTGTGGCAGCCCTCGCACTGGGTGTTGGCGGGAACCGCCTTCGCACCCGGCGCAGAGCTGTAGACCTTGCCTTCGATGCCCATCTTGGTGTGGCAGCCCATGCACTGGCCGTGGTAGGCGGCCTTCAGCGCGGGCCGTCCCGCCTTGGCGCCGGTGTCGGCGGCGGCGTGGCAGCTGGCGCAGCTCGGCGGGTATTTGGCAGCCGGGCTGTTGTGGTGGCAGCTGGCGCAGACCGTGTACTGGCCGTTGTGGAAGGCCGAGGCCATGGGATCGTCCTTGATGCGCTCAAGCATGGCGCGGACGATCTTGCGGTGCGGGAACTCCGAGGGCTCGTACTTGTCGGAGATGACCTTGATGGTCACCTTCTCGGGGATGTCGTCGTCGGTCAGCGCCGCCGGGGCGGTGCGGGCCTTGAGCAGGGCGGCGGCCATGGCCTGACGCGCGGGCGCCTCCTCGATGCCCGCGGGCAGGGGGCCGTCCACGGCCTTGTGGCAGGGGGCGCAGGCGCTCTTGCCTTCCAGGGACTTGCCGTTGTTCATGATGCCGTGGCAGCCCACGCAGCCGGGGGCCTGCTGCGCCTTGGCGTGGCAGCCCACGCAGCTGCGCTCGGCGTCCCGCTTGTGGAAGGCCTGCTCCAGGGTCACCCAGCCGCCCTTCTTGGAGCCCGCCACGGTGTGGCAGGAGGCGCTGCACGAATCGAGCGAACCGTGGTGGCAGGCTTGGCAGGTCGCCACCTTGCCCTCGTGGGCCTTGTGGTTGAAGGGCACCACGCCGATCGGCAGGTTTTTGGCGCCGGCCTTGAAGGGCACGCTGCCCGCCACCAGGGCGGCGTCGGGCTGGCCGCGCTTCATGCGCACGGCGTCCCCGGCCTCGGCGGCGGCCTTCTTGCTCTTCTCGGCGGCCTTGGCCTGGCTGGCGGCATCGTGGCAGCCGCCGCAGGTGTAGGGGGATTCGATCTTGCTGCCCGGCTCGGTGGCGCGCTTGTAGTGGCAGGAGACGCATTCGCCGTGCGCGGCCTGGCGGCCGGAGCGGATGATCTCGGGCTTGACGCCCTTCTGCACCACGGGCTTGTCGAGATGGCAGTACGCGCAGGCGCCCGGAACCTCGGTCTCCTTCACCGCAGGCACGGTCTTTCCGGCCTTCTCATCCCAGCGGTGGTGGCAGACGCCGCACTTCTTGTCGTCCTTCTCGTAGGCCTTGACGTGGCGGTAGTGCAGGTTGCGGTCCACGACCACATCCTGCCGGGCGTCGGCCACGCCGGGGTCCTTCTTGTGGCAGTCGCGGCAGGCCGCGCCGGTGGGTCCGGTCTTTTCCCCTGCGGCGGCCATGCTCTTGTGGCAGCTGATGCAGCCGTCGTGGAAGACGTCGCGGGCGGCGGCCTTGTCCGCGCCCACGGGCTTCTTGAAGGCCAGCCCCATGGTGCCGTCCTTCTCCTGCGGGTGGCAGGTCAGACAGCCCTTCTGGGCCCAGTCCTTGCCCTTGGCCAGGGCCTCGGTATGCTTGTCATGCAGGAATGCGACCTTGGCCTCCTCCAGCGGAGCGAGGGCCGAAAGCGCATCGATCAAAATCAGATCCGACCGGCCCGTGCCTGCCGGAGCTGCCCCCTGGCTCCCTCCAGCCGCCTCGGGACCGACAAGGCCGGCCACAGCGACGGCTGCAATGAACACGGAGCACAACAGCGCGACTGTTTTCTTTCTCATGAACGGCTCCATTCCTTAAACCTCGACCACAAAACCACACACCCGATATGCCACACGAAGCGCCCGCCGCCCCTGGCGGCCAGACGCCCCGGAAAATCCGTCCGAGAAACCCGCCTGCCTGCGGACGCAGGGCGGGCGGGCGACGCATTCACGCAACCGATGTGGCCGAGGAAGGCCGGAGCGTTCTTCACCAGTCGGCATGGCGTGAACGAAGACAGGCGACTAGGGGCGGGTTATAATGTCCATTCAGCTAATATGCAATACAAAATGCCCGCCGCCCCGGCCCAAAGGGCAGGAACACCGGGTAAGCCGCCCCGGCTGTAGCTTTCCGGGGAATATGGCAGGATATAGAGCGGTCAGGAAGGGAACTCAGCGCCGGACCGAAAAAACCTCCGCAAAGCGTTGTGCCGCATAGCTTCCGCCCTGTCGACCAGGTCCTGAGCGGACGCTCAAAACGGACATTTGCAGGTCGGATTGCGTGGGCCATTTCAGGCGAAAAATTCGCCTTTCCACCTTTTCCGATGTGATCATTTTTCGCCCGACTAGCGCGATGCGTTGTGCCGACTCGCATCGCGCCGCCGGACGGCCGCGCCGCTGCGGACCATTGCATCGGTCCGGGCAGCGACGAGCTATGACTAGCATCGGATATCCGGATAGTCAAGCAATCTGGTAGGAAATGGAACTCATAGACGGATGAAATACCGCCGTCCGCCGCCCGCTGCGGACAGGCGTCCCCGGGACGCGGCCGGCAGGACGGAGCGGGCGCGCTCAGCGCCGCAGGAGCAGCGCCGCGCTCTCGATGTGATGGGAATGGGGAAAGAGGTCCACGGGCCGGACGCGCTCCGCGCGGTAGGCGAGGGAGAGACGGCCGAGGTCGCGCGCCAGGGTGGCGGGATTGCAGGAGACGTAGACGATGCGGTCCGGGGCCAGTTCCATGAAGCGCGTGGTCACGGCCTCGTCCAGCCCGGCGCGCGGCGGGTCGGCCACGATCACGTCCGGCCGGGGCAGGCCCGGGGCGAACAGCGTCCGGGCCAGGTCGCCCGCCACGAAGCGGCAGTTGTCCAGGCCCATCCGTTTGGCCCCGGCGCCGGCGTCGCCCACGGCCTGGGGGGAGAACTCGAAGCCCACCACCTGCCGCGCCCGGCCCGCCAGAGCCAGGGCGATGGCGCCCACCCCCGCGCAGCAGTCGAAGACGGTTTCGCGCCCGCACAGCGCCGCGAACTCCGCCACCGTGGCGAAAAGTGCGCCCGCCGCCCGCGTGTTGGTCTGGAAGAACGATCCGGCAGCGAACTCGTAGACCAGGCCGCCGCACTCCTCGCGCAGCCGCCCGCCGCCCCAGACCGTCCGCTCCTCCTCCCACTGCGCCACCTGCGTGCGGTCGCGGCGCACGCCGTGCAGCACCCCGGCAAGGTCCGGGCAGGCCCCGCCCAGCGCGTCCGCCAGTTCCCCCACGGCCCTGCGGGCCTCGGGGTGCGGCGCGGTCACGGCAATGGCCCAAAGTTCTCCGGCCAGATTGCGGCGCAGAACGAGATGACGCCAGAATCCGGCGTTCGCGCGGGGATCGAAGGCAGGCAGGCCGGAGGCGCAGGCCGCGGCGCGGGCCGCGTTCAGGGCCGGGGCGGCCCCCCCGGACAGCAGGCCGCACTCGGCCACGTCGAAGACGTCGTCCCCGCGCCCCCGGGGGCGCAGGCCCAGGCGCAGCCCGTCCCCCTCCCCGGCAAAGGCGAACTCCATCTTGTTGCGAAAGCCCCGCAGCAGCGGCGACGGCGTCGGCTCCTCGACAGGGACGCCCTGCAGGCCCCCGACCCGCTGCAGGGCCTCGGCCACGAAGCGCCGCTTCCAGAAAAGCTGTTCCGCGTAGTCCAGGTCCTGGAAATCGCACCCGCCGCACACGGAAAAGTGTGGGCAGAAGGCGGAAACCTCGCGGCCGCTGCAACGGACGACCCGCTCCACCCGCGCCTCAAGACGGCGCTGCCTGCGCTGCGTGGCCACGGCCGCGACGCGCTGCCCGGGCAGGGCATGGTCCAGGAACACGGCCAGACCGTCCAGCCGGGCCACGCCCCGGCCGCCCCAGGCCAGCCCCTCCACCTCGCACTCGAAGGGCTGCGCCGGGGCGGAACCCGAATCCCGCCCGGCGCGTCTGGCGAAGCGGCCCCGCCGCATCAGGCGAGGGCGTCCCGCACGGCCCCGGCCACCTGGGACAGGGTCGCCTCGTCCAGGTACGGATGCATGGGCAGGCTGAGCACGCTCGCGGCGGCCGCCTCGCTGGCGGGCATGGAGCCCGCGGCGTAGCCGAGATGCCGGAAGACCGGCTGCAGATGCAGGGGGATGCGGTAGTAGATCATGGCCGGGACCCCGCGGGCCTTGAGCCCCTCCAGCAGGGCCTCGCGCCGGTCGGTGCGCACGGTGTACTGCGCCCAGGCCGAGACGCAGCCCCCGGGGATGCCGGGCGTCTCGACCACGTCCCGCAGCAGCTCGGTGTAGCGCTCCGCCGCGGCCTGGCGCAGCCGCAGCTCCTCGGGGAAGATCTCCAGCTTGGGCAGCATGATCGCGGCCTGCAGGGTGTCCATGCGGCCGTTGATGCCCACGGCCACGTTCTCGTACTTGTCGCTCCCTTGGCCGTGCACGCGCAAGGAGACAAGCTGCGCGTGCAGCGCCTCGTCGTCGGTGAAGATCGCGCCGCCGTCGCCGTAGCAGCCCAGCGGCTTGGCCGGGAAAAAGCTCGTGGCCGCCGCCTGGCCGAAGGAGCCCGCCATCCTGCCGCGCACGGACCCGCCGTAGGACTGGGCCGCGTCCTCCAGCACGGGCAGGCCGTGGCGCGCGGCCACGGCCTCGATGGCCGCGTAGTCCGCAGGCAGGCCGAAGAGGTCCACGGGAATGATCGCCTTGGGCCTGAGCCTCTCGTAGCCGGACGGCAGCGGATGCAGGGAGGGGTCCTTGGCCTTGAGGGCCGTGATGGCCCGCTCCAGGGCCGCAGGGTCCATGTTGAAGGTCGCGGGGTCGATGTCCACGAAGACCGGAGTGGCCCCGAGCAGGGCGATGACCTCGGCCGTGGCGTAGAAAGAGTAGGCCGTGGTCAGCACGGCGTCGCCTGGTCCCACGCCCCAGGCCATGAGCGGCAGGAGCAGGGCGTCGGTGCCCGAGGAGCAGGTCAGGCAGAACCGCGTCCCGGCGAAGGCCGCGAGGCGCTCCTCAAGCTCCCTGATCTCCGGGCCGAGGATGTACTGGCCGTGGCCGAGAACGGCGTCCATGCGCCGCCGGATCTCGGGCTCCAGCCGTTTGTACTGCGCCTTGAGGTCGATGAAGGGAATGCCCATGCGTCTCTCCTTAGTCCGCCGTATTCAGGCCACCCACGGGCGGCCGCGATGGACAGGCTCCTTACCCCCCGGCCGGGAAAAGCTCAAGGCCGCACGTTCCCTTCCGCCCGCGCTCCGTGTTTGCCTTTTTGCCCGGCAGCGGCTACCTTCCGCCCGGACCGCGCACCACAGGACGACCATGAAGGCCCAATTCCGCAACCCCAACTTCTGGCTCATGCTGGCCGCCGACGCGGCCCTCTTCGCCGTCTCCCTGAGCCTGGCCTTCCTCGTCCGCTTCGAATTCTCCCTGCCGCCGGAGTACGTGGACCAACTGCTCGGCTTCCTGCCCTTCTTCGTGGGGCTCAAGCTGCTCACCTATTTCTCCCTCGGCCTCTACCGAGGCATGTGGCGCTACACCAGCTTCTACGAGGTCTGGCGGCTCCTGCAGGCCGCCCTCCTGTCCACCATGCTGCTGCTCGTGGGCATCATCTATCTTCAGGGACTGCTGGGCTTCTCGCGCGCCGTCTTCCTCATCGACTGCGGCCTGACCGTCTTCCTCACCGTGGGACTGCGCATCGCCATCCGCCGGGCCTTTGAGCAGGGCTCCCTGGGCCACATCCTGGGCTCGCTGTTCACGGTCAGGGGAAAGGCCGGGGGCCGTCGCGTGCTCATCCTGGGCGCGGGCAGCGCCGGGGAGCAGATCCTGCGCGAGATGCTGCGCAACGAAAACCTCGGGCTCGCGCCCGTCGGCTTCCTGGACGACGATCCGGCCAAGCGCGGCCGCTCCGTGCACGGCGTGCCCGTGCTCGGGCCGGTGGCCGACCTGGCGGGCGTGGCGGAGAAGGCGCGGGCCGAGGAGATCGTCATCGCCATGCCGCGGGCCACGGGCGAGGAGATGCGGCGCGTGGTCGAGGCCTGCGAGACGACCCGCCTGCCCTTCAAGACGCTGCCCGGCATGGCCTCCATCCTGGACGGCCGGGTCCAGGTCTCGGACCTGCGCGAGGTCGATTTCGCCGATCTTCTGGGCCGCGAGCAGGCGGACCTTGAAACCGCCCGCATCAGCGGCTATCTCACCGGCAAGGTGGTGCTGGTCACGGGCTGCGGCGGCTCCATCGGCTCGGAACTGGTGCGCCAGATCGTGCCCTTCGGTCCGCGCCTCCTGCTGCTCATGGACGCCGGGGAGTACAACCTCTACAGCATCCAGATGGAGCTGCACCACAAGCGCGGCTTCACAAACTACGCCACAGTGCTCGGCCGGGTGC
The DNA here is from genome assembly GCA_022839785.1 of Desulfovibrio sp. Classification (GTDB taxonomy): domain Bacteria; phylum Desulfobacterota; class Desulfovibrionia; order Desulfovibrionales; family Desulfovibrionaceae; genus Alkalidesulfovibrio. The sequence goes on along the minus strand of JALHJW010000011.1, from coordinate 39,443 downwards.
AGGACCGCGCCCTGCTCGACCGCGTCTTCGCCGCGCACCGGCCCGAGGTGGTCTTCCACGCCGCGGCCTACAAGCACGTCCCGCTCATCGAGCGCAACCCCTGGCAGGCCGTGGACAACAACGTGGAGGCCTCGCGCGTGCTCATGGAAGCCGCCGTGGCCCACGGGGTGCGCCGCTTCGTGCTGGTCTCCACGGACAAGGCGGTCCGGCCGACCAACGTCATGGGCGCGTCCAAGCGCGTCACCGAACTGCTCATGCAGGCCCGTACCGGCGGCCCCACCAAGTTCATGGCCGTGCGCTTCGGCAACGTCATCGGCTCCTCGGGCTCGGTCATCCCCCTGTTCCTCGAACAGATCAGGAACGGCGGCCCGGTGACCGTGACCCACCCCGAGGTCACGCGCTACTTCATGACCATCGGCGAGGCCGCGCAGCTCATCCTGCAGGCCGGGGCCATGGGCGGCGACGGCGAACTTTTCCTGCTCAAGATGGGCACGCCGGTACGCATCGCGGACATGGCCCGCGACCTCATCCGCCTGGCGGGCAAGGAACCGGACAGGGACATCGCGATCATCTTCACCGGCCTGCGCGAGGGTGAGAAGCTGTACGAGGAACTCATCACCGCGGGCGAGGACGTCGTGCCCACGGAGCACGGCAAGATCATGCTCCTGCGCGCGGACGACACCTGGCACGGCCACGGCTCGCAGGAGGCCTACCGGGCCGCCCTGGACGCCGGGCTGGACGAGCTGCGCGCCGCCGCCACGGCCTTCGACGCCTGCGCCGTCAAGGCCGCCCTGGCCCGGCTCGTCCCCGAATACGCGGCGCAGGAGGCGGATTGCGTGCTGGACGCGCCCGCCGCCGCGGCCAAGGAGAATGCGGCATGAAGGTCACTGTTTTCGGCGGCTCGGGTTTCCTGGGCTCGCATGTCTGCGACAAGCTGGGCGACGCGGGGCACGAGGTCGCGATCTTCGACCGCGCCCCCTCGCCCTGGCTGCGGGACGGCCAGCGCATGGTCACGGGCGACATCCTGGACGAGACCGCGGTGCGCGAGGCCGTGGCGGACGCGGACGCGGTCTTCAACTTCGCGGGCATCGCGGACATCGGCGAGGCCAACGTCCTGCCTCTGGAGACGGTCAAGGCCAACATCCTGGGTAACGCCGTGATCCTGGAGGCATGCCGCCTGGCCGGGGTGAAACGCTTCCTCTACGCCTCCACGGTCTACGTCTACAGCGCCTCGGGCGGCTTCTACCGCTGCTCCAAGCAGGCCTCGGAGCTGTTCATCGAACAGTATTTCGAGAACTACGGCCTGCCCTACACCATCCTGCGCTACGGCTCGCTCTACGGGCCGCGCGCGGACCTGCGCAACGCCATCTACCGCTTCGTGCGCCAAGCCATGGCCGAGGGCGTGATCCGCTACTACGGCTCGCCCGACGCCCTGCGCGAATACATCCACGTCGAGGACGCGGCCCTGGCCAGCGTGGAGATGCTGCGCCCCGAGTTCGCCAACTCGCGCGTGGTGCTCACCGGCCACCAGGCCATGCGCGTGGGCGACGTGATGAAGATGATCGCCGAGGTCCTGGGCGGCGGCGTGCGCTTCGAATTCTTCTCCGAGAAGTCCTCGGCCCACTACGAGATCACGCCCTACTCCTTCAATCCGCGCATGGGCCGCAAGTACGCCCCTCCCCTGCACATGGACCTCGGCCAGGGCGTGCTGCGCGTGGTCGAAGACGTGCACCGCGAAATGCACCCAGAACTGGAGGATAGGGACGGAGTGCTCGTGGGGCGCGAACCGGCCTGATCCGCCCCTGGCGCATGCCCGGCCCGCCTGGCCTCACGCCGGCCTTGCCAGGCGACCGGCCCTCCCCTATGCTCGTGCGGGGAAAAAGGAAACAAAGGGACCGATACGCGCCATGGCCAAATTCAGCATCCCCGAGTACCGGGTCCATGTGGACCAGCTCCAGCCCGGGGTGTTCATCAGGATCGACGGCTGGTTCAACCACCCGTTCCTCTTCAACCGTTTCAAGATCAAGTCCACGGAGCAGATCCGCACCCTGCGGGACGCTGGCATCGACGAGGTCATCTGCGTCCCGGCCAAGTCCGACAAGCTGCCCAATCCCCCGAAGAGCGGCGACGCGGCCAAGGCCCCGGTGGCCAAGAAGCAGCCCGACGCCGCCACGCAGAAGTTGTGGGAGATCAAGAAGGCGCGCATTGAAAAGCTCCGGCAGAAGCGGGAGCAGATCCGGGTCTGCGAGGAAAAGTACAAGAAGTCCGTGGAGGCCGTGCCGGGCATGATGAACGGCATCCTCGCCGCCTCGGGCGAGGCCGTGGAGAACGCCGCCGCGCTGGTTTCGGACATGGCCAACGTCTTCCTCTCCGAGCGTGACGCCGTGGTCCACCTCATGGACGCCAAGGCCACGGACGAGGGGCTCTACTACCATTCCCTCAACGTGGCGGTGCTCTGCCTGATGCTCGGCAAGGATGCCGGGCTCTCCGCGGAGGACCTCAAGGCTCTGGGCCTGGGAGCCATGTTCCACGACATCGGCAAGAGCAGGATCGAGAAGAAGGTGCTCAAGAACCCCAAACCCGGCAAGGCGGAACTGCAGCTCATCCAGCTGCACCCCAAGTTCGGCGTGGAGATCGCGGTCAAGGCGGGCGGCTTCCCAGACACCGCGCTCAGGGTCGTCTACCAGCACCACGAGCGCATGGACGGAACCGGCTACCCCATGCGCCTGCAGGGGCCGAAGATCGCCGTGGCCGCGCGCATCGCGGCCATCGCGGACCTTTACGACAACATGGTCAACAACCCGGACCAGTCGCGCGCCGTGACGCCGTACCAGGCCATGTCCTTCCTCTTCGCCAAGATGAAGACCAAGCTGGACATGCAGATTTTCGCGAGCTTCATCCGCTGCCTGGGCATCTACCCGCCCGGGACCATCGTGCAGCTCTCCAACGACGTCATCGGCATGGTCATCGCCGTGAACCAGAAGAACCCGCTCAAGCCCTCCCTGCTCATCTACGACCCGGACATCCCCAGGGAGGAGGCGATCATCTTCGACATGGAGGAGGACCCGGAGCTGTCCGTGGTCAAGTCCATCCACCCGGCCCAGTTGCCCAGGGACATCTTTTCCTACCTGAACCCGCGCAGCAGGGTGAATTACTACATGGACAACACGCCCGACGAGCCCGGGCCGTAGCGTCTCAACCGTCGAAACCCTCGTCCACGGCCAGGGAGCGGCCCGAGGCCGCCGCGCGCGCCAGGGCGTCGCAGCGTTCGTTCTCCGCGTGCCCCGCGTGGCCGCGCGTCCAGTGGAAGGTCACATGGTGGGCGGCCAGCAGGGGAATGAAGCGCCGCCACAGGTCCTGGTTCTTGACCGGCTTCTTGTCCGCGGTCTTCCAGCCGTTTTTCTGCCAGCCCTTGAGCCAGCCTTTGGTCACGGCGTTCTTCACGTACTGCGAGTCCGTGGTCAGGTCCACGCGGCACGGTTCGGAGAGCGTCTCCAGGGCGTCGAGGACGGCGCGCATCTCCATGCGGTTGTTGGTGGTCAGGCGGTAGCCCTTGGCCAGGACCTTCTCGGCCTCGCCGCAGCGCAGGATGGCGCAGGACCCGCCGGGGCCGGGATTGCCCAGGCAGGACCCGTCGGTAAAGACGGTGACGTGTTTCACGAAGAGCCTTTGCTGATGTGCAGTTCGTCCAGGCGGTCCCAGATGGCCGAAAGCAGCATGATCAACTCGTCCTGCCAGGGGTCCTTGTCCCAGAAGCCCTGCAGGTGTTCGGCCGTGATCCGGTCCAGGAATTCCTTGCCCAGAGCCGTGCTGATGATCGGCGGCAGCCGAAGATCCAGTTCCTTCTGCTCCGGAGCCAGGAGCAGGATCATGGTCTTGCCGTCCATGCCGGGCGGATCGCCGATGCCCTGCTTGGATATCTTCAGGCGGAAGGTCAGGCCGTAGCGTTCCTTGAGACCGTCGCGGAAGCCCTTGATGAAAGACTTCTGGCTGCCGTCGAGATAGCCGCCGTCGGAGATGGTCTGCTCGTTCTCCAGCCGCTGGATGATGCGCTCGTTGTTCTTGGTGAAGGCCCAGAAGACGAGCACGAAGACCGCGGCAAGGGCCAGGAGACGCACGATGCGCTCCCTGTGGCCGTAGGCGTCCTTGTCCGGAAAGAAGCGGAATCTGGGCATGGGAGGAATCTAGGGGCTCGCCCGCTTCCTGTAAAGCCACAAAAGAACGGGGGAAGGGAGACGTCTCCCTTCCCCCGGACGTGCAGGCGGGACAGCCTACATGCTCTTGGCGACCATCTTGACCAGCCGGTTCAGCTGGTTGGTGAAGCCCGCCTCGTTGTCGTACCAGATCAGGACTTTGGCCTGGGTGCCGCCCATGACCTTGGTGCACAGGCCGTCCACCACGCCGCCGTGGGTGTCGCCGATGTAGTCGGAGGAGACCAGCGGGACCTCGGAGTAGCCCATGCTGTCGGTGGCCGCGGCCTTCAGGGCGGCGTTGATCTCCTCGGCCGTGGCCGCCTTGCCCAGCTCCACCACCAGATCGACCATGGAGCCGTCGGCCGTGGGCACGCGCACGGCCATGCCGTCCAGCTTGCCTTCCAGGGCGGGCAGCACCAGGGCCACGGCCTTGGCCGCGCCCGTGGTCGTGGGCAGCATGTTCACGCAGGCGGCGCGGGCGCGGCGCAGGTCCTTGTGCGAGCCGTCCAGGATGCGCTGGCTCATGGTGTAGGAATGGATGGTGGTCATCTGGCCGTGCCTGATGCCGAACGTCTCGTCCAGCACCTTGGCCACCGGGGCCAGGCAGTTGGTGGTGCAGGAGGCGGCGGAGACGACCACGTGCTTCGCCGCGTCGTAGTCCTTCTCGTTCACACCCATGACGATGGTCACGTCGGCCTTCTTGCCGGGCGCGCTGATGACCACCTTCTTCGCGCCGCAGTCCAGGTGCTTCTGACAGGCGTCGCGGTCGGTGAACTTGCCCGTGGACTCGATGACCAGGTCGCAGCCCAGTTCGCCCCATTTCCAGGCGCCCGGGGCCTCGCGGGTGACGGTGATCTTCCTGCCCGCGATGACGATGCCGTTCTCCCAGACGCCGGCCTCGCCCTTGAAGGTCCCGTGCACCGAATCGTATTTGAAGAGGTGGGCCAGGTCGCTGTTGCTGGCCCGCGCGTTGATCACCGCCAGATCGAGGGGAAAGCCCTCCTCGGCCATCAGCCGCGCCAGGTAGCGGCCGATGCGGCCCCATCCGTTCAATCCGATCTTGGTCGCCATGTCATGCCTCGCTTTTCTGTAATGTTGCCCGCCGCCGCGCGGACTCCCGCCGGGGCGTTCATGGTTTTCGCCGTCCGTCAGGCCGCGCCGCTGCAGCCCAGCACCTCGCGGATCTTGTGCCGGACCATCTCCTTGACCGCCGTGCGCGCGGGGCCGAGGTACTGGCGCGGATCGAAGTCGCCCGGCTTCTCCGCGAAGTGCTTGCGGACCACCGCGGTCATGGCCAGGCGGATGTCGGTGTCGATGTTGATCTTGCACACCCCGTACGTGGCGGCCCGGCGCAGCAGGTGCTCGGGCACGCCGCAGGCGTCGCCGATGGCCCCGCCGTAGGCGTTGGCCATGGCCACGAACTCGGGCAGCACCGAGGACGCGCCATGCAGCACCAGGGGGTAGCCGGGCAGCATGTCCGAAATCTTCTCCAGCCGCTCGAAGTCGAGCTTGGGCTCGCACTTGAACTTGTACGCGCCGTGGCTGGTGCCGATGGCGATGGCCAGCGAGTCGCACCCCGTGCGCTGCACGAACTCCACGGCCTGGTCCGGATCGGTGTAGATGTTGTGCTCGGCGCTGACCTCGTCCTCCACGCCCGCCAGCACGCCCAACTCGGCCTCGACCCAGACGCCCTTGTCGTGGGCGTAGTCCACGACCTCCCTGGTGACCCGGATGTTCTCCTCGAAGGCGTGGTGCGAGCCGTCGATCATCACCGAGGTGAAGCCGCCCTCGATGACCTGCCTGCAGATCTCGAAGTCCTGGCCATGGTCCAGGTGCAGCACCACGGGCAGGTCGGTCTCGCACAGGGCCGCCTCCATCAGTTTCATGATGTAGATCTGCCCGGCGTATTTGCGGGCTCCGGCCGAGACCTGGAGGATGAGCGGCGCGCGCTCCTCGGCTCCGGCGGCCATGATGCCCTGGATGATCTCCATGTTGTTCACGTTGAAGGCGCCGACGGCGAATTTTCCGGCATACGCCTTGGCGAACATTTCCTTCGGGGATACGAGCGGCATGCAGTCCTCCAGTGGAGTCGTCGGATTCGGGGCGGAAACAGGGGTGGATACCGCCGATTGTATAGGCGTGCTGCCTGCCTCCTGTCAATGAATCCGGGCCGCCGGGCGGGCGGCTCCTTGCCACGGCTCCCGCCTTTTGGCTACAGATCGTCGTGCCCCGCCTCCGCCCGGCCGGGGACGCGTTTTTCAAAGGACGGCAGCGCCATATGCCCCCCGCCCGGCCCGAATCCCCGCCCGCCACGGGCATCCGCTCCCTGGAGGAGTTCTACGGCCTGATGGCCGCCTCGGCCCGGGTGCGACGGGCAGCGGCCGCCGCCATCCTGGAGGGCGGGACCCCGTCGCCCGGCGCGGCGGACGCGGCCGGGCGGCTCCGCCGCCTCCGCGCCGCGCTCCACGCCCTGCCGGGGGCGGGCGCGCGCCGCGTCCTGCAGGCCGGGCCAGACCTCGCGGTCGAGGCGGACATCGGCGACGAACTGGCGGGGCTGGACGCGGACATCGTCTTTTTGGAGCAGGGACGCGAGGCGCTTTTCGCGCACCTTGCCGCAGCGCGCCCGGGTCTCGCGGCCGAGGCCCGGGCCCTGGCCGACACCCTGCAGGCGGCCTGCCCCGGCATCCTGCAGGCCTGGCTCACGGACCGCGACGGCACCGTGGCCGGGTACTGCGGCCGCTACCGCTCCTCCATCCAGCCCGTCTGGAACGCGGTCATGCTCTGCGGCTTCGCGCGCAGCCGGGCCCGCCGCGCCGTGCTCCTCTCCTCCGGCCCCCTGGCCGGGCTGCAGGAGGTCCTGACCATGCCGCCCGCCGTCTTCGATCTCGCGGGCTCCAAGGGCCGCGAGTGCCTGGACCGCGCGGGCCGCCGCCACGAAATCCTTCCGGAGCCCGCACAACAGGCCCTGCTGCGGCGCATGGCCGAAACGCTGGAGGCGCTCCTGGCGATTCCGGACAACCGCCTCTTCGGGCTCGTCGGCTCGGGCCTGCAGGTCAAGGCGGGCCAGCTCACCGTGGCCCGGCAGGACGCGACCGGCTCCGTCCCGGCCGCCGCGTCCGAACGCTTCCTGCGCCGTGTGGGCGCGCTGGCCGCGGCACTCGGCCTCACCGTGGAGGACACCGGCCTGGACATCGAGATCATGCCCCCCCTGGACGGAACCGGCCGCGGCTTCGGCAAGGCCGAGGCCGTGCGTTTCCTCGACGACGCCCTGGGCCTCGGGCTGGCCGCCGGGCCGGTCCTGGCCTGCGGCGACACGGCGGCCGACCTGCCCATGCTGGCCGAGGCCGCGGCGCGCTCCCCCTCCCCCTTCGCCGTGCTGGTCACGCGGGACGCCGGGCTCGCGGCGCAACTCCCGGGCATCTGCCCGGCCCACGCCGTGGCCTCCGCGCCCGAGGTCCTCGTGGCGGCCTTGGGCATGCTCGCCCGGACCCGATGAAAAAAGGCGGGAAGGGCAACCCTTCCCGCCTCCTGGCGCACAGAACGCGGCCGCGTCTACTGGGCCTTGCCCTCGGCGGGCTTGTTGGCCGGAGCGGCCGGGGCCTCGGGGGCGGCCTCGGCGGGCTTGGAGATGTCGATGTTCTTGGCGTCCAGGGCCGCGATGATGGCCTTGCTGGCGTCCGCCTCGGGGGCCACGGCCAGGGCCTGTTCGCGCAGCAGGATCACGTCCAGGCCGTTCTTGGCGCGGTACTCCTCGACAGCCTCGTCAAAGCCCTTCTGCAGAAGGCCCATGAGGCGCATCTGCTCGCGGTTGATCTCGTTGCGGGCCTGTCCCAGGGCCTGCTGGAAGGCCTGCATCTTCTCCTGGGACTTGTCGCCGTTCTCGCCCATCTCGGCTTCCATCGTCTTGAGCTTGGCGGAAATCTCCTCGCTCATGGCGCGCAGCGCGTCCATGCCCTTCTTGCCCGCCTGGCACTCGGACAGGACCTTGTCGGCGTCCACCACGGCCACGCGCGGCTTCCCCTTGTCCTGGTTGCAGGCGGCCAGACCCATAACAGCCACGCACAGGGCGGCGATCAGCAGCTTTCTCATGTTCATCCTCGTTCCGTGATCTTCCCGGCCGCGTCCTTCAGGACTTCCGCGACCTCGTAGTCGGTGAAGTCGAAACGCAGCGGGGTTAAGGTGATGTATCCTTCGCTGAGCAGCGCCCGGTCCGTGTCCGGGGAAAGCTGCTCGGGCGGGATGACGCCGTCGAGCCAGAAATATTCCCGGCCGCGCGGATCGGTGCGGCGGTCGTACCAGTCGCGGTAGGCCGCCCGCGTGTGGCGGCAGATCCGAAGCCCCCTGGTCCCGGCCAGGGGACGGGCCGGAAAGTTCAGGTTCAGCACGCAGCCGCGCCGGACCCGGTCCCAGTCCAGCCGCGCCGCGAAATCCGCCACCCAGGCCGCCTGCTCCGAAAGATCCGTGGGATTGAAGTGATCGTAGGACACGGCCAGGGCGGGCAGCCCCGTGAGCGCGCCCTCGGTGGCCGCGGAGACCGTGCCGGAGTAGAGGATGTCCACGCCGCAGTTGCCCCCGGCGTTGATGCCCGAGACCACCAGGTCCGGCTCGCCCTCGGCCAGCGCGGACAGGCCGAGCTTGACGCAGTCCGCCGGGGTGCCGGAGATGCCGAAGCCCCGGAAGCCGTTCTCCTGGAAACGTTTCACGCGCAGGGGCGAGGAGAGGGTCACTGCGTGTCCCACCGCGGACATCTCGGAGATGGGCGCGGCGCACAGCACGTCGTGTCCCGCGCCGGTGAAGGCGTTGTACAGGGCGCGCAGGCCCACGGCCTGGATGCCGTCGTCGTTGGTCAGCAGAATGCGCATGCTTCGTCCTTCGCGCCCCGGACGGCGCGGCCCGGGCCGCCGCCCGTCCCTCGTCCCGGGGCAGGCAAGGGCTTACGCGGGCGCGCGCCATTTGACAAGTCCCGCCCCTTCAGGGCACTTCACACACTGCCCGCGCCGCGCGCGGAGACCACCCCGCATCGCCGGAAGCGCGGAACGGCAGACCGTCTCCGCTTCGGGCAATAGGGCAGCCGCCGGAGTTTCGCAAGCGCATGAGCCTCAAGACCGCCTTCGTCCAGGACCTGGCCCCGGGCCAATCCGTCAGCGACCTCTTCGTCATCGCCGAGGCCAAGCAGGCCACCTCTCGGGGCGGCCCCTACTGGAGCCTGACCCTTTCCGACCGCTCCGGCCGCATCGAGGCCAAGATATGGAGCCCCGCGGCCCAGAACTATCCGGCCCTGGCCGCCGGACAGGTGGCCCGCGTCTCGGGTCAGGTGGAAAGCTACCGCGACAAGCCCCAGGTCAACGTGCGCGAACTGGAGTTCGTCGAGGCCGACCTGGACCACGCCGCCCTGGCCGGGCTGCTGCCCATGAGCAGCGTGCCGCCCGAGGAGCTGCTGCGCCGCCTCGAGGAGCTGCTCAAGGACAACCTTTCCCACAAGCCCTGGCGCAAGCTCTGCTCCTCGGTGCTGAACGACGGGGAGACGCGCGCCCGCCTCCTGGCCGCGCCCGGAGCAAAATCCATCCACCACGCCTACCAGGGCGGACTGCTGGAACATACCCTGGCCGTGTGCCGGATCTGTCACGCGGCGACCGGGCTCTATCCCCGGCTCGACGGCCAGGCCCTGCTCGCGGCCGCGGCCTTCCACGACCTGGGCAAGGCCTGGGAGCTGTCCGGCGGCCTGGCCCAAGACTTCACGGACGAGGGCCGCCTGATCGGCCACATCCAGCTCGGCATCGAGGTTCTCGAACCCTTCGTGCGCAAGGCCAGGCTCGAACCGGGCCTGGCCCTGCACCTCAAGCACATGATCCTGGCGCACCACGGCGAACTGGCCTACGGTTCGCCCAAACGGCCCAAGACCGCCGAGGCCCTGATCCTGCATTTCGCCGATCAGATGGACTCCAAGCTCGGCACCCTGGACTCGGCCTTCGACGCGGACGCGCCGGACGGATCCTGGTCCCCCTACGTGCGCTCCCTGGAGCGCTTCCTCTACCGGCCCGAGCCCACCCCCAGGCCCGAGTCCAGGAACGGCAGCAAGGAGCCGGCGCAATGTTTGTTACCTTTGAAGGCATAGAGGGCACGGGCAAGTCCACCCAGATCACCCTGCTCGCCGACTGGCTGCGCGCCAGGGGGCAGGAGCCGGTCATCACCCGCGAGCCGGGCGGCTCCCGCCTGGGCGGCGAGCTTCGCCGCATCCTGCTCTCCATGGAGAGCACGGACATCACCGGCCCGGCCGAACTCTTCCTCTATCTCGCGGACCGCGCCCAGCACGTGGCCACCCTGATCAAGCCCGCCCTGGACCAGGGCAAGACCGTGCTCTCGGACCGCTTCGCCGACTCCACCGTGGTCTACCAGGGCTACGGCCGGGGGCTGGACCCCAAACTCCTGCACGCCTTCAACGACGTGGCCGTGGCCGGGAGCTGGCCCGATCTGACCATCCTCCTCGACATCGACCCCGAGGTCGGCCTGCGCCGCGCCCTGGCCCGCAACCTCGCGGGCGGGACGCACAGGAGCGAAGGCCGCTTCGAGGCCGAGCACCTCGAATTCCACCACCGCATCCGCGAGGGCTACCTGGCCTGGGCCGCCCTGCATCCCGGCCGCTTCCGCGTCGTGGACGCGGGGGGCTCGCCGGACGAGGTCTTCGGCGCGGTGCGCGGCCACGTCGCCGCGCTGCTGGAGGGGTAGCGGGCGGGACATTGGAGGAGGCTGGACAGGGGCTGGCCGCGGCGTTAGTTTGACCGGACCGCGCCAGCGGTCCCAAAACCATGCGACGCCGACACCCGATGCTCCTTCTGGCCGCCCTGGCGGCCGCAGCCTGCCTGCTTCTGCCCGCCCCCGGGGCGACGCAGGGACAGGCCACGGTCTGGCGGCCGCTCATCGAGCGCCTGACCGAGGACGGCCTGCCGCACGACTATCTGGAGCAGCTGTTTTCCCGTTCCGAGGTGAACTTCCAGCCCCGGGTCATGGCCCGCAAGATGGTCGCGCTGCTGCGCGCCAAGACCGCGCCGCCCCCCTCGCGCGAAACGCCCCCGGCCGCGCCGCGCGTCTACGAGCGCTATCTGCAGCCCGGCCTGCTGGCCGACGCACTGCGCTTCATGGACGACAACCGGGCCACCCTGGACGCCGTGGAGGCGGAGCGCGGAGTGAGCCGCGAGATACTCGTCGCCATCCTGCTCGTGGAGACCCGACTCGGCTCCTATCTGGGCAAGGGCAACGCCTTCCTTTCCCTGGCCTCCATGGCCTTGTGCGACGACTTCCTGCTCGTCCAGGCTTACCTGCCCATGAACTCGCTCAGTCCCGAACAGCAGCAGTGGCTGGTCAGGCGCACGCGGCAGAAGGCCAACTGGGCTTACGAGGAACTGGTGGCCTTCATCGGCTACGCAATGGCCAGCAACCTGGACCCGCTCTCCATCCGCAGCTCCCCCTACGGGGCCATCGGCCTGTGCCAGTTCATGCCGACCAACGCGGTGCGTTTCGGCGTGGACGGGGACAAGGACGGCGTGGTGGACCTCTTCACCCCGGCCGACGCCCTGCACTCCATCGCCAACTACCTCGCCTTCCACGGCTGGAAGCCGGGCCTGTCCGAGGAGCGGCAGGAAAAGGTCATCTACCACTACAACCACGATGCCTCCTACGCCCGCACCATCGTGGTCCTCGCCCGCAGGCTGCGCGAGATGGGGGCCAGCCGGGGCTAGCCGCCCCCGACCGGACCGTCCGTCCGGTGCATTGACACGCGGCCCTGCCTGGCCCACTATCCGGCTGCTTATTCTCAGGGCGGGGTGGAATTCCCCACCGGCGGTATCCCGGCGCGTCCGGGGAGCCCGCGAGCGCCTCCGCCTCCCGGCGGAGGGTCGAGCAGACCTGGTGCGAGGCCAGGGCCGACGGTCAGAGTCCGGATGGAAGAGGATAAGGCAGTCAGCACCCCGCGCGGGAATCGGTCCTGCGCGCGGCTGCCCGTCCGTTTTTGGGCAGCTGTCTGTCCCTGCGCCCTGATTCTGGTGACCCATTTTGCACAATGGAGCCTGCCATGAATCAGTCCCTGCTTTCCTGTTTCGGCGACCCGGCGACGCGGGTCGAAGGCGCGCTCACAGCCCTGCGCCAGGGCCTGGGCGTGCTGGTCGTAGACGACGAGGAGCGCGAGAACGAGGGCGACCTCATCTTCGCGGCCGAGTCCCTCTCCGAGGCCCAGATGGCCATGCTCATCCGCGAGTGCAGCGGCATCGTCTGCCTCTGTCTGCCGCCCGAGAAGGTCGCGGCGCTCAGGCTGCCCATGATGACGGACGCCAATTCCAGCCGCTTCGGCACGGCCTTCACGGTCTCCGTCGAGGCGGCCGAGGGCGTGGGCACCGGCGTCTCGGCCGCGGACCGGGTGCGCACGGTCAGGGCGGCGTCCGCTCCGGACGCGCGGCCGGAGGACCTTAGCCGTCCCGGCCACGTCTTCCCGCTGCGGGCCCGGCCCGGGGGCGTGCTGGAGCGGCGCGGCCACACCGAGGCCACGGTGGACCTGATGCGCCTGGCCGGGCTTGTCCCGTGCGGCGTGCTCTGCGAACTGACCAACCCGGACGGGACCATGGCCCGGCTGCCCGAGGTGGTGGCCTTTGCCGGGCGGCACGGCTTCCCCGTGCTCGCGGTGGACGATCTGGTCCGCTACCGGGAGGAGTTGGAGGGAGGCGCGGCGCGCAGCGCCTGATCCCGGCCGGGCCCCGGCCCTCCGGGCTCGCGCACGCGGGCCAGGAGGGCCATGCCCGCCAGGAAGAAGGCGGCCACGACCAGCACGGCCGGACGGGAGGAGCCGGTGAAATGGCGCACGGCCGCGAAGACGAGCGGCCCGCCCACGGCGGAGAATTTAGTGACCACGGAGAAATAGCCGAACCAGCTTGCCTGGCTGTCCTCGGGCGCGAGGCGGGCGTAGAGCGAGCGCGAGAGCGCCTGGGAGCCGCCCAGGACCAGCCCGACCACGCCGCCGAGCAGGAAGTACTGCGCGGCGGTGCGCACGAAGAAGGCCGAGCAGGCCACGCCGGTCCAGATCACGAGACTGACGAGGATGGCGCGTCTGGCCCCGATGCGGCCCGCGAGGCGCGAGAAGCCCAGCGCCCCGAAAAGCGCCACGGCCTGGATGGCCAGCAGGGTGAGCATCAGCGCGGTGGCGGACAGCCCCATCTCCTCCGCGCCGTAGATGGTGGCCATGCCGATGGTGGTCTGGATGCCGTCGTTGTAGAGCAGGTAGGCCAGGAGGAAGGTCGCGGCCGGGCCGCCGCGCGCCAGGACGCGGGCGGTTTCCACGGCCTCGCCGAACCCGCGGCGCAGCCACAGGGACGGACCGCCGCCGCGCCCCTCCTCGTCGCGCAGGGCGCGGAACGCGGGCAGGGCGAAGCCCGCCCACCACAGCGCGGCCGAGGCGATGGCGAGGCGCGCGGCCAGATCCTTGGAGAGGCCCAGACGCTCGTGGAAGGCCATGAGCAACAGCGCCAGCAGGAAATGCAGTCCGCCGCCCGCATAGCCCCAGGCGAAACCCGCGCCCGAGACGCGGTCCTCGTCGCCGGGCGCGGCCACGCGCGTGAGGAAGCTGTCGTAGAAGACGTTGGCGCAGTTGAAGCAGCCCTGGGCCGCGGCGAAGAGGAGCATGACCGCGGCCGCGTCGCCCGGCCCGCAAAAGGCCAGGGCGAAGGCGCAGACCGCGCCCGAGAGGCAGAAGAAGCGCAGGAACGCGCCGGCCCGGCCCGAGAGATCGGCCGCCGCGCCGAGCACCGGGGCCAGGGCGAAGACCGCCAGGGCCGAGAGCCCCACGGTCAGCCCCCAGAGCGTGGTGGCCGAGGCGTGCAGCCCGAAGACCTCGGCCCCGCCCGGCCCCACGATCCCGGCCGCGAACCAGGCGGGCAGCACGGCCGTGGCCACGGTCAGGATGTAGGCCGAGTTGGCCCAGTCGTAGAGCAGCCAGGCGCGGGCCGCGGCAGGCAGGGCCGCGCGGCTCACGGATTCTCCCGCCCGATCCAGATCACGCGGCCCAGGATGCGCACTGCCGCGGCCTCGGCAAGGGGCGTCTCCAGGGGCGGATAGCCGCGGTTGTCGGAGACGATGACCAGCCTGCCGGGCCTGGCGTCCAGGCGGCGCACCAGGACCCGGCCGTCCACGGCCAAGGCGTGGATCTTGCCGTACACGGGCTCGCGCTGCGCCTGGTCCACGAGGGCCAGATCGCCGTCGCGCAGGGTCGGCTCCATGGCGTCCCCGGCCACGGGCAGAAACAGCAGATCCTCGGGCGCGCCACGCGCCGCGCGGGCCAGCAGGTCGCGGCGCACGGCATGGCGGCGGCCCTCCCCTCCGTCTCCATCCTCGTCGCCGGAGGCGGCCAGGAATCCCCCCGGCCCGACGCGCGGCGGCTGCGCGGCCTCGGCCACCAGGACGAAATCCTCGCCCGGCCCGGCCTCGGGATCGCCCAGCCGCTCGGCCCCCAGCCCCGTCTCCAGCCAGACCGGGTTGGCCCCGTACAGGCGGCACAGCCGCATGTACCAGTCCGGCGGCACGGCCCCGCGCCGCTTGGCGTCCGTGACCGCGGCCCGCTGCACCCCCAGGGTAGCGGCCAGGTCGGCTTGGTTGCGGCTCCCGGAAACGTGCATCATGCGCCTGAGGATGTCCTCGACGTGCAGCCCTTTCATGCGTCCCTCCAGTGTGGGGGCATCTTTCCGCTGCCCGCGCGAACTGTCAAGCAGACTTTGACGAACATGTCCTGTTTTGACGGACATGACTTTACGCGCCGTGCGTCCGGACATATATTTCGGGGCATGAACGTTTGCGCGCCGAAACGCCTGCCGCTGCTCCTGGCCCTGGTCCTGCCGCTGCTCCTGGCCTATTGCGCCACCACGCCCTACACGGGCCGTTCGCAGTTCATGATGGTCAGCCAGGCCGAGGAGATGCAGCTCGGACTCAAGGCCGCGCAGCAGGTGCTCAAGCAGGAGAAGGTCAGCAAGGACCCGGAGATCAACGCCCAGGTGCGGCGCATCGGCGAGCGCATCGCCGCGGTTTCGGTGCGGCCCGACTTCAAGTGGGAGTTCCACGTCATCGACAAGGACGTGGCCAACGCCTTCTGCCTGCCCGGCGGCAAGGTCTTCGTCTACACCGGCATCCTCAAGTACGCCAAGGACGACGCCCAGCTGGCCACGGTCATGGGCCACGAGGTGGCCCACGCGCTGCTCCGGCACGGCGCGGAGCGCATGAGCACAGCCATGGCCCTGCAGGGCGTGGGCGCAGCGGGCGTGATCGCCCTGGGCGGCTCGGGCACGGCGGGCGGCCAGGTCTTCGCCCAGTCCTACGGGCTGGCCGCGGACGTGGGCGTGCTCAGACCCTTTTCCCGCGACCAGGAGCGCGAGGCCGACCAAGTGGGCCTGCGGCTCATGGCCGAGGCCGGATACGAGCCAGCCAAGGCCCTCGAATTCTGGCAGAACATGGCCAAGGACGAGGACAAATCCAAGAAGCCGCCAGTCTTCCTCTCCACCCACCCGCCCACCGAGGAGCGCATCGCCAACCTGCGCGACCTCGTGCCCTGGGCCTCGGGGTTCTACAAGCCGCACGGCTAGACTCCATCCGCCATGACCCCACCTGGACACGCGGCCCCGCCTCGGGCAATGTGCGCAGGATCGGCTCATGACTCTTTGCAAAGCGGGGGAGCCCGACGGATGAACGCCACGCGCATCCTGGTCGTGGACGACGAGCGCATCGTCGCCATGGACATCGGCCGCACGCTGGAGCGGCTCGGCTACGACATAGCGGGCCTGGTCTCCACGGGCGAGGACGCCATCGTCCAGGCCGGGGAGAAACGACCCGACCTCGTGCTCATGGACATCCGCCTGGGCGAGGGCATCGACGGCATCGAGGCCGCGGCCCAGATCGCCGAACTCTTCGACATCCCCGTGGTCTTCCTGACCGCCTATTCCGACGACGCCACCCTGAACCGGGCCAAGGCCGGACGGCCCTTCGGTTATCTCGTCAAACCCTTTGACGAACGCGAGCTGCACACCACCATCGCCGTGGCCCTGGCCAACCACGCCATGGAGCGGCGGCTGCGCAACGCCAAGGTCCAGGCCGAGTCCGCCAATCGGGCCAAGACCGCCTTCCTGGCGAACATGAGCCACGAGATCCGCACGCCCATGAATGGCATCATCGGCATGGCCAACCTGCTCCAGGAGACCACGCTGGACGGCGAGCAGAAGGAATACCTGTCGATCATCAAGGAGTCGGCCCACTCCCTGCTCGGCCTGCTCAACGATCTGCTCGACCTCTCCAAGGTCGAGTCGGGCCGCATGGACCTCTCGGAGGAGCCCTTCGGCCTGCGCCAGGCCCTGGAGGGGGTCATGCGCGCCCTGGGCGTGCTGGCCGAGCGCAAGGGACTGGGCCTGGCCTGGCGCGTGGCCGACGAGGTCCCGGACACCCTGCTCGGCGACGGCGCGAAGCTCAAGCAGATCCTCTTCAGCATCGTGGGCAACGGCGTGAAGTTCACGGAGAAGGGCCAAGTCGCGCTCGACGTGCAGCTCGCGGGGCGCACCAGCCGGGGCGCGCTCCTGCGCTTCACCGTGGCCGACACCGGGATGGGCATCCCCAAGGAGTTGAAGGACGCCGTCTTCCAGAGCTTCACCCAGGCCGAGGACTACCTGACCCGCCGCCACGGCGGCGCGGGCCTGGGTCTTGCTCTGGCGCGGCAGCTGGTGGAGCTTATGGGCGGCGAGATCACCGTGCAGAGCGAGCCGGGCAAGGGCAGCACCTTCGTCTTCACCTCGCTGCTGCGTCCCCTGGACCATCCGGCCGCGGCCCGCACGCCCTTCGCCCTCGCCCCGGAGATCGCCGCCACCGTGACCGGGACGCAGGTGCTCGTGGCCGAGGACAACATCACCAGCCGCCGTCTCGTGGCCGCCATCCTGGAGAAGGCCGGGATGCGCGTGACCCTGGCCGAGGACGGCCAGGAGGCCCTGGACACCCTCGCGGCGAGGCCCGCGGACTCGTGATCATGGACATCCAGATGCCCGTGCTGGACGGCGTGGCCGCCACCCGGGCCATCCGCCAGGGGCGGGTGCGCGGCGTGGACCCCAAGCTGCCCATCATCGCCCTCACGGCCCACGCCATGAAAGGGGACCGCGAACGCTTCCTGGCCGCCGGACTGGACGCCTACCTGACCAAACCCCTGGACGCCCAGTCCCTGCTCTCCGCCGTGGCCGGGGTCCTCGACCGCAAGGCCGGACGCCTGCCCGCGCCGCCGCCGGAGATTCCCTTCGGCGACGTCTGCCTCTTCGACGAACAAGGGCTGATGCGCCGCGTGGGCGGCGACTCGGACATCGCCAGGGAGGTCATGCAGACGTTCCTGGGCGACGCCCGCCTACGCATGAGGGACCTGGAGCAGGTGGTGACGCGGCGCGACCGCGAGGCCCTGGCCAGGCTGGCCCACGCCATCAAGGGCGCGGCCGCCGGCGCCGGCGCCACCCTGGTGCGCGAGATCGCCTCGCGGCTGCATACCCAGGCCGAGCAGGCCCCCTGGCAGAATCTCGAAGCCGAGGTTTCCCTGCTGCGCACCGGCCTGGACACCATCATCTCCCTGCTCCACGAACGCCTTGTGGAGCCTGGCGCGCCGAACGCCTGAACCGCGGCAGGCCGTCTCCCGGCGCGGCACGCGGGACTCGCCGGGGCTCGCGGCCTAGCAGCGGTCGGTGAAGACGAAGGCCAGCCGCTCCTCGATCTCGTCGTCGATGAGGTGGCAGTGGCTGCGGATGTCGAAGGTCTTACCGCACGCCGTGCAGCGCAGGGACACCTCGCGTCAGCGGCGGCAGGGCAGCAGACGGCCGCCGCAGTCGGGGCAGCAGCCCGGGGTCTGGTTGGTGCGGGGTGCGTTCATATCCGGCTCATGTCCTCGGGACCCGGACTATGCCCGAGCCACGCGCCGGGGGCAAGCCCGCCGGACAGGAAGGACAGGCTTGAAATCGCCCCGGGTTCGGGTACACCAGAAACATGCGGCCCGACATGTTCGACTGGACTCCCGTGGACCCGCCGGGCAAGACCCCGCCGTTCGTCCCCATGTTCGATCTGCTGCTGCGCCACGTGCACCGGCAGCTCGAAACCCTGCGCGCGGCCGAGGACGCCGCCTTTGCGCTGCGCAACGGACCGGTCTCCTCCGCCACCATGGACGCCGCGGTCCTTGCGACCGTCGGGCGCATCGTGGACACGGAGTCATGACCCCCGTCCGCCCTCCTTGCCCCCGGGCCCCGGGCGAGGAAGAACGCCTGTTGCGCGAAATCCTTGCGTTGCAGCGCGAAATGGCCGAGGAACTGAAGGCCATCCGGGCCGAGCTGTCCGGCCGCCGCGCCCAGGCCTCGACCACGCCCCCGATCCCGGCGGACGGGACGGGCGAGGCGGTGGCCCCGCTGGTCCAGGCCCTGGCCGACCGCAACCGCAGCGCCATGCGCGCCGCCCAAACCCTGACGACCCCCAACCGGCGCAAGCCCTAGTCGCCGACGGAGGAACCCGCATGGCCCTGTTCAGCGGCAAGAAACGCCCCCAGCCCGACGGCGAGGAGCAGCGCTACGAGAGCGCCCGGCAGGCCTATTTCAACGGCAAGATCAAGATCGTCACCACCGAGCGCATCGAGGGCCGCGACATCAAGTGGGTCTTCGGCCTCGTGGCCTCCCGCTCCTTTTCCGCGGACACCGCCTTCTACGGCCTCATCAACTCCGCCTTGGAGGCGGGCGCGGACGCCATCGTCGGCTACCGCGAATCCGTGGCCTTCCATCCCGAAGGCGAACGCCACTATACCTGCTACGGCACCGCCGTCTTTCTCGAACCGCTGAAGAAAACCCCCAAGTAGCGGGCGGCCGTCCGCGGCCGTCGCCTTCCGCCCTCCGGCTCCCGAACGTGCGACAATTTCGTGAACACATGTTTTTTTGATTGCATGCCAATTATTAGCATGCTAACAGTCCGCGCCTTGGACACAGGCCCGGCAAGCGGCCGTCCAGACGAGGTGTACGATGTCAGGCGATTGGATGAAGGCGGCGCGCGGCGCGATGCTGTGGATGGGAATAGCGGCCGCGGCCGTGGTCGCGGCGGGACTGTCGGGCTGCGGCGGCGACGGCGGCAAGGAACAGGCGGCGGGAGCGGCGCAGTCGGCCCCGCCGCCCGAGGTCGTGGCGGCCCGCATCGAGCGCGCCGACGTCCCCCTGAACCTGGAGTTCATGGGGCAGACCGCGGGTTCTCGCGAGGTCGAGGTGCGCGCCCGCGTGGGCGGCATCCTGCTGCGCCGCGCCTACGAGGAAGGACAGCGGGTCCGCCAGGGCCAGTTGATGTTCGAGATCGACCCCGCGCCCTTCGATGCCGCGCTGGACCAGGCCAGGGGACAACTCGGCCAGGCCGAGGCCAGGCTGAACCGGGCCAAGCGCGACATGGACCGGATGCGCAAGCTGCACGAGGGCAACGTGGTCAGCCAAAAGGACCGCGACGACGCCGAGTCCGAGTTCGACGCCGCCAGCGCCGAGGTCGTCTCGGCCCAGGCCAAGGTCAAGGAGGCGCGGATCAACCTCGGCTACACCCGCGTGGAGGCTCCCATCTCCGGCATGACCAGCAAGGAGACCCGTTCCGAAGGCAGCCTGCTCACGACCACGGCCGACGGCAGCCTGCTCACCACCATCTCCAAGGTCGACCCCATCTACGTGAACTTCTCCATGCCCGGCCAGGAGGTCCTGCGCCTGCGCAAACTGCGCGAGGAAGGCAAGCTCTCCTTCAACGGCCACGGCGACTACGTGGCCCGCATCGTGCTGCCGGACGGCTCGATCTATGGGCACGACGGCCACATCAATTTCACCGACACGCAGGTGGACCCCCAGACCGGCGTGGTCCGAGTGCGCGCCGAGTTCCCCAATCCCGACGGCCTGGTCCTGCCCGGCCAGTTCGCGCGCATCAAGCTGCTGGGGGCCACCTTCCGCCAGGTCCTGGCCGTGCCCCAGGGCGCGGTACTGCGCACGCAGCAGGCCAATCTGGTCTGGGTCGTGGACGAGGCGGGCGAAGTCCAGCCGCGGCCCGTGACCATGGGCGAGGCCGTGGGCAACGACTACCTCATCGAGCAGGGACTCTCGGGCGGCGAACGGGTGATCGTCGAAGGCGTGATCAAGGTCAGGCCCGGCATCACCGTGCGCGCCCGCGAGGCGGCCGCGCCTGTGGCGGAATCCGCCGCAGGCGCCGCGCAGTAGGGGACGGACGGCATGATCTCACGCTTCTTTCTCGGCCGCCCGGTCTTCTCGACGGTCATCTCCCTGGTCATCATGCTCGCGGGCCTCGTGGCCATGCGCGTCCTGCCCGTGGCCCAGTACCCGGACATCGTGCCGCCCGAGGTGCAGGTCGCGACCAGCTACCCCGGCGCGAGCCCCGAGGTCGTGGCCCAGACCGTGGCCGCCCCCCTGGAACAGCAGATCAACGGCGTGGACGACATGCTCTACATGACGTCCACCAGCGCAGGCGACGGCTCCATGACCATCTCCGTGACCTTCGCCCTGGGCACCGACCCGGACCAGGCCACGATCAACGTCAACAACCGCGTCCAGGCCGCGCTCTCCTCGCTGCCCGAGGAGGTCCGCCGCCAGGGCGTGACCGTGACCAAGCAGTCCTCAAGCATGCTCATGGTCCTGAACATGGACTCGCCCGAGGGCCGCTACGACGTCATTTTCATCAGCAACTACGCGCTGGTGAACGTGCTCGACGAACTCAGGCGCGTGGAGGGCGTGGGCGAGGCCGTCATCTTCGGGGCCAAGGACTACTCCATGCGCGTCTGGCTGAGGCCCGACAAGCTGGCGCAGCTCCGGCTCACCCCGGGCGACGTGGCCGAGGCCATCCGCGAGCAGAACGCCCAGTTCGCCGCGGGCCGCATCGGCCAGGAGCCCATCGAGCAGCCCATCGAGATCAACTACATGGTCACCACCCAGGGCCGCATGACCACGCCCGAGGAGTTCGCGCAGATCATCCTGCGCTCCGAACCGGACGGGTCGACCCTGCGCCTGGGCGACGTGGCCCGCGTGGAGCTGGGCGCCAAGGACTACGGCTTCATCGGCCGCAGCAACGGCCATCCCGCCGTGCCCATGGGCATCTTCCTGGCCCCGGGGGCCAACGCCCTGGAGACGGCGGACCGCGTCACGGCCAAGATGGACGAACTGTCCGCGCGCTTCCCGGACGGCATCCGCTACAATGTGCCCTACGACACCACGAAATTCGTGCGCGTCTCCATCAACGAGGTGGTCAAGACCCTGGGCGAGGCCATGGTCCTCGTCTTCCTGGTGGTCTACCTCTTCCTGCAGAACTTTCGTGCCACGCTCATCCCCTGCCTGGCCGTGCCGGTCTCGATCATCGGCACCTTCGCGGGCATGTACGCGCTCGGCTTCACCATCAACACCCTGACGCTCTTCGGCATGGTCCTGGCCATCGGCATCGTGGTGGACGACGCCATCGTGGTCCTGGAGAACGTGGAGCGCATCATGCGCACCAAGCGCCTGGACCCGCGGGCCGCCACGGGGTTGGCCATGGAGGAGGTCACGGGGCCGGTCATCGCCATCGTGCTCGTGCTCTGCGCGGTCTTCGTGCCCGTGGCTTTCCTGGGCGGCCTCACGGGCGAGATGTACAAGCAGTTCGCCATCACCATCGCGGTCTCGGTGACCATCTCCGGCCTCGTGGCCCTGACCCTGACTCCTGCCCTGTGCGCGCTGCTGCTCTCCTCCAGGCACCACGAGCCGAACCGCTTCTTCAAGGCTTTCAACACCTTCTTCGAGCGCATCACCGAGCGCTACGGGGACGGCGTGCGCCTGCTCCTGAAACGCTGGAGCATGGCCCTGCTGCTCTTCGGCGTCCTGTGCGCGGCCACCGTCGGCATCTTCCGCCTCGTGCCCGGCGGCCTCGTGCCGGACGAGGACCAGGGTTACATCCTGTCCATGACCGTGCTGCCGGACGGCGCGGCCCTGCGCCACACCCTGTCCGTGACCAGCGCGGTGGACGAGATGCACATGGCGGACAAGGACGTGGCCGAGGTCATGACCTTCACCGGCTATGACCTCTTCTCCGGCGCGAGCCGCTCCAACTACGCCACCACCTTCCTGCCCATGACCCACTGGGACGAACGCAAAGGCGAGGGCCGCAGCTCCTTCGATCTGGTGAAGCGCGTCTTCGGCCGGGGCGCGACCCAGGCCAAGGGCCTGGTGCTGGCCTTCAACCCGCCGCCCATCCAAGGCATGAGCACCACCGGCGGCTTCGAGGCCTATCTGCAGAACCGCGGCGAGGGCGACGCCAAGACCCTGGCGGCCATGACCGACAAGCTCATCGCCGCTGCGGCCAAGCGGCCGGAACTGGGCCGGGTGACCACCACCTTCGGAGCCAACGTGCCGCAGCTCAGGGTCACTCTGGACCGCCAGAAGGCCAAGGCCCTGGGCGTGCCCGTGAGCGCCGTCTTCGAGGTCATGCAGGCCACCTTCGGGGCCTACTACGTCAACGACTTCAACAAGTACGGCCGGACCTTCCGGGTCATGATCCAGTCCGAGTCCGAGTTCCGCGACCGGCCCGAGGATCTGCGCGACGTGTACGTGCGCTCCCAGAGCGGCGAGATGATCCCGCTGCCCGCCCTGGTGAGCATCGAACAGTCCAGCGGGCCGGAAGTCATGACCCGCTTCAACGTCTTCCCCGCCGCCCGGCTCATGGGCGGACCGGCGCCGGGCTACACCTCGGGCCAGGCCCTGGCGGCCATGGAGGCCGTGGCCGCCGAAACCCTGCCGTCCGAATTCACCCTGGCCTGGGCCGGATCGGCCTACCAGGAAAAGGCCGTCGCGGGCTCCTCCGCCCTGGTCTTCGGGCTGGCCGTGCTCATGGTCTTCCTGATCCTAGCCGCGCAATACGAGCGCTGGTCCCTGCCCCTGGCCGTGGTCCTGGCCGTGCCCTTCGCCCTCTTCGGGGCCATCCTGGCCACCTGGATGCGCGGGCTGGCCAACGACATCTACTTCCAGGTGGCCCTGGTCACGCTCATCGGCCTGGCGGCCAAGAACGCCATCCTCATCGTCGAGTTCGCCATGCTCCGCATCAAGGAGGGGCGCAGCCTCGACGAGGCCGCGCTGGAAGCCGCCAAGCTGCGCTTCCGGCCGATCATCATGACCTCCCTGGCCTTCGTGCTCGGCTGCGTGCCCCTGGCCCTCAGCTCGGGCGCGGGCGCCAACAGCCGCCACGCCATCGGCACGGGCGTCATCGGCGGCATGCTCGCGGCGACCTTCATCGCGCCGTTCTTCATCCCGGTCTTCTTCAAGCTCATCCTGGGCCTGGGCCAGAATCTGCTGCGCCGCTTCGGGCGCAAAGAAGAGGAGGAGTCCTGATGGTCGTCAAGCTGCCCTGCGTCGAGTCGCGCGACATCGCTGACGCCTTCGGCATGGCCATTTACGAGATCTCCCGCGGCTGGCGCGCGCGCGTGGAGGAGAAAACCAAACAGATGGGCCTGTCCGGCGCGGCCTCCCTGGTCGTCTGGTCCCTGGCGGCCAGTTCCCGGCCCCTCACCCAGAAGGAGCTGGCCCAGCACTGCTTCGTGGAGGGGCCGAGCATGGCCCGGCTGCTGGACAGGCTGGAGGCCAAGGGCTGGGTGCGCCGCGCCGCGGTGCCCGGGGACCGCCGCAAGAACCACATCCTGCTCACGGACAAATGCCTGCCCTGCGTGGAGAAGATGGTGGCCCAGGCGCACGAGGTGCGCGACGAACTGCTCCAGGGCATATCCGAGGAGCAGCTCGGCGCGGCCCTGGCCGTGCTGCGCATCGTCCGCTCCCGCCTCGGCGACTGAGGGCCGCGGCCGTGCCCGCCCCGTTCGCCCGGGACGGCCACGGCCGCAGGCAGCACTTCCTAAAGCGCCTTTTGCGCCGCGGCGAGCGCTCCCGCGTAGTCCGGCTCCTGGGTCGTTTCCTTGACGATCTGCGCGTAGATGACGGTGCCGGAGCGGTCGATGACGAAGACCGAGCGGGCCAGCAGACGCAGTTCCTTGATGAGCACGCCGAAGGCCGCGCCGAAGGAGGCCTCGCGGTGGTCCGAGAGGGTGGTCAGCCGGTCCACGCCCTGGGCTCCGCACCAGCGCTTCTGGGCAAAGGGCAAGTCCATGCTCACGGTGAGTATGGCGATGTCCTCCGAGAGTTTGGCCGCCTCGGTGTTGAAGCGCTTGGTCTCGATCTCGCAGACCGGCGTGTCCAGGGAGGGCACGGCGGCCACGATGAGCACCTTGCCTTTCCACTCCGAGAGTCGGCGCTCCTTGAGATCGTTGTCCAAAAGCACCGCGTCCGGGGCCTTGTCGCCCGCGGCCACGGGCGCGCCGGTCAGGGTCAGGGGGTTGCCGTGTATGGTGACGAGTCCGCTACGTTCCTTCATGCTGCGCCTCCTTGGCGATGATGTGGTGGCAATCGGGTCCACCATACACCCAAACGCCCCCCTTGGCGCAACCGAAAATCGGCCGGTTGACCGCATCGTCCCGGGAGGCTAGACACCCGGCATGAACAAGCGCGCCGCCGTGATCGTCTTCGCCTGCCTCGTCCTGGCGGGCATCTGGCAGTTTTTCGCCTTCTGGCCCCAACTCCCCGAGCGGATCGTGACCCAGCACGCCATGAGCGGCGCTCCGGCCACCCAGCTCGCACGGGTCGCGCTGGCGGGCCTCTACTTCCTGATCCTCGCCGGATTCACTGCCTATTTCGCGGTGGCGGGCATGCTCCTGCAGCGTCTGCCCGACCGCTATTTCAAGGTCCTGCCCAACCGGGACCACTGGCTGGCCCCGGAACGCCGGGCCGAGACCGTGGCCAGCCTGGGCGCGCACCTGCTCTGGCTGGGCGTGGCCACGCTGGCCCTCTTCCTGCTCACCTTCCTGGCCATCTTCCTGGTCAACACGGACCGCCGCGCCCTGAACCTGGACCTGGTGAGCAACGTCCTGACCACGTTCTATCTCGGCTACATCTTCTTCGGGCTGCTGGCCCTGCGGAACCGCTTCCGCCTGCCCGGACCCGGCGGCGGGCCGCGCCGTGCCTGAGCCGGGAAAACACGAACGGACAAGGGCCGCGCCTCCCCGGAAGGAGGCGCGGCCCTTGTCCGTTCTGCGTTCCTCGGTTCGCTAGCGCTTGCGCCGCGCGGCGTAGGTCAGACCGGCCAGGGCGCCGCAGAGCATGCCCAGAAACAGGCCGCGCCTGAAGTCGAGGAAGAGCCAGCCGCCTATCACGCCGAAAGAGCCGCCGATGAGGATGCCCCGGGTCAGATAGTCGGCCGTGGTCAGTTTCTTGTCGCTCATGGTCCGCATCCCCTGCTCAGTTGACTGCACCCGCCGCCGAAACCGAGGCGGGCGGAGAGTTCCCGCATCTGGGCCCGGGTCATGCTCTCGAAAGCCACCCCGATGCCCGGCAGCACCATGCTTTTGCCCCATTCCACGCGCCAGCGCAACCGCGCCGGGATGGGGGCGCGGTCGGCAAGCTCCAGGAAGTCCAGCCAGACGGCGTCCCCCACGGCGAAATCGCCGCAAGTGTAGAGAAAGCAGCCGCCGATCGAGGCGTTGACCGTGACCGCCCGTTCGCCGCCCTCTTCCCCCTCCGGCCGGGAGCGATGGATGAGCACGTTGAGGATCACGTTTTCGCGTTCCTCGCCGCGCATGGAGCGGGGGGCGAAGGTTGTGGCGGAGATGGCCACGAAGTCGGCCACCACGTCCCCGCCCGTCTCGGCCTGCCCGTAGAACAGGCCGTGGATCACGCCGCTGGGCTGGTCGTAGCGCAGGCGCAGCACCGGATAGTGCTCCAGGATGCCGTGGACCAGCCGTTTTTCCGGCCCGGACGACTTGATCAGGGTGGGCACGTCGACGAGCAGGCCGCAGTGGGGCTCGCGGCGCAGCCGTTCCTGCATCTCTCCCAGGTTGTCCGCCACGGTGCAGCGGGCCCCCGCCCCTGCAAGCGCGCGCAGATAGGCCTCCCTGGCGGGGCCGGGCTCGGCCAGGAGCAGCATGCGGGGCAGCTCTGCGCCGCCGGGGGCGTCCGGCGCGGGCTTCGTCTCCATGCTACGGTTGTACGGTGAATCCCTCCCCTCGGCAAGCCTTGCCCTCCCTGCCGTAACTGGTTTTTCGTTTGACATCGCTTCCGCGAACCGGCAAAGGGAGCGCTAGCATAGCGGACCGCGGTTCCCCTCGGCCGCGCGTCACCCCAAGGAGGTACATGCATGTTCACCAAGGCCCAGTTCGTTGAGGAGCTTAAGAGCGCCCTGCCCCAGATTTTCGCCACCAAGGCCGACGCGGAAAAGGCTTTCGACGCCTTCTGCGAGGTCCTGGGCAAGGGCATCGAGACCGGCGAAGGCGTGCGTCTGCCCGGCGTCGGCTCGTTCGCCGTCAAGCTCCGCCCCGCCCGCGAGGGTCGCAACCCTCAGACCGGCAAGACCATCAAGATTCCGGCCAAGCGCGCGGTCAAGTTCAGCACGGCCAAGGGACTGGACGAGGCGCTCAACAAGTAGCCTCCCTCCCCGTGAAATGCATGAGAGCCGGATGCCCTTGCGGGGCGTCCGGCTCTCTTCGTTTCCGGGGCGTGAAGCCGCGCGGCTACTGCTGGTTCAGGGTCGTGTTCTTCTCGCCCATGGCCGCGTAGAGGCGCGAGAGCGCCTTCTGGTAGTCGGCCAGGGCCGTGGAGAGCTGGGTCTCGGCCGAAGACAGGCGGGATTGCGCATCGAGCACGTCGGTGTTGGTGCCGACCTGAGCCTGATAGCGGGCCACGGCCATGCGGTAGCCTTCCTGGGCCGCCTCCACGGACTTGCGGGCCACGCCGATGCGGTCCCGCGCTTCCTGCAGATCCAGGATGTTCTGCTTGACCTCGAAGGAGGCGTCGAGCCGCGTGTTGGCCAGTTCGGCCTCGACCTTGGCCACGGTTTCGCGGGCCTCGCGGTAGGCGTTGAAGGTTTTGCCGGACTCGAAGAAGGTCCAGGTGGCCTTGGCGCCCACGGACCAGTCCGTGTAGCCGGTGCGGTCGTAGGGGCTGCCGCGCATCTCGGGGGAACTGCCGCTCTGCGAATAGTCGTAGGTGGCGTCCACCTTGGGGTAGAAGCCCGCGGCCGTGATCTTGGCGTCCTTCTGGGCGATCTCCACGCTCTTGCGGCCGATCTCAAGGTCGGGCCGGTTCTTGTAGGCCCGGGCAAGGCAGTCGTCCAGGGTCCGCTGGAAAGGGAGGAAGCCGAGTTCCCCCACGTAGTTGGTGCCGTAATCCAGGGGCAGCCCGATGAGCGTGTTCAGGCGGGCGGTCTGGGTGGCCACGTCGTTCTGGGCGGTGAGCAGCGTCTGCTCCGCGGTGGCCAGATCCACCTCGGCCTGCAGCACGTCGAGCTTGGGCTTGAGGCCCACGTCGTAGAAGGCCTGGGTGACTTCGAGCTGGGAGCGCAGGCGCGCCACCGAATCCTCGGCGGACTTCACGTCCATGCGGCCTTTGAGCAGATCGAGGAAAGTGGTCTGGATGGTCTGGATGAGCTGCAACTCCGCGTCGGTCAGCTGGGCGCCGGCCTGCTCCTCCTGGAGCTTGGCCTTCTGGTAGGCGGAGAGCAGCCCGAAGCCGCGGAACACCGGTTGGGTGACGTTGAACGTGAAGGCCCAGTCGTCGCGCGCGCCGACGACCCTGCCTGCCTGGGTGGGCTTGCGGTCGGCGCGGCTGTACCCCCAGCCCGCGGTGGCCGAGGGGCCCATGGCGCCCATGGCGGAGTAGCGGCCGTAGCCCTTGCCGGACAGCTCGAAGCGGGCGGCCTCGATCTGCGGATTGAAGCGCAGGCCGCGCTCCACGGTAGTCCCGAGATCCAGGGGGGCGTCAGCCCCGGCCATGGGGTCCTCGGCGCTGGGCGGAACGGCCAAGGAGGGCGCGGCCGCGCCGCTGTCCTGTCCGTCCTGCTGGGCGTGGGCGGCCAGCCCCAGGCACAGGACCAGCCCGAAGGCGGTGACAATTCTCGCAATCATTCGCATCTGCATCGTGTTCGTCCTCATGGCGTGCGCAAACGTCATCTGCTGCCGCATCGTCTCGCGGCATGCCTAGCAGAAAGCTCGCCCGAAATAAACACTTGTTTAGCCGTTTTCTCCGCATGCCGCACTGCACAACGCGCGGCTCACGCCCCCAGCAGGAAGACCTCCAGTTTCTTGACCCCGAAGTGCTGCGCCTGCCTGAAATCGTACATGAAGATGTCGAGTTGTTCGCGCTTGGACTCGGCCATCAGGTCGTCGATCACGAAAACGCCCATGTTCTTGATGTAGACCTTCTTGCCGAAGACCCAGCCGTTCTCGAAGAGATCGCGCGACACGGCCACGATGCCCGGCCGCACCGGGCTGTTGCTGGCGGTGATGAACGGCGTGGAGTCCGTCTCGATCTCGCGCGGGCTGTAGGCGGTGACCGTGACGACCTTGCGCCGCGCCAGACCCTTGAGGCGCTCGCTGTTGAGGAGCGTGAACTTGTGCAGCAGGGCCAGGGCGGTCTTGCCCCGCTCCACCTCCGCCTCCAGGCGGGCCGCGCGGTCCTCGGCGCGCCTGAGGTCGCCGCGCAGCGCCTCAAGCTCCCGGGCCTGCCACCACATCCCGGCCAGGGCGACCAGCAGGGCCAGCACGGAAAGAATCCTGTTCATGAACCACCTCGCGCCGTCTTCTCGCAGCACGTCCACTTGCAATAAGCAGGCCGGGAGAACCCCGGCAAGGCGGCCCGGCGCGTGGAGACGGCGTCCGCCTTGCCTGCCCAGTCTAGCACGGAGCGCCCGGAGGGCAACCCCCTCTCCACACTCCGGAATCCGGCCTCAAGTTCTGAGCGGAAGCGCCGACAAGCATTGACCGACAATACGAAGACAGGCTAATTATACCATTTTACATAAACGGATGTTTAAGAAAATGCCACGGAACCTCTCGCTCCTCCTGTGCCTCGCCCTCCTGTTCTGCGCGGCTTTCGCGGCGCACGCCCAGGCTCCCCAGACGCCTCCCGCCCGCGTCGTCGCAGCTCCGGTGCGCGCCGGGCTCTTCGCGCCCACGGCCCTCTTCGTGGGCACGGTCTACTTCAACGAACTGGCCGAACTGGCCTCCGAAACCGCGGGGCTGGTGGAGTCCTACTCCTTTTCCACGGGCGACCGCGTCCGGAAAGGCCAGGTCCTGGTGCGTCTGAACACCGACATCCTGACCCAGGATCTACGCGCCGCCCAGGCCGAACTGGCCCAGGCCAGGACCACCCTGGAGCAAGCGCGCAAGGACGACGAGCGGCTCTCCAAACTCATCGCCAGCGGGGCCATTTCGGAACAGGAGCACGACAATCAGCGCTTTTTGCGCCTCGGACTCGAAAAGCGCGTGCACTCCCTGCAGGCGAACGTGCGCGGCATCGAACTGTCCATCGCCAAGGCCGTGATCGCCGCGCCCTTCGACGGGGTTGTCCTGAAACGCTCGGTGAACCGGGGCGAATGGCTGGACAAGGGAGGACAGGTGGCCGAGATCGGACGCGACGACGTGCTCGACGTGCTGGCGGACGTGCCGCAGTCCGTGCCGCCCCACCTGCCCGCGGACAGGACTGCGGAGGTGGAGGTGGCGGGCCGCCGCCTCACGGCCACGGACATCCGGCTGGTTCCCAGGGGCGACGTGGCCACGCGCACCTTCCCCCTGAAGATGACCCTGAAGAACCCCGGCTTCCTGGCCCAGGGCATGGAGGCCCGCGTGACCCTGCCCACGGGGCCGGCCGTGGACTGCCTCATCGTGCCGCGCGACGCCGTGCTCACGGTCATGGGGCAGACCGCCGTGTGGGCCGTGCGCGACGGACAGGCCGCCATGGTCCCGGTGCAGCCGGTGGGGTTCAAGGGCTTCGAGGCGGGGGTGCGCGCCCAGGGGCTGGCCGACGGGGATCTCGTGGTCACCAAGGGCAACGAGCGGCTCAGGCCCGGGCAGCCGCTCCAGGTCGACGGGAACTAGGCGGGGACACGGCCACATGGACCCGATCCGGTTCGCCATCAAGAATCCCGTGACCGTGCTGGTCGGGGTCATCCTCGTGACCATGTTCGGCCTCATCAGCTTCTTCAAGCTGCCCTACCAGCTCTCGCCCGACGTCACCGAGCCGGTCATCTCCGTGACCACCACCTGGATAGGCGCCACGCCCTACGAGATCGAACGCGACATCATCGAGGAGCAGGAAAAGGTCCTCAAGGGCATCCCCGGCCTGTCCGAGATGGAGAGCGAGGCCTTCAACGGCCGAGGCGCGGTGACGCTGAAGTTCACGGTCGGCACGGACCTCGACGACGCCCTGCTGCGCGTCTCCAACAAGCTCAACGAGGTTCCCTCCTATCCGGACAACGCGGACCGCCCGGTCATCTCGGCCACGGGCGCGAGCACCTCGCCCGTGATCTGGATGGTCCTCAAGCCCTTGCCGGACAACGCGCGCGACATCGCCACCTACCGCACCTTCTTCGAGAACGAGGTGCGTCAGGGCATCGAGCGCGTGCGCGGCGTGGCCGACCTGTTCATCGGCGGCGGCACGGAACGCGAGATGCACGTCATCGTGGACGCCGTCCGGCTGGCGGCCCACGGCCTGACCATCAGCGACCTCACGAACGTCCTTGCCGGGGAGAACGCCAACGTCTCCGCCGGCATCATGGACGTGGGCCGCCGTTCCTACCGCATCCGGGCCGTGGGCGAATTCGCCTCGCCCGAGGAACTCGCCCGGGCCGTGGTGGTCTCGGACGGCCAGCGCCGCGTCCACGTGGCCGACCTCGGCGCGGTGCGCGAGGGCTACCAGCGCAAGGACACGGCCATGATCCACAACGGCTCGGACGGCATGGCCATCGGCGTCAAGCCCGAGCCCGGGGCCAACATCCTGACCATGACCGACGAGGTCGAGGCCGTGGTCCGGGATCTCAACGACGGCCTGCTCAAGGAGCACGGCGTCTTCCTCGACTGGACCTACGACCAGCGGCCCTACATCCACGGCGCCATCGACCTGGTCAAGGAAAACATCCTCATCGGCGGCGTCCTGGCCGCCGCGGTCCTTCTGCTCTTCCTGCGCAGCCTCTCGGCCACGGCCATCATCGCGGCGGCCATCCCCGTCTCGGTGGTCGGCTCCTTCATCTTCCTGGCGGGCCTCGGACGCAACCTGAACGTGGTCTCCATGGCGGGCATCTCCTTCGCCGTGGGCATGCTCGTGGACAACGCCATCGTGGTCCTGGAAAACATCGACCGCCACCGCCTCATGGGCAAGACGCCCTTCAACGCGGCTTACGACGGCGCGAGCGAGGTCTGGGGAGCGCTCATAGCCTCCACCCTGACCACCGTGGCGGTCTTCCTGCCCGTGGTCTTCATCGAGGAGGAGGCGGGGCAGCTCTTCAAGGACATCGCCATCGCGGTGACCTGCTCCATCACCCTTTCGCTCTTCGTCTCGGTGCTGGTCATCCCCATGCTCGCCAACTTCCTCTTCCGCCACGCGCGGCCCAAGGACCCGGAGAAGCTGGCCCGATCGGCCATCGGTCGCCTGGGCGGACGCCTCGCCGGAGGCATGACGGCGGTGCTGCGCCGCTGCCTGGCCACGACGCGCAGCCGCCTGTTCGCCATAGGCCTCCTGACCGGCCTTTCGATCCTCGCCACCTGGGCCTTCTTTCCCAAGATGGAATACCTGCCCCAGGGCAACCGCAACCTCGTGCTCTCCATTCTCGTGCCGCCGCCCGGCCTGTCCTACGAGGAGCGCCACGCCATGGGCGAGCACCTCTTCGCCCTGGCCGCGCCGCACATGAATACGGACAAGGACGGCGTCCCCGGCATCCGGAACATGTTCTTCGTCTCCGGCGACCAGTTCAACATCGTGGGCGCCATCTCCACGGACGAGGAACGCGGCGGGCTGCTCGTGCCGCTCTTCATCCCCTGGGTCAACTCCGTCCCCGGCGTCTTCGGCGTGAGCCTGCAGGCGGGCATCTTCCAGACCAACATCAGCCAGGGCCGGACCATCTCCGTGGACGTCTCCGGGCCGGACATCGACCGCCTCGTGGCCGCGGCCGGGTCCATGTTCGGCCAGATCAGGCAGGCCATTCCCGGCGCCCAGGTCCGCCCCCTGCCCTCGCTGGAGCTGCTCTACCCCGAGATCGTGCTCACCCCGGACCGCGACCGCCTGCGCGCCACGGGCATGAGCGCCGACGATCTGGGCAAGGCCGTGGACGTGCTCATGGACGGCCGCAAGATCTCGGAATACAAGGAGCCCGGGGAGAAGACCATCGACCTCGTGCTCAAGGCCTCCGAGACCGAGATCACCACGCCGGAGCAGCTCTACGACGCCCAGATCGCCACGCCCGGGGGGCGCGTCGTGCCCATGTCGAGCCTGGCCGAATTGACCCGCGACTACGGCATCTCCCAGATCCGCCACTACGAGCGTCGCCGCACCATCACCCTGGAGGTCACGCCTCCGGCCGCCACTCCCCTGCAGGCGGCCATGGAAACCATCCAGGAGCGCATCGTCCCGGCCACGCGGCAGCAGGGGCTGCTCGACGGCGGCATCACGGTCTCCATGTCCGGCGCGGCGGACAAGCTCACGGCCACCCGCCAGGCCCTGCAGGACAACTTCCTGATGGCGTTGATCATCACCTATCTGCTGATGTGCGCCCTGTTCGGCAACTTCCTCTACCCGCTCATCGTGCTCTTCACCGTGCCGCTGGCCTCGGCGGGCGGTTTCCTGGCGCTCAAGGCGCAGAACCTGTTCACCCCCCAGCCCCTGGACGTGGTGACCATGCTCGGCTTCATCATCCTGGTCGGCGTGGTGGTGAACAACGCCATCCTCATCGTCTACCAGTCCCTGGCCAACGTGCGCGAGGCGGGCATGGACGGAATCGAGGCCATCATCGCGGCCACGCGCACCCGCCTTCGGCCCATCTACATGTCCGCCGCAACCTCGGTCTTCGGCATGCTGCCCCTGGCCGTGGCCCCGGGGCCCGGCTCGGAACTCTACCGGGGCCTGGGCGCGGTGGTCCTGGGCGGTCTGGCGCTGTCCACGGTCTTCACCGTCTTCGTCATCCCCTGCCTGCTCTCCTTCCTCATCGGCATGGAGAAACCGGGCTCGGCCGGGCAACCGAACGGGGAGTGACCCCCGCCGCCCCGCGGGGAAAGAAGAAAACCGCAGGCGCGGGGGACAGACGAGGCACGACCGGGACGGATCGTTCCTGCCCTTCGGGTTCGGGTTCCGCCGCGGCTCCGTCCCTTCTTCCTTGCTTCAGCCCTGTTCGGCCAGGGCCTTCAGGGCCTGATTCATATCGTCGTAGGCGCGCCGCAAAAGCCGCGCGAACAGGTAGGTCCAGCCAGAAGCCCCCGCGCCCACGAAGTCCTCGCCCTGGGTCAGCCGCGTGCCTCCCCCGTCGGGATCGAGCAGGAACCAGTGCTCCACGGCCAGCAGGCGGGGATCGCCCGCATGACCGGTCCAGGAGAGAGCGCGCGCCTCCTCCAGGCGCTGCAGGCGGCCCTCGGCCGAAATGGTCAGCCCCGGATGGATGCGGAAGACGAAGGAGAGCCTGCCGCCCGGTTCGAGCGGTCCCTCGATGCGGCGGATGAAGGGATTCCAGCCGGGATAGCGCGGGAAATCGAGCAGAATCGACCAGACCCGCATGGGCGGGGCCGCGATGCGCACGTCTGAGGTCACGGTGCAGGGGCCGGCCATGGCGTCAGCCCACCACGCTCAGGCTTTCATCGTCCAGCCCGGCCAGGACCGCGGCCGACACGCTGCCCAGCAGCAGCCGGGCAACCCCGTCCAGTCCGCCCCGTCCCCGGCGTCCCAGGACCAACTGCCCCCGGCCGTCCGCGCGGGCCGCGGCCAGCAGGGCGGCGGCCACGCCCTCTCCGGGCTCCAGCAGGGAGAGCGGCGTGTCCTCGTCATACCCGGCCACCTCCAGCATCTCCCGCCACCGCCGCGCGCCCCCCCCTCCGCCCGCCTCGCGCACGTGCGCGAAACGGATGTCGTGGTCCGGGCTGCCGTAGCGGTTGTACATCACCGTGCGCAGCAGGAGCGGCGTGGCCTCGGAGAGCTCCACGGCCACGAGCGCGCGGCGGACGGCCGGATGCGTGCCCATGAGCGCGGCCACGCGCCCCTCCAGCCGCTCGGCCAGGGCCTGCCGCCAGGGCTCGGCGCTGTCCCGGCGCACCAGGACCAGGCCGCAGCCTGCGGCCTCCGCCGTTTCCCGGATGACGCGCAACGGCTCGCCCGCCAGGGGCGCTTCCCGCCAGGCCAGGGTCTCGGCGGACAGTCCGGCCTGGGCCCAGGTCCGTACGGCCCAGGCCCTGAACGTTCCGGAGGCGGCGGCAAAGGCCGCCTCCTCCCCGGCCGGGGCCAGGAGCAGGAACACGGCCCGCGCCGCATCGTGGCGCGGGATGCGGGCTGGCCAGGCTGTGCGCAGGAAGGCGAGGTCAGAAAGCGAGGCCGCCACCACCAGGCGGTGCAGGGGGCTGCGTCCGGCCATGGCCGTCTCCAGCCGCACCCGCGCCCGCTGCAGGCGGCTCCAGCGCACGCAGGCCACGCCCCGGTCGAGTACCGCGTCGCGCAGGCAGGAGAAGCAATCGAGGCAGACCCTCACCTTTCCCATGTCCCGGGCCTTGGCGATCCAGCCAGGATCGGCCAGCAGCGGCCGGGCCAGACCGACGAGGTCGCCCGCGCCCTGCCGGAGCAGCCTGCGCGCCAAGGCCGGAGACAGGACCTTGCCCGAGACGATGACCGGAATGGCGACCGCGGCGCGCACGGCCGCCGCGTCCTTGGCCAGGTGGCCGGGCTGCCGCGTGACGTCCCGCACCTCGGACAGAAAGAAGGAGCTGTAGGTGCCCGCGGCCACGGAAAGGTAGGAGGCCCCCCCGGCTTCCAGCAGTCGCGCCAGACGCAGGGCCTCGTCCAGGTCGATGCCCTGGGGCGTCCACTCCCGCAAAAGCAGGCGGAAGCCCACCACGAAATCCCGCGACACGGCGGCCCGCACGGCCTGCAGAATCTCCAGGGCGAAACGGGCGCGGTGCTCGAAGCGTCCGCCGTACCGTCCCTCCCCGCGGTTGGTGTTGGCCGAAAGGAAGGCCGTGATCAGATAGCCCGTGGCCCCGTGCAGCTCCACGCCCGAGAAGCCCGCGCGCTCGGCCCGGGCCGCGGCCGCGGCGAAATCCGCCGCCACCCGGCGGCACTCGGCCTCGCCCATGGTCCGGTTCCAGCGCGCGGCCATGCGCAGCAGCCGGGCGGTGAGCACGAAGCGGTCGGCAAAGGGGAAACCTTCCATGAAGGCCTTGAGCGCCGTGAGGTCGAAGTCGAGGTGGCGCGGGTCGGGCGGGGTGGGCAGGAGCGGCGCGTCCGTGGCCGCGAAGCGACCGGCGTGGTTGAGCTGCAGGCAGGCGGCCGCCCCGGCCGAGGTGATCACGCGGGCCAGGCGCGCGAGGCCGGGCAGGAAGGCGTCGTCCCAGACGCCGATGGTGTGCGGCGAGGCGCGGCCGTCCCTGGACACCGCGGCGTTCTCCACGATGACCAGTCCCGGCCCGGCCCGCGCCAGCAGCCAGTAGCGCTCCAAAAGGAGCGGGCTGACGCGTCCGTCCGGATAGGCGTACCCCGTGTACAGGGGCAGCGCGGCCAGCCGGTTGGCGAGGGAAAGCCCGGCGAGATCGACGGGCGCGAAGAGGGGATCCGGGTGGCGGGCCATGTCGTTCTACATACATGGCCCGCCCGCATTATCAAGCGGTCCGCCCGCTCCTCCCGGCCGTCCGCCCGGGCAGGGCCAGACACAGGATGCCGCCGAGTACGAGCAGGCAGCCGACCGCCTGCCCGCCGCGCACCGGTTCGCCGAGCACCGTCCAGGAGAGGCAGGCCGCAGCCACGGGCATGATCCCGGTCATGACCGCGGCCGTGGACGGGGAGACGCGGGTGACGCCCCGGAACCAGAAGATGTAGGCCAGGACGGTGATGACCAGGCCGTAGTAGGCCACCACGAGCCAGCCCGTGAGGCTGATGACGGGCGGCGGCCCGGCGGCCAGCTCGGCGGCGGCGGGCGGGAGGAAGAGCGCCAGCGCGCCCAGGCTGACCAGGGTCGAGACGCAGAGCGGGGAGAGGCCGCGCGGCAACGCACGGCGCAGGAGCAGGAAGAGGGACTCGGCCATCACCGCGCCGAGCGCGAAGAGGTTGCCGAGCAGGCTCTGCGCGGCCTCGCCCGGGAGCCCTCCGCCCGCCTGCGCGAGATTGAGCGCGGCCACGCCCGCCACGGCCAGCCCCACGCCCGCCCAGGAGCGGCGGGCCAGCCGTTCGCCCAGGAAGCACACGGCGATGAGCGCCATCCAGGCCGGGGTGGTGCTGGTGATGATCCCGGCCGCGGCCGCGCTGGTCAGCCTGAGGCCGTTGAGCAGGAAGACGTTGAAGAGCAGGGAGCCGGTGAGGGCCAGGCAGGCCGTCACCGCCCAATCGCGCGGGGAGAGGCGCGGCAGGCCGCCCTCGCGCGCGACGAGCAGCGGCACGAGCACGAGGCAGGCCAGAAGGAATCGCAGCGCCTGCGAGCAGTAGAGCGGCATCTCGGCCAGGGCGAGCTTGCCCGCCACCACGCTGCTGCCCACGATGACCATGGCCGCGGCCAGATCGAAACACGCCTTCAGTTCGTCGCGCATGATTCCCTCCGTATATGCGGAAGGCACCATGCCGTGGACAGGCCGGGTCAGTTTTGAACGTTCTTGCGGTACGCGCCGGGCGTGACGCCGTAGACGCGCTTGAAGGCGCGCGTGAGGTGACTCTGGTCCGCGAAGCCGCATTCCTGGGCGATGTCCGCGAGGCGCACGGTCCGGGAGGAGGCGCGCAGCAGGCGGCGGGCCGCGTCCAGGCGGCGCTGCTGCTGAAAGGCGTGCGGCGGCAGCCCCACGCTGGCGGTGAAGACGCGCACGAGATGGAAGGGGGAAAGACCGGCCTCGCGCGCCAGTTCGTCCAAGCTGACGTTTTCGGGAGAGCGGTTGTCGAGCAGGGCGCGGGCCCGGGCCACGGCGCGCGGCTCCGCGCCGGGACGGCGCGCGGCCGGACGGGTTTCGGCGTGCAGGACGATCCAGCGGGCCAGCACGCCGCGCAAACGGGTCTGCAGCTCAAGGGCCGAGGCCGTCCGCGCTTCGGCCAGCAGATGCAGCCGCCGCACCCGGGTGACCAGACCGGGATCGTCGATGACGCCCTGGCAAAAGTGCGGCAGGCCGCCGGGCAGCGCCTTGGCCCCGGCCTCACGCGCGGCCTCGATGAGCAGCCCGGGCGCAAGGTAGAACATGCGGTAGCGCCAGCCCTGCGGCGCGGCGGCGGCGCCGTCGTGCGCCTCGCCCGGCACCACCAGATTGACCAGTCCGGGCGCGGCGACGTGCCGCCCCCCCAGGTAACGGAAGCCCATGGCCCCGTCCTCGATCACGCCGATGGCGTAGCAGTCGTGGCTGTGACGGGAAAAGACCTGGCGCACGAAATGCGCGCGCATCATCTCCGCGCCGGCGAGCGCGGGGGTGGTAAAGAGGTGGGAGTGGTCAGCCCTGCATGCGTGCATGGAGCAATGAATACGCACGTACGGTTTCAGGTCAAGCGGCACGAAGACAGGCTTCCAGGATACATTTTCCACAACTGAAAACCGTCTCGGACGGCAAGCAGCAAGGACCCCAGCCAAGGCGCTTTTCGTCAACTTGACATCTGTCGCTTTTAAGCTACTTTTGTCATATGAAGGTCGTGCACTACCTGACAGAGAACGGGGAAGATCCATATCAACAGTGGGTGGAACGTCTGCGGGACCTGCGTGCCCGCATAGCGGTCCTGCGACGCATTGACCGTGCTGTACAAGGGAATTTCGGAGATCACAAAGCCTGCCGGGACGGCGTGTGCGAACTGCGCATCGATCACGGTCCAGGATACCGCGTCTATTACTTCCAGCACGGGGAACTAATGATCATTCTTCTGTGCGGAGGCGATAAAAGCTCACAGCGCAAAGACATCGACAAAGCAGTGGAATACAAAGCCGATTTCCTGCGCCGGTTCAAGGAGGAAGAACATGGATAAGCCATATGTTTCCCATGAGGAAGCCACGATCCGAAGCTTCCGGAATGATCCTGCCTTCGCGGCGGAATACCTCAACTCCGTCTTGGAGGACGGCACCCGTGAGGAATTCCTAATCGCCCTGCGTCGCCTTGCTGAGGCTCACGGCATGAACGAAGTGGCCCGCGCAGCGCATCTGAATCCCAAGACGCTCTACCGCACCCTCTCCGCCACGGGAAACCCCGAACTGAAGAGTTTCGCCGCGCTCCTAGATGCCATGGGCATGCGTCTGGCAGTAATCCCCAAGCAGGGGCAAAAGCAATTGTAATCATCATTAACTAGCTATCTTCGGAGCGGCATAGGGCGGACGCTAAGATGGAAAAATTTGATGGCACGCCGATCATTTTTACTCCGGACAATGAACCATACCTTGGACGCAAGCTGCTCTTTCATCTCGACCAAATCATCAGTTCCTTGCTGGAACAAAACCGGTCCACTGCCCCATTATCTCATACAGCCCAGCTTACCGACCACCAACGCATGGCTTGCCTGATCATTCCGCAAGCAATCAGCATCATTTTGTCGCTCCGAGAGCTCATCCGGCAGGGTTATTTATTCGGAGGACATGTCCTGTTGCGGCCCATGGTCGAACGAGCGGCGATCCTGCTCTACCTCCATTCATACCCAGATGAAATATGCCGATGGAATCGCGGCTGGAACCATAACGAGGCACCTAGCCTTTCCAAAATGTTCGATGCTATTCAAGCGAAACGCCAGGAACCCCCCATCGCTCGCGGGCATGAGTTGACGGCGTCCATGAATAGCCTGCTACATGCAAAACCTGACTCTTCATTCTGGAATTTTGTGAAGGTGGGGGAAAACAACTCAGGATATGCCGTATCTAAAATCCTAAATCGTCCAGAGCTTTGTGACGAGCTTTGTGCAAATATGATCCCATGGATAGCTGTCATTCAAGGCATGATGGCTGTCTATTTTTCCCGCGAGTCAACAACAGAAGACATCCCGTAGACGACCTGCATCACCCGCGTCATGTCACTGGGCGCGGTATGAGTCCGCTCCAAAGTAAAAGCCCCCAGCTCTTTCTATGGAGCTGGGGGCTTTCGAGGAATGACCTGGCGGCGTCCTACTTTCCCACAAGTGAGCTTGCAGTATCATCGGCGAAGAGGAGCTTAACTGCCGAGTTCGGAATGGGATCGGGTGT
>JALHJW010000033.1 GCA_022839785.1 Desulfovibrio sp. | reverse complement strand
GGGCGACGATCCCTTCAACTTGCTTGCCGCGCACCTGGA
Source organism: Desulfovibrio sp. (assembly GCA_022839785.1). Lineage (GTDB taxonomy): Bacteria > Desulfobacterota > Desulfovibrionia > Desulfovibrionales > Desulfovibrionaceae > Alkalidesulfovibrio. The sequence continues at coordinate 3,315 of JALHJW010000033.1, read as the reverse complement.
GAAGCATCTGGACATTGACCGCATGCTGGAACTCTGCGGCCTCGGCGGGACGTTGCCGGAGTAGTGGTCTTTTCAGAGGAGATTTCCCGTGACCATCAAACGGAAGGTGCAAACCGTCATCATTTTGATCGTGCTGCACGTCGCAGTGTTCGTGGGATATCTGTTCCATTCGTCGGCCCAGGTCCATACGCGGGTGCGCCATCTCATCCCGGCGGTCGAATACCTGAGGGGCATTGCCCTGGCCCGGGCCGGCATGATCCAGCAGATGAAGGAAGTGGTCGACTACCTGGCCATCTCCGATCCCGCTGCCCGGGATGAATTCCGCAAGGGCGGGAAGTTGACCGATGAGGCACTTGCCGTCTGGATCGATGCCATCAAGGCGCAGAAATCCCTGGGCGTTACCGGAGAGGATGACGATCTGAGGCTGGTCCAGATGGTGCAGAACCACCACGCCTCGTGGGTCCGCACGGCCGAGTGGTTCTTTGAACTCCAGGACACGGGCCGCGGCGCCGAGGCGATGGCATTGTTCCGCGACCGGCTCGAGCCCTATTTCGATCGGGAAGTGCTCCTGCCCGTGGACAAGGCCCTCGATGACGGGGCGGTGGAGGTGCACGTCGCCTTCCACGATCTGCTGATGGCCGTGGGGCGGATTCCCTGGATGTCCGCGGAGGGGACCCGGAACATCGAGCGGGGCGAGGCGGCCCTGGATGGCTTCCTTGCCGCAAATCACCTGCTGTTCGAGGTGACCGGCCAGCTCAAGGAGTTGATGAAGTATCTGCTCAACCAGCGCCAGGGCATCGAGACCGACCTCTCGCGGCTGGACTGGCAGGCCGGCCACGCCCTGGAGAACTTCCGGCAGCAGATGTGGCGGCTGGCGCGCCAGGGCGACCCGACGGCATTAACGGACGCCGAGACCGTCACGCGGAGCTTCCAGGAACTGACCGGGCTCATGCACCAGGCCGTGGCGCTCAAAAAGGCGGGCCGCGGGCATGAGGCGGTGGCCCTGGCCAACTCCCGCATGGAAACGGTCCTGTACAAGACGCTCATGCCCATCATTTCCCGGTCGCTGGATTCGGGCAGCGCCCGGATGCTCACCCTGACCGCCGCGGCCCGCTGGCAGGGGGTCCTGGCGGTATCGCTCTTCCTCGTGATGGCGGTAAGCCTCATTCTCGGCACGAGCCGATCCATTCTCCGGGCACTGGATTCACTCATGAACGGTACTTCGGCCATTACCGACGGAGACTTCTCCCACCGGCTCGATGCCCGGCGCTCGGACGAACTGGGTGCCCTTGCCGTCTCCTTCAACACCATGGTGGAACGCCTGCAGGAGTCCCGCCGGGACCTGGACTCGTTCGCCCGGCTTCTGGAGCAGCGGGTGTACGAGCGGACCGTTCAGTTGGAAGAGGCGAACGAGGACCTGAGGCAATTCAGTTCGTCCCTGAGCCACGATATTCGGACACCCCTGTCGGGCATCACCGGCTACGTGCAACTGGCGCGCGCCGAATGCAACGGCACCGAGAGCGAGTTGCTGGCGGAGTTATTCACGGCCATCGAGTTCGCTGCGGCCAGGATGAACACCCTTGTCGACGCGCAGCTCGCCCTTGCCCGCGCCACCTGTCAGGAGCTGAGCTTCGAGCAGGTGGACATGGCGGAAATTGGCCGGACCGTGATAGATAATCTCCAGTTCGCCGAGCCGCAACGGAAGGTGACCTTCCACGTGACGGGGGATCTGGCCGTGGATGGGGATGCGGACCTGCTGGGTCTTGCGGTGGAGAACCTGCTCAGCAACGCGTGGAAGTACACGGCCCTCAGGGACGAGGCCGTCATCGAGTTCGGGTCCCGGGACGAGGGGGAGCGGCGGATTTACTTTGTCCGCGACAACGGTGCGGGCTTCGATCCCGAGGAGATCAATCGCCTCTTCCGGCCCTTCAGCCGGCTGCATGGGGCTGAGCAGTTCCCGGGAACCGGCGTCGGACTCGCCACCGTGGCGCGGGTGATCCGCCGGCACGGCGGCCGCACCTGGGCCGATGGGGCCGTGGATCGGGGTGCCACGTTCTTCTTTACGCTCAACGAGGCGCCGCTGCCGGTGGTTGTGCCGCCGCGGCCGGAGGAGAGCGCGTGACCGGACCCGACCGGGCGGCCCTCCTGGTCCTTGCCGCCCTTGTTCTCGACTGGCTGCTGGGCGATCCCCGCTGGCTCCCCCATCCGGTGGTGGCCGTGGGCAGGCTCGTGACCTCCCTTGAACGGCAACTCCGCCGCCGGGTGGCCAACGAGCGGGCCGCCGGCGTGATTCTGCTGGTGCTGACCGTGGGGATCGCCGGGGGGACCGCCTGGGTGCTCGGCCTGGGCGCCGGGCTGGTGCACCCCGTGGCCGGGTTCGTGGTGGAGGCGCTGTTGGGCTGGACCTGCCTGGCTGCCCGGTCGCTCCACGGGGAGTCAAAGCTCGTGGCGGACGCCCTGGCCGCCGGTGATCTTGCCGGGGCTCGCCATTTCCTGTCCCGCATCGTCGGCCGCGACACTGCGGAGCTCGCCGAGCCGGAGATCTGGCGCGGTGCCGTGGAAACCGTGGCCGAAAACACCTCCGACGGCGTCATCGCGCCCCTGTTCTGGTTCATGGTCGGCGGTGCCCCGCTGGCGCTCGCCTACAAGGCGGTCAACACCCTCGATTCCATGGTTGGATACAAAAGCGAGCGATATCTCCGTTTCGGCTGGGCTTCGGCACGGTTCGACGATCTGGTGAACCTGCTGCCGGCCAGGATCACCGGCCTGCTCATGGTGCTGTCCGCCCCGCTGGCGGGGCTTTCCGGGCCGGGCGCCTGGCGGATCATGCGCCGGGACGGCCGCAACCATTCCTCTCCCAACGCCGGCATCCCCGAGGCGGCCGCGGCCGGAGCCCTTGGGGTGCGCCTCGGCGGCATGAATGTCTACTGTGGCCGGCCCGTGGCGAAACCGACCATCGGCGATCCCCTGAACCCCCTCGATCGCGCGGCATGGCGCGGCGCCGTCCGGCTCATGTACGGCTCCGAGATACTGCTGACGGCGTTCATGCTGTGTTACCTCATTTTCCTGGAGCGACCGTGACGAGCACCTTCGATCATGGCGGCACGGTTTTCGCCGTGGCCCGCGAACTCGGCCTCCGGCCGGAGGATCTTCTGGATTTCTCCGCCAGCATCAATCCCCTGGGGCCGGCTCCGGGGGTGCGGGAGGCGGTGACGGCGGCCTTCGACCGGCTGGTCCACTATCCCGACAGCCAGGCGGCCGAGCTGCGGGAGGCCCTGGCCCGTCACCACGGGCTTCCGGCCGAGTGCATCTGTG
>JALHJW010000032.1 GCA_022839785.1 Desulfovibrio sp. | reverse complement strand
GGGCTGGCACGTGAGCGTGGTGGCGGCCCTGGCCCTGGCGGGCTTCTGCGGTCCCAAGTTCATCTCCTTCAAGACCATCTGCGACAAGTTCCCCTGGGAGTCCTGGATCGTCTTCGGCGCGGGCGTCTCCCTCGGCGCGTCCATGCTCAACTCCGGCGCGGGCAAGTACCTGGCCGAGACCATCCTCCCCCTGCTGCAGGGACAGAGCAGTTTCGTCATCTACTACGGCATGGGCTTCTTCGGCTCGTTCCTGTCGAGCATGATGAGCAACTCCGCGGCCGTGGCCCTGACCCTGCCCGTGACCCTGCCCATGGCCGAGATGCTGAACATGTCGCCCAAGGCCGTGGCCCTGCTGGCGCCCATCACCACCTCCTTCATCATGCTGGTCATCGGCTGCCCGCCGACCATCATCGCCTACAGCACCGGCTACTTCAGCCAGGTGGACTTCGTGAAGGTGGCGGTGCCCTGGTGCCTGACGCTGCTCCTGGTGGCCTGCTTCGGCGCCCTGGTCTACTGGCCCTTGATCGGCTTCTACTAGAGCCGCGCGCGACGACAGAACGCAAACGCCCGTCGGCCAGGCCGGCCGACGGGCCGCCCGAGGAGCACGCCGTATGAACGAGACCAAGCCGAGAATACTGCTCACCGACGACGAGGAGCGTTTCCGCACCACCCTGGGCAAGCGCCTGGCCGAAAGCGGCTTCGAGGTGCGGGACGTGGGCAGCGGCCAGGAAGCCCTGGACCTGCTGGGCAGGGAGCCCTGCGACGTGGTCGTCCTGGACATCCGCATGCCCGGCCTTTCGGGCATCGAGACCCTGGCCGAGATCCGCAAGCGGCACATCGGGGTCGAGGTGATCATGCTCACGGGCCATGCCGACGTGCCCGACGCGGTGGAAGGCATGCGCCTGGGGGCCTTCGACTACCTCATGAAGCCCCACGACTTCGAGAGCCTGCAGGAGAAATTGCGCCAGGCCGTGGCCGTCAAGCGCGAGCGCGAGGAGCGCCTGCGCAAGGCCGAGGAGCGCGCCGCCCTGGACAGACTGGAAAAGAAGATGCGCTTCTAGGGGTGAATGCACGCGAACGCCTGATCTGACGGCAGCGACAGGCTGCATCATAGTCGGAAAACGTCAGGACGCGCCGGTCTTCCAAGCCTGCGCGTCCTGACAATGATTGTTTCCGAGGATTCATGTCCATGCGGAGCATGGAGTGAATGCCTTTTTGTTTTTTTCAACAGTGCGTGATGTATAACTATTCTGTCATGTGGCATGAAGTTGCAGTAATGTTTTTCGATTTGTATTGACCGATTCCATCGTGCTGTGTGATTTTTGCGGAAATGGAGGCGCGCCGCCGGGGTTTTTGCGATGTGAACCTGGGCGGCGGCGGGGCGGCAAGGGACGGCCGGCCTCGCGCATGCGGCGCGCGCGTCAGCGCGCCGCGGACTGGAAACGGATTCCACCATCGCAACGCAGCGACGAAGTACGAAGCATCAGCCTCGTGTCGGCTCCGGGCCGGTCCGGCGCGCAGAGGGGGCGTCACCCCCGCGTGTCCGGGACCGTCGTCCCGGGTCCGGCCGAGCCCTTGGGAGAGGGCGGTCCGGCGGCCAGTGGCCGGCGGCCGTGTCCCGGCTTGCCCGGCGAGCGTCCCCGGGGATCATTTTTAGCGACCTCTGGCGGGTCGCGTGGTACGGAGTCCAGAACCTCAACCAGGCGTTCACCAAGGAAGCCGTGGGGCCCGCACGCCCCGTCACCCCCAACCGGGGCCGTCCTCGCGCGGCCTCCGGAAAGGAGCCGAACCATGCATCAAGCAGTCAGGGACCTGATGACGCCCATCGGCAAGTTCCCGCGGATCAACGACTCCGCGACCTTCGCTGCGGCCGTCCTGGCGTTGGAGCAGGCCCAGCAGGACTATCTTTCCGGCAGGAAGGAGCAGCGCATCCTGTTGGTGCAGGGCGCGGACGGCAAGATTCTGGGCAAGCTTTCGCCCACGGACCTGATACGCGGCCTCGAACCCAACTTCGACAACGTCGTGGACTCCAGGGCCAGCAGCTTCATCAGCACCGGCTACGTCATCGACGCCATGAAGGACCTGAAACTGCTCTGGTCCAAGCCCCTGGACGATCTGTGCACGACGGCCAAGGACGTCAAGATCGCGGATTTTCTCCGCAAACCGGGTCACTCGCAGATCATCGAGGCGGGGGAGTCCCTGAACATGGCGCTGCACCGTTTCGTGCTCTACCGCCACGACTCCCTGTTCGTCATGGAGGACGGCAAGCTGGTGGGGCTCCTGCGCTTCTCCGACGTGTACCGGGAGATATCCAGGCGCATGAAGGACGTGTGCAGGCTCTAGCGCCGACGGGCGGGGCCTTGCGGCCCCGGAGCGCGGCCGCCCCGGCGGGATCCGGGGGCCGCCTCGCTTCTTCACTCCAAGCATCTCCGGAGGTTTCCCATGAGTGCAGCCCAGACCAGAGACGACAACCCGGATTACCGGGATGAGGCCGAGCTTCAGCTCGATGACCACGGCCCCGAGACCCCCGAGCAGCCCGCCAGGAGCATCATCATCAAGGTCCTGCTCGCCCTGGCCGTGGGCCTGGCCGTCTACCTGCTGCCCACGCCGGCGAACCTGCCCCCGGCCGGGCACAAGCTCCTGGCCCTGGTGTCCGCGATCATCATCCTGTGGGTCAGCGAGGCCATTCCCATCGGCGTCACGGCCCTGTGCGCCGCGGGCGGACTGATCCTCTTCGACATCGAGAAGCCGAACGCGGCCTGGGCGCCCTTCGCCAGTCCCGCGGTCATGTTCGTGCTCATGATCATCATGTTCGGCGTGGTGCTCAACGAGGTGGGCCTGGCCAACCGGCTCATGTACTACATCTTCAAGGTGGCGGGCACGGGGGTGAAGCGCCTGAGCTTCATCATGGCCCTGGGCTGCACCATGCTGGCCACCATCTTCCACGACGCCACGGTGACGGTCATCATGATCTTCGCCCTGGTGCCCGTGCTGCGCAGCATGGGGCTGACGCCGGGGAAATCGAGCAATCTGGCGAAATTCTTCATCATTCTTATCCCGTTGGCCTCGTCGGCGGGCGGCTTCGGCACCCTGCTCGGCGGCGGCCGCAACCCGCTGGCCGTGGAGATTCTGCAGAAGTTCACCAACGGGGCGGTGAACATCGGGTTCATGGAGTACCTGATCATCCAGTTCCCCCTGACCGTCCCCATCGCCGTGGCCACCTGGGCCATCGTCTATCTCATCTTCCGCCCCTCGGAGAAGGAGCTGCCCGCCTCGGTGGCCATGAGCGAGATGCCGCCCATGCGCGGCAAGGAGCTGGGGGTGACCGTCATCTTCACCCTGACCTTCGTCCTCTGGACCTTCTCCGACCTCACGGGCTGGCACGTGAGCGTGGTGGCGGCCCTGGCCCTGGCGGGCTTCTGCGGTCCCAAGTTCATCTCCT
>JALHJW010000078.1 GCA_022839785.1 Desulfovibrio sp. | reverse complement strand
GGCGACCTGCACCACATGGCCGAGGCCATCGGCACGGAGCTGGGCGTGCTCTGGGTCATTCCCTTCGCCTGCATGCTGCTGTCCATCGCGGTCCTGCCCCTGGCCGCCCCCCATTTCTGGCACAGCCACTTCGGCAAGGTCTCGGCCTTCTGGGCCCTGGCCTTCCTCGTGCCCTTCGCCCTGACCTTCGGCTTCAGCCTGGCCCTGTACGAGGTCGTCCACGTGCTGCTGCTGGAGTACATTCCCTTCATCATCCTGCTTTTCGCCCTCTTCACCGTGGCGGGCGGCGTGCGCCTCACGGGACAGCTCGTGGGCAGGCCCATGGTCAACGTCGGCGTGCTCCTGGTGGGCACCCTTCTGGCGAGCTGGATGGGCACCACGGGCGCGGCCATGCTGCTCATCCGTCCCCTGCTGCGGGCCAACGCGCACCGCAGATACAAGGTCCACACCGTGGTCTTCTTCATCTTCCTGGTGGCCAACATCGGCGGCTCCCTGACCCCGCTGGGCGACCCGCCGCTCTTCCTCGGCTTCCTCAAGGGCGTGGTCCGGCGGCGAGAAGCTCGGCCTGGACGGCAAGATCAACCTGCTCTTCCTGGCGGGCATCGTGGGCGGCGTGCTCATGAGCGGCATGTGGAAGTCCGGCGTGGAGTTCGACGTCTACGGCACCCACGTGGACCTGCAGAACGTGCTGCGCGACCTGATCCTGCTGGTCATGGCCTACCTCTCCATGCGCTTCACCACGGCCGAGAACAGGCGCAAGAACGACTTCGACTGGTTCCCCATCGTCGAGGTCGCCAAGCTGTTCATCGGCATCTTCCTGTCCATGATCCCGGCCATCGCCATCCTCAAGGCCGGGACCAAGGGCGCTCTGGCCGGGGTGATCAACATGGTCACCGGGCCCGGCGGCGAACCGCTCAACCACATGTACTTCTGGCTCACGGGCATCCTCTCCAGCTTCCTGGACAACGCCCCCACCTACCTGGTCTTCTTCAACACCGCGGGCGGCGACGCGGGCCATCTCATGACCGACATGGCCGCCACCCTGCTGGCCATCTCCTGCGGCGCGGTGTTCATGGGCGCCAACACCTACATCGGCAACGCGCCCAACTTCATGGTCCGCTCCATCGCCGAGACCAGCGGCGTGAAGATGCCCAGCTTCTTCGGCTACATGGCCTGGAGCGCGGGCATCCTCGTTCCCCTCTTCGTGCTGGTGCAGCT
>JALHJW010000019.1 GCA_022839785.1 Desulfovibrio sp. | reverse complement strand
TTGGAGCGGGAAACGGGATTTGAACCCGCGACTTCAACCTTGGCAAGGTTGCACTCTACCGCTGAGTTATTCCCGCTCAAAAGGGAGCACCTATTTATCCGCGAGGCCCCATGCTGTCAACACAAACTCTTCCTCGGGCCGAAAAATCCCGTGCGGGCGCGGGATTGCATGACATTTTCGCGGCGTCCTTCCAGGGGCGCCGCAGGGCCTTTCCTTTTGTCCGTAATTGCATTAAGGCCTCTAGCCAACTTTGCGAGGAGTCCCCCCCGGGTCTCCGGAGGACGATGATGCGTCAGGAAGATATCGACTATTTCCGCGACCTGCTCAGGAACATGCTCGACGACATCCTCAAGACGGGCGAAGAGACGCTTGAGGACATGACGGACAGCCCGGAGAACTACGCCGATCCTGCAGACCGCGCCACGGCCGAGTCCGACCGCTCCTTCACGCTCCGTCTGCGGGACCGCGAACGCAAGCTCATCCGCAAGATCCAGGAGGCCCTGCAGCGCATCGACGACGGCTCCTACGGCATCTGCGAAGACTGCGGCGAGGACATCGGCGTGCCCCGCCTCAAGGCCCGTCCCGTCACCACCCTGTGCATCAAGTGCAAAAGCAAGCGGGAAGAGGAAGAGGACCAGCGCGGCGAGTGAGCCGCGCCCGGCCGCCCCGTATGCGGCCCAGGCTCCGGTAGGCCGTCCGTGGACGCCCCGTTCTTCCGGACTCTGGCCGCCGCCCTCTGTCCGCGCCTCGCCGGAGGCAGGCTCGGTAAGATTTTCGAGCCCGCGCCCGGCTGCCTCGTCTTCGCCCACAAGACCGGCCGCGAGTCCGCCTTTCTTCTATTCAGACCTTCCAAGTCCGGAAATATCCTCTGCCTGAGCCCGGCCAAGCCGCCCATGCCCCACGACCCGGGCAGCCGCGCCATGTGGCTGCGCAAGCGCGTGGGGGACGCCCGCGTCCTGGGCTGCGTGGCGGACTGGCCCACGTTGCGCCTGGGGCTGCTGCTGGACGGCCGGGTCCTGATCCTGGATCTGCGCGAGGGGCCGCGCGTGCAGGAGAGCCTGCCCGACGGCTTCGGCCGTGAGCCGCCCTGGCCGCCGCTCGAGCGCATCCTGCACGACGACGAGGTCTGGCGCGGATTCCCCCATCTCTCCCCGTCCCTGCGCCGCCGCCTGCGCTCCCTGCCCGAAAACGAGGCGCGGCTTCTCCTCGAACGCTTGGCGGGCGGCGGGCACGACGGCGTCTGGCTGCCCGCGGGGGAGGACGGGCCGGGCGAACCCGCGCTCTGGCCCCCGGCCGGGGACGACGCCGGGGCGGAGCGCGTCGCCGATCCCCTGCTGGCCGCGCGCCGGGCCTATGAGCCGCGCTTTTACGCCCTGCTCGCGGGCGAGGCCAAGGCCGCGGCCGAGGCCGAAAAAAACGCGCGCAAGCGGCAAAAACGCCTGGAATCGCTGCTCGACCGCGACGAGGAGCGGCTGCGCGGCCTCGTGGCCCATGCCCGCGAGGCCGAGGCCCTGCAGGCGGGCGTGCATCTGTTCGCGGATGGCCCCCTGCCCGGGACGGCGGACCTCGTCCACCCGGACGGCGGCCGCGTGCGCGTGGCCCTGGACACGCGCCTCTCGGCCGCGCAGAACATGCAGCGCCTCTTCGCCCTGGCGGCCAAGGGCCGCCGCGGCCTCGCCCACGTGGCCGCGCGCCGCGCCGCCGTGGCGGCCGAGACGGCCAGGACCGCCGCCGCGCCGCCGCCCGGCCCGGAGGAGGGACGCCCCGTCCAGGCCGCGCCCGGAGCCAGGCCCCTGCCCAAACGCTGGGCCGGGCTGCCGGTCAAGGTCTTTCGCACCTCGGACGGCTTCTGGGCCGCGCGCGGCAAGAGCGCCAAGGGCAACCACGCCCTGCTCACGGAGGGCGGCTCTCCCCACGACTACTGGCTGCACGTCCAGGACGCGCCCGGCGCGCACGTGATCCTGCGCCGCGACCACCCGGGGCAGGAGGTGCCGGAACGAAGTCTCCTCGAAGCCGCGGCCCTGGCCGCCCTGTCCAGTCCGCTCAAGGAGTCCGCCTGGGCCGACGTCCTGTTGGCCGAGGTCCGCCACGTGCGCGCCATCAAGGGCGCGGCGGCCGGGCTGGTGCGCCTGGAGCGCCCCTTGCGCGTGCTGCGCGTGCGGCCGGATCCCGGGCTCGAAACCGGACTGCTCCCGTCCTGATTTTTGCGGTTTTCCCGCCCGGGGTCGGAGCCAAGGCATGGACGATGCTGCAAAAAAGGATTAGGTGGTGCGCATGACGGAAGCGTACCGGAAACGGCCGTGGCCGGTTTGACCAGACGCCGCCTGGAGTTCGCCGAGACCGCCCTGGCGGGCGAACTCTTCGGTCCTCAGAACGCGCACCTGCGGCGCATCGCGTCCCTTTCCGGGACGCGGCTCTCCAGTCGCGGCAACGCCGTGACCATCAGCGCCGCGGACGATGCCGCGGCGGACGGCGTGGCCCGCTTTCTGGTGCGCCTGTACGACGGCCTGAAGGCCGGGCGCGGCGTGGACGAGCGCGTGCTGGACGAGGCCTGGCGCGCCGCCTCCGGGGCCGTCGCGGCCGGGACGCGGCCGCCGGTTTCCGGACCCGCCCGCGAGGGGCTCGCCCCGGCCGCGCAGGACGCGCCCGGCGCGACTGTCGAGCGCGAGACGGGAGAGGGCGTCTTCCGGGTCTTCGGCAAGCGCAGCGTGGCCGTGAAGTCGGCCGGACAGCGCGAATACCTGCGGGCCATCGCCGAGGCGGACATGACCTTCGGCATCGGCCCGGCGGGAACGGGCAAGACCTATCTGGCCGTGGCCATGGCCGTGGCCGCCCTGGCCGAGCGCAAGGTGAAGCGTCTGGTCCTCACCCGTCCGGCCGTGGAGGCCGGGGAGAAGCTGGGCTTCCTGCCCGGCGACATGGTGGAGAAGGTCAACCCCTATCTCCGGCCGCTCTACGACGCGCTCAACGACATGCTCGACTTCGACCGCGTGCAGGAGATGCTGGCCAAGGGCAGCATCGAGATCGCGCCCCTGGCCTTCATGCGCGGCCGCACGCTCAACGACGCCTTCATCATCCTGGACGAGGCCCAGAACACCACGCCCGAACAGATGAAAATGTTCCTGACCCGTCTCGGGTTCAATTCAAAAGCCGTGATCACCGGCGACGTGACCCAGATCGACCTGCCCGACAAGGCCCCGTCCGGTCTGATCCACGCCCGCCGCATACTGGACAAGGTGGAGGGCATCCGCTTCGTCCTTTTCGAGGAGAGGGACGTCATCCGCCACCCCCTGGTGGGGCGGATCGTCAACGCTTATGAACGTCACACGCAAACCCCAGCCGAAAAAGAAAAGCGCTAACGGCGGCGGGCAAAAACTCCTGCCCCGGACCGGCCAGCCGCTGCGCGTCGGCCTGGCCGCGCTCCTGTTCTCCCTCCTGGTGCTCGGCATCGTGGGCGGCGTGAACATCGAGCGCAAGCTCGTGGTCTACGTCGCGGGCGACGTGGCCGGGAGCGACGTGGCCGCCACGCGCGACCTGCTCATCGAGGACGCCGAGTCCACGGAGCGCAAGCGCCAGCAGGTGGCGCAGACCCAGCCCCCGGTCTTCGATCTCGACGCCGAGGCGGGCGCGCGTCTGGAGGCCCGCGCCGCCGAGGTCTTCAACACCCTCAAGGAAGCGGCGGACACCCAGGACCTGGAGAAACTGCGCTGGCAGATATCCGAGGAGCTCAACGCCGAGATTCCCCTGCCCATCATCCGCGTCTGGAAGCTGCCCGAGTTCCAGGCCCTGGTCATGGCCCAGATCGTGCCCTGGCTCAAGGAACGCCTGACCTCGGGCGTGGCCCGCGACCGCAAGGTCATGGAGACCTACCGGGGCGGCGTGATCATCCGCGACGCGAGCACCGGCCGCGAGCGCCTGCTCAGCAACGCGGCCGAGATGGAGGAGCTGTCCTCCCTGCGTGAAGGCGTGGATCTGCTCATGCGGCGCGAGCTGCAAAAGCCCCTGCGCATGCGGCAGGCCGTGCTGGCCCTGCTCGATCCGCTGCTGGCCCCGACCCTGGCCTACAACGGCGAGGAGACGCAGGCCCGCAAGCGCGAGGTCATGGCCGCGGTGGAGCCGGTCTACACCCAGGTCAAGCGCGGCGAGATCATCGTGCGCCAGGGCGAACGCGTGACCCGCGAACAGCAGATCAGGCTCCAGGCCCTGTACAGTCAGGGGCCGGAGTACTTCGATTCGGCCCGCGCGGGCGGCCTCTTCCTCATCGGCCTGATGCTGGCCCTGGGCATGTACCTGGTCCAGCTCTACGACCGGGGCCGCGCCCCCACGGACCGCGACGGCGTTCTCCTGGCCACCGTCCTGCTCATCTTCGGCCTCGCGGCCAAGCTGCTGTACGCCATGCAGGGGCCGCTCTCCGCAGGCATCGTGTTCATGAAGGTCTCGGGGGACCTCTTCCCCATCCTGCTGCCGGTTTCGGGCGCGGCGGGCGTGCTGGCCCTGTTCTTCTCCTTCGGCATGAGCTTCTTCGCCGTGCTGCTCCTGGCCTTCGTCTGCGGCCTCATGGGCGGCGGCGAGCTGACCCTGTTTTCCTACTACTTCGCCACGGCCCTCTTCGCGGTCATCTTCATCAAGCGCGCCCAGACGCGCAGCGAACTGCTGCGCAGCATCTTCCCGCTCTTCGGGGCCACCATCCTGACCTGGGCGGGCGTCTCCCTCATGGACTTCAAGGGGCTGGCCCACGTGGCCGAGGGCGCGGTGGCCGCCTCCATCAACGTGCTGCTCACCCTCTTCACCGTGCTCTCCCTCTCCGCCGTGGTGGAGATGCTCTTCGCCTACACCTCGCGCTTCAAGCTGCTCGAACTCATGAACCTCGAACAACCCCTGCTGCAGGACCTGATGGTCGGCGCGCCGGGCACCTACCACCACTCCCTGGTGGTCTCGAACATGGTCGAAGCCGCGGCCCGCGCCATCGGGGCCAACGCCATCCTGGCCAAGGTCTCCTCGCTCTACCACGACATCGGCAAGGTCAAGAACCCGCAGTACTTCATCGAGAACCAGTTCGGGCAGGCCAACAAGCACGACAAGCTGGCCCCCTCCATGTCCGCCCTGGTGCTCACGGCCCACGTCAAGAAGGGCATGGAGCTGGCGCGCGAGCACAAGCTCGGCCAGGAGATCACCGACGTCATCCAGCAGCACCACGGCACCTCGCTCATCGCCTACTTCTACAAGAAGGCCCAGGAACAGGCCGAGGCGCGCGGCGAGGACATGCCCCGCGAGGAGGAGTACCGCTACCCCGGCCCCAAGCCCCAGACCAAGGAGGCCGGGCTGGTCATGCTCGCGGACGCCATCGAGGCCTCCAGCCGCACCCTGGTGGAGCCCACGCCCTCGCGCATCAAGAACCACATCGACGCCATCGTGCGCTCCATCTTCACCGAAGGCCAGCTCGACGAGTCCGAACTGACCCTCAAGGACCTGCACCTCATCTCCGAGGCCTTCCAGCGCGTGCTCACCGGCATCTTCCACCAGCGCATCGAATATCCGGACCAGCAGAAGGCCTCCGAAAAGGCGGCCGAGAAGGCCGCCGACAGGCCGGACGAGGCCGCGCCGCAGGGGCCGGGCCAGGCGGAGCGGACGGGCCGCGCCGAGACGGGCCTGAAGATCGTCAAGTGATCGTCCGCGACCAGGGACTCCTCCTGCCCCCGGGCTTTCCTCTCGGCCGCGTGGAACTGGCCCGCCTGCTGGCGGCCATCCTCGACGCCCTGGGGCTGGACGGCGCGTCCTGCGACCTCAGGCTCACCGACGACGCGGGCATGGCCCGCACCAACCGCGAGTTCCGGAACCTGCACGGGCCCACCAACGTGCTCTCCTTCCCCTCGGGCGAGGATCCCGGCCCCGGCGTCTTCCTCGGCGACCTCGTGCTCTCCGTGGACACCCTGGCGCGCGAGGCCTTCCTCTACGGCCAGGACCCGGCCGAGCACGCCGTCCGCCTCCTGGCGCACGGCATCCTGCATCTCGCCGGGCTGGAGCACGGCGAGGAGATGGACGCCCTGACCGAGGCCGCCGTGGCGGCCGCGGCCCCCTGCGTCCTCTGCGCGTCATGACCTCCCCCTCCGCCGCCCCCGACGTCCTGATTCTCGGGGCCGGGGCCTCGGGGCTGGTCTGCGCCCTCGCCGCGGCCCGGCGCGGCCGCTCCGTCCTGCTCGTGGACCACCTCGCCCGGCCCGGCCGCAAGCTGCGCATCGCGGGCGGCGGCCGCTGCAACTTCACCAACCTGGATATGCACGCGGGCCGTTTCCTCTGCGGCAACCCGCACTTTCCCAAGTCCGCCCTGGCCCGCTTCACCCCCGCCGACGCCATCGCGCTGGTCGAAGGCTTCGGCCTGCCCTGGGAGGAGCGCGACAACTCCAAGCTCTTCCTGCGCTGCGGGGCCGACCGTCTGGCCGACGGCCTGCTGGATGCCTGCGCCGCGGCCGGGGCGGGTTTCGCCTTCGGCGCGCCCGTGCTCGGCGTGGACGGCGGCAAGGTTTTTCGCATCCGCACCGCCGCGGGCGAGTTCTCGGCCCCGCGCCTCGTCCTGGCCTTGGGCGGGCCGTCCTGGAAAGGCTCGGGCGGCACGGATCTGGCCTGGAAACTCGCCCGCCGCTTCGGCCTGCCCGTGGTTCCGCCGCGCCCGGCCCTCGCGCCCCTCCTCTGGGCGGGCGAGGACGGCTTCTCTCCGGCCGCGCTCACCGGCCTCGCGCTCCCCGTCTCGCTCATGCTGCCCGGCCCCAAAGGCCCCATGCGCATCACGGACGAACTGCTCCTCACCCACCAGGGACTGTCCGGCCCCGCCGCGCTGCGCGCCTCCCTGCACTGGGACGGCGTCTCGCCGCTCCTCTGCGACTTCCTGCCCGGCGAGCAGGTCGGCGACGTGCTCGCTGCGGCCAGCGGGAAGGCCCTCGTGCGCAACATCCTCTCCGGCCGTTTCCCCGCACGCCTCGCCGCCGCTCTGGCCGGGGAAGCTGGCGAGCGCCGCGCCGCCGATCTCGGCAAGGCCGGGCTCGCCAGCCTCGTCGCCCGCGTCCACGCCTTCCCCGTGACCCCCTCGGGCACGCCGGGCCTCGCCAAGGCCGAGGTCACGGCGGGCGGCATCGGCCTTGCCGGCGTCTCGTCGAAGGATTTCGCCATCCCCGCCGTGCCCGGACTCTTCGCCGTGGGCGAATGCCTCGACGTCACCGGCGACCTCGGCGGCTGCAACGTCCACTGGGCCTTCGCCTCGGGCAGGGCTGCCGGAATGGCGGTGTAGCAGGGAGGGGCAGGAGAGGAAGATGCCTCCGGCGGGCAGGGGCGCTCCGCGCGCCCCTGCACCCCGCGCAAGGGGCCAAGGCCCCTTGACCCCGGTTTCTGGGTTCCGCGCGGCGCGGCGTGACCGTCGCGGGCACGACGGCGCACCGGAGGGGTGGAGTTTCCTCTGGATGGGAAAGAAGAAACGACAGCCTGTCTTCCATTCTCCAAAAATCTCCCGCACCACCGCCGTCATGCCTTCGCCTGCCCAGGCACCGCCGTGCGGCACAGCGATGGGGTCAAGGGCCATCGGCCCTTGCCGCCGGAGGCATCTTCACGTCCTTCCTTTCATTCTTCTCTCTTTCCCGCCCTCCCTGCCCAGTTCCGTCCGGCCCACGTTGCCCCTTTACAACCCTCTGCCTTCGGGAATAAAAGACTCTTTTTCGCTTTGAGGGGAGAGCCCATGATCCGCAACTTTCTGACCATCCTGGACCTGGACCGTGAGCAGGCGCACGCCCTGGTGCGCCGCGCCGACGAGATGAAGCGCGCGCGTTTCACGTCCGACCTGCTGGCGGGCAAGACCCTGGTGCTGGTCTTCGAGAAGGCCTCCACGCGGACGAGATTGTCGTTCGAGATCGCGGTGCGCCAGCTCGGCGGCTCGACGATC
Organism: Desulfovibrio sp.; assembly: GCA_022839785.1. Taxonomy (GTDB): domain Bacteria; phylum Desulfobacterota; class Desulfovibrionia; order Desulfovibrionales; family Desulfovibrionaceae; genus Alkalidesulfovibrio. The sequence continues at coordinate 13,728 of JALHJW010000019.1, read as the reverse complement.
TTCATGACCGACCGCGAGTCGCAGCTCGGCCGCAGCGAGCCCTTGAAGGACACGGCGCGGGTGATTTCGCGGTATGCGGACGGCCTGATCGTGCGCACCTTCGGCCAGGAGAAGCTGGACGAACTGACCCGCTACGCCGCGATCCCGGTGGTCAACGCCCTCTCGGACCAGTACCATCCCTGCCAGGTGATGAGCGACTGCCTGACCATGTTCGAGCGCACGCCGGACCTGGCCGCGCTGACCGTGGCCTGGGTGGGCGACGGCAACAACATGGCGCATTCCTTCATCAACGCGGCCGTGCACTTCGGCTTCGACCTGCGCCTTGCCTGTCCCAGCGGTTTCGAGCCGCAGGCCGCGGTGCTGGAGCGGGCGCGCGCCCTGGGCGCGCGGGTGACGCTGACGGCCGATCCGGCCGAGGCGGTGCGCGGCGCGGACTACGTGAACACGGACGTCTGGGCCTCCATGGGCCAGGAGCACGAGCACCACGGCCGGGCCAAGATCTTCGGGCCGTATCAGGTGAGCGACGAACTGCTGCGGCTGGCCAGGCCCGGCTGCAAGGTCATGCACTGCCTGCCCGCGCACCGCGGCGAGGAGCTGACCGAGGCGGTCATGGAAGGTCCGGCGAGCATCGTCTGGGACCAGGCGGAGAATCGCCTGCACATGCAGAAAGCCATCCTTGAGTGGATATATTCGTAGGACGGAAGGACGGAGTGAGAGAGATGAAGCGCATCGAGAAAGTCGTGCTCGCCTATTCCGGCGGCCTGGATACGTCGGTCATCCTGAAGTGGATCAAGAACACCTACGGGTGCGAGGTGATCACCTTCACCGCGGACCTCGGCCAGAACGAGGACCTGTCCGGCGTGGAGAAGCGCTGCCTGGCCACGGGCGGCTCCAAGGCCTACGTCGAGGATCTGCGCGAGGAGTTCGCGCGCGACTTCATCTTCCCCATGTTGCGGGCGGGCGCTATCTACGAGGGCCGCTACCTGCTGGGCACCTCCATCGCCCGGCCGCTCATCGCCAAGCGTCTGGTCGAGATCGCCCTCAAAGAGGGCGCGCAGGCCATCGCCCATGGGGCCACGGGCAAGGGCAACGACCAGGTGCGTTTCGAGCTGACGGCCGCGGCGTTGGCTCCTTCCCTGCGCTGCATCGCGCCCTGGCGCGAGTGGGACATGAAGTCGCGCACCGACCTCGTGAATTACGCCAAGGAGCACGAAATTCCCGTCACCGTGACCAAGGCCAAGCCCTATTCCTGCGACGGCAACCTGCTGCACCTGTCCTTCGAGGGCGGCGAGCTGGAGGATCCCTGGGAGGAGGGCGGCCCCTACACCCACTCCATGTCCGTGCCCGCCGAAGAGGCTCCGGGCGAGCCGCAGGTGATCATGATCGACTTCGAGAAGGGCGACCCCGTGGGGCTGAACGGCAAGGCCCTGTCGCCCGCAAAGCTCATCGCCGAACTGAACCGCCTGGGCGGCAAGCACGGCATCGGCCGCATGGACATGGTGGAGAACCGGTTCGTGGGCATGAAGTCGCGCGGCGTCTACGAGACGCCCGGCGGCACCATCCTGCACGCCGCGCGCCGCGACCTCGAATCCCTGTGCATGGACCGCGAGGTCATGCACCTGCGCGACTCGCTCATCCCGCGCTACGCCGAGATGGTCTATTACGGCTTCTGGTTCTCGCCCGAGCGCGAGGTGCTGCAGACGCTCATGGACAAGGCCGCGGAGCGCGTCACCGGCACGGTGCGCCTGAAGCTCTACAAGGGCTCGGCCGTGCCCCTGGGCCGCAAGTCGCCCAACTCGCTGTACAACACCGAGCTGGCCACCTTCGAGGAGGACCGCGTCTACGACCAGCGCGACGCCGCGGGCTTCATCCGGCTGCAGGGGCTGCGCATCCGCGGCTACAAGAGGCTCGGCTAGGCCATGGCCGCGGGCGGGAAGCTCTGGGGCGGCCGCTTCGCCGAGGGCACCGATGCCCTTGTCGAGGAGTACACCGAGTCGGTGAGCTTCGATAAGGCGCTCTACGCCGCGGACATCGCGGGCTCCAAGGCCCACGCCGCCATGCTGGCGAAGGTGGGCGTGCTCACGGCCGAGGAGGCGTCGAGCATCCGCGGGGGGCTGGACCGGGTGCTGGCCGAGATCGAGTCCGGGGCCTTCGAGTTCCGCACGGACCGCGAGGACGTGCACATGAACATCGAGGCTCGGCTCACCGAACTCATCGGCGAGCCGGGCAAGAAGCTGCACACCGGCCGCAGCCGCAACGACCAGGTGGGGCTGGATTTCCGTATCCACATCGCGGCCCGCGTGCGCGTCTGGCGTGCGGCCCTCGCGCGGCTCGTCGGCGTCCTGGCCGCCCGCGCCAGGGAGCACCGGGGGACGCTGCTGCCCGGCTGCACGCATTTTCAGCCCGCGCAGCCCGTGACCCTGGCCCACCACCTGCTGGCCTACGCCTTCATGTTCAAGCGCGACGCCGAGCGGCTGGACGACGCCCTGGACCGGGTGCTGATCTCGCCCCTGGGCGCGGCGGCCCTGGCGGGCACGACCTATCCCGTGGACCCCGGGGCCGTGGCCGACGAACTCGGCTTTAGCGGCGTCTTTTCCAACAGCATGGACGCCGTGGCGGACCGCGACCACGTGCTGGAGCCGCTGTTCTGCGCCTCGCTGATCATGGCCCACCTCTCGCGGCTGTGCGAGGAGATCATCATCTGGGCCAACCCGGCCTTCGGCTTCGTGCGTCTGCCCGACACCTACGCCACGGGGTCGAGCATCATGCCCCAGAAGAAGAACCCGGACGTGGCCGAACTGATGCGCGGCAAGACCGGCCGGGTCTACGGCGACCTCATGAACCTCCTGACCACGCTCAAGGGCCTGCCTCTGGCCTACAACCGCGACCTGCAGGAGGACAAGGAGCCGTTCTTCGACGCGGACCGCACGGTGACGCTTTCGCTGGCCTGCATGGCCGGGATGATGGAGCAGATGGGCTTCGTGCCCGAGGCCATGCGCGCGGCCCTGAAAAAGGGCTTCCTCAACGCCACGGAGCTGGCCGACTACCTCGTGGGCCGGGGGCTTCCCTTCCGCGAGGCGCACCACGTCACGGGCCGCGCCGTGGCCTTTGCCGAGAAGCGGGGCGCGGGGCTCGAAGAACTGTCGCTTGCGGAACTGCGGGAATTTTCGCCGCTCATCGCCGAGGACGTCTACGCCGTGCTCGACTACGAGGCCGCCGTGGCGCGGCGCGTCACGCCCGGGGCCACCGGCCCGGACAGCGTGGCCGCGCAGCTTGGGGCCATCGCCGACTGGCTGAAATAGGCCGCGCGGAAACGGGGGCGGGCCGCATGGCCCGTCCCGCCGTTCGCGTCATCTCGTCCGATTCCCCGCCCTACACCTTGCCGTTGTAGACCGCGCCCAGGACCTTGCTGGAGAAGTCGTAGGTCTGGGCCATGTCGCTCTGGCCGCCCGAGCTCCCGGAGTTCATGTAGTCCAGGGTCTTTGAGACCACGGCCGCGCCGAAGGTCTGCTTGTCCACTGGCGCGTACGAATTGCCGGACGCGTTGTTCATGTAGTCCAGGGTCTTGGTGACCACGGCCGCGCCGAAGGTCTGGCTGTCCATGACCGGCGAGAAGCTGAAGTAGTCGCTCGACATGCTCTTTCTCCCGAAAGGTTTGCCGTCATTTCACTGCATACCCCTGTGCGGGGCGGCTGGCAAGAGGGGGCGCTGGGGATGCGCGCTTTCCGAGAGCGGGCGATGCGGCGGGCGGCGCGGTCCGAAGGCCCGGCAAGCCGCCCGACGTCTCAGAACGCCCCGTGCTCCCACAGGATGCGCAGGCCGATGCCGAGCAGCGCCACGCCGCCCGCGACCTCGGCCCAGTGGGCCAGACGCTCCACGCGGCCCGCGGCGCGGCCCAGATGCAGGCCCAGGGCCGTGAGCACGAGGCAGGTCAGGCCGATGACCAGGGCCGGGACGACGATGGGCGCGTCGAGCACCGCGAGCGAGAGGCCCACGGCCAGGGCGTCGATGCTGGTGGCCACGGAGAGCATGACCAGGGTGGCGCCGCGCGTGGGATCGCGGCGCGGGGCCTCGTCGGCCTTGTCGGACAATCCCTCCTGCACCATGCGGCCGCCCACCAGGGCGAGCAGGCCGAAGGCGACCCAGTGGTCGAAGCTTTCGATGGCCGCGCGGAAGGAGAGGCCCAGCAGCCAGCCCGCCACGGGCATGAGCGCCTGGAACAGGCCGAAGTGCCAGGCCAGCCGGAAGGTGTGCCGCCATGTCACGCGCGGCAGGGCCACGCCCGCGGCCAGGGCCACGGCCGAGGCGTCCATGGCCAGGGCCAGGGCCACGAGCAGGAGTTCCGCGCCGGACATGCATGGCGGTCTATCCGCATCGTCCGGCCGTGGCAAGTTGGGATTCCCGGCCTTGCCTCACGGCACGAGAGATATTATCACTTGATCTTCGCGCCACAGACACGACGGCCGACCGCCCCAGGGCGGTGCCGGCGCGACGGCCGCACACAAGGAGCCCGACGTGAACAACGTCACCAAGAATCTGATCCTTTGGATCACCATCTCCCTGGTCATGGTGGTCCTTTTCAATCTCTTCAACCAGCCCCAGGGTGCGGAAACCAAGCTGGCCTACAGCGACTTCATCCAGGCCGTGGAACGGGGCCAGGTCCTTTCCGTGCGCGTGCAGGGCGACCAGATCACCGGCCTGCTCTCCGAGGACAAGCGCTTCGTGACCTACGCGCCGCAGGACCCCGGCCTCATCGACCGTCTGCTCAAGAACAAGGTGCAGGTGGTGGCCGAACCGGCCGAGAACGTGCCGTGGTACATGAGCCTGCTGCTCAACTGGTTCCCCATGCTCCTGATCATCGGCGTGTGGATCTTCTTCATGCGCCAGATGCAGGGCGGCGGCGGGCGCGGCGGGGCCATGAGCTTCGGCCGCTCGCGCGCCAAGATGATGACCCAGGAGCAGACCAAGGTCACGTTCGCCGACGTGGCGGGCGTGGACGAGGCCAAGGAGGAGCTGACGGAGATCGTGGAGTTCCTCTCCAACCCCAAGAAGTTCACCCGTCTGGGCGGCCGCATCCCCAAGGGCGTGCTGCTCGTCGGCCCTCCGGGCACCGGCAAGACCCTCATGGCGCGCGCCGTGGCGGGCGAGGCGGGCGTGCCCTTCTTCTCCATCTCCGGCTCGGACTTCGTGGAGATGTTCGTGGGCGTGGGCGCGGCCCGCGTGCGCGACCTCTTCACCCAGGGCAAGAAGAACGCCCCCTGCCTCATCTTTATCGACGAGATCGACGCCGTGGGCCGTCAGCGCGGCGCGGGCCTGGGCGGCGGACACGACGAGCGCGAGCAGACCCTGAACCAGATGCTGGTCGAGATGGACGGCTTCGAGTCCAACGAGGGCGTCATCCTCATCGCCGCCACCAACCGGCCCGACGTCCTCGACCCCGCGCTGCTGCGTCCCGGCCGTTTCGACCGCCAGGTCGTGGTACCCACGCCGGACCTGCGCGGCCGCACGCGCATCCTGCAGGTGCACACGCGCAAGACGCCGCTCAACCCCGCCGTGGACCTTGAGGTCATCGCGCGCGGCACGCCCGGCTTCTCCGGCGCGGACCTGGAAAACCTCGTCAACGAGGCCGCCCTGCACGCCGCCAAGCTGAACAAGAACGAAGTGGACATGCCCGACTTCGAGGAGGCCAAGGACAAGGTGCTCATGGGCAAGGAGCGCCGCTCCCTCATCCTCTCCGAGGAGGAGAAGAAGGTCACGGCCTACCACGAGGCGGGCCACGCCCTGGCCGCCAAGCTGCTGCCCGGCACCGATCCCGTGCACAAGGTCACCATCATCCCGCGCGGCATGGCGCTCGGCCTCACGCAGCAACTGCCCGTGGACGACCGCCACGGCTACTCCAAGCCCTATCTCATGAACCAGCTCGTGGTGCTGCTCGGCGGACGCGTGGCCGAGGAGCTGTTCCTGAAGGAGATCACCACCGGCGCGTCCAACGACATCGAGCGCGCCTCCAAGATGGCCCGCCGCATGGTGCGCAGCTTCGGCATGAGCGACAAGCTCGGCCCCCTGGCCTTCGGCGACGGCGCGGAGCAGGTCTTCCTGGGCAAGGAGCTGATCCACAACCGCGACTACTCCGAGGACACCGCCCGGCTCATCGACGCCGAGGTGCGCCGCTTCATCGACGAGGCGCACGAGACGTGCCGCAAGCTGCTCAGCGAAAACGCCGAGGCCATGCACAAGATCGCCGCGGCGCTGCTGGAGCGCGAGACCATCTCCGGCGCGGACATCGATCTGCTCATGGAAGGCAAGGAGCTGCCGCCCATGCCGCACAACGGCGGCAGCCGTCCGGGCGGCTCCGGCCAGACTCCGGGCGGCGCGGGCTCCGGCGGCGCGGCGGCGGGCGGCGAGTCCGGCGCCGAACCCGCCCAGGCCGGAACCCGCGAGGACGCCGAGCGCCGCAAGCGCTTCGGGGCCGAGCAGGGCGGCCGCGCGCCGGGCCAGGGCGAGGACTACAACGCCTGGGCCGACGACGACGACAAGAAGGTCCACTAGCGGCCGTTGAAAACGGCCCATCTGCTGCGTCGCCGCGGGAAATGCAAACCCTCGCGTATTTTAACTACGCGTCGGCCTTGAATTTTCCTTGCGCCGTGCACCTGGACCTTTTTGATCGGCCTGAAATAGGCGGTGAGTCAACCGTCTGCTAGGCAAGGAGCCGCACGCATGCGTCAGGCTGCTTCCGTCTCCTGGACGATCAAGGGGGGCAGGGTCCTTGGACCCGCCCCTTTTCTCGTCTGCGGCATCGTCAACGCCACGCCCGACTCCTTCTATGACGGTGGCAGCCACGACGCGCCAGCCGCGGCCGTGGCGCACGCCGAAAAGCTTCTGGGCGAGGGCGCGCACGTCCTGGACATCGGCGGCGAATCCACCCGGCCCGGCGCGGCCCCCGTGGACGTCGTGGCCGAACTCGCCCGCGTCCTGCCCGTCGTGCGGGAGCTTGCGGCCCGCGCGCCCGAGGCCGTCCTTTCCATCGACACCACCAAGGCCGCCGTGGCCGACGCCTGCCTCGCGGCCGGAGCGGCCATCGTCAACGACGTCTCGGCCTGCCGCCACGATCCCGCGCTTTTAGACGTGCTGGCAGCGCGCAAGCCCGGCTACGTGCTCATGCACGCCCAGGGCGAGCCGCGCACCATGCAGGCGGGCCCGCGCTACGGCGACGTCGTGGCCGACCTGCTGGCCTTCTTCGAGGAGCGCCTGGGCCGCCTCACCGCCGCCGGACTGCCCGAGGACCGCATCGTGCTCGATCCGGGCATTGGCTTCGGCAAGACCCTGGAACACAACCTGACCATCTTCCGCCGCATCGAGGAACTGCACACCCTCGGCCGCCCCCTCTACATGGGTCTCTCCAACAAGAGCTGGCTGGCCAAACTTCTCGATCTCCCCCCCGAAAGCCGCCCCGAGCCCACCCGCATCGCCACCGCCATCCTCCAGACCCGAAACGTCCGCATCCACCGCCTGCACGAGATCGCCCCGGCCATCCAGGCTCTGCGCCTGGCAGAGGCGATGAAGAGGGAAGAGTAGGAAAGGGAGGAGCGAAGGGAATCGCGGAGGGGGAGAGGGAGACTTTCCGAAAGTCTCCCTCTCCCCCTCCGCCTTCCAAACTTTCCATCGCGCGTCGCGGGAAGAACCGTCTCTGCCGGCTTGGCTCTTGACATCTTTCAGGACTAGACTAAATAGACTTAGTCCATATGGAGGCGCGCATGCAGACAGTCAACATCCATGAGGCCAAAACGCATTTGTCGCGGTTGGTGGAGCTGGCGGCCAAGGGGGAGCCGTTCGTCATCGCCAAGGCGGGGCGGCCCTTGGTCAAGGTCATGGCGCTGTCCGCGCCCGAGGCCGACCAGGTGCGGCGTTTGGGATTCATGGCGGGGCAGCTCGCCGTGCCGGAGGATTTCGACCGCATGGGCCAGGGCGACATCGAGGCGCTGTTCGGGGGCTCTGCGTGAAGCTGCTGCTGGACACGCATCTGCTGCTCTGGGCCGCGGGCGCTCCGGAACGGCTGTCCGCCGAGGCGCGGGCGCTCATCGCCGCGCCTGAGAACGAGTTGTTCTTCAGCGCCGCCAGCCTTTGGGAGATCGCCATCAAGCGCGGCCTTGGGCGTGATGGTTTTCAGGTGGACGCGCGACTTTTGCGGCGCGGGCTGCTGGACAACGGCTACAGCGAGTTGCCCGTCGCCAGTGAGCATGCCGTTGCCGTGGAAGGACTCCCCCCGATCCACAAGGATCCCTTCGACCGCATCCTGGTGGCCCAGGCCATGGTCGAGGGCATCGTGCTGCTGACCGGCGACGCCGTCGTGGCGCTCTATCCCGGCCCGGTGCGGCTGCTTTGAGCGCCGCGCATCTTCGTGAGCCTGTTTTCGTCCGGCGTTCCCGCCGTCCGCGCTGACATCGCGGTCCGGCCTGCGGATCAGTCCTTCTTCCCGGTCTTCTTCCCGGCCCGGCGTGGCGCGGGCTTGCCGTGTTTGCCGCGTCCGGACGGTTTTCCCGGCGCGTCCGGCGTGCCGGGCTTGCCGTGGCGGGCGCGGGGCGCGGACGTGGAGTCCCCTGCGGGCTTGCCGCTCGTCGCGGGTGCGCGCTCCGTCCTCGGCGCACGGCGTGGCGCAGGCCTGCCGTCCGCTACGGGTCTGTCCGCGTTCCGTTCCTGCGCCGGACGGGGGGCTGGCGGACGCGGGGCGGGCGTGCGGGCCGGGGGCAGGGGGCGTTCGCCCGGGCGTTGGACCATGAGCGCGCCGGATTTCGGGTCGCGCTGGTCCTGTTCGGGCCAGGAGAGGCGCAGCAGGCTGCCGGGCGGGGTGGGCCAGGCGTCGAAGGTCAGCAGGGCGAGGCCGCGCGGGGTGCAGGCGTACTGGCCGCGCAAGTTGCCGGGCAGGGCGAAGCTCTCGGAGACGACGCGGGCGGCGTTGTCCAAGGCCTCCAGACTGCCATGCCGGGCGAGGAGAAAGGAGAGGGAGAGGCGTTCCTTGGGCAGGCGGGCGGCCTCGGCAAGCTGCAGCAGCCAGGGGGGCGCGCCGCGCACGTCGAAGGCGAAGTGGCACCAGGCCTTGTTGCCGCTGCCGGGCATGGGACATTCGTCCTGGTGCGGACAGGGCGCGGTGACGCCCATGCCGTTCTCGATCAGGGTTTCGCGCAACTCGATGAGGCGGCGCGCGGCCAGCCGGGTGCCGGGCTCGATGACGAGCATCTGGCCGTCGGGATCGAGGTGCGCGGCGAGACGTCCGGCCAGGCTGTCCAGCTCGGCGTCGCGTTTGCCCGTGGGGCCGCCGAAGAGTTCGTTGAGCACGTTGGCTGCGGTGATGAGCCGGGCCTGTTCGCGCCCCAGGAAATGGGGCAGGCGGAAGAGATGCTCGGCCTCGATGCGGATGTTCCAGGGACAGTCCGGGGCCAGGCGGCGGAAGATGTCCAGGCCGAGCTTCAGGGTCTTGCCCGCGCGGTCCAGGCACAGGAAGCGCAGGGGGCGGCGGCGCAGGTCCGGCCGGGCCAGCCACAGGGCGGTGAGCACGGTGAGCGGCCCCGCGCCGAGGTCCGCGATCAGGGCGTCGTCGGGCAGGTCCAGGGGCAGGGCGGCCAGGAGCCGGGTGAGGCGGTAAAGATTCCAGGGGTGGAAGTAGTGGACGTAGGCGGCCAGGGGGCCGGGCCGGGTCATGTAGTCCGGGGCGAAGTCGTCGCGCTCGTCCGTGAGGGTGGCGGAGAGGTCGCGGATCTCGATGGGCAGGAGCCGGGCGTGCTTGGGCTTCAGACGCAGAGCGTCGCGCACGAGCAGGCCGTAGCGGTCCAGATGCGCCGCGGCGTCGGCCGGGAGTGCGGGAAAGAGGTCGGCCGGGGCCGGGGGAATGGTGCGTTCAGGGCACATGGGTAAAGCGCATCCTTTCGATGAAGTGGCTGCCGTAGTCCGGGGAGGCCGTGAGGTCCAGGACCAGCGCGCGGCCGGGCAGGGCGGCCGCGGCCTCGCGCGCCTGGTCCGAGAGGGCCAGGAGCCGCGCTCCGGCCAGGGAGGTGTTGCCCGCGGCCTGGACGCGGTCGCCGAGCCGGGGCGGGAGGAAGCCCAGCTCCTCCAGGTCGGCGGGGCGGACGTGGCTGCCCAATGCGCCCGCCAGGAACAGGGCGGAGAGGTCCCGCGCCGCGATCCCCGCCGCGGCGAAGAGGCTGGAGAAGGCGAGGTTGCAGGCCGCCTTGACCTTCAGGACCTCTTCCACGTCCGAGGCGAGCAGGCTGAGGCCGCCGGGCAGCGCCAGGGCGGGTTCGCCGCGCCGCGCCGTCAGGGGCCGCAGCAGCCGCGCGGCCAGGGGCGAGGCGGCCCCGGTTCGTGTCATGAAGCGGCCGTGCGCGTCAAGCGCTCCGGCGCGTTTGAGCTGGGCCAGGAGCGAGACCGCGCCGGTGCCGGAGAGGCCGCGCAGGGCAGGGGCGTCCCACGGTCCCATGACCTCGGGCGCGAGTCCGGCCGGGGTGAGGGCGAAGCCCGTGGCCGCGCCCGGTCCGGCCAGGCAGCCCTGCGCCAGCCCCACGCCTTCCAGGGCCGGCCCCATGGGCACGGAGGCGAGGAGGAGGCGGCCGTCCGGCAGGGCCAGGGCGAATTCGCCGTTGGTCCCGAAATCGGCCAGCAGCCAGGGGGGGCGGGGACTGTTTCCGCTTTGCAGGGCCAGTATCCCGGCGCTCACGTCGCCGCCCACGAAGGGGCCGAACTGCGGCGGCAGGTAGCACGGCGGCAGGTCGCCCGCGAGGTCTGCCTCGCGGCCGCCGGGTTCGTCCAGGCGGTAGGGCGCTCCGGCCAGGCCGTGCACGGGCGCGCCCAGGAGCAGGGCGGTCATGGCCGGGTTCGCGGCCAGACTGAGGCGCGGCGGCGAGCCGCAGGCCGCGTGCAGGGCGCGCAGCCGGTCCAGGACCAGATCGCGCAGATGCCCGGCATGGCCCGCGAGGGCGAAGGCCAGCCGGGACATGATCTCGCTGCCCGCGCCGAGTTGCGGGTTGGGCTCCGCGCCCTGGGCCAGGATGGTTCCGGCCGCGTCCAGGGCGGCCCAATGGATGCTGGTGGTGCCGAGGTCCACGGCCAGGGCCGCGGCCGGCGGGCCCGACGGCGGCGCGGGGACGGGCGCGGCGTCGTGCTCCGGCAGGTCCTCCACGACCATGCCGGGCCGGGCCAGATGGCGGCAGGTCAGGCGCACGCCGCGCGCGAGTTCGTCCGCGGGAAGCGTGGCGAGGTCCGCCGCGTCCGGCTCCGGCGCGCCCGCCAGAAAGCGCGCGGCGCAGCGGCCGCAGCGGCCGATTCCTCCGCACAGCGGCTTGACAGGGCCGTCCTGGTGCAGGAACATGAGTTGCGCGACGGTCAGGCCGCGCGGCGGGTCCACGACCCGGCCGCGTTCCCCGGGCCGCACGATGACGACGGCGTCCGTCCGTTCCTCAGGCGTGTTCATCCGGCCATGATGGAGCGGGCGGCGGTTTTTTGCAATGGCCGGGGAGGCCCGGGCGGAAAAATTGCGGTCCCGGCGTCTTGACGCGGCCCGCCCAGGCATTAGGTCAAGCGCACCGAAACGACCGAAACGAAGCAAGGAGCATCCGATGGAATATCCCGAACGTTTCTGCCCCCACTGCGGCGACAAGCTGTGCGAATGGGAAGCGCCGCCCGAGACATGGTGGGGCATCATCCTGGTCTGCAACAACAACGACTGCCGCTATTACAAGGGCTCGTCGGAGCAGATCAAGGGCAAGCGCGACGACTCCAACCTCGGCACCCGCTACGCCGAGGACCCCAAGCAGAACTTCGCGCCCTTCAACCTGCTGTCCTGGTGTCCGAAGCTCGACTAGGCCGCTGACCGACGGTTCGCCCACGAAAAAAGCCCCCGCACGGGGGCTTTTTTCGTGGCGGCCGTCCGGAGGGTCAGAGCTTCTGCGCCGCGCCCGGGGCGTCCGGCGCGGGAAGCGCCTCAGCCTGCAGGGGCTCCTCCAGGTCGAGGATGCCCCGGTACTTCTTGGCGATGCGCGAGAACTCCGGCATGGCCTTCTTGGAGATGTTCAGCGCGGGCGGCGTCTTCACGGACATGGGGTTGATGTACTTGCCGTTCTGCTTCATGCGGAAGTCGAGGTGGGGCCCCGTGGATCTCCCCGAGGAGCCCACGTAGCCGATGACCTGGCCCTGGCTCACCTTGGCCCCGCTGCGGATGCCCTTGGCGTAGCCGTTGAGGTGCAGGTACATGGTTTCGTAGCCGCTGAGGTGGCGCACGGTGATCATTCTGCCCGCCGCGCCCTGCACGCCCACGAAGGTGACGGTCCCGTCGCCCACGCTGCGTACGGGGGTGCCCACGGGCGCCGCGTAGTCGATGGCCGGGTGGGCCTTGTATTCGTGCAGGATGGGGTGCAGCCTGCGCCAGGAGAAGCTGGAGCTGATGCGCGTGAACTTGAGCGGCGCCTTGAGAAAGGCCTTGCGCACGGAGCGGCCTTCCAGATTGTAGAAGTAGGGCCTGCCGCCGTCCTCGGAGAAGGCCACGCCGTAGAAGGCCTGCCCCTGGTTGTCGAAGCGGGCCGCGAAGACCCGGCCGTAGCCCGCGAACGTCCCGTCCAGGTAGCGTTTCTCCAGCAGCACGCGGAAGGAGTCGCCCTCGCGCAGGCTGCGGGCGAAGTCGATGTCGTATTCGAAGATGTCGGCGATCCTGTAGACCAGCAGTTCATGCTCCCCGGCCTCGTCCACGGCCTGGAACAGGCTGTCCGTGATGGTTCCCTGGGCCAGGGCCGTGCGCACCTCGTACTCGATGGGCACGCGGTTGATGGAGTAGCCGTTGCCGTCCGATTCGATGATCAGCTGTTCCTCGCTGTCGATGTCGTAGACGAAGCGCCGGAAGCTGTCGGCCTCGGAGACGATTTCGTAGTTCCGGCCCGCGGTGATGCGGGAGAGGGGGTATATCTTGGCGCTCTGCTGGACCAGGGAGTGGACCCCGGCGGAGGAGATGTGCGGGCCGAGGATGGCGGCGAAGGTGTCGCCGGGCTTGACCGTGTCCTTGATCACGGCGGTGGTGGGCGCGGGAGGCGGCGCTTCCGCGACGGGCGCGGACTGTTTCTCCTCGGCGGGCGCGGTACCCTTGGGCCCCCTCAGATAGGGAATGACCAGTGAGACGAGGAGCAGGAGGCCGCAAAACAAAAAAGCCAAACGCACTGCGAGAGGGCGTTTGGCTGTGCTGTTATGGATATTTCGGTGTTTGTGGCGCATGACGTCCCGGTGTCGCTGTCGTTTTCTCGAATGTCGCACAATTCCCAGTCAAATTATGGAGTTGCTACACCATCAGGAGCCTCGTGTCCAGTCTCGCCGGGCGGCGTTGCAGAGGCCGCGGGGGCGGAGAAACCGGGGATTCGGAGAGGGGACGGGGGAGTCGTCGGATTTTTTTTGAAAAAAACCCTAAAGGGATTTCTCTATGGGCCGATAGGGCGAGCGACGGTGGGATCAGCGTGGGTATGGTCCCCGTTCAAACGGCAAGGACGCCGGTAACGTATTCAAGGAGGAATTGTCATGTCGCTCGTCATCAACCACAACCTGATGGCCATGAATGCCTCACGCAACCTGGCCGCGTCGTACTCCAACCTGGGCACCTCGGTGGCCCGGCTGTCCTCGGGCCTGCGCATCAACAGCGCGGCCGACGACGCGGCAGGCCTGGCGATCCGCGAACTCATGCGCGCGGACATCGCCTCGCTG
>JALHJW010000018.1 GCA_022839785.1 Desulfovibrio sp. | reverse complement strand
TCTTGCCTGGTTCAGGATGCTCGAACTGACCAAGGCGATGCAGGAAGCAGAGCGCCTTCCCGTCCTGTTGCAGGACGCCGTTCGCCCCATGCTGCGCACACGGCGGGACATGTTCCCCTTCGCGGATGTCGCCTGACGGCGGCTACAGGGCGGCCAGGACGTCGGTCAGCAAATCCTTCGCCTTTCTTCGCGCCACCGACGAGGCCACCCGTCGTTCCGCCAAGTCCACGGCTGACATACCCGATGTCACGATCCACCTGGAGGCATTGATGGCAGTCTAAACGATTGATTTGTCTTGCCCGATGCTGCTATCTGGGAACGGGCATCGCCCAAAGCAGGACTTGTTTTCATTGCGGACCTGAACTCCGGAAAAATGAGCATGGACGACGGACTAATTTCCGTGATCGACCTTGCCAGTCAGTTGGGCAAGCGAAAACAATCCATCTTCAAGGTGCTTAGGCGGCTTGGTATCGAGGCGACGAAGGCGCCCGGCGCAAACAGTCGTGGGGCGATGATAGCCTACGTCACCAATGACGAGGCAGGGCTTGTCAGAGCGGATCTGGCATCCCGTCTTGAACCGGTAGACCCCGACGAGAATGGCGACGGACCGTATGATGCGGCTCTCCCTGCCCAGCAAGGGGCATTCTATCTTCTGCTTCTGGAGCCTGATCACGACCCAGGGCGGTTCAAGGTCGGCTTTGCCACCAGCCTTCCGGAACGCCTTCGGGCCTTGCGCTGTTCCGCGCCGTTCACGACCGTGGTGAAGTCATGGCCCTGCAAGATTCTCTGGGAGAAGACCGCTATCGAGTGTGTCACCCAGGGATGCGAGCGGCTCCATACAGAGGTCTTCCGGACAGCCTCGATTGAATCCGTGGTCGACAAGTGCGAGCAATTCTTCAGAATTATGCCAAATCTGGACGAATCGAAGTAACGCCCTGCCGCCACGGCTTCCTTTTTAGCCACAATCTTTACGATTAGCGCCATTTCTTTTTGGGGAATCTGCCCCGGCTGTCCGTGGACATCGACCTGGCGTATTGCCCCATCAACGACAGGGAAACAGCCCTGGGGGAGATGGCGGCGAGCATGGAGCGGCTGGCCGGGCGGGCGCGGCTCGTCCTGCCCGGCGCAGCGGTTGACCTGACGCCCGCCCATCCTGTCCCGAAGGTGCACATCAGATACGACGGGGTCATGGTCAAGGTCGAGCCCAACGCGACCCTGCGCGGGACCGTGTTTGAAACAGCGTACATGCCGCTGCAACCCGAGGTGGTGCGCCTGTTTGAAATGGAGACGCGGGTGCGCTGCCTCTCCGCGCCCGACCTGTGGGGCGGAAAGATGTGCGCCGCACTGGACCGGCAGCACCCGCGCGACCTGTTCGACATCTCCCGCCTTCTGGACACGTCCGGGATCACGGATCAGGTCCGTGCGGCGTTCCTGGTCTATCTGGTCGGGCACGGCAGGCCCATGGCCGAATTGCTGCGCCCCAATTTCAAGCCGCTTGCCCGAGTCTTCGCCCATGAATTCGAAGGCATGTCCCGCGAGGAAACGAGCCTGGAGCGCCTTGAATCGGCCCGTGTCAGGCTGGTGGAGGATATCGCCGCGCAACTGACTGAGGACGGCAAGCGCTTCCTGCTCTCCGTGAAGGAGGGCGAGCCGGACTGGGCGCGGCTGCCCGTGCCGCACGCGGCCATGCTCCCTGCCGTCAGATGGAGGCTCGAAAACATCGCGAAACTGAAACGCGAACACCCGGCCAAACATGCGCGGGCCGCGCACAAGCTCAGGGAATGCCTCGGGCTGGCGGAGCGGTAGGCCGACAGGGCCGTAAGAACAGAAGAAGGGCGGGTGCGCAAGCACCCGCCCTTCTTCTGCTCGTGCGGCGGGCATGTCGCCCGCCGCCTGTCCCTACCTTTGTCCGCGGCTGATTCTCTTACAGCATCTTCATGGCGCAGTACTTGCCGCACATGGCGCATTCCTTTTCGTGGGCGTGCTCCTTGCGGCGGGCGCGGACCGTTTCGGGGTCCAGGGCGTACTGGGCCATGCCGTCCCAGTCCAGGGCCTTGCGCGCCTTGGACATGGCCAGGTCGCGGGCCACGGCCAGGGGGCGGCCCAGGGCCACTTCGCCCGCCTGGGCGGCCACGCGCGAGGCCATGACGCCCTGGCGCACGTCGTCCACGCAGGGCAGGGTGAGGTGCTCCGCCGGGGTGAGGTAGCACAGAAAGTCCACGCCGTGCATCACGCCCATGGCGCCGCCGATGGCCCCGGCGATGTGGTCGTAGCCAGCGGCCGAGTCCGTGACCAGCGGTCCGAGCACGTACAGCGGCGCGTTGTTGGTGAGGCGCTTGCACATCTGCATCTGGCCCGCCACGAGGTGCAGCGGCACGTGGCCCGGCCCCTCGATCATGACCTGCACCCCGGCCTTCAGGGCGCGGGCCTGCAGCTGGCCGAGCACGGCCACCTCCTCCCACTGCGCCGCGTCTCCGGCGTCCGCGCCCGCGCCGGGCCTCAGGCCGTCGCCGAGCGAGAGGGTGAGGTTGTGTTCGCGCGAGATGTCCAGGATGTCGTCGAAGCGGGTGAGCAGCGGGTTCTCGCGGCCGTTCTCGCGCATCCAGCGGCCCAGCAGCGCGCCGCCGCGCGAGACCACGCCGCAGACGCGCGCCTGGGCCAGCTCCACGGCCTGGCGCGTCACGCCGCAATGCACGGTCATGAAATCCACGCCCTGTTTGGCCTGCTTGGCGATCTCCTCGATCACGGCGTCGGCGTCCATGCCCGCGGGGTCCAGCCCGGCGTCGATGCGCTCCTGGGCCGCGGCGTAGATGGGCACGGTGCCCAGCGGCAGGGGGCAGGAGGCGAGCATGTCCAGGCGGATGGCGTCGAGGTCGCCCGCGGTGGAGAGGTCCATGACCGCGTCGGCCCCGGCGCGCTCGGCCTCGGCCAGCTTGGCTTTTTCCAGGTCGGGCCGGTTCAGGAGCTTGGAGGTGCCGATGTTGGCGTTGATCTTGACCCGCGCGGGCTGGCCGATGAGCGTGGGCCGGACGCCCGTGTGGCCGGGGTTGGCCAGCAGGACCATGCGTCCGGCGCGGATGGCGTCGAGGATCTGGGCCTCGGGCAAGGCCTCGGAGGCGGCCAGGGTCTTGAGGTGGGCGTCGAGCAGCCCGGCCAGGGCGCGGTTGCGGGAGATGATGTCCATGGATGCGGTACCGTCCTTCAAAAGATATTGCCCGGAGCGGGGAAAGGGCCTGCCCTCGCGCTCCGGCTCCGGCCGCGGGGGCGCGGGGCGTTCGGCCGCGCGCTCCCGGAGGCATGAAGGACGGTCATAGCGCCGCGCGGACGGAAGGGCAACGGCTGAAACGCAATCAGTCCCCGCGCCGGGGACGCCTTGCGCGCGCCGCGTCAGTCGCGCAGCTCGTCCTTGATGGCCAGGAACTCGGGCAGATGGGCCAGGAAGAGGTCGAGGAGCCCGGGATCGAAGTGGCTGCCCCGGCCCTGGCGCATGATCTCCAGGGCCTTGTCCAGGCTGAAGGGCTCCTTGTAGGGCCGCCTGGAGGTCAGGGCGTCGAAGACGTCCACCACGGCGCAGATGCGTCCGTACAGCGGAATGGCCTCGCCCGAGAGGCCCCCGGGGTAGCCCGAGCCGTCCCATTTCTCGTGGTGCGAGCGGGCGATGACCGCGCCCGCCTGCATGAGCACAGAGTTGGCCTGGGAGAGGATGCGCGCCCCGATCTCGGCGTGCTGGCGCATGACCTTCCATTCCTCGGCGGTGAGTTTGCCGGGCTTGAGCAGGATGGCGTCGGGCACGCCGATCTTGCCCACGTCGTGCATGGGGGCGGCGGTCAGCAGCAGCTCGGCCTCCTCCTTGGGAAGGCCCAGCCTGCGGGCCATGAGCGCGGACATGCGGCCGATGCGCACGATGTGCGCGGCGGTCTCCTCGTCCTTGTACTCGGCCGCGCTGGACAGGCAGTGGATGGCTTCGAGGTAGGCGGCGGTCGTGGTCTGCTGCTGCTCGCGCAGGTTGTCCACGGCCACCTCCAGGGCGCGGGTGCGCACCCGGACCATCTCCTCCAGGTCGGCCTGGTAGCGGCGTAGCGCGTCGCGCGACTCCTTCATGCGCAGCAGCGAGGCCGTGCGCACGCTGACTTCCATGAGGTCGATGGGCTTGGTGATGAAGTCGTTGGCCCCGGCCTCCACGGCCGCCAGCCGGTCCTCGCGGCTGGCCAGGGCGGTGACGATGATGATCGGCAGCTCGGCGAAGCGGGGGTCCCGGCGGATGGCGCGGGCCGTGGAGAAGCCGTCCAGGCCGGGCATCATCACGTCCAGCAGCACGAGGTCGACGCTCTCGTCGAGCAGGTCCAGGGCCTCCTGGCCGGACGCCGCCTGCACGGCCTCGTGGCCCAAGCTGTCCAGCATGCCCGTGAGCACGCGGCGGTTCAGACGATCGTCGTCCACGACCAGGATGCGCTTGCCGCGCACGGGAATGGAAGTCATAAACGTATACCCCCGATTCACGTTCTGACCGGTTTCGGAAAAGCTTTCAAGCCGAATCGGGATATTGTGATTTTTTGAGCAATCGTCCTCCCGCGCGGATTTCGGGGAGGCGGGCGGGACGGCTCAGCCGCCCCGGACCACGGGGAGCAGGGCGAAGAGCAGCGGCATGGTCAGGGCCGCGAGCAGGGTCTGGGCGGTGATGATGGCGGCCATCAGGCCGTGGTCGCCGCCCATCTGCCGGGCCAGGATGTAGGACGAGGCCGAGACCGGGATGGCGGTGAAGATCACGGCCACGGCCAGGGCCGGACCGTCCACGCCGAGCAGGCGGCAGGCCAGGAAGGCCAGCAGCGGCAGCACGGCCAGCTTGGCGGCCGAGGCCACGGCCACGCCGCGCAGATGGCGGCCCACGGCCGAGAACTGAAAGCCCGCGCCCACGGCCAGCAGGCCCAGGGGCAGGGACGAGCCGCCCAGGATGCGCAACGTCTCGGCCAAAGCCCCCGGCAGCTTCAGCCCGGCCAGGCTCACGGCGAAGCCCGCGACGCAGGAGAGGATCAGCGGGTTTTTGGCCAGCTCGCGCAGGATGGCGAGGGGCGAGGCGCGCCGGGCGGCCTCCTCCGGCGCGCCGTTGGGCCCGCCGCCGTAGGCGCTGAGCGCGGCCACGGCGAGCACGTTGACCAGGGGGATGAGGGTCAGCAGGGCCATGGCCGCCAGGGAGACGCCCTCGCGTCCCAGCAGGGCCGAGGCCGCGGCCAGGCCGACGTAGGTGTTGGGACGGATGGCCCCCTGCAGCACCGAGGTGAAGGCCGGGCCGCCCGGGTGGACGAGGCGGCGCAACGCGAGGAGCAGGGCGCACAGGCCGCACACGGCCAGGACCAGGGCCAGGGCCATGCGCCCCACGGGCGCGTCCCCGGGCGCGGCGCGGCTGCAGGTGTCCAGCAAAAGGGCCGGGAAGAGCACGTAGTAGGTCAGGGCCTCGGCCATGGGCCAGAAGCCCGCGGCGGGAAACTCCATGCGCCGCAGCGCCCAGCCGAGCATGATGAGCAGAAAGATGGGCGCGACGGCCAGGAGCACGGTACCCACGGGCGCTGTCCTCAGGGAAGGGCGGGGCCGGGGAAGGGGATGTCCCGGCCCAGGCGGTCGATGAGTTTCCTGTGCCCGGCCGGGAAAGCCAGACCGTCCAGGTCGGGCAGGGCGGCCCAGCGGCCTTCCTGGGCCGCGTGCAGGGCCGGCTGCGGGGCCTCGCCGTCGGCGTCCCGCAGGGAGAAGCAGTGCAGGGCCACGCGGTAGCGCGTGTAGCCGTGACGCACCACGGCCAGCCTGCCCGTGACCGCCACGCGCAGCCCGGTCTCTTCCATGAACTCGCGCACCACGGCCTGCTCCGGGGTCTCGCCCGATTCCACCGTGCCGCCGGGGAACTCCCACAGGCCCGCCCACACGCCCGTCGCCGGACGTTTCTGGACGAAGACGCGGCCCTGGCGCACCAGCAGGCCCGTGGCCACCTCCAGGGGGATGTACGCCGCCGCCTTGGCGGGCACGGGCCGCTCGAAGACCAGGTCCAGGCGCAGAGCCTCGCAGCGCCCGGCCAGCGGGCACTCGGAGCAGCGCGGCTTTTTCGGCAGGCAGACCAGCGCGCCCAGCTCCATGAGCGCCTGGTTCAGCTCGCGCGCCTTGCCCGGCGGGATCATCTGCGCGGCGGTCTTGCGGATGAAGGCGGCGGTGGCGGGCTCGCGCGGCGGCAGGTCGAGGTCGAAGAGGCGGGCGAAGACGCGCTCCACGTTGGCGTCCACGGCCGGGACGTCGCGGCCGAAGGCGATGGAGGCCACGGCCCCGGCCGTGTAGGGACCCACGCCGGGCAGGGCGCGCAGCGCCTCGGGGTCGTCCGGCACTCGGCCGCCGTGGCGCGCGGCCACGAGCCGCGCCGCGGCCAGCAGGTTCTTGGCGCGCGAATAGTAGCCCAGCCCCTCCCAGAGCTTCAGCACCTCCTCCTCGGAGGCGGCGGCCAGGGACGCGACGTCCGGAAAGCGCGCGGTGAAGCGCTCGAAATAGCCCACGGCGCGGTCCATCTGCGTCTGCTGCAGCATGATCTCCGAGAGCCAGACGCGGTAGGGCTCGTAGTCCCGCCGCCAGGGCAGGGGCCGGGCGCGCGCCGCGAACCAGGCGAGCAGGTCGCGGACCATGGCGTCGAGGCCGCCGGGCAGGTCGCGGTTCATGCGGGGGCCATGCGGACGGTCAGGAGGCGGCCCGCACGGTCAGCGGGATGGCGTGCAGCCCGCTGTCCACGGTGCGCGTCTGGCCCAGCTCGAAGGCCGGGGCCGCGCCGTTCCAGCTCGCCAGGGAGGCGATCTCGGCCGCGAGGCGGGCCACGCCGATGACCGGGTGGCGCGAGAAGACCTGGGGCAGGCCGTAGGTCAAGCTGCACTTCAGGCAGTGGCCCGGCCGCTGCCGCAGCCGGAACTCGAAGCGCAGGGCGCCGCCCTGCGCGCCGAGAAAGGCCAGGGAGATGTCGTAGGCCCCTTCGGCGGCGTCGCCGAACAGGGCCTCGAAGAAGTCGTCGGCGCGGCTGGGGGGAAACAGCTCCTGCAGGACCTGGGGCGTGAATAGGGCGGCGGTGGTGTCGCTCATGGGCAAGTCTCCGGATGGATTGCCCGGCCCGGGGCCGGGAAGGGGACTGTTTCCCATGCGCCGCCGCCTGTCAAGGGCGGGGGGAGGGGGCGTCCGGCTCAGGCCTTGCCTTGCCCGGCCACGGCGGCCTGGGCCTTGGCCACGGCCTCGGGGTCGCCCAGGTAGAAGCTCCGTATGGGCTTCAGGCCGTCGTCCAGCTCGTAGACCAGGGGCACGCCCGTGGGGATGTTCAGCTCCACGATGTCCTGGTCCGAGACGCCGTCCAGGTACTTCACGAGGCCGCGCAGCGAGTTGCCGTGGGCGCAGACGAGCAGCTGCCCCCCGGCCCTGATCTGGGGCGCGAGGACCTCGCTCCAGTAGGGCAGGGTGCGGTCGATGGTCAGCTTGAGACTCTCGGCCAGGGGCAGCTCCTCCTTCTTCAGGGAGGCGTAGCGGCGGTCCCGGCCGGGGAAGCGTTCGTCGTCCGGGGTCAGGGCCGGGGGCGGGATGTCGTAGGAGCGCCGCCAGATCTTGACCTGCTCCTCGCCATACCGCTGGGCCGTCTCGGACTTGTTCAGCCCCTGCAGCGCGCCGTAGTGGCGCTCGTTGAGCCGCCATGTGCGGGTCACGGGCAGCCACATGCGGTCCATGCCGTCCAGCACCTCCCAGAGCGTGCGGATGGCGCGCTTCAGCACCGAGGTGTGGCAGGCGTCGAAGTCGTAACCGCCCGCGCGCAGCAGCCCGGCCGCGCTGGCCGCCTCGGCCATGCCCTGGGCCGTGAGGTCCACGTCGGTCCAGCCGGTGAAGCGGTTCTCCAGGTTCCAGGCGCTCTGGCCGTGGCGCAGCAGGACGAGGGTATGCATGGGGCGCTCCGTGGTTGCCGGTGTGCGCGGCCGGGAAGGCCGCGGGCTTTTCGAGTAAAACACCAAAAGACCGTGGCGGGTCAAGCCCGATGCCGCGCCGCCGCCTGCCCAAAGGCGGCGCATTCGGGTCATGTATGCGTCCGGACGGGGGAATTTCGCCTGCCCCGTTGCCCTTTCGGGATTTACGGGGTAAACAGTATGCAATCTTCCTTGCCGTTGGCCGGCTGGCCAACCAGCGGAGCAGCATGGACAAGCGTTTGCGTCCGATGGCGGCGGTCGTGGCGGTGCTTCTGGCCACGGCCCTGACGGGCTACCTCATTCCCGAGGCCGTGCCCGAGACGCCCCGGCGGGTGCTGTTCCGGAACTCGGGCGGCCCCATCGTCTTCGACCACGGCGCGCACGAGCGGGCCGAGATTCCCTGCGAGAAGTGCCACCACGCCTCCAAGGTCTCGACCACCGAGGTGCCGTGCGGCGTCTGCCACCCGGCGGAGTACGACCAGCACTTCATCAAGAACCACATCCACTGGTTCGAGGGCCGCGCGGCCTGCGCCACCTGCCACCATTTGGAGTGGGGCAGGCCCATCTTCGACCACGCCCTGCACGAGGAGGTGGCCGGGGACTGCGCCGCCTGCCACCACGCGGACAAGACGATCGAGCCCAGGGAGCAGAGCTGCCGCAACTGCCACGAGCGCCCGGCCACGCCCCTGGTGCGCAGGCCGCCGGAGGGCCCGGGCCGCCCCACGCTGCGCGACGCGGTGCACGCGCGCTGCCGGACCTGCCACGAGGACATGTACGAGCAGGAGCTGCTGGGCTGCTCCAACTGCCACTCGCGCAAGAACATGCCGGACGTGGACTGGAGCAATCCCACGGCCTGCAAGGAATGCCACGACAAGCCCACGGAGATTCTGGTGCCCACGCGCAAGAACGCGTTCCACCAGCAGTGCATGGGCTGCCACGAGAAGATGAAGAAGGGCCCGTACCGCGACGAGAAGGACGTGAAGGACTGCGGCCGCTGCCATCTGCCGAACTAGGCGGGAGGGGACGGCCGGAGCCGGAGTTGCCCATGAGGAACGTGTTCAGGCTGGCGGACCGCGCCGCGCCCATCGAGGACGTGCCGGACCCGCTTAGGGTGCGCCTGCCCCTGGGCGGGGCGAGGCTCCTGGTGCGCGTGGGCGACGCCGTGGCCGCCGGGCAGCGCGTGGCCGAGTCCCCGGGGCTGCGGGGCGATGTGCACGCCTCCATCGGCGGCGTGGCGGCCGCTGTGGACGGCGATTTTCTGACCATCTCCCGCGACCCGGACGCCGCTCCGGCCCCGGAGCGGCTGGGCGAGGTCGCGGGCGCGGACGCGGACGCCCTGCGCCGCGGCCTGGCCGCCATGGGCGTGCCCTGCGCCGACCTCACGGACGCGGACCTGCTGGTGGTCAACGCCCTGGAGCCCGAGCCGGGCGTGACCGCCCTGGGCGCGCTCTGCCGCTTCGAGTCCCCGGCCATGCTCGCCGGGGCGCGCCTGGCCCAGCGCATCGCCGAGCCCTCGCGCATCGTGCTGGCCGCGCCCAGGGGCGCGGGCCTCTCCCTCGGCCCCAATCCGGTGCACGAGCTTGAGCCGCGCTATCCGGACGGCCTGGACGCCCTGACGGTGCGCGCCGTGACCGGCAGGGAGCGGCCCGGGAACGCCGTGGTCGTGGGCGCGGACCGGCTCTGGCTGATGGGCCGGGCGGCGCTGGAGGGCCGGGCCGCGACGCGCGCCGTGCTCACGGTGCGCGGCCGCAACCTGCGCGTGGCCGTGGGCGCGTCCGTGCGCCACGTGCTCGATTTCGCCGGACTGGCGGCGCACGAGGGCGACCGCGTGCTCCTGGGCGGGGCGCTGCGCGGCGAGGCCGTCTGGGACCTGGACGCGCCCGTGCCGCGCGGGGCCTACGCCCTGACCGTGCTGCCCCGCGCCGCCGGGGCGGTGTACACGGACGCGGCCTGCATGAACTGCGGGGAGTGCCATCTGATCTGCCCGGCGCGCATCCTGGTGGGGATCATGGCCCGCTTCGCCGAGTTCGGCCGTTTCGAGGGCGCGCAGCGCTACGGCCTGGACTCCTGCCTGGAGTGCGGCCTGTGCGCCTGGGTCTGCCCGGCCCGGCGGCCGCTGCTGCAGTTCATCCGCCTGGCCCGGCGCGAGCTGGCCCGCGCGGCGGAGGCGCAGCCGCCCGCCGCGTCCATGGAAACTCCGGGGGATGCTCCGGTGGAAGCTCCGGGGGCCGCGCCCGAGGCGCGCCGGGAGGTCCCGGCGTGATCCCCCTCAAGCTCACCGCCTCCTGCCCGCCCCACGTGCTTTCGGGCCGCACGGTCCGGGGGCTGATGATCGAAACCCTGCTGGCCCTGT
Source organism: Desulfovibrio sp. (assembly GCA_022839785.1). Taxonomy (GTDB): domain Bacteria; phylum Desulfobacterota; class Desulfovibrionia; order Desulfovibrionales; family Desulfovibrionaceae; genus Alkalidesulfovibrio. Next base: position 11,500 of record JALHJW010000018.1, on the reverse strand, counting down.
GCCCGGCCGCGGCCATGGCCGTGTGGCACTACGGCCTGCCCGCGCTCCGGGTCATGGCCCTGTGCGCGGGCGCGGCCGTGTGCGCCGAATGGGCCGTGGAGCGCCTGTCCGGCCGCCCGGTGCGGGTGGACGACGGCAGCGCCCTGCTGCTCGGGCTGCTCACGGCCTTTCTGCTGCCCGCCACCGCGCCCTGGTGGCTGGCCTTGGCCGCGGCGTTCATCGCCGTGCTCCTGGGCCGCGAACTGTTCGGCGGCCTGGGCGGCAACCCGCTCTGCCCGCCGCTGCTCGGCTGGGCCATCTGCATGCTCTCCTGGAGGGGGCTGATGAAGCCCGAGTTCGCGGTGCTGCACACGGAGCTGGTCTCTCCCCTCTCCGAGCTGAAGTACCAGGGGCTGGCCGTGGCGGACAGGTTTCCCGCCCTCGATCTGCTCCTCGGCCAGCAGCTCTCCGGGCTGGGCGCGGCCCAGGCCGGGGCGCTGCTCCTGGGCGGGCTCTGGCTCGTGCTGCGCGGCAGGCTCCGGCCCCACATCCCCTTCGGCTTCCTGGCGGGCACGGCGCTCATGGCGCTCGTGCTGCAGCTGCTCCGTCCCGGCGTCTCGGCCGGGCCGCTCTTCCATCTGCTGGCGGGCGGCACCGTGTTCGCGGCCTTCTTCCTGGCGACGGACCCGGCCTCCAGCCCGGTGACGCGGCGCGGCATGGCGGCCTACGGCCTCTTCGCCGGGGCCATGAGCGTGGTCATCCGCACCTTCGGCGTGTGGATCGACGGGGCCTTCTTCGCCGTGCTCCTGGCCGGGCTGGCCACGCCCATGTTCGACCGGCTCAGGCCGCGGGTCTTTCCCGCGCCGGGGAGGGGATGAGCCATGCGCGAGATCGCCGCCATGCTCGTCGTGCTGTCCGCCATCTGCGGGGCCTCGGGCTGGATACTGGCCTCGCTCAGGGAGTACGCCGCGCCGCTCATCGAGGAGCAGGAGCTGGTCCACGTCAAGGGTCCGGCCCTGCGCCACGCCTTCGGGGCCTTTGACAACGACCCCGTGCGGGAGCGCAGGCGCGTGGCCCTGCCGGACGGCGGCACGCTGCTCGTCTTTCCCGCGCGCAAGGGCGGCAGGCTTTCGGCCGTGGCCTTCGAGCGCTTCGGCGAGGGCTACGGCGGCCCGCTCGGGGTCATGGTCGGCTTCGACCTTTCCCGCGACGCGCTCTCGGGCATCGGCATCACCACCCACCGCGAGACCCCGGGCGTGGGCTCGCGCGTGACCAGCGAGGGGTTCCTGGTGCAGTTCCAGGGCCATCCCTTCGCCAAGCTGGGGCTGAAGGCCGCTGGCGGCGACATCGACGCCGTGTCCGGGGCCACGACCTCCTCCACGGCCGCCTCCAGGGCCGTGGCCGAGGCCCTGCGCCTGTGGGGCGGGATCAGGCCCGAGATAGAGAAGGCCTTTGCCGGGGAGGGACCATGAGCGGCTTCACGCAGGCGCTGACCAGGGGCATGTGGCGGGAGATTCCGCCCTTCCGGCTGGTGCTCGGGCTCTGTCCCACCCTGGCCGTGACCAAGAGCGCGGACAACGGCCTGGGCATGGGCGCGGCCGTGATCTTCGTGCTCGTGCTCTCCAACTTCTTCATCTCGCTGCTCAGAAAGCTCATTCCGGCCAAGGTGCGCATCGCCTGCTTCATCGTGGTGGCCGCCACCCTGGTGGTGGCCGTGGAGCTGCTCATGCAGGCCTTCGCCTACCCGCTCTACCAGACCCTGGGCATCTTCGTGCCGCTCATCGTGGTCAACTGCATCATCCTCGGCCGGGCCGAGGCCTTCGCGGCCAAGAACGGGCCGCTGCTCTCCATCGCCGACGGCCTGGGCATGGGGGTGGGCTTCACCTGCTCGCTCACGGTGCTGGGCGCGCTGCGCGAGGCCTTCGGCGCGGGCACGGTCTTCGGCGCGCGGGTCATGCCCGAGGCCTACCAGCCCGTGGCCTTCATGGTCGAGGCCCCGGGGGCCTTCGTCTGCCTGGGGCTGCTCCTGGCGGCGATGAACGCCCTGGGCCGCGACGCCGGACAGCCGCCCGCCGGGTGCCGCGCCTGCGGGGCGTGCTACGAGGCCGCGGCGCGCAGGGAGGGCGGAGCGTGAAGGACTATCTCCTGCTCATCGTCTCGGCCGTCTTCGTGAACAACATCCTGCTCGCCCAGTACCTGGGCAACTGCCCCTTCCTGGGCTGCTCCAAGGAACTCGGCGTGGCGCTGGGCATGGGCGGGGCCGTGGTCTTCGTGGCCACCCTGGCCACGGCCTTCACCTGGCTCATCCAGACGTTCGCGCTCGCGCCCTTCGGCCTGGACTACCTGCAGACCATCGCCTTCATCGTGGTCATCGCGGCCCTGGTGCAGTTCGTGGAGATGTTCCTGAAGAAGGCCATGCCGCCGCTGTACACATCCCTGGGCATCTACCTGCCGCTGATCACCACCAACTGCGCCGTGCTCGGCATCGCCATCATCGCGCAGCGAAAGGAGATGGACTTCGTCACGGCCGTGATCTTCAGCGCGGCCGCGGCCGCGGGCTTCCTGCTGGCCCTGCTGCTCATGGCGGGCATCCGCGAGCGCTACGAGGTCACGCGCATCCCGAAGCCCCTGCAGGGCACGGCCATCGGACTGGTCACGGCGGGCTTCATGTCCCTGGCCTTTTTCGCCTTCAGCGGGATGATCTAGGGAGGCCGGGGCGATGATCACCACCTCCGTCCTCTTCCTGCTGGCCCTGGGCTTTTGCGCGGCGGCGCTGCTGGCCGTGGCCGCGGTCTTCCTCCGGGTGGAGGAGGACCCCATGCTGGCCCGCATCGAGGAGGCGCTGCTGGGCGCCAACTGCGGCGGCTGCGGCTATCCCGGCTGCGCGGGCGCGGCCCAGGCCGTGCTGGCGGGCAAGGCCGGGGCCGACGTGTGCGTGGCGGGCGGGCCGGAGATCACCGCCCGCGTGGCCGCGGTGCTTGGGCTCGAAGCCCTGCTGGCCGAGCCGCAACTGGCCTTTCACGACTGCTTCGGGGGACCCCGCGCCAGGGAGAGGTACTTCTACGAGGGCGCGCCGGACTGCCGCGCCCAGGCCCTGCTCGGCGGCGGGGCCAAGAACTGCGAGGTGGGCTGCCTGGGCTTCGGCACCTGCGTGCGCGCCTGCCCCTTCGACGCCATGGTCATGGGGCCGCGCGGCACGCCCGTGATCCTGGAGGGCAAGTGCCGGGCCTGCGGCGTCTGCGCCCAGGTCTGCCCGCGCGGCGTGCTCTCCGTGGTCTCGCCCGCGGCGCGCATCCTGCATCTCAACCAGGAGGACGAGTGCCTCGCCCCCTGCCGCCAGGCCTGTCCGGCCCAGATCAACATCCCGCAGTACATCGAGCAGGCGCTGAAGGGCGACTACGCCGGGGCCGTCTGCACGCTGAAGGAGCGCAATCCGCTGATCCTCTCCATCGGCCGCGTCTGCCCCGCGCCCTGCGAGGGGTCCTGCCGCCGCGGCGCGGTGGACGCGCCCGTGGGCATCAACATGATCAAGCGCTTCCTGGCTGACTGGGAGATGGCGCACGGCCGCGTCTGCACGCCCATCGCGCCCGAGACCGGCAAAAAGGTGGCGGTCGTCGGCGGCGGTCCGGCCGGGCTCTCCTGCGCCTACTACCTGCGCCGCCTGGGCCACAGCCCGACCATTTTCGAATGGCAGCCCGAGCTGGGCGGCCAGTTGCGCTACGGCATCCCGGAATACCGCCTGCCCAAGCGCATCCTGGACTGGGAGATCGAGGGCGTGACGAGCGCCATCGGCGTGGCTGTGCGCACCGGCCTCAAGCTGGGCAGCGACTTCACCCTGGACAGCCTGCGCGCCGAGGGCTTCGAGGCCTTCTTCCTGGGCATGGGGGCGTGGCTGAACTGGAGCCTGGACATTCCGGGCGAGGACGCGCGGGGCGTCTGGCAGGGCACGGAGTTCCTCACCGAATGGGCGCTGGGGCGCAACCCGCCCGTGGGCCGCAACGTGATCGTCGTGGGCGGCGGCAACACGGCCATCGACGCGGCGCGCACCACGCGGCGCACCGGCGCGCGCGTGACCATCATGTACCGCCGCACCGAGAAGGAGATGCCCGCCAACGCCGTGGAGATCCACGCCGCCCGGGAGGAGGGCGTGGAGTTCCTCTTCCTGGCCGGGCCCACGCGCGTGATCGCGGACGAGGCGGGCCACGCGGCCGAACTCGAATACATCGAGATGGAGCTTGGCGAGCCCGACGCCTCGGGCCGCCGCAGCCCCCGGCCCAAGGCCGGGTCCGAGACGCGCCTGCCCTGCGACATGCTCATCCCGGCCATCGGCCAGTACCCGGACACCTGCTACATCGAGGAGCAGTCCCCGGCCTGCGAGCTCACCCGGCGCAAGACCGTGGCCGTGAACCCGGACACCATGCAGACCGCCGTGCCCGACGTCTTCGCCGCCGGGGATCTGGTCAGCGGCCCCTCGCTGGTGGTCTCGGCCATCGGCGGCGGCCGCAGGGCGGCGCGCTCCATCCACTACCACCTGCTGCAGGGCGAGATTCCGGTCCCGGCCACGCTGCTGCGCAAGCCCATGCCGCACGCGCTCTTCACGGATCTGGAAGGCGTGGGCCATATCCCGCGCGTCGAGATTCCCGAGCTGTGCGCCGCCGAGCGCGTCTGCGACTTCCGCGAGGTGGAGCACACCGTGGGCGAGGCGCAGCTCCGGCACGAGGCCGCGCGCTGCCTGCGCTGCGGCTCCACCTGCTACGACGCGGACGACCCGGCCCGGCCGGGGCTGCTGAGCCGCGAGGAGTTCGAGCAGGCCCGCGCGGCCGGGAGGGTGGCGTCATGAGAGCGGCGATGAGGAGGCCGGGGCTCTCCCGGCGCGAGTTCCTGCTGCGCTGCGCCGTGCTGGCCGCCGGCACGGCCGCGGCCTCGGTCCTGCCGCTCCCGGCCTTCGCCGGGACGGAGAGGCTGGCCGGACGGCGGGCCGTGAGCCTGATGCGGCCGCACATGGGGACCTTCACGGCCGTGACCGTGGTGGACGCCTCGCGCGATCTGGCCGAGGAGGCCGTGGGCCGCGCCTTCGCGGCCGTGGCCCGGTGGGAGGCCGTCTTCTCGCGTTTCGATTCCGCCTCGCCGCTGTGCGCGCTCAACGAGGCCGGGCGGCTGTACGACGCCCCGCCCGGGCTGGCGGAACTCCTGGCCCGGTGCGCGGCCTTCCATCGCGCCACGCGCGGGGCCTTCGACCCCACGGTGCTGCCCGTGATCCGGCTCCTCGCCGCGCATGCGGCGGACGGCGAGGTCCGCCTCGCGCCGGGCGAGCTGGACGAGGCCGCCTCCCGCACCGGCATGGGCCGCCTGCGACTTGAGGGCCGGAGCGTGCGCCTGGAGCGGGCGGGCATGGGGCTGACCCTGGACGGCGTGGCCAAGGGCCGCGTGGCGGACCTCGCGGCCGAGGCCATTCGCGCCGCCGGGGCCGCGAGCTTTCTCGTCAACGCGGGCGGCGACATCCGCGCCGCGGGCTCGCCCGAGCGCGGCGGTGCGTGGCGCGTGGCCGTGGCCGATCCCTCGGGCCGGGGCAGGCCCCCGGCCGTGGTCTCGCTGCGCGACGGCGCCCTGGCCACTTCCGGGAGTTACGAGGCCTTCTACGACCGCGAACGGATTTTCCATCACATCGTCGATCCGGGCTCGGGGCGCTCCCCGGGCCTTGCGGCGGGAGTATCGGTAGCCGCTCCGACCTGCGCCGAGGCCGACGCACTGGCCACGGGACTGATGGTCCTGGGACCGGGGGCCGGGATGCGGGCCATTGCCGAGCTGCCGGGCCGCTCCGTACTTTTCGCAGGGCGCGACGGAGCGGCCATCTCCACGCCGGGGTTTTCCGGCCGCGGCTGACGCGGCGGACAGACGCCCTGGGAGCCCGGCGGCGCAGGCCTGCCGGGGGCTTCGCATTTTCGCTTGCCAAGCGCCGAAACCGGCGTTATATGCCTGTGCTTCCGTTTTTACTCCCCAAGGAGGAGTCTACAGATGAAGGCTGATATCCATCCGAAGGTGTACAAGGCCACCTTCCGTTGCAACTGCGGCTACGAGGCCCAGATCCTTTCGACCCGCGGCGAGCAGGTCCAGGTCGAAATCTGCTCCCAGTGCCACCCGTTCTTCACCGGCAAGCAGAAGTTCGTGGACACCGCCGGGCGCATCGACCGCTTCAACAAGAAGTACGCCAGGTACCAGGGCAAGTAGGCGGACGGGTCTGAAGGACGACGTGTCCCCGAAGGTTTCGCGCCCCGCCTCGCCGCGCCTCCTGCCGCTGCTTGCCGCCGCCCAGCACGTGGGCGGGCAGGCGGTCATGGAGGGCGTGATGATGCGTCGCGGAGACCGTCTGGCCATCGCCGTGCGCAGGCCCGACGGCTCCATCGTCGTGGAGGAGCGCCCCTGGTTCGTGCTCGTGCGCGGCGAGTGGGCCAAGAAGCCCGGCCTGCGCGGCTTCCCCGTGCTGGTCGAGACCATGGTCAACGGCATCGGCGCGCTCAACTACTCCGCGCAGCAGGCCCTGGAGGGCGAAGGCGAGGAGGAGCTGTCCCCGCTGGCCCTGGCGGGCACCGTGGCCCTGGCCTTCGGCATGGCCCTGGCCCTGTTCGTGGTCCTGCCCCACCTCGTCACGCTGGGCGTGCAGGCCCTGGGCTTGTCCGGCGGCGTGGAGAGCCTGGCCTTCCATGCCTGGGACGGCGTCTTCAAGCTGGCCGTGTTCGTGCTCTACATCCTGGGCATCTCGCTGGTGCCGGACATCAAGCGCGTCTTCCAGTACCACGGGGCCGAGCACAAGACTATCTGGACCTTCGAGAACGGCCTGGCCCTGACCTGCGAGAACGCGCGTCAGGCCAGCCGCCTGCACCCGCGCTGCGGCACCACCTTCCTGCTCTTCGTCCTGGCCCTGTCCATCGTGCTCTACGCCGTGCTCGTGCCCTGGCTGCTGCAGTTCTGGTCCCCGGACGGCAGCGTGCTCAAGCAGCTCTACATCATCGGCCTCAAGCTCGTGCTGATGATCCCGGTGAGCTGCCTGGCCTACGAGCTGATCCGCCTCTCCGGCCGCTGCCAGAACGTGGCCCTGTGCCGCTGGATGGCCGTGCCGGGCATGATGATGCAGCGCCTGACCACCTACGAGCCCGACGACGCTCAGATCGAGGTGGCCATCGCCGCCCTGCGCGGCGCGGTGGGCGAGAAGGACGCGTAGCCGTGTTCGCCAAGCTGGAAAATCTTGAGCGCAAGTTCGAGGACCTCGAACGCGACCTCGCCGATCCGGCCGTCTTCGACGACCAGGAGCGCTACCGCAAGCTGACCAAGGCCCGCGCCGACCTGTTCGACATCGTGCAGGCCTTCCGCGAGCACCAGCGCCTGACCCGCGAGCTGGCCGAGAACAAGGAGATGCTCGCCGACGCCGATCCCGGGATCAAGGAGATGGCCAAGGCCGAGGTCGCGGCCATTGCCGAGCGCCTGCCCGAGATCGAGCAGCGCCTGCGCGTCCTGCTCCTGCCGAAAGATCCCATGGACGAGAAGAACATCATCCTGGAGATCCGCGCGGGCACCGGCGGCGAGGAGGCGGCCCTGTTCGCCGGGGACCTCTTCCGCATGTACTCCCGCTTCGCCGAGCGCAAGGGCTGGCGGCTGGAGATCATGGACGCCCACGAGATGGGCGGCCACGGCTTCAAGGAAGTCGTCGCCAACATCTCCGGCGACCGCGTCTACTCCCAGCTCAAGTACGAGTCCGGCACCCACCGCGTGCAGCGCGTGCCCGAGACCGAGTCCCAGGGCCGCATCCACACCTCGGCCGTGACCGTGGCCATCCTGCCCGAGGTCGAGGAGGTGGACGTGCAGATCGATCCGGGCGACCTGCGCGTGGACACCTACCGGGCGTCCGGCGCGGGCGGGCAGCACGTCAACAAGACCGACTCGGCCATCCGCATCACCCACATCCCCACGGGCGTGGTCGTGGCCTGCCAGGAGGAGAAGTCGCAGCACAAGAACCGGGCCAAGGCCATGAAGATGCTGCGCTCCAAGCTCTACGACGCCATGGCCAGCGAGAGGAAGGCCGAGGAGGACGAGTCCCGCCGCGCCCAGGTGGGCACCGGCGACCGCTCCGGCCGCATCCGCACCTACAACTTTCCCCAGGGCCGGGTCAGCGACCACCGCATCAACCTGACGCTCTACTCCCTGGACCGCTTCATGGAGGGCGAGATCGACGAGATGCTCAGCGCCCTCGTCTCGCACCACCAGGCCGAAGCCCTCAAACAGCAGGCCGAGTCGGCCTGATCCGCGCATCGCGCGGGCCGCACCGGCCATGCCCAGCCCCGAGACCATCCGCAGCGTCCTGGCCAAGGCCGAGGAGTGGCTGACCACGCGCGGCGTGGACGCGCCCCGCCTCTCGGCCCAGCTCCTGCTCGCCCACGCCCTGCGCAAGGACCGTCTGGCCCTGCTGCTCGACGCCGACCGCCCCCTGGCCGAGGCCGAACTGGCCCCGTTCCGCGACTGCGTCCGGCGGCGCGGGGCAGGGGAGCCGGTCGCCTACATCCTGGGGAGCTGGGAATTCTACGGCCTGCCCATGCGCGTGGGACCGGCCGTGCTCGTGCCCCGGCCCGAAACCGAGGGCATCGTGGACGCGGCGCGCGAGGCCTTCGCCCCGGACGCCCCCCTTCGCTTCGCCGACCTGGGCACGGGCAGCGGCTGCCTGGCCGTGGCCCTGGCCGCCGTCTTTCCCGCCGCCTCCGGCACGGCCGTGGACATCTCGCCCGACGCCCTGGCCGTGGCCAGGGCCAATGCGGCGGACAACGGCGTGGCGGAGCGCGTCGACTTCCTGGAGGCCGATTTCGGCCGCCTCGATCTGCCCGCGGAGTCCTGCGACCTCGTGGTCTCCAATCCGCCCTACGTCACCGAGGCCGAATACGCGGAACTGTCGCCCGAGGTCGCCCGCTTCGAGCCGCGCGGCGCGCTCGTCTCCGGGGCCGACGGCCTGGACGCCGCGCGCGCCCTGCTGCCCCGGGCGCGGCGGCTGCTGCGGCCCGGCGGGCTGCTGCTCGTGGAGATCGGCTGGCTGCAGGGCGAGGCGGCCCGCGCCCTGACCGAGGCCGCGGGCTTTTCCGAGGTCCGCGTGCTGCGCGACCTCGCCGGACGCCAGCGCATCGTCAAGGCGCGCGGCTAGCCCGGGAGGGCTGGCCCGGCCCGCGCGGCCTAGGCCACGGGCAGATGCACCGAGAAGGTCGAGCCCTCGCCCTCGCTGCTCTCCACCTCGATGCGTCCCCCCAGCTTCTCGACGATGCTCCAGCTGATGGACAGTCCGAGTCCCGTGCCCTCGCCCGGGCTCTTGGTCGAGAAGAAGGGGTCGAAGATTTTGTCCAGCTTGTCCGGGGGGATGCCGACGCCCGTGTCCGCCACCCGGAACCACACCCACCTGCCGTCCGTGCCCGTGGACACGGTGATCCTGCCGTCCTTGCCCACGGCGTCGATGGCGTTCTCGATGAGGTTCAGGGCCACCTGCTGCACCTGCGAGGGATCCGTGGAGATGTGCGGCAGGGGGGAGAACTCCCTGTTGATCGCGATGTTGCGGTGCAGGGCCTCGTTCTCCAGGAACTTGATGGTCTGGTCCACCACGTGCGTCAGGTCCACGCTCTCCTGGATGGGGTCCATTCGCTTGGCGAAGCCCAGCATGCGGTGGGTGATGTTCTTGGCCCGCTCCACGTGCAGGTCGATCTTTTCGACGGCGGCGTGTATCTCCTCGAAGTTGGCGATGCTCTCCGGTTTCTCCTCGGCCAGGAGGTCCCGCGCCCAGCCCGCGTTCTCCCGGATCAGGGTCAGCGGATTGTTGATCTCGTGCGCCACGCCGGCGGCCATCTTGCCCAGGGCCGCCATCTTGCTCGACTGCACCAGGGAGGCGTCCATCATGGCCTTCTCGCGTTCCGCGGCGCACAGCTTCTCGATCATGCTTCCCGAGATCAGATAGGCCCCCGCGAAGATCACCAGCGTGCCGCCGATCACCAGGATCAGCACCAGCGTCTGGGCGCGCATCAGGGGCGAAAGTTCCTCGTCCAGGTCCTCGGAGATGGCCAGCATCCAGTTGATGCGCCGCAGCCACGTGCGGCCCACCAGGCGCGAGGCGTCCTTGCCCTTGCCCTGCTCCACCAGCACGCCCGGAAAGCCCCGCCGCGGCGGTTCGGTCATGTCCAGGACCTGGCCCGCGAAGCGCGAGGGGGTCTGCAGCACCCCCTCCTCGTTGATCAGGTAGGCGTCGCCCTTCTGCCCCACCTGCACCGTGCGCACCAGTTGGCTGAAGATTTCCGAGTCGATGGTCGCGCGCAATATCCAGGTTCGGTTGCCCTCGCGCCGCGCCACCGCGATGATGAAGTGGGGAAAGTGCCGGAATCCGAGGAAGACGTCGGAGATGTAGAGGCCCTTGAGCATCACCCGCTGGAACCAGAGTTCGTGGCGGTAGTTGAAGCCCTCCAGGCGGTAGGGGCCCGCGTAGGAGACGTGGTCGCCCTCTTCGTCGATGACGCCCAGGTCGATGTAGGAGCGCGACGCCGACTGCACGGTCCGGAAGATGTCGCCCAGCCGCTGCGGGTCCCTGAGTTCCTCGAAGCTGTGCATCGCGGCGAGGCTGCGCAATTGCGCCACGCGCTCGTCCAGGAACATGTCCAGGGTCGAGCGCTTGTTGTCCACGATGCTCATGAGCTGCGCCGACACCTTGGCCCGGTACGAGGAGCTGAACTCGGCGTGGATGAACCAGCCCAGCGCCAACAGGGGCACCAGCGAGAACAGGAGGGTCGTCAGGATGATCTTCCAGCGCAGGCTGCGGAAGATGTCCCGGTCCTTGTCGTGCATCATGGCGGGCCGTCAGCGCCGTTTCAAGGCTGCGGCCTGAAGGATCTTCTCCAGAAGGTCCTCCAGGGCCACGGGTTTGATCAGGTAGTCGAAGGCCCCGAGTTCGCGGCCCCGCGTGGCGGATTCCTCGCTGGAATGGCCCGTGAGCATGATCACCGGCACCTTGGGGTGGGTCTTCCTGATCTCGGCCAGGGCCTCAAGACCGTCCATGCCGGGCATGCGCACGTCGAGCACCACCACGTCGGGTTCGCGCGCGTCGATCTCCGCCAGGGCTTCCTTGGCGCTCGTGGCCAGCCTCGCGGGGATGCCGCGCCAGGCCAGACGCTTGCCGTACACTTCGAGAATCCGCGATTCGTCATCGACAAAGAGAACGTCGACCGTTTCCACGTGAGCCTCCCGCACCGTCGTTTCGCGATTCGGCGGCGAAACGATCCTGCTTGACCGGCGCGGTTTTGTCCAGACGTCCGGCGCCGCGCCCGGCAGGAGCGGAGGAGGGCCGAAACGGGCCGCCTCCCGCGGAGGCGGCCCGTTGTGCGGAGGATCGTGGCTGGCCTACAGGAAGATGAGCTGCACCAGCACGAAGAGGGGAACGAGGATGCCCGCGCTCCAGGCCATGTAGCCGAAGAAGCTGGGCATCTTCACGCCGCTGGTCTCGGCGATGGAG
>JALHJW010000010.1 GCA_022839785.1 Desulfovibrio sp. | reverse complement strand
CGACCAAGCTGGCGGCTAGGACCCGCCGCTTCTTTTTGGGTCCGCGCCAGCGCCTTCTCTCATTTCTCCACGTGCTGTCGCCATCCGTAGGGTTCGCGGCCATGCGGGCAGGCGGCGTCCGTCTCCGGCTCTTTTCTTTCCGGTAGGCCTCCACGCCGCCTTTCCTGAACGCGCATCCCCTGCCCCGCAGAGGACTCCATTTTCAATAAATTTATCATGTTATCATTATTTGTTGGAAAATTTCATTTTCATAGTTGACAATGATTATCAATTTCATATAAACCTCTCTCAACGACGAGGCGATCAGGCAGACGCACCCGCGCGACAGCAGGTCGGCCTCCGCCCGCAGTGAACGCCACCACGCCAAGGAGACCAGACATGTGCGCCTGCAAAGCCATCGGCGAGATCATCCGTTCCGGCATGAACGCCTTCAATGACGGCAATCCCGCCGAGGGTCTGTCCCGCCTGAACGAGGCCCTGCGCGAGGCCGAAATGCGCGGCTCGCCCATCCACCAGGCCAAGATCCGGGCCAACATGGCCCTGATCCACACCACGCGGGGCGAGCACGGCGAGGCCGTGCGCCACTATGAGCGCGCCCTGTTCCAGATCGAGCAGCGCGTCGGCGCGGAAAATCCCTTGTACCTCCGCGTCCGCCACGCATTCGATACCCTCCGCGCCGCCTCCTAGGCTGCGCGATTCTCATCCGACACCACACCCGTTCCTCCCTTCCTTCCTCCAGGGGGTGCGCCGACGCCACACGGCGCCCCCCTCCTTCCTTTCGGTGACGCGCTCTCCCGGCCGCCCTCCGCCGCCACCTTGACAATCGCGGGCAAAGGCCCCACGGTGCGCTTCCCGGAAACGCCGCCATGCCCGAAAACGTTCCCACCACAGCGCCCGCCGCGTCGCCTTCCTCGACGGCATTGCCCATTGCGCCGGACCGCCCCTGGCTCGCGCCCCTGGCCGGATACTCGGACCTGCCGCTGCGCCTGCTCTGCCGCGAGCACGGCGCGGCCTGCTGCGAGACCGAGATGGTCAGCGCCAAGGGACTGCTGCACATCTCGCGCGGCACCTCGCGCCTGCTCGACACCTGCGAGGCCGACGCGCCGCTGGTGGTGCAGCTCTTCGGCGCCGACCCCGGAATCGTGGCGGCGGGCGCGGACTACGTGCTCGCACGCGGCTTCGCCTTCTTCGATCTCAACGCGGGCTGCCCGGTGAGCAAGGTGGTCAAGACCGGCAGCGGCGCGGCCATGATGCGCGACCCGGCCAACCTCGCCGCCGTGACCTCCGCCATGGTTCGCCGCGCCGGAGAGGGGCGCGTGGGCGTGAAGCTGCGCCTGGGCTGGACGCACGACGAACAGACGTTCCTCGACGCCGCGGCGCGGCTCGAGGACGCCGGGGCCGCGTGGCTGACGCTGCACCCGCGCAGCGCGGCCCAGGGCTATGCGGGAACGGCGCACTGGCAGGCCCTGCGGGAGCTGAAGGCCCGCGTGCGCATCCCGGTCATCGCCAGCGGCGACCTCTTCACGGCCGAGGCCGCGGTGCGCTGCCTGGCCGAAACCGGCGTGGACGGGGTCATGTTCGCCCGGGGCGCGCTCAGGCATCCGGGCATTTTCGAGGATTTCCTGGCTCTGCTCGCGGGCCGCGAGCCCGAGCCGCTCACCGGCCGCCGTATCGCGGGCTTCATCCGCCGCCACGCCGCCCTGATCCGCGACTTCGGCCAGCCGCGCAAGGATCTGCTCAAGCTGCGCACGGTCATCCCGCGCTTCGTGCACGGCCTGCCCGGCGCCAAGGAGATCAGGGCACGCATGGTCAAGTGCCACGGCTGGGACATGGTCCATGAGCTGGCCGACATGCTGGAGGCCGTGGACGAAGCCGTGTCCGCCGAAGCCCAGGCCTGCCGCGGGAACGTTGCGCAGCCGGACGAAGCGTCGTAGCATCGCCTTCCCAAGGAGGAGCCATGGACATCGTGCGCGCCGAAACGGCGGGATTCTGCATGGGCGTCGATCTCGCCCTCAAACGCCTGGACGCCCTGGTGGAAAACGAAGCGCACGGTCCGGTGCTGACCTTCGGGCCGATCATCCACAATCCCCAGGTGTTGGAGGACTACGCCCGCCAGGGCGTGCGCGTGGCCAAGAGCCCGGACGAGATACCGGCGGGCAGCCAGGTGGTCATCCGCGCCCACGGCATCCCGCGCGACACCGAGCGCAACCTTGAGGGACGCGGCGCGGAGATCATCGACGCCACCTGCCCGCGCGTCAAGAAGGCCCAGATCCTCATCGGCCGCATGGCGCGCGAGGGGCGCATCGTCCTGCTCTACGGCGAATCCGAACACCCAGAGGTCAAGGGGTTGGTGAGCTATGCCTCGGCAGGCGCGTTCGTCTTCGATTCGCCCGAGGAGCTTCTCGATTTCCCCTTCGAGTCCGGTGAGAAGTACTGCCTGGCCGCCCAGACTACCCAGGACAAGACCGTGTTCAAGGAAATGATCCGCGCCCTGCAGGAGCGCCCCGGGATCGACGTGGCCGTGCTGGAGACCATCTGCGACGCCACGCGCGAGCGCCAGAAGGAGGCCATCGCCATCGCCCGCGCCGTGGACTTCATGGTCGTGGTCGGGGGCATGGATTCGGGCAACACCCGGCGGCTGGCCAAGGTCGTGGCCGACGAGGGCACGCCCTGCGTGCACGTCGAGATCGCGGCCGAACTGCCCCTGGACCGGCTGCGCGGCCTCTCGCGCGTGGGTCTCACGGCCGGGGCCTCCACCCCCAAGAAACTCATTGACGAGGTCCAGGCCGTTCTGGAAAAGCTGTAGGGACGGAAAGGGTCCGTACAGGAGGGGGCATGAGCCAGACCAACATTCTGCTCGAATCGGGAACCAACGAACTCGAAATCGTCGAATTCTACATCGACGAGCCCGAGGGGGCCAAGGCCGGGGCCGACCATTACGAGGGCTACTACGGCGTGAACGTGGCCAAGGTGCTGGAGATCATCCGCCTGCCCAAGGTCACGGTGCTGCCCTCGGTCAGCCACCCCAGCATCCTGGGCACCTTCAACCTGCGCTCCCACGTCATCCCGCTGGTGGACCTCTCGCTGTGGCTGGGCAAGCGGCGCGTGGAGCGCGAACCGCCCAAGGTCATCGTCACCGAGTTCAACAAAGTCACCACCGCCTTCCTGGTTTCGGGCGTGAACCGCATCCACCGCATGTCCTGGGAAAAGGTGGAGTCCCCCAGCGGCTACGTGGCCACCTTCTCGTCCAACACCATCACCGGCGTGGTCAAGATCGACGATCGCATCATCTTCCTCCTGGACCTCGAAAAGATCGTCACCGAACTGAACCCGCAGCTCGGCCTCAGGCTCGACAAGGACGTGGACTACACCACGGGCAGGCGCTGGCGGGCCATCATCGCCGACGACTCGGCCCTGATCCGCGACATGCTGCGCGACCTTCTGGAGAAGGCCAACTTCGACGTGGAGGTCACGACCAACGGCAAGGAATGCTGGGACCGCCTCAACGCCATCAAGACGGCGGCCGAACGCGACGGCCGCCCCCTGACCGACTACCTGCAGGTGGTCATCTCGGACATCGAGATGCCCGCCATGGACGGCCACCACCTCACCAAGCGCATCAAGGAGGACAGCGCCCTGCGGGTGCTGCCCGTGATCCTCTTCTCCTCCCTGATCACGGACAAGCTCCGGCACAAGGGCGAGACCGTGGGCGCGGACGACCAGATATCCAAGCCCGAGGTCGGCCAGCTCGCCATGCGCGCCAAGCGCCTCATCGAGGACAAGTTGGGCGGGGCGTGAGAAAAACGCACCAGCCGTTGACAAGGCAGAAACCGGCGATAGGCGACGTCGCCGCCGTACCAAAAGAGAAGCGGGCGCTTTCGCGCCCGCTTCTCTTTTGGCGTGGCGCGGCCACCGTCGGCTGCGCCTTGCCCCGCCTTTCGTCGCGGCTGCCCGCTTCTCCCCCGCTTCAGCAGATGCGCGGCAACTGCTCGCCTTCCAGCATGCCCAGCAGGCGCTTGCCGCCCAGCGGGGTCTGCATGACCACTTTGCGCGCGTGCTCGTCCACCACCTCGCCGATCCGACAGGCGTCGCGGCCCAGGGGGTCGGCGCGCATGATCTCCAGCGCCTGCGGGGCCAAATCCTGGGGCAGGATGCAGAGGAACTTGCCCTCGTTGGCGAGGTAGAGCGGATCGAGGCCGAGGAAGGAACAGCCCGCGCGCACCGCGTCGCGTATGGGCAGGTCCGCCTCGCGCACGACGATGCCCGTGCCCGAGGAGACGGCGATCTCGTTCAGAGTGGTGGCCAGGCCGCCGCGCGTGGGGTCGCGCAGCACGTGGATCTGCGGGATGGCGCGCACGAGCTTGCCGATGAGGTGGTTCAAGGCCGCCGAGTCGCTTTCCACCGGGGCCTCGAAGGAGATGCCCTGACGCCTGGAGAGGATGGTCAGGCCGTGGTCGCCCATGGTTCCCGAGACCAGCACCGCGTCGCCCGGTCCGGCGCGGTCCGCGCTGGGCGTGGGGGTGACGATGACCTCGCCGATCCCGGTGGTGTTGATGAAAATCTTGTCCGCCGCGCCCTTGGGCACGACCTTGGTGTCCCCGGCCACGACCAGCACCCCGGCCTCCCGCGCGGCGCGGGCCATGGACTGCACGATGCGTTCGAGGTCGGCCATGGGCAGGCCCTCCTCGATGATGAAGCCGCAGGTCATGTAGCGCGGCGTCGCGCCGAGCATGGAGACGTCGTTGACCGTGCCGTGCACGGCCAGCGAGCCGATGTCGCCGCCCGGAAAGAAAATGGGGTCCACGGTGTAGCTGTCCGTGGACATGGCCACCGGCCCGGAGATGTCGAGCACGGCCGCGTCGTTGAGCCGGGACAGCTCCTCGTTGTCGAAGCTCTTGATGAACAGCTCGGAGACGAGGCGCTGCGAGGCGCGGCCGCCGCTGCCGTAGTCGAGGAGAACGCGGTCGGACATCTCAGGCCTCCAGGTTGTACTTGAAATAGGCGGCGCAGGAGCCTTCCGTGGAGACCATGCACGGTCCCACGGGCTTGGCCGGGGTGCAGACCGTCTTGAAGAGCGGGCACTTGTTGGGCGCCAGCTTGCCCTTGAGCACGTCGCCGCACCTGCAGCCCTTGAGCGGCGGCACGTCGCGCAGCTCGATGCCGAGCGCCTTCATGGCGTCGAAACGCTCGTACGCGGGAGCGAAGGCGAGGCCCGAGCCGGGGATCAGGCCGATGCCGCGCCACAGGGCGTCCGAGGTCTGAAAGACCGTGTGCATGAGCCGCACGGCCTTTTTGTTGCCCTCGGCCGTGACCACGCGGGCGTACTGGTTGGCCAGGCCGGGTCTTCCCGTCCGGAGCATGTCCAGCATCATGATCAGGGCCTGCAGGATGTCCAGCGGCTCGAAGCCGGTGACGATGGCCGGAACCGTGTACTTCTCCGCCAGCGGCAGGTAGGCGTTCGCGCCAATGACCGCGGAGACGTGGCCGGGCAGGATGAAGGCCTCGATCTCCATTTCGGGGTCGGAGAGCAGCGCGTCCAGGGCCGGGGGCACGAGCTTGTGGAAGGACAGGACCGTGAAATTCGAAAGCCCCTCGGCCTCGGCCATCATGATCGTGGCCGCGATGCCCGGGGCCGTGGTCTCGAAGCCCACGCCGATGAAGACCACGGTGTCGCCGGGATTCTCGCGGGCGATGGCGAGCGCGTCCGCCGGGGAGTAGACCACCTTGACCCGCGCGCCCTCGGCCTGGGCGGACTTGAGGCTCGCCCCGCCGGGACCGGGCACCTTCATCAGGTCGCCGAAGGTGGCGATGATCACCTTGTCCTTGCCCGCGGCCTCGATGTAGGCCGCGACCTCGGCGTCGTGGGTCACGCAGACCGGGCAGCCGGGACCGGTGAGGTGGACGATGTTGTCCGGCAGGAGCGAATGCAGGCCGCTCTGGAAGATGGACACGGTGTGCGTGCCGCACACCTCCATGAACCGCACGCCGCGCCCGCAGCTCCTGATCTTTTCGAGCAGGGCGCGGGCGATGGCTGGATCGCGGAATCCGGCGAAAAGATCCACGTGGCGCTCCCCTGGATGCCGCCCGGAGGCGGATGGAAGGTGAGGTTTTCAGTGGGGTGCTACCCGCCGCCAAGGTCCCTGTCAATCGTGGATATTTTTCCCGAATGGGGCTAGGCTGTCCGCAACGGAACATTGTCCGACGCGAGCACAGACGCCATGCCCCGAAACATCCCGCACGACGACCCGCTCTTCCAGCGCCCCGGCCTCTTTGCGAGCCGGGTGCGGCCGGAGTGGCGCGCGCCCAGCGACGCGCAATGCCGGGAGCTGTGGGACCGCTACGACATGCCCGGACACATCCGCGAGCACAGCCTGCTCGTGGCCGGGGTCGCCACCGAGCTTTCCGAACTGGGCGCGGCCGCCGGGCTCGACGTGGACGTGCGGACCGTGCGCGCCTCGGCCCTGCTGCACGACCTGGCCAAGCACTACACCATCCTGCACGGCGGCTCGCACGCCCAGCTCGGCGGGGCCTGGGCCATGCAGCTCACGGGCAACGCGGTCCTGGCCATGGGCATCCTGCACCACGTCTACTGGCCCTTCGAGCTGGACGCGGAGCGCTACTTCATGCCCCTGGCCGTGCTCTACGCGGACAAGCGGGCCAAGCACGACGAGCTGGTGTCCATCGACACCCGTTTCGAGGACCTCATCGTGCGGTACGGGCACACCCCGGAAATCCAGGAAAAAATCCGCTGGACCGTCGTGCAGGCGCTGGACATCGAACGCCGCCTCAGCGACCTCCTCGGCAAGGAGCTTCATGCGCATCCTTTTGATCGCGGGCGGCTGGTCGGGCGAACGTGAGGTCTCCCTCTCGGGCGCGCAGGGCATAGCCAAGGCCCTGGCCCGCCTCGGCCACAGCGTCACCCCCTTTGATCCCCTGCCGGACTTCGACGGCCTCGTCGCGGCGGCGACGGCCCACGATTTCTGCTTCATCAACCTGCACGGTTCGCCGGGCGAGGACGGGCTGATCCAAGCCCTGCTCGACGCGGTGCGCGTCCCCTACCAGGGGTCCGGACCGCAGGCCTCCTTTCTGGCTCTGCACAAGGCCGCCGCCAAGCAGATCTGCCGCGCGCGCGGCATACCCACGCCGGACTGGCGCTACGTGCCGGTCAGGCCGGAGCCGGGATGGAGCCCGGACCTCCCGTACCCCCTCTTCGTCAAGCCCAACGACGGCGGATCGAGCCTGGACATGAGCCGCGTGACCGCGCCCGAGGGGCTCCTCCCGGCCCTGGAACGGGTCTTCGCCTCGGGCAAGGAGGCCCTGGCCGAGGCCGCCGCGCCCGGTTTCGAGATGACCTGCGCCGTGCTCGGCGAGGAGGCCCTGCCCACCATCCTCATCCGCCCCAGACTCTCGGGTGAGTTCTTCGACTACCGCAGCAAGTACGAGGCGGACGGGGCCGAGGAGATCTGCCCCGCGCCCGTGGACGACGCCCTTTCGGCGCAGGTGCGCGAGCTGGCCTTGCGCGCCCATTTCGCGCTGGGCTGCGAGGGCTGCTCGCGCTCGGACTTCATGGTCGGCGAGGACGGGCCCGTGCTGCTGGAGGTCAACACCCTGCCCGGCATGACGCCCACCAGCCTGGTGCCCAAGGCCGCGGCCGCCGCCGGAATGAGCTTCGAGGACCTCTGCGCCCGGCTCATCGAACTCGGCGTGGCGCGCACCGCCGCCCTGCCCGACCTCGACCTGCCCCGGCCCGGGAACGGCTGATGTCCCTCAGCTCCGCCCTGCTTGCGGCCTACGACGTACTGTGGGCCGCCGCTCCCCGGCTGCTCAGACGCAACGCCCGCCTGCGCGAGGGCTGGGAGGAGCGGCTGCTGCGGCGGCCCCTGCCGGAAGCGGCGCTCTGGCTGCAGGCCGCCTCGGCCGGAGAGGCGTTCCTCGCCGTCACCGTCCTGCGCGCCCTGGAGCGGCTGCTGCCGGAGGGCGCGCGGCTTTCCGCCCTGGCGACCACCAACACCCGCCAGGGCCGCGACATCCTGGACGCGGCGGCGAAGGAGCTGCGGGAACGCGACGCCTCGCTGACGCTCCTGCCCGCCTACTGCCCCTTCGACCGCCCCCGCCTGATGCGCGAGGCCATGCGCCAGGTCCGCCCGGCCGCCGTGGTCCTGCTCGAAACCGAACTCTGGCCGGGCCTCATGGCCGCGGCCAGGGAGCACGGGGCGCGCCTGCTGGTGGCCAACGGCCGCATGTCCACCACCACCCTGGCGCGCATGCTGCCCTTCGCGGACATCCTCCGCCCCCTGGGTCCCCACGAGGTGCTGGCCATCTCCGAACGCGACGCCGCGCGCTATGCCGCCCTCTATCCGGCCGCGCGGACGCGCGTCGTGCCCAACGTCAAGTTCGACCAGCTTCCCCTGCCGGATCAGCCCCCCGCCGCCCCGCCCCTGGACCGGATCGCGCCGCCGGGATCGGCCTTCGTCATCCTCGGCTCGGTGCGGGAGCAGGAGGAGGCCGAGACGGCCCGCGCCGCCACGGCGATCCTGGCCGCACGGCCGGACGCCGTGATCGGCCTCTTTCCCCGCCACATGGAACGGCTGGACGCCTGGACGGCCCGCCTTTCGGCCCTGTCCCTGCCCTGCGCGCGGCGCAGCGCGCTGCGCGCGGACGGCCGCGCCGCCGCGCCGGGCAGCGTGGTCCTCTGGGACGTCTTCGGCGAGCTGGGCGCGGCCTTCGCCGCGGCGGACGCGGCCTTCGTGGGCGGCAGTCTGGCCCCCCTGGGCGGACAGAACTTCCTCGAACCCCTGGCCGCGGGCCTCGTGCCGGTCATCGGCCCGCACTGGCACAACTTCGCCTGGGTGGGCCGCGAGATCACGGAACTGGGGCTGGCGCGCGAGGTGCGTAGCGGCGCGGAGCTGGCCCAGGCCCTGTTGGACGCGCTCGCCCGACCGCGCTCCCGGAGCGAGGTGCGCGCCGCCTTTGCCGCCTACCTGGCCGAGCGGCGCGGCGGCGCGGCCGCCGTGGCCTCCCGGCTTGCGGACCTCGCCAGGCCGCAATCCGCCTGAGACGCCCCGGGCGGCTTGCGGAACCCGGCTCTTTCGCGTAAGAGACATCCGCTTTGGCCGCGAACACCCTGCCCCCCTGCTACGGGATCATCCCGGCGCGCTACGCCTCGACGCGTTTTCCCGGAAAACCCCTGGTGGACATCCTGGGCAAGCCCATGTTCCGGCACGTCTTCGAGCGCGCCTCGCGCTGCCCGGCGCTCAAGCAGGTGGTCCTGGCCACGGACGACGAACGCATCGTCGCCGCGGCACGTGAGCACGGGGTGCCGGTGGTCATGACGGCGGCCGCCCACGCCAGCGGCACGGACCGCGTCAACGAGGCCGCCGCCCTCCTGGGCGTGCCGGACGACGCCGTGGTGGTCAACGTGCAGGGCGACGAACCCGCCCTGGACCCGGCCATGATCTCGCAGCTCGTGGCCCCGTTCGCCGATCCGGCCGTGGCGTGCGCCACCCTGGCCCACCCCATAGGGCCGGAGCGCGCCGCCCACCCGGACCAGGTCAAGGTGGTCTTTACGGCCGCGGGCGACGCATTGTACTTCTCGCGCGCGGCCATACCCCACCCCAGGGGCGCGGACGGGGCGGGATTCTACGGACACATCGGCATGTACGCCTACCGGCGGCGGACCCTGGCGCGCTTCACCGCGCTGCCCCAGGGCCGGCTCGAACGGCGCGAAAGCCTTGAACAATTGCGGCTCCTGGAAAACGGCATCCCCATCCGGGTGGTGCTGACGGAGCAGGGAACACGGGGCGTGGACCGCCCCGAGGACGTGGCGGCCGTGGCCGCGATGCTTGCGGAGTGATGCAGATGGAAGCGATTCTTGCACTCGAGGACGGAACCGTATTCAAGGGAGCGTCCTTCACCGGTGACGGCGAGACCGGCGGCGAGGTGATCTTCAACACCGGCATGACCGGCTACCAGGAGATCCTCACCGATCCCTCCTACGTCGGGCAGATGGTCTGCATGACCTACCCGCACATCGGCAACTACGGCGTCAACCTCGACGACGTGGAGTCCAGCCGCATCCGGGTCGAGGCCTTCATCGTCAAGGAGTGCTGCAAGACGCCCTCCAACTGGCGGAGCGTCAAGACGCTGCCCGATTATCTGCGCGAATACGGAGTCATGGGCATCGAGGGCATCGACACCCGCGCCCTGACCCGCCATCTCCGCCTGCACGGGGCCATGCGCGGCCTGATCTCCACCCGAGAACCCGATCCCGCCAAGCTCGTGGCCCGCTGCCGCGAACTGCCCGCCATGGAGGGGCTGAACCTGGCCGACACGGTCACGCCCCAAAAGCCCTACATCTGGACCGAGAAAGGCCCCAGGGATGTGGAGCTGCAGGACGGCGCCTACGCCTGGCCCGGCCCGGGGCCGCGCCTCGTGGTCTTCGACTTCGGCATCAAGTGGAACATCCTGCGCCTGCTCACGGAGCAGGGCTTCGACCTGCTCATGGTCCCCTCCTCCTTTACTGCCGAGCAGGTGGGCAGGCTCGCGCCCGACGCGGTCTTCTTCTCCCCCGGCCCCGGCGACCCGGCCACCCTGCAAGGCCCCATCGCCCAGATCGCGAAAATGACCGACAGTTATCCCCTGGCGGGCATCTGCCTGGGCCACCAGTTGCTGGGCACGGCGCTGGGCGGCTCGACCTTCAAGCTCAAGTTCGGCCACCACGGCGTGAACCATCCGGTCAAGGATCTGCTCACCGGCCGCATCGAGATATCGTCCCAGAACCACGGCTTCTGCGTGGACATCTCGAAACTGTCCGACGTGGAGATGACCCACGTGAATCTCAACGACCAAACGCTCGAAGGCTTCAGGCACACGAAAAAGCCCATCATCACGATACAATACCACCCCGAAGCCGGACCCGGCCCCCACGACGCGCAGTTCTTCTTCACCCGTTTCCGCAGCATGGTGCGCGAAGCGACTGGAAAATGAACCGGAAAGGCGCTAAGAAACCTTCGGGGGAATAATCAAAGGGTAGGGGACATGTCTGCGGAACTCACCAAGGCACGCAAACTCATCAGGGACGTCGCAACCAACCTGAAGCAGAAGAAGACGCAATCCGCGGCCAAATATCTGCAGGACGCCCTGCTCATCATCCTCAAGTCCCAGCTCATGAAATCCGAGCGGGACGAATTCGGCCAGCTCATCAGCCAGGCCATCTACCTCCTCAACAGCGACAAGAACTTCAATCAGGCCTACCCGCTGCAGCTCAACTACACGCCCGGGGAGGAAAAGGCCCTCTACCAGCAGATGATCGAGGCCGTGAAGGAGATGTCGGCCACTTCCACGGAGGAGGCCCAGGCCCTTCTGGCCCTGATGGCCCAGCGCAAGCTCGACGGCCTCAAGAACGTGGAGGCGAAGCTGGCCGCGGGCCAGCCCGAGGAGGCCAAGCGCCTCGCCGACGCCGTGATCCGCGAGTTCCCCCAGGACACGGACCTCAAGGCCGAGATCGCGGACCTCTTCCTCAAGTACGACCAGTACCAGGAGGCCTTCGCCTACCTGGACGAGGCCCTGAAGAACGACCCCGGGGCGGTGCACCTCTACAACCGCATCGCCATCGTCCTGCGCAAGATGAAGGACTTCGCCACGGCCGAGCAGTACTACAGGAAGGCCCTGCAGTCCTGCCAGCACGACGAGTACCTCTTCTTCAACATCGGCAGGCTCTACCACGACTGGCACAAGTGGAAGCACATGGCCGAGATGGCCAAACGGGCGCTGAAGATCAACCCCGCCTTCGAGCAGGCCCAGAAGATGCTGCAGTTCGCCACCAAGAAGCTGGAGCAGGCGCAGCAGTAACCGCGGCCGGATCGCGTCGGGGATTCTTCCCCGGCACGCTCGTCCCGGCCTCTTCCCCTCGTCGTCCCCCGCGTCCGCGGTTCCCTGCGGCTCCCTGCGGTTTCCGCCTTCCTCTCCTCCCGCCTCAGGACAGATCGAGCGCCAGCCCCAGGGCGGCCGAGAAGCCCCCGACGTCCGCCGCGCCCGTCCCCACCACGTCGTAGCCCGTGCCGTGGTCCGGCGAGGTGCGTACATACGGTAGGCCCAGGGTCACGTTGACCGCCTCGCCGAAGTGCAGCAGCTTGAGCGGCCCCAACCCCTGGTCGTGGTACATGGCCAGGACGGCCGAGAAATCCCCCCGCGCCGCACGCGAGAAAACCGTGTCCGCGGGCAGCGGCCCCTCCGCCGCCAGGCCGCGTTCCCGGGCCGCGGCCACGGCCGGGGCGATGGTCTCGATCTCCTCGCGGCCGATGCGGCCCGACTCGCCCGCGTGCGGATTGAGCCCGCAGACGGCCACGGGCGCGTCGTGCCCCAGACGCTGCGCAAAGGCGCAGAGCAGCTCAAGGCAGCGCAGCACGCGCGGAAAGGTGACGAGGTCCGCCACGTCGCGCAGGGGCGGATGGGTGGTCACCAGCCCCACGCGCAGCCGCGGCCCGGCAAGGCACATGCAAACCTCGTCCTCCCCGAGCCCGGCGGCCGAGGCCAGAAACTCCGTATGCCCCGGAAAATCAAAGCCCGCGGCCATGAGCATGGCCTTGTTCAGGGGCGCGGTGAGCAGCCCCCGGCCGCCCCCCCGCCGCATGAGTCGGGCCGCCAGGTCGAGCGCCAGTCCCGCGGCGCGTCCCCCCTCGGGCCGCGCGCGGCCCGGCGCGGGCGAAAAGTCCGCGAGTCCTTCCGGGACGAGCAGATGGACGCCCGGTCCCGCGGCCTCGTCCGCCCCGGCAGCGCGCCGCCAGAAGGGGGCGAGGCCGAGACGGGCGGCGTGCAGTCCGAGCGGCTGCTCGGGACCGATGAGCAGGATGGGAACGGCGGCGGCGATTCCGGGCAGATGCTCCCCGCCGCCCAAGACGCGGCAGACGAGTTCCGGCCCGAGGCCGTCCGGATCGCCCAGGGTCACCAGCAGGGGCCGCGCCATGGCCTATCCCTCGGACGGCTTGAAGGCCACGGCGGCCAGAGGCGGCAGGGTCATGGTCAGGCGGAAGGGCCGCCCGCCGTCCGGCGACGCCTCGTGCGCCCAATGGCCGTGGTAGTTGCCCACGTTTGAGCCGCCGTAGACCTCGGCGTCGGAGTTGAAGATCTCCCGCCAGTGTCCGCCCCGGGGACAGCCCAGGGAATAGTGCTCGCGCACCACGGGCGTGAAGTTGAAGGCCCAGAGCACGGGGCCGCCGTGCCGGTCCTTGCGCAGGAAGCTGATGACCGAGGCCTGCCAGTCGTGCAGGTCCACCCACTCGAACCCCTGCCACTCGAAGTCCACCTCGTGCATGGCGGGCTCCTCGCGCAGGATGCGGTTGAGGTCGCGCACCAGGTTCGAGACGCCCCGGTGCGAGGGGTAGTCGAGCAGGTTCCAATCCAGCGGGGCCATGCAGTTCCACTCGTTCCACTGCCCGAACTCGCTACCCATGAAAATCAGCTTCTTGCCCGGATGCGCCCACATGTAGCTGAGGAAGAGACGCAGGTTGGCGAACTGCTGCCAGTAGTCGCCGGGCATCTTGGAGAGCAGGGAGCGTTTGCCGTGCACCACCTCGTCGTGGGAGATGGGCAGCAGGAAATTCTCCGTGAAGGCGTAGAGCATGGAGAAGGTCAGGCTGTTGTGGTGCCAGGAGCGGTGGATGGGCTCGTGGGAGAAGTAGGCCAGCTGGTCGTGCATCCAGCCCATGTTCCACTTCAGCGAGAAGCCGAGCCCCCCGGTGTAGGTCGGCCGGGAGACGCCCGGCCAAGCCGTGGATTCCTCGGCGATCATCATCGCCCCGGGATATTGGTCGTGGACCACGGCGTTCAGCTCGCGCAGGAACTCCACGGCCTCGATGTTCTCGCGGCCGCCGTGCTCGTTGGGAATCCACTCCCCCTCCTGGCGCGAGTAGTCGAGGTAGAGCATGGAGGCCACGGCGTCGATGCGCAGGCCGTCGAAATGATACTCGCGCAGCCAGAAAAGGGCGTTGGCCAGCAGGAAGTTGCGCACCTCGTGGCGGCCGTAGTTGAAGATGTAGGTGCCCCAGTCTGGGTGCTCGCCCTTGCGCGGATCGGAATGCTCGAAGAGGGCCGTGCCGTCGAAGCGGCCCAGGCACCAGTCGTCCTTGGGGAAATGACCCGGCACCCAGTCCAGGATCACGCCGATGCCCTCCTGGTGGCAGCGGTCGATGAGGTACTTGAGGTCCTCGGGACGGCCGTGGCGGGCCGTGGGCGCGAAGTAGTGCGTGGTCTGGTAGCCCCAGGACTGGTCGAGCATGTGCTCGGCCACGGGCATGAACTCGATGTGGGTGAAGCCCATGTCGCGCACATAGGGCACGAGACGGTCGGCCAGGGCGCGGAAA
The DNA here is from genome assembly GCA_022839785.1 of Desulfovibrio sp. GTDB lineage: Bacteria > Desulfobacterota > Desulfovibrionia > Desulfovibrionales > Desulfovibrionaceae > Alkalidesulfovibrio. Next base: position 87,396 of record JALHJW010000010.1, on the reverse strand, counting down.
TCGAGGAAGGAGCCGTACTCGTGGCCCGCCCAGGCCCAGGAGCCGGGATGCACCTCGTACATGGAGATCGGCTTGTCCAGGGGAAGCCCCTGTTCGCGGCGGCGGCTCATCCACCCGCCGTCATGCCACTCGTGGTTGTCCAGGGGCCAGAGACGCGAGGCGTTGCCGGGCCGCAATTCCGTGGAAAAGGCGAAGGGGTCGGTCTTGACCGCGACGTGCCCGCTCTGCGTCTCCACGGCGTATTTGTACAGGACACCCTGCGCGAGATCGGCAATGAATCCGGCCCAGATGCCCGAGACGCCCACGGGATGGAGCGGATGCGCCCCCACGGCCCAGTCGTTGAAGTCGCCGACGACGGACACGGCCCGGGCGTTGGGGGCCCATACCGCGAAACGCCAGCCCGGGCGGCCGTCGTGGGCCGCCGGGTGCGCCCCGAGAATGCGGTACAGGTCCCAATGCTGCCCCTTGCCGAAGAGGTAGAGGTCGAAGGGCGGAATGTAGGCGGGTGCGGTGCTCGGCTGCATGGCGCTCACTGCTGTTCGAGGTGGCGAAAGGACGCGGCGCGGCCGGACGGCGCGGCGCAACGCGCCGCCCGCGGCCGGAGAAAAAAACGCCGGAGAGGCCGGTCTAGAGGCTGACGACCGAGTTCTCGCAGTTGCCGAAGGGGCTGAACTCGTAGCGGTCGGCCTGCCAGTCGTTCTCCCACTCGCGCCCGTCGATGAGGTAGCGGAACTGGTAGTCGCGCCCCGTCGGCAGGTCGAGGGACCTGGTGAAGCTGCCGTCTTTGTTCTTGCGCATGGGCGTGGAATCGACCTTCCATTCATTGAATTCGCCCACGAGGAAGACCTTCGTCGCGTCCTTGGCGGCTTCGGGGGGCAGCGTGAAGGTGACCTTGCACAGCGGCTTGTTCTTCAGGAACTTCTTGGTAAAGGACACGTCCGTACCTCCTGGGGTCTGGCGCGGTCTCGCATGTTCATGAGACTGCCCGATCATATATCTCTATCATGTTACGGTCGCAAGCCTTTCCCGCAAGTATTTCAACGCAAAAAATCCTGCCTGGGCGCCAGACCGAGGTCGCGGTACAGCTCCAGGTACCTCTCGGCCGAGCGATCCCAGCAGAAATCGCTGGCCATGGCCCGGCGCACCAAGCCGTCCCAGCACTCCGAATCCTCCCAGCACCGCACCGCATCGCGCACGGCGTCGCGGAAGAGGCGGCTGTCCGGCCGGGCGAAGGTGAAGCCCGTGGCCTCGTCCGAGGGGTACGGCACGATGGTGTCCTTGAGGCCGCCCACAGCCGTGGCCACGGGCGGCGTGCCGTAGCGCAGGGCGTACATCTGGGTCAGGCCGCAGGGCTCGTAGCGCGAGGGCATGAGGAAGATGTCGCAGCCCGCCTGGATGCGGTGGGCCAGTTCCTCGGTGTAGCCGACGATGACGTGCAGCTGCCCCTGATATTCCTCCATCATCTCCAGGAGCCGGGCCTCGAAGTCGAGGTTGCCCTCGCCCAGGATGATGACGCCTACGTTCATGGCCATGACCTCGGGCATGATGTCGATGAGCAGATCGATGCCCTTCTGCCGGCGCAGGCGGCCGATGAAGCCCAGGATGGGGCGGTGCTCCAGCATGTCCGAGAGGTAGTACTCGCGGATCAGCTTCTTCTTGCACCACATCTTGCCGGTCATGCGGTCGGCCGCGTAGCAGGACGGGATGTAGCGGTCCCGCTTGGGGTCCCAGACGTCGTAGTCCGCGCCGTTGATGATCCCGCGCAGGGAGCCCGCGCGCTTGTTGAGGATGCCCTCCAGGCCGCAGCCGAACTCGTGCGTCAGGATCTCCGCGGCGTAGGACGGACTGACCGTGGTGATGGCGTCGGCATAGGCGATGCCCGACTTCAGCAGGTTGAAGTCGCCCCAAAACTCGCAGCCGTCCATGTGCCAAGCCTCGTGCGGCAGGCCGGAGTCGAAGAAGAGGCGCGAGGAGAAGCGGCCCTGGAAGGCCAGGTTGTGGATGGTCATGACCGTGCGCGTGTCCTTCCAATAGGGATCGGTGCGCTTCAGGAAATGTATCCAGGCCGGAACCAGGCCGGACTGCCAGTCGTTGACGTGCACGATGCGCGGCGCGCGCCCGAGGCGCTTGAGCCATTCCACCGCGGCGCGGCTGAAGAAGGTGAAGCGCTCGCAGTTGTCGAAATAGTCGCCCTTGTAGGTGTTGTAGTACTGGCGGCGGTCGAAGAACTCGTCGCGCGAGACGAACCAGACGGTCACGCCGTAGTACTCTGTCTGGTAGATTTCCGCGGTGATGGGCGGCCAGGGGTAGCCCACGTGGCAGTCCGAGGAGACCAGGCGCGGGTCGAACTCCTCGGCCTTCATGCGGCCGTAAAGCGGCGTCACCACGCCCACCTTGAGCCCCAGACGGGCCAGGGCCGGAGGCAGCGCGCCGAGCACGTCGGCCAGACCGCCGGTCTTGGAGAAGGGAAACATCTCCGAGGTCACGAAGACGATGTCGTAGCGGTCGCGCTCGGCTGCGGGCATGGCGGTTCCTATGGGGCGCGGGGAGCGGCTGCGGTGGCGGGACGCACGGCCCCGGCGAAACGGCCCGCCCGCGCCAGCGAATCGGCGAAATCGCGCAGAATCTCGGCGTGGTCGAAGACGACGGGCGCGGGCAGGCGGTCCAGGGGAAACCAGGCGGCGCGGCGGGCGTCGTCTCCCGCCCGGGGGTCGTCGGGGGTCAGGGGGAGGGCCGTGTAGATCACGGACAGCGTGTGGGAGCGGGGATCGCGGTCGGGCCGTGAGTAGACGCCGAGAAGGCCTGTGAGCTGCACGTCCAGCCCTATCTCCTCGCGCGCCTCGCGCACGGCGGCGTGCTCCGCGCTCTCCCCCTCGTCCACGAAGCCGCCGGGCAGGGCCCAGCCGTGGGGCTCGTTCGCCCTCTCCACAAGGATCACCCCCTTCCACGGCAGGTAGACCAGGATGTCCACCGTGGGCGCAGGGTTGGCGAACACGGAAATCCCTCGGCCGCAGTGCGGGCAGAGGATCGTCTTGAGCATGGCGTCTCCGGTACCGGCAGAAGGCGTGGGCGGACCGGGCGCGGCCCGGCCGAAACATTTCCGAGTTTCGAGAGTAGGGGAAATCATGGCCCGTGACAAGGCAAAGCAGCCGGGTGCTCCCAAAGAAATCACGCCGCTGCGCTCTTTTACCGGAAAAAGAGACGGACGCGACCGGCCGGAAAACACGAAACCGGCTTTGGCGGGACCACCCCGCAAAAGCCGGTTTCAGCAAAGAAAGGAAGGTGATCTCAATCTAGCAGAGATCGTGCCAACGCCTCAAAAAACAAAAAATATCATTACATATCAATTAATTACAACAAAGAAGCCCCGAATTTCCACGCGTCCTGCCGTTCCACAATTTGTACTCCTCCCGGGCGCAGCCCCAAAACAGCCCGGCGGCGGTACATGTTTTTGTACCCCTCCGGGCGGCGCGGCCGGGTCTGCCCTCCTGTCCGGCCTGCCGCCGCGCCACGGACACGGGCACAGCAGCGCGTCGCGGCCGCCGGACGGCCGATTTCAGGAGGAAACGTCCACAAGCCGGACGCGGCGGCGCAGCGGACCGCGCTTCCCCACCCCGCGCAGGCCGGAACGACGCCGCCGGTTCATAAATTTGTACGGGAGGGAGGAGCGAAATTCCGGGTCGCGGACAATACCCGAAACAGGAGGCGGCGATCCGAAAGCCAGACCCGACAATGCAAAACCGGCTTTGACGGGACCACCCCGTGAAAGCCGGTTTCGGCAAAAAAAGGAAGGAAGTGCGTTTTTTTCTAGCAGGGACTGTGCCAACACCGGGACATGGCGAAAGATTCCGCTTTTCCAACGCCTTGCACCGGAACGCGAGGTGTTTCCCCAGTCCCGGCCGGTACCAGAATTTGTACCGGAGCGGCCGAAACCCGCGCTACGGCCTCCGGCCGGTTCAAATTTTCATACCGGACGCCGGACGCCGCCCGCCTCGCGCAGGGTGAAGCCCGCGGCCTCCAGGGCGGCCCGGCTCACGGCGCCTTCGCGCAGGACCTCCAGGTCCGCCGTGCCCAAACAGCGAACCACGGTGGAGGGCAGCCCGCCGCCGGGCCAGGGCTTGTCACGCAGCACGCAGGCCACCTCCCCCGCCAGGGCTGGGTCGATCTCCTCGGGCCGGGAGGCGGGCGGACGGCCGGTGCGGTTGGCGCTGGTGGCGATGAGCGGCGTGCCCGCGCGCAGGCACAGCTCGCGGGCCAGGGGATGGGCGGTCAGCCGCACCGAGGTGAAGCCGCCCCCGTCGCGCACCTGCTCGGGCAGCTTGCGGCCCGTGGGCACGAGCACGGAGAGCGGTCCCGGCCAGAAGAAGGCGGTCAGCCGGGCAAAAGCCTTGGAGAACCAGCCCGTGACCATGCCGAGCTGGTCCATGCTGCCGATGATGATGGGCAGGGGTTTATCCGCCGGACGCGCCTTGAGCCGGAGGATCTCCTGCACGGCCCTGGCGTGAAAAGCGCCCGCACCCACGGCGTAGAGCGTCTCCGTGGGGTAGATCAGGCACTTGCCGTCCGTGATGGCCGCAATGGCCTGCTGCATACATCCTCCGCCGCCCGTCTTCCGGGCGAGGCTTCGATTCCCGTGGTCGAGCGCCTTGTCCGGAATTCATCGGCTGCACCAGTCGCGATACAGGCCCTCCAGCTCCTCTTCCGAGAAACTGGGGCGGTCGTACAGGCCCTTGGCGGAACGCTGCCGCCAGGCCTCGTAGAGGATGATGGCCGCGGCCACCGAGACGTTGAGACTCTGCACCATGCCCATCATGGGGATGTAGATCATGCCGTCGCAATAGGGAAGCAGCTCCTGCTTCACGCCGTCGTGCTCGTTGGACAGGACCACGGCCGTGGGCGCGGACAGGTCCCACTCGGTGAGCGGCCTGGCGTGCTCCGTGAAGCCGGTGGCGAGTATCCGCATGCCCTGTCCCTTCAGCTCGGCGGCCATGGACGCGGCGTCCTCGTGGAGGTGGCGGGAGACCCACTTGCGGGCCGAGGCCGAGGACTTGCGCCCGATCTCGGGGAAGGCCTCGCCCGTATAGTGCAGATGCACCGCCGCCAGCCCGAAGGCGTCGCAGGAACGCAGGATCGCCGAGACGTTGTGCGGGTCCCAGACGTTGTCGATGACCAGGGTGAGGTCCTTCTGGCGTCTGGCCAGGACCCCCCTGATCCGATCCCTGCGGCGGTCGGTGATGCATGTGCGCATGGGCCGGGGTGATACGCCAGCCGCACGGACATGGCAAGCCCGCGGCGGGCCGCGCCGCACGGGACTTGGCGGCTTGACAGGCGGACGGGCCGCACGTAGGGCTTCTGCTCCGGACGAAGACGGCCGCGGGGCCGCCGAGAAACGCCATGCACGACACCGCCATCCTCATCGCCGCCTACGGGGCCGCGCGCGACGACGCGGACGCGGGCTGCCGGACCTTTGCCGCCGAGGCAGCCCGCGTGCTCCCTGGCTGCAGACTGGCCTTCGCCTCGACCTCGGCCAAGGTGCGCGAACGCCTCGCGGGCCTCGGACGGACCGCGGCCTCCCCGGCCGAGGCCCTGGCCCGGCTGCGCGAAGAGGGCGCGCGGCGGGTGGCGGTGCAGTCCCTGCACGTCATCCCCGGCCAGGAATACTGCGGCATGCTCGACGCCTGCCGCGCGGCCCAGGAGGGCGCGGCGCGCTTCGACGCCCTGGCCGTGGGCGGACCGCTGCTGGGCGACGAGGCCGATCTTCTGGCCGCGGCCCGCGCCCTGCCCGGCTACATCCCGGGCGACCGCGCCCCGGACGAGGCCGTGGTCCTGGTGGGCCACGGCAGCGAGGCGGACGGCGCGGCGCAGTACGCGGCCTTCCTGGCCCTGGCCGCGGCCGCCGACCCCCTGCTCCGCCTGGGCCTGCTCACGGGGGGTCCCGGGGCCGGGGAGACGGCGGCCGATCTCGCGGCCTCGGGCGTGCGCAGCGTCTGCCTGCTGCCCTTCATGTGCGCGCCCGGCCATCACGTGCGCGAGGACATCGCGGGCGAAGGCCCCGCCTCCTGGCGCAGCGTCTTTTCCGCCGCGGGCCTGCGCGTGCGCGCCGTGATCGCCGGAGCCTCGGAGCACCCGGGCTTCCGCGCCATCTGGCTGGCCCATCTGCGCGCCGCCCTGGCCCGCATCGCGACCGTCTGACCCTGTCGGACGCCCCCGGCTTGACACGCCTCCCCCCTTCCGTCCTATACATCCGCCGTTCGGATGCGCGACCCGCGCTCAATTGGGAATCCGGTGCGAGACCGGAGCGGCCCTCGCCGCTGTAATCCCGGCCCCGGCAACGGGGAAATCGGCCCCTCCACGCATGCCACTGCCCTCGGGCGGGAAGGCGGAGCGGGCTCCGGGAGAGCCAGAAGACCTGTCCGGACATCATGCGGCCATCCGCACCGGCGACGGGGGCAACTGCCGGTTCGGACCTTCCTGTGGAAATCCCGGCCTCCCGGCGTCGCACATGACGGCCGACGGACGCGGGGATTTTCTCTTTGCCCCGGAAACATGGAGGATCGCCATGATCGCTCGCACGTTCCGGCTCACCCTGCTGTTGCTTTCCGTCCTCAGCCTCTCCGTCCTCCCGGCCCTGGCCGGACACGGCGACGCAAAACCGCCCAGGCAGGGCGTGTTGCTGGTGGCCTTCGGCACTTCGGCGCCCGAGGCCCGCGTCGCCTACGACAACCTCGACCGCCTGGCGCGCGAGGCCTTTCCCGGCACGCCCATCCGCTGGGCCTACACCTCGGCCATGATCCGCACCAAGCTGGGCGCGGGCGGCGAGCTTCCCGACTCCCCGGCCCTGGCCCTGGCCCGCATGGCCAACGAGGGCTTCACCGACATCGCGGTGCAGCCCCTGCACGTCATCCCCGGCTTCGAGTTCCACGACCTCCTGCGCACCGCCCGCGCCCTGGAGGGCAAAAAGGACGGTCCGCGCCGCGTGAGCGTCGGCCTGCCGCTGCTCTCCACCGAGGACGACCTAGCCCGGGCGGCCGAGCTCCTGACCGCCGCCTACCCGGCCAGGAAAGGCGAGGCCGTGGTCTTCGTGGGCCACGGCACGGAGCACCCGGCGGGCGTGACCTATCCGGCCCTGCAGGCCGTGCTGGCGGAACGTTCGGCCGCGCATCTGGTGGGCACGGTCGAGGGCCGCACCGGACCTGAAGAGATCACGGCCCGCCTCGCCAGGCAAAAGGTCCGCAGCGTGACCCTGGTGCCGCTCATGGCCGTGGCCGGGGACCATGCCCAGAACGACATCGCGGGCGGGGAGCCGGACTCCTGGGCCTCGATCATGACGGCCGCGGGGCTTAAGGTCACGCCGGTGCTCGCCGGGTTGGCCTCGTCCGACGCCGTGGCCGGGATCTGGATCGAACATCTGCGTCAGGCTGTGGCCGGACTCGCGGAAGACCACGCGCATTGAGCGACTCCCTGCCCTCCCCCCTGTCGGCCGCGGAGGCCCTGCACGCCGCGGAACGCGGCCGCGCCCTGCGGCTGACCGGGGGGGCGGGGCTGCTTCTCGCCGCGGCCGTCGCCTCGCTGCTCGCCGCCTGCCTCATCGGGCCGCTGCCGGTCCCGGCCGACGACGTGCTCGCCGCCCTCCTCGACCTCACGGGCAGGGAGGGGGCGGCGCTCGACCCGGTGCGGCGCACCGTGGTCCTCGAACTGCGGCTCCTGCGCGGTCTGCTGGCCTTCTGCGTGGGCACGGCCCTGGCCGTGGCGGGCTGCGTTTTCCAGGGCATCCTGCGCAACCCCCTGGCCGACGCCTTCACCCTCGGCGTCTCCACGGGCGCGGCCTGCGGCGCGAGTCTGGCCATCTTCTGCGGCCTGGCGGCGCGCACGGCCTTCACCGTCCTGGGGCTGCGCATCGGCCTGCTGCCCCTGGCCGGTCTGGCCGGGGCGCTGACCGCGCTGGCCGCCGTGCTGCTGCTGGCCCGCGCGGCGCGCGGCCCCGGACGGGAGACCATGGTCCTGGCGGGCATCATCACGGCCACCTTCCTTTCGGCCTGCATCGCGCTGCTCAAGGCTTTGGACGAGGAGTCCACGGCCAGCATCGTCTTCTGGCTCATGGGCAGCCTGCAGGGCCGGGGGGGCGGCCACCTCGCCCTGCTCCTCCCCTATCTGGTCCTGGGCCTCGCCCTGGTCTGGCTGCGGGCGCGGGACCTGGACGCCCTTTCCCTGGGCAGCCTGCAGGCCCGGCTGCTCGGCGTGGACGCGACGCGCGCCCGCCTGCGCCTGCTCGTGGCGGCCAGCCTGCTGGCGGGGGCGGCCGTGGCCGTCTCCGGGGTCGTCGGCTTCGTGGGGCTGGTGGTGCCGCATCTGGCCCGGCGCTTCACCGGGGCCGAGCACCGGCCCCTGCTTCTGGTCTCCGGCCTGCTCGGCGGGCTGCTCCTGGTCTGGGCCGACGTCCTGGCCCGCAGCGCCCTGCCCGGCGGCCTGGAGCTGCCCCTGGGCGTGGTCACGGCCCTGCTCGGCGGGCCGTTCTTCTGCATGGTGCTCCTGCGCTCGCGGCGGGGAACGGCATGATCGCGGCGGAGGGCCTCTGCGCCGGATACGGCGGCCGAACCGTGCTGCACGGCGTCGATCTCGCGGCCGCGTCCGGCGAACTGGTCGGCGTCCTCGGCCCCAACGGCGCGGGCAAGACCACCCTGCTCCTCTGCCTGGCGGGCGTGCTGCGGCCGCAGGCCGGATCGGTCCGCCTGGACGGGGACGAAATGTGGCGGCTCGCCCCGCACGAACGCGCCCGCCGCGTGGCCGTGGTTCCGCAGAGCGCCGAACCGGCGCAGGGCCTGCGCCTCCTCTCCCTGGTGCTCATGGGCCGCATGGCGCGGCTGCCGCTGCTGGGCGGCTACGGCCCGGAGGACTACCGCGTGGCCCTCGCGGCCATGCAGGCCGCGGGCGTGGCCCATCTCGCCGCGCGTCCGGCGGACGAACTCTCGGGCGGCGAACGCCAGCGCGCGCTCTTCGCCCGCGCCCTGTGCCAGGAAACGCCCGTCCTGCTCCTGGACGAGGCCTCGGCCGGGCTGGACGCGGCGGCCCGCATCCGCATGCACGACCTGCTGGCGGCGCGCTGCCGCGCCGGGCTGACCGCCGTGGCCGTGCTGCACGACCTCAACCTGGCGGCGCTCTACTGCAGCCGCCTCGTCTTTCTCAAGAACGGCCGCGTCGCGCACCAGGGCCTCACGGCCGACGTCTTCCGGCGCGACATACTCATGGAGATCTATGAAACCGACGTGGATATCGTGGCGCACCCGCGCACGGGCGCTCCCCAGGCTCTTTTCGCTCCTGGCGCTGCTTCTCCTGCCGCCTGAGGCGGCGCAGGCAGACCGGCCCGCGATCCTTGACGACACGGGGCGGACCGTCGTCCTGGCCGCGCCCGCGCAACGCATCGTCACGCTCTATGCGGGCTTCGACGAGGTGCTGGCGGACATGGGGCTAAGCGGACGGATCATCGCCCGCACCAGTTCGGACGTCGCCTTGCCCGGCCTGCAGGGGCTGCCCACGGTGGGCACGCATCTTCGCCCCAACCTGGAGCTGATCCTGGGCGCGCGCCCCGATCTCGTGGTCCTGCTCGGCGGCCGCGACCCCGCCCTGGCCGCGGCCCAGGATCTCCGCGCCCAGGGCCTGGACGTGGCAGTGCTGCGCATCGCCTCCTTCGCCGACCTCTTCGCCGTCTATCGCCGCCTGGGCGTCCTGACGGGAGAGACGGCGCGGGCCGAGGCCGCCATCGCGCCCATGCAGGCCAGGCTGGACGCGGTGGCGCGGCGGGTGGCGAACGCGCCCCGGCCCCGGGTCATGGCCGAGGTCCGGTTCCCGCCGCTGCTCGTGGCGGGCGGCACGGGCATGACCGGCGAAATCGTGCGCCTGGCGGGCGGAACCATCGTGCCCGAGGCCCCGCACACGCACCAGCCCCTCAACCTGGAGGCCCTCGTCTCCCTGGCGCCCGAGGCCTACCTGGTGCTGGACGGCCCCATGAACCCCTCGCCCGAGCCCCCGGCCCAGCGCGAATTCTTCCGCGACCTGCCCGCCGTGCGCCAGGGACGGGTGCTTTTCGCCGACTGGATGACCTTTTCCCGCACTGGGCCGCGCAACGTGGAGGCCGTGGAGCGGCTGGCCGCGTTCCTGCACCCGGACCGCGTCGCGCAGCCCCTGGGGACCGCGCCGGACGCCGCACAGCACACAGCCCCCGGAGCAGCGCAATGACCAACGGAACCCTCTACGCCGTGGGCGTCGGCCCCGGCGATCCCGAACTCCTGACCCTCAAGGCCGCCCGCATCCTGGGCCGGGCGGACGTGGTCTTCACCGCGGCCTCGCCCAAGAACGACCATTCGCATGCCCTGGACATCGCCCGCGCGCACCTCGCCCCGGGCGCGGCCGTGGAGCGGCTTGAGTTCCCCATGACCCGCGACCGCGCCGTCCTGACCGCGGCCTGGGAGGCGGCGGCCCGCCGCGTGCGCGAGGTTCTGGCCTCGGGCCGCGACGCGGCCTTCCTGACCCTCGGCGACCCCATGACCTACAGCACCTTCGGCTACCTCCTGCGCACCCTGCGCAGGCTGGCTCCCGATGCGCGCGTCGAGGCCGTGCCCGGCGTGACCTCGTACCAGGCCGCGGCGGCCGCCACCCTGAGCCCCCTGTGCGAGGCCGAGGAGAACCTGACCATCGTCTCGGGCATCGCGGACGAGGAGCAACTCGCGGCAGCCCTGGCGGGCGCGGACAACGCCGTGGTGCTCAAGGCCTACCGCAACCTCCCGGCCATCCGCCGGGTCCTGGCCCGGCTGGACAGGGGGACCCGGGTCGTCGCCGTCTCCCGCCTGGGCATGGCCGATGAGGCCCTGTGGACGGGCCTGGACGCGGTGCCGGAAAAGCTGCCCTACTTCTCGTTGCTGCTGGTGCTCAGGGAACGGGAGGAGAACGGCCCGGACGGACCGTAGCCGAAACGTAAAAAGGGCGGGGAGACCTGCGTCCCCCCGCCCTGAAAAAATCGTTCGCGCCGCCGGGCTCAGGCCTTGGCGGACACTCCGTTCTCGGCTTTTTCGCCCTTCTCGCCCTCTTTCTTCTTGATGTCCGCGAGCTTCTTCTGCTCGTCCAGGGTCAGGGAGTGCAAGAAATCCGCCTGCTGCGTGGTCAGCTGCACGAACTTGCCGCCCACGTAGCCCTTGCCCACGCGCACCACCTCGATCATCAGGTCGGCCACCAGGAGTTTGGCCCCCATGAACAGGTTGACCACCACCTGGTTGCCCGGGCTGAACTCCCGGGCCACCGAGTTGAGCGAGATGCCCGTGGCGCTGATGTCCCGCACGCTGACGCTGACCGGTTTGCCCGAGAGCTTGGCGCGCAGAAGGGGAATCTCGACCCTGAAGGCGGCGCGCCTGTCGTCGTTTTTTTTGCCGGACGCAACCTTCAGAATTTTTTTAAGAAACGACATCCTTCATCCGTCGCCGAAAATGTTCTCGCTGAACCGCTCGCGCGGCCCCCCCGATCCCCGGTCGTATCCTTACGCCAAGCCGTCCTGCAAAAGCAAGGGGGCGGCGGAATTTCCCCTGCTCAGCGCGCCTCCACCCAGCGGATCAGCCCCAGGGAACGCGGGTCGATGAGCAGCGGGTGGTAGGGCAGCAGCCGGATGGTGAAGCCGTAGCGTCCCGCCTCCTGGGGCACCAGTTCGCCCCGGTAGGTGTGCCAGCCGTCCTTGCCCTTGCCCTCGGCCGCAAGCGGCACGGTGCGTCGCTGCGCCAGGTCGCCGTCCTGGTTGAGGGGCCCGGCGTAGAGTTCGGCCCGGATGTCGTCCGGGGTCAGGCCGTCGAGCCAGATCTCGCATTCGACGATGAACGGCTCGCCCACGAAGACCTGCTCCGGGGCCTCGGTGCGCACGTCCCTGATCTGTATCTCGCTCCACTTGGTCATGAGGTCCATGCGCCAGGCGGCCAGCTCCTTGGCCTTGGCGAAGCCGTCCGCGGCCAGCTTCTTGTAGTTCGCGAAGGCCGGGATGTAGGCCTTGCGGCAATAGTCCTCCACCATGCGGTGGGCGGAAAAGACCGGCCCAAGCTCGACCAGGGCGGTCTTCATGCGCCTGACCCAGCCGCGCGGCATGTTGGCGTGGCCGCGGTCGTAGAAGTCGGGCACGACGTCGTTCTCAAGGACGTTGTAAAGCGTCTGGCTCTCCACGAAATCCTGGTAGCCCCAGTCGTCGTAGATCTCGCCCCGGCCGATGCCGTAGCCCGTGGAGCTGTCCGGCCGCCAGGCCTCGGCCCACCAGCCGTCCAGGGTGCTGACGTTGAGCACGCCGTTGGCCATGGCCTTCATGCCCGAGGTGCCGCAGGCTTCGAGCGGCACGCGCGGGTTGTTCAGCCAGACGTCGCCGCCCTGCACCATGTGCTTGGCGACCTCCATGTCGTAGTCCTCGATGAACACGATCTTGTTGCGCAGCTCGGGCGTGCGCGAGAGCTGCACGATCTGCTGGATGAGCTTCTTGCCCTCGTTGTCCTGGGGATGCGCCTTGCCCGCGAAGATGAATTGCACGGGCCGGTCCGGGTTGGTCACCAGGCGCTTCAGGCGCTCCACGTCCATGAACAGCAGGTTGGCCCGCTTGTAGGTGGCGAAACGACGGGCGAAGCAGATGGTCAGGGCGCGGGGGTCCAGTATCTCCTGCGCCTCCTCGACCTCGCGCCGCCGCGCGCCGCGTTTCCGCAGGGTCTCGGCCACGCGCTGGCGCACGTAGTCCGTGAGCCGTTCGCGCAGCCGCTCGTGGGTGCGCCACAGTTCGGAATCGGGGATGTTCTGTGCCTGCCGCCAGACGCGCGGGCAGTCCGGGTCCTCCTTCCAGTTGCTCCCCAGGTAGCGGTCGTAGAGCACGGCCATGTCCGGGGCCACGAACGAGGGCTGGTGCACGCCGTTGGTGATGGCGTCGATGGGCACGTCCTCCACCGGGTACTGCGGCCAGACGCGTTTCCACATGTTGCGCGAGACCTTGCCGTGCAGCTCGGAGACGCCGTTGTTGAAGCGCGAGAGGCGCAGCGCCAGCACGGTCATGCAGAAGGACTCGGCGTCGTCGCGCGGGTCCTCGCGTCCCAGGGCCAGAAAGACCTTGAAGGCCAGGCCGAGGCTGCGGGCGTAGTTCTCGAAGTAGGGCTGCATCAGCCCCGGGTCGAAGCGGTCGTTGCCCGCGGGCACGGGCGTGTGCGTGGTGAAGACCGCGGTGGAGGCCGCCAGCTCCATGGCCGCCTCGAAGGACAGGCCGTTCTCGGACATGAACACGCGGATGCGCTCCAGCCCCGCGAAGGCGCTGTGCCCCTCGTTCATGTGGATGACCGTGGGGCGAAGATCCATGGCCCACAGCGCGCGGATGCCGCCGATGCCGAGCAGTATCTCCTGCCGGATGCGCATGGTCAGGTCGCCGCCGTAGAGCTGGTCCGTGACCTCGCGCAGATCCGCGTCGTTCTCCGGGACGTTGGAGTCCAGAAGATAGAGCTGCATGCGGCCCACGTCCACGCGCCAGACCTGGGCGCGGCACTCGCGCCCGGCCATGTCCACGGAGATGGTCACGGCGCGGCCCTCGTCGTCCTTGACCAGGCGCATGGGCAGCTGCTCGAAGTCGGACTCGGGATAACGCTCCTGCTGCCAGCCGTCCGGAGTCAGGTACTGCCGGAAATAGCCCTTCTTGTAGGCCAGGCCGATGCCCACCAGGGGCACGTTGAGGTCGGAGACGGACTTGAGGTGGTCTCCGGCCAGGATGCCCAAGCCCCCCGAGTAGATGGGCATGCTCACGTCCAGGCCGAACTCGGCGCTGAAGTAGGCCACGGCGGGCGTATCACGGCCCGCGCCGGGAAAGGAGACGGGCGAGGTGGTGCGGGCGAGGTAGTCGTGCAGGCTCTTCTGCGCGTCGCGCACGCGCTCCACGAAGAATTCGTCCCTGGACAACTCCTCCAGCGTCCGCTGCGGCACCTGGTTGAGAAAGGCCACGGGGTTGCCGTAGCAGGCCCGCCAGAGATCGAGATCGATCTGGGAGAAGAGGTCGGTCACCGCGTCGGTCCACGCGAACCAGAAGTTGTAGGCCAGTTCCCACATGCCCTCCAGCTTGGGAGGGAGTCTCGGGACAACGCTGAAGCTTCTGATCGGACGCATGGTCGCTCCTTGCTGTTCGGTCCGGCGCAGAGGGGCCTCCCCCTTTTGGCCGTCTACCCCGTATGTTCTGCCGAAAGCCACGCCAAATTGCAATACGGATGCGCATCCCGGCCCTCGCCCCTCCGGCCTGTTGCCTTTTGGGGGTCAAACGTCTACCTTCGCCCCCCGCACGCGTACCCGGAGAAAACCCCTATGGACGAGTCCACCGCCCCCCTGCCCGTGAAGTTCCGCTTCCTGCACCCGGTCTGGCAGGAGCATGCCTGCGCCTACGCTACCGAACACAGCGCGGGACTGGATCTGCGCGCCTGCTTCGACGCGCCCTCCCTGACCGTCCCGGCCGGGGGCCGGGCCATGATCGGCACGGGAGTGGCCATCGAGATCACGGAGCCGGGCTTCGCGGGCTTCGTCTTCTCGCGCAGCGGCCTGGGCGCCAAGGACGGCTTGGCCGTGGCCCAGGGCGTGGGCGTCATCGACCCGGACTACCGGGGCGAGATCACGGTCTGCCTGCTCAACACCTCGGGCGAGGAACGCGTCGTCGAACGCGGCCAGCGCATCGCCCAACTCGTCTTCATGCCCATCCGACGATCCCGCGTCGTCGCCTGCGAGGAGTTGTCGGACACCGCCCGCGGGGCCGGAGGCTTCGGCCACACGGGAAGGCATTGAACACGAACCGGGTTACAGGATATGTGTGACGCCATGAAAACACCTTTCGACGAACTGAAGACCTGCGAACTTTCCGCCATCTGCCACACCTACGGCCGCTACCCCCTGGCCGTGGCCTCGGCCTCGGGCGCGCGCCTCTACGACCTCGCGGGCCGCGAATACGTCGACCTGCTCTCGGGCATCGCCGTGACCAGCCTGGGCCACAGCCATCCCGAGATCAGCGAGGTCATCTGCGAGCAGGCGAAGAAACTCGTCCACGTCTCCAACCTCTTCTACCAGCGCGAGCAGGTGGAGCTGGCCGGACGCATCCTGGCCACCTGCCACTGCGACAAGGTCTTCTTCTGCAACTCCGGCGCGGAGGCCAACGAGGCGGCCATCAAGCTGGCCCGGCGCTACCACCGCATGGTCAGGAACAGCCCGGCCTACGAGGTCATCACCCTGGAGGGGTCGTTCCACGGCCGCACCCTGGCCACGCTCACGGCCACGGGCCAGCAGAAGGTCAAGGAGGGCTTCGACCCCCTGCCCCAGGGCTTCGTCACCGTACCCTGGAACGACCTGCCCGCCCTTGAGGCCGCCATCTCGGACACGACCGCGGCCGTGCTCCTGGAGATCATCCAGGGCGAGGGCGGCGTGCGGCCCCTGCCGCCGGAATACCTGCGCGGCGTGCAGAAGCTCTGTCGCGAGCGCGGCGTCCTCTTCATGGTGGACGAGATCCAGACCGGCCTGTGCCGCGCGGGCTGCTTCTGGGCCTTCCAGGAATACAGCCTGACGCCCGACGTCTTCACCTCGGCCAAGGCCCTGGCCAACGGCCTGCCCATGGGCGCCATGCTGGCCACGGACGAAGTGGCCCGCGCCTTCGCCCCCGGGGCCCACGCCACCACCTTCGGCGGCGGCGCGCTGCTCTCGCGCGTGGCGGACAAGGTCATCGAGATCATGCAGCGCGACAATCTGGCCGAGCGCTCCCGGGAACTGGGGGTCTACGCCCGCGACCGCTTCCGGGCGGTCGGCGCGGCCAACCCCGGCACGATCCGGGACGTGCGCGGCCGGGGCCTGATCATCGGCATCGATCTGGCCTTCCCCGGCAAGACGGTCTGGGAGAAGCTGCTGGACAAGGGCTTCGTGCTCAACCTGACGCAGGACACGGTGCTGCGGCTCCTGCCGCCCCTGACCATCGCGCGCGAGGACATCGACCGCTTCGCCACGGCCCTGGACGAGGTCCTGAAGAGCCTGTAATTCCTTGCGGGGCGCGGACAGACGCCGCGCCCCGCCGTTTTCCCACAGGAGGAACGCCATGAACGAGACCGCGAAGAACGCGTGCGGCTGCGGCTGCACGGACGCCTGCCGGGCCGAGGACGTGAAGGACGACGCCGTGAAGCTGGCCGACTTCCGCAAGGCCAACCCCGGTTGCACGCCCGAGACCTGCGGCACGGCGAAGCAGGACTAGGCGCGGTGGAGCGTTTCGAATTCCGCGTCGCCGAGGCCGACTACGAGCGGGCCATGGCCTTTCTCGCCCTGCGCGTGCCGCAGGGCTGGGAGGAGAGCCTCTCCCCGGCCGACGGCGCCTGGCGCGTGACCTTCCACGTGGACGACCATCCGCTGGCCGAGGAACTGGCCGCGGCCGTATCCGCCGCATTCCCGGAAGGCGGCCTGACGCGCGCCGCGGTCGATCCCCAGGACTGGGCCATGGCCTGGCGCGACTTCTTCACTCCGGTGCAGGCGGGCAGGGTCTTCGAGATCCTGCCGCCCTGGCTGGCGGACAAGGGGGCGGACGGCCGCACGCACATCGTCATCGAGCCCAAGATGGCCTTCGGCACCGGCCACCACCCAACCACGGCGCTCTGCCTGCGCGTCATCGGCGACCTCGCGCAGTCGGGACGCCTGGACGCCCGGCCCCGCTTCCTGGACCTGGGCACGGGCTCGGGCATCCTGGCCATCGGTCTGGCCCTGCTCGGCTGCCGCGGCGTGGGGCTGGACATCGACCCCCAGGCCGTGGCCTGCGCCGAGGAGAACGCCGCGGCCAACGGCGTGGCGGACCGCTTGGCCCTGGCCGCGGGCAGCATCGACTGCCTCGCGCCGGACGCCTCCTTCGGCCTGATCGTGGCCAACATCCTCTCCGGGCCGCTCATCGCCCTGTCCGCGGACATCGCGGCCCGCCTCGCGCCCGGCGGGATGCTGGCGCTCTCGGGCGTCCTGGCCGAACAGGCCGCGGGCGTGGCCTCGGCCTACGCGCGTTTCGGTCTGGGCCAGCCGAGGACCCTCGTCGACGGCGAATGGGCCGCCCTCTGCTGGGGCTGAAGCGGAAGCCGGCCCCGAACCGGACCCTCCCGGACTACTCCCGCCCCTCTTCGGGCCTCGGTTTCAACCGGTAGACCCTGGCCGCGGGCGCATTGTCGAGGACAAGCTCGAAGTCGCGCGCAAAGGACGCGGGCTCGCCGAGCAGCATCTGGACCATGGAGGAGCGGTAGGCCGTGTCGTTCATGATGTACGCCTCCCGCGCCGCGTTGTTCATGACCAGATGGACCCCGGAAAGGCGCGGCCAGGAGTAGCGCTTGACCCCGTTCGGCGTGGCCACGTCCAGGGTGGCCAGGGGCAGGTTGCCGAACTTCGAGGACATGGCCGCGCCTTTGGCCGGGTCCACGCGCAACTCGCCCTCCAGCCGCGTCACGTTGCCCTCCTTGTACGCGCCGTCCGCGAGATCCCATGTCCCGAAACGGATGATCCATCCCGCCAACCGGAGGTTGTCCCAGGAGACCACGTAGTCCTGCTCCGGGAGGGACGCTCCGGCCCCGGCCGTTCCGCCCTCCCCGTCCAGCCTGTCGAGAACCGCGCGCGCGGCGGCGCCCTGCATCTCAAGCAGCCGGGCCATCGGCGGGGTGAAGGCGTGCAGGAAGGGCGAGTCGCCGGACACCTGCCGCCGGGCCTCGGAAGGGATATCCTGAACCGCCATCTCGGCGGCGAAAAAGCGCATCAGAGCCGCCGCCCGGGCCGGTTCCGCGGCGTGGACCGCGGCCAGGGGATAGAGCCAATGTTCCGTATGACGCGCCCCGTCGGCCACGGGAAAACGCTCGGCGTAGTACTGAACCGCGTAGCCGAAGTCCCACCACAGCCATATCCAGGCGGACGAAGGAGTCGCCCTGCCGAGTTCCAGAAGCGTTTCGGCAAAGGGCCGGGAGAGCGCCGGGGAAGGCGGTGCCCGCCTCAGGACATACGCCGGGGGAACGAGCGCGACGCACAATCCGGCCGCGGCCAGAACGAGAGCCGGGAGGGGCCTGGGAATGAAGCGGGCCGTGAGCAGGCCCAGACCGATCATGCCCGCGCCCATGGCGGGCGCGCCGTACATGCTGAAGCGCATCCCGAGCTTGGCCGAAGCCAGGCCGAGCAGCAGGAGAGGCAGGAAGACCAGGGCCACGGGACGGCGCAGCGCCAGCCAGACGTACCCGGCAAGCAGCACGGGAAACAGCGCGGGATGCCCGGCCATGACCCGCAGGATATCGGAGAACGGACTGTTCTGCGCCTCACGGATGCTGGGCAGGACCGAGGGCAGGCTCAGGGCGGACACGGACGCCGCGCTCCTGGCCTCATCCACGGCGGGCTTGAACCAATAGAGGACGCGCTCCACGACGCCGCCCGCAAAACCGCTCCCGAAGATCGCGAAGGCGAGCAGTCCGGCCCCGGCCGCCGCCCACAGGACCGCTGGCCGACGGCTCAGGCCAGGAAAGCGCCAGAACGCCGCGCAGACGGCCGGAACGGCGGCCAGGGCAGCCCAGGAGGCGGTGTGCAGACACGCCAGGGGAAGGCACGTCGCGACCAGAATCTGGGTTCGGCGACCAGGACGCGCCAGGACCACGCCAAGCGCGGCTCCGGAACCGAACACCGCCATGAGGATCGTCTGGATGCTCCCGTAAAACCAGACGGAAACGATGGTCCAGAGGCAAAGTCCTCCAAGGCCGCCCCAGAACCCGGGCGAAGGTCCGGCCGCGTCCTCCCCGGTCCCGGCCGCGCCATCTCCGAAACGCAGCAGCGGCTCCAGGAGCAGGCAGAGCCAGACCGCGGCCAGGGTGAGGGTGAACAGGGCCAGGATGTCCGTGTCCAGCATGGCCAGACGCGTGCGTATCAGGAAGCCCAGGGCGCACCCGCCGACCACGCCCGCGGCGGGCCCGAAGGCGGACGCGCCCCAGCGCCTGGCCAGGACCACCAGAGGCAGCCCGGAAAACGCGGCGACCAGGGGCGGCAGCCAGAATCCGACGCCGCCCCAGGAGGCGGGGGTCAGGGCGTGGACCAGCCGCACGAGCCGCGACAGCGGGGCATCGGGCAGGACGCCGACCCCTTTTGCCCCGGCCAGCCAGACGTAGGCGTCGTGGGTGGCCATGATGGGCTCCCCGCCCGCCTCGAAAGCACTACCCTGCCACGCGGGAAGCTCGACGAGCCGTACGCCCGCGCACACGATCCAGGTCAGCGCCAGGGCGGCGGACAGGCCGAGCAGGGATGGGCGCGAGAAGGTCGGCACGGTCTTCTCCATCGTCGCGGTTTGGTGTATGCCGCGCACGCGGCGCGCTTGCGCCGGGGCGCGAACAGTCGTACCCTGTGGCCGCAAACGCTTGCGCCTCGCGGATGCGGGGTTATCTATCCCAGGAGACCATGAAGCTCAATCCGATCAGGAAGTATTACGACGCCCTGCTCCACGCCCTGGGCCCCAGCGGCTGGTGGCCCGGGGAGACGCCTTTCGAGGTCGCCGTGGGCGCCATCCTGACCCAGAACACCAACTGGGGAAACGTGGAAAAGGCCATCGCCGCGCTCAGGGCGGCCCGCGCCCTGTCCCCGGAGGCCATGCGCCGCCTGACGCCCGAGGCCCTGGCCGGACTCATCCGGCCCGCGGGCTATTTCCGGGTCAAGGCGGCGCGCCTCGGCCACTTCCTCGACTTCCTCGCGGCCGAGGCGGGGGACGCGCTGGACGACCTCGCCCTGGGCTACCTGGGCCGCCAGGAGCTGCCCCGGCTGCGGGAAAAGCTGCTGGCAGTGCGCGGCATAGGCCCCGAGACCGCGGACAGCATCCTGCTCTATGCCCTTGCCAAGCCCTCCTTCGTCATCGACGCCTACACCGCGCGCCTCGCGCAGCGCCACGGACTGGCCCCGGAGGAGACGAACTACCACGACCTGCAGGACATCTTCACCTCGGCCCTGCCCGAGGATGTCGCCCTGTACAACGAATGCCACGCCCTCATCGTGCGCGCGGGCAAGGAATTCTGCAAGAAGTCCAGGCCCCGCTGCGGCGACTGCCCCCTGGGCGCGTTCCTGGAGGGAGCGGCGTGATCCCGCCCGGCCCGCTCCGCCGCCTCGCCTGCGCGGCTTTGGCCCTGACGATGTTCCTGGCCGTGACGCCGCTCCTTGCGGACACGCCCGCGCACGCCCAGACCGCCAAATCCCAGACCGCCAAGCCCCAGACGGCAAAACCCCAGAGCGCCAAGCCCCAGGCCGCCCCCAAGCCCGCTCCGGCCAAGAAGGCGGCCCCCGCCAAGGCCCCGGCCCCGCACAAGACGCCCGCGAAGAGCCCGCCCGCGCCCAAAAGCGCGCCCTCTCCCACGGCCAAGGCCGGGCCCAAAACCCAGGTCGACCAGCTCAAGGAGAACATCGACCTGCAGTCGCGCCGCGCCCAGGAGCAGAAAGTCTCCCTCTCCCGGCTGACGCAGCAGGAACGGGCCCTGCACGGCAAGCTGGCCGCCTCGGAGGACCGCATCGGGACCCTGACCGCGGACATCGGCCGCCAGGAAAAGGAGCTGGCCGCGGTGGAGAAGCGCCAGAAGGAGATCGCGGCCGAGCACCAGCGCATCCTGGACCGGCGGAGCGCCGTGCTCCAGGACATCTCGCGGCTCATGGCCACGCTCTGGCCCCTGCATCTGCAGAACGCCACCAACCGCCTGCGGGGCCTCTCCTCCTGGGAGGAGGCCGACCGCCGCTTCACCTGGCTGGCCGCGCTCTACGCCTCGGGCGAGGAGAAGCTTTCGGGCCTCGCGGCGCGGACCAGCGAACTGGCCGCCAACATGGCCGAGCAGGACCGGCTGCGCGCCGACGTCGAGAAGAAGCTCGCGGCCATCAACAGCCGCAAGGACGAGGTCCTGAAGCAGAAGCTGGAGCTTGCGCGCGAGGTCCAGAAGGTGCGCGCGGCCAAGATCAGCCAGGAAGAGGAGCTTTCCCAGGTGCTGGCCACGGTGGCCAGCCTGCAGTACCGCCTCAAGGTCCTGACCAGCAAGGACGTCGGAGACCTCAAGGGCGTCCTGCCCTGGCCCGCCGAGGGGCCGGTGGTGGTGGGCTTCGCCCCCGGGGCCAACCCGCCGGTGCGCGGCATCGGCCTGTCGCTGGGCGAGAACGCGCCGGTGCGCGCCGTCGCCCTGGGCAAGGTCGTGCATGACGACGTGCTGCGCGGCTTCGGCAAGGTCATCATCCTTTTCCACGGCGGCAACTTCTACAGCCTGTACGCCTACCTCTCGGACAGCCGCGTGCGCATGGGGCAGGAAGTGAACCAGGACCAGGTGCTGGGCAGCGCGGGCTACTACCCGGCGGCCAAGGGCGCGGGCCTGTATTTTGAATTGCGAAGGCACGAAAAAGCCGTTAACCCCCTTGAGTGGCTGACCGCCAGAAAGAAGTAAGGTCTTCGGAGGATATATGCGCATCAGACGTTGGCTGTTCATGGTTTCGGTTCTCGTTCTGTTGTCCGCGTTCGCAGGCACGCTCTGCGCGGACAGCGCAAAGGACAAGGAGGACCGCTACGACGCCCTGAAGCGTTTCAGCCAGGTCATGAGTCTGGTGGAGGACTATTACGTTCGCGACATCGGCCGCAAGGAACTGGTGGACGACGCCATCAAGGGCCTTCTGCAACAGCTCGACCCGCACTCCTCCTTCATGACCCCCGAGGAATTCCGGGACATGCAGGTCAGCACCTCGGGCGAATTCGGCGGCATCGGCATCGAGATCACCCAGGACAACGGACGGCTGATGGTCGTCTCGCCCATCGACGACACCCCGGCCCACAAGGCGGGACTGAAGTCGGGCGACCTGATCCTGGAGATCGAAGGCCAGCCCACGCAGGACCTCTCGCTGACCGAGGCCGTGGGCAAGATCCGCGGCCCCAGGGGCAGCAAGATCACCCTGACCATCCTGCACAAGGATTCGCAAAAGCCCGAGAAGGTGACCATGGTGCGCGACACCATCCCCATCGTCTCGGTGCGCAGCGAGGAGTTGGACAAGGGCGTGCTCTACCTGCGCCTGACCAAGTTCAACGAGAACACCACGCGCGAGCTGCACGACAGGATCGCCGAGTTCAAGAAGACCCGCGGCCCGATCAACGGCGTGGTCCTCGACCTGCGCAACAACCCCGGCGGCCTGCTCAACCAGGCCGTGAGCGTGGCCGACACCTTCATCAACGAAGGCCTCATCGTCTACATCCAGGGCAAGGACGCCTCCACCCGCAAGGACTACAACGCGGGCTCCCAATCCAGCGACCTCGCCGCCCCCATGGTCACGCTGATCAACGCGGGTTCGGCCTCGGCCTCGGAGATCGTGGCGGGCGCCCTGCAGGACCGCAAGCGCTCGGCCATCCTGGGCGAACGCAGCTTCGGCAAGGGCTCGGTGCAGACCGTCATCCCGCTTTCCGACGGCTCGGGCATCAAGCTGACCACCGCCCTCTACTACACCCCCTCGGGCCGCTCCATCCAGGCCGAGGGCATCGTGCCCGACATCGCCGTGGCCTTCGAGCAGCCGCGCGAGGACGACGACAAGAGCGTCATCCGCGAGAAGGACCTCACCCGCCACCTGGAGCGCAACGGCGAGAACAACGGTTCCGCCGGCGAGGCCAACGGCAAGGCCGAGGCCATGCTCAAGCGCGACAACCAGCTCAGGCTGGCCCTGGAGCTGGTGCGCCAGCTTCCCCGCCTCAAGGCGCTGAACTAAGGATCCGGGACCGGCGGAGGCGGACGGCGGAGCAATGGCGCGCAAGGCTTCTGGTTCCGGGGGGAAAAAGACGCCTCCGCCGCAGGGGTTCCTGCGGCGGAACTGGCCGTGGCTGGCCGCAGCGGCGGCGGGCTTCGGCCTCCTGCTGACCCTGGTCCTCTTCTTCGGCCCCTGGCTGCCGGGAATCCCCGCGACCTCGCGCCTTCCTTCCCCGGCCGAGAGCCCGCGCGCCGCGCCGTCCGCGCCGGACATCCCCGCCGCGCCCGCGCCGGAGGTCCCCCAGAGCGGCCAGCCCTACGAGGAGGACGCGGCCCCGGGCTTCGAGGACGAACTCAAGCGCGTGGACTACGCCCTGCTCCTGACCCTGCGCCAGCTCGGCCTCGGTCCGGAGCGCTACAGCCTCAGCGAGGTCAGCCACCGCCACGAGGATGATCTCGACTATCTGGTGCAGTCCATTTTCATCCAATACGGCCGCGGCGCGGAAGGATTCGCCGAGGCCCTGGGTCCGCACCTGCGGCGCTGGGCTCCGGACGCCTCGCTCAGCCTCTTCGGGGACGGCCTGCTGCATGTCGCCCTGCTGGGCCGCGAGACGCACACCCTGCGCTTCGCCCCGCCGGACGGACCGGCCGCCGCGATCCAGCGCCCCTCGGGCAGCGGCGTGCTGGCCATCGTCATCGACGACCTGGGCGAGAACGTGGCCTTCGCCGAGGCCCTGGCCCGACTCCCCTACCCCGTGACCTTCGCCGTCTGGCCCCAGGCCTCGCACACCCGGGCCGTGGCCCGCATCGCCCAAAAGCACGGCCGCGACGTGATCATCCACCAGCCGATGGAGCCGGACAACTATCCGCGCATCACCCCCGGCCCCGGCGTGGTCCTGACCCGCATGAGCGACCAGGAGATCGTGCGCATGCTGGAGAAGAACATCGCCCTGGTGCCGGAAGCCATCGGCATGAACAACCACATGGGCTCCAGGTTCACCGGCTCGGCGCGCGGCATGCGTCTGGTCATGTCCGTGCTCAAGGCCAAGGGCCTCTTCTTCCTGGACAGCCGCACCAACGCCCGCTCCGCGGCCAGGGGCGCGGCCGCGGAATACGGCGTGCCCTTCGTGGGCCGCCAAGTCTTCCTGGACAACATCGCCGAGGAGAACGCGATCTTCCACCAGTTGCAGAAGGCCGAGAACATGGCGCTCAAGCACGGCTCGGCCGTGGCCATCGGCCACCCCCACGCCGCCACCCTGGCCGCGCTCCGGCGTTTCGCCGAGGAGGCCGCGCCGGGCCTGCGCATGGTCCCGGTGGCCGGACTGACCCGCGACCTCTCCCGCACGGGCGTGGCCGCCCGGCAGTAGCGGCGGTTCTCCCTGGCCGGGCGCTTGACTGACGGCTGGAAAAAGGCAAAAAATATTCGTTTTCGGACATCGTGCCGCGTTTTTGCGCGGCCGCAGCCCGCGCTTGCCGAACAGACCATCCGGAGCCGCATCATGAAGAACCCTCTCAGCGCCCTGGCGCTCGTCGCCGCACTCCTGCTCCCTGTCCCGGCCATGGCCGGGAAGCTTCTCGTCTGCACCACCCAGATCGTCGAACATCCCTCCCTGGACGCCATGCGCGAGGGCTTCAGGGAGACTCTGAAGGCCAGGGGCCTGGAGGTCGAGTACAAGGTCTACACCGCGCAGGGCTCCATGGACATGGCCGTCCAGATCGCCAACCAGATCCGGGGCGACAGGCCGGACCTGATCCTGGCCATCGCCACGCCCACGGCCCAGGCCGTGGTCCAGAAGATCAAGGACATCCCGGTGCTCTTCACCGGAATCACCGACCCCCTGGCCGCGGGCCTCGTGAAGAACATGGAGAAACCGGGGGGCAACGTCTCGGGCATGACCGACAAGTCGCCCGTGGACCGGCAGATGGCGTTGATCAGGGAGATTCTCCCCGCGGCCAGGACCATCGGCGTGCTCTACAACGCGGGCGAACCCAACTCCGTGATCTCCTTCGGGCAGATCAAGGCCGAGTGCGCCAAGCTCGGACTCGCCGTGGAGGCGCGCACCGTCTCCACCTCGGCCGAGGTCTACGCCGCGGCCAAATCCCTGGTCGGCAAGGTGGACGCCGTCACCGTGCCCACGGACAGCACCGTGGTGGCGGTGCTGGAGTCCGTGGTCAAGGTCTGCGAGGAGGCGAGAATCCCGCTCTTCGCCGCGGACACCGACACGGTGCAGCGCGGCGCGCTGGCCGCCGTGGCCGTGGACTACCGCCGCATGGGCGTGCAGACCGGCGAGATGGCCGTGCGCATTCTCAAGGACGGCGCGAAGCCCGCCGACATGCCGGTGGAGAGCCTGCGCGACCTGCAACTTTACGTGAACCTCCCGGCCGCCGCCAGATACGGAGTGACCCTGCCCGAGGCGCTGGTCAGGCGGGCCGACAAGGTCATCCGCTAGCCCCCAGGCATCCCGGAGTGTGGACGGACCGCGCCCCTCCCGAAAGACGGACGACATGACGACTTACGCATTCCTCGGCGCGCTGGAACAGGGCTTCGTCTACGGACTGATGGTCCTGGGCGTCTACCTCACCTTCCGCGTCCTCGATTTTCCCGACCTCACGGTGGACGGCTCCCTGCCCTTGGGCGCGGCCGTGGCCTCGGTGGCCATCACCGCCGGGCACGACCCCTTTCTGGCCCTGACCTTCGCCGCGGGCGCGGGCTTCCTGGCCGGGGCCGTGACCGGAATCCTGAACACCAAGTTCAAGATCCTGCATCTGCTGGCCAGCATCCTGACCATGATCGCGCTCTACTCCATCACCATCCGGATCATGGGCAGGCCGAATCTGACCCTGCTCGGCAAGCCCACGGTCATGGACGCGGTCGCGGCGCTGGGGCTTCCCCCGCACCTGGCCTCGACGGCGCTCTTCGCCTGCTTCGCCGCGGCGGCCGTCGCGGCGCTGCTCTGGTTCCTGCGCACCGAGATCGGCCAGACCATGCTGGCCACGGGCGACAATCCGCAGATGATCCGCAGCCTCGGGGTGGACACGGACATCGTGATCATCGGCAGCGTGGGCCTCTCCAACGCCCTCGTCGCCCTGGCGGGCGGGCTCATCGCCCAGAACCAGGGCGCGGCCGACGTGAACATGGGCGTGGGCACCATCGTGGCGGGGCTGGCCTCGGTGATCATCGGCGAGACCCTGTTCGGCTGCCGCACCGTGGCGCGGG
This sequence comes from Desulfovibrio sp., assembly GCA_022839785.1. Taxonomy (GTDB): domain Bacteria; phylum Desulfobacterota; class Desulfovibrionia; order Desulfovibrionales; family Desulfovibrionaceae; genus Alkalidesulfovibrio. The sequence continues at coordinate 61,446 of JALHJW010000010.1, read as the reverse complement.
CCCTCGTCGCGGCCGTGGCCGGTTCGGTGCTCTACCGCCTGGCCATCGCCTTCGCCCTGTCCCTGAAGATCGGAGACTTCTCCTTCCAGCCCAGCGACCTCAAGCTCGTCACCGCCGTGCTCGTGGTCCTGGCCCTCGTCGCCCCCCGGATCAGGAAAGGACTTGCGCGATGCTCGTCCTAGACAGGATCGTCAAATACTTCCACAAGGGCGGCGTCAACGAGGTGCTGGCCCTGAACGGCGTCAGCCTGGAGGTGGAGAAGGGCGACTTCATCACCATCATCGGCTCCAACGGCGCGGGCAAGTCCACCCTGCTCACGGGCGTCGCGGGCGGCTTTCTCCCCGACTCGGGCCGCCTGCTCCTGGACGGCGAGGAGATCACCCGTCTCCCCGAGCACCGGCGCGCCAAGTTCATCGGCCGCGTCTTCCAGGACCCGCTGCTGGGCACCTGCGCCTCCATGACCATCGAGCAGAACATGGCCCTGGCCCAAAGGCGCGGCCTGACCCGCGGCCTCGCGGCGGGCGTCAAGGCGGGGGACCGCGAGTTCTTCCGCGCCCAGCTCGCCCAGATCGGCCTGGGGCTGGAAAATCGCCTGCACGACCGCGTGGGTCTGCTTTCGGGCGGCCAGCGCCAGTCCCTGACCATGCTCATGGCCACCATGGCCGAGCCGCGCGTGCTGTTGCTCGACGAGCACACAGCGGCCCTGGATCCCAAGACCGCGAACCACATCCTGGAGCTGACCGAGCGCATCGTGCGCGAACGCCGTCTGACCACGCTCATGGTCACGCACAACATGAACCAGGCCCTCGCGCTCGGCAACCGGCTGATCATGCTGCACCGCGGCGAGATCATCCTGGACATCAGGGGGGCGGAGAAGGAGAATCTCCGCGTGCAGGACCTCCTGGCCCGCTTCTACGCAATCAAGGGCGAGACCTTCTCGTCGGACAAGATGCTTCTCGTTTAGATCCGTCGTTTCCATCAACCCGACAACCCGTCCTGGAGGAAAAGAATGACCCAGCGCACCCTGTCCATCATCAAACCCGACGCCACCGCCAGGAACCTCGACGGCGCGATCCTGAAGATGATCCAGGAGGCGGGGCTGAAGGTCGTGGCCATGAAGCGCCTGAAGCTCTCCAAGGAGCAGGCGGGCGGCTTCTACGCCGTGCACAAGGAGCGCCCCTTCTACAACGACCTGTGCGCCTTCATGTGCTCGGGCCCGGTGCTCGTCTCGGTGCTCGAAGGCGAGGACGCCATCGCCCGCTACCGCGCCCTGATGGGCGCCACCAACCCCGAGAAGGCCGAGGCCGGCACCATCCGCAAGGCCTTCGCCCAGAACATCGAGGCCAACTCGGTGCACGGCTCCGACGCGCCCGAGACCGCCGCCTTCGAGATCTCCTACTTCTTCAACCAGCTTGAAATCGTGGGGTAGAACCATGGCTTCCATCGGCTTCATCGGCACGGGCAACATGGGCTCGGCCATCATCAGGGGACTCGCCGCATCGGGCCACGCGCTCTTCGGCACGGACCTGAACCAGGAAAAACTGCAGGAGCTGGCCAGGGACGCGTGCCTCACGCCCTGCGCCTCCCCGGCGGAGACGGTCGCCAAGAGCCGCTACATCGTCCTGGCCGTGAAGCCGCAGCACATGCAGGCCCTGCTCGCGGGCCTCGCGCCCGCGCTCACGCCGGACAAGCGCCTCCTGTCCATCGCCGCCGGACTGACCACGGCCCGGCTGCGCGAATGGTCCGGGGGCGTCTGCCCGGTGGTGCGCATCATGCCCAACACCCCGGCCATGGTCGGCAAGGGCGTCTCGGCCGTCTGCCTGGGCGACGCCGAGGGGCTGGACGAGGCGGACCGCGACGTGGTGCGCGGCATCTTCGCGGCCGTGGGGCAGGTCCATGAACTGGCGGAAAAGGACCTGGACGCCTTCACCGCGGTGGTGGGCTCCGGCCCGGCCTACGTCTTCCACTTCATGGAGGCGCTCATCGAGGCGGGCGTGACCCTGGGGCTGAGCCGCGACGGGGCCACGCAGATGGTCAAGGCCCTGGTCTCGGGCTCCTGCGCCCTGGCGGAGCAGGACGGCCGCCACCTCTCCGTGCTGCGCGAGATGGTCACCAGCCCGGCGGGCACGACCATCGCGGCCCTCATCCACATGGACCGCACCGGCGTGCGCGGCCACATCATCGATGCCGTGCGCGCCTCCTTCGAGCGCAGCAGGGAGCTGGGAACGTAAGCGAAAGAGACTCTGCCGCGGACGCCGGCAGGGCCGGACGGCGGGCGACGAGCCCGCCGCCCGGCCGCGTCTTTTTGCGGCCCTTTCACGTCATTCTCCACGAAAAAGCCCCCGCCGGAGCGGGGGCTTTCGGAAAACGGGCCGGGATGCGCCGGGCCTACTTCTTGCGGCCGGTGCGCTTCTCCCACAGCTTCATGTCCTTCATCTTCTTGCGGCGCTCGCGCTGCAGGGACTTGCAGACCAGGGCGGCCTTCTTGGGGTAGCCGTACTTGGCGCGGTACTCGTCCGGAGTGAGATTGTGGGTGCCCAGGTGCTTCTTGGTCAGGATCTTGAACGCCTTGCCGCACTCCAGGCACTGGATGGACTTCTCCTTCACAGCCTTCTTCGGATCGGCGGAGATCTCGCCCTCCTCCTCCTCGCAACGCTGGCCGCCCATGTTCTGGATGCCGTTGGCGATGGTCCGGACCATGGACAGCATCTCGTCCTCGGTCATGGTGCGGACGCTGGCCTGAGCCTTCACGATCTCAAGCGCCTCTTTCAGAAAATCATCCATTTGTCCTCTCCTTCCTCTCTTCTTCAACGGAAATTTTCGTCCGCCGCTCCGCGCCCGACCGGATTCTTCCGTCCGGCAGTTGCCCCGTCTCGCGGACAGTTTTCATGTAAGAGCGAGTTTTGCAATAGTACAAGGCAACACAACTTGGCAATATGTTCCATCACTACAAGAGACAAAAAATCACATCAGAGAGGATTTTTTTTGCTGCAGCATGTCGATCGACCCCCTTCTCACCCGGGGGAACGGAGCATTCGCCGGACATGAAAACGTCTCCTGCACGGCATCCCGGAAATGGGACGAAAGGACTGCGTCAGGGGTGCATTCCGGCAACGTGGAGGGGGCTGAACGCTCCATCGAACGGTTGGTCAAGAGGCGGAAAAAGGCTGCGGGGCAGCCCCTCGCGAACAGCAACGGCGACTGCAGTGCGGGTCCTTGCATCGTCGCCCTGCGTAGCCGCCGCAGAGGGGCACAACGGCAGCATCACACCCAGGCTACGAGCGCCGCACCGGCCAGCATGGCCAGACACGCCCCCACTCCTGCCACGGCCAGGAGGCGCTCCAAGCGACGTGTTTTTTCGCCTGTCCAGACACCGTCTTGAGGGCCGAGAAGGGGTTTTGCAACAGGTTTTCCGAAGTATACCGCAGGCCCGCCCATGGCTGCGTCCATGACCCAGGCCGCGGCGGCCATGGGCCAGCCCGCGTTGGGACTGTCCATGCGCGCGGCGTCGCGGCGCACCATGGCCCAGCCGCCCCGCGCCCGCATCCCCATGCAGCGGCCCGCCGCGAGGATGGCGAAGGCCGTGAGCCGGGCTGGAACAAAGGCCAGCGCGTCGTCCGCCCGGGCGCAGCCGAAGCCCAGACGCAGGAAACGAGGGGTGCGGTAGCCCCACATGGAATCCATGGTCGAAACCGTCTTGTACGCCCAGAGCAACGCCGGGCCTCCCAGGACCAGATACAGGAAGGGGGCGACCAGGCCGTCGCAGAGGTTCTCGGACAGAGTCTCGGCCAGGACCCTGCGCATCTCCCGCGCCTGCATGGCCGCCGTGTCGCGCGTCACGAGCCCGGCCAACAGGCGGCGGGCCTCGTCCAGGCTGTCCGCGTCCAGGGCGCGGGCCACGGCCCGCCCCTCGCGCAGGAGCTGGCCCAGGGCCAGACCGGCGAAGCACAGGTAGAGCGCGGCCAGCCCGCCCAGCAGCGGCAGGGACGTGAGTAGCCGCGCGGCGAGGAAGGCCAGGGCGGCGTTGCCGAAGGTCAGGGCGATGCCCGCGATCCACTGCCAGGTTTCGGGCAGACGGCGCGCCAGAGTCTCCTCCGCCGCCAGCAGACGGCCCAGAAGGCGCACGGGATGCGGCCAGGCATGGGGATCGCCCACGGCAAGGTCGAGGGCCAGGGCCAGAAGAGGGAGCCAGCAGCCGGGAAAGTCGAACATCCGCGTCCTCGTCCCCGCGCCGCGCGCGCCGCGTCTCCGGGGAGAGGCGACTATGCGGCATGCGGCCGGGCAAATCCAGCCCCTCGCGGGCTGAACCCCGCCATCTCGCGGCGGCCTCGACTTCGCCCCTGCGGACTGCTACAAAGCGGCGTCCCGCTGAACAGCAACGCCCGGGGGAGTGCCATGCGTCCCGCCCGCTTCCTTGTCCTGCTCCTCTGCCTCCTCGCGTCCGGCCCCGCCGCGCGCGACGCGGACGCCGCCGCTCCCGGCAGGACCGCCCTGGTCTTCGGCGGCGGCCCGGTGGGCGGGGCCTACAACGCCTTCGCCACGGCCCTGGCCCTGCAGATCGGCAAGAGCGCGCCGCAGCTTGAGATCAGCGTGGAAGGCACGGGCGGCTCCGGAGCCAACCTGCAGGGACTGGACACGGGAGCGCTGAGCTTCGGCATCGTCTATGCCGGAGACGCCCACCTCGGCCGCGAGGGCAAACTGCCGGACGATCCGGCGCGCCGCGGGAACGTGCGCGCCGTGGCCTGCCTGTACGGCGCGCCCGCCCAGCTCGTGGTCCGGGCGGACGCGGGCATATCCGGCCTGCAGGGGCTTGCGGACAAACGGGTGGCCGTGGGCAACCAGGGCTCGGGCGCGGCCGTGTCCGCCCAGCGGTTCTTCGGCCATCTCGGCCTGTGGGAGGGCATGAGGAAGCAGCACCTGGGCTATTCCGCCGCGGCGGAGGCCCTGGCCGACGGGCGCATCGACGCCTTCTGGGTGCTGGTGGGCTGGCCCAACGCCGCGGTCCAGGAGGCAGCGACCCGCGTGCCGGTCAAACTTCTCGACCTGGGGGAGGAGGCCGAGCGCTCGGGATTTCTCGCGGCCTTCCCCTTCTACGCCCGGACCATCATCCCGGCCGGGACCTACCCCGGCCAGACGGCCGCGATGCAGACCTTCCAGGACTCCTCGCTGTGGTGCGCGCACAAGGACGTGCCCAGCGACACGGTCTACGCCGCGCTCAAGGCGGTCTTCTCGCAAAAAGGGCTCGAGGCGTTGCGCGCGGCCACGCCCACGGCCCGCGAAACCGCGCTGCCCAAGGCCCTGACCGGCGTCTCCATCCCCCTGCATCCGGGCGCGGCGCGTTTCTTCAAGGAAAACGGCATGCCCCACCCCCTGCCCGTGCAGTCAAGCAGACCGGCCCAGGAGCCGGAAAAGAAGCCCGGGGCGGCGAAAAAGCCCTGAATTCCCAGGTCAGCGGCCCGCAAGGCCGCCGGTGCCGCGGTAGGCCTCGTAGAGCAGGACCGAGGCGGCGTTGGCGATGTTGATGCTGCGCACCTTGCCCCAGATGGGGATGCGCACGTGGTCGGGATAGCGCGTGAAGAACCAGGCCGGCAGGCCGTCGGTTTCGCAGCCGAGCACGATGCAGTCGTCCGGCCGGAAGGCGAACTCGTGGTGCGCCTGGCCCTGCCGCGCGCTGGACAGGACGATGCGCGGCGGCCTGACTCCGGCCTCGAAAGCCTCCCAGGTCTCCCAGACCGACAGCCTGACCTCGGGCCAGTAGTCCAGCCCCGCCCGCCTCAGATAGCGGTCCTCCAGCGAGAAGCCGAGCCTGCCCACGAGGTGCAGCGGCGTGTCCGTGGCGGCGCAGAGCCGGGCGATGCTGCCGGTGTTGGGGGGTATTTCGGGCTCGTAAAGGACGATCTGCATATGGAGGACTCCCCTAGCGGCCAGCCCGCCGGAACGCAACACGGCGGGCGTTTTTTTGAGCGGCCTGAACGTCGTTGACGGACACGGGGCAAGGGGGCCGGGGCCCCTTGCATCCCCGACCTCCGCGCCGCACCCCCGCGACCGGACGAACCTCCCCGCGACGACGCCGCGAAGGGCGTTGGCGCAACAGTCCGGCAGGTCGCTCAAAGAGCGTCAGATGCAAGGCGCAAGGGGAATTCAAGCCCGCCGCGCACTCCCGGTACGCAAGGGTTTGCATTCCCCGCGGCAACGCCGCAGATGGCGCTCTTTGAGCGACCTGCCCCGAAAAGAAAAAGCCTTGGCGAACCAAGGCTTTGACTTTCGTGGTGGGCGATGAAGGATTTGAACCTTCGACTTCCACCGTGTGAAGATGGCACTCTAACCGCTGAGTTAATCGCCCGAAGGACCGCACTTCTATCCAAAACCCCGGTGTCAGGCAAGACCTTTTTGCGGCTTTTTTCCATCCCCTCTCCGGGGTTTGCCATGCCCGCCCCTTTTCTATACATCTTCGCGGACCGGGCGCGGCCCGAGTCACCAGTCAAGGGGGACCCCATGCGGCTGCTCGTCACCGGCGGATGCGGCTTCATCGGCGCCAACTTCATCCGCCACATGCTCACCTCGCGCGACGACGTCGCCGTGGTCAATCTCGACAAGCTGACCTACGCGGGCAATCCGCTCAGCCTTTCCGACATCGAGGAGCGCTTCGGCGGCTCCCGCTACCACTTCGTCAAGGGCGACATCGCGGACGCGCCGCTGGTGGAGTCGCTGCTGCGCGACCAGGGCGTGGACGCCGTGGTCAACTTCGCGGCCGAGACGCACGTGGACCGCTCCATCGCCGATCCCGCCCCCTTTCTCACGACCAACGTCATGGGGACCCAGGTCCTGCTGGAGGCGGCCCGCCGCACGGGGCTGCCGCGCTTCGTCCACGTCTCCACGGACGAGGTCTACGGCGCGCTCGGCCCAGAAGGCAAGTTCACCGAGAAGACCCCCCTCGCGCCCAATTCGCCCTACTCCGCCTCCAAGGCCTCGGCCGACCTGCTCTGCCGCGCCTACTTCAAGACCTACGGCCTGCCCGTGGTCGTCACCCGCTGCTCCAACAACTACGGCCCCTACCAGTTTCCGGAAAAGCTCATCCCGCTGATGATCCTGAAGGCCCAGGCGAACGAGCCCCTGCCGGTCTACGGCGACGGCCTGCAGGTGCGCGATTGGATACACGTGCTGGATCACTGCCGGGGCGTGGAGCTGGCGCTCATGAAGGGCGAGCCGGGCGACATCTACAACTTCGGCAGCGACAACGAGAAGGCCAACCTGGAGGTCGTGCGCACCCTGCTGGCCATCCTGGGCAAGCCCGAAAGTCTGATCCGCTTCGTGGCCGACCGGCCGGGACACGACCGCCGCTACGCCATGGGCTTCGAATACGCCGGGAAGCGCCTGGGCTTCGCGCCGCAGATCGCCTTCGCCGACGGGCTCTCGCAGACCGTGGCCTGGTACCGCGAGAACGCGGACTGGCTGCAGGCCGTGCAGAGCGGCGCGTACCGCGAGTTCATGGACACGTGGTACGAGGAGCGCGCGTGACGTCCGGCAAACGCGCCGTGGTCCTGGGCGGGCGCAGCGGCCTGCTCGGCATGGCCCTGACCGCGGCCCTCGGCAGGGCGGGCTGGACCGCGCATCCCGTGGGCCGGGCCGACTTCGACCCCTTCGACCAGGGCCGCCTGCGCGACTTCTGCCGCGAGGTGAAGGCCGACGCGGTCTTCAATGCCGTGGCCTACACCGCGGTGGACCGGGCCGAGGACGAGCGCGACGACGCCTTCCGCCTCAATCGCAACCTGCCGCGCCTGCTCGGCCTGACCATGCGCGAGCTGGCCCTGCCCCTGGTCCACTTCTCCACGGACTTCGTTTTCGACGGCAGGAAGGACGCGCCCTACACCCCGGACGACGCCCCGGCCCCCGAGTCGGTCTACGGCCAGAGCAAGCTGGCGGGCGAACAGACGCTCTTCGAGAGCGCGCCGCCGGGGCTGCTGGTGGTGCGCACCTCCTGGCTCTTCGGGCCGGGCAAGGGCAACTTCGTGGCCACCATCCTCGGCCTCGCCAGGGACCGCGACCGGCTGACCGTGGTCGCGGACCAGACCGGCTCGCCCTCCTACACGCCGGACCTGGCCGAGAACGCCGTGAGGCTCCTGGAATCGGGCGCGAGCGGGCTCTTCCACCTCGCCTCCAGCGGCAAGGCCACCTGGTGCGAACTGGCGGCCGAGGCGGTCTCCCTGGCCGGGCTGCCCTGCCGCGTGGAGGCCATCACCACGGCCGAGTGGCCGACCAAGGCGAAGCGGCCGCGCTATTCCGTCCTCGACCTGGACGCCTTCGTCGCGGCCACGGGCGTCACCCCGCGTCCCTGGGAACAGGGCCTGCGCGACTATATCTTCAAGGATCTTGGGCTGCCTCCGGGCGACGGCGACGACTGATCCCCATCCGCGAGGCGGACGAGACAGATGCACGTCCCCGCCGCCCCGGCCGCGTCGTGCAGCGGGGCCACGCCCTTGCCGCCGTGCGTCACGCGGAACAGGGGCGTGGCGTCGGCGCGCTCCGGCGTCCACTCGCACTCCTCCACGCGCACCACGCCCGCGGCGAGACCCTCTGCGGCCCAGGCCGCGTACACGCCCCGGGGAAATATCCCCGCCTCTTCCGCCTCGCGCCCGGCGGCCGGGCGTTCCGGCGGCTCGGCCACGGCCCGCCAGACCCCCGCGTGACCGAGGTGACGCACCGCCACCGGCTCCACCAGACGGTTCAGGACGTCGTTGGTGGAAAGGCAGAGCAGCCTGCCGTAGCCTTCGCTGAAGGCCTCCTCGTAGATGTCCTCGTCCAGCAGATCGGTGCAGAAGACGCTGCCCCCCTCCTCGCGCACCAGACGGCAGCGGTCCAGGCGCGGGTCGAAGAAGACCACGGGCACATGGCGGGAGAGCGCCCTGCCCAGGGCGCGGGCGAAGGGGTTGAGGCCGACCAGGATGATCCCCGAGGTCTCCGCCGGGGCGGTCACGCCGAGCGCGCGGGCCAGCGGCCTGCCCAGGAGCGTGGCCGAGGCCCCGGAGAGGAGCACCACGAAGAAGATGGCGTCGAGCATGATCCCGGTTTCGGCCTCGCGCCCGGTCATGACCATTCCCGCATAGGCCGCGGCGGCCAGGGAGATGATGCCGCGCGGGCTGACCAGGGCGAGGTAGGCGCGCTCGCGCCGGGGAACCTCGCTGCCCGACAGCGCCGCGAAGACCGCCAGAGGCCTGACGACCACGCCCAGGAGCACGGCCGTGAGCAGCATGCCCGGCCACATGTCGGCCAGCGGCTCCGGGTCCACGGTCGCCGAGAGCAGCACGAAGAGACTGCCGATGAAGACCACGGAAAGCTGGTCCTTGAAATGGCGGATGTCGGCCAGGGTGCGCGGCTTCTGGTGCGAGAGGAAGAATCCGGCGACGGCCACGGTGATGGGTCCCGAGGCCTCCACGAGATTGTCCGCCAGGACGAAGGCCCCGATGGCCGCGGCGAAGGCGGTCACGCCGGGCAGCACCTCGTCGCGCAGGGACTCGACGAAGGGCAGCACGATCCGCGAGAGCAGCAGCCCCACGGCCGCGCCCAGGGCCGCGCCCGCGAGGATGCTCGTCAGGAGGACGGCCCCGACCGCGCCCGCCTCGTGGAGGGTGGAAACCGACGCGGCCTTGAGCGCCATGGCCGTAAGCACCATGCCGATGACGTCGCCCCAGATCGATTCCCAGTGCAACAGGGCGCGCAGCCGGGCGGGCAGGTTGAGGCTCTTGAGGAGGGGCTTGATCACGCTGGGTCCCGTGACCACCACGATGACGCCGAAGAGCAGGGCCACGTCGGACGGCAGGCCGAGCAGCGTGAGGCCCAGCAGCCAGCCGCCCGCGGCCGTGAGCAGGATGGTCAGGCTGAGCAGGCGGCCGATGGCGCGCGGAGCGCTCCAGAAGCCGCGGGTCGAGAGCAGCAGCCCGCCCTCGAAAAGGATGATGGCCACGGCGAACTCCACCAGGACCAGGAGGCCGCCGCCCAGGCCGTGGGCGTCCACGATGTCCAGGCCGAGCGGCCCGGCCGCCATTCCGGCGGCGAGATAGAAGAGGATGGGCGGCAGGGAGAGACGCCGGGCGAGCATGTAGCCCGCGACCCCGAGGACGAGGGCCAGGCCGACGGTGTCCAGAGCGTGCAGATTCATGTTTCGAGATATCCACGAACCGGGCCGCCCGCGCAAGACGGCGCGGCGGCTTTTTTGCGCGGCCCCTTCCCTTGACAGGTGGGGGGGCCGTTGTTACCCGCATTGAGCACTCCCGGCGGGAGGTCGCCGACACCCGCCGCCCGCTCGGCCACGGCGCGCGGACAACGGTCACGAGGAGACGCCGGATGCCTCCGGTCCTGAACGAACGCGAGATCCACATCCTGACCTCGATCATCGAGCTGTACATCGAGACGGCCGAGCCCGCGGGCTCGCGCACCGTCTCGCGCCGTTCGGGTCTCGGGCTCTCGCCTGCGTCCATCCGCAACGTCATGGCCGACCTCACGGACAAGGGCTTTTTGGAGCAGCCGCACACCTCGGCCGGGCGCGTGCCCACGGCCAGGGCCTTCGACTTCTATCTCGACCGCGGCCACTGGCCCTCCACCCTGCCCGAGGCCGAACGCAGCCTCATCCTCTCCTCCCTGGGCGAGGCGCGCGGCGACCTCTCGGACCTGCTCCGCCAGGCCTGCCGTCTGCTCTCGGCCATCTCCCACCAGGTCTGCATGGTCATGACCCCGGTGCAGAGCGACGTGCGCTGGAAGCGCATCGAGTTCGCCCTGATCAAGCCCGATCTGGTCATGGTCGTGCTCGTGCTGCAGGGCGGCCTGATCCAGAAGAAGCTCGTGGAGCTGGACGATCCGGTCACGCCCGACGACCTGACGCGCTACGCCAACTACCTCAACGACCTTTTCGCGGACAGGACCGTGGCCCAGGTGCGCGCACACATCCTGGCCGAAACCGAGAGCGCCCGCTCCGCCCTGTCCGAATTCTTCAGCCAGGCCCTGCGTCTGGCGCGTGAGACCGTGGAGACCGGCGACGGCCGCGAGCTGTTCGTGGAGGGCGCGCTGAACATCCTCTCCCAGCCGGAGTTCGCGGGCCGGGAGAGCATCCGCCGCATCCTGCTGATGCTGGAGGAGCGCACGCAGCTCCTGGACATCCTCGACCGGGTCGTGGCCTCGGGCGGCGTGCTCGTCTCCCTGGGACAGGACGCGACAGACCCGGCCGTGCCGGGGCTCTCGGTCATCGCCCGGCCCTACGGCGCGGAAGGCACGCCCTTCGGCGTCATCGGCCTGCTCGGCCCCATGCGCATGAATTACGCCGGGCTGATGCCCGCCATCTCATGCACGGCCGCGGCCATCAGCGACATTTTGCGCAAGAGATTCTGATCCGGGCGGCCCATGTCCGCCCGCGCAGCTTCCGAAAAACACGAGGAGGTTCCTCTCGCCATGTCCGACAAGGAAACGGAATCCCAGATCCCCGAGACCGCCGAGGCATCCGCCGCCCCGGCCGACGAGACCGCCCAGCTGAAGGAGGCCCTGCGCCGCGCCGAGGACGAACGGCTGCGCGCCCTGGCCGAACTGGAGAACGCCAAGCGCCGTCTGGAGCGGGAAAAGGACGAGTTCCGCAAGTTCGCCACCGAGAACGTGCTGGCCGACCTCATGCCCGTGCTCGACACCCTGGATCTGGCCCTGACCCACGGCCGGGGCAACGAGGCTTGCAAGGACCTGGTCATGGGCGTGGAGATGACGCTGAAGATCTTCCTCGACGCCCTGTCCCGCCACGGCCTGGAGGCCGTGGGCAAGGCGGGCGACGACTTCGACCCGGCCTGGGCCGAGGCCGTGGGCATCGCCGAGGACGGCGAGCCGGGCAAGGTCGCGGCCATCCTGCAGAAGGGCTTCGTCCTCAACGGCCGGGTCATCCGCCCGGCCAAGGTCATGATCGGAAAAAACGCATAAATTTTCCGGTCCCGCCCTTTACTCCACGAACCGTATGCTTATACCTCGTGCTTGATTCGACATCCCCGTTCACATCACGCGACACTTCGTCTGCTGGAGGACAATAATGGGCAAGATCATCGGCATCGACCTGGGCACCACCAACTCCTGCGTCTACGTCATGGAGGGCAAGGACCCCAAATGCATCACCAATCCCGAGGGCGGCCGGACCACGCCGTCCATCGTGGCCTTCACCGACAAGGAACGGCTGGTGGGCGAGATCGCCAAGCGCCAGGCCGTGACCAACCCTGACCGCACCGTCCACGCCGTGAAACGCCTCATGGGCCGCCGCTTCGACTCCCCCGAGGTGACCGAGTGGAAGAAGCACTGCGCCTACAAGATCGTGGGCGCGGCCAACGGCGACTGCGCCGTCGAGGTCCAGGGCAAGAAATACACCGCCCCCGAGATTTCGGCCATGATCCTGCAGAAGCTGAAGGCCGACGCCGAGGCCTACCTGGGCGAGACCGTCACCGAGGCGGTCATCACCGTACCCGCCTACTTCAACGACTCGCAACGCCAGGCCACCAAGGACGCGGGTCGCATCGCGGGCCTGGAGGTCAAGCGCATCATCAACGAGCCCACGGCCGCCTCGCTGGCCTACGGCTTCGACAAGAAGCACAACCAGAAGATCGCCGTCTTCGACCTGGGCGGCGGCACCTTCGACATCTCCATCCTCGAGGTCGGCGACAACGTCGTGGAAGTGCGCGCCACCAACGGCGACACCTTCCTGGGCGGCGAGGACTTCGACCAGCGCGTCATGGAATACCTCGTCGAGGAGTTCCGCAAGGAGTCCGGCATCGATCTCTCCAAGGACCGCATGGCCCTGCAGCGCCTCAAGGAGGCCGCGGAAAAGGCCAAGAAGGAACTCTCCACCTCCATGGAGACCGAGGTCAACCTGCCCTTCATCACCGCCGACGCCTCCGGCCCCAAGCACCTGATGATCAAGATCTCCCGCTCCAAGCTCGAAGCCCTGGTCGAGGCGCTGGTCGAGCGGACCATGGGCCCCTGCAAGAAAGCCCTGGCCGACGCCGGGCTCACGGCCAAGGACGTGGACGAGGTGGTGCTCGTGGGCGGCATGACCCGCATGCCCCTGGTCCAGAAGAAGGTGGCCGAGTTCTTCGGCAAGGAGCCCAACCGCTCCGTGAACCCGGACGAGGTCGTGGCCATGGGCGCGGCCATCCAGGGCGGCATCCTGGCCGGCGACGTGAAGGACGTGCTGCTCCTGGACGTCACCCCGCTCTCCCTGGGCATCGAGACCATGGGCGGCGTGATGACCAAGCTCATCGAGCGCAACACCACCATCCCCACGCGCAAGAGCCAGGTCTTCACCACGGCCACGGACAACCAGCCCTCGGTCTCCATCCACGTGCTGCAGGGCGAGCGCCCCATGGCCGGAGACAACATGACCCTGGGCCGTTTCGAGCTGACCGGCATTCCGCCCGCGCCGCGCGGCGTCCCGCAGATCGAGGTGACGTTCGACATCGACGCCAACGGCATCGTCAACGTCTCGGCCAAGGACACCGGCACCGGCAAGGAGCAGTCCATCCGCATCACCGCCTCCTCGGGCCTGTCCGAGCAGGACATCCAGCGCCTGATCAAGGAGGCCGAGTCCCACGCCGACGACGACAAGAAGAAGCAGGCCCTGATCGAGGCCAAGAACCAGGCCGACCAGCTGGTCTACACCAGCGAAAAGTCCCTGCGCGACCTGGGCGACAAGGTCGATGCGGCCCTGCGCGCCGAGATCGAGGCCAAGGTCAACGGCGTCAAGTCGGCCCTGTCCAGCGATGACGAGACCGCCATCCGCAAGGCCGCGGACGAGCTGGCCCAGGCCTCGCACAAGCTGGCCGAGCAGCTCTACGCCCAGAAGGCGGGACAGCCCGGCGGCGAAGGTCCCCAGGCCGGCGGCCCCGCGGGCGGCGCGGCGGGCGGCAAGCCCGACGGCGACGACGTGGTCGACGCCGACTACACCGAAGTGAAGTAACTCCCGCGCGGCTTCGATCCGCGCGTGCGCAGCCCGTCCGGCCCGGCCCCCCCGCGGGGGCCGGGCCTTTCATTTCGCGCGGCTTCGCGGTAGGATGGCAAGTTATGTTTGCACGACGCACCCTCATCCTCGTCCTGGCCCTCTTCGCCCTTTCCCTCGCAGCCTGCCAGAAATCGGCCGGTCCGCCCCCCGGGGCGAGGCCAGCCGCGGCCCCGGGTCAGTCCCTCGACGAGGCGGCGGCCCAGGCCTGGGAACGGCAGGACTGGACCAAGAGCGAACTCTACTACGGCCAACTGCTGCAACGCGGCCAGTCCGCGCCCGCAGAACGCCTCCTGTGGCACGAACGCTACGCCCTTTCGGCCGTGCGCGCGGGACATGGACGCGGCGCGCTGGACGCCCTGGACGCCTGGGCCAAGATCGACCCCACGGCGCGCCAGAAGCCCGCGTGGAAGGCCGCGCGCGCCGAGGCCCTGGGCCTTGCGGGCGACGAGAAGGCCGCGAAGAAGGCCCTGGACAGCCTGGCCAAGGACACGAGCGTGCCCCGGGAACAGCGCCTGGAGACCGCGGAGAACATGGCCGCCGCCGCCCTGGAGCGCGGCCCGGACGGCGACGCCATGCGCTTTCTGGCCACGGCCTACGCCCAGGCCGCGACGCCCGAGGACAAGGCCCGGCTGGAGGAGCTGACGCGCAGGCATCTCGCCCCGCTCCCCGCCGCGCAGGTGCACGCCCTGGCCGCCACCGCCCCCAAGGGGCAGGAGAACGCCTTCCCCTGGCCCGCGGCCCGCTTCCTCGAAGCCGCCCGTCTGGCCGAGGGGAACGAGGCCCCCTGGCCCGGCGTTTGGCAGACCATGCGCGCCGAACTCGCCCGCTTTCCCTTCGCCCGGCCCGAGCCCTGGCGCGAGACCCTGACCCGCTTCGAGAAGGAGCGCGGCATCCCGAGCGTCGACCTGGCCCTGCTCCTGCCCCTCTCCGGCCGCTTCGCCGCCGTGGGCGGGGCGGTCATGCGCGGCGCGGGCGTGGCGCAGTGGCAGCTTTCGCAGCACGGCGCGCCGGTCACGGTCACGGTCGTCAACACCGAGGCCCCGGACTGGCTCGCCTCGCTCGCCGCCCTGCCCAAGGGCGCGGCCGTGGTGGGCGGGCCGCTCGAAATCGAGCGCTTCCGCGACCTGGCCGCCTCCCCGGCCGCCTCGGAGCGCCGCGTCTTCGCCTTCCTGCCCTCCCTGGGCGAGGTGGAGGAAGGCCGCGACGCCTGGCGCTTCTTCGGCAGCCTCGAAGACCAGATCCGCGCCCTGGTGCGCGTCGCCTCCAAGGATCTGCGCATCACCCGCTTCGCCGTGGTCCATCCCCAGGACCGTTTCGGCATGCGCGCCGCGCAGCTCTTCCAGGAGGAGGTCGCGGCCGCCGGAGGGGCCATCCGCGGCAGCACCGGCTACAACCCCGCCGACCCGCAGCACTGGGGCCGCACCGTGGCCGAATTCCTGCGCGCGCCGGGCAAGGACCCGCATGCCCAGGACCGGCCGCCCCCGCCCGAGCCGCCCTTCGAGGCGGTCTTCGTGCCCGACGGCTGGGCCCAGGCCCAGATCATCGTGCCGCAGTTCCACTTCTACGAGCAGGACCAGCTCCTGTTCCTGGGGCCGGAACTCTGGAGCCAGGCCCTCTCCGGCCAGCGCGACGCGGACACGCGCAACTTCCGCCTGTCAGTCATGCCCGGCCCCTGGCGTCCGGACGGCGACAGCCCCGGCGCGCGGTCCCTGCGCCAGGCCCTGGAGGGCATGGCCCTGCCCCCGGCCGACTTCTGGACCGCGCTCGGCTACGATTTCGTGCGCTTCGCCGCGCGCCTGGGCGACCTCAAGGACGCGTCCGGAAGCGCTGCCGTGAACAGCCGCCTCGCGGCCGCCGCCGGAATGGACTGGAGCCTCGCGCCCATCCTCTGGGATGCGGGCGGCCGGGCCAGCCAGTCCCTCTTCCTCTTCACCCCCGGCGACGGCGGGCTCGTCCCGGCCGATCCCGCGGCCCTGGCCGAACGCCTCGAATTCGTGCGCGGCAAGCACACGGAGCGCGTCAAGGCCCTGCGCGAAAAAATCGAGGCCGACCGCCGCAAGGCCGCCGAGCAGAAGCACTGAAGGAGACGAGCATGACCATGACCGCCGACGACGTGGCCCGGATCGCGCATCTGGCCCGCCTCGAACTGACTCCCGAAAAGGCCGCGCTCTTCGCGCCCCAACTCGACCAGGTCCTGGCCTACATGGACACCCTGGGCCAGGTGGACACCTCGGCCGTGGAGCCCCTGTACTCCCCGGTGGAGCACGCCGCCCTGACCAGGCCCGACGAGGCGCGGCGCGAGTACAGCCGCGACGAGGTCCTGGCCAACGCGCCGGAGACCGACGGGCAGTTCTTCATCGTCCCGAAAATCGTCTAGGGAGCCGCGGCCGTTTTCCGCCATGCGGCGTTGCGCACCGAACGCGCGGCAGGCCCTGTCCAGCGAAAACGCTTTGGGCTCCCCTGAATGTCCGCGGATTGCAAACTCAAGGCAAGATGAGACGTACACAATGAGCGACCTGACCACCAAGACCCTCATCGACATGCGCGACGCCCTGGCCACCGGCGCGGTCACGGCCGAGGCCGCGGTGCAGGCTTGCCTGGGCCGCGTGGCCGCCACGGAGCCCAGGATCGACGCCCTCCTCTCCGTGCAGGCCGAGGCCGCCCTGGCCCGCGCCCGCGAACTGGACGCGGCCGGTCCCGCGCCGGACAAGCCGCTGTGGGGCGTGCCCGTGATCGTCAAGGACGTGCTCTGCGCCAAGGGCGCGCCCACCACCTGCGGCTCCAGGATACTGGAGAACTTCGTCCCGCCCTTCGACGCCACGGCCGTGGCCAGACTCAAGGACGCGGGCGCGATCATCCTCGCCAAGGCCAACATGGACGAGTTCGCCATGGGCTCCTCCACCGAGAACTCGGCCTACAAGGTCACGAAAAACCCCTGGGACCTCTCGCGCGTGCCCGGCGGCTCCTCGGGCGGCTCGGGCGCGGCCGTGGCCGCGTGCCAGTGCTTCGCCACCCTGGGCACGGACACCGGCGGCTCCATCCGTCTGCCCGCAGCCTTCTGCGGCTGCGTGGGCCTCAAGCCCTCCTACGGCCGCGTCTCGCGCTTCGGCATGGTGGCCTACGGCTCCTCCCTGGACCAGATCGGCCCCCTGGCCCGCACCGTCGCCGACGCCGCCCAGGTGCTCTCGGTCATCGCCGGGCACGACCCGCGCGACTCGACCTCCGTGGACGCTCCCGCGCCCGACTACATGGCCGCCCTCAAGGGCCTTTCCGGCCTCAAGGGCCTGCGCATCGGCCTGCCGCGCGAATACTGGGGCGAGGGCGTGGAGCCCGAAATCCTGCGCGCCTGCCGCACGGCCATCGACGCCGCCGTGGACGCCGGGGCCACCGTGGTGGATGTCTCCCTGCCGCACACCCGGTACGCCATCGCCACCTACTACATCGTGGCCATGGCCGAGGCCTCTTCCAACCTCGCCCGTTTCGACGGCGTGCGCTACGGCCACCGCAACCGCCAGGCCGCCGAACTGCTGGACATGTACAAGCGCTCGCGCACCGAGGGCTTCGGCGACGAGGTGCAGCGCCGCATCATCATCGGCACCTACGTGCTCTCCTCTGGCTACTACGACGCCTACTACAAGAAGGCCGCCCAGGTGCGCCGCCTGATCCGCCAGGACTTCCTGGACGCCTACGCCACGTGCGACGTGATCTGCGGCCCCACCTGCCCGGTCCCGGCCTTCCCCATCGGCGGCGTGGTGGACGATCCGCTGAAGATGTACCTCATGGACATCTTCACCATCTCCCTGAACCTCGCGGGCCTGCCCGGCATGAGCCTCCCCGTGGGCCTGGGCGCGGACTCCGGCCTGCCCGTGGGCCTGCAGATCTTCGGGCAGTCCTTCAAGGAGGACGCCCTGCTCGCCGCGGCCCACGGCCTGGAGGCCCTCACGCCCGCCCTGCCCGAGCCCGCCGGGCTGGCCTAAGGAGGACGGGGGAAGAGTGAAAAGAAGCGGGAAGGGGAGACTTGTGGGAACGTTTCCCGTCCCCCTCCCGCCTCCTCCCCCCTCTCTCGTCAAAACCCTTCTTGTGTGCCTGCGCGGCGGCTGGCAGAGAGACGCCGCCGGTATGGCGCGGTCGTTGTTCCTGGGACCGGACCGTGCTAACGGGTAACGCATCAGATCACCATTCCCCGGGAGACGCCATGAACGATCCGCACGGCATAGAGCAGGCCACCTGCGCCACGGCCCAGTCCAACGATCCCCTCGTGGCGCGGTGCCACGCGGTGATCCGCCTGTCCCTGCGGCTCCTGGCCGTGCTCATGACCTTCGTCATCTTCTGGGGCGTCTTCGACGTGGTCTGGGTGCTCTGGCAGCGCATGCGCGCCAACGACTTCTATCTGCTGAACATCAACGACATCCTGGCCACCTTCGGCGCGTTCATCACCGTGCTCATCGCCATCGAGATCTTCGAGAACATCGTCATGTACCTGCGCAACAACTTCATCCAGATCCGTCTGGTGCTGGCCACGGCCCTCATGGCCGCGGCGCGCAAGGTCATCGTCTTCGACTTCAAGGAACTCGGCTCCGATTACATCTGGGCCACCGGCGGCGTCATCCTGGCTCTGGGCGTGACCTACTGGCTGATCGCCTACCGCCCCGGCTCGACGAGCACAAAAACCTCGGACGCCGTCGAAACCCTCTCGCCGTGATCGCCGTCGCCCTCTCCGGGGGACGCGACAGCCTGCTGGCCCTGGCCCTGCTCAAGGAGGCCGGACGCCGGGCGATCGGCGTCCACGGCCGCTTCCTGCCCGACGCGCCGGGCCGCATGCCGCACGGCGAGCTGGCGCGGGAGCTGGCCGCCCGTTGCGCCGCGCTGGGCGTGGCGTTCCACGCCGTGGACCTGCGCCGGGAGTTCGCCGACCTGGTGGTCGCCCCCTTCATCCGCGCCTATGCCGGGGGCCGCACCCCCAGCCCCTGCTGCCTGTGCAACGCCGCCCTGAAGTTCGGGCTGCTGCTCGACCGGGCCGGGGCCTTCGGCGCGACGCGCCTGGCCACCGGCCACTACGCGCGCCTCGCCCACGGTCCGGACGGTCCGGCCCTGGCGCGCGGCGCGGACGCGGGCAAGGACCAGAGCTACTTTCTTTCGCTCGTGCCACGCGACCGGCTGGCGCGCGCCGAGTTCCCCCTGGCCGGATGGAGCAAGGCGCGGGTGCTGGACGAACTGGCCGCGCGCGGCCTGCCGCCGCCGCTGCCGGGCGAGAGCCAGGAGGTCTGCTTCGTGCCCGGCGACGACTACCATGCCTTCCTGGCGGCGGGCGAGGTCCCTCTGCCCGGCCCCGGCCCCATCCTGCTGCGCGAGGCCCCTGGCCGCGAACGCGAGGTCGGCCGCCACAAGGGCCTGTGGCGGCATACCGAGGGACAGCGCCGGGGCCTGGGCGTGGCGCACGCCGAGCCGCTCTACGTGCTGGCCAAGGACACGGGCAGGAACGCCCTGATCGTGGGCCCGGCGGCCCGGGCGCGCTGCGCCGGGGTGACCGCCTCGCGCCTCAACCTGCTCGCGCCGCCCGAAACATGGCCTGAAGCCGTCCTGGCCAAGTGCCGCTCCCGTCAGGACCCCGCGCCCGCGCGCGCAGCCCTGGCGGGCGACGCGCTGGACATCGCCTTCGCCGAGCCCTGCGCCCTGCCCGCGCCCGGACAGATCGCCGCGCTCTACGACGCGAACGGCCGCGTCCTGGCGGGCGGCGTCATTGACGCCGTCCGGCTGGCGGATTAGCCTGTGCGCGCGGGGGAGGGAGATGGAACGCAGGCAATCCAGACGCAAGGCCGTGCAGGGGCCGGACGAAATCCTGGTCACGGCCCCGGACTACCTGAACGGGCAGGCCCCGGCCATGCTCTGCCGCATCAGCGACATCTCCCCCCACGGCATGCGCCTCCTGGCGCGGGGCGCCATCGGAAGCGCGGGATTCATGCCCGGACAGCGCCTGTGCGTGGCCGAATGCCCGCGGCTCCTCACCCCGCTTCTGGTCGAACGCGGGCTGCAGGTCGTGTGGAGCGAGGGTCCGGCCTGCGGCGTGCGCTTCGACTCCCCCCTGCGCTGCTCCCTGGAGGAATGGGACGCCGGGGCGGCCTTCGTGAGCTTCTGAAGGGACAACCGGAGCCGCCCGCTGTCCCCGGCGTCCTCCCGCTTCTCTTTTCCCTGCGACCCTAGCGATTGCTGTTGCGTTCGCGTTCCTCACGCCTGAACTGGTTGTCCTCGGCGGTCAGTTGGATCTGCCACAGGGTCTTGGCCAGGGCCGGACAATTCATGCCCGCGCGCATGGCTTGGCCCCCCTCGTTGCGCAGTTCCGCGGCGAAATAGGGACGGAAGGCGTCGCGCACGTTTTCCAGGGTGGCGGCCGCCTCAGCGCTCCGCCCCTGGCAGGCTTCCGCACCCGCGAGATAGAACATGGCGGCCCAGTCTCCCGCGTCCTCGCCCACGGCCTGGCGCAGCAGGGGCTCGGCCTCCCTGGGCTTGCCGCTCCAGATCAGGGCGAGCCCCAGCCGGGCGCGGGCCAGTTTGCCCGAGGTCCCATCCAGGGACTGGCGGTAGTAGGTCGCGGCCTCGTCGGGCCGTCCGTCGCGCAGGGCGATGTTGCCCTGCATGTATCCGCCGCACCCCGCGGCGAGGAGTGTCGCCAGGATCAGCCACAGGGAAAAGCGTCTTGTCGCGCGCATCTCGTCCTCCTCGTCGACGCCCCGGACAACGGGCCGCCTGGTTCGTCCCCTCGTCTGTCCCCTTAAAAATACGTCGCCCGCAGAAACGGCGGACAGTCATAGGTCAGATCCGGATCGCCCCAGGGCCTGGGCCGTTCCCGCACGGCCTGGCGCTGCTCCGAGATGGCGAAATAATCGAGCATGACCCGCACGGCCTCGGGGCCGGACATCTTTTTCTCCTCCACGTACTCGGCCGTGCAGACGATCTCCTTCTTCTCGTAGTAGGCGAAGTCGATGACGATGCTCTTGACCAGGCCGTAGCCCTTCTCGAACTGCTCAAGCCCCACGTAGGCGAGGCCGAGATAGAACTGCGCGCGCCAGTCCTTGGGCCAGGCGGCATGCAGCTCCTCCAGCCGGTTCGCGGCGACCTCGTATTCGCCCTTCCGGATCAACGCGAGCATGGCCTCGCGGTCCTCGGCCGGAGCGGAGGAGCCGGAGGAGCCCACCGGGATGGTCGTGCCCACGCCGCCGCCGATGCCGCCGCCCCGCCCTCCGGTTCCGCCGCCCGCGAAGATGCCCACCTGGCACCCGACGGTGAAACTGCACAGCGCGAGGCTGAAAATGATGATTGCAATACGCGCGTTCATGGGTATGCTCTCGGCCACGGACATTCCGCCACCATCCTTCCATACCGCATCCGAATGAAAAGAAAAACGGTTTTTACGCCCGGCAGCGGGCAACGTTTCCATATCCGGACCCTGGGCTGCAAGATCAACCAGTACGAGGCCCAGGCCCTGCGCGAGGCCTGGCTCGAACGGGGCCTGTGCGAGAGCCCGGACGCGGCCGGAGCCGACGTGGTCGTGGTCAACGCCTGCGCCGTGACCGCCAGGGCCGTGGCCGACGTGCGCGCCGCAGTGCGCGCCGCGCACCGGGCCAGCCCCGGCGCGGCGGTGGTGGTCGTGGGCTGCGTGCCCGAGGAGGACAGGGAGATCGTGGCCGCGCTGCCCGGCGTGGCCGCCGTCCTGCCGCAGCGCGCCAAGGCGGCGCTGGCCGACCTCCGGATATCCGCCCCGCACGAGACGGAGGAAGGGCAGGCGGGAACGCGGGACGCCTTCCCGCCCCTGTCCATCGCGGACTACCCGCGCGCCCGCGCCGTGCTCAAGGTCCAGGACGGCTGTTCGCACCGCTGCAGCTACTGCATCGTGCCGCTGCTGCGCGGCCCCTCGGCCTCGCGGCAGCCCGAGGCGGTCGTGACCGAGGCCCGGCGGCTGCTGGACGCGGGTTTTCGCGAAATCGTCCTCTCGGGCGTGAACCTCAGGCAGTACGGTTTCGGGCTGCCCAGGGGCTGGAATTTCTGGCGTCTGGTGCGCCGCCTGGAGCGGGAGCTGGCCCCTGCCTGGGCCGGTCACGCGCGGCTGCGCATCTCCTCCCTGGACCCGGCGCAGCTCGGCGACGAGGCGCTGGAGACCCTGGCCGCGAGCCGCCTGGTGGCGCCGCACCTGCACCTCTCGCTGCAAAGCCTCTCGCCCGCCGTGCTGGCCCGCATGCGCCGCGGTCATTACGGCCCGGAGGACGTGCACCGCTTTCTCGACCGGCTGGCCTGGGTCTGGCCGGTCTTCGGCCTGGGCGCGGACTTCATCGCGGGCTTTCCCGGCGAAACGGGCGCGGACGCCGCGCGCACCATCGAGAACGCCGCGGCCCTGCCCCTGACCTACGCCCACGTCTTCCCCTTCTCCGCCCGGCCCGGCACGGCCGCGGCCAGCCTGGAAGGACAGGTCGCCGAGCCGGAACGCACGGCGCGAGCCGCCGCCCTGCGCGCCCTGGTTGCCCGGAAACGGCAGGCCTTTTTGCGACGTCAGGCCCGTCTGGAGCGGATGACCGTGGTGCTGGAGGACGACGCCCCCTGGCGCGGCCGCAACGAACACTACGTGGAGTGCCGCTTCGCCGCGCCCCTGAGCGGCGCGGCCCGGCGGGGCCTGGCCGTCTGCCGTCCCGTGGCCGTGCGCCAGGGCTGCATCGAGGTCGCGCCCCTGCCCCGCCCGGAATCCGGGGCGGATGCGCGGCCATGATTTACCATCCGGCCGCTTTGACGTAAGGATGCCGCACCGTCGGCCCGAGGCCGGAGGCAAGGAGACGACATGGTCAAGAGCATGACCGGCTTCGGCCGCGCCGAGAAGGCGGCCCCGGCCTGGACCGTGACCTGGGAAGTGAAGAGCGTGAACAGCCGCTTCCTGGACATGAAATGGCGCGCCCCCACGCTGCTGCGCAGCCTGGAGGGCGACTGGGAGCGGATTCTCCGGGGCGTGGCCGCGCGCGGCCGCGTGGAGCTTTACTGCAACGTGCGCTTCGCCCGCGCGGGCGACATGGCCGTGACCTTCAACGAGGCCCAGGCCGGAGCCATGATCGACCGTCTGGCCGAGTTCGCGCGCGGCCGCCGTCTGGATTTCACGCCCGACCTGAACCGCCTGCTGACCGCGCCCATGCTCTGGCAGGAGCCCATGGAGGAGCCTGACCCGGCGCTGGCCGCCGACGTGGCCGAGGCGCTCTCCGCCGCCCTGGCCGCCTGGGACCGCACGCGCGGCCAGGAAGGCGCGGCCCTGGAGACGGACATGCGCGCCCGTCTGGCCACCCTGGAGGAGCTGCGCGGCCGCATCGCCGCGCGCGCCCCGGCCCTGACGGGCGAGAAGATGAACGCCCTGCGCGAACGTCTGGCCCAGCTCATGAACGGAACGGGGCTAATGGCGACCGAGGACCGGCTGCTGCAGGAGGCGGCCCTGGCCGCGGACCGGCTCGACGTCTCCGAGGAGTTGATGCGCCTGGAGACCCACCTGGCGCGCATCGCCCAGGTGCTGTCCAAGCAGGGCGAGATCGGCAAGCGGCTCGACTTCCTGTGCCAGGAGGCCTTCCGCGAGATCAACACCTGCGGCAACAAATCCCAGGACGCCGAAATCTCCCGCCTGACGGTGGACTTCAAGGCCGAGCTTGAAAAGTGCCGCGAGCAGGTGCAGAACATCGAATAGGCAGAGCCCGAACGGGAACGCGATGCAGAAACAGGGACTCCTCAACATCGGCTTCGGCAATTTCGTGGTCGCCGCGCGCGTGGTGGCCATCGTCAACCCCACCTCCTCCCCCATGAAGCGCCTGCGCGAGGACGCCAAGAACGAGGGACGGCTGGTGGACGCCACCCAGGGGCGCAAGACGCGCTCCATCATCGTGCTCGACTCGAGCCACGTGGTCCTCTCCGCCATCCAGGCCGAGACCGTGGGCCAGCGCTTCAACCAGAGCGACGAGGAGGCCCCGTGAGCAGCGGCTGCCTGTACGTCCTGTGCGCGCCCTCGGGCACGGGCAAGAGCACCCTGGTGAAGCGCCTGATCGGGGAATTCCCGGGCGTGCGCTTCTCCATCTCCCACACCACGCGCGCCCCCAGGGAGGGCGAGGAGCACGGGAGGGACTACTTCTTCACGGACAAGGCGGAGTTCCTGCGCCTCGTGGAGCAGGGGCACTTCGCCGAATGGGCAGAGGTCCACGGCAACTGCTACGGCACGCCCCTGTCCTTCACCCGCGAACTGGCGGCCAAAGGGTTCGACGTGCTCTTCGACATCGACGTGCAGGGGGCGCGCCAGCTCAAGGCCAGCCTGCCCGAAGCCTGCTTCGTCATGCTCCTGCCGCCCTCGCGCCAGGTCCTGGAGGAGCGGCTGCGCGGCCGGGCCACGGACAGCGAGGAGACGATCCGCAAACGCCTGCGCAACGCGCGCGGCGAGCTTGAGACCGCCGGGATGTTCGACCACTGGATCGTCAACGACGACCTGGACGCGGCCTACGACCGGCTGCGCGCCGTGTACATGGCGCGCAAGCTGACCCCGGCCGCCGACCCCGGCCTGGTGGAACGGCTGCTGCACGGCTGGCCGCGCGAGGAGAACGGCTGATGGCCGAACTCGTCGTCGCCCTGGACTTTCCCGAGGCGGTCCCGGCCCTGTCCCTGGCCCGCAGCCTGCGGGGGATCGTCCCCTGGGCCAAGGTGGGGCTGGAGCTGTTCACGGCCGAGGGACCCGGCATCGTCTCCCGTCTACGCGACATGGAGTTCAAGGTCTTCCTCGACCTCAAGCTGCACGACATTCCCAACACCGTGCAGGGCGCGGTGCGGGCCGCGGCGCGGGCCGGGGCGGACATGCTGACGCTGCACGCCTCGGGCGGGACGCGCATGCTGCGGGCAGCGGCCGAGGCGCGCGGCGCTGGGGCCGGGCCGCTGCTCATGGCCGTGACCATGCTGACCAGCCTGGCGGCCGAGGACACGGCCGGAATCTACCTCAAGACGCCCGCGGAAATGGTGCTTGACCTGGCGTCGAAAGCCTTTCAGAGTGGCTTGGATGGAGTGGTCTGTTCGCCCCTGGAGGCGCGGGCCGTGAAGGCCGCCACGGGCGCGGGCCTCCTGTGCCTGACGCCGGGCATCCGGGAGGCCTCTTCGGACGCGGCCCCGGCCGACGACCAGCGCCGCACCGCGACCCCGGCCGAGGCCGTGGCCGCGGGGGCGGACTTCCTCGTCGCGGGCAGGCCCATCGCCAGAGCCGACGACCCGGCGGCGGCGGCGAAACGGATCATCGAGGCCATGGCGCGCGGCGCCGCCGGATAGCGGCCGCACGGGCGCGCACAAGGAGCTTTTCGCGATGGACATGCGCTACGAGCCCAAGAACGGGCAGCAGGCCAAGGACGCCCAGAAGCCCGCCGCCGCGCCCAGGCACGAGGAGAAGATCAAGGGCATCTTCTCCACCCAGTCCGTGGTCAAGGTCGGCACCGGCACCACGACCCGCCGCACCATCCAGAAGACCTACTGGTTCGTGCAGGAGATCGACGCGGAAACCATCGAGATCCAGCCGCTCAACCGCAACTACATCCCTTCCGGACCCAAGCGGAAGATTCCGAAGGACGAGTTCCTGCAGAAGTTCTCGCCCGAGCCGGAATTCTACGTCTCCACCGTCTTCCCCAAGATGAAGGAACTCTCGAACACCATCTCGCGCGGCGAAAAGCACCGCGCCAACGGCGAGCTGTACAGCGCCGAATTCGAGTTCGGCCAGGCCCTGAAGGTGGACGAGGAGAACGTGCGCGCCAACTTCGGCCTGGGCCTGACCTACATGGAGCGCGGCGAGAAGAACAAGGCCAACGACATCCTGGAGCGTCTGGTCAAGCTCGACGCGGCCTTCGGCAAGGAACACAAGCACCTCTTCAACGATTTCGGCATCAGCCTGCGCAAGAGCCAGATGTACGACCAGGCCGTGGACTACTACCGCCGCGCCATCGAGCTGACGCAGGAGGACGAGCACCTGTGGCTGAACCTCGCCCGCGCCTATTTCGAGAAGGGCGACATGAAGAACTGCGTGGAGCAGCTCAGGAAGGCCATCGCCCTCAACCCCGGCATCGAGGAAGCGCGGCAGTTCTGGGACTACATGGTGCGCAAGGGCTTCGCCACCGGCGAGTATCCGGAAAGGCCCGGCGCGGGCCGCGCCGCGTCCCCGGCCAAACCCGCCGCTGCCAGACCGGTCCCGGCTCCGGCCGCGAAGAACGGCGCGGGGAACGGTTTCGAGCCCGGGGGCGAGGAAGAGACCACGAGCTTCTGACAGGGGCGAACGGTACGCCGATGAGTCTCGAACAAGGCCAGAAATTTCTCGGCAGGCTGGCGGACACGCGCCACGAACTGCCCTTCTCCCCCCGGCTGCTGCAGCGACTCTTCGCCCAGACCCAGGAAGGCTCCGTCACCTCGCTCGAAGAGATAGCCAACACCATCAGTCCGGACCAGGGGCTGACCACCCGCCTCCTGGCCGTGGCCAACTCGGCCTTCTACGGCCTGCAGTCGCAGGTCACCTCGGTGCACCGCGCGGCCACGGTGCTGGGCCTCAAGGAACTCCGCAACATCGTCCTGGCGCTTGGCGTGCAGGGGCTGACCAAGGGCCGCGACCTGCCCGACGGCTTCGACCTTCTGGGCTACTGGCGGCACCAGCTCACCGTGGCCCTGACCGCCCGGCTCCTGGCCAAGGAGACCGGGCAGCCCGATCCCGACAACCTCTTCACCGCCGGGCTGCTGCACGACCTGGGCAAGATGATCGTGGCCATGCACGCGCCCGGCGACTGGCAGGCCATCGTCGCCCTGATCCGGGAGAAGCAGCTCTCCTTCCACAAGGCCGAGGACGCATGGTGGGGCATCGAGCACGGCGTCATCGGCGCGCTGGTGCTGAAGTCCTGGAGTCTGCCCGCCGACCTGTACGAGCCGGTCAACTGGCACCACGCCCCCCTGGCCGCGCCGGACTACCGCACCCAGGCCAAGTTCCTCTGCCTCGCGGACATGCTGAGCAACCTCGCCGCCGGGACCAACCGGGTCTCGGAGAAGGCAGTGGACGCGTTGGCCGCGCATCTCGCCCTGCCGCCGGACACGGCGCGCGAACTGGCCGCCCGGGCCGCGGCCGACGAAGGCATCGGCCAGTTCATCTCCGAGGTCCTGCGCTAGCCCATGGCACCGGACAAACGCTGGTTCTTCAAGAGCGCCCCGGCCGGAGACGCGGCGGAAGACACCCGTCTCGCCGGGACGCTCGGCGTCTCGACCTTCCTGGTCCGCCTGCTGCGCACCCGCGGCCTCGCCTCCGCCACCGAGATGGACGTCTTCCTCTCGCCGCACCTGCGCCACCTCGCCCCGCCCGAGTCCTATCCCGGCATGGCCGAGGCGGCCAGCGTCCTGGCCCAGGGGCTGGCCGAGGGCCGCACCCTCTGCGTCTGGGGCGACTACGACGTGGACGGCGTGACCAGCACGGCCCTGGTCCTCGACTTCCTGCGCGGCCGGGGCATCGCGGCGCGGCGGCATATCCCGGACCGCGTGGGCGAGGGCTACGGCCTGAACATCGAGCACGTCGAACGGCTGGCCGCCGAAGGCGTGGGGCTGCTGCTCACGGTGGACTGCGGCATCGCGGCCGGGGCCGAGGTGGCCCGGGCGCGGGAACTGGGCATGACCGTGGTGGTCAGCGACCACCACCTGCCCCCCCAGACCCTGCCCGAGGCCCACGCGGTCTGCGACCCGCGCCTCGGCCCCTGTCCCTGCCCGGAGCTGGCCGGGGTGGGCGTGGCCTTCCTGCTCATGGCCGCGCTCAACCGCCTGCTGCCGGGAGCGCCGTCGGACATGCGCGAGTTCCTCGACCTCGTGGCCCTGGGCACCCTGGCGGACATCGTGGAGCTGACGCCGCAAAACCGCATCCTGGTCAAGAACGGCCTGCTGCTGCTCAAGGACGCCAAGCGGCCGGGCATCCACGCCCTGAAGGAGGCCGCGGGCTTCGATCCGGCCGCGCCGCTGAACGCCGGGCAGGTGGTCTTCGGCCTTGCGCCGCGCATCAACGCCGCGGGCCGCATCGGCCAGGCGGCCGACGCCCTGGCCCTGCTCCTGGCCACGACCCGCGCCGAGGCCCGACCGCTGGCGCAGAAGCTCGACGCCCTGAACCGCGAGCGGCGCAGCGAGGAGGACGGCATCTTCGAGGCCGCCAGCGTCCAGGCCGAGGGATTCGGCCATCGCCCAACCCTGGTGGTCGCGCAGGAGGGCTGGCACCCCGGCGTGGTCGGCATCGTGGCCTCGCGCCTGGTGGACCGCTTCCACAAGCCCGCCCTGGTCCTGACCCGCGAGGGCGACGAATGGAAGGGCTCGGGCCGGGCCACCGAGGATTTCGACCTGTACGCGGGCCTTGCGGCCTGCGAGGCCGAGCTTGCCCACTTCGGCGGCCATCGCCAGGCCGCCGGCCTGCGGCTGGCCCTGGACCGGCTGGAGGCCCTGCGCGACGCCTTCGACGCCGCGGCCGTGGCCCAGCTCGGCCGGACGCCCGCCGGGCCGAGCCTGCCCCTGGACGCGCTCCTGCCCTTTTGCGAGATCAGCCACGGCCTGCTGCGCGAACTGGAGATGCTGGAGCCCTTCGGCCCGGGCAATCCCGAGCCCCTCTTCGTCTCGGAGCGGGTGCAGGTGGAGGGCTACGACCTGTTCGGCCGGGACCGCGCCCACGTGAAGCTGCTGCTGCGCGAGCCCGCCTCCAACGTGGCCATGCGGGCCAAGGCCTGGCGCATGGCGAAAAGCCTGCCGCGCTCCCTGGCGGGCAAAAGCGTGCGCGTCGCCTACCAGCCCCGCATCGACGCCTGGAGCGGCGTGCCGTCCATCGAGCTGACCCTGCGCGACCTGAAGCCCGACTGAGACGCCGCCCGCCCCGCCGCCCCGGCCGCGCAAGCAAGCCGCGGCCCCTTGCCGCGCCCGGTCGAAGGGGATACAGACCAAGGCCATGCCCCGCCGCACCGACACCGAATCCACCCGGCTCCGGGAACTTCTGGCCAAGGCCAGGGAGGCGCAGAACGCCTACACCTGGTTCCCCATGCTCCTCTTCGCGGTGGCCCTGTGGCTGCTCTACGGCATCTTCGCGCCCTTCATCGACACCATCATCTTCGCCATCGTGCTCGCGGCCATCGCCTCGCCGCTGCACGGCTGGGCCATGCAGCGGCTCCGGCTCGGCCCCACGACCGCGGCCCTGGCCGTGACCCTGCTGGTGGCGATCTGCGTGCTCATCCCGGCCACCCTGTTCATGGGCGGGCTGGTGGGCCAGGCCAAGGAGGCCCTGGCCCAGTTCAACCTCTGGCTCAGGGAGCACGACCCCAAGGCCCTGGTGCAGGAGGGCGCGGCCTCGGAACTGGTGCGCCGCGCGCAGGAGCTGCTGCCCTTCGTGGATCTCTCGCAGTTCGACATCACCACGCGCATGCTCTCCGCCACCCAGGCCCTGGGGCAGCGCATCCTGACCATGAGCACGCAGCTTCTGGGCAACGCCGTGGTCTTCCTGATCCACTTCACCATCACCATCTTCTTCCTCTTCTACCTGCTGCTGCACGGCAAGGACTGGCTGGACAAGCTCGTGGCCCTGGTGCCCATGCGCACCGAACAGGTGGAGGCCGTGGTGGAAAGACTCGGCAAGGTCTGCAAGGCCGTGCTCGTGGGCGGCCTGCTCGTGGCCCTGCTGCAGGGCGTGGTGGGCGGCGTGGGCATGGCCCTGATGGGCCTGCCCGGCCTGTTCTGGGGCACCATGATGGCCTTCGCCTCGCTCATCCCCGTGCTCGGCACCGGCCTCATCTGGGTCCCGGCCGCGCTCTTCCTGCTCCTGGTGGGCAGGTGGGAGGCGGCCATCTTCCTGGCCGCCTGGTGCGCCTTCATCGTGGTCCAGATCGACACCTTCCTCCGGCCCTACTTCATGAAGGGCTCCACCCAGGTGCCGGTCTTCTTCATCTTCCTCTCGGTCCTGGGCGGCGTGAACGCCTTCGGCCCGGCGGGCATCCTCTACGGCCCGCTCATCCTCTCCTTCGCCACGGCCATGCTGCGCATCTACGGCCAGGAGTACGCCCACGTGCTGTCCAGCACCGAGCGCACGCGCTCCCGCGAGAACGGAACGGCCCTCCTCCCGGAGAACGGCAATGGCGCGAACGGGGAGCAGGACGGCCCTCCCCCGCCTCCTCCAGCCTCCGGCGCGTAGGACAGGACCCGGGGACGTCGCATGTTCAACATCTGCTATGCCGACGAATCCTCGGTCAGGTTCTTCCGGGAGACCGGCCAACTCCTCGCCTGCGCCCTGGAGGAACTCGGCCGCTCCTGCACCGCCAGCATCGGCTTCCTGCGCGAGGACAGGACCAACATTCTCCTCGACTACCACCGCATCCGCTACGACGAGGGGCTGAAGCGCTTCCGGTACATCCCTTTCCAGCTCGAACAGCTCAGCGAGAACTGCGGCCACTTCGACGCCAACGCCGCGGCGCTGCTCCAGAACGCGACCTGCGTCTGGGACTACGCCGAGGAAAACGCGCGCTTCCTGGAAGGCTTCGGGGTGCGGCCGGTCCTGGTGCCGCTGGGCCACCATGCCCGGATGCGCCGGATCGCCGAGGACGCGGGGAAGGACGTCGACGTGCTCTTCTACGGAGCCCTCAACGAGCGCCGCCAGGAAGTGCTGGACGCCATCCGGGCCGCGGGCCTGCGCCTCAAGGTCCTGTGCGGCGTCTTCGGCGAGGAGCGGGACGGGTGGATCGCCCGCTCCAAGATCGTGGTCAACATCCACTACTATCCCATGATGATCATGGAGACGGTCCGCCTCTCCTACCTGCTCAGCAACAGGGCCTTCATCCTCAGCGAGAACTCGCCGGTGAACCCGCTGCGGAACGTGGGGCTGCCGTGCATGCGGCGCGAGGACCTGGCCGCGGCCTGCCTGCGCTTCGCCGCGGACGACGCCCTGCGCGACGACATCCGGCGCAAGAACGCCGCGGCCTTCGCCGCCAGGTACGACATGGCCCGGATCATCAACGAAAACTACCTGCAGAAGGCCGGGACGACGCCATGATCAAGACCTCCGCCCCACTTCCCAAGGTGCTGAACATGGGCAGCGGGAAGAACTTCCTGCCCAACGCCCTGAACTGCGACATCAGCCCGGCCTGGAATCCCGACCTGATCCACGACTTCAACCTGCCCATTCCCGACGGCGCGGCCTTCGAGACGCGGCGCTTCGGGACGGTGCAGGTGCGCCACAACAGCTTCGCCTGCATCATCGCCAAGGACGTGCTGGAGCACATCCGGGAGCTGGCCACGGCCATGAGGACCTGCCTCGACCTCCTGGCCCCGGGCGGGGAGATGCACATCGTGGTGCCCTACGACCTCTCCTACGGGGCCTGGCAGGACCCCACGCACATCCGGGCCTTCAACGAGCGCAGCTGGTGGTACTACACCAAGTGGCACTGGTACCTGGGCTGGACCGAGGCGCGGTTCGACCTGACCGGTCTGGACTTCGCGCTCAGCGACCACGGCCACGGCCTGGTGGCCAAGGGCGTGGCGCAGGAGCTGCTCCCGACCATCCCCCGGGCCATCGACGAGATGCAGGTGGTTCTGAAGAAGCGCGCCCTCACGCCCGAGGAGGCGCAGGCCGGGGAACGCCTGCGCCGGGGCGGCGGCGCGCCCGGCCCGGCCGCGGGCTAGCCCCGCCTCCCGCGGACGCGGTGCGGGGCCGAGGCCCAGCCCAGGAGCCGGGGCGAAAAACCGTCCGGCTTGCCCGCCAGCCATTCCCGCCAGCGCGCCACGCGCTCGTCGGCCAGCAGCTTCTCCAGGGTGTCGCGGGACGCGGCCAGCTCCTTCTCGCTGAAGAGCCTATGCACCGTGGAGTGGCAGGCCGCGCAGAGCGGGATGGTGGCGGAAAGGTCGCGTTCCCCGCCGCCCCGCCGTGGACGCTTGCGCAGCCTGCCGTGCTGGGAGCGGGGCGCGAGATGATGCCGCGTGACCGGCGCGGCCCGGCCGCAGATGGCGCAGCGCCCGGCGTCGCCTGCGGGAGCTTCCGGGGCGGAAGGCGCAGCGGGAGCGAAGGGACCCGGAGAGTTCATGGCCTCAGGATAGACCCGGGCCGGACACAGGGCAATCCCGGCGCACATTCCCGCACCGTCCTCCCGATTCCCGGACCAAGGACGGCTGAAATACGAATTTTCGTCGTCTCTTCTCAGTAATTCTTGACGATTAAACTGCAGACAGCATACCTATAACAAAATCTGCCCCCAATAACCATACGACGATAGAGGACACGAGCAGGAACAACAGCGTTCCGGGACGCGGCTGGAGCCGCCGATGGCAAGCGACAACGCGTTTCCGAACGCACGGCAGGACGCCCCCCGATCCCTCATCCAACCAAGGAGCAGGTCCATGAAAGCGCCGAGCCCGGCGGATTTGTCCACGGTGAGCCCACAGCTGTCCTTCATGGAGACCTGCATGCCGTCTCCGACTCCCTCAAGCTCGGTTTACCTCGACGTCAGGCAGGACAAGGACGCCGACGGCTCCGTCAGATACGCCGTCACGGGCGCGCAGGTGGTGCTGGCCAAAGGCGACCCGAACCGCCTCTGGGAAACCCTGCACGTGGACCGCGGCGCGCAGAAGCTGGACCCGGCCAATCCCCGCAACGCCACAAAATCCGTCTCCATATACTGCGACAGGCTGGACGTGCATGGCGAGCTGTGCATACCGGAGGCGGAGGTCACCATCCATGCCCGGGAGCTTGTCTGGGCGGACCGGTCGGCGGCCATCAACGTCTCTCCGCTGGACTGGGCCGTGGGCAAGGCGGCGGACGCCCAGGGCGCCGCGCCGGGACGGGACGGCGCGCATGGGAGAAACGCCGGCAACCTGAACATATTCGTTTCGAAGGTGTCCCCCGCGAACGACAACGACAGCAGGCTGCTGGCCCTTGGCGGGCGCGGACAGGACCCGGGCAAGGGCAGGAACGGCGCCGACGGCGAAAGCCGACGGTCCTGGTCCGCATTCAGCAGCCGCAACATCGACACCGGCGGACTCGCCGTCAGTGACGGGAGTACGACGTTCGATCCTCCGGCCATCTACATCGACTTTTCCTGGCGCTGGGCGGCCAGTTGCATCGCCAGCACGACGGAAGGCGTCAACACGTTTCCCACCGACGGGCAAAACGCCCTCGCCCCGGGAAGGCCGGGCGATGCGGGCGACGGCGGCAAGCTCAGAACCAACAGGCCGGAACTGGTCAAATGCCTGCGCAATCCGGGCGGAACCGCGGGCGCGAAGGAACAGGACTGCAAGGGCGGCGCAAAAGGAACTCCGCAGAAGAGCGCCAAGTACAAGGTCGTGTTCTGGCATAATTTCTTCGGCACCAAGAACGCCAAGGTCGATAAGACGAACAACGGCGAATACGTCACCAAGGACGGCAGCAACGGCCCCGCCCCCGCCGCCGCGAAAGCCGTCGGAAACTCGCCCGCCGCGGAGGTCGTGAAGGAGCACAACGCCTGGCTGCACCCCCTCGGCGTGCACTGCGCCTTGGCCTACATGCGGGATCTGTTCCTCTCCGGCGCCCGCGACGAGCTGCTCGCGTTGCTTTCCCCCTACGAACAGGCCTTCGCCGCCGACCCCGGCAACGCCCACTGGAAGGACGAGGGCGGACGGGCCCTGCTGACCTCCGTCAGGGCGGAGCTCGCCTCCATGCTGCAAAAGCTGCATGGCCGCCTGGACTATTTCGGCAACCCGGCCGGGTACACGCCGTTCCTCTCGCTGCAAAGCACGACCAAGCTCTACAAGGAGGAAACGGAGCGGGCGCTGCGCAGCCTGCTGCTGACCCGCTGGATCTGCTCCAAGGACAGGGAGGCCCGGGACTCGGCCAAGGCCCTTGCCGAGGCCGTGGCCCTGCTGAACAAGGACACAGCCCAGGCGGCCGCCCAGGTGGTCGAGGCGGAAGCGCAGCTCCGCGACGCCGACGACCGGATCAAGGTCATCCAGAAGGAACTGTCCGGGTTGAGCAACGACCTGGAGGCGTTGCGCGGCAAACTGCTCAAGAAGGCCGAGGCAAGCGAGGATCGCAAGGCCAAAATCAAGTTCGCCATCCACATGGCCAGCGCCATCTGCCAGGTCGTGCCCGTCGGCCAGCCCGCCCTCGGCGCGGTGGGCTCCCTGGCCTCCACGGCCAGCAAGCTCATCGACGGCACCGGCGGCAAAGCCGTGCCCGACACCCTCTCCGAGATAGGCAAGGTCATGGACAAGGCCAACTCCGCCATGAAGGAGGCCAAGAAGGCCAAGGAAGCCGCGGAGAAAGAGGCCAAGGACCTTACGGCCGACCAGAAGGCCGCCAAGGCCAAGGCCGGGGCGTGGGCCCAGGCCGGGGCCGGGCTGGGCCCGGCCATCGCCGAAGTGGCCAAGGGCCTGGAGGCCCTGCAGGTCCCGCAGGCCGCGGTGGAGGCCGAATTGCAGCGCCTTGAGGCGGAAAGCCCGGAGTGGGCGTCCCTGACCAAGAAGATCAGGGAAGTCAACGAACGAAAGACCGGGTTGCTGACGACCACCATCAGCGCCCTGCAGCAAGTGGGCGAAGGCTATGCCCGCATCAGCGCCAACGGGGCGGCCGTGGTCGCCATGAGCCAGGACATGGCCAAGCCCCAGGGAAAAATCGACGACCATTCCCTGAGCTTCATCAGGCAGATGGACCAGCGCTCCCGCATGACCCTGACCCGCTACGTCTACCTGATGGTCAAGGCCTACCAGACCACGGTGCTGGAGCCGATCGACCTGGAGTGGAAAAGCAGCGAGCTGACGGACAAGATCATCAACCTCATCGGGCCTGAAGGCGGCTTCGACGCGAAGTCCCTTGAGGCCCACGTCAAGGTCCTGCTCCCCATCTACGAGGAGAACCTGAACACCATCCGCAGGAAGCTGATGGAGGAATACAGCTTCAATGAAAGCACCTTCACCCTGCAGATGGGGCTGAGCGAAAGCCAGACCCCGCTGGATATCGACCACCTGAACCGGACGCTGCGCACCGTCGTGGACCCGCTGGAATTCGGCCTGCTCCTGCCGGACCAGCATCTGGCCAGGATCAGCAAGATCCGTCTGGCGGCCCTGGAGTTCGATCCCGACGGGCCGAAAATGCCGGAAAACGTCAACCTGGTCATCTCCGTGCAGCCCGGGAACACCGGCGCCATGCGCAAGGGAGAGCGGCTTTGCGCCCTGTTCAGCGACTATCCGCTCAAATGGAGCTGGACCTGCATGTCCAACGGAGCGATCAAGGCCAGCGAACGCAGCCAGGCGGCGGAGGACATACTGAACCTGATCCTCGGGCCGGACTCCGAAAAAATCCGGCAGAAGGTGGCCTTGCCCCCGGTCTGGTCCAAGCTGTTCATCAAGGTCGCGTATTCCCCCATCCTCAGTCAGGACAAACGGCCGAGGATACGACGCCTGCTTTTCGACTTCATCTGCGATTCCTCCCCGGCCCCGGAGCACCAGTGCGTGCTGACGGTCCGCTCCGTGGGCAGCAACGGCGGCGCGGTGGTCACCTGTTCCAAGGATATGGGGGGCCGCGGCGACGGTTTCGACAACATGCTGCGCATCTACCCCAAGGGGGCGACGGTCACGCTGTCCGTTCCCACGGTCGAGGGCGGCGCGTCTTTCGAAAGCTGGGACCTGATCGGGAGTCAGTTGGACTGGAAGGACGTGCGGCAACAGCAGGTCTCGGTTCCCCTCGAGGACCACGTGCTCGCCCTGTGCAACTGGGCGCAGGCCGACGTGGAGGAAGGAGTCTTCCTGCTCAGCGATGCCGTGGGCAAAAAGGACCTCCTCGGCCTCCAGCCCGAGGAAAAGCGAAGCCCTGTCTTCCAGACCCTGAACAGCGCCATCGAGGCCCGGGAAAACCGTCTGGAAGACCTCTCCATATACCACGAGACGGCCGAGAACTCGCCCATTCTGGGCCTTGTGCCCGACCTGGAGCAGGCGGAGATTCTGGAGCAGGGCACGGGCGACTGGAGCAGGGTCAACTTCAGGGGCGTGGTCGGCTGGGTCCATGCCGCGCCGCGGACCAACCGGTCATAGTCGATTCCCGCCGACCGCCGGACGAACCCAAGGCCGCGTCGGCCAAGGGGGCCGACGCATCGCCCCTCACTTTGGAAACCCCGCTTCGGCGGGGTTTCTCCGTACCCCTGTTTTCAATCGGGCGCCACGACCCGGCGCGGCCGCAGGGGGGATGCGGCCCCGCCCCATGACAATTTCCGTGTCCGCGTGTACCATGCGCTCGGCCTCCCCGCACCCAGACACGCCGCGAGACGCCCGTGCCCGGACCGACGCCCGAAACCCTCAAGGACTACATGCAGCGCCGCATGCTGCTGGCGCTCGTCTGCCTCGCCGCGCTGGCCGCAGGCTCCCTCTGGCTCGGCTGGCAAAGCTACCGCACGCACACCGGCGGGGCCGAGATGATCAACCTCTGCGGCCGCCAGCGGCTGCTCGTGCAGCGCATCGCCGCCGCGGCCGACGGCCTGACCGAGGCGCACGACGAGGAGCAGGCGGGCTTCTGGCGACGCGCCCTGTTCGCGGCGCACCGCGAGATGGACGTGGCGCAGGCCATGCTCCTGGCCGCCGTGACCGACCCGGCGCGGCCGGTCTCCCCCGCCCTCCCGGCCCTCTTCCTCGCCCCTCCGGCCCGGCTGGAGGCCCGCGCCCGGGTCTTTCTCGACACCGCCCTGCTGCTGGCCCAGAACTCGCGCGGCGCGCCGCTGGAAATCCGGTTGGCGGCCCCCGAGAAGCAGTTCCTCCTGACCGAGGCCTTCGGGCCGCTGATGGTCGCCTACGAGGACGCCACCACCCTCTTCCAGGCCGAAACCGAGGGCGGCAACCGCCGCCTCCTTGCCGTGCAGATCGCGGCCGCGGCCGCCACCGTCGCGCTCCTGACCCTGCTCTGGGCCGTGGTCTTCAGGCCCATGCGCGCGGGCATCCTCGGACTCAACGCCCGCCTGGAGGCGCTGGCCGTGCGCGACGAGCTGACCGGCCTCTTCAACCGCCGCAAACTGAACGAGATGCTGGCGCACGAGGTCGCCCTGGCCCACCGCCACGGCCACGCCCTGTCCCTGGTCATCTTCGATCTGGATCACTTCAAGAAGGTCAACGACACCTGCGGCCACCAGACCGGCGACGCGGTGCTGCGGGAGTCCGCGGCCAGGGCGGCGCGGCAGGTGCGCGCCACGGACACCCTGGCCCGCTGGGGCGGCGAGGAGTTCTGTCTGGTCCTGCCCCACACCGGCCTTACGGCGGCCGCGGGCGTGGCCGAAAAGGTCCGCTGCGCCTTCGCCGACGCGCCGTTCGCCTGCCCGCAACCGGTCACGGCCAGCTTCGGCGCGGCGGAACTGCGCCCCGACGAGACGCCCGAACGCCTCGCGGCCCGCGCCGACGGGGCGCTCTACCGGGCCAAGGAACAGGGCAGGAACCGCGTGGAGCAGGACGCCTGACGGCTCAGACGCCGGGCGATCCGGCGGGCGGGGCGAACAGGGCGGCGTTGTAGCTGCTGCGCACCAGGGGCGCGCAGAGCATGTGGGGGACGCCGAGCGCGCGGCCGAAGGCGGTGTACTCCTCGAAGACGTCCGGATGCACGTAGCGCTCCACCTCGGGATGGGCCAGGGAGGGGCGCATGTACTGGCCCACGGTGACGATGTCGCAGCCCGCCGCGTGCAGGTCGCGGATGACCGCGCGCACCTCGTCGTCGCTCTCGCCAAGTCCCACCATGATTCCGGACTTCACGCGCACGCCGGGCGCGAGCCGTTTGGCCGCCCGCAACACGGCCAGGCTCTGGGCGTAGTCGGCCTGGGGCCGGATGGCGTCGTAGAGGCGCGGCGCGGTTTCGAGGTTGTGGTTGAAGACCTCCGGCTTTTCCGCCAGGACCACGGCCAGTGCGGCCTCGTCCCCCTGAAAGTCCGGGGTCAGCACCTCGGTGGTCAGGCCGGGGTGCTCCCGGCGCAAGGCCCGCAGCACCGCCGCGAAGTGCCCGGCCCCGCCGTCCGGCAGGTCGTCGCGCGTCACCGAGGTGATCACCACGTGCCTGAGGCCCAGGCGGCGCACGGCCTCGCTGACGCGTTCGGGCTCGTCGGGTTCGAGCGGCTCGGGACTCCCGCCCGCGATGTTGCAGAAGGCGCAGTTACGCGTGCAGGTGCGGCCCATGATCAGGAAGGTGGCCACGGACGCCCCGAAGCACTCGAACGTGTTGGGGCAGCGCGCGGACTGGCAGACCGTGTTCAGGCGCAAATCCGCCAGCAGCCTGGCCGTGCCGCCGCAGCGGCCGCCCGAGGGCAGCTTGATCCTAAGCCAGGGGGGGATGCGCAAAGCGGGTTTGGACGGCATGGGCCAAAACTTCCTTCACCCCGCTCATGGGCGGGGCATCGCCTCCCAGCTCCAGCGCCAGCGAGGTCGGACGCGCGCCTTCTATCCCGCACAGGGTGATCAGGTCAAACAGGGAGACGTCCGGCCCCACGTTGAGCGCCAGGCCGTGCCAGGTGACCCAGCGCTTGACCGCCACGCCGATGGAGCAGAGCTTGCCGCGCGCGGTCCACACGCCGGGAAAGCCCGCCCGCCGCTCGGCCGCCACGCCGAAGGCCGCCGCCGTCTCGATGACCGCCTCCTCGATGTCCGCGAAAAAGCCTTTGAGCCCCCCGGGCCGCCCAGCGATGCGGAACACCGGGTAGGCCACGAGCTGCCCGGGGAAATGGCAGGTGATCTTGCCGCCGCGCGCCGAGGGGCAGAGCGCGATGCCGCGCGACTTCAGGAATCCCGGCGCGGCCAGCAGGTGCTCGCCGCCGCCGTGGCGGCCGATGGTGATGACCGGCGGGTGCTCCAGCACAAAGAGCGTGTCCTCGCCCCCGGCCGACACCTCCGCCAATCGTTCGCGCTGCATGGCCTCGGCCGCTTCGTACTCCATCAGGCCGCAATCGACGATTCTCACGCATCCCCCGGCAGTTCTCGCTTCACGGGCACCAGAACACCGTTCGGCATTTGACAAATCGACGTCAAAAATTCAAGATCAATAATCTTAGCCAGGGAGATTTGGTTGGTTAGTCATTCAACCAAAAGACCTGCTCGGAGAGCCGGGCCGCAAGGCCTTTTTTGCGTCGTTTCCTTCCTTTCAAACCCTCGCTGGAGGCAGGCATGTCGGTTGAAGCTACCATGCACGTCGTGAGGCCATCGCGCAGGGACGCCTATCTGGATTGGCTGCAGATGCTGACCGGGGCGGCGCTCATCCTGTTCATGTGGTCGCACATGATTCTCGTTTCATCGGTGATCCTCGGGGCGGGCGTGATGAACGCGCTGGCCCATTTCTTCGAGGCCACCTACATGGCCCAGGTGGGCGGGCCGCTCATTTTCCTCACGTTCCTGGTGCATTTCGTGCTGGCGGCGCGAAAGATACCCTTCCGGTTCGAGCAGCAGAAGACCATCTGGGAGCACGCCAAGATGCTCCGCCACCGCGACACCTGGCTGTGGATCGTGCAGGCCGCGTCGGCCATGATCATCCTGATCATGGGCGCAATCCACCTCTGGGTGGTGCTCACCGACCTGCCCATCACCGCTGCCAAGTCCGCGGCCCGCGTGCAGGGCGGCTTCTGGTTCTTCTTCTACCTCGTCCTGCTGCCGCTGGCCGAGTTGCACGTCTCCATCGGCTTCTACCGCATCGGCGTGAAGTGGGGCTTCATCCAGACCGGCAACCGGCCCAAGGCCAAGAAGGCGGAGAACATCCTGTTCATCGTCTTCATGGCCATCGGCCTCATCACCCTGCTGCGTTTCCTGACGCTGGCCGTGTAAGGGGGGGACGAGAACATGCAGACCTTCTACTCCGATCTTCTGGTCATCGGCGCGGGACTCTCGGGCGAGCGCATCGCCGTGCAGGCCGCCGAGGCCGGATTCTCCGTCATCGTGCTCTCCATCGTCCCGGCCCGCCGCTCCCATTCCTCGGCCGCCCAGGGCGGCATGCAGGCGGCCCTCGGCAACTGCGCCATGGGCAAGGGCGACTGCCCGGACGTCCATTTCGCCGACACCGTGAAGGGCTCCGACTGGGGCTGCGACCAGGAGGTCGCCCGCCTCTTCGCGGACACCGCGCCCATCGAGATGCGCCGTTTGGCGCACTGGGGCGTGCCCTGGAACCGCGTGGTGCCGGGCAAGTCCCACTACTTCAAGGGCGGCGAGAAGTTCGAGAAGGTCGAGGAGGCCGACAAGGAAGGCCTGATCACGGCCCGCTCCTTCGGCGGCACGGCCAAGTGGCGCACCTGCTACACCTCGGACGGCACGGGCCACGCGGTCATGTGCACCATGGACAACCGCTGCGCCGAGCTGGGCATCGACGTGCGCGACCGCACCGAGGCCATCGCCCTGATCCACGACGGCTCGCAGTGCTTCGGCGCGGTGGTGCGCTGCCTGCGCACCGGCGAGCTGCACACCTACCTGGCCAAGGCCACGGCCATCTGCACCGGCGGCTTTGGCCGCATCTACAAGGCCACCACCAACGCGGTGATCTGCGACGGCGGCGGACACGCCATCGCCATGGACACCGGCGTGGCCGTGCTGGGCAACCCCGAGGCCATCCAGTTCCACCCCACCGGCATCGTGCCCACGGACATCCTGGTCACCGAAGGCTGCCGCGGCGACGGCGGAACGCTCCTTGACGCCAACAAGGAGCGCTTCATGCACATCTACGAGCCGGACAAGGCCGAGCTGGCCTCGCGCGACGTGGTCTCCCGCTGGATGACCCACCACATGCGCCAGGGCAAGGGCGTGCACTCCCCCTACGGCGAGCACCTCTACCTGGACATCCGCCACCTGGGCGACAAGCACATCTCCACCAAGCTGCGCGAGGTGGACGACATCTGCAAGCACTTCCTGGGCATCGACGCGCGAACCCAGCTCATCCCGGTGCGCCCCACCCAGCACTACACCATGGCGGGCGTGCGCACGGACAAGGACGGCGCGGCCTACGGGCTGAAGGGCCTCTTCTCCGCCGGCGAGGCGGCCTGCTGGGACATGCACGGCTTCAACCGCCTGGGCGGCAACTCCCTGGCCGAGACCGTGGTCGCGGGCGGCATCATCGGCAAGAAGGTCGCCGAGTTCCTGCAGGGCTTCGAGGTCTCGTTCAGCACCGCCCTGGTGCGCGACGCGGTCACGAAGCAGCAGGCGCGCATCGACGCCTTCATCAAGGGCACGAACGGCTCCGAGAACGTGTACCGGGTCCGCGAGGCCCTGCAGGACGCGCTCATGGACGGCTGCTTCGTCTTCCGCAACGGCCCCGATCTCGAAGCCTGCGTGAAGCGGCTGCAGGAGATCTACGCGCGTTCGCAGAAGGTCGGCCTCAAGTCGAACGGCCTGGGCGCCAACCACGAGCTGGCCGCCGCGCTCAAGATCCAGGGCCAGGTCAAGCTCGGCATGTGCATCGCCGTGGCCGCCCTGGCGCGCACCGAATCGCGCGGCTCCCACGCGCGCGAGGACTACCCCGAGCGCAACGACCGCGACTGGCTCAAGCGCACCCTGGCCGTGTGGCCCGAGGGCGCGGACATGCCGGTCCTCAGCTACGAGCACCCGAGCCGCGTCTGGGAGATTCCCCCCGGCGACCGCGGCTACGGCGGCGGCACCATCATCCCGGCTGAGAAACTGCCCGGCAAGGACGACTAAGGAGGCGCGCAATGGCTCGACTGCTGAAGTTCAACATATTCCGCTACAATCCGCAGGACGAGAACTCCACGCCCCGCATGCAGGAGTTCGTCCTTGAAGAGACCGTGAACATGACCCTGTTCATCGCGCTGAACCGTCTGCGCGAGGAGCAGGATCCCTCCCTCATCTTCGACTTCTGCTGCCGCGCGGGCATCTGCGGCGCGTGCGCCATGGTCATCAACGGCCGTCCCGGCCTGGCCTGCCAGACCAAGACCGCGGACATGGACCCCGACATCACCCTGCTGCCCCTGCCGGTGTACAAGCTCATCGGCGACCTCTCGGTGGACACGGGCGCGTGGTTCCGCGCCATGTACCAGAAGACCGAGTCCTGGGTGCACACCACGAAGGTCTTCGACCCCACCCAGCTTGAAGAGCGCATGGACAACGCCGTTGCCGAGCAGATCTACGAGCTCGAGCGCTGCGTGGAGTGCGGCTGCTGCGTGGCGGCCTGCGGCACGGCGCGCATGCGCGACGACTTCATGGGAGCGGCCGCGCTGAACCGCGTGGCCCGTTTCGTGGTGGACCCGCGCGACGAGCGCACGGACAAGGAGTACTTCGAGGTCATCGGCACGGACGAGGGCATCTTCGGCTGCATGGGCCTGCTGGCCTGCGAGGACGTCTGCCCCAAGCAGCTTCCCCTGCAGAACCAGCTGGGCTTCCTGCGCCGCAAGATGGGCATCACGGCCCTGAAGCAGCTCTTCAGGAAGTAGGGAGACAGCGATGCGCGAAATACCCGCACAGACGATAATCGACGCGGTGGCCAAGCTCTGCATGGACGCCAACCGCTATCTGCCAGAGGACGTGAAGAAGAAGTTCGCCGACTGCGCCGCTGCCGAGACCTCGGCCGCGGCCAAGGAGATCTTCGCCCAGCTCAAAGAAAACTACGAACTCGCGGCCGAGACGGCCCTGCCGCTCTGCCAGGACACCGGCCTCGCCATCCTCTACGTGGATGTGGGCGAGGACGTGCGCGTCACCGGCGGCAAGACCCTGCGCGAGGCCATCAACGACGGCGTGCGCAAGGGCTACCAGGACGGCTTCCTGCGCAAGTCCGTGTGCGATCCCCTGACCCGCAAGAACACCGGGGACAACACCCCCGCCATCATCCACTTCGACATCGTGCCCGGCGAC
The DNA here is from genome assembly GCA_022839785.1 of Desulfovibrio sp. Lineage (GTDB taxonomy): Bacteria > Desulfobacterota > Desulfovibrionia > Desulfovibrionales > Desulfovibrionaceae > Alkalidesulfovibrio. Next base: position 18,596 of record JALHJW010000010.1, on the reverse strand, counting down.
AAGCTGAAGATCCTCTTCATGGCCAAGGGCGGCGGTTCGGAGAACATGTCCCGCGTGACCATGCTCTCCCCGGCCCAGGGCTGGGAGGGCATCAAGAAGTTCGTGGTGCAGCGCGTGGCCGAGGCGGGGCCGAACCCCTGCCCGCCCACCGTGGTCGGCGTCGGCATCGGCGGCGACTTTGAGCTCTCCGCGATCATCGCCAAGAAGGCTCTGGCCCGCAAACTGGACGACGTGAACCCCGATCCCAAGCTCGCCGAGATGGAGAAGGAGCTCATCGAGGCCATCAACAAGCTGGGCATCGGCCCCATGGGCCTGGGCGGCTCCACGACCTCGCTGGCCGTGAAGATCGCCATGCACCCCTGCCACATCGCCAGCCTGCCGCTGGCCGTGAACATCCAGTGCCACTCCGCGCGGCACGAGGAGGTGGAGCTGTAATGGCCGAGTACACCCTCACCACCCCGCTTCAGGACGCCGACGTGGCCAAGCTGCGCGCGGGCGACGTGGTCAAGCTCACCGGCACCATCTACACGGCGCGCGACGCGGCCCACAAGAAGCTCATGGAGCTTCTGGACAAGGGCGAGAAGCTGCCCTTCGAGCTCAAGGGCTCGGTGATCTACTACGTGGGCCCCAGCCCGGCCCCCACCGGGCGGCCCATCGGCTCCGCGGGCCCCACCACCAGCTACCGCATGGACACCTACGCCCCCCGCCTGCACGCCCTGGGCATGAAGGCCTCGGTGGGCAAGGGCAAGCGCGGCGAAGCCGTGACCAAGGCCATGCAGGACCACACCGGCGTCTATTTCGGCGCCACCGGCGGCGCGGGCGCCCTGCTCTCGCAGCGCATCACCCACGCCAAGGTCATCGCCTTCGAAGACCTCGGCCCCGAAGCCATCCGCGAACTGACCGTGAAGGACTTCCCCCTCCTGGTCATCAACGACTCCGTGGGCGGCGAACTCTACGCCAAACCGGACTTGAAGGCGGCTGGGCTGGAGTAAAGAGAAGAGAATTAGCCGCAGACAAAACAGGGAAAGCGGCGGGCGACAGTGCCCGCCGCAAGAGAAAAAGGCGGGCGCGAAAGCGCCCGCCTTTTTTTGCGACTTGGCAGTCAGATCCTTTCCGACACCTATGATGCACCTCAATGTATCACGAAGAAGGAGCCGAGAATATAGGCGGCAAAGGATGAGGCGCAACTCAGCCCACCAAGGGCGGCAGTTTCAGGTGAATACTATTTCTGTACACATCACTATACAATCAGGCAACAACTCCATGATCCAATATAGCTCTAACAAAAAGAATAGTTTTTTCGCCATACTTTCTTCGAACACAATCGTGATAAGATGCCCCAGCAGTGACCAACAAAGCGCCCGGGTCAAGCTCATACATGAAACCAACAGAGAGAATAATACTATTCTCCTTAAGTGCTTCAAGAACTGCCCGCCCAGACCCTTTTGTCATACGTGAATGCTCAAGCTTATCCTTGAAACGCCGAAGAGATCCTTTACTGTGAGAACGGAATGAGATGATAAACTTTCTAAAGCGCCTAAGCGCTTCCTCTTCACGCGGATCCACAACCTGTGTTGGATCAGATGAAAATGCCGTCCATGGATGCGCACGGGATCCTGGCCACGACACAGAAAGCTTGGCTTCACCACGAATGGTTGGCACCATCGTGATCTTGTTCCCAACAAATTGAACAGCCTCAAGAAATACATCAGATATTTTTTTCCCAACAGGTTGCTCGACAACAACACGTTCAGATCCAAGCTGAAGTTTTCCGCATTGGATCGTAACAGGGGCAACGAAGGTTGTCTCTGCGCCTGATCCGACATCGACTGTCGCATATTTTGCAGACACTGCGACATCCTCAATATACGGCCCAAGCAATATCACTCTGGTCAGGTCAGTACTAAAAGTCCAGGTACGTGGTTGTTCAACTTCACGTCGGGATAACGTAATTTCAATTTCGGCGCGAAGGGCCTCTTCTTCCAAAGCCTCTTCGTCATCGTCAATTATTAGACTAGCGCTGTCACCAAGAGAAAGCCCTGCACGAAGAGAATTGTAGAAAACGCCAATATGAGCCGCCGGAATAAATATGGAAGAGTCACCTTCAGTTCTAGGTTTATAAAATTCTGTAAAAAAAGGATTTGCAGCCACTCCGCGTTCCAGTTCTATGTGCAGAGCTTGGTCTTCAAGTCTTTCTTCGCGACTTTGCATGGCCCAAGCGCTAATGGCAGCACCGAAGACAGCCGATGAGGGTTTCCCGTTTCCGTCAAGGAATGGGTGCTCATCAACCCATGTCTTTAATGCAGAATCATAAATTTCAGCATCTCTTGGAGTCATTCTAGGCACACAAGGAGGATTTGCTCTGTATATTTTAGCTGCTAATCTATGAAGTTGCTCATCACTCGTATACAATTTTTCAGAAAGTGATTGATCACTGAATGATAGTCTTTCAAGTTTGCTTCTCTCACGATCTAAAATTGCAGATGTAATTCCCCCAAGGCTCATAGGTACATCACCACGTTCAAGTGCTGAAACCAAAAGCTTTGGGTTTGAAGCCTGACCAACACTCCCTGCAACGGCCTGGAGGACAGGAGCATAGCCAGCAAATCGCTTTCCATCATTTTCCGTTTGTTGGCTTAATCCATTGATAAGTCCTGAAACTGCCCTTCGCTCTGTATCCTCATTCGCCCGATCCGGCCTAACGATGCGGATATGAGCCATTGCAAACTCGACTGCCTTGCTAAAATCATAATAGCCAATTTCCAAAACTGGCACTTCAATGTCGTTCACAGCAAATACCAAAAAAGCATCTTGAACAGCCCCCGTCCGACCGAAAAGAACTGTAGGGACATCGCGATCACGTGCTAGCTCAGCAATATCAACCAAAAATGCCTCGTATGCTTCCTGTGTGACACGCAAGCGCGCTTCGTCGAGACCATCAATCATGATCGCGACTTTCCCCGCAGTCCAGAGCTCGGGCAATTTTGACTTCAAAATTCCACCACTAATGGTATTCCCTCCGACGGGTTCAGCTGCTGCCAAATCCAAATAGATGGCCTCACATTCGAAGGAAATTTGCTTTGCCAGAGTCGACTTACCGACAGCACCTGGGGCTGAAACTAAGATTAACGGACTTTCCTCTACCCTAATCGACGTTGACATTTCGGCGCAAAGACCAAGAGGCGCTTCGACAAAAGAATCACACCCAGCACCACAATAGGACCATCCACGAACCAGAGCCTCTGTGCTTTGGGAAAGCCCTTTCAAACGGGGTCTCCAAAAGTTTTCTATCGTATACATGACCCCATCTCCCAGAGTAAAATTCGGCACAACGACGCTCCCTTCGAGCCACATCCGACATATATGGCAGACTATACGACACCAGCTTACCAAGCTGTCAAGCGTAAATTCAAATCACAAGTACAAATACTTACTAATATCATATAAGACACTACAAATAACGCAGAGTTTGCGTCAATACCAATATATACCTGGGGTACAATAATATCATTCTCCTGATCCTTACGTCTTCATTTCTCCGCCCGCGCCTGTCGCGCGGGCGGAATGTCTGCGTGGGTCGGCGGCTCATTCTCTTCTCTTCTCGTTCTAGCTCCACTCAAGCAGCCTCCTCTGGCCTGTCAGCGCGCGGATGGCCGTGACGTCCTGGCTGACTTCAAGGCAGCCTGCGTAGGTTCTGTCCGGCAGGCGCACGGCGAAGTAGCGGATGTGCAGGAAGCGGCCGTGCAGTTCGATCCAGAATTCGGCGGTGTCGCGTTCGCCGGATTTGAAGCGGGTCAGGATTTCCTCCACCATGTGCACGCTCTTGGGCGGGTGGCACTTGCTCACCTCGCGGCCTATGATGCCGGGGCTGCGCGGGAAGATGCGGTCCTCCGTGGCCGAGAAGTAGGCCACGCGGTCGGTCGCGTCCACGAAAGAGAGGTCCACGGGCAGGGTTTTGAGGATGGCGTTGAGCACCTCGGCGCTCAGCCGCCCGGCGTCCAGGTCGATGAACCCCTGCGCCGCGCCCGATGCCCCGCCCGATGCCGCGCCCGCACCGGCGCCGCCGCCCGCCTCCGCGGGCAGCGGCGGGGGCGTCCACTCCGTGCCCGGCGTGACCCAGGAGAAGCCGATGTCCTCCTCGCCCAGGCGCACGCGCGCCCAGTCCGCCTCGTCGAACGTCTCCCAGACCATGGGCAGGAGCACGCGCTCCTCCTTGAAGACCATGTCGCGCACGGCCACGCACAGCTCGGCCACCAGGGGCGCGGCGTCCGCGTCGCCCGCGTCGAGCAGCGCGGCGGCCTGCTTGAACTGTTTGCGGATGTCGTCGTGGATCTCCCACATCACCTGCGGCGGCGCGGTCAGGCCGTGGCGCTCCATGATCGGGAAGAGCTGGTTCTCCTTGCGCTCGTAGTGGCGGATGATCTGCGCCAGGTCCGCAACGCCAGCGGCCAGCCCGGCGCGCGCCGCGGCGAAGGAGAGCGGGTCCGAGGCCTGCCCGGCGGCCTCCTGCAGCTTCGCGGCCCTTGCCTCGGCCTCTCGGTTCTCGGCGCGCAGGGTGTGGATGGGATGGCCGGACGGCAGGTCCGGCAGCTGTGGCGCGTCCGTCCCTGAGGTGAACAGCTCCACGTGCATCTGGCAGAGCCGCTTGATCTCGGTCTCGGGCACGCCGCCGCGCACAAGCTCCTGCTCCATGGCCCCGATCTCCGCCGGAGAGACCTCGCGCAAGAGATCGTGGAACTCGGCCCGCACGTCTTCCAGCTTCTCGCCCCGGTGCAGCCGCAGGACGATGTCTTTCAGCACCCGCACGCGCTCCTCGCGGCTTTGGCCTGCCGGTTTCGCGGCCTGTGCCCGGCCACCGGGATTGACCACGGTCACGGACTCGTTGGTCTGGCGGTAGATTTCCGCCGCGATCTCGAAGAGGAGCGTGGTCTCGTCCAAGCCCCCCATGGACGCGGCCTGCGCAAGCGGCGCGATCTTGGCCAGCGTCTTGCGCAGCAGGGGATTCTTCAGCTTGGCGAACTTGGGCGACCTGGCGACGAGAAAATCCAGAAGAAACGGATACCCGTCGAGCAAGGCTCCGATGGTGGTCCTGGCGGAAATCTCCATGCGCGCCTCCTGCGGATTGAACGGCTGGCCTGCCGGGTGGAAAACCGGTTCAGCCGAAACCTAGCATCCGGGCGACGCCGGGGGCAAATGAAATTCAAAGACGCGCGGTCCTGCGTCGGCCGCCGCGCCGATTCATCTTGACAGTCAAACAGAGTGCGGTTAATAGATTCACATCGAAGGGGAGTAGCTCCCAGAAGCAGGGTCAACAGTACTGGCGTCCGGCAGCGGCGCTTGGCCCTGTTTTCGGTCCGGACGGCGGCCGCGATGACGCGGCGGACGGCCCGGCCCGATGAGCGAGACCTTCGGCATGCGCAGTCATGCTGGAGGTCGTTGTGTACAGGCCTCCAGCCAAAAGCAGACGGAGGTCCCATGTTTCCCGCCCCTGTCCGGTCTTCCCGCGCCGCGGCCGCGTCCCTGGCCGCCCCCGCGCGCCTCTTCCTCGTCCCCCTGCTCGCCCTCGCGTTGGTCTTCGCCATGACCGACGCGGCGGACGCCAAACGCATGGGCGGCGGAGGCTCGTTCGGCAGCAAGCCCTCCTACGGCTCCGGCTTCAACCGCTCCGTGCCGCCCAAGGACTCCTCCATGGGCCAGCAGCGCCAGGCGACGCCCGGCCAGCAGGCCGGCCAGCAGGCCGCGCCCGGCCAGCCCGCGCCCTCGCGCTTCGGCGGCATGGGCGGCATGCTCGGCGGCATGCTCATGGGCGGTCTGATCGGCTCCATGCTCTTCGGCGGCGGCTTCGGCGGCGTGGGCATGCTCGACATCCTGCTCCTGGCGGGCGGCGCGTTCCTGCTCATCCGCCTGCTGCGCTCGCGGCGGCCCGCCACGGCCTCGCCCTACGCCTACGCGGGCAGCGCGCCCCAGGACGCGCACGCCCCTGCGGGCAACGGCTGGGGCCATCTGGGCGGAGGCGCGTCCGCCGCGCCCGCCGGACCGGCCATGCCCGCGGGCGTGGACGAGCAGGAGTTCCTCTCCGGGGCCAAGATGCTCTTCAACCGCCTGCAGGCCTCGTGGGACCGCCGCGACCTGGACGACATCCGCGAGTTCACCAGCCCCGAGGTGCAGGCCGAGATCGCCCGGCAGGCCCAGGCCGACCCCGGCCCCAGCCGCACCGACGTGCTGACCCTGGAGGCGCGCGTGGTGGAGGCCCGGCAGAACGGCTCCGAGATCGTGATCAGCGTGCTCTTCGACGCCCTGATGCGCGAGGACCAGAGCGCGTCCCAGGCCTCCCAGGTGCGCGAGGTCTGGCACTTCTCGCGCGACGAGGCCGCCGCCCGGCCGCAGTGGACCCTGGAAGGCATTCAGCAGCTCGACATCTGACGGCGCGCGGCCTGATCCGGGCCGCGTCTCCCTCCAGGCCCGGCGCGCCCCTCCGCGCGCCGGGCCCACGCCCAGCGCACGGGCCGCCCTCCGGCGGGAGGCGGCCCGTGCCGACGTTTTCCCTCCCATCCGCGCAGCGCCGCGCTTTCCCCTTCCCTTCCGCCGCGAACGCGGTATCATGGGCCTCCCGCGCCTTGCGCGCGGACCGGCTTTCCACGGAGGCGACATGACCGGCCCGACGATTCCCGCTCCCGGCGACCCCGCCCCGGCCTTCTCCCTGCCCGCCAGCGACGGCCGCACCCTCGGCCCGGCGGACTTCACGGGCAAATGGCTGGCGCTCTACTTCTATCCCAAGGACAACACAGCGGGCTGCACCACCGAGGCCGTGGAGTTCTCCGCCCTCCTCCCGGAGTTCGAGGCGCTCGGCGCGGCCGTGGTGGGCGTGAGCAAGGACTCGCTGGGCAGCCACGCCAGGTTCGTCGAGAAGCAGAAGCTGACCGTCCCGCTGCTCGCGGACGAGGGCAGGGAGGCGCTCTGCGCCTTCGGCGCGTGGCGCGAGAAGACGCTGTACGGCAAGAAGGGCATGGGCGTGGTGCGCTCCACCTTCCTCATCGGCCCGGACGGCCGCGTCGCCCACGCCTGGCCGAAAGTGGCCAAGGCGGCGGGACACGCGGCCGAGGTGCTGGCCCGGCTGAAGGCGCTGGCCGGAGGCTAGCCCGGAGGCGGCGCGGAACCCAGGCCATCCTCCCGCGGCGGAATGTTATTTCTTGTCCAAATGCGCGGGCTGCTGCTATGCAGGAAACGTAACAGGGGAGGGAAGCCGCGATGAATACCGATCCGCCTGTATCCGCGCCGGGGACGTCTCCGCGCATCCGCCGTTGCCGCACGCCGGGCCGCCGCATCCTTCCGCGAACAACCACGGCCGCCCTGCTCTTCTGCCTGCTCCTCGCCCTCCTCCCCGCGGCGGCGCTGGGCCAGATCACGCTCCGCTGCTTCCCGACCGGGCTGATCTTCGAGTACCGCTGGAAGCTGCTCGAACTGGCTCTCGCCCACACGCAGAAACCCGGCGAACCGCCCGTGCGGCTCGTCCCCTACCCGGAGGAGGTCACGCAGAACCGGGGCGTGCAGCTCCTGCAGGACGGGAAGATCGACGTCATCGCCCTGGGCACCAACGCCGAACGCGAGTCGCAGATGCGGCCGATACGCATCGACATCCTGCGCGGCATCGTGGGCTTCCGCCTGTTCGTGATCCGCGCCGCGGACCAGCCGCGCATCGCGGCCATGGACGAACGCGACCTGCGCGAGAAGCTGACCTACGGCCTCAACAGCCAGTGGGCCGACCTGCCCATCCTGCAGGCCAACGGCTTCTCGGTCGTGACCTCGACCAGCTACGAACTGCTCTTCGACATGCTGGCCGCGGGCCGCTTCGACGCCTTCACGCGGGGCCTGAACGAGGCCGTGCGCGAGCTGGCGGCGCGCAAGGACAGATACCCGCAACTGGCCGTGGAGCAGACCAAGGCGCTGTTCTTCCCCTTCCCCATCTATTTCTGGGTCGCCAAGGAGAACGCGGCCCTGGCGGAACGGATCGAGCGCGGGTTGGAGCTGGCCCTGGCCGACGGCTCGTTCCGCAGCCTCTTCGAGAGCTACCACGCCGAGGAGATCGCCACGCTGGCCAGGGAAAAGCGGCAGGTCATCCGCCTGCCGAGCCCCATCCTGCCCGAAGGGACGGCGGAAACGGACACGAGCTGGTGGTGGCGCTGAGGATGCGCCCCTCCTGCCGGGAGGAGGCCTGATGTCCGCACGGCAGACGCTCGCGCAACGGCTGCTGGGCGCCATGTTCCCATGGTACCTGCTGATCGCGCTCAGCGTCATGGGCGTGCAGTGCGCCATCCAGTACGTCGAGGTCAGCCGGGACATCGACAGGGATCTGGACTCCCTGGCCCGGACCATCGAACCCGGCGTCGTCAACTCCGTCTGGGGGCTGGACGCCCACCAGATGACGTCCATCGTGCGGGGAGTCCGCCAGAACGCCATCGTCTCGGGCGCACGGATCGAGTCCGTTCTCGGCGACGTCCTGGCGGCCGATGGCGAGATGCCCGCCTCTCCCAACGAGGTGGACAGTCTCTTCCCCGGCCGGTTCAAGCAGGCCGTCCTGCCGCTCGCCTACCAGACGCCGCGCGGCGAAATCCACTTCATCGGCCAGCTTCAGCTCTATTCGGGCCGGGACGTGCTCTGGGACCGCACCAAGTTCGGCGTCCTCGTCGCGCTGCTCAACTCGATCGCGGCCACCGTGGGCCTGTGGCTGCTCTTCCGGTGGACCATGCGCCTGCAGCTCTCCCAGACCGTGACGCGTCTCGCCGCGGCCGTGGCCGACTGGCGGTTCCACTCAAGCGACGCGCCGCAGAAGATCGACTACCCCTACCGGGACGAGATCGGCGAGTTGGTGGAAGCCTTCAACGAAAGCCGCATCCGGCTCTTCGACTCGCTGCAGGAGCTGGACGGGCTCAACCGGGACCTGGAAGGCGTCGTCGCCACCCGGACGCGGGAATTGCGCCAGGCCAAGGAGGTGGCCGAGGAGGCCACGCGGGCCAAGTCGGACTTCCTGGCCAACATGAGCCACGAGATACGCACGCCCATGAACGCCATCCTGGGCATGCTCTATCTGACGCTCAAGAGCGACCTGACGCCGAGCCAGCGCAACTACCTGGCCAAGGCGCAGGGCGCGGCGCATTCCCTGCTCGGAATCATCAACGACATCCTCGACATCTCCAAGATCGAGGCGGGCAAGCTGGATATCGAGCAGGTCGAGTTCGGCCTCGACGCCCTGCTGGAGCAACTCGCCAACGCCGTGGGCTACCTGGCCGGACAGAAGGGCATCGAGTTCCTCATCCGCCACGACCCCGCGATTCCCTTTCGCCTGGTCGGCGACCCGCTGCGCCTGCGGCAGATTCTGCTCAACCTCTGCGGCAACGCGGTCAAATTCACGCAGCAGGGTCAGGTCGAACTGGCCTTGCGCAGCCTCAGCGCGAGCGAGGACAGCCTCACCCTGCAGGCCTGCGTGCGCGACTCCGGCATCGGCATGACCCCGGAGGCGCAGGAGAAGCTTTTCGAGAAATTCACCCAGGCCGACCAGAGCGTCACACGCCGCTTCGGGGGCACCGGACTCGGGCTGGCCATCAGCAAGAACCTCGTCGAACTCATGGGCGGCCGCATCTGGATCGAGGACTCGCAGCCCGGCAAGGGCACCACGATCTGCTGCACCGTGCGCCTGCAGATACCCCGCCACGCCCAGGCCCGCCAGCGCGAGCTGGTGGAGCAGGTCGGCCCGCTGCTGCGGGGCATCCGCGTGCTGGTGGTGGACGACAACGAGGTCTCGCGCCAGATACTGGCCGAGATGCTGCGCTTCTTTCAGCTCGACGTGGGCGTCGCGTCGGACGGCGCGGAGGCGCTGTCCGCCCTCCGGACCGCGACCGACGCTCCCTACGACCTGGTGCTGATGGACTGGCACATGCCCGGCATGAACGGCGACGAGGCCACGCAGCACATCCATCGCGACGCCGCCGTGCCGCTCAAGCCCAAGGTGGTCATGATCACGGCCTACGGCCGCGAGGACGTCTTCCGCCTGGCCGAGCAGGCGGGCGTGGACGGCTTCCTCATCAAGCCGGTCTCGCCCTCGGTTCTGCTCGACACGATCCTCTCGGTGCTGGGGCGGGGACGCATCCTGGGCGCGGACGAGGCACGCCGCGCCCCCGACCTTGCGGTCAGCGGCAGGCTGGCCGGAGCGCGGCTGCTGCTCGTGGAGGACAACGACATCAACCGCGAGTTCGCCACGGAACTTCTGCGCAGCGAGGGCATCGAGATCGATGAGGCCGCGAACGGGGCCGAGGCCGTCGCGAAGGTGCAACAGCACGACTACGACGCGGTGCTTATGGACATCCAGATGCCCGAAATGGACGGCCTTGAGGCCGCGCGCCGCATCCGCGCCCTCGCGGACGCGCCGGGCGGGGAACGGTTCGCGGAACTGCCGATCATCGCCATGACCGCGCTGGCCATGGCCCAGGACGCCGAGAAGAGCCGCGCCGCGGGCATGAACGACCACGTCACCAAGCCCATCGCGCCGGACCGGCTGATGGCCACTCTGGCGCGCTGGGTGCGCCTTCCCGCCGGACAGGAGGGCAGGCCCGCCCCGCCCGTCGCCGCCCCGTCCCCGGCCGACGACCTGCCGCCCGACCTGCTGGCGCTGGAGGGCTTCGAGGTCCGCGAGGGCATCCGCCGCATCGGCGGCAAGGCCGAGGCCTACCGCAGGCAGTTGCGCCGCTTCCGCGAGCACTATCCGGACGCCGTGGCCGAACTGCGGCGGCTGACGGCGCAGGGCGACGTGCGCCGCGCCGAGGAGCAGTGCCATGCGCTCAAGGGCCTGACCGGCAACCTCGGGGCGCAGGCGGTGTACGAAAAAGTCGCCGCCATCTACGCCCTGCTCAGGCAGGGCGCGCTGCCCGAGGCCGCCCTGCTCGACGAGGCGGAGGCGCTGCTCGGGCAGGCCATGCGCGCCATCGACAACCTGGCGGACGACGCGGCGCCTTCCCTGCCTCCTGCCGAACCGCTCGCCCAGCCCGCCGTGCGCGAGTTGCTGGAGCGCCTGCAGGCGGCCCTCGACAACGACCTGGGCGCGGCCGAACCGTTGCTGGCCAAGCTGCGCGCCGGGCTGGCGGGGTCCTCCCTTGAACCCGAGATCGCGGCCCTGGCCGCGCTGGTCGACGTCTTCGACATCGACGCGGCCCGGACGAAACTGCAGCACCTCCAAACCCTGCTGACGGACCCGACGCCATGAGCGAACCAGCCCCCCTCCCCGCGGATGCCCGCCCCCGCATCCTGATCGTCGACGACGTGCACGAGAACCTGCACGCCCTGATGCACATCCTGCGCGACGACTACGCCATCTCCGCCGCCACGAGCGGAGAGAAGGCCCTTGAGCTGGCGCGACGGCGGCCCCAACCGGACCTCATCCTGCTCGACATCAAGATGCCGGGCATGGACGGCTATTCCGTCCTCTCGGCGCTGAAGCTCGATCCGGCCACGGCGGACATCCCGGTGATCTTCGTCACCGCGCTGACCGAAGCGGCGGACGAGGCACGAGGCCTGGCCCTGGGCGTGGCCGACTACATCACCAAGCCGGTCAACCCCGACCTGCTCCGCACGCGCCTGCGCAACCAGCTCGATCTCAAGCGTTACCGCAGGCACCCCGTGCTCTTTGACATCGCCGCGCACCGCGATCCGGCGCGTCCCCCCTCGATCCTGGTGGTCGACGACATCCCGGAGAACATCCACGAACTGCTCGAAGCCTTGCGAGACGAATACCGCATCCAGGTCGCCTCCACCGGCGTGCAGGCGCTCGCCGCGGTGCAGGGGGCCGTGCCCCCCGACCTGGTGTTGCTCGACATCGTGATGCCGGAAATGGACGGTTACGAGATCTGCCGCCGCATCAAGGCCACGCCCACGGGCAACCGCATCCCGGTGATCTTCGTGACCATGGTCGACGCCACCGAACAGAAGGTGAAGGGCTTCGGCCTGGGAGCCGCCGACTACATCACCAAGCCCTTCGACATCGACGAGGTGCGCGCCCGCATCCGCACGCATCTCGAACTGTCGCGGTTGCGGCGCTTCCTGGAGGATTTGGTGGCGCAGCGTAGCGCCATGCTGCAGATCAGCGAGGAAAAGTACCGCTTCCTCATGCACCGCGATCCCCTGACGCACCTGCCCAACCGCGAACTGTTCGCCGAGCTGCTGGCGCACGCCATCCTGCAGGCCGAACGCGACCAGGCCCGCTTCGCCCTCCTCTTCCTCGACCTCGACAATTTCCAGACCATCAATGAAAGCCTCGGCCACCGCCTGGGCGACCAACTGCTGGTCGAGGTGAGCAAGCGGCTGCAGGTCCTGCTGCCGGGATGCGACGCCATCGCCCGCATCGGCGGCGACGAATTCAACATCATTCTCGACGAGAGCGAGGGCATGCCCGTCGACCTCACGGCACAGCGCATCATCGACGCCTTCGCCGAACCGTTCGCCGTGGGGGGAGGCAGCGTCTACGTCGGCGTCAGCATCGGCATCGCCCTGTACCCGGACGACGGGAGGGGCGCGGAAACCCTGCAGAGCAGCGCCGACGCGGCCCTGCACCAGGCCAAGGTGCAGGGCAGGGGCATCCTGCGCTTCTTCTCTCCGGAGATGACGCAGCGCGCCCGCGGCCGCCTGACGCTCGAAGCCGATCTGCGCCGCGCCTTGGAGCGCCAGGAGTTGCGGCTCCACTACCAGCCGCAGGTCGATCTCCAAAGCGGGGAGATCGTCGGCCTTGAGGCCCTGGTCCGCTGGCAACACCCGGAGCGCGGCATGGTCTCCCCCGGGGAGTTCATCCCCCTGGCCGAGGAAAGCGGCCTGGTGATCTCGCTCGGCGACTGGGTGCTGCGCGAGGCCTGCCGCCAGGCCACGCAATGGACCACCGCAGGCCTGAAGCCGCTCCGGATGGCCGTGAACGTCTCCGCGGTCCAGCTCAGCCGGGGGCATCTGGTCGCTTCGGTCAAGGACGTGCTGCAGGACACCGGCATCGCGCCGGAGTTGCTGGAACTCGAAATCACCGAGAGCTTCGTGATGCTGGACCGCGACCAGTCCCTCCGCTCCCTCGCCGAACTCAAGGCCCTCGGCGTACGCCTGTCCATCGACGACTTCGGCACCGGCTACTCCTCGCTGGCCTACCTGCAGCAGCTCGAAGTGCACAAGCTCAAGGTGGACATGTCCTTCGTGCGCGACATGATCATCAACAGCGGCAACGCCTCCATCGTCAAGGCCGTCATCGCGGTCGGCCACAGCCTCGGCCTGGAGATCACCGCCGAAGGCGTCGAGACCCAGAACCAGGCGCGCCGCCTGCTCGCCATGCAATGCGACGTGGCGCAGGGATACCTGGTCAGCAGGCCGCTCCCGGCCGAGGAAATGACTTGTTTTCTGACGTCGTTCGAGCCGTCGCGGATGGCCAGACGCATCCTGGACGGGGACGGGAGCTGACCGCGCAGGCCAGCCGTCCGGCAACGCCAGGACCACAAGAAACGCCGCGCCCGGCTGCAAGCCCGGCGCGGCGTCCGCATGTCGGAATGTGGCGGCCTAGCCCTTCTGCAGTTCCTTGGCGAAGGAGTCGCGCAGGCCCGTGGTGCGGTTGAAGACCGGCGCGCCGGGCCGGGTCAGCTTGGTGTCGGCCACGAAGTAGCCGGTGCGCTCGAACTGGCAGCGCCAGCCCGGCTCGGCGTCCGCCAGTCCGGGCTCCACGAAGCCCCTGAGGGTTTCCAGGGAGTTCGGATTGAGGCTCGCGGCCGCGGCCTCCGGGTCGTCCACGTTGGCCGCCGCGCCGCCGGTCAGGAAGAGGTGCTCGAAGAGGCGGAATTCGGCCGGGACCGCGTGGCGCGCGGAGAGCCAGTGCAGCGTGCCCTTGACCTTGCGGCCGTCGTTCGACCAGCCGCCCTTGGTGGCCGGGTCGTACTCGCACCTGACCTCGACGACCTCGCCCGAGGCGTCTTTCACCACCTCCACGCAGCGCACGTAGTAGGCGTAGCGCAGGCGCACCTCCATGCCCGGGGCGAGCCGGAACCACTTCTTCGGCGCGTTCTCCAGGAAGTCCGTGCGCTCGATGTAGAGGTCGCGGCAGAACGGCAGCTTGCGGCTGCCCATGGCCTCGTTCTCCGGGTGGAAGGGAAACTCGAACTCCTCGGTCTGGTCCTCGGGGTAGTTGACGATGGTGAGCTTCAGCGGCTTCAGCACGCCCATGACGCGCGGGGCGCGGGCGTTGAGGTCCTCGCGCAGGCAGTGCTCCAGCAGGGCGTAGTCCACGAGGTTGTTCGAGCGCGCCACGCCGATGCGCTCGCAGAAATCGCGGATGGACTCGGGCGTGAAGCCCTTGCGCCTGAAGCCGCAGATGGTGGGCATGCGCGGGTCGTCCCAGCCGTCCACCACGCCCTCCTCCACGAGCTTGATCAGCTTGCGCTTGGAGAGCACCACCCCGGTCATGTTCAGCCGCGCGAACTCGTACTGGCGCGGGTGGTACATCCCGAGCGCGTCCAGCACCCAGTCGTAGAGCTCGCGGTTGTTCTCGAACTCCAGGGTGCAGATGGAATGGGTGATGCCCTCGAAGGAGTCCGAGAGGCAGTGGGTGAAGTCGTACATGGGGTAGATGCGCCAGGCGTCGCCGGTGCGGTGGTGCGCGGCGTGGCGGATGCGGTAGAGCGTGGGGTCGCGCATGACCACGTTGGGGCTCTTCATGTCGATCTTGGCGCGCAGCACGTGCGCCCCGTCCGGGAACTCGCCCGCGCGCATGCGCATGAAGAGGTCCAGGTTCTCCTCGATGGAGCGGTCGCGGTAGGGGCTGTTGCGGCCGGGCTCCTTCAAGGTGCCGCGATAGGCGCGGATATCCTCGGCCGAGAGGGAGTCCACGTAGGCCAGCCCCTTCCTGATCAGGGCCACGGCGCACTCGAAGATGCGCTCGAAGTAGTCCGAGGCGTAGAAGCAGCGGCCGTCCCAGTCGAAACCGAGCCAGCGCACGTCCTCCTGGATGGAATCGACGTACTCCACGTCCTCCTTCAGGGGGTTGGTGTCGTCGAAGCGCAGGTTGCACTTGCCGCCGTAGTCGCGCGCCACGCCGAAATTGAGGCAGATGGACTTGGCGTGGCCGATGTGCAGATACCCGTTGGGCTCAGGAGGGAACCGGGTGTGGACGCGCCCGCCCCACTTGTCCGTCTTCAGGTCGTCCTCGATGATGGCCTTGATGAAATTGCTGGGCGCGGCGGGCGCGGTGTTCTCGGTGCTCATGTCTCTTCCTTGGGCGCGGTGCGGATGGTGTCCGGCCCCGGCGCGGAGCGCGGACAGGGATGCCGGAGGTGCCCGGCAAGGCGCGTCCGGCATGCCCCGGCGCGACCAGCACCTTCAATGAATCGGAAGCCAGGACGTGTCAATACGCGAGGGGAAAAGCCTTTACGCGGGCTTCCCCTTTGGCTAGAAAAACCGCACGGTCACGCGGAAGATGCTTTGGCGGGCGGACCGCCGCGTGGCCCGGGTCTTTTCACCATGCGACCTGCGGGGGCGCGTCCATGAAGTACCTGATCATCGGCAACGGCGTGGCCAGCATCGGCGCCATCGAGGGCATCCGCGAGCACGACGCCGCGGGCGAAATCCTCGTGCTCAGCGAGGAGGACAAGGCCACCTACGGCCGTCCGCTCATCTCCTACTACCTCGCGGGCAAGGTTAAGGCCGCGAACATGCCGCTGCGCCCCCGGGAATTCTACGAACACAACAAGGTGGCCGTGCGCCTGGGTTGCAAGGCCGTGGCCGTGGACCCCAAGGCCAAGACCGTGCGCCTGGAGGACGGGGAAAACATCCCCTACGACAGGCTGCTCCTGGCCACGGGCGGCGCGCCCGGCGCGGCGGACATCCCCGGCCGCGACGCCGCGAACGTCATGACCTTCACCACCTGGGCCGACGCCGACCGGCTGCGCGAGGTGGCCTCCACGGCCACGCGCTTCGCGGTCATCGGCGCGGGCCTCATCGCCCTGAAGGCGGCCGAGGGCCTGGCCATGCTCGGCAAGGACGTGACCCTGGTGGTGCGTTCGCGCATCATGCGCATCTATTTCGACGAGGCGGCCGGGGCCATGGTGCGCAGGCACCTGCAGACGCGGGGCGTGAAGTTCGCGGACGCCGCGCCCGAGGCCGTGCTCACGGACGCAGACGGACGGGCCAGGGCCGTACGCACCTCGCAGGGCGAGGTCCCGGCCGACTGCGTGATCATGGCCACGGGCGTGTCCCCGCGCCTGGAGCTGGCCAGGAGCGCGGGGCTCGACTGCGCCAAGGGCGTGCTCTGCGACGTCTTCATGCGCAGCAGCGACCCGGACATCTTCGCGGCGGGAGACGTGGCCGAGGCCCTGGACATGCAGACCGGCAGGCGGGCCGTGACCCCCATCTGGCCCAGCGCCTTCGAGCAGGGGCTGAACGCGGGCCGCAACATGGCCGGGGCGGAAACCCCCTACCCCGGCACCCTGTCCATGAACTCCATCCCCTTCTTCGGCCTGGGCACCATCTCCGTGGGCCAGACCAACCCGCCCCTGGACGCGGGCTTCGAGAGCGTGGTCTTCGCCGACGAGGCCGCCGGGACCTACCGCAAGCTGGTCTTCAAGGACGACATGCTGGTGGGCTGCATCCTCATCGGCGAGGTGGACCGCGCCGGGCTCTACACCGGCTTCATCCAGAACCGCATCCCCCTGACGCCGGAAATGCGCGCGCAGGTCCTGGCGGGCACGGCCACGCCGCTCATCTGGCCCGAGGAGCTTTTCGCGGCCAAGATCGCCGCCCGATCCGAGGCCCAGCCGAGCCTGTAGGGACCGAAAAACGCAGCAACCGCGCGCCGACGGCCCTGACGGTCCGTCGGCGCGCTTCTTTTTGCAGAGGACGCAATGACCGCGAACAGCCGCCCGAATCTCGTCCCCACCCTGGCCCTCATCGGAGCCATGCTCCTGTGGGGCAGCTCCTTCATCGCCATGAAAGTCGCCGTGGGCAGCTTCCATCCGCTGCTCGTGGTTTTCGGCCGCATGGCCATCGCGGCCGTGGCCTTCGGGGGCTTCGCCGGGCGCTTTCGCGGCGACTACCGCGCGGGCGACTGGAAATGGATCGTGCTCATGGCCCTGTGCGAACCCTGCCTCTACTTCGTCTTCGAGGCCTACGCGCTGCGCTACACCTCGGCCTCGCAGGCGGGCATGATCACGGCCATGCTGCCGCTCATGGTCGCGCTGGGCGCGCGCGTCTTCTTGGGCGAGCGCACCCCGGGCCGGACCTACGCGGGCTTCGCCCTGTCCATCGTCGGCGTGGTCTGGCTCACGGGCGTGGCCGCGGCCACAGAGCACGCGCCCGACCCCTTCCTGGGCAACCTCCTGGAATTCCTGGCCATGTGCTGCGCCACCGGCTACATGGTGGCGCTCAAGAAGCTCACCGAGCGGTACAACTCCTGGTTCCTGACCTTCATGCAGGCGCTCATCGGGGCGGTCTTCTTCCTGCCCGCCCTGGCCCTGCCCGCGGTCAGCCTGCCCGCGGACATCCCCCTCGTCCCCGCGCTGTGCGTGGTCTACCTGGGCCTGTGCATCACCATCGGGGCTTACGGCCTGTACAACTTCGGCATGAGCCGCCTGCCCGCGGGCCAGGCCACGTCCTTCGTCAACCTGATCCCGGTCATCACCCTGGCGCTGGGCAGCCTCATCCTGGGCGAGACCTTCAGCGGCCAGCAGTATCTGGCCTCGGGCGTGGTCTTCCTAGGCGTGTTCCTCAGCCAGATGAAGAAAAATTCATAACCGCCAATTACTTAAAATAATTGCCACGTTTTTCCACATGGGGATATACCCCAATTGTCCCGGCCGCCCGAGGCCCCTATCGTCGGCGACAGGGAAGGGGCGCAGGGGGTGCGGGCGTTTTTTCAGGCAGCCCGGCGAAACGGTCGCCGCCGCGGCAAGAAGGACCGGAGATGAGGTTTCCGCCATTGTTCCGGGACGCGTTCCCGCAGGTCTGCGCGACAACGCGGCGGAGCCGCGCGCCA
The DNA here is from genome assembly GCA_022839785.1 of Desulfovibrio sp. GTDB lineage: Bacteria > Desulfobacterota > Desulfovibrionia > Desulfovibrionales > Desulfovibrionaceae > Alkalidesulfovibrio. The sequence goes on along the minus strand of JALHJW010000010.1, from coordinate 565 downwards.
GGCCGCGCGCGGCTTCTTGCCGCCGCCCTGGCCGCGGCGCTGTGGCTGGCCGCGGCTCTGCCCGCGAATGCCGGCGGCATCGTGGTCCGCAACCTCACGCGCAAAACGTATTTCTGCACCATCCAGGGCGAAAGCGCCCTGCATCCCCAGGCCCAGGCCTTCATCTTTCCCGGAAGCGCCTTTACCTGGACCCCGCCCGGCGCCGCCGGACAGGGCTGGCGCATCTCCGTGATCCACGACGACAACGGCTTGACCACCGGCGAGCCGCTGCGCACCCGCCTGGACGGCTCCGGGGGAGATTTGCAGATACAGGAGTCTCCGTCCGGGCCGCGGCTCGGTCCCGTCCAGAACCACGCCCGGAAAGATCCCGCGTCGCAGAAAACGAATCCGTCCGCCCTGGAATAGAAAAAGGCCCCCCGAAGGGGGCCTTTCCTTTGTGGGTACTTGCCGTTGAAGCGATGTCCGAGGCTAGCCGCCCAGGAGCTGCATGGCCATCCTCGGCAGGCTGTTGGCCTGGGAGAGCATGGCGACGGCGGACTGGGACAGGATCTGCTGACGCACGAAC
>JALHJW010000003.1 GCA_022839785.1 Desulfovibrio sp. | reverse complement strand
TAAGAGGCTATGAAGGTCCATAGATGCCCCTCCTGTAGCCCACAACTATAAGCCTACATTTCAGATTGTCAAAGAACAACAATCTTTGCGATTAGCGCCTAGAAAAAAGAAAGTTCAGCCGCGCCGCAATTTTCCCTTGACCCCCGGCGGAAGTTAGGGGTAGGAAGCTCTTCCCGTGCCGAAGTGGTGGAATTGGTAGACACGCTAGGTTCAGGGTCTAGTGGTCGCAAGGCCGTGGGAGTTCGAGTCTCCCCTTCGGCACCATCAAGGTGCTTAGGGCTCCAGCTAACAAGCTGGAGCCCTTTATCTTTTTCAGGCGCCCAATAGCCGCCAAGGGTTCCCGGACAGCACGAAAATCGCTCGCAGGGTCAAACGTTGGGTCAAAGACTGGGTCAAACCCTCTTCGGGCCCATGTGGGACGCGCCTGACGACGGGGCGTGGACCGCTTGGTCAGGCTCCCCGCTCTGCGCTGCCCACAGATCGAAATAGACGCCGCGCAGCCGCAGCAGTTCGTCGTGCGCCCCGCGCTCCACGACCCTGCCGTGCGCCAGCACCACGATCTCGTCGCTCTGCCGGACCGTGGAGAGGCGGTGCGCCACGGCCAGGATCATGCGGCCCTGGCGGAAGCGTTCGAGATTGTTCTGGATGCCCTGTTCCGTGCGCGTGTCCACGGCCGAGGTCGCCTCGTCGAGGATGAGCAGGGCGGGATCGCGCAGCAGGGCGCGGGTCAGGGAGATGCGCTGCCGCTGCCCGCCCGAGAGCGTGATGCCGCGCTCGCCGATGAGGCTTTCGTAGCCGTCGGGGAGGGCGGCGATGAACTCGTGCGCTCCGGCCATGCGCGCCGCCGCCTCGACCTGTTCCGACGAGGCCTCCGGCGAGCCGAGGCGGATGTTTTCGGCCACGGAGCCGAAGAAGAGGTAGGGCTCCTGCGAGACGTAGCCGATGCGCCTGCGGTAGTCGAATATCCGGATGTCCTCGATGGACGCGCCGTCGGCCAGGATGGCCCCTGCCGTGGGCGCGTAGTAGCGCAGGAAGAGCTTGACGAGCGTGCTCTTGCCCGCGCCCGTGGCCCCCACCACGCCCACCATGCGGCCGGGCCGCAGGTGGATGTCGATGCCGTGCAGCACCTCCCGGCCCGCGGGATAGGCGAAGCAGAGCCCCCGCGCCTCGATGCGCTCCGGCGGCGCGTGAAGCGGCAGCGCGCCGGGCTTCTCGCGGATGCCGGGGACCACCCGGAAGATTTCCCGGATGCGCTGCGCCGAGGCCTCGGCGCGCTGCATCTGGTTGGAGACCATGCCCAGCAGGAAGACCGGCTGGACGAGGCGCACGGCCATGAGCACGAAGGTGGTGTAGGCCCCCAGGCTCGGGCCGTCGCCCGCCAGCACCAGCCAGCCGCCCCCGGCGATGAGCAGGGCGTAGGACGCCCCGGCGATGAGGTAGATCAGCGGCACGAAGCGCGCCCTGATCCCGGCCGCGGCGATGGCCGCGTCCCGGTAGGTTCGGGAGTGACGCCGGATGCGCCCGGCCTCCTCTCGCTCGGCCGTGTACGCCTGCACGATGTCCATGCCCTGGAGCGTGGCTTCGAGGACGCTGTTGATCTCGCCCACGGCCTGGCGGCCCAGGCGGTAGCGCGGCTGGACTTTGCGGGAAAAAAATCTGATAACCACGATGACGAAAGGCATGGGAACGGTGAGCAGCAGGGCCAGCCGCCAGTCCACCCAGAAGAGGTAGGCGTAGGTCCCGGCGAAGGTGACCACGATCCGCACCACGGTCGGCGCGGTCGCCGCGAGAAACTCTTCGAGGTTGTCCACGTCGTTGGAGACCACGGCGAGCAGATCCCCGGTCTTGCGGCTTTCGTAGAAGGCCATGTCGAGCTGCTGCAGGTGCGCGTAGAGCGCCAGCCGCAGATCGTGGCGGACCCTCTGGGCCATGGCCCCGAGCAGATAGTCGCTGCCGCACTGGCACAGGCCGAGCCCGACGAAGGCCCCGAGCACCGCGGCCCCGAGCCTCCAGAAGAGGGCGGCGTCGGCTTGGCCCGTGGCCAGCGCGCGGGTTGCGCCATCCACCACGAGCCCGGCGATGATGGCCGGGAGCAGATCGAAGAGACGGGCGGCGGCGTTGAGGCCGAGCCCGCCGAGGAACAGGCGGCGATGCGGCCCGCAGTAGGGCCGGATTCCCGACAGGGCGCTGTCGTCGCCGGGCCAGGGGGGCGTCTGCGCCGGGCCGCCGCCGGGAGTGCCGGTCATCCCGCCTCCTGGACGCGCGACCGCCCGCCCCGGGCGGGGAGCGGCGCGAGACAAAGCACTGACGGATACAGCGCGGAGCGCACGATGAGCAAGGGCACAGGCACGGGTCTCTCCTCAAGCCTCGAAGACTATCTCGAAATCATCCATCGCCTGGAAAGCAGCGAGGGCTCGGCCAAATCCAAGGCCATCGCCGACTCCCTGGGCATCAGCCAGGCCTCGGTCACCGCCGCGCTCAAGGCGCTGGCCGCCAAGGACCTCATCCACTACAAGCCCTACAGTCAGGTCCGTCTCACCGAACAGGGCCGGACCATCGCCGAGTCCGTGGTGCGGCGGCACGAGATACTGCACGTCTTCTTCCGCCGCGTGCTGCGCCTGCCAGCGCCCGTGGCCGCCGCCAACGCCTGCCGCGTCGAACACGAGGTGGACCCTGTGGTCATCGACCGTCTTGCCGAACTCGTCGCCTTCCTCGAAACCGTGGAATACTCCGCAGAGGCCCTGGACGCCACCTACGAGGCCTACACCCGCGGCCTGGACAAGGACGTCGGCTCCGGCCGGAACGACGCCGCCACGACCTCGTCCGGAAGTTAGCGCCGCGCTTGCGAAGGGGATCGTCCCCTCCGGCGAGATGCGCGCCATGCGGGCCGGACCCCGCCCTAGTTCAGGGTGAAGACGATGGGCACCTCGAAAGCGCCCGCCCGGCCCGCCGCCTCCCGCGGCACCCCCAGCTCCCGCACCCGCCGCAGGGTCTTGTCCGCGGCCCCGCGCAGGACAGGGTTGGCGTCGTGCGAGAGTATCTCGTGCCCGCTGATCCGGCCGTCGCTCTCCACGCGCACCGTCACCACCACGGTGCCGACGTAGCCCGCCCGCCGGGCCGCCAGCGGGTAGTGCTTCTCCTGCTCGATGAGCGCCAGCAGGGCCGCGACCAGACGATCGTCCCGCCGCGGCGTTTCGGCCACGGCCGGAGCGGGCTGGGCGGACGCCGCCCGCGGCGCGGGGGCCGCCTCGACGGCCTGCGCCGCCGGGGCCGACGCGGCCTCGGCCGGGGCGGACGCGGCCTGGGGAGGCGACGCGGAGACGAGCGGCTTCTCGCTGCGCCGTACGGCCTTCCTCACGGTCTCGCTCGGCCGGACCGGGGCTGGTGCGGGCTCCGGCGGCCGTTCCGGCGTCTTCTCGGGCTCGGCCTCGGGCTCGGGGGCGGCCACGGGCGGGGCCTTGATGTTGAGGCAGACCGCGGCAGTCTGGACGCGCGGCGTCAGTTCGGCCGGGGACGAGAGCCGCAGCCCCTGCCACCAGGCCGCGACGAGCAGCAGGCCGAAGGTCAGGCTGACGAGCCAGGCCAGGGAGGAACAGCGCCGTTCAAGGCGCGCGCCGGCTGTCCGGAAGCGCAACGATTGCAAGATTCTCCCTCCCCTGCAGCTTGACGCGGTCGAGAACGGCCATGAACGCCTCGAAAGGGGCCTCCTTGTCCACGTGCAGCGAGACCGGTATCTCCGGGGCGGCGCGCAGCAGACGGTCCACGCCCTCCATGTCCACGGCCTCGCCCTCGTGGCGCACCTGCCCCTGCCTGTCCACCGCCAGGGTCAGCTCCTTCTCCTTCCTGGCGGGCGCGGCCGCCGAGTCCGCGCTGGGCAGGGTCAACTCCACCACGGGCTTGATGAACGTCGTCGCCAGGATGAAGAAGAGCAGGAGCATGAAGATCACGTCGATGAGCGGCGTGAGGTCGATCTTGTCCTCGAAGCATTCGTCCTGCAGGAAGTCATTCATTGACCGCTCCCGCGCGCGGCGCTTGTCCAAGGACGCGGGGCCGCGCGGCGGCGGGCCGCTCCTGGGGCTGGCCGCGCCGCTCCCGTCCGCCCGCCCCGGCCTCGTCCAGCCCGCACGCGGTCCCGTACAGGACCAGGGCGCGGTAGCTGTGCTCGATGGCCTCGATGCGGAAGCCCTTGAGCTTGAGTCCCAGCCAGTAGGCGCAGACCAGCGCCGGAATGGCCACGCACAGCCCCATGATGGTCGTCAGCAGGGCCTCCCAGATGCCGCTGGCCAGCAGCGCGGGATCGGGCACGGCCTGGGAGGCCACCACCCGGAAGACCCCGACCAGACCGAGGACCGTGCCCAGCAGGCCGAGCAGCGGCGCGATGACCGAGATGAGGCGCAGGTAGGCTAGGCCGTTGTTCACGGACTCGAAGTTGCGGTGGAAGAGGTAGGCCACCTCGGCGCGCAGGTCCTCGGAGTGGGCCGCGTGGGTTTTGATCACCGAGGCGACGATGTTCACCAGCGGGTTCTCCACCTCGCCGCACAGCTCCCTGGCGTAGTCCGAGCGGCCGCTCTCGATGCGATCGAAGACCATCATGAAGCCGTGCCCCACCACCCACAGGTAGATGACGTTGCGCACGGTGAGGTAGAGGCTGGCCATGAAGACCGCCACGAGCACCACGCCCGCGGGGCCGACGGCCCTGTATATCTCGCCGATGCCGTGCATGCCTTAGCCCGCCTTCACCAGTTCGGAGAGCGGCGTCAGGTCGCTTTCGTCCTTGAGCGCCTTGAAGTTGAGCAGTTCGCCCACGGCCGCGCTGCACCGGCCGGTGAGCGAGAGGACCTTCACCCGGAAGAGCGGCGAGCGCTCGGGATGGGCGCAGAATCTGTCGGCGAAGCGCGAATAATCCTGCTTCATCACCGCGCCGAGCAGATCCCAGCCGCGGCGGATGGCCGCGGGGTCCGCGTCGAAGGCCCCCTGGCCGTGGCAGCTGACTCCGGCCCACCACAGCAGTCCGGGGCTGGCCAGGGTGAACTTGAGCAGCACGCGCGGGTTCTGCTGCACGTTGCGCCAGGTGCCGCCGCGCGGATTGATCATGAAGCAGATGTCGCTGCCGTCGTGAAACGGCGTGGCCTCGATGGCGTAGGGCGCGCAGTCGGAGTCCACGCTGCATATCGTCGCCCAGCGGCACAGGCCCACGGCCTGGCGCATCTCCTCGTCGTTCATGGTGCGCATGCGCTTCCTTCCTTGCGGCCGCTTGGTCCCGTCGGCGGACGTGTTCTCCGCCCGGTCGCCGTCGCGGCCCTGCACGTTTTTCATGAGCATAGCAGACCTCCTCGTCCGGCGCAGCATCAGTTCCCGTGAAGCCGCGCCAGGGCCTGGGCGAACACGGACCGGGCGTTGGCGAGGTCCGTCGCGTCCGGATGTTTGGCAGCCTCTTCCAGGCGGGCCTTGCGTTCGGGGGTCATGGGGTGGGCGTTGCCGGGCATCCTGCTCATGGCCTCGACCAGCTTGGGATCGACCTTGCCCTGGCAGAGGAAGCTCGCCACCACGGTGCTGCCCCGCAGCAGCTCCAGCGTCTTGGCGAGGCAGTCGCGGGCGTGCTGCGAGTCCGGATACGCGCCGAGGGTGCCGAAAACGCCCACGATCCGGCCGGAAAGACGCTGCATGTAGGCCTGCGCCTTGGCGTCGGGCATGCCCTTGTCCACCCAGAAGCCCACGGCCACGAAGTCGAAGCCTTTGGGATCGGGCGCGTCCTCCACCGGGACGAGCAGGCCGCCCTCGGGCATGGCCTCGTGCACGGCCTGGGCCACCAGACGCGTGTTGCCGGTGCGGCTGGAATACGTCACCAGGGTCTTCATGCGGCCTGCCCCTCCCCCGCGTAGCGGCTGCGCAGCGCCATGAACGCCTGCCGGACCGCGGGCAGGAGCTGCCGTTTTTCGTCGCGGCCCACGTACACGCCGAAGGCCTGTTCTCCCTGGGCGGTGAAGAACTGCACGGAATGGCTCTCCAGCTTGAAGAAGGGCTTGGAGACCAGGAAGACGGCCCCGATGCGCTCGAACAGGATGTGGCCGCCCAGGGGGTGGTCCGGCTCGTGGAGGTTGAACATGCCGTGGCCGAAGGCTCCGCGGGGAAGACGGCCGCCGTATTCGAGGATGATGCCCGCGTTCTGGGCGATGAAGGTGACTTTCTCCCAGCCCGCCATCTCGTCCCAGATGGCGGCGAAATCCGAGGCCGGGGCGGCCTGCCGCATCTCGTTGGGCAGGGCCTGCACGGCCGCGCCCTCGGGGATGCCCAGCTCCCGGGCCAGGTTGCCGAGCATCAGACTCGGGTTCTTCTCCACGCGCTCGCGCACGGCGGCGACGATTTCCTGCGTCAGATGGTTCGCGAACATGTCCTCTCCCTTGTCTCGTGTGTTCAGGCCCGGCGGGGATGTCCCGCGAGATCGAGCCGGTGGGTGCAGGTCTTCTCCAGAAGCTCCAGGTCGTGGCTGATGACCAGGACCACCCCGCCCTCGCGGGCGAACTCGTCCAGGCTCCTCGCGATCGTCTCCATGTTGCGGCCGTCCAGGCCGCTCGTGGGCTCGTCCAGGATCAGCACCTCGGGGTGGCGGATCATGCCGCAGGCGATGACCAGCCGCTGCTTCTCACCCCCGGAGAGGGACTGTGGGTGGCGCTCCGCCAGGTGGGCGAGGCCGAAGCGGACGAGCATCCGCTCGGCCTCCTCGACCGTGTGCAGTGACCGCGTGGTCCCCGCGGCGGTCAGCAGCTCCTGGCGCACGCTGCGCATATGCAGTTGGTGGTCCATGTTCTGCAGCACGATGCCGGTGCGGGTCAGCAGCTCGCTGGGCCGCACCGGACGGCCGTCGATGCGGACCTCGCCCGCGTTCAGGCGCAGCAGCCCCACCAGCAGGCGGGCCAGCGTGGTCTTGCCCGCGCCGTTGGGGCCGAGCAGGCCGACCACGCCGCCCGCGGGCAGGTCGAAGCACAGCCCGTCCAGCAGCGGACGGTCGCGTTCGTAGGAAAAGCACAGGTTCTGCCCGCTCACCCGCCCGGCCTCGGCCGACAGGGGCGGCAGGGTCTGACGGGGGTCGTTCACCGCGACGGCGCGCAGGCCGAAGCGGGTGCGCAGGGCGTCGTCCCGGAGGTCGGCGAAGGGACCGCGATGGGCCACGCGGCCGTTCTCCATGACCACGGCCTCGTCGATGAGCCCCTCCAGCCAGTACAGGCGGTGGTCCACCACCACGAGGGCGATGCCGTCGGCCTTGAGCGTCCCGAGGATGCCCGCCAGTTCGAGCGTGGCCTCGGGGTCCAGGTTGGCCGTGGGCTCGTCCAGCACCAGCACGCGGGGCCGCTGGGCCAGCACCGCGGCCAGGGCGGCCTTCTGCTTCTGGCCCTCGGACAGGTCGTGCACCGAGGCCTCCAGAATGTCGCGCAGGCCGAAACGGTCCGCCACACCGGCGATCCTGGACTCGATCTCGCCCGTGGCCAGTCCCTGCCATTCCAGGGCGGCGGCGATCTCGTCGGCCACGTTCAGGGCGAAGAACTGGTGCTCCGGGTCCTGGAACAGGGTTCCCACCTGCCGTGAAATGCGGGCCAGGGAGAGGTCCGCGGTGTCGGCTCCCGCGATGCGCACCCGCCCTCGCAGCCCGCCCTTGAAGAAGTGCGGGGCAAGACCGTTGAACAGCCGCACCAGGGTGGACTTCCCGGAGCCGCTGGCCCCGGTGCAGAGGATCGCCTGCCCCGGCCTGGCCCGCAGGTCGATGTGCTCCACGGCCGGGGCCGCCTGGTGGGGGTAGCTGTAGGTCACGTCAGCCAGTTCGATCATCATGCGGCTCCGCACCGTCGCATCCGTTGCTGAAAAAACCGCCCGCGGCAGGCGGCCGCACGGCGGCCGCGTCGTCCGGCGCCGGGCCGGAATCACTGCAGCCAGAATCCGGCGACCTTGCCGCCGCGCAGCGCCAGCCTGGCCAGCGCGTCGTCCCCCCTGTCCGCGAAGGACAGCTTCCACAGGTGCGTCTCGACCCCCTGCTGCGCGAGGCGGCCGAGGAACACGGGCGCGCAGCCCTGCCGCAGGCGCTCGCCGAAGTGCGCGCGCACGGCCGCGAAGACCTTTGTATCCACGGCGGCGGCAAAGGCCGCGTCGCCCCGGGCGACGAACCCGGCGCGGTCGTCCGCCGCCAGAGCCGTGAGCATCTCCCCAAGCACCGCGTCCGGCGTCGCCGTCTCCCCGGCCCGGCCTTGCCCGGCCCAGAGCGCCAGGCAGGCGAGCAGCGCGGCGAGTCCCAGAAGCCTTGCGGGGGCGGGCGTCCCGGCTTTGTCCGCAGGGTGGGCGACGGCGTCCATCAGTGCATGCCTCCGCTCAGGGAGGGGCCGGACTGCAGCAGGAAGGCCGCTGTCAGCACGCACAGCGCGCCGCAGGCCACGGCCAGATCGCGTCCGGAAAAACGTTGCGGCCGGTAGCAGGAGGCGGCGTTGCGGTTTCCGACGCCCTTGAGTTCCGCGGCCACGCCCAACTCGTCCGAGGTGCGGAGCGCGCGCACGACCAGGGGCATGAAGAGCAGGCGCACGGTCAGCATCGGCCGCGAGAACAGGGCCGCCGGTCCCGAGCCGTATCCCCTGGTCTTCATGGACTCCCGCACCTCCTTGATGTCCTTGAGGAAGCTCGGAATGAACCGGATCATCACCGCCGTGGGCACGAAGAGCCAGACGGGCAGGCGCAGCGCCCTGAGCGCCGCGAGCACGGCCTGGATGCGCGAGGACAGGGCCAGGGCCAGCACCACGTTGGCCAGCACCAGGGTCCGCAGGAAGGGGATGGAGAACCTGGCCAGGTCGGGCTCGGCCATGCGCGGCCAGATGCCGTGCATCAGCCACATGAAGCCGAGGGCGGCCCCGGCCATGAGCAGCAGGAACAGGTAGCAGACCCCGGCCAGGGCGAAGCGGCGGAGCACCAGGAGGTAGGCTCCGCTCGCCGCGGCGAGGAAGCCCAGGGACTGCGGCGTGTTCAGGAAGATGACCGAGAGCGAGGCGGCCACGCCCACGAACATCTTGGTCCGGGCGTCCAGGGCGTGCAGGAAGGTCGTCCCGCCGGAACTAATCGCGAACGATGCCCGCATGGCGCAGCTCCCTCACGAAACGGCTTCCGGCGAACAGCCCGGCCAGGGAGCCGAGATATCCGACGGCGATGAAGATGGAGGCCATGACCAGCATTTGCGGCTGCTCGCGCGCGTAGAGCCAGCTCACGCCCAGCGAGCCGACCTTGAACAGGATGTCGTAGGCGGCCACGCCGAGCATCAGCGCCATGGTCCGGCCGTAGCCGCCCAGGAGCAGGATGATCCCCTCCGCCACCAGCCCGGCCGCGAGCATGGCCGGGAGCAGGACCACGCTGCCGCCCATGAGCAGCATGGATACCAGGGTGTTCACGGCGATGAACAGCGTCAGCGCCCCGAACTTGCGGACCTTGTGCAGCATGACCACGAGCAGCGAGGTGAAAACAAGGTTCTTGAGAATGAGCGTCAGGGGATTCATGCCGCCGCCGATGAGCGCGACGAGCAGGCTGGAGACCCGGATGACCGCCGAGAAGATGCCGATGGTCACCAGCTCGCGAACCTCAAAATACCTCGCCCGCCGCTCCATGGCGTCGACCGGGGCGGAGGGGGCGGCCGCCCCCTCCTGTTCTCCGAGAACCAGGGTGTGTCTGTCCACGTCGTCTCCGGCGGTCCTAGAAGGACACCGATCCGCTCATGACCACGTGCCTGCCGGGATCATCCACGGAGGAGGTGGCCACCTGGTACTTGCGGTCCAAGATGTTGTTGACGTTGAGGGAGATCTTGTACTGCCGCTCCGGGCCGAAGGACACGCCGGTCCCGAAGTTCAGGGTTTCCCAACCCTGGTTCTTGGTGGTCACCCCGGTCGAGTCCCGTTCCCGGGCGTCGGTGGCGAAGCGGGCGTAGAGGTCGGCGTAGTAGCGCAGCTCGGTGACGGCGAAGTCCCGCTCGTAGCGCAGGCCCGCGCGGCCCGTGATCTCGGGGTGGCCCGTTTCGTGGGTGGAGTAGGTGCTCGTCTTGAACTGCCGCCGCAGGAAGGTGCCCGAGGCGTAGGGCGTGAGGTCCAGGGCCGCGATGGTGTAGCCCGCGGCCAGCTCCACGCCGTAGGTGTTGGCCTCGTCCACGTTGACGAAGCTGCGGCGCGTGCCTGCGGCGTTGAGCTGGGTGGTGATGTAGTCCTTGGCCGTGGTGGTGAAGCCCGCCAGGTCGATGCTCCAGGTCCCGTCGTCGTACCGCGCGCCGAGTTCGAAGGTGTCGGAGGTCTCGGGCTTGAGCGCGGCGTTGGGGTCGGTGGGGATGGTCGCGCCGTGCGTGGTGCCGATGTAGAGCTGCTGCAGGTTCGGGTAGCGGTAGCCCTGGGCGTACAGGGCGCGCAGGGCGAGGTCCTTGACGCCCTTCCAGACGAGGCCGGAACTGAAGACCATGTGGTCGTCGGTGGTCGAGCGCGTGACGTTCGCAAGGCCCGGATCGTCGCTGTCGGTGAGCTTGGAGTCCACCCAGGTCTGGCGCGCGCCCACGGTCAGGGTGAAGTCGGCGGGCAGGCTCCATTCATCCTGGACGTAGACCGCGTAGGTGTCCTGCCAGGCCTTGTAGCTGTAGTCGTAGATGGTCGTGGCCGGGGCCGGGAAGGTGGTCGTGGACGAGGTCCAGCTCGACGCGTCGAGGCTGTCGTCCAGGAAGTCGAACCCGGCGATGACGTAATGGTCCTCGAAAAACAGCCAGTCGGTCTGGAGGCTTATGCCCGTGGAGTCCTGGTCGTTGGTCGTCTTCATCCTGCGTCTGATGAGCTGCGGACCGGCGGGGTCGATGTCCATCTCCTGCCGGAAATCCTTGTAGGTGCTCTGGTAGTAGCCGTCGAGTCGCACCTTGAGGAAGACGTCGCTGATGTCCTTGACCTCGACGAAGCCCGCGTGCTTTTCGCGGCTCCACTCGGGCAGGTCGAGCTGGAACAGCGGCATCTCCGCGGTGATCGTGCCGTCCGGAGTGTAGGAGTTCACGTTGCTCCAGTAGTTGTCGTAGGAGTAGCCGATCTTGAAGACGTCGGTGGAATAGTCGAGGTAGCCCATGAACTCCCGGTCCAGATAGCTCGTGCTGGGCAGGCGCGTGTTGTCCCCGGCGATGCGGTCGCCCTGGTCGGAGTAGTTGCCGGACACGCGGTAGCTGAAGCCGTTGTACGCGCCGAAAGCGGAAAGGTAGTTGTCCAGGCCGTTGGTCGCGGAGTTGTAGGTGGTCGCGGCCTCGGCCTGCAGGGGGCGCTGGCCGCCCTTCTTGGTGATGATGTTGACCACGCCGCCGATGGCCTCGGAGCCGTGCAGGACCGAGGCGGGCCCCTTGATGACCTCGATGCGCTCGATCATGTTCGGATCGACGAGGATGGCCGCGCCGTCCATGGACTTCTGTTCGGACACCTTCTGGCCGTCGATGAGGATCAGCACGCGCGAGGCGGACTCGCCGCGGATCAGCACGCGCGTGGCCCCTGGCACCGACTGGTCGTAGACCTCCACGCCGGGCACGTCGCGCAGGGCGTCGGCCACGGTCCCCGAGCCCTGCTCGAAGATCTCGTCCGAGTTCACCACGGACATGCTGGCGGGCACGTCGAGCAGTTCACGCTCGGTCTTGGTGGCCGTGACCACGACCTCTTGGGTGCGCACGCGCTGCCCGTCCTCCGTCTCGTTCTGGGCCCAGGCCTCGCCGCCCGTTCCCGCGATGCATACCGTGAAGAGCCAGAGCATGAAGAGCGAAGGCTTCTTATTGAACCGCATGAGTATCCTCCGTGAGTGCTCCGAAACGCTTGAAAAAGTCGATCATGAACTGGGCCAGGTTGACCTCCCAGAATTGTCCCGCCAGCGTGAGTTCGATCCATCCGTCCGTCTGCCGCAGCAGCCCGGCGCTCTCCCACTGCGCCAGCAGCCGCCCGTAGACCTGCTCCAGGTCCCTGCCCACGTCCCTTCCCAGGGAGCGCAGGTCGAGGGACAGGCGTTCCAGTCCGGCGGTAATGCCCTTGTTGAGCCAGACATCCTTTGGCGGCGCGGCCATCATGGCCACCGGCTTCTCGCCCGCGGCCACCGCGGCCATGTAGCGCTCCACGTCGTTGTCGTTGAACATGAAGTGGTCGAAGAGGTTGCCGCCGGCTCCGGCCCCGGCGGCCAGGCAATGGCCCCGGCCCTTGACCAGCAGGTTGTAGAGGTTGCGCTCGCGCGTGGAGCGTCCCCAATGGCTGATGGACAGACGGGAGAAGCGGGCCGCGCGCATCAGCTCCACGCCCCTGGCGAACATCTCGGCCTGTTCGGGGACGTCGGCGGCCTTGGGCAGGCTGCCGCGCTCGATGGCCGTCATCAGCGGGCTGCCTTTGAAGACGTTGAGCTGGTAGAGATCCACGCCGTCGATCCCGATCTCCAGGAAGGTGGCGATGTCCTCCTCCCAGTCGCGCAGGGTCTGGCCGGGAAGGCCGTAGATCAGGTCGATGACCACGGCCGCCTGATCGTAGGACGCGAGCCGGGTGAGGCGCTCCACGATCTCGTCGCGCGAGGCCAGGCGTCCGAGCTGCTGCCGCAGGGCCGTGCCGAAGCTCTGCACGCCCAGGGAGAACCTGTTGGCGCCTCCGGCCAGGCAGGCCTCGATCCTGTCGTCGTCGAAACCGTGCACCCGGGCCTCGACGGTGATCTCGCAATCGTTGGCCAGCGGCATGTAGCGCCGCGCGGCCCGCAGGATGGCGGCGAGGTCCTCCGGCTCAAGGTCCGAGGGCGTGCCGCCGCCGATGTACAGGCAGTGCACCGGACCGCTGTTCACGGCGGGATCGTCGGCGCACATGGCGAGTTCAGCGACGACGCTGCGCGCGTAGGCCGAGGCGAGTTCCGGGTCGTGGCGGCGGTTGAAGAAACCGCAGTACAGGCAATGAGTGCGGCAAAAGGGGATGTGGATGTAGGCGGCCGTCTTGCCGGAGCGAGGCATTTGGCGCAGACTCTCCAGCTTCCTCGCGGCCTCGGCCGTGGCGATGGGCATGCCGCCCATGCCCGCGTGCACGGAGGGCTTGCGCTCGAAGGCGTGGCGCAGCGGGTCCACGCCCTCGCGCGCGAAGTAGGCCTCCACGCCGACGGGCGCGTCGCCGTTGGCGATGAGGCGGCTGTACATCTCCATTTTCGTGCCGCTGGACGGGCCGTTCTCAAGGGCTGCGGGGTCTTTCATGTCGGCCTTCTTTTTGACGACTTAAAAACTTAGTTGTTCCTAACTTCGAAAGGCGACTACCCAAACATGACAATGATTGTCAATATCAAAATCATTTTTTCTTTGGCTGCAGTGCGCGGTCAGGGTGTCAACACAGGAAAGCGGATGTCGGAGCTGGAGGGGCCGTGTCGGTCAGGGACGCGTCCCCGCGTTGCGCTGCGTGAATCAGCGCCCTGGCCGCGGGCCGTCCGTGCCGGGAGGGGGATGCCTGATACTCAGGCGGGGCCGTGGAAGGCCGCGCCGGTGCGCAAGGCGAACCGCGCCGCGGGGATGGTCGCGACGAAGCCGCAGCGCATGGACGGTGCGGGGCGGCGAGCGAGGACGGTCACTGCGCCGGGGCGTCCCTGAGTTTGTCGAGGCCTTCCTGGCGGGTGGGGAGGATGTGGCTGAGCCGCGTCAGGAGCAGGTGGTACTTGGTGATGTTGGTCACGTAGAGCACCGGGGCCGCGCCGACCTTGCGCATGGCCGCCCACTCCACGTTGCCGTTCCAGAGGTTGGGGTCAAGGTTCATGGACGCGGCCACCTGCCGCAGCTTGGACACCCGGTTGGGACCCACGTTGTAGGCGGCCAGGGCGAAGAAGAGGCGTTCGTCCGCCGGTATGGCGGGATCGGCGAAGTAGTCCGCCATGACCTGGCGCATGTAGGCCGCTCCGGCCTGCACGTTGTGCTCCGCGCTTTCGCGCACGCGGCCGATGCCCAGCGAGGTGGCGGTGGAGGGCAGGACCTGCATTACGCCCACCGCCCCGTAGTGGCTGACCGCGGACTGATCCAGCCTGGATTCCTGCACGCCTTGGGCCAGGAGAAACTTCCAGTCCAGGCCGTACTTGTCGCCGTAGGTCTCGAAATGCGGCTTGAGGCTCTTGACCCGCATGGCCAGCAGGTCGTGCGAGATGTCCGGCAGCTTCCGGCCCGGGCCGTAATAGCGTTTGAGCAGCGGACCGGAGAGGCGATGCTGCGGGCCGTCCTCGTTGGCGAAGAATTCGTCCACGGCGCGCTTGAGTTTTTTGTCCTTCTTCTCCATCGCCCAGGCGATGGAGCCGCCGCTCGCCAGAGTCACGTCCAGGGGGCGGATGCCGGGCAGGACTCCGGCCCAGAACGCGGCCTGGAAGCTATCCGCGACGACGGTCTCCAGGACTCCTGCGTCGAGCAGGTCGAGCAGGTCTTCGGTCTGCAGATCGTTGGCCGCCTCCTCGATCACGACCAAGCGCTTGCCCTTGGCGTGGAGACGGCGGTTGAGATCGTGCAGCCGCTCGGCATAACTGCTGTTCTTGAGCACATGCACCGTACGGCCGGCGAGATCCTCGGGAGAGGTCGGGGGATTGGGGTCGCTTGCGCGCACGACCACGACCTCGCTGACGCTCTCCACATAGGGGCGGCTGAAGGCCGCGCGCACGCTCCGCCTGGGCGTGACGGTCAGGGTGGCGGCGGCGATGTCGCCCATGCCGTGCTCCAGGGCGGTGATCAGGGACTCGAACGGCACGGGAATGAAGACCAGACGAAGGGGCGGATGCGCGGACCCGCGACGGGCGTTCAGCCATTTCGCGAAGGACTTGGCCAACTCGGCCTCGAATCCCCGCGATTCGCCGTTCTCCAGGTAGAAGTTGTTGTCGTCGTAGCTCACCAGGACGCGCAGGATGCCGCGCTGCAGGATGACGTCGAGGTCGCCGTTCTGGCGGTAGAGTTCGTAGGACACCGCGCCGCCGGTCTCGTCGCGCATGTCGATGCTGTGGGGGTCGTCGTCGGGTGTGCCCTGGGCATGCGCGGGCAGGGCGCGCGTCAGGAGGCACGCCAGGGCCACGGCGCAGGCGAGCGCAAGCAGGAGGCGGACAGCGCCGCGTCCGGGGACGGGATCGTTCGCTCCGGTCATGCCCGGTATGTATCCGTCTGCGGACCCCTTTCGTCAAGATCCCCGGGAGTCGGCGGCCGGGCAGGGCGGGAGGGGGGAGACGAACGCCCCGGGAACTGGTATCGGCTCCCCATGCGCGCGCTGCTGCACGATCTGCCCGCCAATCTCAGGCAGGGGGCCAAGGTGGCCCTGGCCGCGGTCCTGGCCTACGCCGCGGCTGCCGGGGCCGGGCTGCTCTATCCCTACATCGCCGTGGTCTCGGCGGTCATCGTCATCCAGACCTATGTAGCGGACACGGTGCAGATGGCTCTCTACCGTGTCTCCGGCACGGTCATCGGCTGCCTGATCAGTGTCGCGACCCTGGCCCTGGCCCCTCCCGGCCCGCTGGGCGCGGCGCTCGGCCTGTTCGTAGCCATCTTCCTGTGCGCCTTCCTCATCAGCTACACCAGCCATTTCCGCATGGCCGCCATCACCGTGGCCATCGTCTACCTGGCCGGCCTGCACGAAGCCTCGCGCTACGCCTTCGCCTTGGAGCGCACCCTGGAGATCGTCATCGGGGTCTTCTGCGCCCTGGCCGTGTCCGTGGCGGTGTTTCCGGAACGTGCGGTGCAGGGACTGCACAAGGCTCTGGCCGGATTCTTCGCCGAGGCCGCGGACAGCCTGGAGGGGCTGCTCCACCTCTTTCTCGATCTGCAGCGGCCCGCGCCGCCCGGCCTGCTCGCGGCCCTGGACCGGCGGCATGCCGCGTGCCGGGAACTGCTGGCCAAGGCCATCCGGCGCGAGGCCTGGTTTTTTTCCGCGAACAAGGAGCGGGTGGTGCGCGAGGCCCTGGCCGCGTCCCGCATCCACGAGGCCCAGCACGGCATCGCCCACGCCCTGGCCGCGCCCTGCGGGGAGGGCGTGCGTTTCATTTTGGAGCCGGAGCTGCGGGAACTCGGCAGGGAGCTGGCCGCCGCGCTGCGGGCGCGGGCCGGGGCGGCGGGCACCGCGGGAGAGGGCGGGCAGGAGCCGCGGCCGGACGGGCTGCGCGCCGCCCTGGAGCGCTGCGACGCGCGGCTGGCCGAACTGCGCGCCCTGAACACCACCAAGCGCCTGGAACTGGGCAAGATCGCGCAGTTCTACGCGGCCTTTCAGGCCCTGCACGGTATGGCCGAGGTTCTGCTCGGCCGGGACGCGGGGCGGCCGAACGGCTGAGACCGCCCCATCCGGCCGCTGCGGGACACGCTCCGCGGCCTCCTACCCCAGTCTGGAGCGCACCCAGGCCGCGATCTGGGCCGCGGGCATGGCCCCTGAGACGCGATCCGCCTCGCGGCCGTTCCTGAAGAGGATCATGGTCGGGATGGACTGCACGCCGAAAGCCTGGCCCAGGGAGGGTTCGGCCTCGGTGTTGATCTTGGCCAGCCGCACGCCGGGGCCGAGGAGCCGCGCGGCCTCGGCGAACGCCGGGGCCATGGAGCGGCACGGTCCGCACCAGGGCGCCCAGAAATCCACCAGCACCGGCAGATCGGATTTGGCCACCTGGCGTTCGAAGGTCGCGGCCGTGAGGTCGAGGGGATGGTCCGGGACCAGGGAGGCGCGGCATTTGCCGCAGGAGGCCTGGGCCAGACGGGCGGGGTCGGCGCGGTTGAGCGCGCCGCAGGACGGGCAGGGCACGTGGAGCGGGTTCATGCTGCGTCTCTCCTTTGCGCGCGGTCCAAAGGGCCGCCGCAGTCGGTAAGGATAACACCGCCCGCGCATTCGTAAAGCCCTCCCCTTCGCGCGGGAAAAGGGGGGAGGCGGGCGTGATCCTTGGAAATGTCCCGTTTTCGTGCGGCCGGGGCTTGACGGGCGGGTCGTGTTTTCTTATTTTCCAAAACAGGAAAATTAAGGAGCGCCCATGCCCATCCCGTCTTTCGACCGTAACGCCTTCCGAGCCAGGGTTTTCAAGGCCCTGGGGCATCCCGTGCGCATGGCCCTGGTAGAGCAGTTGCTACACGGCGAGCGCTGCGTCTGCGATCTGGCCGACGCCTGCGACGGCAACATGCCCGCAGTGTCCAAACATCTCGCGCAACTGCGCGAGGCAGGCATCCTGGACAGCCGCCGCGAGGGCACGAACATCTACTATTCCTTGCGTATGGCTTGCGTGGCGGGTTTTCTGACCTGCGTGGACAGCCACCTGGCCGCCCAGGCCGAGGCCCTGGCCGCCGAGTTCCAGCACGCCGGACCGGGGTTGCCCGCCGACACGGCCTGCGCCTGCGCCGCATCAGCGTCCCGCACGGAGGTTTTGTCGTGAAACCTCTCGACCCCATGCCCTGCGCCTGCGCCAGGGAGTCCGCCAAAGCCGCTGCCGGGCTGGACGCCGCCTCGCGGCAGGCTGCGGACCCACGGGCCTGCCCCTGTCCTGGTTTTTCGGAGGCGTGGCCTCGCTGGCCGCGTGGTTCCTGGTCTATGGGCAGCTCGTCCCCTTTTCCCGCTGGCTGACCTACGACCTTTTGGGCCTTGCGCGCGGTTCGCACCTGGGCGACGCCGTGGAATTCTTCGCCTACGACACGCCCAAGGTGCTCCTGCTGCTGACCCTGGTGGTCTTCGGCGTGGGGCTGCTGCGTTCCTTCGTCACCGTGGAGTGGACGCGCCGGGTGCTGGCCGGGAAGCGCGAATCGGTCGGCAACGTGCTGGCCGCGCTGCTCGGCGTGGTCACGCCCTTCTGCTCCTGTTCGGCCGTGCCGCTCTTCATCGGTTTCGTCACGGCGGGCATTCCGCTGGGCGTCACCTTCTCCTTCCTCATCGCCGCGCCCATGGTCAACGAGATCGCCCTGATCCTGCTGTACGGCCTGCTGGGCTGGAAGGTGGCGGCGCTGTACTTCGTCACGGGCATCGCGGTGGCGGTCGTGGCCGGGTTCGTCATCGGCAGGCTGCGCATGGAGCGGCACGTGGAGGACTGGGTGCTGAAGATCCGCGCGGGCGAGGCGCACGTCGCCGAGGCCATGTCCTGGAAAGGGCGCGTGCGCTACGCTCTGGAGTCGGTGCGCGACATCGTGGGCCGGGTCTGGAAGTTCATGGTGGTCGGCATCGCCGTGGGCGCGGGCATCCACGGCTGGGTGCCGGAGGGCCAGCTTGCCGGGATCATGGGCAGCGAGGCCTGGTGGTCCGTGCCCCTCTCCGTGCTCATCGGCATCCCCATGTACAGCAACGCCGCCGGGGTGATCCCGGTGGTGGAGGCGCTGCTCGCCAAGGGCGCGGCCCTGGGCACGGTGCTGGCCTTCATGATGAGCGTCATCGCCCTCTCGCTGCCGGAGATGGTCATCCTGCGCAAGGTGCTGAGGCCCAGGCTCATCGCGGTGTTCATCGGCGTGGTGGGCGCGGGCATCCTGCTCGTGGGCTGGCTGTTCAATGTCGTCGTGGCGTAAGCCGTTGATATAAATTCCAAAAAGAAGGACATCGGGAGAATCGCCATGAAGCTGATTCAGGTTCTGGGTCCGGGCTGCGCCAAGTGCACGGAGGCCGCGCGCATCGCCGCCGAGGCCGTGGCCGAGTCCGGCGTGGAGGCGAAGGTGGAGAAGGTCGAGGACATCCAGAAGATCATGGAGTTCGGCGTCTTCTCCACCCCGGCTGTGGTCGTGGACGGCAAGGTGAAGGTGGTGGGCCGGGTGCCGAGCAAGAAGGACGTGGCCGCGTGGCTCGCGGAGGCGTAGCAACGCGCCCGGCCCGACGCCCGGCGGATCGGCTGGCCGACCGGCTGGCCGGTCTCCTCGCCGCGCTGGCTCTGGTCGTGCTGGCCGCATCCGGCGCGGCGGCAGCCGGGCCCGTGGAGCTTGAGCGCTACGTCGCGGACTTTGACTACGACGCGCGCGAGGACATGAAGACCTCCAGCCGCGAGCTGCTCGGGCTGCTCGAACGGGACGAGGCCGTGCTGGTGGACATCCGCTTCGCCGAGGAACAGGCCGCCTGGGGCCTGGGCTTCGGCCTGAGGATACCGTTGAACGAACTGCCCGCGCGGCTGCACGAACTGCCGAAGGACAAGCTCATCGTCACGGCCTGCCCGCACAACGACCGCGCCAACATCGCGCGGCTCTACCTGCTCACCAAGGGTTTCGAGGCCACCTATCTCTCGGACGGCATGCTCGGCCTGATGCAGCTGCTGCGCGGCGACGACGCGCGCCGGTTCGTCAGGGAGCGCGAACGGCGCGCCGCCAAAACCGGAAACTAAGCGAGGAGATTGCGTCATGGACGAGTGTTGCGCAGTGAAACAGGCCCCCATGATCCTGGCCTGCTCCGGCGGGTCCAACGTGGGGCAGATGAGCAACCGCCTGGCCGTGGAGTTGACCAAGTCGGGCCACGGCAAGATGTTCTGCCTGGCCGGGATCGGCGCGGGGCTTTCGGGCTTCGTGCAGTCGGCCAGAGACGCCGCCGAGGTCGTGGTCATCGAAGGCTGCCCGGTTGGCTGCGCCAAGAAGGCGCTGGAAAACGCCGGGGTCACGCCCACGCGCTACGTACTGCTCACGGAGCTGGGCATGGAGAAGAACAAGAACCTCGACCTTGACGACGCCGAAGTGGCCGCTCTTTTGCGGGCCGTGACCGGCCCGTCCGTGGCCAAAGGGTCGTCCGGCAAAGGCTGTGGCTGTGGCTGCGGCTAGGCTTCTCGTCTATCTCGCGGCGCTGCTCTGCCTTGCGGCGACCTCACCTGCCCCGGCCCTGGCCCAAAAGGCCGGGGCCGTGCCCAAGGTTCCGGTGCAGGGCATGGTGACCATGCTGGACCTGGGGGCCAAGAGCTGCGTGCCCTGCCGCATGATGGCCCCGATCCTGGCGGAGCTTGAGAAGGAGTACAAGGGCCGCGCGGCCATCGTCTTCATCGACGTCTGGGAGCACAACGACCAGGTGCAGCGCTTCGGCATCTCGGCCATCCCCACGCAGATCTTTTTCGACGCCAGCGGCAAGGAGGTCAAGCGGCACGTGGGCTTCATGGACAAGGCGGGCATCGAGGCCGAGTTGAAGGCGCTGGGAGTCAAGTAGCAGGGAGCAGTTTATGGATCAGTTTTTCATGGCTGTGCACGGCCTCATGACCGGCGGCTCCTGGCCCGCCCTCCTCGGGGCCTTCCTCTGGGGGCTGGTCAGCATTCTCTTCAGCCCCTGCCACCTGGCCTCCATCCCGCTCATCGTGGGTTACGTGGGCGGGCAGAAGGAGGCGGTGCAGGGGCGGCGGGCCATGTTCTTCGCGGCCCTCTTCACCGCCGGGCTTTTCCTGACCATCGCGTTCATCGGCGTGGTCTGCGCCCTGCTGGGCCGCATGCTGGGCGACGTGAGCCCCTGGTGGACCATCCCGGTGGGGCTGCTCCTCGTCTGGCTGGCCCTGGACATGCTCGGCGTGGCGCGCTGCTCCCTGGGCGGCGGCCTGCTGTCCCGCTTCACCCTGCGCGGCGCGTCCGGGGCCTTTGTCCTGGGGCTGGCTTACGGCGTGCTCTCCGGATCGTGCACTTTCGGCTTCATCGCGCCCATGCTGGCCGTGATCACGCTGCAAAAGGAGCTGGCTTCGGGCATGGCGCTCATCGCGCTGTTCGCCCTGGGCCACTGCCTGCCCATCGTGGCCGCGGGCGGCTCCACGGCTCTGGTGCGCCGCCTGCTGGCGCAGAGCGCGTTCCACGAGGCCAGCCTGCGCTTTCGCCGCGTGGCCGGGGTGCTGGTGGGTCTTCTGGGCTGCTGGTTCATCCTCAGTCCCATCATCGGCGCGTTGTAACCCAAGGAGACGGCGATCATGAGTTCGTCCACGTTTCTCAAGGAGCAATGGAAGCCGCTGGTCCTGATGGTCGGCGTCTTCCTGGCCTGTTTCTACCTGCCAGTGGGCGCGGCCCGCTTCGACAATGCGGTCATCGAGGCCCTGGAACTGGTCAAGTGGTACGCGCGCGAGCACGTCATCCTCTGCCTTGTCCCGGCCTTCTTCATCGCCGGCGCTATCACGGTCTTCGTCAGCCAGGCGTCGGTCATGAAATATCTCGGCCCCAACGCCAACAAGGCCTGCGCCTACGGCGTGGCCTCCTGTTCCGGCACCATCCTGGCGGTCTGCTCCTGCACCATCCTGCCGCTCTTCGCGGGCATCTACCGCATGGGCGCGGGGCTCGGCCCGGCCACGGCCTTTCTCTACGCGGGCCCGGCCATCAACGTCCTGGCCATCATCCTCACGGCCCGCGTGCTCGGCCCGGATATGGGAGTGGCCCGCGCCGTCGGGGCCATCGTTTTCAGCCTGGTCATCGGGTTGGCCATGCACTTCATCTACCGTCACGAGGAGCGCGACAAGGCGCTGAAAATGGCCGAGCTGCCCGAGCCGGAGGTGGCGCGTCCCCTCTGGCAGAATGGGCTGTACTTCGCGGCCATGGTCGGCGTGCTCGTTTTCGCCAACTGGGGCGCGCCAGCCGAGGCCGAAGGGCTGTGGTATGAAATCCACCGGGCCAAATGGCTGATCACCGCCGCCTTCGGCATCTCCCTGACCCTGATCCTTGTCGCATGGTTCAAGGTTCCACCCGCACGGATGCTCGCCGCCGCCGCGGTCACCGTCATCGCGGGCTTCGTCTTCGCCCATGAGCCCATGATTCCCTTCGTCACCGGCATGATCGCGCTCTCGGCCATCATCAGCGGCCGGGAGGACGAGACAGGGCAGTGGTTCGACTCTATCTGGGGCTACGCCAAGCAGATCATGCCCCTGCTGCTGTTCGGCGTGCTCGTGGCGGGGCTCCTGCTCGGACGGCCGGGCAACGAGGGGCTGATCCCGTCCACATGGGTCAGTTCGGCTGTGGGCGGCAACTCGCTGTCCTCCAACTTCATCGCCTCCTTCGCGGGCGCGTTCATGTACTTCGCCACGCTCACCGAGGTTCCCATTCTGCAGGGGCTTCTGGGCAGCGGCATGGGCAAGGGCCCGGCCCTGGCCCTGCTCCTGGCCGGCCCGGCTCTTTCTTTGCCGAACATGCTGGTCATCCGCAGCGTCATGGGCACACGCAAGACCGTGGTTTTCGTGTCGCTGGTCATCATCATGGCCACCTTCTCCGGTCTCATCTACGGCGCGTTTTTCGGCTGAGGCCGGGCGTCCAAGGATACTGACATGAAGAAAAGCTACCTCATCGCCGCCGCGCTTCTGCTGCTCTTCGTCGCGGGCATGGCGCTCTTCCTCGCGCCGCAGCAGGGCCAGGTGGCCGACCGACCGGACGCCGCTTCGGCCACTCTGCCCGCGCTGCCCGTGCCGGGCATGGTGACCATGATCGACCTGGGCGCCAAGAGCTGCGTTCCCTGCAAGCTCATGGCCCCCATCCTGGAGGAGTTGGAGCAGGAGTACCGGGGCCGCGCGGCCATCGTCTTCATAGACATCACGCTGCACGCGGACCAGGCCGCACGCTACCGCGTGCGGGCCATCCCCACCCAGGTCTTCTACGACGCCAAGGGCGTGGAACGGTTCAGGCACGAGGGCTTTATGGACAAGGAGACCATCGTTCGGGCGCTTCAGACCCTGGGGGTATCGTGACGAACCGCGCCACGCTGTTCCAGATGGCTGGCATACTGGCAGTCTCCGCGCTTCTGGCCGCGTTCTCGAACGCTGTGCGCATGGACGGGCTGCCGCTCCTGGGCAGAGGCCCCTCCGGCGAAAGCGGCGCAGAGGGGGAGATCACGCTGGACCAAGCCGCCGCGCTGCACGCCGCGCAGCAGGCCGTGTTTCTCGACGCCCGCTCCGCGTTCGAATTCGACATGGGGCACATCGAGGGCGCGCTGTCCATGCCGCCCGAAGAGTTCGCCGACGTGTTCCCGTCGCTCGCGTCCCGGCTTACGGGCGGGCAGACGGTCATCACCTATTGCGACGGCCCGCGCTGCCCTCTCAGCCACCAGCTCGCGGAGCGGCTGCGCGCCGAAGGGGTGGCCCGGGTTTTCGTGCTCGTCAACGGCTGGTCCCTGTGGCGGGAGCGCGGGCTGCCCGTCATCAGGAGCGAGGCCGCGAGCTTCCTCTCTTCCCCGCCGCCCAACGAATGCACTGTCTGCGGAGAGGACAAATGACGCGCCTGCACGTTCTGTTGCGCTTCGCCCTGGGCGCGATCTTTCTCGCCGGGAGCTGGGACAAGCTGCTCCATCCCGCCGAGTTCGCGGCCATCATCGCGGACTACCGCGTGCTGTCCGAGGCCCTGGTCAACCCCGCCGCCGTGCTCCTGCCCTGGCTGGAGCTGGTCCTCGGCCTGCTCCTGGTGGCGGGCCGCCTCGCAGACGGGGCGCTGTGGCTCTCGAACCTGCTCCTCTGGGCCTTTTGGCTCTCGCTCCTCTCGGCCCGCCTGCGCGGCCTGGACGTGGACTGCGGCTGCTTCTCCGTGAGCGCGCAGGGCGGCGGCCACATGACCTGGTATCTCGTGCGCGACGGCCTGCTCGTCGTCCTGGGCTTGGCCGCCCTGCTGACACGGGGGCGGGGGCCGCGCTCTTTCGCTCCGCGCCTTGGGGCCTAGACGCCAGCCCCCTCCGCGCCTCCCTCCGGTTCCCGGCCCAGGGCGCGGGTCAGCTCCAGGGCCAAGCCGAGCCCCCGGCGCAACTCCGGATCGCCCAGCGCGCCGAGCAGGGCCAGGGGGCCGACCGGCCCGGCCGCGTCGAGATCGACCCGCGCCGGAACGCTGGAGAGCCGCTCCAGCAGGGCCTTGGCCCTGGGATCGGCCAGGCCCCGGGCCAGGCCCATGAGCGTGACCAGGCCGTCGCCCATGCGCCGCACGTCCTCTTCCGTATAGGCCGCCGCGGCCTTCTCCAGCACGCCCAGGAAGCTCTGCATGAGTCCGAAGACGCCGCTCTGCTCCAGCTCGTCCAGCCGGGCGATCCATACCGGCACGCTCTGGCGGATGAGCGGCTCCGCGTTCTCGGCAAAGGTGATCAGCCCCTTGAGCTGGTCCAGGGCCTTGCTCAGGTTGCGCACGTTGCGCATGGATTTCTTGATCAGATAGAGCAGATCCTCGATCTGGAAATCGCTCTCCACGTCCGCCAGTTCGAGGATCAGGGCGCGCACCGCCTCCTCCACGCGCGGGGCCAGGTCCCTGCGCAGGCTGTCCATGGAGCGCGCCGTGTGCACCAGGGGCCGCACCTCGGCCCGGAACGCCTCGATGGTCTCCAGTATCCGCTGTTCATCCGTCATGACCGCCTCCCTGCATGACGCGCCTCGTCCGTCGCTTGGCGCCCGCCGCTACACCCTGCATACGGCCCCCTGGCGCACCTTGCCCGCCAGGTTCATCTGGTTCTCCAGGGGCAGATCCTTGCCGCGCATCATCAGCTCCCAGTAGACCCAGCGGAACATCATCTTGCCCCAGTGGTTGGCCAGGCTCTCGCGCAACAGGCTGAACGGCCCCATGCCCGGGAAGGGGAACTTGCCGGGCAGCGGCTCCACCTCGTAGTTGAAGTCGAGCAGAATGGCCTTCTCGAAGCCGGACTCCAGGAAACAGGTGGCGTGGCCGTCGAAGGTCGGCAGCGGCGAGTGGCCGTCGATCTCGCGCAGCAGGTTCTCCACCAGGGTGTAGGCCTGGTAGTGGGCCACGGAGCCCGCCTTGGAGGTGGGCACGTTGGTGGCGTCGCCGAGCACGAAGACGCGCTCGGCCGTCTCGGCCTTGAGCGTGTTCTTGTTGGTCAGCGCGTAGCCCATGGGATCGGCCAGTCCGGATTCCACGATGCAGTTCTCGCCGAAGTTGGGCGGGATGGAGACCAGCATGTCGTAGCCCACGGTACGGCCGTCGTGGGACTCGATGGTCTTCCCCCTTGTGTTGACGCGGGCGATGTTGAAGTTCGGCGTGACGTTTATGCGCTTCTTTTCCGCGACCACGGCCAGGGCCTTGGAGGCGATGGGCTTGGTGAACACGCCGCCCAGGGGCGTGACCAGCTCCAGTTCGACCTGCGCGCGCACGCCCGAGACCGTGAAGAACCAGTCGCACATGAACAGGAACTCCAGGGGGGCGATGGGGCACTTGAAAGGCAGCTCGGCGATGTTCAGCACCACCTTGCCGCAGGTGAAGTACTTCAGCGCCTTGCGCAGCCGCTCCGCGCCGTCCAGAGTGTAGAAGTTCTGGATGTCGGTCTCGAAGACCTCGGCCATGCCCTCCACCTCGTCGGGTTTGACCCGCGCGCCCGTGGCCACGACCAGCCAGTCGTAGTCCCAGCCGCCCTTTCTGGTGACGACACGGCGGTTTGCCGCGTCCACGCGCAGCACCTCGTCAAGCACGAACTCCACGCCCTGCGGGATGAACTGTTTCTTGGGCTGGAGGATGTCCTCCCGCGCGTAGATCCCGAAGGGGATGAAGAGGTAGCCCGGCTGGTAGTGGTGCTGCTCGTCGCGGTCGATGACGACGATCTCCCACCCGTCCTCCGGCAGCTGCCCGCGGAGCTGATTGGCCACAATGGTGCCGCCCGCTCCTGAACCGATGATCACGATCCTCCGCATACGCGCCTCCTGTGGCTGAAAAGCGGCCCGATCCCGGAACGGATGCGGGCCAGTATCCCCTTCCTAGCAGGAGATGGAATAAACACTCCTCTTTTGGTCCGATATGTCGGCAGACGGTCGGATAGGGCAGGTGAGCGGGCGGCGGAAGATAGGTGGAGACGCGGAAGTGTTTTTTAAAGTTGACTCATCCGAATATTCGGATATATTGTTCTTTATGGAAACGCTCGCAACCCGCTTCAAGGCCCTCGGCGACCCCACCCGGCTGCGGCTTCTGGCCCTGCTCCGGGGCGGGGAACTCTGCGTCTGCGACCTTACGGCCGCCCTCGAACTGCCGCAGTCCACGGTTTCGCGTCATCTCGCGCTGCTCAAGTCGGCGGGTTGGATACGGGGCCGCCGCGGCGGCGTATGGACCTACTACAGCCTGGAGGACGGCCCCGCCGCGTCTGGCGCGGACGTGCTGCAGGGCATCGGCGGCATGCTGGCGGCCACGCCGGAGTCCTCCCGCGATCGGGAGGTCCTGGAGGCCTACCTGAAAACCAAGGCCGACGGCCGTTGCGACTGAGCCGCGCGGTTTCCGCCACAAGGAGAACGTCATGATCGCTCCCGCCCCCAAGCGCCTGTCCTTCCTCGACCGTTTCCTGACCCTGTGGATATTCCTGGCCATGGCCTTCGGCGTGGGCGCGGGGTACGTTTTTCCCGGGGTCAAGGACGTCATCAACAGCTTCAACGTGGGCACGACCAACGTGCCCATCGCCCTCGGCCTGATCCTGATGATGTACCCGCCCCTGGCCAAGGTGCGCTACGAGGAGCTGCCCCGCGTCTTTCGGGACGTGCGCGTGCTCGGACTGTCCCTGGTCCAGAACTGGGTCATCGGGCCGCTGCTCATGTTCGGCCTGGCCGTCGCCTTCCTCTCTGGCCACCACGAATACATGGTCGGTCTGATCCTCATCGGCCTGGCGCGCTGCATCGCCATGGTCATCGTCTGGAACGACCTGGCCGGGGGCGACTGCGAGTATTGCGCCGGGCTCGTGGCCTTCAACTCCGTCTTCCAGGTGCTCTTCTTCTCGGTCTACGCCTGGTTCTTCATCGGCGTGCTGCCCGGCGTCTTCGGCATGCAGGGCGCGCAGGTGGACATCTCCATGCGCGACGTGGCCGAGTCGGTCTTCATCTACCTCGGCATTCCCTTCCTGGCGGGCATGGCCTCGCGCTTCACCGGCCTCCGGCTCAAGGGCCGCGAGTGGTACGAGAAGACCTTCGTGCCCGCCATCAGCCCCTTCACCCTGATCTTCCTGCTCTTCACCATCGTGGTCATGTTCTCCTTCAAGGGCGACCGCATCGTCTCCCTGCCCTTCGACGTCCTGCGCATCGCCGCGCCGCTGCTCGTCTACTTCGTGGCCATGTTCGTGGTCTCCTTCTTCCTCTCGCGCAAGGTGGGGGCCAACTACGAACAGTCGGCCACGCTCTCCTTCACCGCGGCCTCCAACAACTTCGAACTGGCCATCGCCGTGGCCATCGCGGTCTTCGGCATCGATTCCGGGGTGGCCTTCGCCGCGGTCATCGGACCGCTGGTGGAGGTGCCGGTGCTCATCGGCCTGGTCAACGTGGCCCTGTATTTCAGGCGCACGTACTTCCCGCACGAGGTGCGCACGCCCGGAGGGGTTTGCCATGTCGCCTGCAAGCCCTGACGCGCGGATGCCGGACGTCCCGTCGTCACGTGGCGGAAACATGGCGTTGCCATACTGTCATGCGCCATCTCCCGGACATCTCAGGCAAACCACGGAGGTCCCATGAAACGCGTCCTCTTCATCTGCACCCACAACAGCGCCCGCAGCCGTATGGCCGAGGCCTACCTCAACGCCCTGGGCAAGGGCGAATACCAGGCCGAAAGCGCGGGGCTCGAACCCCGGCCCGTCAATCCCTACGTCCTGGACGTCATGCGCGAGGACGGCTTCGACCTTTCGGGCAAGGAGCCGCGCAGCGTCTTCGACATCTTCAAGGGCGGCAAGCTGTTCCACTTCGTGGTCACGGTCTGCGACGAGGCCGAGGCGCAATGCCCCATCTTCCCTGGCGTGACCCACCGCCTGCATCTGCCGTTCTCCGATCCCTCCGCCTTCACCGGCACGCGCGAGGAGATTCTGGCCAAGACCCGCGAAGTGCGCGACGCCATCAAGCAAAAGATCCAGGAATTCGTGGACTGGTGCGAAAAGGGCTGCGACACCCCGCTCACCGGCGCCTGGAAACACACCTAGCAGGGACGTATGGACAAGCTCCGCATCCTTTTCCTGTGCACGGGCAACTCCTGCCGCAGCCAGATGGCCGAGGGCTGGGCCAGGGCGCTTCAGCCCGATCTTGTGGAGGCGTATTCCGCGGGCATCGCGCGCCACGGGCTCAACCCCCGGGCGGTGCAGGCCATGGCCGAGGCCGGGGTGGACATCTCGGGTCAGGTTTCCAAGACCATCGACGACCTGCCGTCCGTGACCTTCGACTGGATCGTGACGCTGTGCGGCCATGCGGCCGAGACCTGCCCGTTCTTTCCCGGCAAGGCCAGGCGCATGCACCGCGGCTTCGACGACCCGCCCGCCCTGGCCAAGGACGTTGCGAGCGAGGAGGAAGCCATGAGGCCCTACCGCCGCGTGCGCGATGAGATCAGGGCCTTCGTCGCCGGGCTGCCCGGGAGTCTTCGGGAAGGCGGGGAGTAGGCGGGGCGGACCGGCTCAGGCCGACGCCCTGTAGGCGCGGGCGGCCTCCACGAAGCGGGGCGCCCAGTGGGGAACGCCCAGGGCGTGGATGTGGCTGTAGGCGGCAAAGGTGTTGCGCTGCAGGATGCCGTCCAGGCCGCCCCCCATGCCCGTGCCGCGCGAGAGCCTGAGGCAGAGCGAGGTTTCGTCGGCCGGAAGCGCGGGGCAGTGGGAGTAGTGGAACTCGTGCGCCCTGATCTCGCTGCCCGCGGGATGGAAGGGATTGTCGCGCTCCACCGTCGCGACCACGTAGCCGAGGCCCTTGGGCCGGGCGCAGAGGCGGGTCTCCACCGGCAGCACGCCTGCCATGGGAAAGCGGCGGCCCTCGTACTCCAGGGCCTGGGCCAGATACATGAAACCGCCGCATTCGGCGTAGATGGGCAGACCGGCCTCGGCCAGGGCCTTGATGCGCATCCGCACGTCGGCGCGCGAGGCGATGGTCGCGGCCTGGGTTTCGGGGAAGCCGCCGCCGAGATACAGGCCGTGCAGTTCGGGCCAGGGATCGGGTGAGAGCACGGAGACGTGCTCGATGCGCGCGCCCGCCTGCTCCAGCGCCTCGATGTTCTCGGGATAATAGAACCACAGGGCCGCGTCGCGCACCACGCCGATGGTCACGGGCTCCCCGGGCGTGGGCGCGGGGAAGAGGGCGTCCGGCGTTTCGGCCAGCCCCGGGGCCGCGGCCGCGATGCGGCGGATGGCCGCAAGGTCGCAGTGGTCGCTGATGAGGTCGGCCAGCGGGTCGAGAATGGGGGCGGCGTCCATCTCGCGGTCGGACCACAGGCCCATGTGGCGCTCCGGGATGGGGTTTCGGGAAAGCTTGGGCAGCATGCCAAGGACCGGGATGTCGGTGTACTGCTCGATGGCCGCGCGCAGGACGCTGCGGTGCCGCGCCCCCGCGGTCTGGTTGCAGATGACCCCGGCGGGCCTCAGGCCCGGATCGAAGGTCGCGCAGCCGTGCAGGATGGCGGCGGCCGTCCGGGTCATCTTGGTGGCGTCCAGGACCAGGATCGCCGGGGCGCGCAGCAGCTTGGCCAGCTCGGCGGTGGAATAGGAGCCCGCGGCGTCGCCGCCGTCGAACAGGCCGCGGTTGCCCTCGATGACCGAGACGCCCTGCGGCAGGGCGCGGGCGGCGAAAAGGCCGCGCACCACGGCCTCGGGCATGAGGAAGGTGTCCAGGTTGGAGCAGGGGCGGTCGGCGGCGCGGGCGAGCCAGGCGGCGTCGATGTAGTCCGGTCCCTTCTTGAAGGGCGCCACGGGGATGCCCTGGCGCGCCAGGGCCCGGCACAGGCCGAGCGAGACGATGGTCTTGCCGGAGCCGCCGGACAGGCCGGAGATGACGATGCGGGGTGGATGCAGCACGGCTACCGCTTCAGGGCTGTTGTGCGCGGGGCGGTCCAACGCGGGGTGGGGCAAAGAGAGCGCCGGGCCCGGGACGTTTCCGCCCGGGAGCCCGGCGTCGTGAAATCCAGGAGCGCCGTCCGCGGCCAGAGGCCGCCGCCGACGCGCCGCGGCTACTCTTCGCCGTCGGCGTGCTTGCCCAGGCCCTTCAGCCCGTACATGGTGGTCGAGCCGCTGGACCAGTAGACGATCTTCTCGCCCTTGACCAGCTCGGTCAGGACTTTCTTCACGTCGCGGGACTTCTCATCGGGAAAGAGATCGCAGAAGTCGTTGAAATAGAATTTGGTCTTGCTCTTGGCCTTGCCTTCGAGGAAGTCCAGAATCGTTTTCTGGGCGGTAGCCATATCCAGCGCCATGACGCAACCCCTTTGTTGTTGAGGGGCGCGGCCTGACGCCGCGCCCCCGTGTTCCCTATGCGGCTGTTACCACTTGAAGTTGGTGGTCTGCCTCCAAGTGTAGTAGGCCGGATCGCGGAAGTCGTCAATCAGGTGCTTGGTGAACTGCAGCCCGGTGACGTCGAAGAAGCGCTCCCAGCCGATGCGCTCGGCCCAGTCGCCCAGACGCTCGTACTTGTTCGCGCCCTTCTTGTAGGCGTCCACGATCTGGCGGACGGTCTTCACCAGGGTCGGCCAGCGCGGGGGCTCGTTGGGCACGTACGCCACGACGACCTTGGAGAACTTGGGGTTGCTGATGCGGTTGGAAACCTTGCCGCCGACCATGATGGCGCAGCCGTCACCCTCGGAGTCGGCCAGGGGCAGGGCGGCGCACATGGTGTAGCAGTTGCCGCAGAACATGCAGCGGTCTTCCTTGATGGCCACGGTCTTCTTTTCCTTGCCCTCGAACTCGGTCTTGGAGGGACGGATGGCGGCCGTGGGGCAGGCGGAGACGGCGAGCGGGATCTCGCAGATGTTCTCCAGCACTTCGTGGTCGATCTGGGGCGGCTTGCGGTGGATGCCGACGACCGCGAGGTCGGAGCAGTGGCAGGCGCCGCACATGTTCAGGCAGCAGGCCAGGGCCAGACGCAGGGGAGCGGGCAGCTCCATGGTCTGGAACTCGTGGAACAGCTCGTCCATGATCACCTTCACCGGGCCGGAGGCGTCGGTGGCGGGCGTATGGCAGTGCACCCAGCCCTGGGTGTGGACGATGTTCGGCACGGAGGCGCCGGTGCCGCCGATGGGGAACTTGGCGGAGCCGCCGGCGAACTTGCGGGCGGCGAGGTCGGCCTTCAGGGGGGCGACCTTGGCCTTGCTGTCCACCATGAACTCGATGTTGTTGCGGGTCGTCCAGCGGACGTGGCCGCCGCAGTGCTTGTCGGCGATGTCGCAGATCTCCTGGATCAGGCCGACGGTGATGAGGCGGGTGGAGCCCACGCGCACGGTGTACACCTCGTCGCCGGACTCGGCCTTGTGCATGAGCACGCCGGGCTCCAGGATCTCGTGGTACGCCCACTTGCCGTAGTTCTTGGCGATGACCGGCGGCAGGAAGTCGGTGTAGTGGCGGGGACCGATGTCGGAGATGCGGCCTTCCATCGGTTTGTCAGGATTGTAGCCCGAGGAGATAAAAGCCATGGGGTGTCCTCCCTAGAGTTCTGTCGTTGTTCGGTTGTTATCAGCCGTGTCTCGCGCGACAGCCTAGCGGGCGTGACGCTTGCGGTATTCCTTGATGTCGCGATCCCAGCCGCCGACCTCTTCCGCGGACCAGAAGATGTAGGGGTTCTCGCGCGGATGCTGCACGTGGCGGGCATCCGGGGTGATACCGGTGACTTCGAGGATCTTGCCGAAGCCGAGGCGCTTCAGGGTCTCGCCCAGGCGCTCGCGGTTCTTGCCCTCTTCCATCCACCACTCCCAGATGTTCTCGACCACTTCCTTGATCTCGTCGAAGGGCTCCTCGACGGGCAGGAAGGGCACGAGCAGGGAGGACATCTGGGCGCCGTCCAGGATCGGCGCCTTGGCGCCGGCCAGCATGCACAGGCCCTTCTCGTCGCCGACCTTGAGGGCGACGGGCATGGTGTTGATGCAGTGCATGCAGCGGTAGCACTCCTTGTCGTTGATCGACAGGGTCTTGCCGTCGTAGCTCATGCACTGGGTCGGACAGAGGTTCACGACTTCCTTCATGATGTCGAACTTGCCCCAGTCGCGGCCCGCGTGGGCGCCGGCGTTGGGCTTCAGTTCGCCGGCCACGTAAGCGGCCACGGCCTTCTGGTCGACCTTGATGGCGCCCTTCCAGGTGCCCACGAAGGACAGGTCGGAGCGGGCCAGGGCGGCCACGCAGCCGTTGGGGCAGCCGTCGAACTTGAACTTGAACTTGTAGGGGAAGGCGGGGCGGTGCAGCTCGTCCTGGTACTCGTTGGTCAGGGCGTAGCACAGCGCCATGGTGTCGTAGCAGGCGTACTCGCAACGGGACATGCCCATGCACTCGGCCGGGGTGCGCAGGTTGGAGCCCGAGCCGCCCAGGTCGGTGTTCAGCTTGTGGGTCATCTCGTAGAAGATTTCCTCAAGCTGCTCGGTGAAGGTGCCCAGGAGCACGATGTCGCCGGTGGAGCCGTGCATGTTGGTCAGGCCCGAGCCGCGCATGTCCCAGATCTTCATGATGTCGCGCAGGTACTCGGTGGTGTAGAACTTGCCGCCGGGCTGGTTCAGACGGACGGTGTGGAAATGGGCCACGCCGGGGAACTGCTGGGGCACGTCGCAGTAGCGGCCGATGACGCCGCCGCCGTAACCGAACACGCCGACGATGCCGCCGTGCTTCCAGTGGGTCTCCTTGTCCTTGTAGGCCAGCTCCAGGATGCCGAGCAGGTCGTCGCAGACGTCCACCGGAATCTGGTACTCGACGCCGTCCTTGTTGGCGGCGCGGCGGGCAGCTTCGGCCTTGATGTCGTCAACGAAGCTGGGCCACGGCCCCTTGGTCAGCTCGTCGAGCATCGGGGTCTGATGTTTCGCCATTGTCCATTACCTCCGTCGTTCAAGAGTTTAGGGCGAATGCCCTGTCATACGCCTCTCTATCGCCGTATTCGAACCGGCAGGGCCGCAACGGACCCGTGCCGATGAGTCGCCGTGGACAGGAGGGGACCTCCGAATGCCTTCCGGGAAGCCAGACCCGCAGCTTGACCAAAACAGGACAAGCCCTACTGTGCTAGTGAACAACGCCCCCCTTTGTCAACCGAAAAGCCTCGTCCGGCAAGGCTTTCAGCCGTCCGGCGCAAGCTGCCGGGCGGCACGGTGGGCAAAGGGGCCGCTGTCAGCGGGTCGTACAGCCGAACACGGGACGCTCCGCCTTGTCCAATCGCGGACGCGCGCCCGGGGATCGCCTGTCGGTGTTTCCGTATAACTACGCCTC
Organism: Desulfovibrio sp.; assembly: GCA_022839785.1. Classification (GTDB taxonomy): domain Bacteria; phylum Desulfobacterota; class Desulfovibrionia; order Desulfovibrionales; family Desulfovibrionaceae; genus Alkalidesulfovibrio. Next base: position 253,174 of record JALHJW010000003.1, on the reverse strand, counting down.
CCATACTCCAAAAAGCGCCTGATACTCAATCAAAATTTCTGCGGAGACAGAGGCGGGCCGGGGACCAGGGCGAGGCCGGACGCGAGAGCGGCCAGGACTTCGGCGACGGCCTCCCCGGTCCGGACGGCACGCAGTTCGTCGTCCTGCCAGATCTCCGCCGGGGTCGCGTCCCCGCGCCAGACGGCGACGGCCGCGGCCGTCCCGGGGGGCAGCGGCTGTCCGGCCCGCGCCAGGGCCGCCAGGGCCTTGCACGCCAGGACGCGGGAGGCCGTGTCATGACATTCCGGGGCTTCGGGCGTGCCCTCGCGTCCTTCCAGGGCGCGGCCCGGGTCGAGCACGGCCACGAGGTCGGACGCCGCCTTCGCCGCGAGTTCCGGCCGCGCCAGGGCCAGCCGCCACACGCCCCAGAGCACGCCGCGCCGGAGCACGGGGTTGTCCACGAAAATGCCGTGGCAGACGCCGCTGTGCTCGTGGATGTAGGCGAGCAGGATGGCGTGGTACTCGCGCGCCAGGGCCGGGCTGTGGGCGCAGGCGCAGGCCATGGACTCGGGCACGCCCCAGCCGATGCCGCCGGATTCCTCGTTCATGCGCCAGAGCATGCCGCGCATGACCACGCGCGCGGCCTCCATGTCGCGCCCCGCCAGCCCGGCCAGGACGATGCCGAAGGCCTCGGCGGCCCGGAAGCGCACCGCGGGCTCCGGGTGCAGGATGAGGGAGAAGAGCGCGCCCGCGAGCGCCTTGGCGGGCCAGCCGAGGACGTCTGCAAGTCCGCTTCGCCAGTCGCTCCGCCGCAGGACGGCCAGAAGCAGGGGCTTGGCTTCGCGCAGGCGCATGCCGCGACCCTACCCGGCGAGGTCTTCGGCCCGGTCGTCCCCGGGATCGGCCGAGGGGGCCTGCGAGGGCGCGGGGGAGGGCGCGGCCGGTGCCGCCGGGGTGCGCGCCGCATCGCCGCGCAGGCGTTCGATCTGGCCGTCCCCCCAAAAGAGGGTGCGGTGCGGGAAGGGTATCTCGATGCCCAGTTCGTCGAAGCGGCGCTTGATGCGGCGGTTGAACTCGCGGCCCACGAGCCATTGCTGGCTGGGTCTGGTCTTGGTGCGCGCGCGGATGACCACGGCGGAATCGTCGAACCGGTCCACGCCCAGGATTTCGATGGGCTCCAGGATGCGCGGGCCGAAATCCGGGTCCGCGCGCATGGCCTCGTCGATCTCCCGGAGCGTCTCCACCACCCGGTCCGTGTCCTCCCTGTAGGCCACCCCGACGTCGAAGACGTAGCGCGAGAAGTCCTTGGTCATATTCGTGACCACGTCCACCTTGCCGTTGCGGATGTAGTGCACGTTGCCCGCCACGTCGCGCAGCACGATGAGGCGCAGGGTGATGCGCTCCACCAGCCCGCCCTTGTCGCCGATCTGGACCACGTCGCCCACGCGCACCTGGTCCTCCACCAGCAGGAAGAAACCGGAGATCACGTCCTGCACCAGGGTCTGCGCGCCGAAGCCCACGGCCAGGCCGAGAATGCCCGCGGCGGCCAGGATGGGGCCGAGGTTGATGCCGATCTGGCCCAGGACCACGAAGACGCCCACGGTGACGATGCCCGCCTTGAGGCTGAACGCGGTGATGGAATGCAGCGTGTCGATGCGCTTGCCGTACTCCACGTCCTGGCTGCGCGAGACGCGGGCGAAGACGGCGTCCAGGGCGCGGCGGCCGACCTTGACCGCGATCGTCACCAGCAGGGCGACGAGCAGGATGCGCAGGCCCGTGGACAGCGTCCAGGCCACGGTCGCGTCCAAGAGACGCGAGAGGTCGCGGGACAGGGATTCGAGGGTTTTCTGGTCGATGGTGATCTGCATGGTCCTGAGGCTAGACCATTTCGCCCACCGGGGGCAAGTCCGGCCCGGCGCGTCCCGCGCCTCTCCGTCACGCTACCCGGTTCGGGTAGATGGTACGATGGCTGGCGGCGCGGCTGCCCGCCATGTATTGACCGGAGTAATGACAATCATCGCCATAAGTCATGCGTGAAAATGTCACAGGCCCCATTGACACACATACCGGGTATGGGTATGTGAAGGGCAAAAGACGGAGTCAAGCCGTGGGCGCAGCCGGACCTGCCCCCCCGGCGTCGTTTTCAAACCTACGAGCAAGGAGCACTGCCATGAAGCGCACCCTGTCCATCGGCGCGACGGTCGCCGTCCTGCTGGCCCTCTTCGCGGGGCTTTCCCTGGCCGCGGACACCATGGGCGGCAACGCCCGCAAGGGCAAGTACCTTTACCGCAAGAACTGCAGGTCCTGTCACGGCGTGGACGCCTCGGATCTTTCCCCGGCCTCCAAGACCCAGGCCGAATGGAAGAAGCTGTACGAAGGCATGGACAAGCTGCCCTGCCGCGCCAAGTGGCCCGCGGAGATGACCGCCGAGGACGCCAAGGACACCTTCTCCTACCTCTACGACTACGCCAAGGATTCCCCCTCCCCGGCCAAGTGCAGTTAGCGGCGTGAACCGGACGCGGCGGACGGATGGCGTTTCGTCCGCCGCATCGACCGAGAGAGGTGTCAGATGTCCGATCCCATGAACAGCGCGCGGCAGGGGTTCGACCCGGGCCGCAGGAATTTTCTCAAGGCGGCCGGGCTGCTCGGCGCGGGCGCGGCGGCCTCGCCCCGGGTGTTGCGCGCCTTGGCCCCGGCCGAGGCGCAGGCCGCCTCCGTAAGGGGCGAGGAGAGCAGCGTCTTCTCGGCTTGCGACATGTGTTTCAACCGTTGCGGCCTCATCGCCCGCGTGCGCGGTGGCCGCGTGACCAAGCTCGACCCCAACCCGCTCTTCACCAAGTCGCGCGGCATGCTCTGCGCGCGCGGCCAGGCGGGCGTCGCCCAGCTCTACGACTCGGACCGCCTGAAGACGCCCCTGCTCCGGCAGGGCGCGCGCGGCGAGGGCAAGTGGAAGCGCATCTCCTGGGACGAGGCCATCGCGCTGCTCTCCGCGAAGCTCGAAGAGATCGGGAAGAAGTACACCCGCTGCGGCATGCTCTTCTCCGCCGGGGCGGACATGCAGTCGGCCTTCGTGAACCGCTTCGCCGAGGTCTACGGCTCGTTCAACGTGACCTCGCACGAATCGCTCTGCCTCATCTCGGGCAACCGCGCCTTCCTCGACACCTTCGGCGAGGTGCCCTTCGCCGACGTGCTCAACTCGCGCTACGTGATCATGGCCGGGGCCAACCGCTTCGAAGCCCTGGTCACGCCCGACTCCATGGACATGGTCGAGGCCATGAAGGGCGGGGCCAAGCTCGTGGTGCTGGACCCGCGCTTCACCAAGACCGCGGCCATGGCCGACGAGTGGTGGCCCATCCGGCCGGGCACGGACATGGCCTTCATGCTCGCCCTGTGCAACGTGATCATCAATGAAAAGCTCTACGACGAGCGCTGGGTGGCCGAGAAGACCTTCGGCCTGCCCGAACTGCACGAGCACGTCTCCGCCTATACGCCCGAGTGGGCCGCGCAGGAGACCGGCATCCCCGGTCCCGAGATCGCGCGCATCGCCCGCGAGCTGGCCGCGGCCGCCCCGGCCTCCCTGGTCTACCCGGGACGACGCACCTCGGACTACGAGAATTCCACCCAGATTCGCCGCTCCTTCGCCATCGTCAACGCCCTTCTGGGCAACTGGGACAAGCCGGGCGGCCTGCTGGCCGCGCGGCAGGTGGGCGTGAAGCCCGTCCCGGCCGACGCCCCCTGGTACGACGACAACCCCGAGACCCGCGTGGACGCGCACCTGGTCCCGCTGATGTTCGAGGAGGAGGGCTCCTTCGTGCTCACGCGCGAGGCGGTCATCACGGGTGAGCCGTATCCGGTCAAGGGCTGGTTCGTGTATAAGACCAACCCCATGCAGACCGCGCCGGACCGGACCCGGACCCTGGAGATGGTCAAGGCCATGGAGTTCGTCTGCGTGGTGGACATCCAGATGAGCGACACCGCCTGGATGGCCGACCTGGTCCTGCCCGCGCCCTCGTATCTCGAACGCAAGGACCCATGCCAGGCCCTGCAGGGCTCCAGCGCCTGCGCCTGCGTGGTCACGCGCGAGCCCGCCGTGCCCGCCATGTTCGAGTCGCGGCCGGTCTTCGACGTGCTCAAGGAGGTGGCCGGACGGCTCGACCTCGCCGAGCACTTCGACTTCACCATCGAGGAATACCGCGCCAAGCAGCTCGCCGCCCTGAACGGCGCGGCCGACGTGCTGGCCCGCGACGGGGTCTACTACAATCCCTCCAAGGTCTACGGCATCTACGACAACATGGGCTACAAGACCAAGTCGGCCAAGATCGAACTCTACAACCAGCGCTACATCACGGCCGGGCTCGACCCGCTGCCGGTCTACGCGCCGCCCAAGTCGCCGCCCAAGGAGATCGCGGACAGCGCCTTCCGCATGGTCGTGGGCCGCAGCGCCCTGGTCACGCAGAGTTCCTCGACCAACAACGCCCTGCTGCACGAGCTGGTCCCCACCAACACCCTGTGGATGCATCCGGCCGCGGCCGCGCGCCTGGGGCTGAAGGACGGCGAGATGGTGCGGGTCAAGAGCCCGGTGGGCGAGGGCACGCAGAAGCTTCACGTCACCGCGCACATCCGCGAGGACACGGTCTACACCGAGACGGGCTTCGGCGCGCTCTCCAAGGGGCTCTCGCGGATCAACGGCAACGGCCTGTGCATCGCGGCCGTGCTGGAAGGCAAGTACGACAGCGTGACCGGCAACGCGGCCATGCATGAGACCTTCGTCAGCGTGACGAAGGCGGGAGGCGCGGCATGAAGCCACAACTCGCCATGGTCATCGATTCGGCCAAGTGCATGGACTGCAAGGGCTGCATGGTGGCCTGCAAGGTGGCCAACGAGGTGCCCGGGGGCCACTTCCGCAACTGGATCAAGGTCAAGGAGGTGGCCGAGCCCCGGCCCGGCCGCGGCCGCCAGGGCCATTTCCAGCCCGGCGCGTGCATGCACTGCGACAAGCCCATGTGCGTGGACGCCTGTCCCACGGGCGCGACCTTCAAGGACCCGAAGGACGGGACGGTGAAGATCGACCGGGCGCTGTGCATCGGCTGCGGCAACTGCATCCCGGCCTGCCCCTACGGCGCGCGCTACCGCCATCCCGTGCTCAAGGTGGCGGACAAGTGCGACTACTGCCCGGAGCGCCGCGAGAGGGGGCTGCTGCCCGCCTGCGTGGACACCTGCCCCACCAAGGCGCGCGTCTTCGGCGATATCGCCGATCCCGACTCCGAGGCCGCCCGGCTCCTGGCCGCCAACCAGGGCCGCATCGCGCGCGTGGTGCGGGCCGATTCGGACACCAAGCCGAACATGTTCTACCTCGCGGACACCGCCCCTGCGGACTGGCCGCACAAGGCGTCCATCACCCCGCCCATGCTGGCCCTGACCAAATGGGCGCTGCCCGGCGTCTCGGCCCTCATCGGACTGGCCGCCGCCGGCGTGGCGGCCATGGCCGCGCGCCGCTTCCTCATCGAACGGGACGGCGGCGGCTCCGGGCACGGCCCGGGCCATGGCACGGAAAAGGAGGGCTAGGCCATGAAGCGCTTCGAACGCCACACCCGGCTCGACATCGCCATCCACTGGGGCAACGCCGCGCTCTGGCTGCTGCTCATGCTCACCGGGCTCGGGCTGATCAAGGCCGAGTACAATCCCCTGGGCGGCTGGTATCCGGCCCTGCTGCGCGCCATGTTCGGCGGCGGGGGCGGCCTGCTCCTGGCGCACGAGATCCTAGGCGGGCTGTGGATTCTCTGCCTGCTCCTCTACCTCGGCCAGAATCCGCGCGGCGCGGCCTTTTTCCTGCGCCAGGTCTTCGCGGTCGATCTCGCGCGCGACGTCCTGTGGATGGTCAAGAAGATGGTCCTCATGACCCTGGGACCCAAGCCGCTCAAGATGATTGGGCTCTCGACCGACCTGCCGCCGCAGGGCTTCTACAACATGGGCCAGAAGGCCTTCGCCCAGGCCGCCGTGGCGGGCGGCTTCGGCCTCGCGCTCACGGGGCTGATCATGGTCTGGTCGCAGATCGGCCTCGGGGCCGAGTCCACCTGGCTCGTCTCCTGGGCCATTCTGCTGCACTGGATATTCGCCGGGCTGACTTTCGCCGGGCTGCTGGTGCACGTCTACATGGCCGCCGTCAATCCGGAGGAGCGGCCGGGATTCCGCTCCATGTTCACCGGCTGGGTGCCGGAGGACTACGCCGAACACCACCACGCGCTGTGGCACGCCGAGGTCCGGGAGCAGCTTCCGGACGAGCGCGGCATCGTGCCCCAGCGCCTGGGCGACAGGGAATGAAGGGCCGCGCCGGGCATGGGGCACGGCAGGCCGTCAGGTTCATGCATACCGGAGGAATGAGACGATGAACGCCATTTACGGACGCAGACTCGCACAGGCTCTGGCCCTGGCGCTGGTCCTGTGCCTCGCCGCGCCTCTCGCGGCGGCCCAGGCCGGAGCGGACAAGGCCCCGGACTACTTTTACAAGAACATCGTGGATTTCGAGTTCGTCAAGAACTACGTGAAGATGCCCAAGCTGGAAGGCGTCGAGATCATCGACTCCCGCCCCTACCTGGGCAAGCACGCCAAGGGCTACATCCCGACCTCCATCAGCATCCCGGACACCGAGTTCGAGAAGAAGGCCGATCTCCTGCCCAAGGACAAGAAGGCCCTGCTCATCTTCTACTGCGAGGGGCCGACCTGCAAGCTTTCGCACTCCTCGGCGCGCAAGGCCGAGAAGCTCGGCTACAGCAACGTGGTGGTCTACCCCGGCGGCTATCCGGACTGGATCGCCCACGAGGGCGTGTACGAGTCCGTGGGCACCGAATACGTGCGTGAGAAGCTGGAGAAGGGCGAGCCCATGGTGCTCATCGACGCCCGTCCCCTGATCAAGTTCCTCGAAGGCGCCATCCCCGGCTCCCTGAGCATCCCGGACAGCGTGGGCGACACCCGCATGGGTCTGCTCTCGGCCGACAAGAAGAGCGAGATCGTCTACTACTGCGGCGGTTTCGACTGCAAGCTGTCCCACACCTCCGCCATCCGCGCCAAGAAGGCGGGCTACGCCTCGGTCAAGGTCTACGAGGCGGGCTACCCGGCCTGGACCGAGAAGTACGGCGCGGCCCAGAAGGTCGAGGTCAAGAGCGGCGGGGCCGACGGCGTCATGGACACGGCTCAGTTCCAGAAGATCATGGCCGAGAATCCCGGCTCCATCCTGGTCGTGGACGTGCGCGATGCGGACGAGTTCGCAGCCGGACACGTCCCGGGCGCCGTGAACATCCCGGTCGGGCAGCTCGAAAAGCGCATCGGCGAACTGCCCTCGGACAAGCCCGTGGTCTTCGTGTGCAACACCGGCGCGCGTTCGGGCGAGGCCTACTACATGGTCCTGGACAAGAAGCCGGACATGAAGAACGCCTTCTACCTCGACGCCAACGTGAAGTACGCCAAGGACAACACCTACACCATCGTCCCGGCCAAGAAGTAACGCGCGGACGCGGCCGGGAGGGCTTTCCCTCCCGGCCCGGCCCCGGCAGGGGCCGAAGGGGAAACGCCATGCGCCGCATCACCCGTCTCGTCGTCCTGTTCTGCCTGCTCTGGGCGGCCGCTCCCGCCGCGGCCGCCGACGCCCCCACCCCCGAGGAACGCTTTCCCCGCTCCGCGCAGCAGGCCGCCCTGGACGGCTACCGCCTGATCGGCCTGGCTGAGTTGAAGGCCCTGCTGGCCAAGGACCCTCCGCCCGTGCTCATCGACGCCCGGCCGGACTACGAGTACCGGCAGGGCCGCATTCCCGGCTCGCTGAACATGCCTTTCGAGCCGGGCGAGGCGCACAGCCTGGCCCCGGCCAAGCGCGCCGCCCTGGAGCACATGCTCGGCCCGGACAGGGAGAGGCCGGTGGTGATCTACTGCCGGGCGCCGCAGTGAGTGCGCGGGGCCATCGGGGCGCGCTGGATCGCGCGCCTGGGATACCGCGACGTGCGGCGCTACGTGGAAGGGTGGCAGGAGTGGTCCGGGGGCAGGCCGTGAGCCTCCGTCTGGTCGAGCGCGGCCACGGCGTCGAGCACGGCCGGGAGCAGCCGCGCGGCGGCGGCGAAGAACGGCGGGGCGCAGGCCTCCTCGACCTTGGCCGCGAAACGCCGCACCCAGGGCAACATGACGTTTCGGGCGAAGCCCGCGGCCTCGGCCAGGGACGCGGCGTGGCCCGAGGCGGCCCGGTCCAGCAGCCAGTAGAGGTATTCGAGTTCGATGCAGAGGTGGTCGGCGGGCTCGGAGAGTTCCGAGCCCACGGCCAGCCCGGCCGCGGCCAGGCGACGGTTCATGGCCAGGGCGGCCTCGCCCATCAGCCGTCCCTCCTCGTGGCAGGACTGGTAGAGCGGGGCTGGAACAGGCCCGCGGGCGGCCACGAACAGGGCCACGTAGGCGGCCTCGAGGTCGCGGCCGGCGTCGCTTCCGGCCTCGTCCGCGCAGCGCGCCAGATCCGCATGGGCCGCCCCGGCGGCGGAACCGGCCAGGGAAACCGATTGCCCGAGGTCTGAAATTCGGTTAAGGAGCGCAGCGATGCCGTTTTCCGGGTCTCCGCCCCAGAAGACGCTTGCCAGGAATTCCACCAACGGACGAAGGCCAAGGGCCGTCCGTGCAGGCTGTGCGTCGCGTCGCGTCATGCGTGGCGTCTCCCGTGTCAGCGGTTCAGAAAGCGACGATTATCTTACTCTCCCGCCAAGCTCAACAGCCTTGACGGAATCTGGAGGCTGCTTCGCCATGAACGCCAAGCCCGAACTCGACGAGATCCAGAAGAACGTGCTCTCGCGCCTGCGCAAGATCGAAGGCCAGATCAGGGGCATCCAGAACATGGTGCAGGAGAGCAAGGAGTGCGAGGACATCCTCATCCAGGTCCGCGCCGTGCGCTCCGCGCTCAAGTCCACCACCAGCCTGATCCTCAAGCGCTACGTCGCCACCTGCTACGCCCGCCTGCAGGAGCAGGGCGACACCCCCGAGGTGCGCCAGAAGATGGAGAAGACCATCCAGGTCCTGACCAACTTCATCGACGGGTAGCAACCGGAGCAGCGCCGTCCGGAAGGACCGGCGGCCGTCCCGGGGAGGGGCGTCCCCGCCTTTCCCGTCCCGTCCGCTTGCCTTTCGCCGGTTCGGTGTTACCTTCCCGGCCTGCGGCTTTTCGCCGCCGGAGGAAGCATGTCCGTCATCCGCATCGAAGGCGCACGCCAGCACAATCTCAAGAACCTGACCCTCGACATCCCCCGCGACAAGCTCGTGGTCATCTGCGGCCCCTCGGGGTCGGGCAAGTCCACCCTGGCCTTCGACATCGTCTACGCCGAGGGCCAGCGCCGCTACGTCGAATCCCTCTCGGCTTACGCCCGGCAGTTCCTGCCCCAGCTCGACAAGCCCCTGGTGGACAAGATCGAGGGGCTTTCCCCGGCCATCTCCCTGGAGCAGCAGACCACGGGCCGCAACCCGCGCTCCACCGTGGGCACCGTGACCGAGATCTACGACTTTTTGCGCGTCTTCTGGGCGCGCCTGGGGCGCTTCCACTGCCCGGAGTGCGGCAAGCCCATCCGGTCCCAGACCGTGGACGAGATCGTGCAGGCCATCCTGGCCCTGCCCGAAGGCACGAAGTTCCTGCTTATGGCCCCCCTGGCCGAACAGAAGAAGGGCGCGTTCAAGGACCTTCTGGCCAAGCTGAAGAAGGAGGGCTTCGCCCGCGTGCGGGTGAACGGCGAGGTCATGACCATCGACGAGGCGCCTGACCTCGACAAAAAGAAGAAACACACTCTGGAGCTGGTCGTGGACCGCCTCGCGGTGCGCGACGGCCTGCGTTCGCGGCTCACGGACTCGGTGGAGCTGGCCCTGAAATGGGGCGAGGACCGTCTGATCGTGGCCGAGGTACTGGCGGACGGCGCGAAAGGGCCGGACCGGCTCATGAGCACCCTCTCCGTCTGTCCCGAATGCCGCGTCAGTCTGCCCAGGCTCACGCCGCAGCTCTTCTCCTTCAACAGCCCGCAGGGCGCGTGCCCGCATTGCTCGGGCCTGGGCAGCATCGAGTACTTCGAACCCGCCCTCATCGCGCCCAATCGCGGCCTGTCCCTGAACCAGGGAGCGGTTCTGCCCTGGAAGACCGGCCCGGGCCGTCACGCCGGGCCGCTCGCCCGCCTCGCCAAAGCGCACGGCTTCAGCCTGGACACGCCCCTGGCCGACTACCCGCCCGAGGCGCTGCACGCGCTCTTTCACGGCGACGAGGCCGCGGGCTGGGAAGGCGTGGTGCGCATCCTGGAGCAGGGCATGGAGTACGGCCAGATCTGGCGCGACGAGCTTGCCCGCTACCGCCAGACCGCGCCCTGCCCGGCCTGCGGCGGCGCGCGCCTGCGCCCCGAGTCCCTGGCGGTGCGCGTGGAGGGCAAAAGCATCCACGACTTCACCTCCCTGCCCATCGTGCGCGCCCTTGCCTGGCTCTCCGGCCTCTCCTTCGACGCGAGCGAGAGCATCATCGCCGAGCCGCTGCTCAAGGAACTCACCCATCGCCTGGGCTTTCTGGTCAACGTGGGCCTCGACTACCTCTCCCTGGCGCGCGAGATGTCCACCCTCTCGGGCGGCGAGGCGCAGCGCATCCGTCTGGCGGGTCAGCTCGGCTCCGGCCTCGTGGGCGTGACCTACGTGCTGGACGAGCCCTCCATCGGCCTGCACCCGCGCGACAACGAGCGGCTCCTGGGAACCCTTCGGGACCTGCAGCAGCGCGGCAACACCGTGCTGGTGGTGGAGCACGACGAGGAGACCATCGTGGCGGCGGACCACGTCATCGAGCTGGGACCGGGCTCGGGGCTTCGCGGCGGCGAGGTGGTCTTTCAGGGCGGGGTGCACGAGCTGCTCAAGGAGGCCGAGACCCTCACCGCCCGCTACCTGCGCGGCGACCTCGTCATCGAGCGGCCGGAGAAACGCCGCGAGCCGCGCGGCCACCTCGTCATGCGCGGCGTGACCACGAACAACCTCAAGGACGTGGACTGCGCCATTCCCCTCGGCTGCCTCACGGTGGTCACCGGCGTCTCGGGTTCGGGCAAAAGTTCGCTGGTCATCGACACGCTCTACGCCCACGCGGCCCTGGCCCAGGGCGTCAAGGCAGACCGGCCGGGCAGTCTGCGCGGCTTCGAGAACCTCGCCGCCATCGAGAAGATAGTGGCCATCGACCAGACCCCCATCGGCCGCACGCCCCGCTCCAACCCCGCCACTTACACCAAGATCTTCGACGAGATCAGGAACATCTTCGCCGCCACCAAGGAGGCCAAGCAGCGCGGCTACAAGCCGGGCCGCTTCAGTTTCAACGTGCCCGGCGGGCGCTGCGAGAACTGCAAGGGCGACGGCCAGATCAGGGTGGAGATGCATTTTTTGCCCGACGTCTACGTCACCTGCCCGGTCTGCGGCGGCAAGCGCTACACGGCGGAGACCCTGGACGTGCGCTACAAGGGCCTCTCCATCTCCGAGGTGCTGGACCTCACCGTGCGTCAGGCCCTGGATTTCTTCTCGGCCTATCCGGTGCTCAAGCGCCGCCTGCATGTGCTGGACGAGGTGGGGCTGGACTATCTGCACCTGGGCCAGCCCGCCACCACCCTCTCGGGCGGCGAGGCGCAGCGCATCAAGGTCAGCCGCGAACTGGGCAAGCGCTCCCTGCCCGGCGCGCTCTACGTGCTGGACGAGCCCACCACGGGCCTGCACATGCACGAGGTGGGCAAGCTCATCCAGGTCCTGCACCGCCTCGTGGACAAGGGCGCCACGGTGGTGGTCATCGAGCACAACCTGGACGTGGTGGCCTGCGCCGACTGGGTCATCGACCTCGGCCCCGGCGGCGGCGAGGCGGGCGGCCGCATCATCAGCCAGGGAACGCCGGAGGGGATCGCGGACGACCCGGCGAGCGTCACCGGCGGCTTCATGAAACTCTAAAGGATGGACGGCAGGCCGGGCGGCCGCCGGGCAAAGGCGTCGGAAAGCTGACGCAGCCCGGTCCGGCCCGCCTTGCCTTGCCTCCGGAACTGGCTTAGAAAACCGCACCGTCGTGCGTCCGCGCCGTCCCGCGGGCGGCGCGGAACCGGGACACCTCCCACCGCAAGGAGCGGCCGCGTGAAGCTCGCCTGGCTGGGCTTTCCCGCCTTCCGGCACCACATGCCCGAGCAGGGCTTCCAGACGGCCTTCGTGGCCCTGCCCAAGCCCCGCGCCCTGGATTGGGAGGACGTCTGCCGGGAGGCGGGCTTCGCGCCCGACGTCGTGGTTTACGCGGACCGCAGCTTCCCCCCGCCCCTGGTGGGCGTCGAGGCCTTTCCCTGCCTGACCTGCTTTTACGCCGTGGATTCCCACATCCACAGCTGGTATCCGGCCTACGCCCAGGCCTTCGACTGCTGCGCCGTGAGCCTGCGCGACCATCTGCCCTGGTTCGCGGACAGCCTCTCGCCGGAGCGCGTGCTGTGGCTGCCGCCCTTTCCGCGCGACGAGGACCAGCCCGCGCCCGGCGCGGAAAAATGCTGGGACGTGCTCTTCGTGGGCAAGGTCGATGCCGAGCTGACGCCCGCCCGCCACGCCTTCCTCGGCGAACTCGGGCAGCTTCTGCCGGGGCGGCTGCAGGTCATGCGCGGAACCTACCGCGAACTGTTTCCCCTGGCCCGCGTGGTCCTGAACGTGGCCGAGCGCGGAGACCTGAACTTCCGTGTCTTCGAGGCCCTGGCCTGCGGTTCCTGCCTGCTCACGCCGCGCATCGGGCACGGCCAGGAGGAGTTGTTCCCGGACGGGGAGTGCGTGCAGATTTACGAGGGCGGCGACGCGGCCGACGCGGCGGCGCGCGCGGCCGCCCTGCTGTCCGAGCCCGGAAGGTGCGCGGCCCTGGCCGCGGCCGGGCTGGCCCGCGTGGAGGCGGGGCACCGCATGGCCCGCCGGGCCGCGAGCCTGGCCGCGCTGCTGCGCTCCCCGGCCGCCGGGCAGGCCCGGGAGGCCCGATTGCGGCGGCCGATCCCACCGCCCGCGCTGAAGGCCGTGCTGCTGCACTGGGCCGAGACCCTGCCCCAGGGCGAACTGCGCGACCGCTATCTTGCGGCCGCGCTGCGCAAGGCCGCGTCATGACCCGGGACGTGGCCGCGCTCTTCCGCGACCTGGCCCGCGCCACGGCCAAGACCGATCTCGCCGTCTTCGCGGGCCGCGTGGGCGGGCGCTTCATGGACAACGTCAAGTACCTGTTCCGCCACTGCCTGCTCGAAAAGCAGCCCTTCTCCCCGGTCTTCCTCACCCACCACAAGGCCGACCATGCCCTGCTCGGCAAGGCCGGGCTGCCCAGCCTCCTCTTCCCCTCGGACGAGGCCCTGCGGCTGCTGCCCCGGGCGCGGCTGGTGGTCTGCGACGACTTCTGGTGGAAGACCCAGACCTCGGCCTACCATCTGCTGTGCGAGGCGCGCACGCTGCAGATGTGGCACGGCGTGCCGCTCAAGCTCATCGGCTTTCCCGAGATCGACTCCGACCTCAACATGACCCCGGAGAAGCGGGAGCACCTGCGCTTCGGCTACTCCGGCTACGACGCCGTCCTGTCCACATCGCCGTTCGTCACCGAAACCTCCCTGGGCCGGGTCTTCGCGGCCAAGGAGATGTGGGAGACGGGCTATCCGCGCAACGACGCGCTCTTCCGCGAGCCGGACCGCATCGACCTTCTGGGCGTGGACGAGGACAGCCTGCGCACCCTGCGGAGCTTCCGCAGCGGCGGGTTCAAGGTGGTCTTCTTCATGCCCACCTTCCGCGACACCGGGGGCGACGCCTTCTCGGACAGGGCCCTGGACCTGGCCGCGCTCGACGCCTTCGGCCGCAAGCACAAGATCCTCTTCCTGCTCAAATTCCACCCCTATCTGACGCTCTCGGCCGAACTGGGGCTGAAGACCGTGCGCCTGGTGCGCTCGGACTCGGACGCCTACCCCCTGCTGCGCCATGCCGACTGCCTGCTCACGGACTACTCCTCCGTGGCCTACGACTTCCTGCTCACGGGCAGGCCCATGGTCTTCTTCCCGTACGACCTGGCCAAATATCTGCGCCGTGACCGGGGCATGTTCTATCCCTTCGAGGAGATGGCCCCCGGCCCCAGGCCCACGGACCAGGAGGGGCTGTTCGCGGCGCTGCGCGGGATTCTGGCGGAAGGACGGGACGACCACGCTTCCGCCAGGGACGCCTTGTGCGCGCGGCTCCACGCCCACCGCGACGGTGAGGCCGCCCGCCGCGTGGCCGGGCGGATCGCGGCGAGCTTTTTTTCATGATCTTGGTATGCATCATGCATTTCCTCGTGGCGGCGGGCGGCGTGTGCCGTCCGCGACGTCAACCATGAGGAACGCGTCATGAAAGCAGTCATCCTGGCCGCCGGCGTGGGCAGCCGTCTGGGCAGCCCGTTTCCCAAGTCGCTGTCCACGCTGCCCTCGGGAGAGCGCATCCTGGGCCGCCAGATACGCATCCTGCGCGAACTCGGCCTGCGGGAGATCCATGTCGTGGTGGGCTTCAAGAAGACCCTGCTCATGGAGGAGTACCCCCAGGTCCTGTTCCGCTACAACCCGGTCTACTACATCACCAACACCGCCAAGAGCCTGCTCTGCGCCCTGCGCGACCTGGACGACGACGTGCTCTGGGCCAACGGCGACGTTGTCTTCGATCCCGAAGTGGTGCACCATCTGCTGCAGGCGGGCGGGAGCGCCGTGGCCGTGGACCGCAAGCGCTGCGGGGCCGAGGAGGTCAAGTACCGCACGGACGGCGACGGCCTGATCACGGCCATCTCCAAGGAGGTCGCGGAGCCCGAGGGCGAGGCCGTGGGGCTGAACCTGGCGGCCAGGGCCGATCTGCCCGCCCTGGTGCAGGCGCTGGAGCGCTGCGGCGACAACGACTATTTCGAGAAGGCGCTGGAGATGCTCACCGGGCAGACCCCGTACCGCGCCGTGGACATCTCGGCCCACCGCTGCATCGAGGTGGATTTCGAGGCCGACCTGAGCGAGGCCAGGAGGCTTTTCTCCGACGTCCCGACCCGGGCCGGAAAACCGACGCCCTGCGACGCGGAGGCGAAGGAGCCCGCCCTGTGGGCCAGGGCGGCAGGCTAGGAGTTTCATGACCCACCCGCTCAGGCACCTGCGGCCAGTCCCGGAACTCACCCTCCGCCTGGACGGCGGGGCCATGCAGATCGGATTCCGCGGCGCGGACCTCGGGCGTCTGCCGCTTTCCCTGCCTGCGCTGCATTCCCTGTTCGACGCCTTGGACCCCCAGTTACTCTTTCAAGGCATGCGCCTGCGTCTGCCCGAAAAATCCCTGCGCACGCCCCTGGGCTTCGAGGCCTTGCTGCAGACGATCATGCTCAACATGGTGCACTGCGTCTTTCCGCGCACCAACGGGACCACTCCCCTGCGCGCGCGCCTGCAGATCCAGTCCCTGGACGCCGAGACGAACTTCATCCGCAACGCCCAGTTCGTCAATCAGGTCAACCATGTCCACATCGCCAAGGACCGCCTGGCCGGGCTGCCCATGCTCGTCGCCCTGCCCGGTCCCTCCCTGGACTGCGGCTTCATCCGCCGCCATCGCGGCTCCTTCATCCTCCTGGCCGCGGGTCGCGCAGCCAGACCGCTGGTGGAGGCGGGCATCGAGCCCGACCTGATCTACATGCAGGACGTCAACGCCGCAGCCTGGGACGTCAACTTCGCCTTTCTGGGCGGGCGCAGGCTGTCCTCCGTCCTCATCGCCAATCCCCTGGGCGCGCAGCACAAGTACTTCCACAACTTCGCGCGCGTGTTCAAGGCGTGGAACCTCTACCCCTTCGAACAGGACCGGTTCCCCAAGCTGGAGGAGATCGCCCCCAGCTCCGTGTCCGGGGCGTATTCCGCGGCCCGGCTTCTGGGCTGCGATCCCATCCTTTTCCTCGGCAACGACTGCGGCGAGGTTGTCCCGCCCCTGTCGGACGCCGAGCCGCCGGGGGACATGACCGACCATGCCTTCGAGCGGGAAGGGAACGACCTGGTCTTTGCGCCAGTGGAGCGCCGGGTGGACCTCTACCTGCGCTTCGCCGACGAGTTTTCGATCCGCACCCGCAACGATTACGTGGCCGCGTCGCAGTGGCTGAAGATGCGCGCCGCCCGGGACGCGGCGGAGGGCGGGCGGAAGATTTACGACTCCTCCCGCACGCGGGTCTGCCAGTTCAACTCCGTGATCATGGACGCCTCCCGCCTGGACGCCTTCCGGGAGGCCGTCCTGCCGCCCCTGTCCGGCTATGCGACCCGCTGCGATCCGCGTCCTGTCCTGTTGGGCAAGCAACGCGCCTTTTCTTTCATCCTCAGGCAACTGCGCAGGGGGGTGCTCCCCGAGTCCGTCCTCAAAAGGCCCTACAGCTGCATCCTGCAGGGCACCCGCATGGCCGCCGCCGACAGCCTCCAGCCGCAGGACGGCGACATCGCCATCGCCGCGGCCAATGCCGAAACCATGCTCGGACACGTCGAGGCCGCGCTGGCGGGCGTCGCTGCGGACGTGAACTGACGCGGACGCCATGCGCATCTGTTTCATCGCCTACCGGCGGCTGCTGGAGCCGCTGCGGGACATGGGACACGAGACGCTGTGCCTCGACCCGCCCCCGGACGGAGACCTCGATCTGCCGCAGGCCCTGGAACGGGCCGGGTTCGTCCCCGATCTGGTGGTGGACCGGGAGCATCTGGGACGCCGCTTCTTCGTCCAGGGCCTGGACGGGATCGACTGTCCGGTGGCCTACTGGAGCCTGGACACCCACCTCAATTTCTTCTGGCAGCGCCGTCTGGCCCCGCTCTACGATCTGGTCCTGACCACCCAGCCCGCCTGGGTCGAGCCGCTGCGGCAGGCCGGAGCGCCGCGCGCGGACAGCCTGACCTGGCCCGCCGCGTCCATCCCTTGGACGCCCTGGACCGAGCGGAGCGAGACGGCCGTGTTCATCGGCCGCCTCTCGGCCCAGCGCCCGGCGCGTACGGAGATGGTCCGGCTGCTGGAGCGCGGCCACGGCCTGCGGCTTCACGACGACGTGCCCCTCTCCCGGATCGGGGATGTCTACCGCAACGCCAGGCTGGTGCCCAACGAGACCATCGCGGGCGAGGTCAACCTGCGCCTCTTCGAGGCGGCCGCCAGCGGCTGCCTGCCACTTTCCCCCTCCCTGGCGCGGGACCAGGAGGAATACTTCGCGCCAGGCCGCGAATTCCTGCCCTACGGCAATGCGCCCGAGCTGCTGGAATTGCTGCGCTGGTGCGAAGCGGAGCCGGGCAAGGCCGAGACCATGGGGAGGCGTGCCTGGGAGCGCTGCCAGGCGGAGCATCTGCCCGTGCATCGCGCCGCGCGGCTGCTGGAGCTGGCCCGGACAGTCACGGGAGGGCGCGCCCGGGGCGAGGCTGCCGAGCGGTTTCGCCTGCTGGCCCTGTGCGAGTTGTGGCAGGGGGAGCGCGTCGCCGTCCAGGCCCAGGGGCTGGCCCGGCGTCTGGAGGCCTGGCCCCGCGATGCGGCCTGCGTTGCTGCCCGCATCGCCCTGAACGAACTGACCGGGCAGCGCGCCGCCGCTCTGGAGCAGGCCCGCCACGTGGCCGCGCAGGACGTCCTGGCGGCCGATCCGGAGTGCGCCCTGGCCGCCTCGGCCCTGGCCTGGCGGACCGGGGACCAGGCGCTGGCCCGTTTTCTCTGGGCCCGCTGCCTGCGCCTGCGCGAACAGCGAGAGGCCGCCCCTCCCACGGACGAATCCGCCTTCTGGGCTGCCTGGGGAGGGCTCATGCGCCGGGCCGGGGTCATCCGGCGGCCTGGCTTCGCCTTCAATGAGGCAGGACACCTCCCGGCCACGGCCGGGGATTGCCTGCACCTGGCGCGGCTGGCGGGGCCGGACAGGGTCGAGAACCTGCGCAGGCAGGAGGAGCTTTTGCGGACCGCGCCCGAGTCCGCCTACATCCGCACCGGGCTGCTGGCTGAACTGGCCCTGTTGCGTCCGGACGACTGGCGTCTCTCCCTCGACCTGGGCCTGGCGGAATTGCAGGTTTTCCGGCTCGACGCGGGCCTGAAGGAACTGCGGCTGGCCGCCTCGCTGGCCGCCCGGGCCGGATGCGCCGAGGCCTTTCGCAACCGCCTGATCCGTCTCGACCCCGGCGGCAGCGTGCGCCGCGCCCTGGAAGCGGCCTCCTGACCTCCCGTCCGCCCGCCGTACGACAATGGTCGGCGTGACCGGCGCGTCAGGCCTTCCGCTTTTGCCCCACGGCTGTCCCGGGGATGGGGAGGGACCGGAGCGGCGCGACCGCGCCCCGGTTCACGCCGACGCGGGCGAGGCCGCGGCGGCCGGTCATTTCAGCAGGAAATCCGCCTTCAGGGCGAAGGAGACGAGTTCGGCCACGGAGTGGAGTCCGAGCTTCTTCATCAGGTTGGCGCGGTGCTTTTCCACGGTCTTGACGCTGATGCACAGCTTCTCGGAGATCTCCCGGTTCTTCTGCCCGGCCGCGACCATGGAAAGGATTTCCTTCTCGCGCCGCGTCAGGGCGTCGAAACTGGGCTCGTCGCTGTCGACCTCGTCCTCCGGACCGATCTGCAGGTCCGGTTCGAACCATTTGCCGCTTTCCATGAGCGTCAGGATGGCGTTCGCCAGGCGTCCCCGGTCGGCGTGCTTGAGCAGGTAGCCGTCGGCTCCGGCCTTGAGGGCCAGGCGCACGAGGTTCTTGTCCTCGTAGGCCGTGAGGATCATGATCCGCACTCCGGGGCAGACCTCCTTGATGCGGGCCGTGGCCTCGATGCCGTCCATGCCGGGCATGCCGATGTCCATGAGCACCACGTCGGGCGCGTGCTCGATGCATCTGGCCACGGCCTCCCGTCCGTCCGCGGCCTCGGCGCAGACGTCGAACTCGGGCTGCGTGGAGAGCAGACGGCACAGCCCTTCCCGGACGATGGCGTGGTCGTCTGCCACGAGCAGACGGACTCTGGACGGCATGTCGCTTCCTCGGAGTTGCCGGTCGATCGCGCAACAGGGTGTTGTCGTGCGAGTTGACCAATAACCTATCGCCGCCCCCTGTTCAAGATGCGACCGGACCCCGGCGCGCGGTCGCCCGGCCGCCCCGATCCCGGCCGCCGCGTCAGCCGATGCGGGGGCCGGGGCCGATGGTCATCTCCGGGGGAAGGGTCCGCTTGTCCTTGCGCCAGGATATCTCCAGGCTCATCTTGGCCTTGTCCTTCTTTTCCTCCAATTCCAGCTCGAAATCCACCACCGGCGGCGGCACCAGGGTCACCGCGTCGTCGCCTAGGCTGATGTGCAGGGCGCCGCGCTTGAGGGAGGCGAGCACCTCCTCCAGGGTGGAGATGACGCGGGAGAGTTCCATGAGGCTGTCGATCTTGACCGAATGTTTGCTCATACGGGCTCCTTGCATGTCAGCGCGGGAGGCTGATCCTGAGTTCGGTGACGTCGGTGCGGATGAGGAAGATGGAGCCGCCGCGCCGGATGATGGCCCCGGCCAGGGCGGACAGGCCGCCTCCCTTCCTGTCGTGCAGCTTGAGCTTGGAAAAGAACTTTCCGTCGTCCGAGACGGTCAGGCGCAGGCGGTCGTCCTGGCCGTCGCACACGGCCACGCGCACCGCGGCGGGGCGTTTCTTCAGCGGCGCGGCGGCCAGGCGGCCGTGCACCAGGTCGAAGACGATGCACTCGACGAGGAGCGCCGTCTCCAGGGGGAGCGGGCCGCAGGCCGCCTGGACCTCGGCGCGCAGGGCCTCGGGCGGGCAGCCCCGGGCCGCGAGCAGACCGCACAGCCCGCCGAGGATGCCCTGGGCCACGGCCGTCCCCTCCTGGGGGGAGCCGTCCAGGGCGGCGGCGCGGTCCGCGAGGCAGCGCTCGAATTCGGCCAGGGAGGGCGGCGCTGCGCCCGTGGCGTCGGAGAGCGCGGCCAGGACGCGCTGCAGGGCCTGGCGTACGGCTGGGGAGGCGTCTGGAGGAAGGGAGGCCGGAGCGGCCTGGGAGGCCGTGGCGGTCGGCTCGGGGGCAGCGGCGGCCTCCTGCCGGGGCGGATGCACGAAAGTGAAAAAGCAGGCCGGATTGCCGTTCTCGTCCAGTCCCAGGTGGCGGTCGGCCTCCACGGCCAGGGGGCGGCCCCGGCGCGGCCTGAGGAGCAGGGTCTGGCGCAGCGGGGCGGCGCCCGCGAGCAGGGCGCTGCGCACCTGCTCCTCCTCTCCCTCGCGGACCTCCTGGCACAGGTCGCCCTGCCAGCACAGGGCCAGTGCCTCGTGCGCGGCGTAGTCCGTGAGCTTCAGGAACGCCGGGTTGGCATAGGCCAGACGGCCGTCCAGGGCCGTGACGCAGATGGCCAGCCGGGCGCTTTCGATGAGCCGCGCCGGACTCCACGACACGCCCGCGGCGAGATCGAGGAAACGGTCCAGGGCCGCGCCGTCGGGCGGAGCGGCGAGGGGCCGGGCAAGGGTCTCGCCCGGACCGGACGAGGCCGGGAAGGGGACGGCCTCCGTCAGCCACTGCAGGGGATCGGAACCGAGCCGGACGTCGCGCGCCATGTCATTGTCTCCTGTCGATCTCGCGGCACAGGGCGAGGTAGTCCCGCGCGCCGCTGCTGCCGGGGCGGTAGGTGAAGATGTCCTGGCCGAAGCCCGGGGATTCCGCCAGGGCCACGTTTTCCCGGATGTGCGTCTCGAAGGCCAGGTCGCCGAAATAGGACCGGATTTTGCCCGCCACCTCGCGATTGAGGCGCAGGCGGCGGTTGAAGCGGGTGCAGACGATGCCGGTCACGGCCAGCCCGGGATTGAGCCTGCGGCGCACGGCGTCCACCGTCTCCAGCAGCGTGGAGAGGGACTGCAGGGCCAGGAATTCGGCCTGCAGCGGGACGACGATCTCGCTGGCCGCGGTCAAGGCGTTGAGGGTCAGGAGACCCAGGCTCGGCGGGCAGTCGAGGATGGCCACGTCGCGCCCGGGCAGGTCCTCAAGGGCCTTGCGCAGGAGGAATTCCCTCCCCGGCGCGGCGGCCAGGTCGAGTTCCGCGCCGGACAAGACCAGGGACGCCGGGAGCAGGAGCAGGTCGCGGACCTGCAGCAGGCAGGCCGCGGGCCGAGTCGCGCCCGTCAGGGCGTCGTGGACGGTCAGCCCGAGGCTGTGCGCCGGAACCCCCAGGGCGCAGGTCAGGTGCGCCTGCGGGTCCAGGTCGGCGAGCAGCACGGAGCGGCCGAGGCGGGCAAGGCCCGCGCCGACGTTGAGGGCGGTGGTGGTCTTGCCCGCGCCGCCCTTCTGGTTGAGGACCGCGATGATGCGCATGGCTGTTCCGGGTTGGATGCGGCGTGCAGCGCCGCGTGTCCCGTCGTCCTACCGCCGCGAAGGTTACGGAATGGCGGCGGACGTGCGGCAACTCGGCCCGGAAGGCCCGAAAGGCGGGGAAAAAACCGGTCCGGCGGGAGCCGGACCGACATGTCGCGCGCGACTTCGTTTACAGCCCGCGGGAAAGGTAGGCGTCTGGCCCCATCCTGTCCGTTCGACCTGCATGGCCCGGCTGTCCTTTGGAGAGGTGCAGGATGACGCGCTCGCCGATCACCCCCTGCTTCCTGTGCGACGGAAGAACCTTCCTTACCGTGTGGCCCTTTTTGATGGCCATGGGCACGATACTCTCCACCTGTTTCTTCCCGATCTCGAGCACGAGCGTCTGGGACCTCTCGGCGATCACAGCGACGAAGGACTCCAGATCCTGTATGTAATGGAGCATGTTCAACGCGAGCAGGACATCGCAGCTATCCGTAAAGGACTTCGCAACATCCTGCAGCGTGAAGATGACGTCTGAGTTGATGTACCGCTTGATGGCGTTCGCGGCGTCGATGCTCCCCGCGTTGATGTCATAACCGACGCACTTTGCGCCGAGATTCTCCGTCTTGAACAGGAAATATCCGTTGTTGCAACCGATCTCGATCACTTTTTTGCCGGACCAATCGATGTCGAGCTTCATGATGTTTTCCCAGGTCAGGAACGACTTCGTCTGACCGGTGATGATCCGTTCCTCGCCGATGTCAACGGTCTGATAAAATGGAGAAAAGTTGCTGCCGGATCTGGCGATCTCCTCGATCAACGCCGAGTGGTGCGCCGGGTAGTCGGGATGCACGACCTCCAGATTTTGTCTGACCCATGAAAGAATGTCTTTTGTGTCGGCGACGATTTCGAAACGCCCGGAAGGGGCATAGAAGGCGTCGAATGGGGAGGTTATGCATTCAGCAAGGAATTTTACGTATCCCTCATTCCTGGCGGACGAGCGCATCTCGGCTTCGAAATTCCGAATCAACCCTTTGATGCGATCGGAGTAGCGCTCGTAGCGCGTCGCCATGTCCGGCAGGAGGCAGAAAAGCTTCACTATGGGATATTGGCCGTATTCGATCATCAGCGCCTCCAGGAAGGCGTCGAGGACGAAGTCATGGACGAAGCGCGTCCCCTCGATGACGAAATCCGCGTATCTGTACTCCCTGATTTTGGACATGAAGGCCTCTTTATAGAGGCTCTTCGTCTTCGGATCGGACATCTCCGCGGCGGACAAGCTGTTTTTTTTCTGTATGCCCAGCCTGATATGGTCGAGGCTGAGGCATGTAAACAGGAACTGCCGGGCGATTTCTTCCGCGACATGTGTTTTTCCGCCGCACCGCGGTCCGGTGACGACAACGACCTTGGGGGAGGGAAGATACGGGTGCATGTCGCGAGGCCCTCTCAAGTATTGCTTAGGAAAAAAGTTTTTGCTCAGAGTTGTCGCTGCGGTCCGCCTTGGGCGGGCCGCAGCGGCGCGGTCTCCGGAGCGCGAAGCTGAATACGCTGCGCTTCGGGTGGTGCGTTTGTCGTTAGGGAACCAGAATCATTCCAGGGGAAAGCCGGGCGCGCCCGGTCTGCCGACGCATCTTGCCCCGTCGCCCGGCAATCGCCCGGGACGATGTCGGTTTTACGACACCGCATGCGGAGTATCCGCCCTTCGGGAAGGCGATAGGCATCTCTGCCGCACGAGTCCCCCAGTCCTCTGTCGTCGCCCAAGTCGTCAGGCCTGCGCTGCTTCCGGAATCTTTTCGCCGCACAACTCGCGGATGCGCTCCTGCCGCTCGGCGGCAGGGAGGCCGCGCAGATAGGTCAGGTGGCCTGTGATGTCGCCTTTCGCCTCACGGCCACGGGTGCAGGCCTTGCAGCAGGCGGGAGGGTTGTCGGAGTTCACCCGCGCCCTGAATTCAAGCATCCTGGGAGAATTCCACAGTCGGGCGAACCCATCGCTGAACAGGTTGCCCAGCACCGGCGAGCCGCCGCAACAGATCTGCACCGCGCCATCGCGACCGACGTTGAGGTGCTCCCAGGGTCGGTTGCAGCGTGTGGGCACGCTGCGGGCCTCATCGGAGAACAGCGGCTGGTGGTGCAGCACGATGCCGTGCTTGGCCGCCTTGAGTTTGGCGCTGAGCACGTAATAATCGTACATGCTCTGGTGAAAGAAGACGGATTCCTGATCAAGGTCCGTGTCGGGCTTGGTGACAAGCAGATAGTTCACCTGAATGGCCGTCGCGCCCACTCTCCGGGCGAGATCAACGTAATCGAGAAGCTCCGGGACCGTGCGGCGCATGGCGCAAAAGACGAGACGCAGCTCGAAGGGCTTGCCGCGCGAGCGGGAATGGTGCTTGAGAGCCATGAGGTTGCGCAGCACGGTGTCGTAATTCGAGCCGCGCATGATGCCGTGGTAGGTCGCCTCCCTGGCGCCGTGGAAGGAGAGCCACAGGCTCTTCATGCCGTTCTCCAGCAGGAAGGCTCCCATCTCCGGGGTTATGGCCATGCCGTTGGAAAAGAGCTGGAAGGGCGTGGCGTAACGTCGCAGGCGATGCACGAACTCATCGAACCGGGGATTGAGCAGGGCCTCGAACGACGAGAAAATGGCCTTCTCGACGAACGGAAGGAGGGGCTCGAAGTGGTCCATGTATTCCGGCTCGCGGAAGGCCTCCGCGTCGGAGGTCTTCTTTCTGCCGCTTGCGGCCAGGCAAAAAATACAATTGATGTTGCAGACGTTCGAGATGTCCAGGCCCAGATTCAGAGGACGGGAATTGACGACCGGCACGTTCTGCCCGCTTTCCAGCCTGTTGATCTGCGTGTTCAGTTGCCGTGCGCTGTCAAAGGCGCTTTCCGGAACGGCGATGGGGGCGGGCATCGTGACCATGGACCAACCTCGGCGTGCAAAAGTGTTTTTTTCGTTACTGCATTATACGTGCCGGATTGCCCGAATCGCGCCAACCGTTTCCTTCGGAGGACGGCGTCCTCTCCACGCCCTGGCCGCGTCTCCCGCGCGCATTACGCGATCTCCGGTCCGGCGCGAGCCGGACCGGATCAGCGCTTGAGCTGCGTCAGGGTCTGGATCAGCGAATCGGCCGTGGTGATGATCTTGGTGTTGGCCTGGAATCCCCGCTGGCCCAGGATCAGGGCGGCGAACTCCGTGGCCATGTCCACGTTGGATTGCTCCAGGGTGTTCTGGTAGATGATGCCCAGCCCCCTCTCGTCCGCGTCGCCCTCGATGGCGGCACCCGACTGCCGCGTCTCGGAGAAGAGGTTTCCCCCCTCGCGTCTGAGGCCGTATTCGTTGGTGAAGTCGTAGAGCGCCACCTTGTACATTGCCTCGGTCTGGCCGTTGGAGAAGTGGCCGGCAAGAACGCCGTACTTGTTCACCATGAGGTATTCGAGATAGCCCGTGGCGTAGCCGTCCTGCTGCTGGTTCAGGGTCACGGACGAACTGTTGTAGCTGGTGGTGTAGAGCGCGCCCCTGGGCGAGGCCTGCATGCTCGGCAGGTTGCTCGCGTTGGAACCGATGCTGGCCGCCGTGGTGCCGTTGGATGCCGACCACGTGCCGGAGGCGTTGGAAAGGCCGAAATAGAGGCCCACTGCCTGGGTCGCCGTGGCCGCTCCGCCCGAGGCCAGGAAGGAGACGTCGAACTGGGGATAGCCCAGGGCCGAGAGGGTCGCCAGGCTCCAGTTGGAGAGGTTGGAGGCGTTGGACGCTCCGGCGTTGAAGGTCCAGGCGGTCTGGTTGATGAGGTTGCCTGCGGTGTTGAAGGTCAGGGTGCCCATGGCGAGCAGGCCGCGCGCGCCGGAATCGGCCAGCGCCCGTCCGTCCTCGCTGGGGTCGATGCCGACGACGTATTCCCAGACCTTGTTGCCGCCAGGGCCCAGCCCGGAATTGAAATCCCGCACCGGATCGAAATAGACGTTCAGGCTGTGCGGATTGCCCTCCGCGTCGTAGATGCGGATGGTGCTGAGATAGGCGTAGGCGTCCTGGGATAGGGGCGGGTTCCGCGAGCCGTCCCACTGCAGCCCCAGGGAAAAGAAGGGGTTGTTCGGGTCGGAACTGTAGTCCACGCTGCCCGAGTCCAGGTTGCTGATCATGGTCACGTTTTCCGTGGCCCTGGGGTCGGAGCGGATCACGGTCACGGTCCGGCCGAAGGAGTCGGTCTCCGTGGCCGTGGGCAGGATGATGTCCCCCACGCCGCCGATGACCCCGGTGGCGCGGTCTACCTCGTAGCCCTGCAGGATGTTGCCGTGGGGATCGCGCAGCACGCCCTGGTTGTCGAACCTGAAGGCGCCCGCGCGCGTGTAGTAGGAGCGCGCCTGGCTGTCCACGACGCGGAAGAACCCCTGGCCGCCGATGGCCAAGTCCGTGACGTAGCTGCCACCCTCCAGCGGGCCGCCCGTGAAGTCGATCATGATGTCCGAGAGCTTGACGCCCATGCCGAGCTGGCCCGCCGTGGACACCGCGCCCGTCTGGGTGCGGGAGCCTCCGGCCGGGGCCTGCTGGTACATCAGGTCCTCGAACAGCGCACGGCTCGACTTGTAGCCGATGGTGCTGACGTTCGCCAGGTTGTTGCTCGTCACCTGGATCATGGAGTTGTGCGCGACCACGCCCGTGGCCCCGACATACATCGAACTGAACATGGCCGTCTCCCGGCTCGCGGTTCCGCCTGCCCTGTGCGACCCGGCAGGCAAAAAGTTCTCGCCGCAGCTCCTATCGCAAGGAACGCGCCAGCCGCTTGACGCTTCTTGACAATGCGGCGCGGTTGTTGACGTTCCGGGACGCGCCTAGTCCGTGGGCGGGGGAAGGGATGAAAAAATTGCCCGCCTGCAGGGGCTTTGTTAGGAAGAAGGGGAACCATCCGCCAACGAGGAGCCGCAGTGAACATTCGTCTTGCCGACCCCGCCGCCTTTGCCGGTTGCGACACTCTGATCCTTCCCCTGCTCGAAGGGCCGGACAGGAAGCGCGCCGCCCAGGTCCTGCCGGGGGCTCTGGCCGTCCTGGCGAAGACCCCGGGCCTGGACGATGCCCCGTTCGCGCCGAAGGAGACGGCCCTGCTCTACGCTCCGGACGGCGCGCCCTGCCGCCGCGTGCTCACCGTGGGCTGCGGCGCGGCGGAGGGGCTGGACACGGCCCGGCTGCGAGCCGCCGTGGCCGCTGCCGCGCGTCTGGCGCGCGAACGCCGGGCCGGGAGCCTGGCCGTGTGCCTGGCCGGGCTGCCGCTGCCCACGCAGGAGGCCGTGCGCGAGGCGGCCCTGGCCCTGCGTTTCGGCCTCTACCGTTTTTTGGAATTGAAGACCGGCGACGACCTCCCGCCCGATCCCGAGGACGCGGCGCTGCTGCCCGGGGAGGCTGGCGGGGACGGTGACCCGGCCGCAGCCCTGCGTCTGGCCGAGGCCGAGGCCGCGGGCGTCGCCCTGGCGCGCGACCTGGTCAACCGGCCCGGCAACCACGCCACGGCCGCGCGCATCGCTGAGGAGGCGCGCGCCCTGGCCGTCCGGCACGGCTTCTCCTTCCAAGTCATGGACCGCGCGGCCATCGAGGCCCTTGGCATGGGCGCGTTCGCGGCCGTGGCCCAGGGCAGCCGGGCGGAGCCTTGCTTCGTGGTCCTGGACACGGCCCCGGAGGGCGGCAGGCCGCTCTGTCTCGTGGGTAAGGGCGTGACCTTCGATACCGGCGGCATCAGCCTCAAGCCCGCGGCCAAGATGGAGGAGATGAAGAGCGACATGGCGGGCGCGGCGGCGGTGCTGGGCTGCCTGGAGGCCCTGGGCCGTCTCGGTTCCCCCCGCCGCGTGGCGGGCCTTCTGCCGCTCACGGACAACATGCCGGACGGCGGCGGCGTCAAGCCCGGCGATGTGGTCAGGACCCTGTCCGGCCTGAGCGTGGAGATCATCAACACCGACGCCGAGGGCCGTCTGCTGCTTGCGGACGCCCTGGCCTTCGCCGCGCGCCTCGAGCCGGAGGCCGTGGTGGACCTCGCCACCCTGACCGGCGCGGCGCGCATCGCCCTGGGCGTCCACTACGCGGCCGTGTTCAGCCCGGACGGGGAGCTGGCCCGGCGCATCCGCGAGGCGGGCCTGCCGCTGGGCGAGAAGTTCTGGCCCATGCCCATGGACGAGGTTTACGCCAAGGAGTTGGAGAGCGACGTGGCGGACCTCAGGAACGTGGGCCGCCGCGAGGGCGGGGCCATCATCGCGGCCATGTTCCTCAAACGCTTCGCGCCCGAGGGCGTGCCGTGGGCGCACCTGGACATTGCGCCCACGGCCTTCCAGGACGCGGCCACGGACTTCTGGACCAAGGGGGCGACGGGCTTCGGGGTGCGCACCCTGATCGCCCTGGCGGGAGGGGCGTAGGGAACAGGGGAGCCCACCCTCTTCGCTCCGGCCATGGCGAACGCGTGCGGCTACACGCCCAGCAGGCGGTATATCCGCGGCATGTCCAGGCTGCGCCTGAGCGCGTCGGCCAGACGGTCCAGAGCCGGATCCAGGCCGTAGCGGACCTGCACCGCCCCGAGCGGGGCGAGGCCCTTGCGCGCGCGCAGGCGGTCGAGCACGGCGCGGCGGTAGGCGTCCGCGTCGAACACGCCGTGCAGATAGGTGCCCCAGACAGGGCCGCAGGCCCAGCCGAGATCGGGCGTGTCGGCGTAGAGCGGACTGCCTGCGGTCGTTGCGGACTCCGGGACCGGCCGCGTCTTTCCGTGGTGGATCTCGTAGCCATGCACCGGCAGGTTCGCGATCAGATCCACGGCCGCGCGCCGCGTCAGGGTCTTGTCCGCGGCCAGGGAAGTGGTCACGGGCAGGAGGCCGAGGCCGGGCGCGCTCTTCTGTCCTGATTCCACGCCCAGCGGGTCCTCCACCGTGGTCCCGAGCATCTGAAAGCCCCCGCAGATGCCCGCGATCTCCGCCTTTCCCGCAAGACGCGCGGCCGCCTCCGCCAGACCCGACTCCCGCAGCCAGGCGAGGTCCGCCAGGGTGTTTTTGGAGCCGGGCAGGAGCAGCATGTCCGGGCTGCCCAGTTCGTCGCCCGAGCGCACGCGCCTGAGCGACACGTCCGGCTCCAGGGCCAGGGCGTCGAGGTCCGTGAAGTTGGAGATGTGCGGCAGGTCGGCCACGGCGATGTCCAGGGCCGCGTCCGTGCGCCCGGTCGTCAGCCCCTGCTTGAAGGAGACCGAGTCCTCTTCCGGCAGGCCGAGGTCCGGCAGCCAGGGGACCACGCCGAGGCAGTCGCGGCCCGTGTGCAGTCTGAGGAAGTCGAAGCCCCCGGCCAGCAGCGCGGGATCGCCCCGGAACTTGTTGAGCGCGAAGCCCGCCACCAGGGCGCGCTCCCACTCCTCCAGGCAGTCCATGGTTCCGGCCAGGGCGGCGAAGGAGCCGCCCCGGTCGATGTCCGCCACGAGCAGCACCTTCGCCCCTGCATGCCGCGCCATGCGCATGTTCACGATATCGTGGGCCTTGAGGTTGACCTCGGCGGGCGAGCCCGCGCCCTCCAGCACCATCACCCCGGCCCCGGCGGCCAGTTCGTCGTAGCTCCGCGCCACCTCGGCCCAGAGCGAGGGCTTGTACGCCACGTACTCGGCCACGCGCATACTGCCCACGGGCCTGCCCAGGACGATGACCTGCGAGCCCGTGTCGGAGTTCGGCTTGAGCAGCACCGGATTCATGCGCGCATCCGGCTCGCGTCCCGCGGCGTAGGCCTGGGTCGCCTGGGCGCGGCCCATCTCCCGGCCGTCGGCGGTCACGCAGGAGTTGAGCGACATGTTCTGGGCTTTGAAGGGGCAGGGGGAGAGGCCGTCCTGCAGCAGGATGCGGCACAGGCCCGCGGCGAGGACGCTCTTGCCCGCGTTGGAGCAGACGCCCTGGACCATGAGCGCCGGAGCCCGGCGCGGCCTGGCTGGCCGGGCGCGGCCCAGCGCCCCGGCCAAGGCCTCGGTCAGCCGTCCGTTCTCCTCGGGCGGTCGCACGGCCAGGCGGAACCACGAGCTGTCCAGCCCCCGGAAGTTGTCGCAGACGCGGATGGCCACGCGCCGGGCCAGCAGCCGTTCGGCCAGGCCGCGCGCGTCCAGGCCGCCGTGGGTCAGACGGCAGAGCGTGAAGTTGGCCTGGCCCGGAAAGACAGTGATCTCCGGGAATTCCCGCAGCAGGCCGTGCAGGTCCGCCGCGTATTCGCCGCAGGCCGCCAGGGAGCGGGCGCGGAAATCCGCGTCGGCCAGGGCGCGCGCGCCCACGGCCTGGGCCAGGGTGGAGCACTGCCAGGGCGGCAGGAGCGCGGCCAGGCGGCGGATGAGGCCGGGATGGGCTGCGGCCAGACCGAGCCGCAGGCCCGGCACGGCGAAGAACTTGGTGAGAGAGAGAAGCACGATGAGGTTGGCCGGGCGTTCGCCGCCCGGCCGCTCCGAGGCGAGCCGTTCAAGACCCGGGACGAAGTCGGCGAAGGCCTCGTCCGCCACGAAGAGCGAGTCCGGATGGCGGCGGGCCAGGGCCAGCAGGTCCACGCCCGGAAAGGCGCGGCCCGTGGGGTTGTTCGGGCGGCCGAGCAGGACCAGGGCCGGGCTGCCCGAAAGCGCCTCCTCCAGCAGCGCGAAGGAGAGCAGGAAGCCGGTCTCGGGCAGGAGCCGGACGTGCTCCACCGCCAGCCCGGCCAGACGCGCCGCGCGCTCGTAGTCGCCGTAGGTCGGGACCGGGATGATCGCCCGCGTCAGGCCGGGCAGGCGGGGACAGGCGTGCAGGATGTCGCTGACCCCGTTGCCCGCGAGGAATTCCTCCGGGACCCCGCC
This sequence comes from Desulfovibrio sp., assembly GCA_022839785.1. GTDB lineage: Bacteria > Desulfobacterota > Desulfovibrionia > Desulfovibrionales > Desulfovibrionaceae > Alkalidesulfovibrio. The sequence continues at coordinate 223,111 of JALHJW010000003.1, read as the reverse complement.
GTAGAAGGCGGCCGCCGCCCGCCGCAGATCCAGGGCCTCGGGATCGGGATAGTGCGCCGCGTCCGAAAGCGCCCCGGCCACCGCGCTGCGCAGCCAGGGCGGGGGGCCGAGGGGATTGATGTTGGCCGAGAAGTCCGCGATGTCGTCCCGGCCGCAGGCCGCCCGTTCCGCCAGGGCGCGGAGGTTGCCGCCGTGAGGGGGCGTGCGCGTGTCCATGGCCGAGTGCCTAGCGCGAATGGCCCGCGCGGGCAAGCCGTGGGCCGACGAGATATCGTGGCCTGGGCGTCGCAGCGCCGTAACCGGAGCGCGCTAGCCAGGGAGCATGTCCACGATCACCTATGCCTGCGGCTGCACCGTCAAGGGACGCAATCCCCCTGTCGCCTGCCCGGTGCACGGCAAGCCCGGCCGCCGCATCAAGCGCCGCGAACCCCGCCTCTCCCTGTTCATCCGGCGCTGAGCCGCCGCGCCTTCCCCAGGCCCCGCCGCCCGCCTTGCCTTGCCCTGCCGGAGGATGTACGACAAGCCCCTGCATATTCTGCAAGGAGCATTGCGTGAACATCTTCGATGAACTCTCCTGGCGCGGCCTGGTGCATCAGGTCTCGGACGCGGACAAGGTCCGCGGATACTTCTCGCTGCCGGGGCGCACGGCGTATTGCGGCTTCGACCCCACGGCCCCCAGCCTGCACGTGGGCAACATGGTCCCGCTCATCTCCCTGCTGCGGCTGCAGCGCGCCGGACACCGGCCCATCTTCCTGGGCGGCGGCGGCACCGGCCTCATCGGCGATCCCAGCGGCAAGGACGCGGAACGCACGCTGCAGACCAAGGAGCGCATCGACGCCTCCCTGGCCAAGATCAGGGGTCAGGTGGAAAAGGTCTTCGGCGGCCAGGTCTTCATGGTGAACAACGCGGACTGGCTGCTGCGGCTCTCGGCCATCGAGCTGCTGCGAGACGTGGGCAAGCACTTCACGGTCAACTGGATGATGGCCAAGGACTCGGTGAAGTCGCGTCTCGGGCGCGAGGAGGTGGGCATCTCCTACACCGAGTTCAGCTACATGATCCTGCAGGCCTACGACTACTATCACCTCTTTGAGGAACACGGCTGCCTGCTGCAGATCGGCGGCTCGGACCAGTGGGGCAACATCACGGCCGGGACCGAGCTGATCCGCCGCAAGACGGGCAAGGAGGCCTTCGCCCTGACCTTCCCGCTGATCACCACGGCGGACGGCAAGAAGTTCGGCAAGTCCGAGAAGGGGGCCGTCTACATCGACCCGGAGATGACCCCGCCCGCGGACTTCCACAACTTCTGGATGCTCAGCGACGACCGCGACGTGGTCCGCTTCATGAAGTACTTCACGTTCCTCACCCAGGAGGAGATCGCGGGCTACGAGCGGCTGGTGGCCGAGCGGCCCGAGCTGCGCGAGGCGCAAAAGCGCCTGGCCGCCGAGATGACCCGCCTGGTGCACGGCCAGGAGGTGCTGGACGGCATCGAACGCGCCCACGCCGCCCGCTTCGGAGGCATGGCCGAGGACCCCGCCGACCTCTACGCCGCGGTCAAGGACAGCGCACCGACCGTGACCTACGCGGGCGTCGCCGCCCTGCCCGACGTGCCCCAGATGCTCGTGGATCTCGGCTTCGCGCCCTCCAAGGGCAAGGCCAAGGAGTTCCTCAAGCAGGGCGCGGTGAAGATCAACGGCGGCGTGTACGCCGAGCAGGATTTCGCTCCCGCGGCCGACCAGCTCTTCGAGGGCAGAGCCTTCCTGCTGGCCATGGGCAAGAAGAAGCTCGGCGTGGTGCGGCTGGGGTAGAGCGGAACAGGACGAGGGAAAGAGGGCCAAGAGCGCCTCTACGCCCGTGTGTTTGCGCCCCGGCGGCGCAGCGTAGGGAAAATGGGATGGAGGCCGTGGGCAGGGAGAGGAACGCTTTCGCCGGTCCCTTGAGGAGTCCCGCATGACGACACAGGTTCTGCTGATCGCCCTGTCGGTGGCGGCGGGCATGACCGCGCCGGTGCAGGCCGCGATCAATGCGCATCTGCGCACGTTTCTGCTTTCGGCCTATGCGGCGTCGTTCATCTCCTTCGTGGTGGGCACCCTGGCCTTGGCCGCGCTGCTGCTCGCGCGGCGCGAGGCCGTGCCGTTCGCCACGGCCTTCGCCGCCGCGCCGTGGTGGGCTTGGTCGGGCGGGATCATCGGCGCGTTCTTCGTCACGGTCTCCATCGTGGCCGCGCCCAAGCTCGGCGCGGCGACCATGATGGCGCTTTTCGTCACCGGCCAGATGCTCGCCGGACTGGTCATGGACCACTACGCCCTGCTCGGCTTTCCGCACGTTCCGGCCACGCCCATGCGCATCGTGGGCGCGGTGCTGCTCGTGGCGGGCGTGATTCTGATCCGGGGTTTCTGAAGACAGCGCCGCAGCCAGGGAGAATCGCAGTGTCGTCGCAACTCGCCGTCTTCGCGCGCATGGTCAAGATCGAGCATTCCGTCTTCGCCCTGCCCTTCGCCTACACGGGCATGGTCTGGGCCGCGGACGGCTGGCCGGGACTGCGGCCCTTCCTGCTCGTGACCGTGGCCATGGTCGCGGTGCGCTCCTTCGCCATGGCCTTCAACCGTCTGGCCGACCTGGACATCGACCGCAGGAATCCACGCACGCAAAATCGTCCCCTGGTCACGGGCGAGATGAGCCTGCGCGCGGCCTGGGGATTGACGGCCGGGGCCGCGGTTCTCTTCGTGCTGGCCTGCGCGGCCATGAACCCGCTGGCCCTGAAGCTCTCTCCCGTGGCGCTGGGCATCGCGGCCGGGTACAGCCTCATGAAGCGCTTCACCTGGCTGTGCCACTTCGTGCTCGGCATGACGCTGGGCCTCGCGCCGCTGGGCGGCTGGATGGCGGTGATCCCCGAGATCAGCCCGACCGGCGTGCTCCTCGCCCTGGGCGTGACCTTCTGGGTGGCGGGCTTCGACATTCTCTACGCCCTGCAGGACGAGGAGTTCGACCGCGCCCAGGGACTCCATTCGCTGCCCTCCAGGTTCGGCGTGGCGACGTCGCTCACCCTGTCCAGCTTCTGCCACGTGAACACGGCGGTCTTTTTCCTGGTCGCGGGCTGGTCCACCGGGGCGGGCTGGGCGTACTTCGCGGCCATGGCCGTCATCGGGCTCATACTGGTGGCGGAGCACCTGCTCATCAAGCCGGACGACCTCTCCAGGGTCAACATGGCCTTTTTCACGCTCAACGGGATCATCGCCCTGGCCGTGCTGGGCGCGGTGATCCTGGACCTCTTGCTGGCCTGAGCGCCGGCTTCCGGCCCGCTTTCAACCGTTTCGCCGCTTGTCTTCCCGCTGCGGGAAGCGCATATTGCATGGTCTGAACCGCCCGCGTCCCGGGGCATGCGCCGCGGCGATGCAGCGTGGAGGACGTCATGGGGCTGCTGAAGCGTTTTCTTTCGACCATGTTCAGCCAGGACCCGAACCTGGATTGGGCCCAGATTGAGGTCACCACGCGCTGCAATGCACGCTGCGTCTACTGCCCGCGTACCCAGGCCGGGGACGCGTGGCGCGACATGGACATGGATTTCGGGCTCTTCGCCCGCATCGTGCCGCAACTTTCCCGCACCGACCACGTGCATTTGCAGAGCTGGGGCGAACCCCTGCTCCATCCCCGTTTCTTCGACATGGTCCGGTTGGCCGCGGAACACGGTCTGTCCACCGGCGCGACGAGCAACGGCGTGCTCATCGACGCCGCCGTGGCCGAGGAGATCGTGCGCTCGGGCCTGGGCATCCTGGGCCTCTCCCTAGCCGGGACCGGGCCGGGGCATGACGCGGCCCGGCCCGGCGCGCCGCTCGCCCGGGCGCTCGCCGCCATGCGGGAGGTGACGGCGGCCAAGGCCCGCCTGCGGTCGGCCACGCCCGCGCTGCACGTGGCCTACATGCTGCTGCGCGGAGCGGAGGACGAACTGGACGGCCTGCCTGATCTCCTGGAGGGGGCGGGGGTTGCGGCCGTGGTCGTCAACACTCTCGACCACGTGGCCGACCCTAGCCTGATGGACAGCGCCTTCAGCGATCCGGTCGAGGCCGCGCGCGTCCGTCCCCGGCTCGACGACCTGGCCGCCCGGCTGCACGCCCGGGGCACGCTCCTTCACTACCGTCTGCCGCGCCCGTCGCCCGCCGCGATCTGTCCGGAGAACCCCTGCCGCGCCCTGGTGGTGGACGCGGCGGGCGGCGTCTCGCCCTGCGTCTACGCGGCCGTCCCGATCGCTCCGCCGCATCCTGCCGCGTCCCGGCGGCTCTCGTTCGGCAACGCGGCGGAGCTTCCCCTGTCCGTGATCTGGGAACGCTCGCCCCAGGCCGCCTTCAGGGCCGCCTGGGAGGCGGGCGCGCCGCCGGAGCGCTGCCTCTCCTGCCGCAAGCGTTTTGTGGCCTGACGCCTCGTCTGCCGCGCCGGGAAAAACGGCCGGTCCCCCTGCGGGACCGGCCGTTTTCCGGCGTCTGGGGGTCAAGTCCCCGGATTCGCCGCGGCCTTGCGCCGGAGCAGCACCTTGATGGCCTCCATGAGCACGAAGATGGCGAGGCCGAAGAGGCCGATCGTGGTCAGGTCGGCCCAGGAGGGGATGTCGATGCCGAAGGAGTCCCGCACCGTGGGGAACTGCAGCAGGACCGCGATGAGGATGATCTCCCAGACGACGGCCGCCAGCAGCCACCCGTGGGGCGGCGCCGTGAAGATGCTGTAGCGCAGGGAGCGGCAGTTGAGGGCGATGACGATCTCCACGACGATGAAGAGGAAGAATATCTCGGTGCGCGCGTGGGTGATGTCGCCCAGGTCGTGGAAGAAAATGTAGTAGAAGAAGGGGATCTCGATGAACAGGGCGCGTAGCAGGAAGGAGAGGACGTCCCAGGAAAAGACGCTCTCGTCCGGCCTGCGGGGAGGCCGCTGCATGGTGTCGGGTTCGGGCGGGGCCACGCCCAGGGCCAGGGCGGGCAGGCCGTCCGTGGCCAGGTTGATGTACAGGATGGCCGCCGGGAGCAGCGGCAGGTAGTCCGGTCCCATGATCAGGACGACGCCGCCGATGACCGCCACCTCGGTCAGGTTGCACTGGATGAGGTAGGCCAGGTACTTCTTGATGTTGTCGTAAATCCACCTGCCCATCTCGATGGCCGCGACGATGGAGGCGAAGTTGTCGTCCGTGAGCACCATGTCCGCGGCCTCCTTGGCCACCTCGGTGCCCGAGACGCCCATGGCCACGCCGATGTCCGCGTGTTTCAGGGCCGGGGCGTCGTTGACGCCGTCGCCGGTCATGGCCACCACCTCGCCGCGCGCCTTCCAGGCCTTGACGATCTTGAGCTTGTCCATGGGCGAGACGCGGGCGTAGACCGCGACTTTGTCCACGATGCGCTCGAACTCGGCCTCGGGCATGGCCTCAAGCTCCGGGCCGGTCAGCACCATGTCGCCCTCGGAGAACATGCCGATCTCGCGCGCCACGGCCACGGCCGTGAGGCGGTGATCGCCGGTGATCATCACCGCCCGGATGCCGACGCGGCGGCAGACGGCCACGGCCGAAACAGCCTCCTCGCGGGGCGGGTCCATCATGCCCGCCAGGCCGAGGAAGATCAGGCCGCTTTCCACCGCATGCTCCACGAAGCAGGCGTCCCCGCCTGGCTCCACCGGGGCGTAGGCCAGTCCGAGCACGCGCAGGGCGTCCTTGGCCATGGCCTCGGCCGCGGCCAGGATGGCGGCGCGTCCGGCCGCGTCCAGGGGGCGCGGCCCATCGTCGCCCAGGACGCGGTCGCAGCGCGCCAGCACGGTTTCGGGCGCGCCCTTCATGTAGGCCGTGTGCGCGCCCGACCTGGCGTGGATGGTGGTCATGCGCTTGCGCTCGGAGGAGAAGGGGAACTCCTCGGCCCGGGGTTCGGCCGACAGCTCGGTCTCGCAGGACAGCCCGGCCTTCAGCGCGGCCACGGTCAGCGCGCCCTCGGTGGGGTCGCCCTTGATGCCCCAGCGGCCGTCGCTGTTGACGGACCGCGCGTCGTTGCAGAGCAGCCCGGCCCGGAGCAGCATGGCCAGGGCCGGGGGCAGGCCGCCGGGCGCAAGCGCCGCGCCGTCGCAGACGAACTCGCCCGCCGGGTCGTAGCCCCCGCCCGTGACCTCCACGAAGCGGTCCGGGATGTAGATGCGGCGCACAGTCATCTCGCCCTTGGTCAGGGTGCCGGTCTTGTCCGAGCAAATGACCGTGGTGCAGCCGAGCGTCTCCACGGCTGGCATCTTGCGCACCAGGGCGTGGCGGCGGGCCATCTGGCGCATGCCGATGGCCAGCGCGCCGGTGACGATGGCGGCCAGGGCCTCGGGCACCGCGGCCACGGCCAGGGAGATGGCGAACATGACGATGGTCACGATGAAGGGGAAATCCACGCGGCCCTCGGCGGCGTATTCGCGCGCCACGCTCACCCCCGCCACCAGGAAGCAGATGGCGAGGGCGATGATGCCCAGCCACCGGCCGATCTCCTCGGTGCGCTTCTCCAGCGGGGTCTTCTCGGTCGCGACCTGGGAGACCTCGCGGGCGATGCGGCCGAAGGCCGTCTCCATGCCCGTGGCCGCGACCACGGCCCTGGCGCGGCCGTAGGTCACCGTGGTGCCGGTGAAGACCATGTTGCGCATGTCCGCCATGAGGGTCTTCTCGGGGAGCGCGGCCGGGTTCTTGGACACGGGCGCGGACTCGCCGGTCAGCGGGGCCTCGTCGCAGCGCAGACAGTGGGCCTCGATGATCCGGGCGTCCGCCGGGATGCGGTCCCCGGCCTCCAGGGCCAGGATGTCCCCGGGCACGACGCCGGAGGTGGGGATGGTCCTGGGCTCGCCGTCCCGCACCACGGTGCAGGTGGGCGAGAGCATCTCCTTGAGCGCCTCCAGGGCTTTTTCCGCGCGGTACTCCTGGACGAAGCCGAGCACGGCGCAGAAGACCACGATGACCAGGATGATGGCCGCGTCCACGGCCTCGCCCACCAGGGCGGAGAGCACGGCGGCCACGAGCAGGATGAGGATCAGGATGTTGGCGAACTGCCCCAGGAACATGCGCCAGGCCGAGGCCTTCTCGGCATGGGCCAGTTCGTTGGGGCCATGGCGCTGGAGACGGGCCGCCGCCTCGGCCGGGGAAAGCCCGGCCTGCGGGTCGGAGCCGAGGGCGGTCAGAACTTCGTGTGCGCTTTGGGCATGCCAGCCGGTGCTGCTCATGAGCGGGCCTCCATGGCGCAGGGTTCGCCCCGGCGCGAGGCGCTGGCCTCGCGCCGGGGGATGCGGGTGCGGCGTTCCCTGGTTTCCGGCTACAGCGGCGGGGGTGCGAAGAACACGCCGCCGAAGATCAGGTAGGCCAGGATCAGGGTCCAGATGATGTTCACGCCCTGGGCGATGAGGAAGGCCAGGGCGGGCTTGCCGCCGCCCAGGGTGGCCAGCTCGCCGAAGCGCGTCTCAAGTCCGATGCACGTGAAGGCCAGGGCGAACCACCAGGTGCGCAGGCCGCCCAGCGTGCTCTTGGTGGCGGCCACGGTGGGCTGCGCGATGACGAAGGAGAAGAGCACCGAGGCGATCATGAAGCCCAGGACGAACTTGGGGAAGCGGTCCCAGATTTCCATGGCCGAGGGCTTCTGGCCGCCGGGCACGTCCGCGCACTTCTTGCAGGTCCACCACACGGCCAGGAAGAAGGCCGCGAAGCCGATGAACACGTTCTGCGACATCTTGACGATGACGCCGATCTTCATGGCGGTCTCGGAGATGAGCGCTCCGGCCGCCACCACCGAGCCCGAGGTGTCGAGCGTGCCGCCCAGCCACGCGCCCGCCACCAGGTCCGGGATGCCGAACTTCTTGGCGATGAGCGGCTGCAGCACGAGCATGGGCACGGCGCAGATGAGCACGATGGAAGTCACGTAGGAGAGTTTCTTGGGGTCGCCCTTGATGGCGCCGGAGGTGGCGATGGCCGCGGACACGCCGCAGATCGACACGGCCGAGGAGATCATGGCCGAGAATTCGTCGTCGATGCCGAAGCGCTTGCACAGCCAGAAGCAGAAGTACCAGACCACGGAGATGACCAGGAAGGCCTGCACGATGCCGTAGATGCCCGCCTGCACGATCTCGCCGAAGAGGATGCCCGCGCCCAGGATGACGAGGCCCGTCTTGATGTAGAATTCGGTCTGCACCGCGGGCTTCAGCCATGCGGGCACGCCCACGGTGTTGCTGATGAGCAGGCCGAGGCCGAGGCACCAGAGCACGTACTCCAGGCCGTAGTCGTTGATGGTGTAGTTGCCCGCCAGGAAGAGCGAGAACCAGGCGATGAGGAAGACCACGGGGAAGCCGATGACGATCTTGCCCGGGCTGTGGCCGAGCAGCGCCAACCCCGCTGCGGCGCAGACGAGGTAGCCGATGAGGAGGTACAGGGAGTTTTGGAAATTTGCCGCGGAGAAGACTTTGGGGAGCAGGTTGCCCGCGTTGCCGCCGACGAGCCGGGCCAGATCGCCGGCCTTTTTCTTGAGCCCGGCGTCCTTGGCCGCCTTGGCCGCGTCGCCCACGGCCTTGGCAGCATCGCCGATGGCCTTGCGCTCCTTGCCCGCGAACGCGCTCTTCAGGGCGGCGAGGGAGGTCTGCAGACCGGCCTCGCCCGCGCCTTCCGCGTCGGCGAGGAGTTTGTCCACGGCCGGTTCGCTCTCCTGGACGATGGAGGCGAACTCCCCTTCCGTGGTCCACTTGAGGCCTGGGAGCTTGACGGTGAGGCCTGCCAGGATGATTCCGATGATGATGAAGCCAAGCCAGACCGCGAGCCAATCCTCGGTCTTCCACAACACTGAGACGCCAGGGCTGTTGTCAGCCATTGCCGTACCTCCCGGTTGCATGTGCCGTGCTCCGTCGAAAACCCCTGTCGGCCCCTCCTGCGCAGGCATCATCTCGACGTGGTGATGCCTGTTTTTGCTTATGCGTGTCCGTACAGAAAAGACAATGCATTGTAAACAGGCATGTTTTCCTTTGCCCACGCCGATCAGCGCGTCACGCTGCAGGCGCTGCGCGCGCCGTTGCGTCGGGCGCGCGGAAGAGGCCGGTCAGGAGCGGGGCGGGGGGAGGGGTCAAAAACCCACGCGGAGGTATTCCTTGTCCGCGCGATTGATGAGCTGCACGTAGCGGAAGGAGCCCTTGAGCTGGGCCTCCTCGAAGGCGCGGTAGCCCTCGGCGCGGCAGACCGGGCAGGCGTCCTGCGGTATCTCCACGCCGAGCGAGAGGGGCACGCGGCCGGAGCGCGTTTCGATCTTCAGGGTCCCGCGGCATTTTCTGCAGTCGTAGAGCATCTCGCGCTGCGACTCCTGGATGCCGTCTGTGTCGTAGAAGATTTCCTTCATGCGCACGTGCCAGTTGCCCGCCAGGGTGTCGCGAGGGTCGGGCGGCGGCTTGAAATAGAGCTTGGGCAGCTCCTCGCAGAGCGCCTCGATGTATTTGCCCACCTGCCTGGTCTGCCGCCAGCGCTCCGGGTCCCAGTCCGGCTCCACCACATGCGCGTAATCCAGGCCCGCCATGGCCAGCACGATGCCGAGGTTGACGTAGGGCAGCGCGCCCTGGATGGCGTAGCCGCCCTCCAGCACCGCGATGTGCGGGGCGAGCCGCTCGTTCATCAGGGCGTAGCCGCGCGCCGAGAAGTTCATGTTGGTGATGGGGTCGGTGAAGTGGTTGTCCTGCCCGGCGGAGTTGATGATCAGGTCGGGCCTGAAGTCGTCGAGGATGGGCAGGACCACGTTGTCGATGACGTGCAGGAAGCCCTCGTCCGAGGTGTTCGGGGGCAGCGGGATGTTCAGGGTGCGGCCGCGCGCCTTGGGGCCGCCCAGTTCGTGCGGGAAGCCGGAGCCGGGGTAGAGGGTGCGGCCGTCCTGGTGCAGGCTGATGAACAGCGTGTCCGGGTCGTGCCAATAGATGTCCTGGGTGCCGTCGCCGTGGTGGCAGTCCGTGTCCACGATGGCCACGCGCCTGCGTCCGTACGTCTCGCGGACCCACTCGACCATCACAGCCTCGGAATTGATGGTGCAAAAGCCCCGCGTGCCGTGCACGCTCTTCATGGCGTGGTGCCCGGGGGGGCGGACCAGGGCGAAGGCGCGGTCCGTGCGTCCCTCCATGACCAGCCGAGCCGCCGTGATCGCCCCGCCCGCCGCGGCCATGTGCGACCGCGTGACCACGGCCTCGGGCTCGGGGAAACAGAAGTGGGTGCGCTCCACGTCCTCGCGCGCGGCCACGTCGGGCTTGTGCTCGCTGATGCCCTCGATGTCGAAGACGCCTTCTTCCACGAGCTGGTCGTGGGTGTAGAGCAGGCGTTCCTCGCGCTCGGGGTGCGTGGGACCCAGCGACCAGTCGTAGGCCGGGAAGAAGACGATGCCGAGCCGGTTCTTCGCTTTCAGCATAGCCGCCCCAGAAGCGCCTTGTAGCGGTGCAGGATGCCCGGCCTGATCTGGCAGCCCACGCGGATGTTGCGGCCGGAGAGCACGCCGTCCGACACCATGTTGAAGCTCTCGGCGTGGGTCATCATGAGGTTCTCCTCGCGCACCGGGATGCCCTCCTGGCGCAGGAAGCCGAGCAGGGAGCGTCGCGCGTCGCGCTCGGCGTCGGCGAGGCCGTAACCGGGCTCGATGACCTTGGAGATTCCCAAGGTGGGCACGTGCATGCGCCGCTTCTCCGTGTCCGCGAAGAGTTCCGCGCCCGTGGTGGTGCGGGTCAGGGCCGCGCCCACGGCGTTGGCCACGGAGAAGTTCCGGGGCACGCTGACCGAGAGCTGGAAGGCCCTGAAGAGCGGCATCTTCATGACCTCGGCCGGGCCGCCCATGAGGTAGATCTTCTTGGGCACGACGCGGCGGCCGTCGAGCAGCTCGTGCAGGGTGTAGACCGGCCGGGCGTTGATCTGGCCCACCAGTTCCCGGCAGGCGGCCACGATGTTGGCCACGGCCGCGTCCACGGCCTTTTGCGCCAGGAATTCCGGGGTGAGCGAGTGGGCCGCGGCCAGTTCGGCCATGCCCGCGCGCGAAGCCGCCACGTCGCCGTACCGCGACGCGCCGAGCACGTTGAAGGCGTCCATGAGGGCCGGGTGGCTGCCGCCCGCGCACATGCACGGCCCTTTGCGCCGGGGGCCCACGAAGACCTGTTCGCCGAGCATGGAGACGGCCGAGTCGCCGCCCACGCCGATGCTCGTGGTGAGCAGCGCCCGCACCAGGGTGGGATAGGAGCCGATGCTGATGCCGCCCGGCTCCATGATCGGCGAGCCGCCCGCGAAGACCGCGATGTCCGTGGTCGTGCCGCCCACGTCGAGGATCAGCGAGTCCAGGGCGATGTCGCACATGGAGATGATGCCCATGACGCTGGCCGCCGGGCCGGAAAGGATGGACTCCACCGGGATGCGCCGGGCCATGGCCAGGGGCATGGTGCCGCCGTCGGCCTTCAGGATGTTGACCTTGGCGCGGATGCCCCGCTCGCGCAGGGCCAGCTCCACGGCGAAGGAGAACTCGTTGAACAGCCGCCAGACCGCGGAGTTGAAGTAGGCCGTGGCCATGCGCCGGGGAAAGCCCAGGCGGCCGGTGAGTTGGTGGCCCAGGGTGACCACGTCGGCGCGGCTGCCGATGGCTTCGGCGATGGTTTGCTCCATGGACGGGTTGCGCGGCGAGAACTTGCAGACGGCGGCGTAGCTGCGCACCCCGTCCGCGTCGCAGGCCTTGGCCGCGGCCTCGATCTCGGCCCGGGAGAGTTCGCGCACGGCCGTGCCGCGGTGGTCCGTGGCCCCGGACAGGACGTGGAAGTGGCGGCAGATCTGGAAGGTGTGGGGATCGATGCCCGGTCCCCCGGCCACGAACAGCCCGACCTCCTCGGTGGTCCCTTCGACGATGGCGTTGGTGGTCAGGGTGGTGGAGAGGTTGACGCGCTCGATGTCGAACGCGTCCGCCTCGGCCGCGACCCAGTCGAGCGCGGCGCGTATGGAGGACAAAAGGTCGGCGTGGTCCGTGGGCGTCTTGAAGCTCCCGCGGATGCCGCCGTCGTCTATGAGCACGGCGTCCGTATGGGTTCCGCCGACGTCGATGCCGAGCAGCATGGCCCTCCCCTAGCACGCCGCCCGGCCGGGCGTCCACGCGATGCCCGCGCCGCATCGGCGGACGGTGTCCAGAAATCGGCGAACGGCGGGGAGAGGGAAGACAGCCTCGCGCGGCCAATGGAAAAAGCGGCGGGCGTCGCCGCCCGCCGCTTTGGGTGATGCCGGATTGCTTGGGCCTAGTAGGCCTCCTCGTACTCCAGGTCCTCCTTCGTCAGCCGGGTGGCGAAGGTCTTGTAGGCCCAGAACTGGTAGGCCAGGACGATGGGCACGAAGATGCAGGCCACGGTGAGCATGATCTTCAGGGTCAGGGGGCTGGACGAGGCGTTGAGCGTGGTCAGGCCGAAGGCCGGATCGATGCTGGAGGGCAGCAGCGCCGGGAAGATGCCGATGATCCCGAAGAAGGTGCAGCCCACGATGGTCGCGGCCGAAGCGCCCCAGGCGGGCCACCACATGCGCGCGCCGATCCAGACCCGGGACATGATCAGGCCGCCCACGGGCAGGAGCAGGACGAGGAAGAGGACCGGATTCGCGAGATAGTTGGCGAAGAGGTTGGAGGACGTGCCGGTGAGCACCAGAAATCCCACGATGGCGAAGGCCAGCACCGGCCACAGGACCGTTGCCGCGCGCGCGGCCTTGGCCTGCAGTTCTCCGCCGGTGCGGATGCACAGCCAGATGGCCCCGTGCACCATGAAGAGCGAGACGAAGAGCACGCCGCCCATCAGGCCGTAGGGATTGAGGAGCTGCAGCAGCCCGACGCGCAGTTCGCCGTCCTGTCCCACCGGCACCCCGGCGAAGATGTTGGCGAAGGCCACGCCCAGCAGCAGCGAGGGCAGGAAGCTGCCCAGGAACTGGCAGGCGTCCCAGAGCCTGTGCCAGCCCGGCCCCTCCAGCTTGCTGCGGAACTCGAAGCTCACGGCGCGCAGGATCAGGGCGAAGAGCAGCAGCATGAGCGGAGTGTAGAGTCCGGAGAACATGGCCGCGTAGACCGGCGGGAAGGCCGCGAAGGTCACGCCGCCCGCGGCGATCAGCCAGACCTCGTTGCCGTCCCAGAAGGGACCGGCCGCGTTGAGCAGGGTGCGTTTCTCGGCGTCCGTGTGCGCGATGAAGGGCATCAGCGTGCCCGCGCCCAGGTCGAAACCGTCGAGCATGAAGTACACGGCCCAGAGCAGGCCCCAGAGGAAGAACCAGATATCGGCAAGCATCGTCGTCGCTCCTTTGGTTAGCCGTGTCCGGGGGCGAGGGGGCCCTTGGCCGCGTATTTGGCGAGAAGGGCGAATCCGGCCAGGCCGAGCACCGTGTACAGCAGGCACATGCCGATGAGGCTGAACCAGACCTGCCCGGGGTCGACCACCACGGAGTGGGCCTCGGAGGTGCGCATCAGGCCCCAGACGATCCAGGGCTGACGGCCCACCTCGGCCACCACCCAGCCTGCCTGCAGGGCCACGATGGGCAGGGGGATGGCGAAGAGCAGGACCCGCAGGAGCAGGGTCTTCTGCTCGATGACGTTGCGCCACAGCCAGGACAGGCCCATGAGCGCGATGAACAGCGCGCCCAGGCCGACCATGATGCGGAAGGCCAGGAAGGTGATGAGCACGGGCGGCCGGTCCTCCTTGGGGAAGTCCAGCAGGCCCTTGACCTCGGCGTTCGGGTCGTTGAAGGCGAGGATCGAGAGGGCGCCCGGGATGGTGATGGCCTCCACGAGGTTCTTCTCGTTCTTCTCGTCAGGGATGACCAGCAGGCTCATGCCCGCGCCCTTCTGGGTGTGCCAGTGGGCCTCCATGGCCGCCAGCTTGCTTGGCTGCAGCTGGGCCACCTCGTTGCCGTGGAAATGGCCCTGTCCGGCCACGAACAGGGCCATGGCCAGGCCGAGGGGCGCGGCCGTGGCGAAGGCGGCCTTGAAGAACGAGGTGTTCTGCTTGCGCAGGATGTGCCAGGCCGAGACGCCCAGGACGAACATGGCGCCCGTGAGGTAGGAGCCCGAGATGGTGTGCATGAACTGCTGCCAGGCGAAGGAGTTGGTGACCACGGCCATGAAGTCGGCCAGTTCGGCCCGGCCGTCCTTGATCACGTAGCCCAGCGGGTTCTGCATGAAGCCGTTGGCGAGGATGATCCACACGGCCGAAAGGCTCGATCCGAGGAAGACCAGCCAGGCCACGAAGGCGTGGGCCTTGGCCGAGAGGCGCTTCCAGCCGAAGGCCCAGACGCCCACGAAGGTGGACTCCAGGAAGAAGGCGGCCGTGGCCTCGATGGCCAGGAGCGAGCCGAAGATGTCGCCCACGTAGGTGGAGTAGCGCGACCAGTTGGTGCCGAACTGGAATTCGAGGGTGATGCCCGTGACCACGCCCACGGCGAAGTTGATCAGGAAGAGCTTGCCCCAGAATTTGGCCTGCCGCTGCCACATCTCGTCGCCGGTCCGCACGTACCGCGTTTCGAAAAGAGCGATGAGCAGGGACAGGCCGAGTGTGATCGGCACGAAAATGAAGTGGAACATTGTCGCCGCCGCGAATTGCAGCCGCGAGAGGAAGAGTGCGTCCATACGGATCCCCGGTTGAGGTTAGAAAAGGTTCAGGAGAATTGCCCAGGACATACTCCTCTGGAAAAAAAATGGCAATAATCCGGAAGAAAAAGATGGCCTCTTCCTAAAGATGGAAACAAAAAGGGCGGCCGGAGCCGCCCTTCGAGGAAGCAGGCAGAGGGGCTTCAGCCCAGGGCCGCGATCTTGTCCTTCAGAGTCCGGGCGATGCCCCGGCCGTAGTCCACGCACTGGCGCAGGACCTCGTGGTCCGGCGCGTTCTGCACCTTGACGGGCTCGCCCACAGCCTCCACGCCTATCTTCTCCAGCCATTCGGCGAGGAGTTTCACCGACTCGCCGGACCAGCCGTAGGAGCCGACGCAGCCGCCGACCTTGTTCAGGGGGCGGAGCCCCTTGATGTACTGCAACGCGCCCGCCATGCCGGGCAGGATGCCGTTGTTGTGCGTGGGGCAGCCCAGGACCAGCGCGCCCGAGTCGAACAGCTCCGAGACGATGGCGGAGTGGTGGTCGCGCTTGACGTTCATGATCTTCACCGGCACACCCTCGGCCGCCAGCCCGTCGGCCACGGCGTGGATCATCATCTCGGTGGAGCGCCACATGGTGTCGTAGACCAGCAGGGCGCGCAGGGCGGGCCTGGCCTGGGCGAACTCGCGGTAGCGGTCCAGCACCCAGGCGCAGTCCTTGCCGCGCCAGAGCAGGCCGTGGTCGGGCAGGATCATCTCCACGTCCAGGTTCATCTTGGCCAGCGCGTCCAGAGTCTTGATGACGATGGGCGAGTAGGGCTGCACGATGTTGGCGTAGTACTCCTTGAGGACCTTCAGCAGGGTCGGGCGGTCCACCTCGTCGGCCCAGCGCTCGGACGTGGCCCAGTTCTGGCCGAAGGCGTCCGAGGAGATCACGGCCTTGTCCTCGGGGATGTAGGTGAGCATGTTGTCCGGCCAGTGCAGCATGCGCGTCTCGATGAACTTGAGCGTGCGGCGGCCGATGGAGGCGGTGTGGCCCGTGGGGCAGACCTCGATGGGCCAGTCGGTGTGGTGGTAGAGGGAGGCGATGTTGCGCTGCCCCATGGGGGAGCAGAAGATCTTTTCGGGCTTCATGCGCTCTACGGCCTCGACCAGACAGCCCGCGTGGTCCGGCTCCAGGTGGTTGACCACGATGTAGTCCACCTTGGAGAGGTCGCCGCCCAGGGCCTGGGCCACGTTGCAGAAGAAGGCGTCCTTGTGCTCGTGCTCCACGGTGTCGAAGAGCGTGATTTTTTCGTCCTTGACCAGGAAGGCGTTGTAGGTGGTGCCCAGGGGGGAGCGGGAGTAGCCGTGGAAGTCGCGGGCGGCCCAGTCCACCGCGCCGACCCAGAGGATGTCGTCGGTGATGTTGTACGGTCTCATGTCGTCCTCGCTTGCATGGATTGGTCCGGCGTTGCGGCTCGGAGGCCTCGGGCGGATGCCGCCGGGCCGTCTTGTCTGTAGCGTAAAGGCCGCCCGGGGAAAAGCCCGGGGGAGAAAGGAGGCGCGGCGGCCGGGAGTCCCGGCCGCCGCGCGCGTGCAGCCTAGCCTTCGGGCGAGAAATCGCTCTTGGCCGCCCCGCAGACCGGGCAGACCCAGTCGTCGGGCAGATCCGTGAACGCGGTGCCGGGCTTCACCCCGCTGTCGGGGTCGCCCTCCTTGGGATCGTAGACGTAGCCGCAGATGTTGCAGACGTAACGCATCTGGTTTCCTCCGGGGTGGATCAGGCCTTCCAGTGGCCGTGGATGTTGCAGTACTCGCGCGCCGTGACCGTGGCCGCCTCAATGCAGAATTCGGCCACGGGCGCATCGCCGGGCTTGAGGAACTTCACGTAGCTGCGGCCGTCGGCAATGAGTTCGATCCACTCGATGTAGTGCTTCTCCTCCATGGGGTGGAGCACCGATCCGACCGAGATCTTGTAGCCCGAGGCGGTCTTCTCGACGACCGGGATGTGCTTCTCCTTGGCGCCGTCGGTGGTGCCCTCCTTCATGAACTTCATGGGCTCGCCGCAGCAGACGAGTTCGCCGGCGCCGCCGTGCATGACCATGACGATGTTGCCGCAGGCCAGGCATTTGTAGACTTCGTGACGATCAGCAGCCATTGTGTCCTCCTTGGATGACTGAGCGCGCAGGGCGCGCGCGGGGTATCGGAACGTGCGTCCCGGAAAAGGCCGACTGCATGCGCACGGCCCTGTCTCCCTTATACCCGTGTCGCTTTTTTTTTCAACGCCGAATCGGCACGCAGGGAGGAAAGTTCCGGGTTTTCCCGGGTGGGCCTCTACGGAGACAGCATCTGCTGCAGCTCGGTCACGCCGATGGGCAGTTCCTGCTCGAACTGCAGGCCGACGTAGTCGTCCGCCGCCCAGCGCACTATGGCCGCAAGGCCGGTGAGGGTGAAGCCGCGGTGGGCCAGCCCGGATTCGAGGATCACGGCCTCGCCGTGCGACAGGACCGTGGTCCCGTTCTCCAGGCGACAACGCGCGCCGCCGCGGCTGACGTCGATGAGGCGGGCCGTGCGCGGAGCGCCGTCGCTTCTCGCGCGCAGGGTGCAGAAGTGCTCGAAGCCGAAGGCCTTGAGGATGAGCCGCGTATGGGAGCGGCGGTCCTCGCCGGTGAAGGAAGGAGCCATGGGCGCCTCCTCCCCGCGTATGCGGGTCAGCTTTTGAAGCGTTCCACCAGGGTGCTCAGGTTCTCCGCCATCCGGGCCACGTCCTGGATGCGGCCATTCGCCTCCTGTATCCTACGGGAGATTTCCTGGGAATTATTATTTATCTCGGTGACGTTGGTGTTGATCTCGTCGCTCGTGGAGGACTGCTCCTCCGAGGCCGTGGCGATGCTGCGCACCATGTCCGCGATGGCCTCGGACTGGGTGATGATCTCGTGCAGCACGTTGCCCGAGTCCTCGACCAGCCCGGTGGCCTTCTCCACCCGGTCGCGGGTGGTGCCCATCTCGGTCACGGCCGCGGCGGTCACGGTCTGGATCTCGGTGATGACCTGCCCCACCTCCTGGGTGGCCTGCATGGTCTTCTCGGCCAGTTTGCGCACCTCGTCCGCGACCACGGCGAAGCCGCGCCCGGCATCCCCGGCGCGGGCCGCCTCGATGGCGGCGTTGAGGGCCAGCAGGTTGGTCTGATCGGCGATGTCATTGATCACCGAGAGCACCCGGCCGATGTCCTCGGCCTTGACCGCCAGGCTGTTCAGGGTGCCGGCCAGCTCGCCCGTGGTGCGCGCCACCTCGCGCGTGGTGCCCACGGTCTCCTGCACCCGGCCGCCGCCGGTCTGGGCCACGGCCGTGGCCCTGTCCGCGGCCTCGGCCGTGCGGCCTGCGTTCTGGGCCACTTCGATGACCGTGGCGTTCATCTCCTCCATGGCCGTGGCGACCTGGGCGGTGCGGTCCGCCGTGGCGTCCACGCCGCTGGTCAGGTCGTCCATCTGGCTGGACAGCTCCATGGCCGCGGAGGACAGGTTGTGCGCCACCTCGGTGACCTGGGCCGCGACGTCGAGCAGGTTCTTGCGCTGCCGCTCGATACGCGTCTTATCCTGCTCCTCCTGGGTCAGGTCGAGCATGACGCCGATGGCCCCCACCACGTTGCCGCCGGAATCGCGCAGGGGCGACACCTCGTAGTGCAGGGGGAAGACGACGCCGTCGGAGCGGGTGTAGCGCAGGGTGCCGTTGACCGAGCGGCCCTCCCCGAGGACTGCCCTGGTCACGTCCGCGTCCCGGCCGAAGACCTCGCGCGCGGGGTTGCCCAGGACCTGCTCCGCGCTCTTGCCCAGGATGTTGCGCAGGGGCACGTTGGCCACCTGCATGGACCCGTCCTTGCCCGTGACGAAGAGCGGGATGATGATGCCGTCGAGGATGCCCCTGTTGTATTCGAGCTGGTCCTTGATGCGCATGATCATGGTCGAGAGGTAGTCGCACAGGCCCGCCAGTTCGTCCTCGCCGCCCACGTCGAAGCAGACGTCCAACTCGCCCTGGCTGACGCGCTCGGAGTACTTGGCGATGAACCGGATGCGGCTGATGACCGCCTTGCGCATGAAGAGCAGCAGGGCGGCGAGCAGGCCAAGCATGCCCACCAGGGAGATGACCGCGCCCTTGTACTGAATGTCCCTGAGCCCGGCCATCTCCTGGGAGAGGTCCTGGAGCATGACCAGGGAGCCGAGGATCGGCTTGCTCTTGCCGTGGCAGTGGTGGCAGCGCGGTTCGTTGGGGATGGACTCCACCTCCAGGAAATAGGGCACGCCGCCGAGTTCGGTGAGCATGCCCCGGCTGGTCATGGCGCGCAGGCTTTCCTCCAGCAGGACCGCCACGTCGCCGTCCATGACCTTGCCCAGGTCCTTGCGCACGATGTCGCGGCGGGTGCCGTAGGTCACGTTTCCGGCGTGGTTGGTGATGGAAATGGCGAACTTGGGGAACTTCTCCGCGATCTTCCCGAACTGGCTGAGGGTTTCCTCGTTATTGCCCTGGCGCATGGGCTCCTCGATGGCCATCTGCACCAGCGAGGCGGTGCGCTCCGCGCTGGACTCGATCTCGTGCAGGATGCCCTTGCGCTGCCAGTAGGAGTTGGCCAGGAAGAGGCCCAGGAAGGCCGTTATGGTGAGAGCCGAGGTGAGGACGAGGACTTTCGCGCCGAGGGACCGCTTGATGAAATGCATGTCCCCTCCTCCGTCAGTGTGCGCCGCCGTAGAGGAGCGGCTTGAAGTTGAAGGCCGCGACCCGCTCGGAATTGTGGCAGGTTTCGCAGTCCTTCATGGACATCTTCTTGCGGATGGAGGAGGGGTCGCCGCCCGAGGCGATGTGCTCGCCGCCCGGGCCGTGGCAGACCTCGCAGCCCGCGTCGGAGAGGTGGGGGGTCTTCTCGATGCTCACGAAGCCGCCGGGCCGTCCGTAGCCCGTGGTGTGGCAGGCGTAGCACTCCCTGACCTCCTCGGGCGTGAGGTCCGAGGCCATGATTTCGATGCTCTTCCAGGATTTGGCTTTCTTGGCGAACTTCTTGAAGTTGCCGTACTGCTCGGCGTGGCAGTCCTTGCAGGCGTCGGTGCCCACATAGCCCGCATCGGCCGCGCGCAGGGAGACGGAGGAAAAAAGACCGGCCAGGATGGCCAACCCAAACGCCAGGGAGAGGTATCGGAAGCTCACGAGAGTTCCCCTCGCTGAATGGTTGTTAGAAAAGTCACATCCGGCAATGATTTGCAGGTAGGGTTATACCTTATTTCGCAAAAGGTCAAAGGTTTCTCTCGATTTTCCTCCTCCGAAAGGCAATGTTTCCGCCCTGTTCCGGGCTACCAGGCGAGCGTCCCGCAGAAGGCGCGGGCCAGGGCCTCCACCGGCTCGGAGAGCAGGGCCCGTCCCTGGCGGCCGATCCGCACCTCGTGTCCTCCGGTACGGCCGAGCAGTCCCAGGATCTGTCCATTGCACAGTCGTTCAAATTCTTCCGCCCTGTTCTCGGGAACCGTGACCAGCAGGCGGCTGTGCGATTCGGCATAGAGCAGGACGAGATCGACCAGGCCGCCGCCCGCCTGGGGAACGGCGGCGAGATCCACGCTGCAGCCCAGGCGCCCGCCCAGGGCCATCTCGGCCAGGGCCACGGCCAGACCGCCGTCCGAGCAGTCGTGGGCCGCGCTGATCAGCCCGGCCTGGGCGGCCTTGAAGAGGGCGCGGTAGCGGGAGAGGGCGGACAGGGCGTCCACGTGCGGCACGTTGCCGCCCGCAAGCTTCAGCTCCTGCCACAACTCGCTCCCGGCCAGTTCGTCCCAGGTCGTGCCGAGCAGGTAGATGCGCTCGTCCGGCCGCTTGAAGTCCGAAGTCAGGCACTTGTTCACGTCGGGCACGATGCCGACCGCGGAGAAGAGCACCGTGGGCGGAATGGAGATCTTGGTCCCGCCGCCGGTGTAGTCGTTCTTCATGGAATCCTTGCCCGAGATGCAGGGCACGCCAAAGGCCTTGGCGAAGTGGGCCAGGGCGCGGTTGGCGCGCACCAGCTGGGCGAGCTTGTACGCGCCGTCCGGGGTCTTCTCGGACTGCACCGGATCGCACCAGCAGAAGTTGTCCACGCCGACCATCTGGTCCGGGTCCGCGCCCACGGCCACGGCGTTGCGCACGGCCTCGTCCATGGCCCCGGCCATCATCCAGTAGGTGTCGAAGTCCGAGAACTTGGGACAGATGCCGTGCGACACGGCAAGGCCCCGTTCCAGCCCCAGCACCGGCCGGATCACGCCCGCGTCGGCCGGGCCGTCGAGCTTCACCCCCACGAAGGGCTTGATGGCGCTGCCGCCCTGTACCTCGTGGTCGTACTGCCGGACCACGTACTCCTTTGAGCAGATGTTGAGGCGGCCGAGCATCGTCCGCAGCAGCCCGCCCTGGTCCGCGACCTCGGGCAGTCCCGAGGCCTCGCAGCGCGGGGTCTTCCAGGCCGCGGACAGTTCCATCTGGGGCACGCCGTCGTGCAGGAAGTCCATGTCCAGGCAGCAGACAGGCGTCTCGCCCCAGGTGGCGTGAAAATATCCCGAGTCCGTGAACTCGCCGAGCACCGAGGCCTCCACGTCCATCTCCCCGGCCAGGCGCAGGAATTCGGGGAGTTTGTCCTGCGGCACGGCCAGGGACATGCGCTCCTGCGCCTCGGAGAGCAGCACCTCCCAGGGCCTGAGGCCGGGGTACTTGAGCGGGGCCTTGGAGAGGTCGATGCGCGCGCCGCCGGTCTGCCCGGCCATTTCGCCCACCGAGGAGGAGAGGCCGCCCGCGCCGTTGTCCGTGATGGCGCTGTAGAGCCCGAGGTCGCGGGCGCGCATCAGGAAGTCGTAGGCCTTGCGTTGGGTGATGGGATCGCCGATCTGCACGGCCGTGGCCGGAGAGCCCTCGTGCAGTTCCTCGGAGGAGAAGGTCGCGCCGTGGATGCCGTCCTTGCCGATGCGGCCGCCCACCATGACCACGGCGTCGCCGGGCTTGTGGTATTTCTCGTAGGCCGGGCGGCCGTGCTGCATGACCGGCAGGACGCCCAGGGTGCCGCAATAGACCAGCGGCTTGCCCAGGAAGCGCTCGTCGAAGACGATGGAGCCGTTGACCGTGGGCACGCCGGATTTGTTGCCGCCGTGCTCCACGCCCTCGCGCACGCCTTCGAGCACCCGGCGCGGGTGCAGCAGGCGCGGGGGCAGCTCGCCCTCGAAAAAGGGCGAGGCGAAGCAGAAGACGTCGGTGTTGCACAAGAGTTCCGCGCCCATGCCGGTGCCCATGGGGTCGCGGTTCACGCCCACGATGCCGGTGAGCGCTCCGCCGTAAGGGTCCAGGGCCGAGGGCGAGTTGTGCGTCTCCATCTTCACGCAGGCCGCCACCTCGTCGGTGAACTTGAAGACGCCCGCGTTGTCCTTGAAGACCGAGAGGCAGAGGTCGTTCTCGCCCTTGGCCGCGCGCACCTCGCGCGTGGAGCCCGCGATGCAGGTCTTGAACAGGCTGTCCACGACCTCCTCGGTCCCGGCGTCCTCGTCGCGGTAAGTGATGCGGGCGTTGAATATCTTGTGCTTGCAGTGCTCGGACCAGGTCTGGGCCAGCATCTCGATCTCCGCGTCCGTGGGCAGGGGGGGCAGGCCCATGGCCGCGCGGGATTCCCTGACCCCGGGGCGGGTGTAGTACGCCTTGATGGCGTGAAGTTCGGCGAGGCTGAGAGCCAGGGTGTTGGCCTTGGAGAACTCCAGCAGTTCGCCGTCGCTCATGGCGAAGATGTCGATGGTCGCCACCTCGCTCACGCCTTCGGCATGGACCTCGGCCGCCCTGGGGGCGATGTCCGGCCCTTCCGCCGCGGACCGGATCTCGAAGCGCTGGATGAGTTCGTTGGCCAGAAGGTCCGTGGCGATGCGCCGCGCCTCCCTGGCCGTCAGGCCGCCCGCGAGCAGGTACTGCGTGGAGGTGTAGACCGCGAGCCGTCCGGCCTGTTCCCTGGAGAGCCCGAGGACCACGGCCAGGGTTTCGCGCGCGGTGCGGCCCTCGTTGTCCGTGACGCCGGGGCGGAAGCCCACCTCGATGAGCCAGTCGAAGTCCCGCGCCAGGGGGGCGAGGGAGACGTCGTGCAGCACCGGGTCGTGCAGCGCGCCGCGCTCCATGGCCAGGGCGATCTGGGCGTCGTCCAGACCCTGCACCGTGAAGACCTTGACGATGCGGGCGCTGTCCACCGCGAGGCCGAGGGCGCTTTTGACGGATGCGGCGGCCTTGCGGCCCGGCGTGTCGGTGACGTGGGGCTTTACGGCGACGTGGATGCGGACGAGCATGGGGATCTCCTTGGCGCGGCGGCGATGGGCAGGGGATAGCAGAAGAGGCCCCGCTTTAAAAGCGGGGAAATGGCCCTGCGGGCAGGGGCCGGACGCCGCGCCCGCAGACCGGGCCCGCCTATTCCGCCGTCACCACGCGGCGGCCCCCCTGCGACTTGGCGGCGTAGGAGGCGCGGTCGGCGCGGCGCAGCAGGCCTTCGGCGGTCTCGTGGGGCTGGAGCAGGGCCACGCCCGCGGAGATGCCGATCCTGTCCGCGGTGTTGTCGCGGATGGACTTGTCCAGGCGGCCGGCGAGCATGGCCAGGTGGCCCGGGGTGATCTCGGTGAAGATCACGGCGAACTCGTCGCCCCCGTAGCGGCAGGGGAAGTCCATGCCCTTGCGCGTGTGCTGCCTGAGGACCTGGCCGATGGTCCGCAGGACGACGTCCCCGGCCTGGTGCCCCTCGCTGTCGTTGACGGCCTTGAAGTCGTCCAGGTCCATGAAGATCAGCCCCAGGGGGCGGCCGGTGCGCTGCGCCCGCGTCACCTCGCGCTCCAGCACGGCGTGGAACTGGCTGTGGTTGAGCAGTCCGGTCAGGCCGTCGTACATGGCCTGGCGTTTGAGCTTCTCCTCCAGGCGGCGCACGGCCGAGATGTCGCGGCCCACGACCAGATAGGAGCGCTGCGCCGGGTCGCCTAAGGGGGAGAAGACGAGTTCCAGGGCCAAGGCCGTGGTCTCGCCCGTGGCCAGCTGGACCTCCACCGGAGCGGTCTGCTCCGGGAGCATGGCGGGGTCCCAGGTCCCGGCGTGGGCGTCCGTGGGCCGCGAGATGGCGAAGAGGTTGCGGCCCACGAGCTTGTCCGAGAACCGGGGCGAGGCGAAGGTGATGCCGCCCGAGGTGTCCACGGTCAGGACCACGTCCCGCATGGAGGAGACCAGGGCCTCCATGAAGTCCAGCTCCCGCAGGGCCTGGATCTCCAGCTCCGTCAGCTCGGTCACGTCCTGCAGGATGTAGACGATGTCCTGGCCGGGCAGGGAGGCTATCCTGTGCGCCGAGAGGTAGAGGCAGCGCGGCTGGGGGTCGCGGCAGGCCGGGGTGTTGCAGAATATCTTGGAGATGGTCTGCCGTCCGCTGCCGGGGAAATCCCTCCAGCCGGGTTCCCGGGCGATGCCCAGGGCGCTTTGCAGCAGTTCGTGCACGGGATGCCCCGCCGCCGCCCGGTCGCCCCCCAGGGCGGCGAGGAAGCGCTCGTTGCAGTCGATGAGGCGGCCCTGTCGGTCGGCGCGGGCTGCGGCCACGGGGAGGTGGTCCAGGAGCAGGGCCTTGCTCTCCAGCACGGCGCGGCTGCCCTGGTACTGCTCCAGGGCCTGGGAGAGGAAGCGGACGTAGAGTTGGAAGAGCCCTTCCGCCTCCGCTCCGGACACGGCGGTGGCGGGCACGCGCAGCACGCCGCACTCGCGGTTGTCCGCAGCCAGACGATGGGTCTTGCCGGGCAGGGGCCAGGGAATCCTGCCGCCCTCCGGGACCTCTTCGGGCGTCTGCTGCACCGCCCCGCTCCGCAGGGCGTAAAGGGCGCGCGTCCGGCCGTCGTGGCCGGTGAGGCAGAGCGCGGCGTCGGACAGGCCGAAGACGAGGCGCAGTTGGCGTAGGATGGTCCGGGCCACGGCGTCCAGCCCGCCCTGGACGTCCTGCAGCTCCATGCTCAGGAAGTAGAAGCGCTGCATCTCCTGCAGGCTGTGGCGGTAAAGGCGCTCGTCCGGAGGAGCCTCGCCGATGCCCAGGGTCTGCAGCATGGAGGTGAAGCGCTCGCGCACGCGGCGGCGCAGGTCTTCGAGGTCCTCCTCCACGAGCTGCAGGCGGGAGCGGAGCGTCAGTTCGAAGCGCAGCAGGGCGGCGGGGTCCTTTCGTTTGCCGTGCTCCAGCTCGGACCAGCGGGTGGCCAGAATGATGGCCTGGCAGTAAGGCTCGTGGCCGTCCAGACGTTCCAGGTCGTGGTGGTGGTGGATGCCCTCGCACAGCTCCAGGGGGATGTCGAGTTGCGCCAGGAGGAGCCGCGTCAGCGCGCCGTGCTGCATGCCCAGGAGCTTTTCCTCCTCGGCGAGCTGGTTCTCGCCCAGGCAGATGTCGCCCCTGCTCGGAAAAATGTCGGGCAGGACGCAGTCCATGAGCAGCAGGGAAAGATCCTTGAACAGGGCGCAGAGGTAGGCCCGGGAGGCGTCCTGCGGGGCCAGGCGTTCGGCGATGAGTTCGGCGGCGATGGACGCCCAGACGATGAGCCGCCAGCCCGTGAAGGCGTCCCCGCCCCCCCGTTTCTTGGCCGGGGCCAGGGTCTTGTGGAAGGAGACGGTCAGGGCGAGCTTGAGGATCTCCTGCGTGCCGAGCACCACTGCGGCGCGCTGCAGGTCCGTGCACTTCTGGGTGAAGCCGTAGTAGGGGGAGTTGACCAGGGTCAGGACCATGGCCGCCAGGGCCGGGTCCATGCCGATGATCGCGGCGATTTCGTTGAAGTCGGGTTCTTCCCTGACCACCTCGCGGATGAGGCGCGTGGTCACGGGCGAGAAGGAGGCCCGCAGGCACTCCGTCAGGGTCGCGACGGTATCGATCATGAATGCATCATAACCCGCCGCCGCAAAGCTGCAAACTATTTTTGTCTGGCCAGGACGTAGCGCAGGGATTCGCGGAGCACCTCGGCCGCCCATCCGGCGGGCAGCCCGTCCAGGCAGCGCTCGGCCTGGGCCACATACTGCGCGGCCCGTTCGCGGGTGGCGTCCGCGTGGCCGTCCGCGCGGATGGCCGCGACCACGGCTTCGATCTCGGCGTCCGAGAGACTCTTCTCCTTGATCCGGGCGAGCAGGTCGGCGCGACCGTCCGCAGGCAGGGAGCCCAGGTAGCCGAGCAGCGGCAGGGTGAGCTTGCCCTCGCGCAGATCGGAACCGGCGGGCTTGCCGCTGACCTCCGGGGGCGAGGTGTAGTCCAGGGCGTCGTCCACGAGCTGAAAGGCGATGCCCATGTTCAGGCCGAACTCCTCGGCCCTGGTCACGGTCTCGTCCGGGGCCCTGGCCAGGAGCGCGCCCACGCCCGCGGCGGCCTGGATGAGGAAGGCCGTCTTGCCGGTGATGATGGAGAGGTAGCCTGCCTCGTCCAGGTCCAGTTCACGGCAGGCCGCGATCTCCTCGATCTCGCCCACCACGGTGCGCAGCACGGCCTCCGAAAGCATGGCGACCATGCGCGGGATGCCGTAGTCGGCCACCAGCCGGTTGGACAGGGCCAGGAGCGCGTCGCCCGCGAGGATGGTCTCGGTGCGGGAGAAGACCACGTGGGCCGCGGCCTTGCCCCGCCGCAGGCTTGCGCCGTCGAGGATGTCGTCGTGCAGCAGGGTGGCGGAGTGCAGGAATTCGAGCGAGGCGGCCAGGGGAAAGACGTCGTCCGAGGCGTGGCCGAGCAGCCGGGCGAAGAGCACGGTGAGCATGGGCCGGAAGCGTTTGCCGCCCGCGTCCAGGACGTGGGCGGCCACGGGCCGGACCAGTTCCGGCAGCCGTTCGGTCTCCTGTCGGAGGAAGGTTTCGATGCCCGCAAGTTCCCGGGCGAGGCGCTCTGCATGCTGGCTCATTCGCGCGGCATCCTAGCTGAGAGGGTCTTCGGCGGCAAGCGCTAAATGGGCGTCAGGCCTGCCCGAAGAGCGCGCCAGCGGCCCTGCCCAGGGCATCGAGGGCGGCCGGCAGGTTCCAGTCTTCGGGCGGTCGCGCGCCCACGCGGTTGGAGGCCGTGCGGACCTCCAGGAACGGTATGCCCGCGTCGGCCGCGGCAAAAGCCAGGGCGAAGCCCTCCATGGCCTCCAGGGCGCAGCCGTGGGTCGCCCGGGCGCGGGCCGCGCAGGCGCTGCCGCTGGCCGCGCTCACGGTCAGGCAGGGGAGGCTGGGCCAGGCCGCGGGCAGGGTGAGTCCGAGCGCCGCCGCAGCGGCCCCGGGGTCCAGCGGCAGGCTGTCGAAGATCTCGCGGCCCCCGGCCACACCCTGCGCGAACCGGATGCCGCGCGGGTCCACGCCGTCCTCCCCGGCCAGGCCGAAGTCCGCGAAGCGCTCCTCGCAGACGGCCGCCGCGCTTCCGAGCGGCAGGAGATGCGTGTCGAAGGTCCCGGCCACGCCCAGGCAGAGGATGCCCGAAGGCGGCGTTTGCCCGATGGTCCGGCCCGCGCGCAGAGCCGCGGCCACTGGACCCACGCCCGTGATTAGGAGCAGGCAGGACCGCCCCGCGAGCACGACCCGGGCGCTCCCGCCCTGGCGGGGGAGGCGGAGCGGTCCTGCCCAGGCCAGGGCCGCGGCCATCTCCGTGTCCGTGGCGCAGACGACGAGCAGCGGCATGCGCGGCCGTCCCTACAGCCGCCAGAAGACGAAGCCGTGGGCCAGGAGGGCGTCCTTGTCGCACATGCCCTTGACGTCGAGCACCAGGGGCGTCAGGCCGGGCGCGAACATGGCGCGCAGCCTGTCCGGGGTCAGGCTCTCGAATTCGTGGTGGTTCACTGCCACGATGAGGGCCGAGAGGTTCGTGAATTCCTCCAGGGGCGAGAGGGCGAGGCCGTATTCGTGCATGGCCTCGGCCGGATCGGCGTGCGGATCGTGCACCAGGACCGCGGGGCAGTATTCGCGCAGTTCGGCGATGATGTCGGTGACGCGGGTGTTGCGCAGGTCCGGGACGTTCTCCTTGAAGGTCAGGCCGAGCACGCCGATGCGGGCCTGTCCGATGGTCCCGCATTCGTTCTTGATGAGCATCTTCACGCAGGTCTCGGCCACGTGCTTGCCCATGGAGTCGTTGATGCGGCGGCCCGCCAGGATGACCTGGGGGTGGTGCCCGATCTCCTCGGCCTTGAAGGTCAGGTAGTAGGGGTCCACGCCGATGCAATGCCCGCCCACCAGGCCCGGCCGGAAGCCGAGGAAGTTCCACTTGGTCCCCGCGGCCTCAAGCACCTCCAGGGTGTCTATGCCCAGGCGGCCGAAGATGAGCGAAAGCTCGTTCATGAGCGCGATGTTCAGGTCGCGCTGCGTGTTCTCGATGACCTTGGCGGCCTCCGCCACCTTGATGGACGAGGCGCGGTGCACCCCGGCCCGGACCACGGTCTCGTACATCCGGGCCAGCGTCTCGCGCACCTTGGGCGTCTGCCCGGCCACGACCTTGACGATGGTCTCCAGGGTGTGGACCTTGTCGCCGGGGTTGATGCGC
This sequence comes from Desulfovibrio sp., assembly GCA_022839785.1. GTDB lineage: Bacteria > Desulfobacterota > Desulfovibrionia > Desulfovibrionales > Desulfovibrionaceae > Alkalidesulfovibrio. The sequence goes on along the minus strand of JALHJW010000003.1, from coordinate 195,044 downwards.
TCGGGGGAATAGCCCACGAAGAAGTCCCTGCCGCAGGCGAGGCCGGAGTGCTGCTCCAGGAGCGGCACGCAGACCTCCTCGGTGAGGCCCGGGTAGACCGTGGACTCGAAACAGACGATGGTCCCGGGGGCGAGGTTGGCCCCCACCGTGGCCGAAGCGCCGCGCACGGGCCTGAGGTCCGGGTTGCGGTGGGCGTCGATGGGCGTGGGCACGGCCACGATGACCACTCCGGCCTCGCGCAGCCGCGTCGGGTCGGCGGTGTAGGCGACGTCGGCCGCGGCCAGCGCCTCGGGCTCGACCTCGCGGGTGCGGTCGATGCCGGTCTTCAACTCGGCGATGCGGGCCTCGAAGATGTCGAAGCCGATGACGGAGAAGTGGCGCGAAAGGGCCACGGCCAGGGGCAGGCCGACGTAGCCGAGGCCGACCACGGCCACGGAGCGCTTGCGGGTCTTGAGGTCGACGAAGCTGATCATACGATGCCCATCCTTGCGTGCATGTCGTGAAACCTTCCGGCGCGTGTTTTCGTCGCGGTCCGGCTTTTCTTTACAGGGGAAGCCCGCGCCGGTAAACGGGAGCCATGCACATCGACTGGACGCTCGTGTTCACCGCCCTGGGGCTGGCTTTCGTCTTCGAAGGGCTGCCCTATTTCCTCTGGGCCGAGCGCATGCCCCGCGTGCTGCTCGAACTCGCCACCAAGCCGCCCATGGTCCTGCGCATGCTGGGCATGGCGGCCATGCTCGGCGGCCTGCTGCTCATCTACATCGTGCGCAACTAGCCTTCATCCGCTCCGTCCGCCGCCTTGCGCGCCACGTGCACGTACACGATGCCCGAAAGATGGGGCTGCCAGCGCACGTCCGCGAACCCGGCGGCCAGCATTTCGGCCCCCAAGGCGCGCGCGTCGGGAAAGTCGCGGATGGTGTCGGCAAGGTAGCGGTAGGCCCCGGCGTCGCCCGAGATCACCCGCCCGGCCAGCGGGAGCAGACGGTCCAGGTAGAAGTTGTACGCGCCCTTCCAGATGCGCGTGCGGCCGCTGCCGAACTCCAGCACGCAGAGCCTGCCGCCGGGTCTGAGCACGCGGAAGAGTTCGCGGAAGGCCTCCTCGCGCGGCAGGATGTTGCGGATGCCGAAGGCGATGCTCGCGGCGTCCGCCGAGGCGTCGGGCAGAGGCAGGCGGCGGCCGTCGGCCAGCGCGGGCAGCACGGCCGTCGCCTTGCCCGCGCGCGTCGCCTTGTCGCGGCCGCGGGCCAGCATGGGGCCGGAGAAGTCCAGGGCGGCCACGCGCGCGTCCGGATATTGGCGCAGGGCCTCCAGGGTCACGTCCATGGTGCCGCAGGCCAGGTCCAGCAGCATCCCCCCGGGCGGCAGGCGCAGACAGCGCGCCAGCCGGTAGCGCCAGTAGACGTCCTGGCCCAGCGACAGGGAGTGGTTGAGGAAGTCGTACCAGCGGGCGATGCGGCCGAACATGGAGGCCACGCGGCGGCCGTGTTCGGCGTGCGCGTCGGGCTGTTCCGTCTGCCCCGGAGCGCCGGACGGCGTGCGCACGGGCTAGTCGTCCCCGCCGGGCCGGGCGGCCTGCCCGGCGGTCAGGGTGCGCAGGATTTCCTGGTAGATGGGAGCGAAGTGGTCGTTGAAGTTGGCGGGCGAGATGCGCTGCACCTCGATGAACTTGACCACGATCTCCTTGGCCACTTGCAGGGCGAGCTGGCGATCCTTGTCCATGGGGCCTCCCGAACAAAAACCCGCCCTGGGGAAATGGCCTTGACCGACCGTCGGGCAAAGCGCGGGGCGGGTAAAGCGGGAATAACCTCGGCAGCCATCCCCGCTTTTTTTGCTTCCGGCCTCCTAGCACGGCCGGGGGGCAAAGTCGAGGCGGGGCGACCGCGCCTCAGCGCCGGGCGCGGGCCTGACGAACCGTCCGGCGAGCGTGGCAGGACAGGCGGCGTCTCTTGTCTTCGGCGCGGCGATCCGCTAGGAAGCCTGCGCCGCATGACGTGAGAGCGGCGCATGATGCACAGGCCTGGGGGATGCGCAGGATCAAGGACGTCTTTTTCGTGATCTTCTGTGCCCTTGTGGTAGGCTGCTCCGTCCTGCCTCAATACCGGGAGTACAGGGACTTACATGAAAAATTCAGCATACTGCAGACGCGTTGCGACTCCCTGGAGAGTGAGAACGCGGCGTTGCGGCGCGAGAATGTCCAGTTGTTGAAGAGAGTGGCCGCCCTGGAGAAATAGCCGTTCCGGGCCGGAAGGCCGTCTGGATCAGCCTTCGTCGTCGTCCAGGGTCTCGGCCAGGGCCGCGATCTCCTCGCGGATGATGCGCGCGGCGGCGGCCGGGATGGCCTTCTCCACTTCGCGCAGGATGTCGGCGGTGAGATTTTCGCGCAATGTGGCCTCGAAGCCGTCGAGCCGGGCGGAGATCACGGCCTCGATGCGTTCGGACAGGCCCGACTCCAGGCGCTCGCCCATCTCGGACGGGTCCAGGGGCAGGGTCGAGGCTGCGGAGCCGCCCTCGGAAAGTCTGGCCAGGGCCGTCTCGATGCCTTCGAGCTTGGCCTCGATGTGCTCCAGCGTCCCCATGCGCGCCTCTATGTGCTCCAAGGAGGCGAGGCGCGTCTCCAGGGTCTCCAGATAGACCGAGTCCACCGCGGGCCGCCGTCCGTCCGCAGCCTCGCCGGGCGCGGCGTCGAGGTCGCCGAGCAGGCTGCCGAGGTCGTCCGGCATGTCGCCGAAATCCTGTCCGGCCGCGGTTTCCACCTCGCTGGCCGCAAGATCCATGTCCTCGGGCGTGGCGGCTTCGCGCACGTCCCTGGGCCTGGCGGCGTCTTTCGCCGCATCCGCGGCGGCCGCCGGGGCAGGCTCCTCGTCCGCAAGCAGCAGATCGAGATCGTCCGGCCCGGCGGACGCATCCCCGGCAAGGCCGGGGGAGGCGAGCAGGGCGTCGAGATCGTCGCCGAAATCGGGTTCCGTGGGCGCGGGTTGGCCAGCGGTCGTCTCGGCCTCGTCCTGGGCGGCGAGCAGGGCCTCGATGTCGTCGTCGGCCAGGATGCCGCCGCCCGTCTCCTCTTTCGCCGCCGGAGCGGCCGGGACGTCGTCGTCGAGGCCTGCCAGAAGATCGTCAATGTCGTCCTGGGCCGCGGCTTTGGGAGCGGGCTTGGGAGCCGCCTTGGGGGCCGGGGCCGCGGGCTCGTCGTCCAGGCCCGCCAGCAGGTCGTCGATGTCGTCCTGGGCCGCTGCCTTGGGCGCGGGTTTAGCCGCCTTGGGGGCAGGCGCTGCGGGCGCGTCGTCGAGGCCTGCCAGAAGATCGTCAATGTCGTCCTGGGCCGCGGCTTTGGGAGCGGGTTTGGGAGCCGCCTTGGGGGCCGGGGCCGCGGGCTCGTCATCCAGGCCCGCCAGCAGGTCGTCCAGACCGTCCGCCGAGGAATCGCCGGAGGTCGCGCCGCCGCCGAGCATGGCCTCCAGGTCGTCGGCCGTGGGCTGTTTGGCGGAACCGGAGTCCATGTCCGCCAGCAGATCGTCCAGGCCGTCCATGTCGATGCCGCCGTCCTTGCCGCCCGAAGCGCCCGTGGAGGAGGGGATGTCCAGATCGTCCAGACCGGGCAGATCGCCGCCGGAAGAGGGCGTCGACGAGGCGTCGAGCAGATCGTCGAGCGAGACTGCCCCGTCGTCCCCGCCGCCCAGCAGGGCGTCGAGGTCGCTGTCGCCCCCCGCCTTGGCGGAGTCGCCAGCCTCGATGAGGTCGGTCAGTTCGATGATGTCGTCGCTCTCAAGATCGGCGGGCGTTTTTGCCATGCTCCCCTCCGGGCTCGGCAAGGTTGGAAAAAAAGGGGGCCGCCCTGCGGCAGCCCCCTTGGGGATTGCCGAAAGCCTAGCCGGCCTTCTTCGGGTGGCACTGCGTGCAGGCCGTGGGAGCCTTGGCCTTGCCGGCCTTCTTGACTTCCTTGTGGCAGCCCAGGCAGGAGTGCTTGCTCTGCGGCGCGTGGAAGGCGGCGTAGAAGGACTTGCCGCCCTTCTTTTCCTTCATGTCCGCGTGGCAGTCGGCGCTGGAGCAGGTCTTGATGTCGGCCTTGCCGTCCCAGGTGTGGTGGCAGACCTTGCAGTCCGTGTACTCCTTGTGACCGCCGCCGTGCGAGAAGCCGCACACGGCCTGGGTCAGGGTGGCGCCGGCAGGGGTCTTCACCGGGCCGTCGGCCGGGACTTTGGGGGCGGCCATCGCGGAGACGGCCAGGGCCAGCAGGGCCGCCACGGCCAGGCTGACGATGATGTTCTTCCTCATGCCTTCATTCCTCCTTCCTTCATCCATACACTGAACGTTCCACAATTCACATGCCACACGTTAGTGGAAGGACGCACCCCCGTCAAGGATGGGGCCGCGGCCGTACACCCAATGCACGCGGCCCTGCGGGGAACTCCGGGATCGTCCGGGCGTCCGCGCGGGCCAGCCATCTTTTCGAAATCTATCCGATTTCGTATTTGCCCTCATAGCCGCGCGGGGTCAGCATCACGCTTTTCCGGGAAGCGTCGGCCGGAACCTGCAGCGCGCGGGTGGAACTGCTTCCTATCACCAAAATGGAGAGCATATCAACCCTGGCCGGATCAAGGCTTCCGAGCCCCTCGACCAGGGTCTCCTCGCCCTCCCGCCAAGCGTTGCGCACCAGCCCCACGGGCGTGTCCGGATCGCGGTGGCGGCGCACGAGGTCCAGGGCCTGCCCCAGGATGTCCGGCCTGCGCTTGGAGCGCGGATTGTAGAGGACGATGACGAAGTCCGCCCCGGCCGCCGCCTCCACCCGGCGCATGATGACCTCGCGCGGGGTCAGCAGGTCCGAGAGGCTGATGACCGCGAAATCGTGCATCAGGGGCGCTCCGAGCCGCGCGGCCGCCCCGGCCAGGGCCGGGATGCCGGGGATGACCTCCCAGGGGACGGCCGCCAGCAGGCCCCTCGCCTCCAGCGTCTCCAGGACCAGTCCGGCCATGCCGTAGACGCCCGCGTCGCCGCTGGAGACCACGGCCGTGTCGCGGCCCCCGGCCGCGGCGTCCACGGCTGCGGCGCAGCGCTCCACCTCGCCCATCATGCGGCCGCGCACCACCTCCTTGTCCGCCAGCAGCTTCGGCGGCAGCAGGTCGAGATAGGTGGCGTAGCCCACGACGACCTCGGCCGCCTCCAGGGCCTGGCGGGCGAGGGGGGCGAGCAGCCCCGCGTCCCCGGGGCCGAGCCCCACCACCCAGAGGCGGCCCGGCCCGGACGGCGCGGCCGTCATTCCTCCCGCTCCGTCCGCATCAGGGCCAGGGCCGCGGTGACGCGGCCCGCAATGGTCTTTTCGCATATAAGCTCCGTATTCCGGGCCAGCAGCAGGGCCGCGGCCTCGGCCACGCTCGGCGTGCCCGCGGCCTGCGCCACCCGGGCCGAGGGCGTGGGCACGTCCACGGCGGCCAGTTCCCCGGCCGCGAAGAATGCGACCCGCAGCCCCAGCCTCCGGGCCGCGTCCAGCAGCCCGGCCTCGTCGGCCTTCAGTTCCACGCTGCCCAGGACGGCCAGGGCGGACGGATGCGCGCCCGCGCGGGCGCAGGCCGCGCGCAGGCAATCCAGTATCTCCCCGGCCCCTGCCCCACGGCGGCAGCCCACCCCGGCCGCCAGCACGCGCGGCACGAGCAGCAGATGCCCCCTGGGCGCGGCGGTCTCCCGCCAGTCCACCCACACGGCCAGCGGCAGTTCCCGCGCCTCGTCGGCGCGGACGGACGGAAAATGGACCCGGCGCGGATCGTCCGGCGGAAAAAGCCGCTCCTCCCGGTCCACCAGGGGGACGGCCGCGCCGTCCAGCAGGGCCGCGCTCACGGCCTTGACCGCCTCCAGGCCGACGATGGCCATGTTCCGTTCCTGGGCCAGAAGGTCGATGGCGGGCAGTCCCGCAAGGTCCGTGCCCGTGGTGATCACGGGCTGGCCGCCGGTGGCGGCCGCGATGCGCCGAGCCAGTTCGTTGGCCCCGCCCAGGTGGCCGGACAGGATCGGCACGGCGAAGCGTCCCGCCTGATCGAGGACGATCACGGCCGGATCGGCGTCCTTTGCCGCGAGCAGCGGCGCGATGGCGCGCACCGCGATGCCCGCGGCGCAGACGAAGACGTGGGCCGCATGGTCGGGGAACGCCCGGGCCACGGCGGGGAGCAGGGACCTGTAGCCCGCCTCGCCCGGCAGGGCCAGCCGCGCGGGCGGCCGCACCGTCCCGCCGAGTTCGGCGGCCAGCCGCCGGGCCAGCTCCGCGCCCTGCCGCGAACAGGCCCACCACAGCGCCGAGCCGAGGCTTTCGTCCCTTCCCCGGCTCCCGCGTCCCCCGGACGTCCGGGAGCGTTTCGCGGTCGGAGATGGGGGAGGGGGCGGCTTCATGGGGCTTGTCTCTTCATGTGCCGGGCCGGTGAGATTTTCGCGGCGCGCGCAGTCGGAGGCGGAAACAGGGACGCGCGGGGCCTCTGGCCCCGTGCGTCTCGGCCCGCTCCGGCCGCCGCACGCCCCGCCGTCCGTACGTCTAGAATTTCGCCGTGCGCACGGCGTCCAGGGTCTTCCCGTAATCCTCCTCGGTGTGGGCGAAGGAGGTGAAGGCGCACTCGAAGGCGCTGGGCGCGAGGTTGATCCCGGCGGCGCGCATCTGCTGGAAGAAACGGGTGTAGAGTTCCGTGTCCGCGGCCGCGGCCTGGGCGAAGTTGGTCACCGGCCCTTCGGTGAAGAAGAGGGTGAAGGCCGAGGCGATGTGGTGCAGGGTCACCGGCAGCCCCTTGCCGCGCAGGATGGCGGCGATATCTTCGGCCAGAGTCTTGGTGCGCTGTTCCAGGGCCGCGTAGTCGGCCGTGCGTAGCGCCCGCAGAGTGGCCAGACCCGCGGCCATGGCCAGCGGGTTTCCGGAGAGGGTGCCCGCCTGATAGACGTCGCCGCAGGGGGCCACGCGCTCCATGAGCGCGCGCTTGCCGCCGTAGGCCCCCACGGGCAGGCCGCCGCCGATGATCTTGCCCAGGCAGGTCAGGTCCGGGGTGATGCCGAAGCGCTGCTGCGCCCCGCCGTAGGAGAGGCGGAAGCCCGTGATGACCTCGTCGAAGATGAGCAGGGCCTCGTACTTGTCGCACAGGCCGCGCAGGCCTTCGAGAAAGCCTTCGACCGGGAGCACCAGGCCCATGTTGCCCGCCACAGGCTCCACGATGACGCAGGCGATGTCGTCGCCGTGCGTCTCGAAGAAGTCGGCCACGGCGTCCAGGTCGTTGTAGGGGGCGAGCAGGGTGTCGGCCACGGTGGCGGCGGGCACGCCGGGCGTGCCGGGGATGGAGAGGGTGGCGAGGCCCGACCCGGCCGCGGCCAGGAAGGCGTCGGCGTGGCCGTGGTAGCAGCCCTTGAACTTCACGACCTTGGTCCGGCCGGTGACGCCGCGGGCCAGACGCACGGCGCTCATGGTGGCCTCGGTGCCGGAGTTGACCATGCGCACCATCTCCACGCTGGGCACGGCGTCCACCACGGCCTGGGCCAGTTCGACCTCGCCCGGGCAGGGCGCGCCGAAGCTGGTCCCCTTGGCCGCGGCCTCGACGACGGCCTGGGTCACGGCAGGGGTGGCGTGGCCCAGCAGCATGGGGCCCCAACTCATGACGTAGTCGATAAGCCGCTTGCCGTCGGCGGTGTGCAGATAGGCGTCCCTGGCCGAGGCGATGAACAGGGGGATGGTCCCCACGGAGCGGCAGGCGCGCACGGGCGAGTTCACGCCCCCGGGAATGAGCTGCTGGGCCTCGGCGAAAAGCTGTTCAGACCGGATCATCGTTCTCTCCGTCGTCCTTGGCGAAGTAGACCATGGACGTTTTTTTCAGTTCCTTCACGCTCTCCAGGATGTCGTACTGGGGCACGCCCGTGGCCGCGATCAGCTCCTCGACCACGCGCAGGCAGTCGCCGGGCGATTTGCCGTGGATCATGGTATAGAAGTTGTAGGGCCAGTCCATGCAGCTGCGGCGCACGTAGCAGTGCGAAATCTCCGGCCGGGCGGTGAAGATGGCCCCGATCTCGTCCAGATCGCGGCCCTCCTCCACGTACCAGGCGACCATGGCGTTGTGCCCGTAGCCCGCCTTCTGGTGGCGCAGGGTCGCGCCGAAGCGGCGGATCACGCCGTCGTCCTTGAGCCTCTGGGCCAGGGCCAGCACCTCGGCCTCGGAAAGGCCGGTTTGCGCCGCCACGTCCGCGAAGGGCGTCGCGGAGTCGGGCAGATCGCGCTGCAGGATGGCCAGGGCGGCCTTTTCCGTGTCGGAGAACGTGAGTTTCGCCATGGGGCTCAAGCAATACAGTCTGGAAAGGGCCAAGGCAAGGGGCGGCGGCGCGCGTCTTGCCCCGCGCGGCCGAAGCACGTACAGACCGCACATGGAAGCTTCGGTCCTTTCCCTGCGCGGCCTGACCACGGTCTTCGACCTGCCGGGCGGCCCCGCCACGGCCGTGGACGGCGTGGACCTCGACCTGCAGGCCGGGGAGACCGTGGCCCTGGTGGGCGAGTCCGGCTCGGGCAAGACCATGGCCGCGCTCTCCTGCCTCGGCCTGACGCCGCCGCCGGGCCGCGTGGCGGGCGGCTCCATCCTCTTCAAGGGCCGGGAGCTGGCGGGCCTCGCCGAGGAGGAGTACCGCCGCATCCGGGGCCGCCATCTGTCCATGATCTTCCAGGAGCCCATGACCGCCTTGAATCCGGTCTTCACCGTGGGCGAGCAGATCGCCGAAGGACTGCGGCTGCATCTCGGGCTTTCCCCGCGCGAGGCCATGGAGCGGGCCGCCGGACTGCTGGCCGAGGTGGGCATCCCCAATCCGGCGCGGCGCGCGGCCAGCTATCCCCACGAACTGTCCGGCGGCATGCGCCAGCGCGTGATCATCGCCATGGCCCTGGCCTGCGGCCCGGACGCCGTGCTGGCGGACGAGCCGACCACGGCCCTGGATGTGACCATCCAGGCGGAAATCCTCGATCTGCTCGGCAGGCTGCAGGACGAGCGCGGCATGGCCGTGCTGCTCATCACCCACGACCTGGGCGTGGTGGCCCAGAGCGCGCGGCGCGCGGCCGTGATGTACGCGGGCCGGGTTGTGGAGCGGGGGGCGGTGGACGACCTCTTCCGGGAGCCGCTGCACCCCTACACCCGTGGACTCCTGACCTCGCTGCCCAGGCTCGACGCGCCGGGCGCGCGTCTGACGCCCATCGCCGGGGCCGTGCCGGACATCGCGGCCCTGCCGTCCGGTTGCCATTTCCATCCGCGCTGTCCGCACGCCTTCGCCCGCTGCCGCGCGGAGGTCCCCCCAGCCTTCGGCGATGCGCGGCGCGGCGCGCGCTGCTGGCTGCTGGCGCCGGGGAGCGCGGCATGAGCGGCGCGTCCCTGCTCGAACTGCGCGAGGTTTCGCGCCGCTACGTCGGGCGCGAGGGGCCGCTGGGCCTTCGGCGCACGGCCGTGCAAGCCGTGCAGGGGATCTCGCTCGGCCTCGGGGCCGGGCAGACCCTGGGGCTGGTGGGCGAATCGGGCTGCGGCAAATCCACCCTGGGCCGTCTGGCCGTGGCCCTGGAGCGGCCGGACGGGGGCGAGGTCCGCTACCGCGGCGCGCCGCTCTGGCCGGACCTGCCGTCCGCCTTCAGGCGCGAGGTCCAGATGGTCTTCCAGGACCCCTATTCCTCGCTCAACCCGCGCCTCTCCATCGGCCGCATCGTGCGCGAGGGGCTCGACGTCCACGGGATCGGGGACGCGGCCTCGCGGCGTGAGCGCGTGGCCGAGGTCCTGGGACTGGTGGGGCTCCCGCCCGGGCACGCGGCGCGCTATCCGCACGAGTTTTCCGGCGGGCAGCGGCAGCGTGTGGCCATCGCCCGCTGTCTGGCCCTGGAGCCCAAGCTCATCGTCTGCGACGAGCCGGTTTCGGCTCTGGACGTCTCCATCCAGGCGCAGATCGTCAACCTGCTGCGCGACCTGCAGGAGCGCATGGGCCTCGCCTATCTCTTCATCTCGCACGACCTCTCCGTGGTCGGCGCCATCTGCGACGCGGTGGCGGTGATGTACCTCGGCCGCCTCATGGAGCTGGCCCCGCGCGGGCAACTCTTCAAGGAGCCGCTGCACCCCTACACGCAGACCCTGCTCTCGGCCGTGCCCGTGCCGGACCCGGCCCGGGCGCGGCAGCGCATCCGGCTTGCGGGCGAGCCGCCCAGCCCCTACGCCCCGCCCGCGGGCTGCCCCTTCCACCCGCGCTGCCCGCGCGCCTTCGCTCCCTGCCCCGGGGAGTTTCCCGCCTGGCGCGAGGCCGCGCCCGGGCGCTTCGTGAGCTGCCACCTGTACTGATCCTCGCGCCGACGGGGGCGGCCCGGCCTTGACTGCGGCGTCCGGCGCGGCCATAGTGGCCGACCGCCGAACAGGCTCAAGGAGCATGCCATGCGCGCAAAGAGCAAGGCCCAGGACTTCGCCCAGGCCGTGAAGGACGCCACCCAGGTGCTGCGTTTCGAGCACTGGCTGCGTTTTTACTATCTCAAGGACAAGGACGGAAAGCTCGTCTACGAGATTCCCGAGGAAATGCAGACCCGGGTGCGCGAGCAGCACCCCAATCTGCAAGGGCTGGTCGACGTCCTGCACAACGAGGAAACGGACCAGGAACGCTCCACCACCACGGTCTGCGCCTTCGTGGCCGCGCGGCTGGACGGCCAGGCCCATCCCGAGGGCGTGATGGCCGCGGTCTTCGACTCCCCGGCCTTCAAGATCGAGATGTATCTCTTCAGCCTCTGGAACCAGTCCCACGAAGGGCTGCTCGACCAGGAGGAGCGGGACTTCTCGGAGTGGGAGCGCCTCTTCGCCGAGTGGCGGCAGAGCGAGCAGGTCAAGGCCTACGAGGCCAAGCTCGTGCTCTCGCCGGGCCAGAAGGGCTCGGGCGCGACGCAGTAGCCTCCCTGCGGCCGGACCGGACCGCAAACAGTCGTTGCTCATGCGCAACTCTCCTTGTACAGCACATTGTACGGGGAGAGCGGTGAACAGTATGTGTGACACCATGGGAGATCGTGCGACCCCGGCCCTCCGGCCCCGTCCGCACGCGACCCGGAGCGCCGGGCCGCGCGCGACCGCCGCCCCGGCCGTCTTCCAGCCGCGGGATCTTCCGTGAAGAGCCTCCGGGCGCATACGCTGGTCACGGTCCTCGGGCTGCTGTGCGTCGTGGTCGCGGCCAGCTACCTGATCAACGAGCAGGTGGGCTGCCGCCGTTTCGCGGCCATCGAGGCGGCGGACATCCGCCGCGATCTCGGAATGCTCCGCGCCATGCTCGCCACCCGCGCCCAGGACATGCAGCGCATGGCTCGCGACTGGGCCTACTGGACGGACACGGCCGAGTTCCTGCGCGGGAGCCGCCCCGAGTACGTCGCGGCGAATCTCTCCCGCACGACCTTCCGCGATCAGGCCCTGAGCCATGTCGCCTTCGTGCGCCGCGATGGGCGTCAGGCCTGGGGCGGGCAGCTCGTCCAGGAGGAGTTGCGGCCCTATGCCCTTTCCCCGGGCCTCGCGGAGCGGCTGGCGGCCACGACGGGCAGCGCGGACGCCCCGGGAAACGGGTGCGCCGGGCTCCTGCGCCTGGACGGCGGCCTGGTCCTGGCCGCCGTCCTGCCGGTGCTCTCCTCCGACCACGGCGGCCCCTCGCCCGGCTGGCTGTTCATGGCCCGTCCGCTCGGGAACGATCTGGAGCGGCTCTTTGCCGGGCAGGGCGGCAGCGAGATCACCCTCTCGATCCCGGACGACCCTGGACATGGGCTGCCCCTGGAGACGCTGCAGCGGTCGGCGGAGGGCGACGTCCACGTCTCCCCGAACGGCGGCGTCACGCACGGGTCGATGCTGCTGCCCGATCTCCTCGGCCTGCCCGCGCTGCACGTCCATCTGCAGCGCGAATCGGTCTGGCGCGCCTTGGCCAACAGCATCCATGGCTCCTATCTGCTGGCTCTGGTGTGCGGGGTCGTGTTCCTGCTCTGGTTCCTGGAGCGCAAGGTGCTTTCCAGGGTCTCGGCCCTGGACGCGCAGGTCCGGGCGGTGCGCGACGGCGACGGAAACGACGCTGCCCTGCGCATCGCCGGAAACGACGAGCTGGCGCGCCTGGGGCGGAGCATCGCCGAGGCCTTCGCGGCCCGCCGGGAATCCGAGGAACGCTACCGCGCCATCTTCCACAATACCGGAACGGCCTCCGTCCTCATCGCCGAGGACACCTCCATCGTCCTGGCCAACAGCGAGTTCCTGCGGCTGTTCAAGGTCAGCGAGGCAGAACTGGCGGGGAATCCCGGCTGGACCAGGTTCGTGCCCGAGGACGATGCGCCCCGCATGCTCGAATTCCACAGGCAACGCAGGCTGAACCCCGAGAACGCGCCGCGCAACTACGAGGCCCGCATCCGGGATGCCCGGGGCCGGGTGCGGGACGTGTACATGACAGTGGGCATGATCGCGGACAGCGGCCTTTCCATCGCTTCGATCCTCGACATCAGCGAGATGACGGCGGCGCAGGAGCGGCTGCGGCGTCAGGCCTTCACGGACGACCTGACGGGCCTGCCCAACCGGCAGCACTTCTTCATCCGCCTGCAGCACGCCATCGAGACCGCGAGCAGGAATCGCAGGCTCCTCGGGGTGATGCTGCTCGATCTCGACGAATTCAAGGACGTCAACGACTCCATGGGGCACCACGCGGGCGACGAGGTGCTGCGCCAGGTCGGCGGACGGCTGCGCGCGGCGCTGCGGCGCTCGGACACCCTGGCCCGGCTGGGCGGCGACGAGTTCACCGTGATCGTGGAGGAGGTCGGCGATCCCCAGGACATGGCCGAGGTCGCCCGCAAGCTGCTCGATGCGCTCGCCCCGCCCTTTCAGGCGGGCGGGGCGGAGATCTTCGTCGGCGTGAGCATCGGCGTGGGCATCTATCCGCCGGACGGCGACACCCCGGAACGGCTGGTGCAATGCGCCGACCTGGCCATGTACCGGGCCAAGGCCATGGGCAAGAACACCTTCAGTTTCTACACCCAGGACCTCAACAGCCAGGCGGTGCGCCGCGTCCAGGTCGAGGCCCGGGTCCGCGCGGCCCTTGCCGAGGGCAGGGTCTTCGCCCATTACCAGCCGATCTTCTCCCTGGAGGATGGCGGCATCCTCGGCTTTGAAGCCCTGGCCCGCTGCCGCGACGGCGAGGGGGAAACCCCGCCCACGGCGGACTTCATCGGCGTGGCCGAACGCACGGGCCTGATCATGGCCATCGACAGCCTCATCCTCTGCGAGGCCTGCGCCTGGTGCGCGGCGGTCAACCGGGAGCGGGAGGGCGAAAGGCCGGTGAGCGTGGCCGTGAACATCTCGGCCCGTCACTTCCTGCGCGGCAGTCTGGTGGAGGAGGTCGTGGCGGCGCTGGAGGCGAGCGGCCTGCCGCCCTGGCTGCTGGAGATCGAGATCACCGAGACGGCGGTGATGGAGAGTCTCGACGCCGCGCGCCGCACCATCGCCGCCCTGTCCATGCTCGGCGTGCGCCTGGCCTTGGACGATTTCGGCACGGGCTATTCCTCGCTCTCCTACCTGCGCAGTCTGCCGGTGCAGAAACTCAAGATCGACCGCAGCTTCACCTCGCAGTTCGACACCACGGAGGGCGCCGCGCTGCTGCGCACCATCGTCGGGCTGGCCCGGAACCTCGGCATCATCCCGGTGGCCGAGGGCGTGGAGACGGCGGAACAGGCGGCGTTCCTGCGCTCCATAGATTGCCGTCTGGCCCAGGGCTGGTTCTTCGGCCCGGCCGTCGCGCCGGAGGAGGCCGCGGCCCTGGCGCAGGCCCAGGCCCTGATCCCGGTCGTCAGGCCTTCCTGAGCGCCTTGCCGTCGTGCCAGGCCCGGCCTGCGGGCTGTCCCAGCCGCCAGTAGCGGTTGTCCGGCATGGTCAGGAGCAACGGATCGAGCCGGACCGGATCGGGCGCCCCGTCCTGCAGGACCGATTCCTCGGCGAACACGGCCGCGACTTCGCCGAAGAAGAGCGTGTGGCTTTCCATGCTCTTCTCGTCGATCAGGCGACACTCCACGTTCAGCGGGCACTCGCGGATGAGGGGCGCGCCGGTCTCGCCGTAAAAGACGTCGAACACGCCGGATTTGTCCGCGCGTGCGCCCGAAACCAGCCCTACGTAATCGGTTTTTTCGAGCAGGGCCGCGTTCGGAACGCAGATGCTGAAGACCCGGGCCTCGCGGATGCGGCCGGGCGTGTGGTGACGTTCGTTGATGCACACGGCCAGGACGGCGGGCTTCATCCTGACCCGCGTCCACCAGGCCGCGGCCATGAAGTTGGGGCGGCCCGCGTCCAGGGAGCCGACGATGACCGTGGGCATGGGACAGGGAAAGGCCTCGCGGCCGATGTTCACGTGCGGCATGAGGTCCTCCGGGCTTATCCCTTGTTGCGGATGATCTTGGCCGGGTCGTAGCGGTCCGGATGCGCGGGCGACTGGTCGGGACGGCCGATGACCGCGAATCCCAGTGGAATCAGGTGGTGCGGCAGGTCGAGCAGTTCCTTGAATCCCCTGACGCGGTCCGGCATGGGATAGACCCCGGTCCAGACCGCGCCGTAGCCCAGTGCGTGGGTCGCCAGGAGCAGGTTCTGCATGGCCGCGGAGCAGTCCTGCACCCAGTAGCCGGGGTATTTCTCCAGGGACAGGTCGCCGCAGATCAGGACGCCGAGCGGCGCGTGCCTGGCCATGGCCGCGTAGGGGCTGAAGGCGGGGATGGCGTCGAGCAGGGCGCGGTCGTCCACGACCACGAATCGCCAGGGCTGGGCGTTGCCCGCGCTGGGGGCCATCATGGCCGCGCGCAGGATGGTTTCGATGGCCTGGGGATCGACGTCGCCAGGGGCGTATTTACGGATGCTGCGGCGGGTGCGGAGGGCTTCGAGGAGGTCCATGGAAAGCTCCTTGCTGTCGGTCTTTGACGTATGCATTCTTCTCTGGCAGTACGGAGAAAAAAGCAAGAAGGCACGATAAAGTCGTATAGTTTCTGAAAAGAAACCAGAAAGGAGGTCACGGTGGGCGGTTCATGCGCGGGCAGTCTGAAACGGCTGGGGGAACACGAATACTATTGCCCGGTGGAACTGGCCCTGCAGGTCATCGGCGGCAAGTGGAAGCCGCTCATCCTCTACCAGTTGGCGGACGGCAGGGTGCTGCGCTTTTCCGGACTGCGCAGGGCCATCCCGTCCATCACCCAGAAGATGCTCACGCAGCAGCTCAGGGAGCTGGAGGCGGACGGGGTGGTGGCGCGCACGGTCCACGCCGAGGTGCCGCCGCGCGTGGAATACGCGCTCACGGACTTCGGCCGCAGCGTGATGCCGGTGATGCATCAGCTCTGCGCCTGGGGTGCGAGCTACGAGGCGCACATGCGGGACCGGGGCGAGGCTCAGGCCGTGGCGGCCTGCTGAGTCCCGCCCCGGATGCGGTCCATCTGGGGGTTAGAGCCGCTTCGCGAGTTCCCCGGTCCAGCCCTCGACCAGTCCGGGCGAATCCTTGGGATGCCGGTCGATCTTCAGGCTCTCCTGCAGCAGTGTGGCCCCGCGGGCCTGCACGCGCTGCTCCACGAAGTCCACGGCCTTGCAGAAACGGTCGTAGCCCGAGTCCCCGCAGCCGAAGACGGCCGCGCGGCGTCCCTTGAGGTCGGCCTTGCCCAGTTCGTCGTAGAAGGCCAGGAAGTCCTGGCAGACCTCCTCCTCCACGGCGCCCCAGGTGGAGACGCCGAAGAGCAGGGCGTCGCAGGGTTCGACAAAGACCTCGGGTCCGGCCTCCGCGGCGTTGACGAGCCGCGCGCCGTGTCCGCGTTCGAGCAGCCCGGCGGCGACGATCTCCGCCGCGCGTTTGGTGTTGCCGGTCTCGCTGCCGTAGACGATGCACACTGTGGCCATGGTCCGTACCTCCTTGCGATGCGGGGTCAGGGGGAGCGCGTCATGCGTCGCGTATCTTGAGTCGTGCCTCCACGTCCTCGGGGAGCAGTCCGTACAGGGCGTCCAGGAAGTTGAGCTGGAACGAGCCGGGCCCCTGCGAGAGGGAGCCGGCGATCTCGCCGCATATCGCCATCACGCCCATGGCGTGGAGAGCGGCTGCGAAGCCCGAGGTGTTGACCGCGGCGAAGGCCCCGATGAGGGCCGAGGCCGTGCAGCCCATGCCGGTGACGCGGGGCATGAGCGAGTCGCCGCCGTCCACGAAGCGGGAGCGGCTGCCGTCGGTGATGAAGTCCGTGGCCCCGGAGGCCACGACCACGCAGGCGAAGCGCCGCGCCAGGGCCGTGGCCGCCTTGGCGGCCTGGGCGCTGTCGTGGGCGCTGTCCACGCCCTTGGTCCGCCCGCGCACGGTCAGGCCGCAGGTGGCCTGGGCCAGGGCCATGATCTCCGAGGGGTTGCCGCGCACGATGCCCGGCGAGGCCTCGGTGAGCAGGGCCACGCAGGTCTCGGTGCGCAGGGCCGTGGCCCCCGCGCCCACGGGATCCAGGATGATGGGTACGCCGTGCTCCCGCGCGGCGAGTCCGGCGCGGCGCATGCTCTCGATCCAGGCCGGGGAGAGGGTGCCGATGTTGATGACCAGCGCGCCCGCGATTCCCGCGAGATCGGCGACCTCGTCCAGGGCGTGGGCCATGACCGGGGACGCGCCGATGGCCAGCAGGGCGTTGGCCGTGGTGTTCATGACCACGAAATTGGTGATGTTGTGGACCAGCGGGGCGGCGGCGCGGATGCGCTCCACGTCCTTCCAGAGCTGCGGGGCGAGGGACATGCGGTTCTCCTGATGCGGGGAATGGTCGTCGCCAAGGAGTATCGCAGGCGGACGCGGCGGGCAAGGAGCCGAACCGGGAATTCTCCCCCTCGAACGGTGTTTTCTTGAGGGAAAATCGTTCGTGAGGGCGGGAAATGGCCTGGGTTGCCCGCTGAAGATGCCGTCAGATTTGACGAACAGGACGCAAAAGACGTACAAGGCGCTCTGATCGTCAACGGATTCCGGATTGCGCGTGGGCGTTCGCGCCTGCTTCCCGGATTTTTACTTATTATGTCAAAATGTTGTGACGTGCGAGTGACGACGGAATGCTGACCGCGCCGGTGGAATGGCTTGGCCGAAGAGGGTTGTCCTTCCTTCTGGAGGCCGGGCGCTACACCTGCTTCTCCCTGCGCGCCATGGCCGCGGCCTGCAGGCTTCCGCTGCAGGTCTTCAAGACCGTGGAGCAGGTCTATTTCATCGGCGTGCGCTCCATGTCCGTGATCCTGCTCATCGGCCTGTTCACGGGCATGGTGCTCGGACTGCAGGGCTACTACGCCCTGGTCAAGTTCGGCTCGGAGGGCATGCTCGGCGCGGCCGTGGCCCTCTCGCTGATCCGCGAGCTTGGTCCCGTGCTGACCGCGATCATGGTCATCGGCCGGGCCGGTTCGGCCATGACCGCGGAGATCGGCGTGATGCGCATCTCCGAGCAGATCGACGCCCTGGACACCATGGACATCGATCCGGTGCGCTTCCTGGTCAGCCCCAAGGTGGCGGGCGCGGTGATCAGCTTTCCCCTGCTCACGGCCTTCTTCGACTTCATGGGCATCGTGGGCGGCTACCTCACCGGCGTGATCATGCTCGGCGTCAACTCGGGCATATACTGGTACCGCATCGAATCCGCGGTGGAGATGAGCGACGTCACCGGAGGCTTCGTCAAATCCCTGGTCTTCGCCCTCATCGTGGCCACCATGTGCAGCTACCAGGGCTACTACACCCACCTGCGCTCGCGCGGTTTCGGCGCGGTGGGCGTCTCGCTCTCCACGACCACGGCCGTGGTCATCTCCTGCGTCATGGTCCTGATCAGCGACTACGTCATAACCTCCTTCTTCATGTAGGCCATGAGCACGCCGCCGCTGATCGAATTCAAGAACCTGCGCAAGAGCTTCGGCGACAACGTTGTGCTCGACGGCGTGGACCTCGTCTTCAACCAGGGCGAGGTCACGACCATCATCGGCAAGTCCGGCGTGGGCAAGAGTGTGATGATCAAGCACATCGTCGGCCTGCTCGAACCCGACTCGGGCGAGATCCTGGTGCGCGGGCGGCCGCTGGGCGAGATGCCCCCGGCCGAGCGCAAGGAGTTCAAGGGCCGCGTCAGCTACATGTTCCAGAGCAACGCCCTGTTCGACTCCATGACCGTCTTCGACAACGTGGCCCTGCCGCTCAGGGAGCGCCGCCGCATGCCCGAGCCCGAGGTCAGGCGGAAGGCCATGGCGCTTCTGGAGACGCTGGAGCTGCCCCACGTCACGGAGCGGTATCCCTCGCAGCTCTCGGGCGGCATGCAGAAACGAGTGGCTCTGGCCCGCGCCCTGGTCAACGACCCGGAGATCGTGCTCTTCGACGAGCCCACCACGGGCCTCGATCCCCTGCGCAAGAACGCGGTCCTGGCCATGGTCAGCCACTACCAGCGCCATTTCGGCTTCACCGCGATCATGGTCAGCCACGACGTGCCGGACGTCTTCTACATTTCCAACCGCATCGCCATCCTGGACCAGGGGCGCATCCTCTTCTCCGGCAGCCCGGTGGAGCTGGAACGCTCGGGCAACGAGGTGGCCGTGGAGTTCCTGGCCAGCCTGGAGAGCCTGGAGAACGAGATCATGGGCATCACGGGCCTGCACGGCCTGCAGGAGCGTCTTGCCGCGCAGCCCGCGGCGGACGGCGGCAGGCAGGCGGCGCTGCTGGCCCTGGAGGACATGGAGGGGCTGCGCAGGCAGGCGGGCAATCTGGGCGCGCACCGTTTCCTGGACGCCTGCATCGGCCTGGCGCGCAAGCATGCCGGACCCGGCGCGCTGCTCGGCCGCACGGGCCCCGGCGAGTTCCTGTGCGTGCTTCCGGCCGCCCTGCCCGGGGGCGAGGACGCGGCCGGGCGCTTCCTGTCGGGCGTGTCCCGCGACCTCGCGCAGGGCGGACTCTGCCGCCTGGGCGCGGCGGACCTTTCCATCTCCGTGGCCGTGCTCGGCGGCGCGGCGCAACTCAAGGCAAACGACTGTCGCGAAGCCGCGGCGGCGGCGCGGGCCGGGGCGACGGCCCTGGGCCGCCTGGCCTGCGGCGACGGGGAGTAGGGCATGAGCCAAAGCAAGACGAGTCTCGAACTGGCCGTGGGCGCTTTCGTCCTCATCTGCCTGCTGTGCGTGGGCTACCTGACGATCAAGCTCGGCAAGATGGAGCTGGTGGGCGGAGACGCCTACGAGGTTTCGGCCAAGTTCACCTCGGTGTCGGGCCTGCGGCCCGGCAGCGCGGTGGAGATGTCCGGCGTGCCCATCGGCCGCGTGCGCTCCATCACCCTGGACACCGGCGACATGCGGGCCGTTGTCGTGCTGTCGATCAACAACGCCATCCAGCTGTCGGACGACTCCATCGCCTCCATCAAGACCTCCGGGCTCATCGGCGACAAGTACGTGGGCGTCTCGCCCGGCGGCTCGGGCGAGTACGTCAAGCCGGGCGGCAGGCTGCTGGAGACCGAATCGGCAGTGGACATCGAGAGCTTGATAAGTAAATATGCCTTCGGCAATGTGGAGAAGCCCAAGCAGTGAGGGGGAAGGGAACAATGATCAGGCGCGTGTGCGCGCTTGCCGCCGTCCTGGTTCTCGCCCTGTGCGTTTCCGCGCAGGCGGGGGGAGCCACGGACGTGATGCAGGCTTTTGTGGACAAGGTGCTGAGCGTGCTCCGCGACCCCGCCTACAAGGCCGAGGGCGAGAAGGCGAATCAGCGCCAGAAGCTTTCCGAGCTGTCCGATACCGTCTTCGACTGGGTGGAGTTGTCCCGCCGCACCCTGGCGCTCAACTGGAACACGTTCGACGTGGAGCAGCGCGGGGAATTCGTGGGTCTGTACAAGAAGCTGCTTGAGAAGACCTACATGGACCGCATCCAGGACTACAAGGACGAGAAGGTCGAGTTCACCGCCGAGGACAGGCTCGACGAGAATCAGGTCGAGGTCCGCACCGTGGTCCGCGCGCCGGACAAGGACATCCCCATCAACTACCGCCTGATCAACCGCACCGGGCAGTGGCGCGTCTACGACGTGGTCGTGGAGGGCGTGAGCCTGGTGCAGAACTACCGCAGCCAGTTCAACAACATCCTGTCGAGCAAGACGCCCAAGGACATGCTCGACGATCTGCGCCAGAAGGTTTCCAGCCCCGGCAGCGCCGGAAAAGGGTAGGAAGTCATGACGAGCGTTCGCATCGCAGCCTCCGCGGCCCTCCTGATTTGCCTGGCGTGCCCGGCCGTGTTCGCGGCCGAAGGCGGGGCGGAGCCCGCGGGACAGACCGCCAAGGACTGGTCCACGATCCTCTACTGGCAGACGCCCGGGGCTGCCGCGCCCATGCCCGCGCCCGAATCCGTCGTTGCGTCCGAGGCGGCCCCGGTTCAGGACGCGGTCGAGCAGGCTGCGTCCCCCGAGTCCTCCAAGGAGGCCTCCAAGGCAGCCGCCATGGAGGCGGGCGTCACCGTGGTGCAGCAGAGCTACTTCACCGACGCCCTGCTCCTGACCAAGCGCGACGACCTGACCGGCGCGGACCATACCGCCCTGCTCGCCGACGCCGACCTTTCGGGCGACTACGTGCCCGCGGAAGGCGAGGCGGCGGCCTCGGCGGCCGCCCAGGACGATCCCTGGGAGAATTTCAACCGCGCCATGTTCGACTTCAACGACACGCTCTACTTCTGGCTCTTCAAGCCCACGGCCACTGGCTACGCCATCCTCGTGCCGCAGCCCGCCCGCGTGGGCGTGGCCAACGTTTACGAGAACGTGGTCCGCTTCCCCATCCGTTTCGTGAACAACCTGCTGCAGGGCAAGGTGGAGGGCTCCTTCCGCGAACTCCTGAAGTTCCTGGTGAACACCGTCTTCGGCCTGGGCGGCCTGGTCGAGAGCAGCCGCGACCACGCCTACCTCAACCCGCCCGTCCAGGATCTCGGCAAGACTTTCAAGGCGTGGGGCATCGACGAGGGCGTCTACGTGAACTGGCCCATCTTCGGCCCCTACACCATGCGCGACACCTTCGGCGACATCGGTGACACCTTCCTCTGGCCGCCGACCTACATCAAGCCCTGGTACTGGTCCACCGCGATCTGGACGCACGAGAAGGCGAACCTCCTCAGCCTGCGCCTGAACGATTACGAGGCGCTCAAGGAGGCCTCGGTCGATCCCTACGTTGCGCTGCGCGACGTCTACCTGCAGTACCGCAACAAGAAGGACTACGACCCGTACTACGACAAGCCCGAGGACAAGCCCAAGGATGAGGGCTTCGTGCCCCTCATGCGTGTGGAGTAGCCTCTCTCCGCGGGCATCCGGGCAGATGAACGCCCTGGACCTCATAGCTGCCAAGCGCGACGGCCTCCCCCTCAGCGGGGAGGCCGTTTCTTTTCTGGTCCGCGCCTTCACGCGCGGCGACCTGCCCGACTACCAGATGAGCGCCTTCCTCATGGCCGTGTGCCTGCGCGGCATGGACGAGGCCGAGACCGCGTCCCTGACCCGCGCCATGCTCGAATCCGGGGTGCGCCTGTCCTGGGACGCGCCCGGGGAGGCCGGACTGCGCGTGGGCGACAAGCACTCCACCGGCGGGGTGGGGGACAAGACATCCTTCCTGGTCGGCCCGCTGGCCGCGGCCTGCGGAGTTGCGGTGCCCATGATCGCGGGCCGGGGGCTGGGCCACACCGGCGGCACCGTGGACAAGCTGGAGGCCGTGCCGGGCCTGTGCGCGGAACTGCCGCTCGCCCGCCTCACGGCCCAGGTGCGCGAGATCGGTCTCGCCATCTCGGGCCAGACGCCCGAGATCGCCCCGGCCGACGGCCGCATCTACGCTCTGCGCGACGTGACCTGCACCGTGGAGAGCATCCCGCTCATCGCCGCCTCGATCATGTCCAAGAAGCTGGCCGAGGGTCTCCAGGCCCTGGTCATGGACGTGAAGTGCGGCCGCGGCGCGTTCATGCGCGAGGAGGAGCGGGCGCGCGAGCTGGCCCGGACCATCGCCCGCATCGGCGCGGCGCACGGCGTGGCCGTGACCGCCCTGGTCACGGCCATGGACCAGCCGCTGGGCGTCGCCGCGGGCAACGCCGTGGAGATCGAAGAGGCCTGCGCCCTGCTGCGCGGAGAGCGGCCCGAGGGCTGCGAGGACGTGCGCGCCCTGTCCCTGGAGCTGGCCGGGCATCTCGTGTTCGGCGCGGGCGCGGCCCTTTCCGTGCAGGAGGCGCGGGCCATGGCGGCCAGGGCGCTGCAATCGGGCCGGGCCTTTGAAATCTTCTGCCGCATGGCGGCGGCCCAGGGGGGCGACGCCGCGCTGCTGCGGCGTCCGGGCCTTCTGCCCCAGGCGCGGGAGCGGTTGCTGCTGCGGGCTCCCCGCGCGGGCTTCGTGACGCGCTGCGACGCGCTTGGCCTGGGCAAGGCCTGCGTGCGTCTGGGCGCGGGACGCAGCGTACTGGGGGAGCGGGTGGACCCGGCCGCGGGCATCCTGCTGTTGGCCAAGGAAGGGGATCGCGTGGCTGCGGGCGAACCTCTGGCCGAGCTTCGCGCCTCGTCCCCGGAACGCCTGGACGCGGCCCTGTCCCTGGCCGCAGAGGCCTACGGCGTGGGCGAAGAGATGCCCGTCCTGGGCAGGCTCGTGCGCGGCGTCCTCTCCAGTCTGCCCGGCGGGGGCGTCAGTACCAGAAGTTGAAGCCCATCTCGTCGTTGATCCGGGCGAACTCCTCCGAGGCCAGGATGCGCGCGAGGTGCGGCCGGTATCGGGCCTCGCGCTCGGCCTGCTCCCGGAGGTAGGCCTTGTTGGCCGTGAAGGAGCACGCGAGTCCCTCGATTCGCGGCAGGTACTTGCGCTCCACGTAGGTGGACCTGAAGCCGCACTTGAACAGGCAATCGTTGAGGACGAAGGCCTCGTTCAGGTTCCTGCGCCGGTTCTCCGCCTTCCATGCCGAATATTGCCCGTGCTGGGAGAAGTCCTGGTCGCAGTAGCGGATGAAGGGCGCGTCGGGGTCGTGGATCACGACGTTGACGTACCCCGCCAGTCTGGCGCGCAGACCGAAGTCGCTGTCCTCCTCGCCATAGGGGCCGTAGTCCTCGTTCCAGAAGCCGAGCTTCTCGTGCACGTCGCGGCGGATCAGGACGCAGCCGCCCACGTGGCCCACGTGGTACAGGACGTTGCGGCCGTCCTGGGCGTAGACGATGCGACGCGACGACACGCCGAAGCCGAGCATGGCCGCGTCCGGGTGGGCATCCGCGCAGCGCACCAGGGTCTGCAGCCAGTCGTCGCGCAGGAAGACCACGTCGTTGTCGATCTTCATGTAGTAGGGAGCGTCGCACAGCTCCCAGCCGAGGTTGTAGGCGGGCGAGATGCCCATGTTCTCGGGGAGGAGCACGAGATTGTGGATCACGCCCGCGGCGTGCAGGCCGCTCAGGTACTCGGGGGTGCCGTCCGCGCTGCCGTTGTCGACGAGCGTGAGGCGGTAGGGATGCTGCGTGCACGCGACGATGGAGTCGATGCACTGCCGGGTGCAGGCGAGCCTGTTGAAGGTCGCGATGGTGAGAGTGACGGGTCCGTCCATGGGAGCCTCCGCCCGCGCGTCTAGCAAGAAGCGTTCCCCGGACCTGGCGGTACGGGGCTCAGGGCGAGCAGGCCGCGGGTCTCGTCTTGAGGTGGGCGTCCTGGATCTGCATGACCGCCTTGTAGTTGGCCACATAGTCCTCGATGACCATCTCGGCGTGGGGATGGGAGTCCGCGAACTTGACGCCGAACACGCCGCCCGTGGCGTCCTTGCAGACGGTGCGCAGGATGCAGCGCAGCCCTACGATCTCGATGCTGCTCATGACGAAGGTGAGGCGGATGGGTTCGTCCTCGGCAAGCCCTGCCGCGTCCCCCACGAAGCGGGTGGCCACGAGGCGGCAGCCGTAGCGGTTGATGTCCACGATGAAACCGTAGATTTCCGCGTCGTTGCGCTCGATGCGGCAGTTCATGGCTACGAAGCAGGGGCAGCGGATGTCGCGGCGCAGCTCCAGCTCCTCGGCGCTGTAGGGATGGGCGACGAAGAGCAGGAGGTAGGGCCGCAGGACGACGTGCTCGATGGTGCTGCGAAAGCCGTAGATCGTGCCGCCGTCCAGGTACTTCACGACCACGCTGACGTTCTCGCTGACGTTGACCATGGGCACGGTCATGCCAGCGGGCGGGCGGATGATGATGTGCGTGTTGTTCACCACCCCGACGCAGGTGCAGGGCATCTGCCCTCCCAGGGAGCCGAACTCCACGAAGAGCTTTTTGTCCGAATGGATCGGGATGTCGAGGCCAGGCTTGACGGCGACGGTCTGCGGCATGTTCGTTGCCCCCCCGCCTCATTCTCTAGAGAGGGCGGGGAATGAAGTCAATCAGACGCCCGGGGAGTCGAAGCAGACCGGCAGCAGATCGCCGACGCTTCGCGGAACGAGGAAGGACGTCGTCACCACCCAGGCCCGCGGCGCAAGTTCGGCCAGCCACTGGCGGCAGGCGCCGCAGGGAGCCGCCGCGCCTTCCGGAAGCCGGCCGTCAGGCCCGGGGGCCGCGTCCGGGCAGGCCACGGCCACCCCGGCGATTTCGCCCGCGCCCTCGGCCACGGCCCGCGCCAGGGCGGCTCGCTCGGCGCAGAGCGTGAGGCCGTAGCTGGCGTTCTCCACGTTGCAGCCGGTGAAGACCCGGCCGTCCGCCGCCAGCACGGCCGCGCCCACGCGGAATCCGGAGTAGGGCGCGTAGGCCCGCCCGGCCGCGTCGCGTGCCGTCGCCAGCAGCTCCCGCTGCTCCGCCGTGAATCCTGTCCCCTTCCCGGCCGTGCGCCGTGCCGCCATGTCGCGCTCCTTGCCTTTCCAGGCCCCAGGATATAGCTGCTTTTCCAGCTGAGCGAAACCACCGGAGGCTTTCGTGTCCCACATCATCGTCGGCGGCGGCCTGGCAGGCTGCGAATGCGCCCTGGCCCTGGCCCGCGCCGGACTTCCCGCGACCCTCTTCGAGATGCGCCCCGGGCGTCCGACCCCGGCCCACCAGAGCGGCCTTCTGGCCGAACTGGTCTGCTCCAACTCGCTGCGCTCCATCGAGCCCACGGCGGCCGTGGGCCTGCTCAAGGAGGAGATGGAGCGTCTGGGCAGTCTGGTGATGCAGGCCGCACGCGCCACCAGCGTGCCCGCCGGCAAGGCCCTGGCCGTGGACCGCGAACTTTTCGCGCGCCGCGTCACCGAGGCCGTGGAGCAGCACCCGCTGCTCAGCCTTGAGCGCCGCGAGATCACGTCCCTGGACGACCCCGCCCTGGCGGGCGCGGAGGCCGTGGCGATCTGCGCCGGGCCGCTGGCCTCGGACGCCCTGTCCGCCTCCCTGCGTCAGGCCGTGGGCGGGGAGCTGTATTTCTACGACGCCATCGCGCCCATCGTGGACGCGGCCTCCATCGACATGGAACTGGCCTTCTGGGGCTCGCGCTGGCGGCCCGAGGACGACGACTACCTCAACTGCCCCATGGACAGGGAGCAGTACGAAGCCTTCGTGGCCGCGCTGCTCGCCGGGCAGAAGGTGCCGCTCAGGGACTTCGAGAAGGCCGTGCATTTCGAGGGCTGCCTGCCGGTGGAGGAGATGGCCGAGCGCGGCCCCATGACCCTGGCCTTCGGCCCCATGAAGCCCGTGGGCCTGACCGATCCGAGGACCGGCAGGCGGGCCTTCGCCGTGGTCCAGTTGCGGGCCGAGAACCGCGAGCGCACGGCCTTCAACCTGGTGGGTTTCCAGACCAAGCTGACCTATCCCGAGCAGGCGCGCATCTTCCGCATGATCCCGGCCCTGCGCCGGGCCGAGTTCCTGCGCTTCGGCAGCATCCACCGCAACACCTTCGTGAACGCGCCGCTGGCCCTGAACGACGAGTTGGAACTGAAGGCCCGGCCAGGCGTCTTTTTGGGCGGGCAGATCACGGGGGTGGAGGGCTACCCCGAGTCCGCGGCCTCGGGGCTGTGGCTGGGCATGGTCCTGGCCGCCCGGGCCAAAGGCCTTGTGCTGCCCCGGCCGCCGCGCGAGACGGCGCTGGGTGCGCTGCTCGGCCACCTGCAGGGCGAGGCCAAGGGGTTTCAGCCGAGCAACGTGAACTTCGGGCTCATGCCCCCGCCCCAGGAGCGTGTGCGCAAGAAGGGCCGCAAGGAGGCCTACGCCGAGCGCGCCCGCGCGGCCTTCGCGGCCTGGCTGGCCGAGCTTCCCGACGCCCTCGTTCCCGGAGCGGAGGGGATGGTCTAGCCGCGTTCCTGGCGCAGGATGACCGCCGAGAGGATGCTCAGGGCCAGATTCAGGGCGAAGAGCTGCAGGATGGCGTAAAGTCGCAGCGCCTCCGGCGTTATCCAGGCGAGCAGCCCGGCCGAGGCGGCCAGCAGGACCGCCGCGCCCACGGCTGCCCCGGCGAGGGGGAGGGGGGCGGGGCGCAGGAAGCGGCGCACGGCGAAGGGCGCGCCGAGCAGGAGGCCGCCGGTGACGGCCAGGGAGGCGGGAATGAAGAGCATCTCCGGCTTGAAGAAGAAGTCGCCGATGGCGAGGGCGGAGTAGACGGTCAGGCCGAGAACGGGGAGAATGCCTTTCATGATGCGCTCCATGCTATGCGGCTGGAAATTTTCGTACACCATCGGCACTGCCTTGAAAAGGCGGCTCGGATGAGGGAGCGGCGCGAGTCCGCCCGCGCGGTCTGGCGCGCCCGGCGCGGCCGGGAGCGGCCCGGGCGGGAGGCGGCGTCCGATGCGTCCGGGGCGGCGTCCGATGTCCCGGCGGAGGGCGACATCGCGCATCCTCTGTCCGGCGATGCCCTGCCCCTGGCGCGCGGCCTCTCCCGTCCGGCCGCGGACGAACTCTCCCTGGTCCTGCAGGCGCGCGGCGTGGCGCACGAGGTGCGGGCCGACGGCCGCGGCTGGTCTCTGCTCGCGCCCCGGCACAGCTACGTGCAGGCCGAAATGGAGCTGGCCGCCTACGCGGCCGAGAACCGCGCCGGACTGCGGGAGCTGCGGCCCCTTCCGGCCACGCGGCTGGACGTGGCCGCGGCCGCGGCCTGCCTCGGGCTGCTCGTCCCCTTTTATCTCCTCACCCGAGCGGTCCTGCCGGGGGCCGGACTCTACCCCCACACCTGGGAGCGGGCCGGGCTCGCCGATGCGGGCCTGATCCTGGCCGGGCAGTGGTGGCGCGCC
The DNA here is from genome assembly GCA_022839785.1 of Desulfovibrio sp. Classification (GTDB taxonomy): domain Bacteria; phylum Desulfobacterota; class Desulfovibrionia; order Desulfovibrionales; family Desulfovibrionaceae; genus Alkalidesulfovibrio. The sequence goes on along the minus strand of JALHJW010000003.1, from coordinate 167,899 downwards.
GTCACGGCCCTGACCCTGCACGCGGACGCGGCCCATCTCCTGGGCAACGTGGTCGTGGGCGCGCTCTTCGGCGCGGTGCTGGCGGCCGGGATCGGCCTGGGGAGCGGGCTTTTGTGCATGGTCCTGGCCGGGGCGCTGGGCAATCTGGCCAACGCCGCGGCGCACGGCGGGGAGCATCTCTCGCTGGGTTTTTCCACCGCGGTCTTCGGCGCGGCCGGGGCCATCGCCGGGCTGCGCGCGCTGGCCGGACCGTTCTCCGGGCTGCGCGCCGGATTCGTGCCCGTGGGCGCGGGGCTCGGGCTGCTGGCCATGCTCGGCTCGGAAGGCGAGCGTACGGACCTGGGCGCGCATCTTCTGGGATTCGCGGCCGGGCTGGCCCTGGGGCTGCTCGCCGCCCGGCTGACGCGCCGTTTCGGTCCGCCGGGACGGGGGCTGGACGCGCTTTTCGGCCTGCTCGCCCTGGCCATCCCGCTTCTGGCCTGGCTCGTCGCCCTGGGTTAGCCGTCCGCCGTGCGTAGCGCCTCTTCCCGCGTCAGCAGGGCCTGCTTGCGCGCAATGCCCCAGCGGTAGCCCGTGAGTCTGCCCGTGCCGCCCACGGCGCGGTGGCAGGGGATGACCACGGCCGCCGGGTTGGCCCCGCAGGCCGCGCCCACGGCCCGCGTCGCGCCCGGACTGCCGATGCGGCGGGCCAGTTCCCCGTAGCTGATGGTCTCGCCGGGCGGAACCTCGCACAGCGCCTTCCAGACGCGGCGTTGGAAGAGCGTGCCCGCCACGTCTAGGGGCAGGTCGAGGCGTCCGGCCGGGCGCTCCACAAAGGCCGCGATCTGGGCCACCCAGTCCGCCAGTTCGTCCGGCGCATGGCGCAGGGAGGCGCGCGGCAGGCGGCGGCGCAGGGCCGCGAACAGCTCTTCCCCGTCGTTGCCGAACTCCACGCCGCACAGTCCCTGCTCTGTGGCGGCCACGAGCACCGTGCCCAGGCTGGTGGAACCCAGCGCGTAGCGCACGGCCGCGCCTGCCCCGCCCGCCCTGAGCGCCCCGGGCGTCAGGCCGAGGCAGCCGGATTCGTCGTACAGGCGGCTGTCCGAGCCGTAGCCCGCGGCGTAGAGGCTCCGCGTGACCGAGCCTGAGGCCTGGGGCGTCTGCCCGTCCGGGCGCAGGCTGTCGGCGAAGCGGCGCAGACGCCGGGCGGCGTAGTATTCGCGGGGCGTGACCCCGTAGGCCTGGCGAAATAGCCTGTGCAGACGCGAGGGACTGAGGCCCGCGGCCGCGGCCAGGTCCGCGATGCGGGGCGGGGTTTCGGCCGCGTCCAGGGCCGTGCGCACGGCGGCCAGGGCCGCGTCGGCCGCGTCGTCGGCCCCGCCTGCCGGAAGGTCCGGGCGGCAGCGCTTGCAGGGCCTGAAGCCCGCCGCCCGGGCCTCGGCAGGGGTGGCGAAGAAGCGCACGTTCTCCCGCCGCGGCAGGCGCGCGGGACAGCCCGGCAGGCAGTAGATTCCCGTGCCGGTCACGGCGTAGACGAACGCCTTCCCGCTCCTGTCCCGCCGCAGCACGCGAGTCCAGCGTTCGTCGTCCGGCGTGCCGCCGCTCATATGTGCATCCCCTTGAAGAAGTCCGGGGCGGGCGCGTCCTGCGCCGCTTCGGCGGCCGGAGGGTCCAGCCGCACCTGGACGGTTCCGGAAAAACGTCCGCCCCCGGGGAGCGCTCCCTGGACGTGGATGGTCCCTGCCGGGAATTGCGCGGGAAGCAGCAGGGTGAACAGAAGATGGTCGTGCGCGCCGATGCGGGCCGGAACAACGGAAACCACGGGCAAGGACATGCCGGAACCTCCCTGGAAGCGTTCGGTCCACGTCCTAGCGCCTTCACGGCGGCGGGGCGCTCCGTTTCCTGCCGCCGCATCCTTCCTACAGCGTCTTGGCGGAGAAGCCGAAGATATCCTCCACTGCCGCCGCGGCGCTGGGGGCGAGGCGGCCGCGCAGGGCCCACAGGGCGTTCTGCGCGGGCCAGATGGCGGGCGCGAGTCCCAGCTTCCGGGCGCGGGAGAGCAGCTCCCCGGCCCGCGCCGGGTCGTTCTCGCGTACGACGAGACGGACCATCTCCGCCCCCAGCCGTTCCTCCAAGGCTCCGCCGCCGGGATGACCCGCGATTCTGGAGGCGAGGAAGCGGACCATCTCCGCCTCGCCCGGCAGATCCCGGCCCATGCCCTGGCACCAGCTCCAGCACAGGGCCGGGAGCAGGGCGTTCCAGCGCCCGGACAGGGGCTGGTCAGCCTGGGCCTCCACCCAGGGTAGGAAGAGGTGCGCGCCGGACATGGCGGACAGCGCCGCGCCCTGCCACTGCAGGCGTTCCGCGCTCTCGGCCCAGACGCAGGCCAGGGCCTGCAGCTTGTTCCAGGGCAAATCCCGGCGCGGCAGGCAGCGCTCGGATGCGTCCGGGGCATGGGCGGGCGCGGTTTCGACGCCACAGGCCAGCGGATCGGCCGCGTCGTCCGGACAGAGCCGCCAGCGGAACACGGGCCGCTCGGAATGGTGCCGCCAGGCCACGGTCATGGTTCCGCTGCGGGCTTCCGTGTCCGCCGCATCGGCGGCGAAGGTCAGGGACACGCCGGGCCAGGCGACGTCGGCCTGGCCACCCGGTTCGGGCAGGCCGCCTTCAAGGCGCAGGCGGAGCAGGCCCTGGGCCGCCAGCCGGGCGGGGGTTTCGCGCCGCAGCGCCACGTCGCTGCGCCACAGGTCCGCGCCCGTGCCGTTTTCCGGGATGTTGGAGCGGGCCTCGGCCAGCCGCGCCAGGACCGTCTTTTCCACGTCCGGCGCGCCCGTGGCCCTGGCCAGCTCCAGGGCGCGCAGGGCCATGGCCATGGCCGCCAGCGGCTCGATGCGCGACAGCTCGTCGAAGAACCAGGCGCAGGAGGCATAGGCCGAGACGGCCATGCGCTGCATGGCCAGGAGCGTCCAGCCGAGGTCGCGCTTCTCCCTGCCGCTGCCGGGCAGGAAGTGCGTCTCCTCGAACTCGTCCTCCGGCACGGCTTCGCAGAAGACCCGGCCGTAGTCGCGCAGGGCGGCCGAGGGGTCGCGCAGGCATTCCCGGCCGCGGGTGAAGAAGTGCGCGTCCGCGGTCTCGCGCACCGCGTCCAGGGCCGCGCGTAGCGGCCCTCGCCACGCCTGGCTCCAGCCCGGATGGTCGCCGGTGGAGCAGCCGCAGTCCGTGCGCCAGCGCTCCACGCCGTGCACGCAGCTCCAGGAGGAGGGCTCGTGCAGCCGTGCGCGCATGCGCGGTGGGTTGGCGGCCAGGAAGGCGGCGAAGTTGGTCAGCCGCCAGCCGTCGCGTCCGGCCCGCGCCTGGTCCAGCACGTAGGCCAGGGCCATCTCGCCGAAGCGGAAGTGGTGGCCGTAGGTTTCGCCGTCCGTGCCCACAGCCCGGATGCCCGGGACCGGGTCGCCGCTCATGCGCTGCCAGAAGCGTTCGCCGTCGCCGAGCAGGCCCTCGAAGGCGATGGCCTGCGAGATGGGGCCGTGGTAGAAGAAGACGGCGATGGAGCGGCCCGAGGGCAGATCGACGCGGTAGGGCCGCGCGATGTCCACCTCGTGTTCGGCCACATCGCGCCAATCCTCGCTCTCCAGCGGGGCCACGGCCCTGATCTGGCGCGGGGCCAGCAGGGTGAAGCGGATGCCGTTGGCCGCCAGAACCTCCAGCGTGGGCACGTCCACCGCGGCCTCGGAGAGCCACATGCCCTCGGGCTGGCGTCCGAAACGGTGCACGAAGTCCTGGATTCCCCAGGCGACCTCCAGCTCCTTGTCCAGGGGCGTGGCCAGCGGCATGATCACGTGGTGGCATATCTGGGCCATGGCGTTGCCGTGGCCCAGGCGTTCCACGCTCTTCCTGTCGGCCTCGACGATCCTGGCGTAGGTGGCCGCGTCGTGGCGCTCCATCCAGCGCAGCAGGGTGGGGCCGAAGTTGAAGCTCATCCATTCGTAGCAGTTGACCACGTCGCAGACGCGGCCCCCGCCGTCCAGGCGGTGGGCGAAGGCCAGGGGCGCGTAGGATTCGCGGGCGATGCGTTCGTTCCAGTTGAGGGAGGGCGCGGCCGAGCCCTCGGGCAGGACGGCGTCCAGCCAGGGGTCCTCGCGCGGGGGCTGGTAGAAATGGCCGTGAAAGCAGAGGAATTTGTCCATGGTCAGTCTCCGGAAAGCGTCTGTGGGCCGGGGGCCGTGGCGTTCTGCGCTGCCAGGAAACGGCGGTACCAGGCCAGGACCAGGCAGGTGGAGGGGATGGCGATGAGCAGTCCGAGCAGGCCGAGCAATTGCCCCCAGACCGAAAGGCAGAGCAGTACCAGCCAGGGCGGCAGGCCTGTGGCCCCACCCACGAGGCGCGGCACGAGCACGGCTTCCTGCACAAGCTGGATGACGGCGAAGACCAGGGCCGTAAGGCCGATGGCCGCCGCGATGCTCAGGCCGCCGGACGCCGCCAGGAGCAGGGCGAGGAAGAGCGCCGGAGGCAGGGCAGCGAGTTGCAGGTAGGGGACCATGTTCAAAAGGCCCACCAGCAGGCCGAAGGGCACGGCGAAGGGCAGGCCGATGAGCGCGAAGCCCGCGGCGTGCAGCACGCCCACCGTGGCGGCCACCAGGGACTGGGCGCGGAAGTAGCGCGACATGGCGTCCTCGAACTCGGCCATGAAACCGGTCACGGGGCCGCGCCAGGCAGGCGGCAGCCAGTCACCCCAGCGCTCGGCCAGCCGTTCGAAGTCGGCCAGGAGGAAGAGCAGGTAGATGAGCACCGCGGTGAGCCCCACCACCCCGAGCAGCAGGCCGGCCGCCCCGGAGACCACGTTCCACAGTCCCGGCGCCACGCGGCCCAGGATGGTCTGGACCGCGCTCCAGGTCCGGCCGGAGCGCAGCAGCTCCTGCACGTCCTGGCCGCCCAGGCGGCTCCTGATCTCGCCCCAGATGTCGGCGGGCAGCCAGCGTCCCACGATTTCGGCCATCTGGCTGTCCGCCGCGGCCTGGGCCAGGAGCCGGGCCGACGCGGCGGTTTCGCGGGCCACGGCGGGCAGGACGAGCCAGCCCAGTCCGGCCAGGACGAGCCCTGCGGCCAGGAGGAAGAGCAGCACCGCGGGCATGCGGCGGCCGCCCAGGAGGCGTTCGATGCGGCGCACCGCCGGGTTGGCGAGGTAGGCCAGGAGCAGGGCCGCGGCGAAGGGCAGGAGCACGTCCGCAAGGGTGCGCAGGAGCAGCACGGCCCCGGTGAGCAGGGCCGCGGCGGCGAAGAGGCGGAAGATGCGGTCCAGGGTGTAGGGCTTGTCGTCGAGCAGCATGAACCCTCCGCGCGCAGCCTAGCACGGCTCATGCCGCTGAAAAAGCGCCATCTGCCGCGTTGTCGCGAAAAAAAAGCGCGGCCCCGCGCAGGAAATGCGCGGGGCCGCGCGGTTGTTGGCGCGGCCTGCAATCTGGCGGGGGCCGTGCGGCCCCCGCCGGGATGCGCGCTACGTGCCTCGCTTCGCCTTGGGCGCGGCCGTTTTGGCCGGGGCCTTGGGCTTGGCGGCGGACGTTCCGGCCTTGCCGCGCTGCGCTGCGCAGGCCAGCGGCCAGACCTCGCTGATGCGCTCCACGAGCTTCACCTCGATGCGCTTGCGCAGTTCGGGCGGCACGTCGGCCAGGTCCTTCTCGTTGTCCTTGGGGATGAGCACGGTCTTCATGCCCGCCGAGACAGCGGCCAGAATCTTCTCCTTGATACCGCCCACGGGCAGCACGCGGCCGCGCAGGGTGATCTCGCCGGTCATGGCCGTGTCGTTGCAGATGCCCTGGCCGGTGAGCGCCGAAACCAGCGCCGTGACCAGGGTCACGCCCGCCGAGGGGCCGTCCTTGGGCGTCGCGCCCGCGGGCACGTGGATGTGGATGTCGAGCTTGTCCGAGAACTCGGGGTCGATGCCCAGGGTGTCGGCCTTGGCCCGCGCCCAGGAGACCGCGGCCTGGGCGGATTCCTTCATGACGTCGCCGAGTTGGCCGGTGAGGGTCAGCTTGCCCTTGCCCTTCATGGTCGAGACCTCGATGTGCAGGATCTCGCCGCCGTAGGGGGTCCACGCCAGGCCGTTGGCCACGCCCGGGGGCAGATCGCGCTCCTTGGACTCCTCGCGGAAGGGCGGCACGCCGAGGAGCTTGGGGAGCGAGGCGGCGGTGACTCTGAAGGGGCCCTTCTGTCCCTCGGCCTTCCTGCGCGCGAACTTGCGGTAGATGGAGCCGACTTCCCGTTCCAGGTTGCGCAGGCCCGCTTCGCGCGTGTACTCGCGGATGACCTTGGCCAGCACCGCGTCGGACATGGTCAGTTCGCCCTCCTTCAGGCCGTTTTCCTTGGCCTGACGGGGGAAGATGTAGCGCGTGGCGATGCGTACCTTTTCCTGTTCGGTGTAGCCGGGGATGCGGATGATCTCCATGCGGTCGCGCAGGGGGCCGGGGATGGTGTCCAGCACGTTGGCCGTGCAGATGAACATGACCTTCGAAAGATCGAAGGGCACGTTCAGGTAGTGGTCCTGGAAGGTGTGGTTCTGTTCGGGGTCCAGCACCTCCAGCAGGGCCGAGGAGGGGTCGCCGCGAAAGTCCGCGCCGACCTTGTCGATCTCGTCGAGCATGATCACCGGGTTGCGCGTGCCCGCCTGCTTGATGTTCTGGATGATGCGGCCGGGCATGGAGCCGATGTAAGTGCGGCGATGGCCCCTGATCTCGGCCTCGTCGCGCATGCCGCCCAGGCTCATGCGCTGGAACTTGCGGCCCAGGGCGCGCGCGATGGAGCGGCCGAGGCTCGTCTTGCCCACGCCGGGGGGGCCGACGAAGCAGAGAATGGGACCCTTCATGGCCGGATTCAGCTTGCGCACCGAGAGGTATTCGAGGATGCGCTCCTTGACCTTGAAAAGGCCGTAGTGGTCCTCTTCGAGGATTTCCCGGGCCTCCTTGATGTCCAGGCGGTCCTTGGAGGCCTTCTTCCAGGGAAGCTCCACCATCCAGTCGAGATAGGTGCGGATGACCGTGGCCTCGGAGGAATCGGGGTGCATGGATTCGAGGCGCTTGAGCTGCTTCTCGGCCTCGGTGCGCACCTCCTTGGGCATGCCCGCCTTGGCGATCTGCCCGCGCAGCTCCTCGAACTCCTCGGACTCGTCGCCGGTCTCGCCGAGTTCGCGGCGGATGGCCTTCATCTGCTCGCGCAGGAAATAGTCCTTCTGCGCCTTGTCCATCCCCTCCTTGGCCATGGACTGGATCTTGGCCTGCATGGAGGCCACCTCGGCCTCCTTGATGAGCTGCTGGTTCACCAAGCGCAGGCGTTCGATGTGGTCCTCGCATTCGAGGATGGCCTGGGCGTCCTCCACACGCATGCGCAGGTTGGAGGCGATGAGGTCGGCCAGGCGTCCGGGCTCGTCCACCGAGGCCAGCACCCCGGCGATGTCCTGGCTGGAGACGCCGCGCAGGGTCATGATCTTCTCGCTCTGCTCGCGCGAGGAGCGCATCAGGGCCTCGACCTCGGCCGTGGTCTCGGCGGCGTCGTGCTCCTCCAGGACCTCGACCTCGGCCATGTGGAAGGGGTCCTCGGACAGGAAGCGGCGCACGCGGGCGCGCGTCAGGCCCTGCACCAGGACCTTGAGGCGGCCGTCCGGCATCTTGAGCATGCGCATGATCATGCACACCGTGCCGGTCTGGTGGACGTCGCCCTGGCCGGGCTCGTCCACTCCCTCGTCCTTCTGGGTCAGGATGAGTATGAAGCGGTTGCTGTTCAGGGCAGCGTCCACGGCCTTGACGGACTTGTCCCGGCCCACGAAGAGCGGCAGGATCATGTAGTTGAAGACCACGATGTCGCGCACCGGAAGCACCGGCATCTCGGAAGGGATGTCCAGGCGGCTCTTTTCGCCGTCCTCGGCGGCCTGTTCCTCCGGTCCGGAGTCCTGAATCCCGTTTTCTTCAGGGATTTCGTCGCCGGATGCGTTCAGAATGAAGGTTTTTTCGTCACCCATCGGAAGTCCTCCTGGGATGGTGTCGTCTGCTCGGAAGGGATTTTGCCGGAAAATTGCCGGTATAAGCCGGACTTTTTCCGGATCAGGGGGCGGCTTTTGGCGCTGACTCCCTGAAAACAGCAGACTAAGCATTTTTTTTCGGGCGTAAAGGGGGAAAACAGCGGATGGTGCAGGAAAAACGTCTAGGGAAACAGCGGCGGACGGACCGGGCGGCCGGAAACGCCGGGCTCAGCGCCGGACGTCGAAGTCCGCGAGGCTGCCGGGCAGCTCGGCCGGGCCGCATTCCACGCGGCTCACCCGCCCGTAGGGCGAACCGTCCTCGCGCAGCCAGCGGCGGAACTCGGCGATGCCTTCGTCGCTGCCCGCGGCCACGGCCTCGACCCGGCCGTCGGGCAGGTTGCGCACGAAACCGACCAGTCCGAGGGCGCGGGCCTTGTCCCGGGCGAAGGCGCGGAAGGCCACGCCCTGCACGCGGCCTTCCACCAGGCAGCGCACGGCCCGGAGCGGAGCGGCCGTCACAGCATGCCCTCCTGCTGGAAGCTGTAGAAGGCGCGGTCCGTGACGATGAGGTGGTCGAGCACCCGCACCCCGAGGTCTGCGGCGGCGCGCACCATGCGCCGGGTCAGCTCCACGTCCTGGGCCGAGGGGCGGGGATCGCCGCCGGGGTGGTTGTGCACGAGCACGATGCCGCTGGCCTTCAGCTCCAGGGCGCGGGTGAAGACCTCGCGCGGGAAGACGACGGTCTGGTCCACCGTGCCCCTGCTGGCCTGCTCCCAGGCCAGCAGGCGGTTCTTGTTGTCCACCATGGCCACCCAGAACTCCTCGCGACGATTGGGACCCAGGCGGGCCTTGGCCAGTTCGGCCACCTCCTGGGGGCTCTGGATGACCACGCGCAGGGCCGCCGGGGCCTCGTGCATGCGCGCCCACAGCTCGCGCCACAGGAGCCAGAAGTCCTCGGTGGCCGGACCAAAGCCCTCGATGTCCCGGAACTCCGCGGGATCGGCCAGGAAGACGCCCTGCAGGGTCTTGTGGCGGGCCAGCATCTCCTTGGCCAGGGGCTTGGTGTCGCCGCGCCGGATGACGTAGCCCAGGAGCAGTTCCAGCAGTTCGTAGTCCGCGAGCTGGCGGGTGTCGCGCTGCAGGCGCTCGCGCAGTCGTTGGCGGTGGCCGTGGAAATGGGGCTTGTTCATGGCCTGCCGGCTCCGGGCCGGGGCTGCCGGTCCGGCCCGGCGGGCGCGGCGAAGAGCGCGGCCAGACCGCCGACCAGCCGTTCCAGGGCCTGGTGTTCGGTCTGCTCGCCGGACTTCACGCCGTGCTCCGCGTCCAGGGCCAGGGCGAGGATGGCCGCGGTGCGGGCAGGACCCGCCCGCCGGGCCGCGCCCTCCTTCTTGCGCAGGAGCCAGTCGGGCATGCCCGCGGCCTCGCCGTGCAGGATCTGCCACATGCCGCGCGCCTCGCGCGTCAGCCCGGCCAGGAGCGGGAAGAGCAGGCCGTCGTTGCCCGCGCGCTCACGCAGGATCTCGCGCCACAGGGAGAGGGAGAGGCGGCCGCCGATCAGGGCTTCGAGCAGGCCGAAGTAGTCCATGGAGGCCTCGGAGGCCACCAGGGAGAGGTCGTCCGGGCCGATCTCGGCGCGGCCGTCCAGGGACAGGACGAGCTTGGCCAACTCGTTGTCCACGGCCGCGGCGTCGGGCGGCAGGCAGCGGGCCAGAGTCTGCAGGGCCTCGGGGCGCACGGACAGCCCGCGCTCCGCGGCCCAGTCGCGGATGTAGTCCGGCAGGCTCTTTTCGGTCAGGCCGGGTGACTCCCAGAGCCATTTCTTCTTCTCGGCAAAGGTCCAGAACTTTTGCTTCTTGAGCGTGGCCGGGAGCTTGGGACGGCCCTTCTCCCAGGCGCATTCGACGCAGAGGATGGGCCAGGCCGCCGGGTTGAAACCCGCCAGCAGGGGGGAGAGCTGCGCCAGGGTCTGGGCGGGAAGCGCCTCGGCGCGTCTGAGGATCACGGCGGCGCTGCCGCCGAAGAGCCCCTGGCTGGTCATGTCCTGCCAGAAGGCCGGAGGAAGCTCCTCGTCGCCCCAGTAGACGCGCCGGGAGTACTCCGAACCCTCCAGCATCCCGCGGATGCGCCGCCGGATCAGTTCGCTGTCCGGGCAGACGAGGAAGCTGAAGCCGGGCCGGGTCATCTGTTGCGGAAAGCTCCTGTCAGTAGGCGTTGCCGAGCTGGTCCACGAGGCGCTGCACGGCCAGATCCAGGGTGCGCTCCTGGGCGTCGGGATCGCTGGAGGCGAGGAACGTCTCGCTCCAGCTGGACGACTTGGTGGTGATGAGCGCGTTGTCGCTGCGCTTGTAGACCCGGGCGTAGAGATTCACCGAGGCGCTGTACTGCAGGGTGGTCTCCTCCTTGGTCAGGAGCGCGGAGGTGATGTAGAAGTTCTTGATCTGCAGATCGATGACCGCGTCCGCCTTGTCCGCGTCCGCCCATTCGAGCTGGTGGCGCTGCGTGACCTCGTCCCGGAAGCGGGCGATGAGCCGCGCGGGCAGCCACGTGTACATGGTCGGGTTGGCGACCTTGCGGATGGCCACGGTGCGCACCTCGGGCGGCAGATCGAGCTTGCCGGACTTGCCGGTGAAGCCGTAACGGCCGCAGCCCGCCAGGAGCAGCGCGGCGGCGGCGATCAGGAGCAGGGCTGCGGACACACGGTATGCGCTGCGGATCATTGGCGGCCTTCCATCGGGTTCAGGCTACAACGATATTGACCAGTTTGCCAGGGATGACCACGACCTTTTTCACGCTTTTGCCCTCCACGTGGCGGGCGACGTTGGCGTCGGCGAAGGCCAGCCGCTCCACTTCGTCCTTGCCCGCGTTGGCGGGCACGGTGAGACGGCCCCGCAGCTTGCCGTTGACCTGGACGACCACCTCGACCTCGTCCCGCGCCAGGGCGGCCTCGTCGTAGGCGGGCCAGGGCATCTCGGAAATCAGCCCCGGGTTGCCCAGGCGCGTCCAGATCTCCTGGCAGATGTGCGGGGTCATGGGCGAGAGCACGGTGAGCACCGTGGCGAACGCCGAGGAGAGCGCGGCGCGTCCGCTCTCGGTCTCCTTGAGCGCATCCTTGGCGGCGTAGAGGTCGTTGACCAGCTCCATGACCGCAGAGATGGCGGTGTTGAATTGGAAGCCCTTCTCCAGGTCCTGGCCGACCTTGCGCACGGTCTCGTGCTCCTTGCGGCGCAGATCCTTCTCCGCGGCGGAAAGCGGCCCGGCGAGGGGCGCGCAGGCGCAGCACGGGCTGGTCACGTCGCCCAGCTCCTCGCCCAGACGCCAGACGCGGCCCAGGAACCTGCCCGCGCCCTCCACGCCGGTCTCGTGCCAGTCCAGGTCCTTTTCCGGCGGCGAGGCGAAGAGCATGAACAGGCGGGTGGTGTCCGCGCCGTAGCGGGCCACCATCTCGCCCGGGTCCACGATGTTGCCCTTGGACTTGGACATCTTGGCCCCGTCTTTCAGCACCATGCCCTGGGTGAGCAGGGCCTTGAAGGGCTCGTCGGCCTTGGTGAGTCCCAGGTCGCGTAGCGCCTTCACGAAGAAGCGGGAATAGAGCAGGTGCAGGATGGCGTGCTCGATGCCGCCGATGTACTGATCCACCGGCATCCAGTAGTCCAGCGCCGCGGCGTCGAACGGCTTGTCGTCCGTCTTGGGCGAGCAGTAGCGCATGAAGTACCAAGAGGACTCCATGAAGGTGTCGAAGGTGTCGGTCTCGCGCCTCGCCTCGCCGCCGCACCTGGGGCAGGAGGTCTTCAGGAACGACTCCGTGACCGTGAGCGGGGAGCGGCCGTCGGGCAGGGTCTGCAGGTCCTCGGGCAGGACCACGGGCAGGTCCTTCTCCGGCACCGGGACCATGCCGCAGGCATCGCAGTAGACCACCGGGACGGGCGCGCCCCAGTAGCGCTGGCGGCTCACGTTCCAGTCGCGCAGCCGGTAGTTGACCGTGGTCGTGCCCAGTCCCTTGGCCGCGAGATGCTCGGTGACGGCGAGCTTGGCCGCCTCGTTCTCCATGCCGGAGAACTCGCCCGAGTCCACCAGCACGCCGGGATCGGTATAGGCCTGGGCCATGTGCTCCAGGATCAGGCCGCCCTCTTGCGGCTGGATGACGATCTTTTTGGGCAGGCCGTACTTGGCCGCGAACTCGAAATCGCGCTGGTCGTGGGCCGGAACGGCCATGACCGCGCCGGTGCCGTAGCCCATAAGCACGAAGTTGGCCACCCAGATGGGCATGCGCGCGCCGGTCACGGGGTTGATGCAGTACGCGCCCGTGAACACGCCCTCCTTCTCCAGGTCGTCGGCCGTACGCTTGATGCGGTCCATGCCCCTGACCTTGGCGCAGAAGGCCTCGACCTCGGCCTGCTGCGGCTTGCCGCGGATGAGCCTTTCCACCAGGGGATGTTCGGCCGCGAGGCTCATGAAAGTGGCGCCGTAGAGGGTGTCGGGCCGGGTGGTGAAGACGCGGATGGCGGCGTCCTCGCCGTCGATCCCGCCCTCCACCCGGAAGGCCAGTTCGGAGCCCACGCTCTTGCCGATCCAGTTGCGCTGCATGGTCAGCACGCGTTCGGGCCAGCCGCCGCCGAGCTTGTCCAGCCAGTCGAGCAGTTCCTCGGCATAGGCCGTGATGCGCAGGAACCACTGCTCCATGTCGCGGTTCTGGACCTCGGCGTCACAGCGCCAGCACTTGCCGTCCTCGACCTGCTCGTTGGCCAGCACGGTGTGGCAGTCCGGGCACCAGTTGACCGGCGAGTTTTTGCGGTAGACCAGGCCCTTCTCAAGGAATTTCAGGAAGAAGAGCTGCTCCCAGCGGTAGTATTCCGGGCGGCAGGTGGTCACTTCGCGTTCCCAGTCCAGGGAGTAGCCCATGCGCATGAGCTGGGCGCGCATTTCAGCGATGTTGGCGTAGGTCCACTGGGCGGGCGGGATGCCGTGCTTGATGGCCGCGTTCTCCGCGGGCAGGCCGAAGGCGTCCCAGCCCATGGGGTGCAGCACGTTGCAGCCCTGCATGCGCTTGCAGCGGGCGACCACGTCGCCGATGGTGTAGACGCGCACGTGCCCCATGTGGATCTTGCCCGAGGGGTACGGGAACATCTCCAGCACGTAGTACTTGGGCTTGTCCGAGCGGTCCGGGGCGGCGAAGAGGTTCTTCGCGGCCCAATCCTTCTGCCATCTGGTCTCGATCTCTTCCGGGTCGTACTTGCCGAAGCGCATGCCGTGCATCCGTTGGTGTCGGGGCTAGTGTTCGATGTCCTTGCGCCTGCCGATTGCGCCCTTCTCGACCGAGCGGGCGGCGGCGTCCAGGATGCCGTTGACGAAGTTTGGCGAGTTGTCGTCGCCGAATTCCTTGGCCAGCTCCACGGCCTCGTTGATGGACACCTTGAGCGGGATGTCCGGCATGTGGAGCATCTCAAAAAGCGCCAGCCGCAGGATGGTCAGCTCGATGCGCGCGATGCGGCCGACCTTCCAATGCTGGGAGAATCCGCCGATGGCCTCGTCCAGTTCCTGCATGCGGGCGTAGACGCCGCTGACCAGCTCCCAGGCGAAGGCGACGTCCTTCTCGGGCAGTTCGGGCGCGGCCTTGGCGAGGTCGTCGGGGTCGGTGAAGGCCGGGCTGACCGTAAACAGCCGTTCCAGTTTCTCCGGCGAGTGGCCGGTGGGAAAGGTCAGTCCGTACAGCGTCTGGAATGCCCTGGCGCGGGCCGTGCGGCGCGCGCCTCCCTTCTTCAGCATGTTATATCTGCTCCAGGACGCGGGCCAGTTCGAGCACCGCGGCCGCGGCCTCGACGCCCTTGTTGCCGGCCTTGGAGCCGGAGCGCTCGATGGCCTGCTCGATGGAGTCGCAGGTCAGCACGCCGAAGCCCACGGGCACGTCGTGGTCCAGGGAGACGTGGGCCATGCCCTTGGTGCACTCGGCGGCCACGAAGTCGAAATGCGGCGTGGAGCCGCGGATGATCGCGCCCAGGCAGATGATGCCGTCGAAACCGCCCTTTTGCGCCAGCTTCTTGGCCGTGAGCGGAATCTCGAAGGCCCCGGGCACGCGCACCAGGGTCAGATTCCCGCGCTCCGCGCCGTGGCGCACGAGGTAGTCCACCGCGCCGCCCACCAGCTTGTCCACCACGAAATCGTTGAAGCGGGCCGCCACGATGGCGAACTTCAGGCCCTTGGCGTCGAGCACGCCCTCGATGGTCTTCAGGTGCAGCATTGTCTACTCCCCGTTCTTTTTCAGTTCCAGAAGGTGGCCCATCTTGTCCTTCTTGGTCGTCAGGTACGAGATGTTCTGGGCGCACGGCTCGCATTCCACGGGCACGCGCCCCACGACCTCCAGGCCGTAGCCCTGCAGGCCGACCATCTTTTTCGGATTGTTGGTCATCAGCCGCATCTTGCGCACGCCGAGCGCCACCAGGATCTGCGCGCCGATGCCGTAGTCGCGCATGTCGGGCGGGAAGCCGAGTTTCTGGTTGGCCTCGACCGTGTCCAGTCCCTGGTCCTGCAGGTGGTAGGCCTTGATCTTGTTGGCCAGACCGATGCCGCGGCCCTCCTGGCGCATGTAGAGGATCACGCCCTTGCCCTCGCGCTCGATGCTGCGCATGGCCGCCTGCAGCTGTCCGCCGCAGTCGCAGCGCTTGGAGCCGAAGACGTCGCCGGTCAGGCATTCGGAGTGGACGCGCACGAGCACGGGGTCGTCGGGCCTGATGTCCCCCTTGACCAGGGCGATGTGCGTGCGCTTGTCCGAGGAGGACTCGAAGGCCTTGATGATGAAGTCGCCGCCGTGGCAGGTGGGCATCAGCGCCTCGCCGGTCTTCTGCACCGTGTGGTGCCCGAAGCGCAGGCGGTAGGAGATGAGGTCCGCGATGGTGGCGATCTTGAGGTCGTGCTTCTTCGCGAATTCGACGAGGTCCGGCATGCGGGCCATGTTGCCGTCCTCGCGCATGATCTCGCAGATTACGGCCGCGGGCTTGAGGCCCGCGAGCATGGCGAGGTCCACCGAGCCCTCGGTCTGGCCGGTGCGCACGAGCACGCCGCCCTCGCGCGCGCGCAAGGGGAAGATGTGGCCCGGGGTGACGATGTCCTCGGGCTGCACGTCGTCGGCCACCGCCGTGAGGATGGTCGTGGCCCGGTCGTAGGCCGAGATGCCCGTGGTCACGCCGCGCCGCGCCTCGATGGAGACGGTGAAGTTGGTGCCGAAGCCGGACTCGTTCTTCTGCGCCATCATGGGCAGCCTGAGCTTGTTGTCCACGTAGTCCGGGGACAGGGCCAGGCAGATCAGGCCGCGGCCGTGCGTGGCCATGAAATTGATGATCTCGGGCGTGATCCTCTCGGCGGCCACGGTCAGGTCGCCCTCGTTCTCGCGGTCCTCGTCGTCCACCAGGATGATCATGCGGCCCTGGCGGATTTCCTCGATGGCCTCCTCCGGCGTGCAGAGGGGGTAGTCTTTCGCGCTCATGTGCTCTCCAAAGGCCATGGCCGGTCGTGCGGCCGTGTGGCGGGCAGGCAGCTTACATTGAAAGCGCCCGCTTTGAAAGTCTTGTCGCCGGGGGCCGCCCGGCGGGGGTCGCCCGGCATCCGGCTCAAAAGCCGTGCTCGCGCAGGAAGGCTTCGGTCAGGCCTCCGCCGGTCTTTTTCGCGCCCGCGCTCCCGGCCGCGCGCGCGGCGAACGGCCCGACCATGCGGGCCACGTACTTGCCGATGATGTCCGCCTCCATGTTGGCGCGGTATCCCGGCTGCCAACGGACGATGGTCGTGACCCGCTGCGTCTCGGGG
Source organism: Desulfovibrio sp. (assembly GCA_022839785.1). Lineage (GTDB taxonomy): Bacteria > Desulfobacterota > Desulfovibrionia > Desulfovibrionales > Desulfovibrionaceae > Alkalidesulfovibrio. The sequence goes on along the minus strand of JALHJW010000003.1, from coordinate 152,118 downwards.
ATGACGTTGACCGAGAGCCAGTCCGGGCCGCACTCGTTCACGGTCAGGCTGATGCCGTCCAGGGCCACGGAGCCTTTTTCCACCACGTAGATGCCTATCTCGGCCGGGAAGGAGAGGACGTAGCGCCGCGATTCCCCGGCGGGCGCGACCTCGGCCACTTCGGCCAAGCAGTCCACGTGGCCGCTCACCAGATGCCCGCCCAGGCGGTCGCCCAGGGAAAGGGCCCGCTCCAGGTTCACGAGGTCGCCTGGCTTGAGCGCGTCAAGGTTGGTGCGCTGCATGGTTTCGGCCGAGGCGTAGACCGAGAAGGACCCGCCTGCGAAACTCTCCACCGAGAGGCAGGCCCCGTTCACGGCGATGGATTCGCCCAGCGCGTAGCCGTCGATGGCGAACTGCGGCCGGATGAAGAAGCGCGTCTGTCCGGCTTGGGGCCGCACGCTCTCGATGCGGCCCTGTCCCTGCACGAGTCCGGTGAACATCAGCGGGCCTCCCTGGGCCGCAGGGTCAGCTCCAGGTCGTCCCCCGAAGCCGCGCAGCCCGTGAATCGGAAATCCAGCGTCTGGGACATGTGCGGGGCGAAATCGCCGAGCGCCGCAGCACCGCTGAAGGCGGACACGGCCCCGGCGTCGCCCAGGACGCGGGGCGCGAGGAAGACCTTCATCTCGTCCGCCAGGCCCTGCTCGGCCAGGGCGTAGGCCAGACGGCCCCCGCCCTCGCACAGGGCGCGGTGCACGCCGCACTCCGCGAGCAGACGCCGCAGTCCGGGGGCGAGATCCAGGCCGCACGGCCCCTCGGGCAGGGCCCAGACGCGCACCTGGCTCGCCTCCAGGGCCTTTGCCTGGTCCGTGGCGGCGCGCTCCTCGGAGGTCCAGAAGATCAGCTCGCGGTGGCGGTGCATGAGCAGCCAGAACCGCTCCTCGTCCGGCCAGGGAAGCCTGCGCGTCACGACCACGGCCAGGGGCTGGCGCGTGGCTTCGGGCAGGCGGCAGTCCAGGCGGGGATTGTCCGCGCGTAGCGTGTTGCCGCCGATGATCACCGCGCCGCACAGGAGCCGCAGCTCCTGCACGCGGCAGTGCGACTCGGCGCAGCTCACGGCCTCGGGCTGTCCGCCGCGCGCCGCGATGCGGCCGTCCAGGGTCTGGGCCAGCTTGAGGATGCAGTAGCTGCGCTCCTGCAGCGCCCAGGTGCGGAAGTCGGCGATGAGATCGCGGCAGGCCTCTTCCCGGATGCCGAACGTCACCTCCACGCCGCGCGAACGCAGGAAATCCCCGCCGCCGCCCGCCACCGTGGGGTTGGGATCGGCGCAGCCCACAAAGACGCGCCTGATCCCCGCCTCCAGCACGGCCTCGGTGCAGGGCGGGGTCTTGCCGTGGTGGTTGCAGGGCTCCAGGGTCACGTAGAGGTCGCAGGCCGCGGGGTCGACGCTCTTGGCCCGCGCGTCCGCGATGGCCTCGCGCTCGGCGTGGGGCGCGCCGTAGGCCGTATGCCAGCCTTCCGCCACGATCTCGCCGCCGCGCACGAGCACCGCGCCCACGCAGGGGTTGGGCGCGGCCTTGAACAGGCCCCGTCCGGCCAGCTCCACGGCGCGCGCCATGAAGCGGTCGCGATCGGGCAGAGGGTCAGCCGCAGGCAAGGGGCAGCTCCTCGAAGACGATGCCGGACTCGGCGATCATCTCGCGCGAGAAGTCGTCCGGGTAGCTCTGGGCGAAGTAGATGGCCTGCACGCCCACGTTGATGAGCATCTTGGTGCAGATCACGCAGGGCTGGGTGGTGCAGTAGATGGTCGCGCCCTCGATGCTCCCGCCGTGGCGCGCGGCCTGGACGATGACGTTCTGCTCGGCGTGCAGGGCGCGGCAGAGTTCGTGGCGCTCCCCGGAGGGGACCTTCAGCTTCTCGCGCAGGCAGCCGATGTCCAGGCAGTGGGCAAGGCCCGAGGGCGCGCCGTTGTAGCCCGTGGCCAGGATGCGCCGGTCCTTGACCGCCACCGCCCCGACCTTGCGGCGCAGACAGGTGCTGCGCTCGGCCACCAGGAAGGCGATCTTCATGAAGTACTGCGGCCAGGGCAACCGGCTGTCCATCGCGTCTCTCCAATCAGGACAAGGAACAGAAAATCCGCCTCCCCGGAGGGAGGCGGCGGGGAGAGGCAAGCCCTCCCCGCCCAGGCTACCACGCGAACAGCGGGAACTGCCTCGCGAAGGACTCCACGTGGCGGCTGATCTCGGCCAGCCTGGTCTCGTTGCCGGTGTTGGCCAGGGCCTCCACGATCCAGCCCGCGACCTTGGCCATGTGGTCTTCCTTCATGCCCCGGGTGGTGAGCGCCGCGGTGCCCATGCGCACTCCCGAGGTGACGAAAGGCGAGCGGGTCTCGAAGGGCACGGTGTTCTTGTTCACGGTGATGCCCGCCTTGTCCAGGGCGATCTCCGCGTCCTTGCCCGTGATCTCCTTGTCGCGCAGGTCCATGAGGAAGAGGTGGTTGTCCGTGCCGCCGGAGACGAGATTGTAGCCCGCGTCCGTGAGGCACTTGGCCAGCACCTTGCAGTTGGCCAGGACCTGGCCCTGGTAGACCTTGAACTCGGGGCGCAGGGCCTCGCCGAAGGCCACGGCCTTGGCCGCGATGACATGCATCAGCGGGCCGCCCTGGATGCCGGGGAAGATGTTGGAGTTGAGCGGCTTCATGAACTCCTCCTCGGAGAGGATGAGGCCGCCGCGCGGACCGCGCAGGGTCTTGTGCGTGGTCGAGGTGGTGACGTGGGCCCGGCCGATGGGCGAGGGATGCAGCCCTGCGGCCACCAGGCCCGCGATGTGCGCCATGTCCACCACCAGGGTCGCGCCGACCTCGTCGGCGATGGTCCGGAAGCGGTCGAAATCGAGGACGCGCGGGTAGGCCGAGGCGCCCGCGATGATCATCTTGGGCCTGTGCTCCTTGGCCTTGGCCAGGACCTGGTCGTAGTCGATGAGGCCGGTGTCCTTGTCCACGCCGTAGGAAACGACCGTGTAGAGCTTGCCGGAGAAGTTGACCGGGGAGCCGTGGGTGAGGTGGCCGCCGTGCGAGAGGTCCATGCCCAGGATGGTGTCGCCGGGCTGCAGCAGGGCGAAGTAGACGCCCATGTTGGCCTGGGAGCCGGAGTGGGGCTGGACGTTGGAGTAGGTGCAGCCGAACAGCTTCTGCACGCGCTGGTTGGCCAGATCCTCGGCGATGTCCACGTACTCGCAGCCGCCGTAGTAACGCTTGTGCGCGTACCCTTCGGCGTACTTGTGGGTCATCACCGAGCCCTGGGCCTGGCGCACGGCCGTGGAGACGAAGTTTTCGGAGGCGATGAGTTCGAGTTTGCCCATCTGGCGGCCGCACTCGAGTTCAATGGCCTTGGCCAGCTCCGGATCGCGCATGATCAGCTCTTCCATGGGGCACCTCTTTCACAGAACCGCGAGCGGTCGGTTGGTGTCGAAAAGGGCGGGGACGCCGCGCGTCCCCGCCGGAACCGTGATCGCGGCTCAGCCCGCGAACGGCTTGTAGATGATGCTGCAGTTCGTCCCGCCGAAGCCGAACGAGTTGCAGAGCACGGCGCCGAGGGCCTGGTCGCGGCTGCCGCCGGCCAGGACGTCGAGGTCGCACCCGGGGTCCAGGGTCTCGATGTTGATGGTGCCGGGGACCTTGCCGTCGATCAGGCTCATGATCGAGAAGACGCTCTCGATGGCCCCGGCCGCGCCCAGGCAGTGGCCGATCTGGGACTTGTTGGCCGTGATCGTCAGCTTCTTCGCGTGGTCGCCGAAGACGGTGTGCAGGGCCCTGATCTCGCACATGTCGCCCGCCGGGGTGGAGGTGGCGTGGGCGTTGATGTGGTCCACGGCCTCAGGGTTCAGTTTGGCGTCGCGCAGGGCGGCCCGCATGGCCAGGGCCATGCCCGAGCCGTCCTCGGGCGGGGCGGCCATGTGGTAGGCGTCGGCGGACGCGCCGTAACCCGCGACCTCGGCGTAGATGCGCGCGCCGCGCGCCGTGGCCCGCTCCAGGGATTCGAGGATCAGGACGCCCGCGCCCTCGCCCATGACGAACCCGTCGCGGTTCGCGTCGAAGGGCCGGGAGGCGTGGAGCGGATCGTCGTTGCGCGTGGAGAGGGCCTTCATGGCGTTGAAGCCGCCCAGGGCCAGAGGCGTGATGGTGGACTCGGAGCCGCCCGCAATCATCACGTCCGCGCGGCCGAGCATGATCTCGGTGGCGGCCGTGCCGATGCCGTGCAGGCCAGAGGCGCAGGCCGAGGTGGTGCAGATGTTGGGGCCGCGCGCGCCGGTGGCGATGGAAACCTGTCCGGCGGCCATGTTGGCGATGAGCACCGGAATCATGAAGGGGTTGATGCGGCCCGGCCCCTTGGTCATGAGGGTCTCGTGGTTGTCCTCCAGGCAGCGCAGGCCGCCCAGTCCCACGCCGATGATCACGCCGGTGCGCTCGGCCAGCTCGCCCTCCAGCGTCAGCCCTGCGTCGCGCAGGGCGACGTGGGAGGCGTACATGGCGTAGCGGGTGAACGGCTCCAGACGGCGGGCGCTCTTCTTATCCAGGAATTCGGAATCGTCGAACTCATGGACTTCACAAGCGAATTTAGTGTCGGTGGGATACCTTTCGAGGTCGTAGCGGGTGATGGGGCCCGCGCTGGTCTTGCCGGCCAGGAGAGCTTCCCAGCTGGTCTTCACGTCGTTGCCCAGGGGCGTGACCGCGCCCAGGCCGGTGACGACAACTCGCTGCATCGCGAATCCTCTCTTTGTTCCGCTGGCCCAAAAAACGGGCGAGCGTCCTCAGGCCCTGGGACCTCAGGACGCCCGGGCGCCGCGTGGGGCAAGAAGCGGTTTACTGCTTGGACTGGATGTAGTTGACGGCGTCCTGCACCTTGACCAGCTTCTGGGCCTCTTCGTCATCGATCTCGATGTCGAATTCCTCTTCCATGGCCATGATCAGCTCGGTGAGGTCCAGGGAATCCGCGCCCAGGTCGTCCACGAACTTGGCCTCGGGCTTCACTTCGTCTTCGGAGACGCCGAGCTGGTCGACGATGATGGACTTGACTTTGGCTTCGATGGACATTGCTTCCTCCAGAACCGCGTGGCGCGGTGTTGTGTTCCGGCGATGTAGCCGCGAATTGTTACATGTACATGCCGCCGTTCACGGCCAGCACCTGGCCCGTGACGTAGGCGGCGGCGTCGGACGCCAGGAAGGACACGGCCGCGGCGACGTCCACGGAGGAGCCGAAGCGTCCCAGGGGGATGCTCTTGGCCATGGCCTCCTTGATGTCGGCGGGCAGGTCCCTGGTCATGTCGGTCTCGATGAAGCCCGGGGCCACGGCGTTGACCGTCACGGCGCGGGAGCCCAGCTCCCTGGCCGCGGTCTTGGTCATGCCGATGAGCCCGGCCTTGGCGGCCACGTAGTTGGCCTGCCCGGGGTTGCCCATCTGTCCGACGATGGAGCTTATGTTGATGATCCGGCCTCCGCGACGCTTGGCCATGATCTTGGCCGCCTCGCGCAGGCAGGTGAAGGCTCCCTTCAGGTTCACGTCCAGCACGTGGTCGAAGTCCTCGTCCTTCATGCGGATGAGGAGACCGTCCTTGGTGATGCCGGCGTTGTTCACCAGCACGTGCAAGGGCTCGTCCTTCAGGGTCTTGAAGAATTCCGCCACGGCCGGGCGGTCGCCCACATCGAGCTTGACGGCGCGGGCCTTGCCGCCCGCGGCCTCGATGCCCGCCACGACCTCGGCCGCCCCTTCGGGCTTGCTCACGTAGGTCAGTATGATCTCGAAGCCGTCCCTGGCCAGCGCCTCGGCGCAGGCCTTGCCGATGCCCCGGGAGCCGCCTGTTACGAGAGCGATGCGACGTGTCGTTTCCATGCCTGTCTCACTTGGCAAAGTCGGGAATATGTAGCCCAAGACACCTTGGACTGCAAATCAAAAGCGCAGCAGGGCCGAGCCCCAGGTGAAGCCGCCACCGAAGGCGGTGAGCAGCACCAGGGAGCCGTCCCCGACCTGGCCCTTGCCCTTGGCCTCGGCCAGGGCGATGGGGATGGAGGCGGCCGAGGTGTTGCCGTAGCGGTCCAGGTTGATGAAGACGCGCTCCCCCGGCAGGCCGAGCTTCCTGCCCACGGCCTCGATGATGCGGCTGTTGGCCTGATGCGGGATGAGCAGATCCACGTCATCGACTCCGTAGCCGTTCCTGTCCAGTATCTCGCGGCTGACGGACTCCATGCTGCGCACGGCCAGCTTGAAGACGTCCTGGCCCTTCATGCGGATGAAGTGCGTGGGGCCGACCACGTCGCCCGTGGCGTACGGCTCGCTGGACGCGCCGCCGGTGATCATCAGCAGGTCCTGGCCCGCGCCGTCCGAGGAGAGCCGGACGTCGAGGATGCGGCCTCGGTCCGCGTCGCTGGCGCAGGCCGTGATCACCGCCGCGCCCGCGCCGTCGCCGAAGAGCACGCAGGTGGCGCGATCCTGCCAGTTGGTGCGGCTGGTCAGGATCTCCGCGCCCACGAGGAGGATTTTCGCCTCCGGGTGCAGGGCGATGATCGCGCGCGTCTGCTCCAGGCCGTAAAGGAAGCCGGAACAGGCGGCGTTGAGGTCCATGGAGACGCGGTTCGCGATGCCCAGCTTGTGCTGCAGGATGCAGGCGCAGGCAGGGGTCACGCAGTCGGGCGTGACCGTGGCCACGAGGATGTGGGTCAGGTCGTCGGCGACCATCCCGGCATCGGCCAGCGCTTTTTGCGCGGCCTTCAGGGCGAGGTCCGAGGCGGCCTCCCCCGGCGCGACGATGTGGCGCTCCCGGATGCCGGAGCGGGTGGTGATCCACTCGTCCGTGGTCTCGACGATGCGTTCCAGGTCGGCGTTGGTCAGGATGCGTTCGGGCGCATGAAAGCCCACGCCCCGGATGCAGGCGGAAGTGATTTGTTTCATAGTATTTACGCGCCGTTGCAGTTCGCGGCCTTGCCGCGGGTGAAACGGGTGAGGTCCGAGTTCCGGGAGAGGGTCGAGGCGATGGCCTCGGTGGCGTTGCCCGCAGCGTAGTCCGCGGCCATGATCACGGCGTTCTTGATGGCCTTGGCGTTGGACGAGCCGTGGCAGACGATGGAGATGTGGGTCAATCCGAGCAGGGGGGCTCCGCCGTACTCGGCGTAGTCGATGACCTGCCGGAAGCGTCTGAGCGCGCCCATGGAGAGCATGGTCCCGACCTTGGAGAGCAGCCCCGAGGTCAGCTCGCGCTTGAGCAGGCGGGCCATGGACCCGGCCAGGCCCTCGGAGAGCTTGAGGCAGACGTTGCCCACGAAACCGTCGCAGATGACGATGTCCGTGTCGCCCTTGAAGATGTCGCGGCCCTCGACGTTGCCCACGAAGTTGAGCGAGGAGCCGCGCAGCATCTGGTAGGCTTCGAGCACCTCGCGCGTGCCCTTGCCCTCTTCCTCGCCGATGGAGAGCAGCCCGATGCGCGGGCGCTCGTAGCCGAGCACGCTGCGCGCCAGGGCGTCGGCCATGACCGCGAACTGGAAGAGGTTGAAGGCCTTGGCGTCGAGGTTGGCGCCCACGTCCGCGAGGATGATGGGCAGCTTCTCAGTGGGCATGATGGAGGCCAGGGCGGGACGATCCACGCCGGGCTGGCGGCCGAGGATGAACACGCCGCAGGCCAGGGTCGCGCCGGTGTGCCCGGCGCTGACCACGCCGTCGGCCCCGCCGTCCTTGACCAGACGGTTGGCCACGACGATGGAGGAGTCCTTCTTGCGCCGCACCACGTCGGTGGGCTTGTCGGTCATCTCGGCGACCTGCGAGGTGTGCACCACCTCCACGGCCAGCCCCGAGGCGTCGATGGCGTCGAGTTCCGCGCCGATGCGGGCGGAATCGCCGACCAGGACGAGACGGATGTTTCTGGCCCGGGCAGCCTCCACGGCCCCGGGCACGACCACGGACGGGCCGAAATCGCCGCCCATGGCGTCCACCGCGATGCGCGGAGCGCTCAGGGCCGCCCCGTGCATCGCGCCGGAATCGCTATTCGCCATCTGCCTTGGCGAGCATCTGGCGGCCCTTGTAGGTACCGCAGGAAGCGCAGACGCGGTGCGGCAGGGTGGGCTCGCCGCAGGTGCAGAAGATCACGTTGGGCTTGGCCACGTGATCGTGGGAGCGGCGCATGCCCTTCTTGGCCTTGGACGTACGTTTCTTGGGAACAGCCATGGTTACCTCTCCTTATGAAAGACGCATGCGGGGCAGGGGATCTTTCCCGCCCGCGTACCGGTCCTAATGACTCACCTTGAGCCCGCGCAGCGCGGACAAGCGGGGGTCGCCCTCGCCGGGTCCGCAGTCGCAGGGGCCGTCGTTCAGGTCCTTGCCGCAGCGTGCGCACAGGCCCTTGCAGGTCTCGGCGCACAGGGTCTTGGGCGGCAGGTCGAGCACGAACTGCTGCCAGGCCAGCCCGGCCGCGTCAAGCTCCAGGCCGCCGCGGGTCTGGCGCAGGATGCTCTCGCCCGGGCCCGCGTCCGCGTCCTCAAGCGTCTCGTAGGCCTCGAAGGCCACGTCGAGGTCGTGGCGCACGTCGGCCGCGCACCTGTCGCAGGGCAGGACCACCGCGCCCGTGAGCGCGCCCTCCACGAAGCAGCCGCCGTCCTGGACATGCACGCGCAGCACGGCCTTCAGCGGCTCGGCCGCCGTGACCTGCATGGCGTGCTCCGTCCAGAAGGCCTGCCAGAGGCCCTGGTCGTCCAGCACGATCTCCCGGATCTCGTCCGGGTCCTTGGGCAGTTCGATCCAAAGCTCAGGCATACCACCTCGCGGAGAAAGGGGAACCTAGAAGCAAGCCGTGACCTTGTCAAGAAAAAAGGCTTGCCATTTTGTGGCGGAGAGTTTAAGAGCCTTGGTCTTCGCGTCCGGCAAGGCCGGGCCGCGCATCGACACCCATCCGCCGCATCAGAGTAACAAGACGTGCGCGCGGCGCGGATAGCTCCGGCTGGACAGACGCCGGATACCAGGAGGACAAGGCCATGGGCAAGGAATGCTACATCTGCGGCAAGAAGCGCCAGACCGGGCAGAACGTGTCGCACTCCAACATCAAGACCAAGCGCGTGTTCAACGCCAACCTGCAGAAGGTCAAGGTCGTGCTGGCGAGCGGCGAGGTCTGCACCCAGAACGTCTGCACCTCCTGCATCCGCTCGGGCTTCATCACCAAGCCCGGCCCCCGCGCCGCCCAGTAGGGCGAAGGCCCCGGGCGGGACCACCCTCCCGCCAGGCCACGCAGGCAAGCGATCCCACGCGGACCGCGCCGAAAAGGCGCGGTCCGCGTTTCTTTTTTCCGCCGACCCATCCGCGCGCAAAGGGGCGCTGTTGCGGCGCGTCGTCCGCTCCTTCCGCGGAGCGCGCCCAAGATTGTGGACGGTGGAGGGGAGAGACGCACCGAGGGGAGGCGGAAACTTTTAAAAGTTTCCGCCTCCCCTCGGTGCTTGCCGCTCGGACGACGGCTTCTACAGCGTCAGCGCCCGGTCGATGCGGGCCAGGGACTTCTCGCGGCCGAGGGCGGCCAGGGTCTGGTGCAGGCCCGGGCTCTGGGTGCGGCCGGTGACGGCGATGCGCAGGGGCTGGGCGATGACCTTGAAGCTGGTGTCCGTGGCCGTGACGTAGGCGTTCAGGGCCGTATCGAGGCTCTCTTCGGAGAAGTTGGGCAGCGCGGCGAAGAGATCGCGCAGTTCGGCCAGGCGGGCCTTGGCGTCCGCGGTGAGGAACTTGGCCACGGCGGCGGGGTCGTAGACCAGGGCCGCGTCGTCCACGAAGAAGAAGGCGGAGGAGGCGGCGAACTCGACCAGGGTCTTGGCCCGGGTCTGGTAGTGCGGGATGACCGTGAGCAGCGCCTCGCGGCCGGGCGCGGGCATGCCCTGGGCCTCGAAGAAGGGCGGCAGGAGGTCGGCCAGGCGTTCGGGCGCGGCTTCCTTGATGTAGTGGGCGTTGAGCCAGAGCAGCTTGTCCATGTCGAAGACCGCGGCCGAGGAGCCGAGGTTCTCCGTGGTGAAGAGGCGGACGAGGTCGTCCTTGGAGAAGATTTCCTGGTCGCCGCAGGACCAGCCCAGGCGGGCGAGGTAGTTGACCATGGCCTCGGGCAGGATGCCCTGGTGGTGGTAGTCGAAGACCGACGTCGCGCCGTGGCGCTTGGAGAGCTTCTTTTTGTCCGGCCCGAGGATCATGGGCACGTGGCCGAAGCGCGGCACGGGCAGGCCCAGGGCGCGGTAGATCTGGATCTGGCGCGGGGTGTTGGAGACGTGGTCCTCGCCGCGCAGGACGTGGGTCACGCCCATCTCGGCGTCGTCCACGACCACGGCCAGGTTGTAGGTGGGCGAGCCGTCCGAGCGCCTGAGGATGAGGTCGTCCATCTCCTCGTTGGCGATGGAGATGGGGCCCTTGACCATGTCGTCGAAGGAGGTCGCGCCGTCCTGCGGGGCCTTCAGCCGCACCACGCGGCCCGGGCCGGGACCCAGGCCCCGTTCGCGGCAGCGGCCGTCGTACTTGGGCTTGCGGCCTTCGCCGCGGGCCTTCTCGCGCATGGCCTCGACCTCTTCGGGCGAGCATTCGCACCAGTAGGCCTGGCCGGTTTCGAGCATCCTGTCCACGGCGGCGTTGTGGATGTGCGCCCGCTCGGACTGGTAGAAAATCTCGCCGTCCCAGTCCAGGCCCAGCCAGGTCATGCCGTCGAGGATGGCCTGGGTGGCCTCGGGCGTGGAACGCTCGCGGTCCGTGTCCTCGATGCGCAGCAGGAACCGGCCGTTCCGGCTTCTCGCGAGCAGCCAGGAGAAGATGGCGGTGCGCGCGCCGCCGACGTGCAGGAAGCCGGTGGGGCTGGGGGCGAAACGGGTGACGATCCGGCTCATGGCGTTTTCCTCGGGTGGTGAAAGGGCGTTGGCTGAAGAAGGGATCAGGCGTCCTGCTGCACGGCCTCGACGCGCATGGCCTCGGGCACTTCCTTGAGCACGACCTTCTCCACGCCGTTCTTCAGGGTGGCGTGGGCGCGCGGGCAGCCTTTGCAGGCACCGGTGAGGCGCACGCGGACCACGCCGTCCGGCGTGACCTCGACCAACTCGACGTCGCCGCCGTCCCGTTGCAGAAAGGGGCGGATCATGGCCAGGGCCGCCTCCACCTTGTCGCGCATGGCGCACCTCCGTTCGAATGGGCGGTTGGGTAGCTGGCCTTTGGGGCGATGTCAACGCGGGCGATGTGCAGGAGCATGTGCAGCCGGTTGCACGCATCATGTGCAGGTAATTGCACATACGATGAAGAGAGAGCCCTGGTGCGTAGTCTGTAACTCTCATGAATCATGAAGTTTTCATGTTTGGCACGGCTCCTGCTCAAGGGGAGGCATGAGCACGGACATGTGCAACTCCCAAGGAGGAATCGTTATGAAGCGCTCTCTCACCATCCTCGGCGTCACGGCCCTGCTGGCCGGACTCCTCGCCACCCAGGCCATGGCCTTCGGTCCCGGACACGGCGGCCACGGCGGCCGCGGTCCGGTCTACTACCAGGCCCTCCCGCCCGAGAAGCAGGCCGTGGTGGAGAAGATCATGGACGAGCACCGCGCCAAGATGTTCGCCCTGCGCGAGGACCTGTGGGCCAAGCAGACCGAGTTGGACGCGCTCAAGGGCAGCGACGCCAAGCGCATCCAGACCCTGGTGGCCGAGATGAAGGACCTGCGCGCCAAGATGTTCGCCGAGCGCGAGACCCTGCAGAAGAAGCTCGAAGCCGAGGGCGTCGAGCTGGGCGGCCGCGGCATGGGCCCCGGCACGGGTCACGGCATGATGGGCGGCAAGATGGGCCGCGGCGGCTGCGGCCCCTGCGGCGGCCAGGGTCCGGCCGACTGCCCCGGCGTCAACTAGACAACGTTCCGACCGCCTCCTCCCCTTCCACGCCACACACACGCCCCTGGCCGGGCCCGGCGACTCCATCCCGCCGGGTCCGGCCCCCTCCGGGGTCTCATCCACTAGCCAAGGCCGCGCTATCGCGCTACGGAGCAGGGCATGGACATCCAGGCCGAGACCAGGGACAGGGGCGCGACCTTCATGGCCGCGCTCGCCGCGCTGCTCATCGCCGCCAGCCTGATCTACATGGCCTGGGACGGCGTGCGCCGCCAGCGCGAGCTGCTCGACCGCCATCTGGCCCTGACCGCGGGCGTGGTCTCGCGCGGGGTGCAGGTGCATCTGATCCGCCGCCTGCGGCCCTTCATGCCCCCGCCGCCCGAAGCGCCGCACGAGGCGCCGGACGGCCCGGGGCGGCACCCGGGGCCGGGCCGCCACATGGGACAGGACCGGCGCGGCGGCTTCGGCATGGGATCCGCGACGGACGAATTCTTCCGCGAAACCGTGCAGGGCAGCGACATCCGCTTTCTCGGCCTGGTGGCGTCGGACGGCCGGACCCTGTCCTCCTTCGGAGAACCCGGCAGCGGGACGCCCCACCTCCCGGCCGAGGCGCTGCAGGCCATGCGCCAGGGCCAGGGCTGGGTCGGGCTGGTGCCCGTGGGCGGGACCACCGTCTTCGTGCATCTCGACCGGGCCATGCGCTCCCTGGCCCAGCTTTGCGAACGCGACGAATCGCTGAGCTGCTCCGGTCCAGAGGGCGTCTGGTTCGTTTTGGGCCTGGGCGTGGACGAATACCTGCGGCTGCACGCCGAGGACATGCGCGCCGCCATGTACCAGACCGGCTTCGTGCTCGGCGCGGCCACGCTCTTCCTCTTCCTGGCCCGGGCCTACGCCCGGCGGCGCGAGGCCGGACGCCGCCTGGCCCGGCTGGAGCATTTCAATTCCCAGCTTCTGGACACCATGCCCGACGGCCTGCTTTCCGTGGACGCGGACGGCCGCATCGGCGCGGCCAACGCCGCGGTCTCCGGGTGGCTGGGCGAGGGCCTGGTGGGCCGCCCCCTGGCCGAGGTGCTGCCCGACGCCCTCTCCAAGGTCGCCGCGGAGGCGGCCGGGGCGGGCGGTCCGGTGCAGACCGAGGTCGGCGGCCGCAGGCTGGAGATGCTGTTCCGTTCCCTGGGCGAGGGGCAGGGCAGCATCGCGCTGCTGCGCGACCGCACCGAGGAGCTGGACATGGAGGAGAAGCTGCGCCAGGCCGAGAAGCTGGCGGCCGTGGGCCGCATGGCCGCGGCCGTGGCGCACGAGGTGCGCAATCCGCTCTCCTCCCTGCGCGGTTTCGCGCAGTTCTTCGCGCGCAGGCTGGCGGGACAGAAGCCGGACGAGGAGTATGCCGCGACCATGGTGCGCGAGGCCGATAGGCTGAACAAGGTCATCACCGACCTGCTCTTCCTGGCCCGGCCGCGCGTCCAGGCCCTGGAGCCCGTGGACGCCCGGGCCGTGGCCGACGAGGTGGCCCGGCTCATCGCCCTGGACGTGGAGGAGCGCGGCGCGCGCCTCGTCGTGGAGGGCGGGGGCGTGGTGCTGGGCGACGCGGACGGGCTCAAGCAGATTCTGCTGAATCTCCTGCTCAACGCCCTGGCCGCCCTGCCGGGCGGGGGCGGGGAGGCGGCGGTGCGCGTGTCGGCAGCGGGGCGCATGGTGCGCGTCAGCGTGAGCGACAACGGCCGCGGCATGGTTCCGGAGGAGCGCGACCGCGCCCTGGAGCCCTTCTTCACCACGCGCGAGGGAGGCACGGGCCTCGGGCTGCCCATCGTGCAGAGCATCGTGGAGTCCTGGGGGGGCAGCCTGTCCATCGAGAGCGTCGCGGACGAGGGCACGACGGTCCACGTCCTGCTCAAGGAGGGAACGGATGGCTGATCCGGCCGTGCCCGGCGGAACGCGCCGCGTGCTGGTCATCGACGACGAGCCCGGCCACCGCATGATGCTGCGCGTCGTGCTGGAGGACGGCGGCTGGCGCGTGGACGAGGCCGGCGGCGGCCGCGAGGGCCTGACGCGGCTGGCCGAGACCCGGCCCGACGCGGTGCTGCTCGACATGCGCATGCCGGACATGGAGGGCTCGGCCGTGCTGGCCGAGATCCTCGCGGCGCGACCCGGCCTGCCGGTGATCATGCTCACGGCCTACGGCTCGGTGGGCGCGGCCGTGGAAGCCATGAAGCACGGGGCCTACGACTATCTCACCAAGCCCGCGGACAACGACGAGCTGCTGGCCGTGCTGGACAAGGCCTTCGACTACGCGCGCCTCTTGCGCGAGAACGCCGCGCTCAAGGCGGGGCTGGCGCGCGGCCCGGAACTCGTGGGCCAGAGCCCGGCCATGGAGCGGCTGCGCCAGACCGTGGCCCAGGTGGGGCCGTCCGAGGCCACGGTGCTCATCCTGGGCGAGTCCGGCACGGGCAAGGAGCTGGTGGCGGAGATGCTGCACGCGGCCAGTCACCGCGCCACCGGGCCGCTCGTCAAGGTCAACTGCGCGGCCCTGCCGGGCGATCTGCTGGAGTCCGAGCTGTTCGGCTACGTCAAGGGCGCGTTCACCGGCGCGGTGACGAACAAGCCCGGCCGTTTCCAACTGGCCGGGGGCGGCACGCTTTTTCTGGACGAGGTGGGCGAACTGCCCCTGGCGCTGCAGGCCAAGCTGCTGCGCGCCCTGCAGGAGCGCGTGGTGGAGCCGCTGGGCGGGGTGAAGCCCGAGCCCGTGGACGTACGCATCCTGGCCGCCACCAACCGCGACCTGAAGGCCGAGGCGGCGGCGGGGCGCTTTCGCGAGGACCTCTACTACCGTCTGGCCGTGCTGGAGCTGACCATCCCCCCCCTGCGCGAGCGGCCCGGCGACGTCCCGCTCCTGGCCGCGCATCTCCTGCGTCGCCTGGGGGAGAAGAACCGCAAGCAGGTGCGCGACCCCTCGCCCGCCTTCCTGGACGCGCTGCTCGCCTGGAACTGGCCGGGCAACGTGCGCGAACTTGAGAACGTGCTCGAACGCGCCCTGATCCTGGCCCGCGCCGACACCCTGACCCCGGACCTGTTGCCCCCGCAGGTGCTGCGCGCCTGGGGAGGCGGCACCTCCGGCAGCGCGCCCGGGGCCGCCGAGGGGAGCGGCCCGGTCCCTTCTGCTCCGTCCGCCCCGGCCGCGTCTCTGGACGACGCCGAGCGCGAGGCCATCGCCCGCGCCCTGGAAGTTCACGGCGGGCACCGCGAGAAGACCGCCGAAGCCCTGGGCGTCAGTCGCCGCACCCTGCAGTACAAGCTGCGCAAGTACGGGCTGGCCAGGAGATAGGCGGCCTTTCCGCCGCTCTCCCCGCGCGCCTTCAGGCGTCACCGGGACAATATCCCGCTTGCCTTTCGCTTGCCTCGGGTGCAGATTCGGCGGCACTCGTCATCCGGAGGGTTTTCCGATGCGCCTGTCGCGCCGCATGGCCAATGTGCACCGTTCCTACATCCGCGAGATCCTGAAGGTCACCCAGCGGCCCGAGGTCATCTCCTTCGCGGGCGGACTGCCCAGCCCGGACCACTTCCCGGTCAGGGCCTTCGCCGATGCGGCCCAGGCCGTGCTGGCCGAGCAGGGGCCGCAGGCCCTGCAGTATTCCACCACCGAGGGCTTTCCCCCCCTGCGCGAATTCATCTCGCGCCGCTACCGCGAGAAGTGGGGGCTGGACATCCCCCCCGAGGAGATCCTCATCACCTCGGGCTCGCAGCAGGGGCTGGACCTCATGGCCAAGGTCCTGCTCGACGAGGGCGACACCGTGCTCATCGAGCGGCCGGGCTATCTCGGGGCCATCCAGTGCTTCTCCTTCTTCGGCGTGGACTTCGCCACCGTGGAGCTGACCCCCTCGGGGCCGGACCTCGAAGAGCTGGCCATGCGCCTGGAGGAGGGCGTGCGCCTCTTTTACGGCGTGCCCACCTTCCAGAACCCCTCGGGCACGGCCTGGGACCTGACCACGCGTCAGGAGGCCGCGCGGCTGCTGGCCGCCTCGGACGCCGTCTTCCTGGAGGACAACCCCTACGGCGAACTCCGCTTCCTGGGCCAGGACATGCCGCCCGTGCGCGCCTATCTGGACAGCGAACAGGCCGTGCTCATGGGCTCCTTCTCCAAGATCGTGGCGCCCGGCCTGCGCGTGGGCTGGGTCGCGGCCAAGCCCGGGATCATGCACCACCTGGTCACGGCCAAGCAGGCCTCGGACCTGCACACCTCCTCGTTCACGCAGCGCGTCCTGGCCCGCTATCTCGCGGACAACGACATCGACGCGCACATCGCCCTGATCCGCAAGGAATACGGCGAACGCCGCGAGGCCATGGTCGCGGCCATCAAGGAGCACTTCCCTCCGGAGGTGCGGCATTCCGAGCCCGAGGGCGGCATGTTCCTGTGGTGCACCCTGCCCGAGGGCGTCTCGGCCGTGGCGGTCTTCGACAAGGTCATCAAGAAGGACGTGGCCTTCGTGCCGGGCAAGCCGTTCTACGTGGACGGCACGGACGGAAGCTTCCGCCTGAACTTCTCCAACTCCACGCCCGCGCGCATCGCCGAGGGCATCAAGCGCCTGGGCAAGTGCCTGCGCGAGGTGCTGTAGCACCGGCAGCGAGCGGCCGCTGACGACGCAAACCGACGCGGCCTCCGCGCCTCGTCCTACACCGCGAAGAGCGAGAGGCATGCCTCCGCTGTCTGCAGGGCGGCGCGGCGGGCGGCTGGGGAGTGGTCCTCGTTGGCCAGGGAGAGTTCGAGGTAGCTCGCCAGCAGCCGGAAGAAGGGCGGAGCCTCGCGCCAGAAGCCGTCCGGCATGGTCCCGGAGAGGCCCCTGGCCAGCCCGCGCACGAAGGGCGGCAGGCCGCGCGCCAGGATGCGGGCCATGCGCGGCTCCGCTTGGCGCATGGCCCGCGCCGCCTCGAACGCCGCCGTCTCGCCCCACAGGCCGAAACGCCAGCCGAAGAACGCCTGCCAGAAGCGGCCGGCCGCCTCGCGCGCGCTCGGGCGCGGCGTGAGGGGCGCAAGATCGTAGAGTCCGAGCGGTCCGCGGCCCGTGGCCAGGAGCCTCTGGCCGGGCAGGCGCACGCCGTCCGGGCCGCCCGTGGCGGCCAGCCGCTCCATGAGCAGGGCGGTGCGGCGCGGCGAGAAATGCCCGTGGCAGACGAAGGTGGGCTGCGTGCAGTGCCAGCAGCCCCGGCAGGAGATCGCGGCGCGCAGGACGTGGTGCCCGTTCGGGTATGGCCCGGTCTCCCAGGGGTTGACGTTGCCGAGGGAGAGGTTGAGCGTGGCCAGGCCGGACCAGGAGGCCAGATGCATGGGGCCGGTGTCCGGGGTGGCGAAGAGCGCCAGGGTCTGGCCCACGGCCACGAGTTCGGGCAGGGAGAGTCTGCCCGCCATGTTCAGGACCTTGGCCCCGGCCAGCTTGGCCGCCTCGGCCGCCAGAGTCCGCTCGCCGGGGCCGCCGAAGAGGATGGGCCGCAGCCCCCGGCGCAGACATTCGCGCGCCAGATCCCCGAAGAACTGCGGCGAGGGCCGCTTGGCCGCCTCCGAAGCGCCGACGAAGAGGCCCACCTTGCGTTGTCCGGGCGGCAGGCGGCGGGGCGGATCGAAGCGCGTGGCCGCGATCTCGCGCAACGGCACGCAATCCAGGGCG
Source organism: Desulfovibrio sp. (assembly GCA_022839785.1). Classification (GTDB taxonomy): domain Bacteria; phylum Desulfobacterota; class Desulfovibrionia; order Desulfovibrionales; family Desulfovibrionaceae; genus Alkalidesulfovibrio. The sequence continues at coordinate 134,622 of JALHJW010000003.1, read as the reverse complement.
TTGAGTTCGGCCCAATGGAAGCGGTTGTGGCGGTTGCAGCCCGTGAGCGCGGCCCGGTAGAGCTGCCAGGCCCCCTTGATGCGGCGGACGGGCGGCGTTCCGTCGTCGTAGGGGCCGATCACCGCCTCGCTGCGCACCCGTCCGGCCAGGGCCGCGGCCTCGGGCCGGTGGCTGAGGTTGATCACCAGGGAGTACTCGCGGGTCCGGGCCAGACGGTCGGCCATGTGCCAGCCGAAATACACGGCCTTCGGCCCGGTCTGGTACATGCCCTTGAAGAAGTCCTCCTCGCCCACGACCCAGATTTCGCGGTCCGGGTGCAGTCGCGCCAGCCACAGGAGCAGGGGGAAGGTCAGGACCAGATCCCCCATGCGCTGCATCTGCAGGATGAGGATGGGCTTGGACATGCCGTTTAGCTCCGGCCGCCGGGACCGCGGCCCGCCGGATGCGGCCCGAAGATCTCCCGCATGTCCGCGAAGAGCCGGGTCAGCCTGAGGTCGTAGGTGTGCTCGCGCAGGATGCGCTCCCGCGCCGCGGCCACGACCCGGGCGCGCGCCTCGGGCCGTTCCAGGTAGTGGCGCACGATCTCCCCGGCCTCCTCGGGCTCGTTGTAGCAGACGACCTCGCTGCCCACCCGGAAGAGGTCCTCGATCTGTTCGCGGTGGTCCGTGACCAGAAAGGCTCCGGCCGCCGGAACGTCGAAGACGCGTTGGTTGACCGCGCCCTTCATCTGCTTGCTGGTGCAGTTGAAGTTGATCTCGGAGCAGGGATAGAAGCCCGGCAGGTCGTCGTAGTAGGAAAGCTCGTGGTGCCAGCGCCAGGCGCGGCCCTCGTCCGGCAGCAGCAGCTTCCAGGAGGGGTCGCCCACGATGAGCGGGGAGAAGGGCAGGGTCTGGCGCACGCAGGAGAGGCGGTACTGCCGCGTGGCCTCCCAGGTGATCAGGGCCTCGAAGGCCAGACGGCGTTCGAGGCCGTCCATCCCCAGGAAGGCGGAGAACAGCCCGGGGCGGCTGTGCGCGAGATAGGCGGGCACGGAGCGCTCGTCGCTCTCCCGAAAGCCCGCCGCGATGTCCTCGAAGGCGTCCGCCAGGGCGGGCGGCGGCGCGGCGGCCTCCAGCCGCTTGGCCACCTTGGTGACCATGGAGTTGCCCACGAAGGAGACGCGGGCCTTCCATTGCCCGCGGCCGGGCGCGCCGGGCCGGAAACGGTGCGTGTCCGTGGCCAGGGGCATGTAGCGCACGTGCTCGAATCCCAGCTCGCGCAGCGAGGCCAGATTGTCCGCGTCCCAGGTGAAGAGGGCGGTGAGGGGCGAGCACAGGCGCTCGTAGACCGAGAGAATGAGGTGGGGGTTGTCCACGAACCACGAGGCCAGGGGCAGTTCCAGGCGGTGCAGCAGATCGACGAGCACGCCTTCGCGGTCCACGCCCAGATGGTTGACCGTGAACACGAAGTCCGGCCGGAACTCCACCACGGCGCGCAGCAGCTCCTCCACGAACTCGGCGCAGCCGACCTCCTTGGCGCCGAGGTCGAGGAAGCGGTGGGGAGCGCCCAGGCGCCCGCAGGCCGCGATGATTTCGCCCATGAGGAAGTACTTGCTGGTCACGAGCAGCACGCGCGGCGGCCATTCCCGGAACTTGGGATAGCGGGCGCGGGCCCAGAAGTCGAAGTCCCGGCTCGCGGCCAGGGCCTCGCGCAGGCCGCCGTAGTAGGCGCGGTCGAGGCGGGCGTAGACCGGGTGCGGCAGGGGATGGAAGGGGCGGCCGCCCTGGGCCATCTGCCAGCGGGTCAGCGCGGCCAGCGTCGCGGCGGGATCGGCCGCATCCAGCCAGAGCACGCGCTGCGCGTCCTTGTCCGGAATGCGGCCGCGCGCGCCCGAGGCCGCGAGAATGGCCGCCTCCTTGTCCACCACGGCCAAGGGGCCGTCCCAGTGCGCCAGGAGCAGGGCGAGGCCGTGGCCCAGCCCCGCGCCGAGCAGCACCGGCAGCCCCTGGGGCGCGGCCAGGAAGTCGCGCGCCCCGCGCTCCTCGGTCTCGGGGCCGCCGCGGCCGAGCAGACGCCAGCATTTGCCGTCCACATGCAGGCAGAGATCGGCGAGACGCCCGTCCGCGAGGACGGGCTCCACGGCGTAGGCAGGGGGCGGGGCGGGGCGTGCGTCCATGGCTCGGGTCAGTCGGTCCGGCAGCAGCCCGCGGACCACAGCGGGGCGGGCACGGTCTTGCGCATGCGCACCTCGGTGCGGGAATCGCCGCGGCGCAGGCTCGCCTCGTCCATCAGGCTCCTGATGATGAACAGGCCGCGGCCGCCCTCGTCGTCCGGCCCGGGCGAGACCTTGCGGGCCAAGTCCTCGGGCGGTCCCATGCCCGCGTCCGCGACGATGGCCTCCACGGCCTCGCCGGGCAGGAGCCGGAGCACGATCTCCACGGGGCCGGGAGCGCCCTGCGGGTAGGCGTGGCGCACGGCGTTGGCGCAGGCCTCGGTCAGGGCCAGATCGAAGTCGTGCAGCACGTCCGGCGCCTTCAGGGAGTCGGCGAGCACGGCCACGGCCGCCTTGGCCAGACGCCGCGCCGCCTGGGGCACGGCCAGGGTGGAGAAGCGGAACTCAAGCATCGCGCCTCCGCGTGAGCCACAGGGCGGTGAGGTCGTCCTCGCCCGAGGGGTCGCCCTGGGCGAGGACGCACAGGTGCGAGAAGAAGTCCTGCAGGAAGGGGCCGGAAAGGCGCCCGCGCTCGCGGGCCAGGGCCAGGAAGCGGTCCAGGCCGAACATCTCGCCGTCCGGGCCGCGCCATTCGTAGAGTCCGTCGGTGTAGAGCAGCAGCCCGAAATCCCCGGACAAGCCCACACGGGCGGTCTCGGCCCGGCAGTCCATGATCCCGAGCACGGGCATGGTCGGACCGAGCAGGGCGGGAGGGGCGTCGCCGTGCATCAGCAGGGCGGGCGGGTGCCCGCAGGAGACGTAGTGCATGAGGCTGCCGTCGGCCGAGATGTCGGCGGCGAAGAAGCTGGCGAAGTCGCCTTCGCCCGAGATGTGCAGCAGGTGGCGGTTGACGCGCACCGCCAGTTCGCCCGGGGAAAGGCCGTCCTCCAGCGCAGCGTGGAACAGGGTGCGGATCACGGCCATGAGGAAGGCGGCCTTGGCCCCGTGGCCCGAGACGTCGGCCACGCAGACGCGGAACCCGCCGCCGGGCAGGGGGGCGGAGTCGTAGAAATCGCCGCTGGCCAGGGCCGAGGGCCGGTGCAACACCTCGCCCGCGAGGCCGGGCGCGAGCTTCAGTTCCCCGGGCAGCATGCGGCGCTGCAGAGTGGCGATGCGGTTCAGCTCCCTGGCCGTGCGCGCGTTGGCCCGGCGCAGTTCGCGCATGAGCATGACCTGGCGGGCCGAGGCGGTCACGCGGGCCAGCAGTTCGCCCTTGTGGAAGGGCTTGGTGAGAAAGTCGTTGGCCCCGAGGTTCAGGGCCTCGGCCTTGAGCGCGAGGTCGTCCTGCCCCGTGAGCATGATCACGATGGTCTCGTTCTCGCCCTGGCCGCGCAGCTCCCGCACCACCTCCAGCCCCGAAAGGCGGGGCATGTTCACGTCCAGCACGATGATCTCGGGCCGGATGCGGGCGAAGACCTCCAGCGCGGCCGCGCCGTCCGGGGCGGAGAAGACGGCGAAGTCGTCCTCCAGGATGCGTTCCAGGAGGTTGCGGATGGGGGCCGTGTCGTCCACGACCAGGACTTTTACGCGTTCATCGGACATGCGGTCGCTGCTCAAGGGTCTGTGCACTGCGGCGGATGGTAGGGCAAGGCGGACGTTTGGTAAAGCCTCGGCCGCGCGTCGCGGCCCTACCCGAGCGCCGCGTCGTCGAGCAGGATGGTCACCGGCCCCTGGTTGACCAGTTCCACGTCCATGTCCGCGCCGAACGTGCCGGTGGCGACGCGGCCGGGCAGCCGGGTCGCGCAGTCCGCCGCGAGGCGGTCGAAGAGCGCCGTCGCCGTCTCCGGTTTCGCCGCGAGGTGGAAGGACGGCCGACGGCCCTTGCGGCAGTCCGCGTAGAGCGTGAACTGCGAGACCAGGAGCAGTCCGCCGCCGGTGTCGCGCAGGGAAAGATTGAGCTTGCCGTCCGCGTCCGGGAAGATGCGAAGCTCCAGCATCTTCTCGATCATTTTCGTCCAGCGCGGCGTTTGCGGCGCGTCCGGCCCGTCGTCCGGCCCGAAGCCCGCGAGCGCGAGCAGTCCAGGCCCGATCTCGCCCGCGATCCCCCCGTCCACGCGCACGCGGGCCTCGCGCACGCGCTGCAGCAGCAGCCTCACGCGCCGTCCTGAAGGTAGGTGGCCCACTGCTGCGGCTTCTCGGCCACGCTCACGGAGCGCAGGCGCACGGGCCAGGCGGCCAGGCGCGGTTGCAGCTCCGTGAAGATGAAGCGGGCGATGTTCTCGCTGGAGGGGTTCTGCTCCAGGAATTCCGGGCGCTCGTTGAGGTGCTTGTGGTCCAGCGCCTCCAGCACGGCCTTGGTCTCGGTCTTGAGCACCTTGTAGTCCAGGAGCATGCCCGTGGCCGGGTCGAGTTCGCGGCCCTCGACCTCGACGGTGACGCCGAAGTTGTGGCCGTGCAGGGCCTCGCACTTGCCGCAGTAGTTGCGCAGGAAGTGCGAGGCGGAGAAGTCCAGGCGGACGGCGATGCGGTAGAGCGGCGGCATGGGGCTCCTCAGGCGGCTGATTGCGGACCGGACAGGCCTTTGCGCCAGGCGTCCAGTTCCTTGTAGAAGTCCGGGCAGGGGCTGACCGCCCAGCGCGCGTCGAGTTGCAGACGGCACCAGGCCTTGGCCAGCCGGAGTTCCACGTAGACCGGGGCCGGGCCGGCGAAGCGCTCCAGGATGCCGCGCAGGGAGGCCAGCGCCGCCTCGCGGCCCTCGGCCACCTCCAGACGGAAGATGACCGGTTCGGGCGCGGCGGCCTGGGCGGCGGACAGGGGCTGCGCCTTCTCGGCGAAGAGCTTGACCTTGCGCGGCGCGTCCTCCGAGGCTTCCTCCTCTGTCGGCGCGGGCTTGGCCGTGACCAGCAGGGGCTGGTCCGTGTCCAGAAGCTCGCGCATGGTCTCGAAGGCCCGGGGGAAGACCAGCATCTCGCACGAGCCGGTGAGGTCCTCCACCTGGCAGATGGCCATCTTGTCGCCCTTCTTGGTGAATTTTTCCTGTTTGGCGGCGATGACCACGGCCACCTGCACCTCGGTTTCCGGGCCGATGTCCGCGCAGTCCGCGATGGAGGTCAGGCGCAGCCGCCTCAGCTCGTGCCGCCAGGCCAGCAGGGGATGCGAGGAGAGGTAGAGCCCCAGCGCGTCCTTCTCGAAGCGCAGTTTCTCCTCGTCCGGCCACTCCGGCATGGTCTGCTCCTCGCAGGAGAGGCCGAGGCCGGGCAGGCAGACCGGCTTCTCGCCGAGCAGCCCCATGAGTGATATCTGGCCGGATTCCTTGTCCTTCTGCTTCTTCTGGGCCTGCGAGTGGACCCGCTCCAGCCCCGCGAACAGGGCCGCGCGCGTGGTTCCGAAGGAGTCCAGCGCCCCGGCCTTGATCAGGTGCTCCAGCACGCGCTTGGTCATCTTGCGCAGGTTCACCCGGCAGCACAGGTCGAACATGGAGGCGTAGGGGCCGTCTTTCTCGCGGCTCTCCACGATCTCGCGGATGGCCTCCTGGCCGACGTTCTTGATGCCGCCCATGCCGTAGCGCACGGCAGCGCCGCCCTCCGCGCCCGGCTCCACGCTGAACTCGTAGAAGCTCTTGTTCACGTCCGGGCCGAGCACGCGGATGTCCATGTCGCGGCAGGCGTTGATGTACTTCAGGATCTTGTCCTGATCCTCGATTTCCGAGGTCATCAGGGCGGCCATGAACTCGCGCGGATAGTGCGTCTTGAGCCAGGCCGTGTGGTAGGAGATGAGCGCGTACGCCGCCGAGTGCGACTTGTTGAAGCCGTATTCCGCGAACTTCTCCATGAGGTCGAAGATCTCGTTGGCCGTGGCGTCGGATATCTGGTTCTCGCGCGCGCCGAGCAGGAAGCGCTCGCGCTGCGCCGCCATCTCCTCGGCGATCTTCTTGCCCATGGCGCGGCGCAGCAGGTCGCCCTCGCCCAGCGAGTAGTTGGCGATGACCCGCGCCGTGCTCATGACCTGCTCCTGGTAGACGATGACGCCGTAGGTCGGCTGCAGCGTCTCCTCCAGGGAGGGGTGGGGATAGGAGACCGGCACGCGGCCGTGCTTGCGGTCGATGAACTCGTCCACCATGCCCGAGCCGAGCGGGCCGGGGCGGTAGAGCGCGAGCATGGCGATGAGGTCCTCGAAGCAGTTCGGCTTGAGCTTGGTCAGATACTTGCGCATGCCCCCGGACTCGACCTGGAAGACGCCGTCCGTGTCGCCGCGCGTGTAGAGGTCGTAGGTCGCGGGGTCGGTCAGGGGCAGGGTGTCCAGGTCCGGCGCGGGCAGCCCCTGGCGCGTGATGTTGTCCAGGGTGTCCTGGATCACGGTCATGGTGCGCAGGCCCAGGAAGTCGAACTTCACCAGCCCGACCTTCTCCACCTTCTTCATGTCGAACTGGGTGACGATTTCACCGTTCTTTCCGGTGTACAGCGGCAGGTACTCGACCATGGGCCTGTCCGAGATGACCACGCCCGCCGCATGCACCGAGGCGTGGCGGCACAGCCCCTCCAGGCGTTTGGAGATGTCCAGCAGTTTGTGCACCCGCTGGTCCGTGTCGTACAGATCCTGCAGCTCCGGCTCCTTCTCCAGCGCCTTTTGGATCGTCATCTTCATCTCTTCGGGGATCAGCTTGGCGATCCTGTTCGCCTCCCCGAAGGTGAAGCCCATGGCCCGCGCCACGTCCCGCACCACGGCCTTGGCCTTCATCTTGCCGAAGGTCGTGATCTGGGCCACCGAGTCCTCGCCGTACTTCTTGGTCACGTAGTCGCGGATCACCTCCAGCCGACGACGCTCGCAGAAATCGATGTCGATATCCGGCATGGACACGCGCTCGACGTTCAGGAAGCGCTCGAAGAGCAGGTTGTACGGCAGCGGATCGATGTTCGTGATGCGCAGGGCGTAGGCCACCAGGGACCCGGCCGCCGAGCCGCGCCCCGGCCCCACCGGGATGCCGCTGTCCTTGGCCCAGTTGATGAAGTCCTGCACGATGAGGAAATAGGCCGGAAACTGCATCTGGCAGATGACGTCCAGCTCGTATTCAAGGCGCGCCCAGTACTCGGGATGCTTCTCGGCCGGGATGTGCCGCAGGCGCCGCTCCAGGCCCGTCTTGGAGAGCCGCCGGAACTCCTCGTCCAGGGTCATGCCCTCGGGCAGCTCGTAAACCGGAAAATGCAGCGACTTGAGGTCGATCTCGACGTTGCACTCCTCGGCGATGCGCAGCGTGTTGGCGATGGCCTCGGGACAGTGCGCGAACTCCTTCTCCATCTCCTCCGGAGAACGAAAATAGAGGTCGTCCGTGCCGAAGCGCATGCGCTTGGGATCGTCCACCTGCGCCGCGGTCTGGATGCAGAGCAGGGTGTCGTGGGCCTCCACGTCGTCGTGGTTCAGGTAGTGGCAATCGTTGGTCGCCACCAGCGGCAGCTTCAGCTCCCCGGCCAGCTCCATGAGCCGCTCGTTGACCGTGTGCTGTTCCTCGATGCCGTTGGACTGCAGCTCCAGAAAGAAACGGCCCGGAAAAAACCCGGAATACAACTGCGTCAGCCGCCTGGCCTCGTCCATGCCCTTGGAGATGATGGCGCGCGGAATCTCGCCCGCCAGGCAGGCCGAGAGCGCGATCAGCCCGTCATTGTACTGCGCCAGCAGCTCGTGGTCCACGCGCGGCTTGTAGTGGAATCCCTCGCGATATCCCCGCGTCACCAACTGCAGCAGGTTCTTGTATCCGCCCAGGTCCTTGGCCAGCAGCACCAGATGGAAGCCCGCCTCGCGCGAGGTGGCGGCCTTCTTCTCCAGGCGCGAACCGTTGGCCACGTAGACTTCGCAGCCCATGATGGGCTTCAGGCCGATCTTCCTGGCCTGCATGTAGAAGTCGAGCGCGCCGTGCATGTTGCCGTGGTCCGTGATGGCGCAGGCGGGCATGCCGTAGTCGATGGCGCGGCTGCACAGATCCCCGACGCGGATGGCCCCGTCGAGCAGCGAATATTCCGTGTGGCAATGCAGATGAACGAACGTGGACATGTCTACAACCTATCGGGATGAATCGACTTTATCGCAGGGCAAGGTGCCCCGTGAAAGGCACGCTACCCCATCCTGGGGAGAAGGGAAAGTGCCGGGAGGGATGCCGACCGGAAGGCCCCGGCGGCCAAGCCTGGGGTCTGGACCGACGCCCGCGCCCGATCTCGGCGCGACGTGACCGGCCTGAGCGCGACGGCGGAGCGAAGGCCGGAAAGGATCGGTCGACGGCGGAGCGAAGACGAGGGAAGGGCGCGTCGCCTTGCCCCGGTTACTTCCCCTTCTCGATCTTCCGCCTGGCTTCCTTGCCCACACTCACGGCGTTTTTGTCCACCGAAACGGCGAGTTCATCGGCCAGGGCCAGAGCCGCTGCGCGCAGGTCGTCGTCGCGCTGGCCGATGTTTTTCAGAGCCATGGCCACGGCCTTGCGCACGAGGCGGCGTTCGTCCCCGGCGGCGCGGCGGATGAGGGGCAGGAAGGAGAGGAACTGGGCGGGCAGGGCGTCGTGCGCCTTTTTCGCCAGGACGGCCTGGGTGACGAAGGCGGCGCGGCGCACGAACTCCTCGGGCCTGTCCACCCACTCCTCGGCTTTGGTCCAGGCGTAGTGGGTGCGCCAGGCGAGGTTCTGGCAGAACTGGTCGCAAAGGTCCCAGGAATCGATGTCCGCGACCCAGGACTCCAGGAGCGGGTCGGCGGTCCGGGCCGGGTCGGCGATGACGGTGGCCAGGATGCGGGCCTCGTGCAGGCCGGTCTTCCAAAGGTCCTGGGCCAGGGCGTGGTCGCGGTGCACCTGCATGGCCAGGCCGCGGATGACCCGCATGGGCACGCCGCAGGCGCGGGCGGTGTTGATGCCGTATCTGGCCATGCCCTCGCGGTTCTTTTCGTTGCCCAGATTGCGCAGCCTGGCGACGATCTCTTCGGCGCGGTTCATGTCTTCCTCCGTTGGTTCAGGACAGCATCCAGTCCACCGCCATCTTGCTGTGGAGGGCCGTGGTGTCGAAGAGCGGGATGGAGGCGTCCTCGGGCTTGATCAGGATCGGGATTTCGGTGCAGCCGAGGATCACGCCCTCTGCCCCGGCGGCGGAGAGGCGGGAGATGACTTCGCGAAAGCCCCGGCGGGTCTTCTCGGAGAAGAGGCCTCTCACCAGCTCCTCGTAGATGGCATGATGCACGAAATCCCTATCCCCGTCATCTGGTATCAAAGTTTCGATGCCGAAGCGGGCGCGCAGTTCGTCGGCGTAGACGCCGGTTTCCATGGTGAAGCGCGTGCCGAGCAGGCCCACGCGGGAGCAGCCCGAGGCCCGGGCGGCCTCTCCCGCGGCCTGGGCGATGTGCAGGACAGGCAGGTTGCACGCGGATTCCACTTCTCTGGCCACGAGATGCATGGTATTGGTGGCGATGATCATGGCGTCGGCCCCGGCCTGGGCGAGCCCTTTCGCGGCTTTTCCGAGGAGCGCGCCGAGACCGGGCCAGTCACCGGCGCTCTGCATGGCCGCGATCTGAGCGAAATCAAAGGAGTGCAGAAGAAGCGGGGCGGAATGCAGCCCGCCGAGACGTCGGACCACACCCTGATTGAGCAGGCGGTAGTACTCGAGGGTTGATTCCCAGCTCATGCCGCCGAGGATGCCGATGGTGCGCACATGGTCTCCGGATGTGAAATTGCCCGCGCGACGCGGGAGTGGGCCCTGATTAGCGTGTCGCGGCGGGGTCCGCAAGACGGAGGTTCAGACTTGATTATGTCGTAGCGGACATAATATATGGGTCAGGTTGCGAGAAAGAAAACGGACAGGAGAGTCCCATGGAACGGTATGAACGGTATTTCAGGTCCCTGTACGCGACGGCCATGATCGTCAATTCGAGCCTGGAGCCGGCGGAGGTTCTGGGCGCCATCGCCGAACAGGCGGCCAAGGCCATGGAGGCCAAGGCCTGCTCGCTGAGGCTGCTCGACAGGGAGGGCAAGCGGCTCTTGTCCAGCGCGATGTGGGGCCTTTCCCGGGAATACATGCGCAAGGGGCCGGTGGACGTGGAGCGCAGCGAGGTGGACCAGGAGGCCCTAGGCGGCAAGACCGTGCATATCGAGGACGCGGCCACGGACGCCCGCTTCCAGTACAAGGAGGCGGCCAAGGCCGAGGGCATCGTCTCGGTCCTGGCGACGCCGCTCATGGTGGCGGGCTCGCCCATCGGGGTCATGCGCATCTATTCGGGCCGCAAGCATACCTTCGACGCGTGCGAGGAGGAGTTCCTCACGGCCATCGCCGCATTGAGCGCCCTGGCCATCGAGAACGCCCGCATGCACCAGGCGCTGAAGAAAGACTACGAGATGCTGGCCTCGTTCGAATACCGGGTCTTCGAGGATTAGGAGGAACGCCCATGGACAAGCTTCGTGTGGGAATCAACGGTTTCGGCCGCATCGGACGCCAGGTCCTCAAGGCCATGCACGAGCGGCATGCCGACGCGCTGGAGGTCGTGGCCATCAACGATCTCTTCGACACGGGCACTAACGCCCATCTTCTGGAATTCGACACAAACTACGGCCACACCCCCTTCGAGGTGCTGGCCCAGGGCGACGAGATCGTCTACGGCGACTGGCGCGTCAAGAGTTTCGCCAGCCGCGATCCCAAGGAGATTCCCTGGCGGGACATGGGCGTGGACGTGGTGGTGGAGTCAACGGGCATCTTCACCTCGGGGCCCAAGGCCAGGGCGCACATCGAGGCGGGCGCGAAGAAGGTGATCATCAGCGCCCCGGCCAAGGAAGAGGACCTGACCGTGGTCCTTGGCGTGAACGAGAACGCCTACGATCCGAAACAGCACGCCATCATCTCCAACGCCTCCTGCACCACCAACTGTCTGGCCCCGGCCGCCAAGGTCGTGCACGAGGCCTTCGGTATCGTCTCGGGCATGATGTGCACGGTGCACTCCTACACCAACGACCAGCGCATCCTGGACCTGCCGCACCGCGACCTGAGGCGGGCCCGCGCGGCGGCCCAGAACATCATCCCCACGACCACCGGCGCGGCCAAGGCCGTGGCCCTGGTCATCCCCGACCTCAAGGGGCGCATCGACGGCTATTCCCTGCGCGTGCCCACGCCCACGGTCTCCGTCGTGGACCTGGCCTGCGTGCTGCAAAAGCCCACCACCACCGAGGAGCTGCTGGCGGTGCTGAAGGAGGCCGCGCACGGAAAACTCAAGGGCGTCATGGGCTTCAGCGAGCGCCCCCTTGTCTCCTCGGACTTCAAGGGCGATCCCCACTCGGGCATCATCGAGGCCGAATTCTGCAAGGTGCAAAACGGCACCCTGGCCAAGGTCGTTGCTTGGTACGACAACGAGTGGGGCTATTCCTGCCGCGTCTCCGATCTGGCCGCGCTGATGCGGGAGAAGGGCTTCCCGAACTAGGCCGGTTGACCCGGGTTTGAAAAACAGGGCGGTGGCCGTTGGCCGCCGCCCTGTTGGTTTTGATGCGCGCGCGGGCTAGTGGGTCCACAGCCAGTAGGCAGCGGTCACGGCGACCATGCCGCCCACGCGCAGGAGCTGGTTGTGGACGATCAGACGCAGGGCCAGGGCGGGCGGGAAGATGCCCGCGTAATAGGGAAACTGATGGCGGAAGGCGCGCATGGGCGAGGAGAGGATGTTGCCCACGAGCAGCGCCAGGACGATGTCGCGGGCGGGCAGGCTGCCCGCCTGCAACAGCGCGCCCGCCGCGGCGAGCCCGGCGGTGAATTCCGAGGCCATCTGGAAGACCACGATGGAGACGGCCTTGGGCGGCAGCCAGGAGAGCCACGAGGCCTCGACGGCGAGGTAGTTCTCCAGCCGGGCGAAGAGGCCGTGAACCTGGGCGTAGTGGAAGGCCACGTAGACCGGCACGGTGATGTACAGGATTTTAGGCAGCCTGCGGCGAAAGCGTTTCAGGGCCAGCGAGAAGGCGTGGCCGAAGCCCTTGAACCCGCCTTCCTCCAGGCGGCAGACCACGCAACCCTCGGGGATGGGCGGCAGGCTGAGGCGGCCCAGGACGATGATGAACACGGTGCGCAGGGCCGCGGCCGCCAGGGAGAGGCCCACGTACGTTCCGGCCGCCGAGCCGATGTAGGGCAGGGTCAGGAAGTAGACCGTGGGCAGGTGCAGCAGGTACGTGGGCAGGGCGTTGAAAAGGTTGGCCAGGAGCAGTTCGCGGCGGTTCATCTCGCCCTTCTCGTAGGCCTCGGCGAGCATGGTGTTGGCCGCCGCGCCGGAGAAGAAGGCCATGGAGAAGCTGGCCCCGGCGATGTCCTTGAGCCGGGCCATATGGATGAGCGGCGCGGCCAGGCGGGCCATGGCGCGCGTCCAGTTCAGGGCCTCGATGAGGTTGCCGACGATGAGGCCGAAGGAGATGGCCAGGATCAGGCGGAGGAGCGGCCAGACCAGAGCCTTCCAGAGCAGGTCGAGGTCCATCAGGCCGGATCGTCTCCAAGGCCGGAGGGATCGGACGGCAGGGCCTTGCCGAGCTGCTCCAGCTCGCCGCCGGGCATGGCGTAGCCGTGCTCCGGTCCGGGGAAGACGCCGTCCCGCACCTCGGCGGCATAGGCAGTCAGGGCTTCTGTCGCGGCCGCGCCCAGATCGGCGTAGCGTTTCACGAAGCGCGGGGTGAACCGGTCGAAGAGGCCGAGCACGTCGTGGAAGACCAGCACCTGGCCGTCGCACTCCGGTCCCGCGCCGATGCCGATGGTCGGGACCGGGAGGGCCGCGGTGATGCGTCCGGCCAGGGGCGAGGGCAGGCATTCGAGAACCACGCTGAAGCATCCGGCCTCGGCCAGGCTGCGGGCCTCCTCCATGATCACCGCCGCAGCCGCGGCGGTGCGGCCCTGGACCTTGAAGCCGCCGAACTCGGCCAGGCGTTGCGGCGTGAGGCCCACGTGGCCCATGACCGGAATGCCCGCGGCCACGATGGCGCGCACGGCGTCCATGTGCGCAGCGCCCTCGACCTTGACCGCGCGCGCTCCGGCCTCGGAGACGAGGCGCACGGCGTTGCGCACGGCCTGGGCCGGGCTCTCCTGGTAGGAGCCGAAAGGCATGTCCGCGACCACCAGGGCGCTCTGCGAGACGCGGGCCACGGCCTTGGTATGGTGGACCACCTCGTCCATGGTCACGGCCAGGGTGTCGGGCTGGCCGAGCACGACCATGCCCAGCGAATCGCCCACCAGGAGCACGTCGGCTCCGCCTTTCTCGGCGAGCAGGGCTGCGGACGCGTCGTAGGCGGTGAGGACGACGATGCGGCGTGCGCCTTTCATGGCGCGGATATCCGGCGCGGTGTGTCTGCCCGGCATAAAGACCTCCTCGATGCGGGAGGGGGAATCTACTCCAACTCGGGGCCGGAGGGAAGGGCGGGATGGCGGCGTGCGCGGAGGCGCGTTGCAGCCGGAAGCGTCCGTCCCGGCGGGAGGCGGTTGCCGGTTCAGGATGGCGCGGCGTTTCGGCTGTGAAGGATCAGGCCCGCCCCAGATTCGTGAAGAGCGCCCGCGCGTCGCCCACGGCCAGTTCCGCCGATCGCGCCATGCCTGCCGAGGCCGCGTTGGCGTCGCCGTCCAGAATTTCCAGGGAGCCTGCCCGGGTACCGGACATCGGCTGTGCGTCGCCGCCGAGTCCGGTCTCGCCGGAGTAGTGCGTGTACAGAGCGAAAACGCCGTCTTCGTTCTTTTTCACGAACTCCCGCATGGACAGGCCGCCGTGGGCGGAGAGCGCACCGTTCTCGTAGGCGCTCTCCTCGTGGGTCGAGGTCCGCAGCGTCCTGGGCAGTTCGTCCTCGGTCAGGCCCTTGCCGGGTCTGAAGCCCACCTCCTCGGGCAGGTAGCTCTCGCGCACCTCCTCGGTGTCCGTGGACTCCGCCGCGAGTTCGCCGTCGCGGTAGGTGCGGCTGGTGAAGCTCAGGCTGTAGGGATTTTCGGCGTCGCGGTACACGGCCAGGTTCTCGGCCATGCCGAAGGCTCCGGAGGCCATGCCCGAGCCCAGTCCATGCACGAAAACGTCGGCGGTCCCGGCGGTTTCCTCCCGGCTGGCGGCCAGCAGCCCCCCGGACGAAAGCGGCACGTTTCCGCTGAAGGTGTCCTCGGAGATGCCGAAGGTTTCGAGGATGCCTGGCCGCTCCGGCAGTTTCTTTCCTTCGCCCGGCTCCAGGGTCAAGGAACCCTTCTCCTGGCGCACCAGTTCGCCCTTGTCGTACCAGGACACAGACACGGTCTGGGTCAGGGATTCGCCCTTCACGACGCTGTCCGCGAGATCCATCTGCGCCAGGACCTTGCCGTCCGAGTCGTAGCGCGTGAGCTGCACGCTGAGGCTGTTGAGGTTGGAGAATTCGTGGGTGGTGCGGGGGTCCATGCCACTTTCGATTTTCGTGTTGCGGTTGGTGAAGTTGACGGCGTCCAGACCGTTGCGGATGGAGGCGGTTTGCGACACCTTGCCTCCGGCGTATTCCACGATGTCGGCCAGATAGTCGCTGGAGACGACGTCGCGGGTCAACTTCCCGGCCAGATCCTCCAGACTCCCGATTTCGGCCGGCAGGGCGGCGTCCTTGAGCGTGGCGGCTTCCGACGAGACCTGGACATGCATGCCGTCGTGCAGTTCTCGGATCAGTTCTCCGTCCTCGAACCACTGCACATCCCGGCGCATGGACGCCTTGGATGCGGCATCCGTCTGGTTGAGGCCGGACAGTTCGGTGCGGTTTTTTTGGACGATCCTCCCCCGGACGTCGTACCGTTCCGTTTCCCATACTACCTTGTCGCCGTCGATGACGCCGGTCTCCTTTTTGACCAGCGCGCCGTTCCTGTATTCCAGGAGCTCCATGTTCGCGCCGTTGATGGTCGTGATCTGGGTGTTGCCGTTCCGCAGAGTGATGGAGCCGCTTTTCAGGTCAAAAAGAGATTGCCAGGAGTCGGGTTCGGTCTGTTTCTTGTTCCGGGCGGCCTCGATGGCGGCGGTGATATCGAGCCTTTTGCGGGCCGCCTTGGAGATGTCCACGGTGTCGACGCTGCTCGCGGGCCCGGCGGATTGGCCGGAGGAGGACGGCCGCATGATGGAGGAGACGCGCTGTTCGGTGGCGAGAGAGGAGGGCGAAATGTCGAAGGTCATGCTGCCGTCTCCGGGGGCATAGTGCCGCCACATAGCGAACTGTCCGCGTTGAGGGCATCGTCCATACATATGTCTATCGGACATTTCGCCGAGAAATTTAGAGGTGTGAATACGTATCGGGAAGATTCAAAACGGCCGAGAATGCGGCCGCGTGAGCAGGAGCGCCTGCGAGGTGTGGAAAGAAAGAGCGCGGCTCCGCCAGAGCGGCGCCGCGCTTTCGAAAAGATTCCGGTCGGGCAGGGCGGTCCGGCTAGAGTTCCTGCAGTATCCAGACCACGCGGCCCAGAACCTTCTCCTCCGCGTTCTTGGCGGGCAGGGTCTGTTCCGGGTGCTCCGGGTTCTCGCTGCGCAGAAGGAAGCGGTTGTTGTCCGCGTCGAAATAGATCCGCTTGAGCACCAGACCCTCGTGCGGCACGTAGATGCCGTAGGCCTCGCCGGAACGGATGCGGGTCTTCTCGGTGTCCAGGCCGATGTAGCCGCCGCGGCGGATGAGCGGCTCCATGCCTGCGCCGTCCACGCGGATGACCAGGATGGTGGGCTTATAGAAGGTTTCGGGGATGGCCAGCTGGCTGACGAAGTCGGGTTGCCAGACACCCTTGTCCGAGAGTATCCCCGCCATGCTGGAGACGTTGACCACGCGGGAGCGCGAGGGCGTCTTGCCATAGGTGGCCGAGGTTTCGGCCACGCCCTGGAAGTTGGCCGAGGATTCCGCCATGCCGGGCTTGAGGTACATGGGGTCGATGCCGTCGGCCAGCCAGTCGGGGTTGAGCCCGTGGCTGCGGTACAGCTTCAGGTACCAGTCGGCCGGAACCGAGTTGCGGCGCTTGGCGTCCGAGATGCTGGACTGGCGGATGGCCAGAATGTTGGCCAACTCCACCTGCGTCCGCGCGCCGGTCGCTTTTTTGATGCGTTCGAGCACGTCGTCGAAGTTCATGTCCATTCCTCGCGTAGTTGTGAAAGCGTCATCGTTCTTCGTGGTTTTGCGCAAAGGCTCAGCCCGCCTTCCCCCCCCCGGAAGACCAGCCGGCTCACCACGAAAGACACCACTCCCGCCGCTTGCTGCCGGTGAACGGTCCTGCCGTTCGCCGTCCCGGCCCGCGGGCGCGACGCTGCCCGCGGTCATCCGAGGGGCACGTTGTCCACCCCGATGCCACCATTTCTTACGGCAAATCATAATCTTACACAACAGATTCAGGGACGGCCCTGTGCGTCTCGGCGTCTGTTTGTCCGTGCGTACAGGCAAACAGGATTTCTTTTCTGCAGGTATATGGGAAATAGGTTTACTTGTTTGCGGACGGGGTGTAGCGTGTATTTTCCTGGAATCCAGGGGAGGGATGACGTCCATGGTCCGGTCCGGCAGGAAGCGTGAGGCAGCGGAGCGGCTGCGCAAGCTCAAGGCATGGCTGGACATGCGCGGCCTCTCGCAACGCGAGCTTGCCGATATCCTGGACGTGCATCCGTCCATGATCACCCGGATATTCAAGGGGGAGCGGTCCCCGCCGGGGCGCATCGAACACCTTGTGCAACTCGGCATCCCATCGCACCTCCTGCCCCCTCCCAACACGCGCGGGCCAGGGCGACCCGGCAAGTCGGGGGCGTGACCGGCCGTCAATGCTTCTGCAGGGTCCAGGCCACCCGGCCCACGAGCTGCGTCTCCTTCTTGGCGAGCGGCAGGGAGAGCGGCGGCTGGTTTTTGTTCTCTCCCCGCAGGAGCAGCGCCTCCTGGCCGATGTCCAGGAAGACGCGGCGGAAGACGAGGCCGGCGCCCGGCAGGAACACCCCGTAGATGTCTCCGTCCGCCACGTTCATGCGGCCGGTTTCGATGCCGACGTAGGCGCCGCGGCGGACGTAGGGCTCCAGGCCCGCGTCGCCGCATTCCACCACCAGGAGGCCCGCGCAGTCGTAGGAGCCGGGAATGCAGATGCGCCCCAACTCCTTGCCGTGCCAGCCGCGCTTCTTGTCGCGTTTCAGCTCGGCGGAGACCACGGGCACGATCTTGAGGCCGTCCGGATCGTCCCTGCCGTCCGCCTCGGGATCGGCGCCCGCGACCACCAGACGCCGCGGAGGCTCGCCGGACATGAGCCAGCGGGGGTTCCAGCCGCCGTCGACGCACAGGGCGAGAATCCAGGACGAAGGGACGCGCTTCTTCTTCTTGGCATCGGAGACGCTGGACTGCCGGATGCCGAGCCTGCGGGCCAGATCCATCTGGGTTTCCGCCCCCGCCGCCTCGAGCACCCGGCCGTATATTTCCTCGAAAGCGGCGGCGTCCTTGAGGGCGTCACGCGGTTGGTTCATCGGGCATCCTCCAGAGTGGTGTACTGTGAAATCGGTCAATAGATTGTAAGCGCGTATGGCGGATAGTGCAATCTCAATTTTCATGGAGCGGGCCACAGGTGGCATGCTCCGAACGGCTCGTGGAGGCCCGGGCCGGGATCGGCAAAAATACTTTGATTATGCTCAAAGTTGTATTATTCGTTTGATTCTTGTTCTACGAGGCTTATACCAACAAGGATTGCGCATGGGCGAAACCGGGAAAACGCAACGGGCGGTCACCTTGAAGGAACCCTTTTTCCCCTATGGTCCGCAGAGTGACGATCACTTCGACGAACGGCTCAGACGTCTGATGGGCGCTCTAGAGGTCGACACGGGCTCGGAGCTGGCCAAGGCCCTCGGCATCAAGCACCAGGCGGTCTCGGCCGCGCGGAAGCGCCGCCAGGTGCCCATCAACTGGATGTTGCACATCTCCGAGGCCAAGGGCATCTCCCTGGACTGGCTCCTCTACGGCCAGGGCGAGATCCGCCTGCCCGGAGAGGGTCCGCTCTGCCCGCCGCCGACCATCGTCAGTCTCGACGGCTACTCCCGGCCGCTCAGGGACGCCCCCCAGGGGCGGGAGCCCTTGGCCGGCGGGTACGCGCCCGGCCCCGTCTACGAGGCCGGGCAGATCGTCCTCCTGCCGCGCGTGCGGCCCCGGCTGCTGCCCGGCACCGCCCTCTTCGAACAGGACGACAGCCAGCCCGGCGTGGCCTTTCAGCATTTCTGGCTGGCGCCCAGGGGGAACATCCGCAGCATGACCGTCATGGACATGCACGGCACCCACATGGAGCCCGCCATCCCGCACCGGAGTCTGCTCCTCCTCGACCGCTCGCAGACCGACGTCGTGCCCGGCAACGTCTATGTCCTGGCCTTCGGGGCGGACGTGGCGGTCAAACGTCTGGACCGTCTGCCCGGCAGGCTCCTGCTGCTGTCCGACAATGCCCAGGTCGCCGCGCAGGAGGTCGTCTGGCCCGCGGAGGAGGCCCGGATACTGGCCCGGGTCATCTGGGTCGGCCGCGACATCGCCTGAAACTGCCCGGAGCTGTCCCGCATCGGACCGGTGACGGGCGTCATGAGCCCGGTCGGCCAAAAACGCGAGAGGCGCGGCGCAGAAAAGGCGCACAGTTCTCAACGGGGGATATCTCGCGACAACGCAGCAGGCAGGCTTCGGAGGAGCGGCCTGAGACGGCAAGGGGCCGGAACCGTGAGCGGTTCCGGCCCCTTGCTGTGGGAATGGCGGGCGCGTCAGCGCATGTGCTTCAGGAACTGACTCTCCGGCGTCAGGATCAGGCGCGAGGAGGCGCGAAGGCCTTTGCGGTATGCCTCCAGACTGCGCTGAAACTCGTAGAAGTCCTGCGCCGGGGAGAGGGCCGCGGCGTATATCCGCGTCGCCTCGGCATCGCCGTCGCCGCGCAGGATTTCGCCCTCGCGTTCGGCGTCGGCCAGGAGCACGGTCCGCTCCCTGTCCGTGGCGGCCTTGATCTTGGCCGACTCCTCCATGCCCTCGGAGCGGTACTGCTTGGCCTGCCGCTCTCGCTCGGCGCGCATGCGGCCGAAGATGGCCCGTTCGTTCTCCGGCGGCAGGTCCGTGCCCTTGATGCGCACGTCCAGCACCTCGATGCCGAACTCGTGGACCAGGCGGTTGGAGGCCTCGCTGACCTGGTGCATGATCTCGGAGCGTTTCTCGGCCACGATGTCGATCAGGTTGTACTGGCCCAGGGCCTGCCGCATCTCGGAGTAGACGATGTCGTCCAGCCGCGCCTGGGCGCGCGGGATGGAGCGCACCGTGCGGTAGAAATGCAGAGGCTCCACGATGCGCCATTTGGTGTAATTGTTGACCACCAACGCCTTCTTGTCGCGGGTGATGACCTCGGAGGGCTTGGAGTCGTAGTCCAGGATGCGGCTGTCGAAGAAGATCACGTTCTGGATGAAGGGCAGCTTGGCGTGCAGGCCGGGCTGACGCACGCCGTCGAGCGGCCTGCCGAGCTGCAGCACGATGGCCCGCTCGGTCTGGTCCACGCGGTACAGGCACTGCTGCGCCAGGATGAAAACCGCGGCCAGAGCGATCACCAGGGTCATGTTCGAGCGGTTCATTGCGCGCCTCCCTTGGCGGCCGGGGCCGGCCGCTTCTCGGGGAGCGGCAGCCAGGGCAGGGTGCGCGCCGCGGTCTCGCCCGGCAGGATGATCTTCTCCATCTCGGGGTTGGCCAGGATGTCCTCCATGGCCTCGATGTAGAGGCGCTTTCTCGTGATGTCCGGGGCCTTGCGGTATTCCGCGGCGATGGCCGAGAAGCGGGCCGCGTCGCCCTTGGCGCGGAGGATCTTGGATTCCTTGTAGGCCTGGGCCTCGTTTAGGATCGTCGCGGCCTGGCCCCTTGCCCTGGGGATCAAGTCGTTGCGGTAGGCGTCGGCCTCGTTGATGAAACGGCTCTTGTCCTCGCGCGCCGAGGCGACGTCCTTGAAGGCCTCGACCACCTCGTCGGGCGGGTAGACGTCCTGCAGCTGCACGGCCACCACGCGGATGCCCGCCTCGTAGCGCTCCAGCACGTCCTGCAGGAGGACCATGGCGCCCTGCTGTATCTCCAGCTTGTCCGTGGTCAGCACGGAATCGATCTTGTTCTTGCCGATGATCTCGCGCATGGAGGCCTCGGCCGCGTTCTTCACGGTCTCGGGCTGTTGCGCCAGGTTGAAGAGGTACTGCACCGGGTCCTTTATCTGGTACTGCACGATGAACTGCACGTTGACGATGTTCTCGTCCCCGGTGAGCATCAGCGACTCCTCTGGCACCGAGCGCACCGGACCGCCCGAATCGAGCAGGGTGCCGCGCGTGGCCGAGCGGAAGCCGATCTCCATGCGCCGGATCTCCGTGACCTTGGGGGTCTGCACGGACTCCACCGGGAACGGCAGGTGGTAGTGGGGTCCCGGCGTGGTCAGCCGGTCGAACGCGCCGAAGCGCTGCACCACGCCGACCTCGTCCGGCTCCACGATGTAGATGCCCGACGCCAGCCAGAGCAGGGCGACGATGATGGCGATCCACTTCCCGCCGCTGCCGGGCAGGCGGAGGTTCTGGAATTGCTTGAATTTGTCCCCGAGCTGGTCCATATCCGGCAGACCCGGCCCGGAGCCCTGTGTACGACGACGCTTGTCCTGGAGTTTTTCCCAATCCCAATTCATGCTACCGGGATAAATGCCTTGGCCGACGAGGTCAAGAAATACCGCTCCGCGCGCCGGAGCGAGGCTTTTTCCGAGGGGACGCGATGAAACCGGTACATCCGGGCGTGTTCAGGGCCTATGACATCCGCGGCGAGGTGGACCGCGACTTCGACTCCGAATGGGTCGAGGCCTTCGGCCGGGCCTGCGGCGCGTATTTTCTCGGCCGCGGCCTTACCCGCGCCTGTCTGGGCCGCGACGCCCGCCATTCCTCGCCCGGCTACATGGAGGCCTGCGCGCGCGGCCTGGCGTCCACCGGCGTGGACGTGCTCGTTCTGGACATGGTCCCCACTCCGGTCTTCTACTTCGCCTGCGTCCATCTGAAGGTGCCGGCCGGGGTCGTGGTCACGGCCAGCCACAATCCCCCCACCTACAACGGTTTCAAAATCTGGGCCGGGACGACGACCATCCACGGCCCCGAGATCGAAAGCCTGCGCGGGATCATGGCCTCCGGGGCCGCGCCTCGCGGCCGGGGCGTGGTCTCGCGCCACGACATCGTGCCGACCTACATCGAGACCCTCTCCGGCCTCATCCGCCTCAAGCGCCCGGTCAAGGTGGTGCTCGACGGCGGCAACGGCTCCTCGGGGCTGGTCTGCGCGCAGCTCCTGCGCGCCGTGGGGGCCGAGGTGGAGGGGCTGTACCTGGAGCCGGACGGCGATTTCCCCAACCACCATCCCGATCCCACCCTGCCCGAGAACATGGCCGATTGCGCGGCGCGCGTCCAGACCGCGGGGGCCGAGGCGGGCATCGGACTGGATGGCGACGGCGACCGCATCGCCGTGGCCGACGAGACCGGCCGCCTGCTGCTGGGCGACGAACTGGCCGCCCTGCTGGCCCGGCAGACCCTGGCCGAGGTCCCGGGCGCGACCATCCTGGGCGACGTGAAGTGCTCGCACCGTTTTTTCCGCGACGTGGAGGCGCACGGCGGCAAGGCGGTCATGTCCGCCACCGGCCACTCGCTGATGAAGGCCAGGCTCGCCGAAACCGGCGCGGCCTTCGCGGGCGAGATGAGCGGCCACATGTTCTTCTCCCACCGTTTCTTCGGCTTCGACGACGCCCTCTACGCCGCGGCCCGGATCTGCGAGATCGTGGCCGCCGCGGACGTCCCCCTCTCGCGCATGCTGGCCGACTGGCCGGTCACGCACAACACCCCGGAGATCCGCATGGAGGTGCCGGAGGATCTGAAATTCCCCCTCGTGGACCGCGCCGTGGAGCACTTCGGGGCCAAGTACAAGGCCGTGACCATGGACGGCATCCGCATCGACCTCCCGGACGGCTGGGCCCTGGTGCGCGCCTCCAACACTCAGAACGTCGTGGTCCTGCGCTTCGAGGCCGAGTCGGCGGACGGCCTGGCCCGCATGCGCGCCGAGGTGGAGGGATCCCTGGCCGGATGGCTGGCGGAGATGGAAAGACGGTAGCCGCGGACGGACGCCGACGCGGCGCGGGCGCAAGCCGTCGGCAACCAATACGCTTTTCTCCCCCCGTCCCCTTTGCTACACTGCATGCTGCACCGATTCCGCAACCGCAAGGAGCGATCCATGCCCGTCCATCCCCTGGCCGGAAAGCCCGCGCCCCGCGACATGCTCGTCAACGTCCCGCGCCTCGTGGCCGCCTATTACGAGGAAACGCCCGATCCCTCGCGGCCCGAGGAGAAGGTGGCCTTCGGCACCTCGGGCCACCGCGGCTCGTCGCTCTCGCGCTCCTTCAACGAGGCCCACATCCTGGCCGTGTCCCAGGCGGTCTGCGACTACCGCGCCATGAAGGGCATCCACGGCCCGCTCTACCTCGGCGCGGACACCCACGCCCTGTCCGAGCCCGCGCGCATGACCGCGCTCTCGGTCTTCGCGGCCAACGGCGTGCAGACCGTGATCCAGGAAGGGCTCGGCTTCACCCCCACGCCCGTGATCTCCCACGCCATCCTGACCTACAACCGCGAGGAAGCCCACACCCCGGCCGACGGCGTGGTCATCACCCCGTCCCACAACCCGCCCGAGGACGGCGGCTTCAAGTACAACCCGCCCGAGGGCGGCCCGGCCGACACGGACGTCACCAAGTGGATCGAACGGCGAGCGGCCGAACTCCTGGCCGAGGGCGGCCGCGCGGCGCGCCGCCTGCCCTGGGCCGAGGCCCTCGCCTCCCCGGACACCGCGCACGGCGACCTGGTCATGCCTTATGTGCGCGACCTGGCCAACGTCGTGGACATGGAGGCGATCCGGGGAGCGGGCCTGAAGGTAGCGGTGGACCCGCTCGGCGGGGCCTCGGTGGTCCACTGGCAGGCCGTCGCCGAACACTACGGTCTGGACATCGAGGTGGTGAACACCGCGGTGGACCCCACCTTCGGCTTCATGCGCGTGGACAAGGACGGCAAGATCCGCATGGACTGCTCCTCGCCCTACGCCATGGCCGGGCTGCTGGAGCACCGAGAGCGCTACGACCTTTCCTTCGGCAACGATCCGGACACGGACCGGCACGGCATCGTCACGCGCGGGGCAGGGCTCATGAACCCCAACCACTACCTCGCCGTGGCCATCGACTACCTCTTCCGCAACCGCCCCGGCTGGAACGCCTCGGCCAAGATCGGCAAGACCCTGGTCTCCTCGTCCATGATCGACCGCGTGGCCCGCGCGCTCGGTCGCGGGCTGGCCGAGGTGCCGGTGGGCTTCAAGTGGTTCGTGGACGGATTGCTGCGGGGCGAGTACGGCTTCGGCGGCGAGGAGAGCGCGGGGGCCTCCTTCCTGCGGCTCGACGGCACGGTCTGGACCACGGACAAGGACGGAATCATCCTCTGCCTGCTGGCCATGGAGATCATGGCCCGGACCGGCCGCGACCCAGGCGAGCACTACGAACGCCTGACGGCCGAACACGGCGCGCCGCTCTACGAACGGCTGCAGGCCCCGGCGAGTCTTGCCCGGAAGGCGGCCCTGGCGAAGATGTCGCCGGACGCGGTGACGGCGAAGGAACTGGCCGGAGAGCCCATCCTTCGCGTGCTGACCACGGCCCCGGCGGGCGGCGCGCCCATCGGCGGGCTCAAGGTGGTCACGGAGAACGGCTGGTTCGCGGCGCGGCCCTCGGGCACCGAGGACATCTACAAAATCTACACCGAAAGCTTCCTGGGGCCGGATCACCTGCGCCGCCTGCAGGAGGAGGCCCAGGCCCTGGTCCTGGACGTGTTCAGGGCGGCGGGGGTCTAGGCGTGGCCCTCGCCGTCCCCTGTGCGTTCCCGGTCCGGCTTTTGCTCCGGCCCGTTTTGTGCTAGGGCAGCAGGCTGGAGCATTGCGCATGAAAAAAAAGCTGTTCATCGCCCTCGCCCTGATCCTGGCCGCGGCCGCGGGCTGGGCCGTCCTGCGCGGCGCCGGGGGTGGCGACGAGGTCCGGATCATCAGGACGGAGACCCTGGCCCCGGGCACGGTCCGCAAGGTCCTGGAAGCCACGGGCATCGTCAAGGCCATGGTCGGCGCGCAGGTCAAGATCGGCGCGCGCACCTCGGGCATCATCGACAAGATGCTGGTCAAGATCGGCGACCATGTGGAGAAGGGGCAGCTCATCGCGCTCATCGACTCGCGCGAGGAGACGGCCCAGAAGATCGAGGTCGAGGCCAGGCTCCTGCGCTCCCGGGCGGAGATGGAGCGGGTGCGGACCGTCTATCCCCTGCAGATAAACGAGGCCGAAGCCGCCTACCGTGAGGCCGAGGCCGAGCAGGAGTACGCGGACAAGAACATGTCCCGCCAGGAACGGCTGGTGAAGCAGGACCTGCAGGCCCAGGACGTGCTCGACCAGGCCCGCCAGAGCGCCCTGACCTCGCGCAGCCGGGCCGCAGCCCGGGCCGTGACAGTGGCCCGGCTCAAGGAGGAGTTCGTCCAGGAGCGCATCAAGGCCGAGAAGGCCGTGCGCGAGGCCCAGGCCGCCCTGGACACGGTGGAGGTCCGCCTTTCCTACAAGCGCATCCTCTCGCCCATCACCGGCATCGTCTCCCAGGTCACGGCCCAGGAGGGCGAGACCGTGGTTTCGGGCTTCCAGGTCTCCAACCTGATCACCGTGCTCGACCCCTCGCGCCTGGAGATGTGGATCTACGTGGACGAAACCGACGTGGGTCAGGTGCGGCCCGGCATGCAGGTGGAGTTCCGCGTGGACGCCTATCCGAACGAGACGTTCACCGGCAGCGTGGACCGCGTCTACCCCACGCCGGAAATCAGGGACAACATCGTCTACTACCTGGCCATCGTGAACCTGGACGTCCAGCAGGCCGAGAAGCTCCGGCCGGACATGACCACGCAGTGCAAGGTCATCGTCGAGGTCAAGGAGAACGTCCTGGCCCTGCCCAACACGGCCTTGAAGTGGATCGGCGACAAGCAGGTGGTCTTCGTCGAGGCCGAGGCCGGCAAGTCCCGCCGGGTGCAGCCCCAACTCGGCCTGCAAGGGCTGGAGAGGAGCGAGGTGCTGGACGGGCTGAGCGAGGGCGACAAGGTGGCGGTGCAGGTGACCCTGCCTGCCTCGGGCAAGGCCAAGGGCGGGAAATGAGCGGGGCGCAGACCCCCCGGCCCCTGGTCCGGATCACGGACGTGCGCCGGGTCTACCGGCAGGGCGACCTGGACGTGGAGATCCTCAAGGGCGTCTCCCTGGACATCGGACAGGGTGAATTCGTGGCCCTGCAGGGGCCGTCCGGCTCGGGCAAATCCACGCTGCTGCACATCCTGGGGCTGCTCGACCGGCCGACCTCGGGCATCTACGAGCTGGACGGCCGGGACGTCTCCGGCCTCTCGGACGACGAGCAGAGCGAGGTTCGCGGGCAGCTCATCGGCTTCGTCTTCCAGAGCTTCTACCTCATTCCCTACATCACGGCCCTGGACAACGTCCTGCTCCCGGCCCTCTACTCCCCGGCCCAGACCGGGGAGGCCCGGGCGCGGGCCGTGGAGCTGCTCGGTCTGGTGGGGCTTTCGGACCGGACGGACTTCAAGCCCACCCAGCTTTCCGGCGGCCAGCAGCAGCGCGTGGCCCTGGCCCGGGCGCTGATCAACGCGCCGCGCATGCTGCTCGCGGACGAGCCCACGGGCCAGCTCGACTCCGCCACCAGCCGCGAGATCATGGACCTGATGTCCGCCATCAACAGCCAGGGCACGACCGTGGTCGTCGTGACCCACGAAGAGGCCACCGCCGCCTACGCCCGGCGCAGGATCATCGTGGCCGACGGCCGCGTGGACCATGGCTAGGCTCTCCCTGCTCCTGCGCCTGGCGCGCATGGCCCTGGTCTCGCTCTGGGCCTTCCGCCTGCGCTCCTGCTTCGTCATCGCGGCCACGGGCCTGGGCATCGCCTCGCTCACGATCATCGTGGCCGCGGTGGACGGCGCGCAAAAGAAGGCCGTGGAGATCACGGACTCCTTCGGCCCGGACGCGGCCTTCGTCCTGGGGGGCGACGTCTTTTCCCGCGCCGTGGGGCAGCGCACCAGCACCCTCACCTGGGAGGACGTGCGCCGCATCAGGCAGTCCCTGCCCGGGGTCTATCTCGTGGTGCCCATGCGCGCGGTGGTCAAGGTCTCGCTCAGGTACGGCAGCAGCAATTTCGTCGCGGACAACCTCATCGGCTCCACCGAGGACTACGCCACGGCCTGGAACTGGCCCCTGGCCGAGGGACGCGACCTGACCCGGGAGGACGTGGACCTCGCGGCCAAGGTCACGATCCTCGGCGTCGATCCGGCGAGAGCCCTCTTCGGGGGGGAGAACCCCCTGGGCAAGAGCATCCTGATCAACGACACGCCCTTCACGGTCATCGGCCTGCTCTCCGAGCGCGGCTTCTCCTCGGGCCACGGCAGCAGCGTGGACAACCGGCTCGTCGCGCCCATCTCCACCCTGACCCAGCGCTTCAACCTCGACCGCAAGCATTTCCGGGCGCTGCGCATCAAGTTCCACGACGCGGCCAACATGCAGGCCAACGTGGAGAACCTGCGCTCCTTTTTGCGCACGCTGCACGGCCTCGGCCCCACGGACAAGGACGACTTCACCATCCTTACCGCGGACGAGGTCCTGAAATTCCTCTCCATGCTCAAGGGCAGCCTGGTGGCCTTCCTGGGCGTGACCGCGGCCGTGGCCATCCTGGTGGGCGGTTTCGTGCTCGCCAACCTCTTCTACCTCTCGGTCAGCGAGCGGGCGCAGGAGATCGGCATCCGCCGGGCCTTCGGCGCGCCCGCCTGGGCGATCATGGCGCAGTTCCTGTGCGAGGCAGTGGCCCTGACCCTGCTCGGCGCGGCGCTGGGCCAGGCGCTGGGACTCGGTCTGGGGCAGCTCCTGGCCCGGCTGGAGATTCTGGAGATCGAGCTTTCCGCCAAGATTTTCCTGCTCTCCGTGGGCTCGGCCGTGGCCATCGGCCTGCTCTTCGGCCTGCGGCCCGCGCGCCAGGCGGCGCGTCTGGACCCCATCCAGGCGCTCAGGAGCTGAAGGCGGGAAGACGACAAAACGCGAAGCGCCCGGCGGGGATTCCCGCCGGGCGCTTCGCGTTTTGTGCCGACGACGCCTCTAGCGCACGGTCATGACCGGGACGGGCGAGGTCTTGACCACCTTCTCGGCCACGGAGCCGAAGATGATGCGGTCAATCGCCTTGCGGCCATGGCTGCCCATGACGATCATGTCCGCGTCCAGGGCCCTGGCCAGATCGACGATGGCCTCGGGCGCGTAGCCGATGACCACCTTGCCGCTGGCCTTGAGTCCGGCGAAATCCTTCTTCAGGAAGCTCTCCATCTTGTCCTCGGCGCCCTTGACGATGTCCTGCTCCAGGGTGTCGATCATGTTGGGCGCGACGTACATCTTGGCGTAGCGGTTCATCTCCGGAGCCACGTAGACGGCCATGATCTCGGCCCCGGCGCTCCGGGCCAGGGTGGCCGCGTAGTCCGCAACCTTGGGAGAGGCGTCGGAAAAGTCGATGGGGCAGAGAATCCTGCGCACGGTCTTCGTCGTTGCCATGGCGTAAACACCTCGCTGTTGGCGTTCCGGCTTTCCGGAACAGGTTCACGCGCTGTCTTCCTCTGTACGGCAGTACTCCAGTCGGCATCCCTCGTCCAGGGGATATGCCGCCGACGGGTCATCTGCACGGCGGAGCGGACGCAGCAGCCTCAAAGAGGTCCGCGCGAGTAAAATCTAGCGCAACTTGTTTGGTTGATCAACCATAAAGTGCGTATTTGCAGAAAAAATAGGTTGGGCGATCAGTCATAACGGGAGTCAACGACATCTATGCTGATTGGGTGGGCAACCATGATGAGCGTGATTGGAAAACTTTTGTTTGGGCGAACAACCACTGTTGTTCGTCTGAACAAGCAAAGCAGTTGTGCGCACAGATAATGTTGTGCAGTCAATCAATCGGCCTCGGTATTGTTGACTTTGATAGGTGCTTATGGTTGATTCTGATGATTCCAGAAATAGACCACCATTTCACCTTTAACGCGGGAGTTGATGGATTATGAGCGTTAAGAAGGTACTGCACGCGATGGCCGTCATGGTCCTCGTGCTCGGACTGGCCGGCGCCGCTTTCGGCGCGCCCATCGTCATCAAATTCTCCCACGTGGTGGCCGAGGACACGCCCAAGGGCCAGATGGCCAACAAGTTCCGCGACCTGGTCAAGGAACGCCTGGGCGGCAAGGTCGTGGTCGAGGTCTACCCCAACTCCCAGCTCTTCGACGACGACAAGGTCATGTCCGCCATGCTGCTCGGCGATGTGCAGCTCGGGGCCCCGGCCCTGTCCAAGTTCGAGAAGTACACCAAGAAGCTGCAGATCTTCGACCTGCCCTTCCTCTTCAAGGACATGACCGCGGTGGACGCCTTCCAGAGCGGCCCCAAGGGGCAGGAACTGTTGAACTCCATGAAGGGCGTGGGCATCCTGGGCCTGGGCTACATCCACAACGGCCTGAAGCAGCTCGGCTCCTCCAAGCCGCTGCGCGTGCCCGCCGACGCCAAGGGCCTCAAGTTCCGCATCATGACCTCCGACGTGCTCGCGGCCCAGTTCGAGGCCCTGCAGGCCGTGCCGCTCAAGAAGCCCTTCTCCGAGGTCTTCACCCTGCTGCAGACCCGCGCCATCGACGGCCAGGAGAACACCTGGTCCAACATGTACACCCAGAAGATGCACGAGGTGCAGCCCTACATCACCGAGTCCAACCACGGTCTGCTCGACTACATGCTCGTGACCACCGTGGAGTTCTGGGAAGGCCTGCCCAAGGACATCAAGCCCGAGCTTGAGAAGTGCCTGAAGGACGCCACGGCTTACGGCAACAAGGTTTCCGCGGACAAGGAAGTCGGCGACCGCAAGCTGATCAAGGACTCCGGCCGCACCCAGATCATCGAGCTGACCCCGGCCGAACGCCAGCAGTGGGTCGAGGCCATGAAGCCCGTGTGGAAGAAGTTCGAGGGCGAGATCGGCAAGGACATGATCGACGCCGCCGTGGCCGCCAACAAGTAGCCCCAGGATTCACCGGCCATGTTCGCCCAGTTCGTCAACAAGATCGAGGAGGGGGCCATCACCTTCCTCCTCGCGGCCATGACGCTTCTCGTCTTCTTTGAAGTGATCATGCGTTTCGTGTTCAACCACGGGTACATGTGGGCGCAGGAGCTGACCCTGCACCTCTCGGCCTGGATGGTCATCTTCGGGGCCTCCTGGGGCATCAAGAAGGGCACGCACATCGGGGTGGACGCAGCGGTCAAGCATCTGCCGCGCGGCGGGCGCAGGCTCGTCACGGCCATCGCCATCTGCTGCGCCCTGGCCTATTGCGGCCTGTTCGGCTACGGCTCCTGGGTCTACCTCAAGAAGATGCACCTCATCGGCCTGGAGATGGAGGACATGCCCATCCCGCGCTGGATCGCGCACGGCGTGGCGCTGGTCGCGGGTTTCGGCCTCATCGGCTGGCGGTTGTTGGTTCTGCTCTGGAAGATCGTCCGGAACAAGGCCGACGGCTTCGGCCTCGCCGACGAGGCCAAGGACAGCATGCGGCTCATCGAGGAGACGCGCAAGGCCGCGGCCGCCCAGGCCAAGGCCGAGGCGCAGACGAAGGCGGGGATGAAGTAGATGACCACCGTAGCCCTCTTCACCCTGCTTTTTCTCTGTCTGGCCACGGGCCTGCCCATCGCCCTCTCGCTGGGTTTCGCGAGCATCACCACGATCCTGCTCTTCTCCAACGACTCCCTGGCCTCCGTGGCGCTGAAGTACTTCTCGACCCTGTCGGAGCACTACACGCTGCTGGCCATTCCGTTCTTCATCCTGTCCTCGGTCTTTCTGACCACGGGCGGGGTGGCGAACCGCATCATCCGTTTCGCCATCGACTGCGTGGGCCACATCCGGGGCGGCCTGGCCATGGGCTCGGTCCTGGCCTGCATGCTCTTCGCTGCGGTTTCGGGCTCGTCCCCGGCCACGGTGGCGGCCATCGGCTCCATCGCCATCGGCGCCATGGTGCGCGCGGGCTACCCGGAAACCATGGCCGCGGGCGTCATCTGCAACGCGGGCACCCTGGGCATCCTCATCCCGCCCTCCATCGTCATGCTGGTCTACTGCGCCGCGACCAACGTCTCGGCGGCCAAGCTGTTCATGGCGGGCTTCATCCCGGGCATCGCGCTCGGCCTGTGCATCATGGTCGCCATCTACATCCTGTCCCGCATCAAGAACTATCCCGCCCTTCCCTGGCCGGGACTGAAGCAGCTCATGTCCTCCCTGGCCTCGGCCTCGGGCGGCCTGATGCTTATCGTCATCGTGCTCGGATCGATCTACGGCGGCATCTGCAGCCCCACCGAGGCCGCCTCGGTGTCCGCCGTCTACGCCTTCTTCGTCGCGGTCTTCATCTACCGCGACATGGGGCCGCTCAAGGGCGTGCCCTGGCGCAGACCGGGCGAGGGCGGCGGGGCCATGCTGCTGCGCAACGTCGGGGCCATGCTCGCCGCGTTTCCGAAGTCCTTCGCGGACAAGGAGGTCAAGCACGCGGTCCTGGACGGCGCCAAGGTCAGCATCATGCTGCTCTTCATCATCTCCAACGCCATGATCTTCGCCCACGTGCTGACCACGGAACGCATCCCGCACCACATCGCGGAACTGATCACCTCCTGGGGCCTGCCCTCCTGGGGCTTCCTGATCGTGGTCAACATCCTGCTGCTGATCGCGGGCAATTTCATGGAGCCGTCCGCGATCCTCATGATCATGGCCCCGATCCTCTTCCCCATCGCCATGCAGCTCGGCATCGACCCGCTGCATCTGGGCATCGTCATGGTCATCAACATGGAGATCGGCTTGATAACGCCGCCCGTGGGACTGAACCTCTTCGTCACCTCGGGCATAACGGGGAAACCGCTCACCTGGGTCATCCGCGCGGCCTTGCCGTGGCTGCTGATCCTGCTCGCCTTCCTCATCTTCGCCACCTACGTGCCCGTCATGACAACGTTCCTGCCGGAATACCTGGACGCGTTGAAGGGCTACAAGTAGACCGCCTCACGAGACGTTCACTCACGACGAACTGGGCGAACGCCGAGGGCCGCTCCCGCAAGGGGGCGGCCCTCTTCCTGTCCGCTGCATGGACGCGGCGCGTGACAGAACGCCCGGCAGCGGCTACTACAAAAACATGACCCAGCCGCGCGCGGACCTGACACTGACCTGGGCCGACGGCATGCGCCACGTGCCGCGCGAGGACTGGAACGCGCTTTCGGGACACGAGGCCTTTCCCTTCCTGGAATGGGACTGGCTGGCCCTGACCGAGGAGTCGGGCAGCGCCTGCGGGGGCACGGGCTGGCTGCCGCGACATCTGCTTGCCTGGCGCGGCGAGCGGCTGGTCGGGGCGGCGCCCTTCTACGTCAAGGCGCACAGCGCGGGCGAGTTCGTCTTCGACCACGTCTGGGCAGAGGTGGCCTCGCGCCTCGGGCTCGCCTACTATCCCAAGCTCGTGGGCATGACGCCCTTCACCCCGGCCACGGGCTACACCGTTCTTTCCGCGCCAGGCGAGGACCGGGGCGATCTGGCCTCGCGCATGGCGCGCAGGCTCCTGCACCTGTGCTGGAGCATGGGCCTGTCCGGGATCAACTGCAACTTCGCCGCGCCGGAACTGGCGGAGCGGCTCGCACCCCTGGGATTCAGCAGCTGGGAGCACCAGGGCTACCTCTGGGAGAACCCGGGGTATGGCGGTTTCGACGATTTCCTCGGGCTGTGGCGGCGCAGCCAGGCGCGCAACGTGCGGCGCGAGCGCGCGGCGCTACGCGCCCAAGGCATCGGCGTGGAGATGCTGGTGGGGAGCGAGATCGGCGAACGCGACATGCGCCTCATGCACCATCTGTACGTGCGCACCAACGCCAAGTTCGGCCCCTGGGGCTGCCGCTTCTTGACGCGCGAATTCTTCGAGCAGGCCCTGGAACGGCTGGGGAGCTGTCTGGCGCTGGCCGTGGCCCGGCGCGCCGGGAGCGTAGAACCCCTGGCCATGGCCCTCTTCGCGCACAAGGGCGGCGGCATGTGGGGCCGCTACTGGGGCTGCTTCGAGGAAATCCGGCGGCTGCACTTCGAGGTCTGCTACTATACCCCCATGGAATGGGCCATCGCCCGCGGCATCCGCTTCTTCGATCCCGGCATGGGCGGCATGCACAAGGCCAAGCGGGGCTTCGTCTCGCTGCCCTGCGTCAGCCTGCACCGCTTCGTGGACGCCCGTCTGGACGGACTGCTGCGGGCCCATATCGGCGAGATCAACGCCCTGGAACGGGATCATATCGCGGAGATGAACGCCTTCCTGCCGTTTTCCCGGTCCCCGTCCTCCCTCCTTGTCTAGCCCCTCCCCCTTCCGGAGCAAAAGTTGCTGAACTTATGTTCAGTGATTTTGTGACGATTATTTTATGTTGAATTAATTGAGAAACAACGCATTGCTTGGGCGTCCGACTAATTTTGGCAGGAAGGAATCCGCAAGGTATTGCGAAAAAAACTTGCTTTTTTTCTTTTCAGGAGAGATATTGTTAAACAGTCATTCAGTGAGTGGGGACCGCGTCCGTGGGTCCGGCAGACAGGGGATGCCGGAAGACGCGGTTGGACGAGGTCCGGCGGCGTACTGGCCGCAGGGCGAGGTTCAAGGGGAGAGGAGGATGACCATGACCATGAACGTGACGCAGCTTCTGCATGACACCATCGTCAGGCGGCGCGGGCTTGCCAAGCAGGTCGCCAAGGCCCTGGGCAAGCCGTATTCCACGCTCCTGCGCGAACTGAATCCCTGGGATCGGGGCGCCAAGATCGGCGTGGACGATCTGTCCGTGATCCTGCGGTCGAGTGGGGACGTCAGCGCCCTGCGCGCCATTGCCGAGGATCTGGGCTACACGCTCACGCCCATGCGCGAGGGCTAGACGCGGGGAACCGCCGCCAAGACCGCACGACGGCGGGCGCACGCCTCGGCGTGCGCCCGTTACGTCGGCGTCGGCCGCCAAAGGCCCTCAGTAGATGGTCTTGATGCCGCGCGGGGCGAGGTCCCAGGTGGAGCCGAAAACGTGGGCCGCGTCCGTGGCCGAACCGTCCGGCGCGGCCAGCGGACCGCCCCCGTGCAGCCAAGCCAGCAGTCCGCCCTCGAGGTTGCGCACGGCAGGTCCGCCGTCCGCCCGCCACTCCTCGCCGAGCACGCCGCTGCGGTAGCTGATGGTGCAGTAAGCCACGGCGATCCTGCCCGCGAACCGCGCCGGATCGGCCGCGAGGGCCGCTTGGTAGTCGCCGGGCGTCAGCGCGCCCGGGATGGTCGAGACGGCCCGTTCGCCCGGCTCCCGCACGTCGATGAAGACCGCCCGGCCCTCCCGGAAGGCCGTCAGCGCGTCGGTCGCCGAGATATCCTCCACGCCGGGAAACTCGCGGGCATAGTCGCGGTACATGGCCAGCACCCTGGCAGCGCGCTGGGCGTCGGACAGGTTGCCGTAGTCCGGCAGCATGGCCCGCCAGGCAAGGGCCGCGAGGACGGCGAGCAGCACGGCCAGGAGGAGCAGGGAGCGGCGCGCGGCCATTTCAGCCCCGGCCCACCAGCCGCAGCACCCGCGCGAGGCCGGAGCGCCGCACCGGCCGCAGGGACGAAGGATCGGCCAGACAGAGATCCGGCCTGAGTTCGGCGATGAGGACGGCCACGCTGTGCGCGGCCTGGGCGGTCAGTCCGGCGCACTGCAGGAAATGCGCCTTCTTGTCGTCCTTGACGTGCTTGGTCAGGACGCGGCAGCAGGTTGCGCCGTGGGCCTCGCGGAAGATGTCGTGCAGCCGCCCCGATGCCTCGCGCACGGCCTTGCGGGAGAGCGGCGCGGGGGCCTTGGCCAGGGCCAGCCCCAGGGCCATGGCCGCGCCGGAAAGCGCGCCGCACAGGCAGCCCTTGCCGCCCAGCCCCACTGGCAGGGCGGAGGCCAGAGCCACGGCCTGCTCCTCCGCCAGGCCGCAGTCGAAGGCCTCGTTGACGGCCACGAGCACCGCCTCGGAACAGAGGTGTTTCCTGGACATGTACATTTCGTGGGCGCGGCTGCCCACGGCCGAGAGGCGGTCTTCGCTCATGGCGGCATCCGGACGGGATCGTAAAGTAGCCGTTTGCGGCCCTTGTCCCGTACGATGCGCATGGGGGAGCGCAGGGTCAAATAGATAATGCCGATGCTCCTGCGCGCGGCGATAGACGGATGCGGCTATTCGATGCGGAAGGGCGCGGAACAGAGCACTTCGCCGCCCTCCCGGGACAGGGTCACGATCCAGCGGCCGCGCGGGTCCTCGCCGGCCAGACGCTTGACCATCCAGACCCGGAAGCCCTTGGCTTCGGGGATTTCGACCCGGCTGCGCAGGGTTTCCCGCCAGGCGCTGGGCGTCGTGGGCGCGACGCCCTCGGGCAGGTGGTTCCAGGTGGCGGTCAGCGTCACCGGGGCGTCCGCGTCCACGCGCAGCCACAAGGAGATGCTCTCCTGCCCGGCGGCGATGATCGGGGCGGCTCCGGAGCAGGGGGGCGTCACAGGGATGCCGTTCACGGGGTCGCGGAAGGTGGCGGAGTCGGGGTTCAGGTCGATTCTGGGGGCGAACTGCAATTCCGTGACCCGGGTCGCGGCCTGGGCCGGGGCGGTCAGGAGCAGGACCAGGGCCAGGGCCGTGAACAGCTTTGTAGAGAGGCTTCGGGGGGCGGTGGGGACGCGCATCATCTCTCTCCGTGCGCCGTGGGCCGCTCGATGCGGCACCATTGCTCGTAGTAGGCGGCCTGCCCGCCTATGTCGGTTTCGCGGCCCGCGGCCAGGGAGTTGGCGCAGCGGCCGCACTTGAGCCAGCCCCCGCGCGGCAGGTGCACGCAGTCCGGCGCAAGTTCCGCGCGACTTTGCAGTCTCACCGTCATCTCGCCGCGCTCCCCCAGGAGACGCGCCGCGTCGCCGGGCGCGAAGCCGAGGCGGGCCAGGGTCTTTGGCGCGACAAAGGCGTCGGCCGGTCCCTCCTGCTCGGACAGGGGAATCTGCGAGAGCAGATAGCGCTTTTGCACCATGGAGAGCAACCGCAGGGGCCGGTCGTCGGGCCGGGGCGCATCGGCGTGCAGGGCCTCGGGCAGGCGGCAGAGGCCGTCCGGGTGGGCGTAGACGCCGTCCGCGAAGGGCACGCCCGGGGCCGGGCCGCGCACGCATCCCGCGGCCCGCAGTTCGGTCAGGGAGGTGGTTCCCCTAGAGCCGCGCAGGGCCGCGGCCATGGCCTCCCCGGCCTCGGGAAAGGGCAGGCCCAGGCGCAGGGCCACGGCCCGGGCGATGTCGAAATTGCTCCGGGCCTGACCGCGCGGGGCCAGCACCTGGGCCGCATGGTGCAGCCACTCGTGGTTCGAGGATTTGGCCACGTCCTCGCATTCGAGCATCAGCGCCGGGGGCAGGACGACGTCGGCGCAGTCCGTGGTGTCCGTGGGAAAGGGCTCCACGACCACGGTGAAGGCCCGCATGAGTTCGTCGCGGATGGCCAGGCTGTCCTGGGCCTGGGTCACGATGTTCGTGCCCTCCGTCCAGACCAGGCGCACCGGCCTGCCCGCCTCGCGGGCGCGCCTGAGGTCGCCGCCCGGGTCCGCGAAGCGGAAGGTGCGAGGCGCGGGTCCGGGAGCGGGCGGAAAGGCGGAGCCCATGCCGCCCCTGTCGCGGGTTGCGAAGTAAAGTCCGCCGCCCGTGCGGCCCACGTTGCCCGTGCCCGCGGCCAGGGCGGCGACGAAGGCCGCGTTCTCGCCCCCGAACGCATAGCGCTGCAGCCCCCGGCCGAGCAGGCTGACGGTCGGGCCCGCGGCGTAGGCCCCGGCCACGGCGCGGGCCTCCTCAAGGGAGATGCCCGCCGCCGCGCAGGCGGCGCTTACGTCCAGGCCGCGCAGCAGAGCGAGCCAGGCGTCCGCGTTGGCCGCGCGGGCCAGGGCCGCGGCGGGCAGCAGGCCCTGGTCCAGCAGGAGCCGCGCCGCGACGGCGGCCACGAAGCGGTCCGCGCCCGGCCGGAGGATGATGATCCGGTCGGCATAGGGCGCGAAGCCGTGCGCGTCCGGGGTCAGGGTCAGCACGTGCGCGCCATTGGCGCGCGCCTGATTCACCAGCCGTCCCACATGCGGGGTCTGCGCGTCCAGGTTGCGGCCCCAGTTGACGATGCTGCGGGCCAGGGGAATATCCAGGTAGTCCGGGTCCGCGACGTCGCCGAAG
The DNA here is from genome assembly GCA_022839785.1 of Desulfovibrio sp. Classification (GTDB taxonomy): domain Bacteria; phylum Desulfobacterota; class Desulfovibrionia; order Desulfovibrionales; family Desulfovibrionaceae; genus Alkalidesulfovibrio. The sequence goes on along the minus strand of JALHJW010000003.1, from coordinate 98,211 downwards.
ACGGCGCTCAGCCCCTTTATGCCCGCGCCCTGACACATGGAGCCGGTCATGGCCGAGGCCCCGAGGAGCGCGAAAAGATGCCGGGAGGCGCTGAACAGCGCGCCGAAGGAGGCGTGGTAGAAGATGTGCAGCATCTCCTCCGGTCTGGCGCGCAGGGCGGCGATGCGCTCGCAGACGCGCTCCAGGGCCTCGTCCCAGGAGGCGGGGCGCAGGCTGCCGGGCTTGGCGTCGCGGATCATGGGGGTGAGGATGCGCTCGGGCGAGCCGATGCGTTCCAGGAAGCGCGCGGTCTTGGCGCAGATCAGCCCGGCCGTGTAGGGATGTTCCGGGTTGCCCCGGATGGTGACCCGGCCGTCCGGTCCGCTCTCGACGAGCAGCGAACAGCCGTTGGTGCAGTGTCTGGTGCAGGCGGTCAGGACGGGCGGCATGGCGTGGCTCCGTGGGGAAGGGCGCGGTGCGGCAGGGAAAGGGGAGTCGCCGGGATCATGCCCCGGCGCCGAACATGCGGCTGAGCAGCAGCGAGAGGTCTCCCTCCTCCACCGGCTTGGTCAGAAAGCCCGCCGGGTTGACGCCGGCGGCGCGGCTCCTTGTCTCCTCGTCCGAGAAGGCCGAGGTGAAGACCACGGCCGCCGGGCTGCGCGCGCGCAGACGGTCGGCGGTCTCCACGCCGTCCATCTCACCGGCCAGCTTGATGTCCATGAGCACGAGGTCGGGTCTGAAGCGCTCCGCGCCCCGCAGGGCCTCCTCGCCGGTGGCAAAGGGGCCTTCCACCTGCGCGCCCAGTTTTTCCAGCAACCGGCGCATGTACATGGCGATGATGAACTCGTCCTCCACGAGCAGGATGCGCGGGGAGGTGGGGGAAAAGGAAGCGCGGGCGTCGGTCTGGGGCATGGCGGGCCGCCTGTCTTGGGGTCAGTTCCTGGCTTCCAGATCCCTGGCGGCCTTGTCCACGTCCTCGCGGAACTTGGCCCGCGCGGCCTCCAGCCTGGCGGCGAGCTGCGGATCGGACAGCGCCAGTATCTGGGCCGCGAGGTAGGCCGCGTTCTTGGCTCCGGCCTTGTCCAGGGCCAGGGTGCCCACCGGGAAGCCCGGAGGCATCATCACCGTGGAGAGCAGGGCGTCCATGCCCGAGAGCGGCGAGGCATCGATGGGCACGCCGAGCACCGGGCGGATGGTCTTGGCGGCCACGGCCCCGGCCAGATGCGCGGCCATGCCCGCGGCGCAGATGAAGACTTGGCAGCCGTCGGCCTCCAGTTCGCGGATGAGCGTTTCCGTGCGCTCCGGGGTGCGGTGGGCCGAGGTCACGGTGAAGCGGCAGGGGATGCCCAACTCCTTCAGCGTCTCGGCGCAGGGCCGCATCTTTTCCTCGTCGGAGATGGAGCCGATGAACACGGCGACCTTGATCATCTCAGTTCCCCCGGGGCTCCCACTTGAGCCCCTTTTCGCCGATGTCCCGGCGGCAGTAGGATTTCTCGAAACGGACCTTGTCCACGGCGGCGTAGGCGTGGCTGCGGGCCTCGGTCAGGCCCCGGCCCAGGGCCGTGACGCCGAGCACGCGCCCGCCCGAGGAGACGCTGCCTCCCGGCGCGGGCTTGGTCCCGGCCTGAAAGACCTTCACGGCCGGGTCCTGCTCCGCCTGCGCGAAGCCGGACAGGGCCATGCCCGTGGTGCAGGGGCCGGGGTACCCCTCGGCGGACAGCACCACGCAGATGGCGGTCTCGGGTTTCCAGCGGATGGACAGCCCGCCGAGATCCCCCCGGCAGCAGGCGAGCATGATCTCGGCCAGGTCGCTGTCCAGCCGCATCATCAGCGGCTGGCACTCCGGGTCGCCGAAGCGCACGTTGTATTCCAGGACCATGGGGCCTTCGGGGGTCATGATCAGCCCGGCGTAGAGCACGCCGACAAAGGGATGCCCCTTGGCCCGCATGTGCCGGAGCACCGGGGCGATGACCTTCTCGCCCATTTCCGGCCATTCGCTCTCGGGCAGGATGTGGGCGGGGGAGAAGGCTCCCATGCCGCCGGTGTTGGGACCGGAGTCGCCCTCGCCCACGGCCTTGTGGTCCTGGCAGGTGGGCATCAGGGCGTAGTTCTCGCCGTCGCAGAAGGCCAGGAAGGAAACCTCCTCGCCCGCCAGCATCTCCTCCACGACCACGGTCTCCCCGGCCGCGCCGAAGCGCTTGTGGGCCATGGTCTGCTCCAGTTCGAAGAGGGCCTGTTCCTTGGTGCGGCAGACGGCCACGCCCTTGCCCGCGGCCAGGCCGTCGGCCTTGAGCACGATGGGCGCGCCCTTCTCCTCGACGAAGTCCCGGGCCTTGGCGTAGTCGCGGAACACGGCGAAATGGGCCGTGGGCACGCCGCTCTCCAGCATCACTTCCTTGGCGAAGGCCTTGGAGCCCTCCAGGCGGGCGCAGTATTCCGTGGGGCCGAAGCAGGGGATGCCCGCGTCAGAGAGCGCATTGGACAGCCCCAGGGTCAGGGGCAGCTCCGGCCCCGCGACCACGAGGCCCACCCCGTTCTTCCTGGCGAACTCCACCAGTCCGCGCACGTCGTCGTCCTTGACGGGGACGTTCTCGCCGATGGTCGCGGTGCCGCCGTTGCCCGGCGCGATGAAGATCCTGTCCACCAACGGGGACTGGGAGAGCTTCCAGGTCAGGGCATGTTCACGGCCGCCCGAGCCGACGATGAGGACATTCACGCAAGGCCTCCTGCGATGGAATCGGCGAAGGATAAAATACAAGCGGCCGCAAGGCAAATGCGGGAAAGCGGCCTATTCCAGCCCCAGCCGCCTGATCTTGCGCCACAGGGAGACGCGGTCGATGCCGAGCAGCCGGGCGGCCCTGGATTTGTTGCCCGCGGCATGATCCAGAACGCGGGAGATGTGCCGTCGTTCGTTTTCCTCAAGGGTGACGAGGAGGTCGGAGGACGGTGCGGCGAACTCCTCCAGGCGGCTGAGGCCTCGTCCGGACATGACCATGTCCGGCGGAAGGTGGCGCGGCTCCATGCTGTCGTCTTCGGTCAGGACGGCCGCTCGTTCGATGATATTCTGCAATTCCCGCACGTTGCCCGGATAGGAGTAGGAGGACAGGAGTCGTAGCGCCTCGGGCGAAATGACCGGTGTCGGCCGGGAGAGTTTGCGCGCGACGTTGGCCAGGAAGTAGTGGGCCAGCAGGGGGATGTCCTCGCGCCGCGCGATCAGCGGGGGGGCTTCGAGGGTGATGACGTTGAGCCTGAAGAAGAGGTCGGCGCGGAAGCGCCCGGCTTCCACCTCGGCTTTGAGTTCCTTGTTGGTGGCCGCGACGATGCGCACGTCCACCGCGATGTCCTGGACCCCGCCGACCCGCCGCACGGTGCGCTCCTGCAGCGTGCGCAAAAGCTTGACCTGCATGGCCAGGGACATTTCGCCGACCTCGTCGAGGAAGAGCGTGCCGCCGTCCGCCGCCTCGAAGAGACCCTTCTTGAGCCTGAGAGCGCCGGAGAAGGCGCCTTGTTCGTGGCCGAACAGCTCGTTTTCCAGCAGGTCGTCGTTGAACGCGCCGCAGTTGATGGCCAGGAAGCGCCTTTCCGCGCGGCGGCTGACCGTATGCAGGCTGCGGGCGATGAGTTCCTTGCCCGTGCCGGTTTCGCCCTGGAGGAGGATAGTGGCGTCTGTCGGAGCCACGCGGTCGATGGTGCGGCGCAACCGCTCCATGACCGGGGCGGCGCCGATGAGCGTGGCGGGCTCGTCGAGATCCTGTACGCGGCGGCGCAGGTCCTGCACCTCCAGGCGCAGGCTGCGCTTCTCCAGGGCCTTGCGTGCCAGCAGTCGGGCCTCGTCGATGCGGTAGGGTTTGACCATGTAATCGTAGGCTCCGCGCCGCATGGCCTCCACGGCGGTTTCCACGGTGGGAAAGCCGGTGACCAGAATGACTTCGGTGTCGGGCCAGAGTTCCTTGGCGCGGGCCAGGACCGCGAGGCCGTCCGCGCCTTGCATGACCAGGTCGGTGATGACCAGGTCGAATTCGGTGTTTTCGAGCATGGTCAGGGCCTCACGGCCTCCGGGCGCCGACTGGGCGCGCAGCCCCTGCCGTTCGAGCACGTGAACGAGGTTCTTGCGGGCGATGGCCTCGTCATCCACCACCAGAACCAAGGGCGAGGCGCTCATGCGGCTTCCCCCCCCGGCGTCGGGAGGCCCGCCGGATCGTCCGCGCCGCTGGCCAGGGGCAGGCGGATGGTGAAGGTCGTGCCTCTGCCCGGTTCGCTCTCCACGCAGACCGCGCCGCCGTGTTTCTTGACGATGCCGAAGACCACGGAGAGGCCGAGTCCGGTGCCCTTGCCGACCTCCTTGAGGGTGAAGAAGGGGTCGAAAATGCGGCCCAGATGTTCGGGGGCGATGCCCATGCCCGTGTCGCGCACCGTGAGCACGGCCTGTCCGGCGGCCTCGTCCGACCTGCCGGAGATGGTGATGACGCCCTCGGGGCGATCGATGGACTCGGCGGCGTTGATGAGCAGGTTGAGCAGGGCCTCCTGCATGCGCTGCACGTCGATGCAGGCGGCGAGGTCAGGCGGCACCTCGCGGATCAGGGAGACTCCCGCTGGCAGGTGGCTGGCCACGAGACGGGCGGCCCGTTCGGCAAGCTCGGCCAGGGGGGCGGGCTTGAGTGTGAACCGGGTCTCGCGCGAGAACTCCAGCAGGCCCTTGACGATGTCCCGGGAGCGGATGACCTCGTGGTAGATGTTGTCCAACATCTGACGCGCGAACCCGGGATCGCAGTTTTCCGCCTCCTCTCGCAGGATCTGGCAGGAGGTGGAGATGTTGTTGAGGGGGTTGTTGAGTTGGTGGGCGATGCCCGAGGTGAGCACGCCCAGGGAGGCCAGCTTCTTTTCCTGCAGGAGCTGCCCCTGGCGTTTTTCCAGCTCCGTGACCATGCGGTTCAGGGCCAGGGCCACGCCTTGGGTTTCGTCCCGGATTTCGGGAACGGGCAGAGGAGTGAAGTCGCCGTGGGCGATCTGACGGGTGGAGACGTCGATGAGCTTGAGCGCGGCTATGATCCGGCGGCCCACGGTCCAGGCGATGAGCAGGGAGATTCCGCCCAGAGCCAGGATGGAGAAGATGAGTTGCAGTTTGAGCCGTTTCACGCTGGCCAGGATGGAGTGGCGCTGCGTGGAGACGATGCTTTGCGCCGTGTCCACCAGCTGTTTGCCGCGCTCGCGCAGGTTGCCGCGCAGGTTTTCCGCCGCGCGGTCCGCCTGGTCCAGCCCTGCGAGACGGGTGAAGGCCTCCTCGTAGCCCTGGAGCTGGGAGCGCAGCCTCTGGATGGTGAGACTGGCGGCCACCGGGTTCATGTCGCTTCCGTCAGGCGATTCGAGGCGTGCGATGAGCCCCAGGGTTTTCCGAACGTATTCCAGGCTCTCCCTGTAGTCGTCCCGCAGGGCGTAGAGCAGGTAGTTCTTCTCGTAGCGTCGGACTTCGAGGATGTCGTTGAACAGATCGTCCACGACCTCGGCTTGGCCCAGGGCCTGTTCGAGCCCGAGCAGATGGCGGTAGGAGATGCCGCCTAGGAGGCTGAAGCCGAGAATGGCCACGGCCATGCCCAGCAGCACCTTCTGGCGGATGTTGAGGGCGAACCCTTTGAGCGCGAGCTGCGGCATGCGCACGTCCTCCATCGATTCAGACCAGCATGTGGGCGAGGGCCTGGGCCACATCCCCTGCCGCCACGACACGCGGCAGCTCCTCCGCCGTCTCGGTAAGCGCGGCCACGTCCGCGGCGTTGGCCTCGGGCAGGATCACGGCGGTCAGCCCGGCCCGGGCGGCGGCCAGCAGCTTCTCCCTGATGCCGCTGACCGGGAGCAGGCGGCCGGTGAGGGATATCTCTCCCGAAAGCGCCGTGTCGGCGCGCACCGGACGGTCCAGGAGCAGGGAAACGAGGGCCACGGCGATGGTCAGCCCGGCCGAAGGCCCGTCCTTGGTCACGCCGCCCGCCGGGATGTGGATGTGGATGTCGCGGCCCTCGAAGAAATTCTCGGCCACGCCCAGTCGCTCCGCATTGGTGCGGATGTGGGAGAGGGCGATCTGGGCCGACTCCTTCAGCACTTCGCCGAGCGAGCCCGTCAGAATGAGGTTGCCCGCGCCGCGCATGCGCGTGGCCTCGACATGAATGACCTCGCCGCCCGAGACCGACCAGACCAGGCCCGTGGCCGTGCCCACGCAGGGTGCGGACAGGGCCGCTTCGTGGGTGTAGCGGCGCGGACCGAGCAGCGCCGCCGCCTCGTCGGGGCCGATGGCTTCCCCGGAGAGCCCTCCCTCCTTCTGGTGAATGCGGGCCAGCTTGCGGCAGAGACGGGATATTTCGCGTTCCAGGCCGCGCACCCCGGCCTCGCTGGTGTAGTCGCGGATGATGCGCGTCATGGCTCCGTCCGTCACCGCCGGGCAGGGGTGCGTCAGCCCGTGCTCGCGGAGTTGCCGGGGGAGGATGAAGCGCCGGGCGATGTCGCGCTTCTCGGCCTCGGAGTATCCGGAGAAGGGGACCACCTCCATGCGGTCCAGGACCGGTCCGGCCAGGCGCTCCACGCTGTTGGCCGTAGCCAGGAAGAGGACCGAGGAGAGGTCGAAGGGGATTTCCAGGTAGCGGTCCACGAAGCGCGCGTTCTGTTCCGGATCGAGGATTTCGAGTAGAGCCGAGGCCGGATCGCCCTTCACGTCCTGGGCGATCTTGTCCACTTCGTCGAGCATGAAGACCGGATTGCGCACGCCCAGGCTGCGCAGGGCCTGGAGGATGCGGCCCGGCATGGCCCCGGCATAGGTCCGCCGATGGCCGCGCAGTTCGGCTTCGTCGTGCAGGTCGGCCAAGGACATGCGGGTGAAGGAGCGGCCCAGGGCGTCGGCCACGGCCATGCCCACCGAGGTCTTGCCCACGCCGGGAGGGCCCACGAAACAGAGGATGGGGGAGCGTCCGGCCGGGATGGGCCGCTGCTCGCCGAGCAGACGGCGGACCGTGGCCCGCAGCTCGTCCAGTTCGATGGGTTTGGAGAGGTAGTGCACCGCGCCGGCCTTCATGGCCTGGACCGCGTTCTCCACAGTGGCGAAACCCGTGACCATGACCACCCGTGTGGCCGGGGAAACCCTGCGCGCCTCCTGTAGGAGCTGCAGGCCGTCCATGCGTTCCATCTTGAGGTCCGTGACGATGAGGTCCACCTCCCAGGAGCGCACCTTGTCCAGCGCCTCCAGGCCGTTGCCCGCGGTCTCCACGCGGTAGCCCTCGCGCGCCAGAATGTGGCGCAGGTTCTCGCGGGCGATGGGCTCGTCGTCCACGACCAGAATCACGGGAACGGCGTTAGAGCGCATGGCCCGCGCGGCTAGGTACTCAAGGACGCGTTCCTTGACCTGCCCCAACCCTGCGTGGCTGGAATCCAGGACGCGTTCGGCGCGGGCCGGGTCGAGCATGTCTGGAGTCAGACCTGCCCAGGGCAGGGAGAGCAGGCATTCCAGATAGTTGTAGGCAATGGTGTGTTCGGCCACGGAAGGGTCGGTGCGCATAAGGCGATCCATTTCCTTCTCGGCCGTGTCCCTGGTCTCGCCCGGCAGATCGGCGTCGCGCAGTTTTCGGCGCAACCGGTCCAGGTCGTTTGCGGGCGTCGCTTCGTCATCGGGTTTGCGAAAGAAGATCATCGCTGTCCTGCCTCCCTGTGCGGCCTGGGTGCCGCGTCCTGCAGCAACCGGCAACGGATGTTGCGAAAGCGAACGCTTATGGTCCCTTGGAAAACAGGCAATGATTCCTGCATGTTCAGGGAACCTCTACGCCGAAGTGTTTCAATACGCAACGTTTCGCCATCTGCCAGACTGCCGTCAGATTTCATTTTTTCAATAAAATCATCAGATTGGTCGCTTTGTTCCGGTTGGCATGTGCCTTGTTAAGGGGACTGTGATTGCAACAACCAAACCGGAGTGAGCGAGCCATGGAAAGTATCCGGGAACATGTGGAAACCGTCTTTGCCGCCGCAGCCTTTGCTGAGCGGGGCGAACCGCAGGAAGCCGCCCGTCTTCTGGAGGAAGCCGCCAGGCTTGCCGCCGTCCAGGCGCGGTCCGGACGCAAGGCCGCCCGGTCCACCCCCGTGGCGAGGGCGGAGTAGTCGATGAAGCGGAGCAAGCCGACTCCCGCCTCCAGGGTTTCCGATGCGGCCGGCGGATGGCTCGACCGTTTCGTGGGCCGAAGCGGCGTCTCGGTTTCGCGGCGTTCGGCGCTACGCGAATGGCTCGACGACTGCTCCGAAGCCGTGGCCCTGGCCGAGGCAGGCGAGGGCGGGCTGGCGGGCGAGGTCCTGCGGCGCGAGAGCGCGCGCAAGATCGTCGTGGCCGGAACCGGCCCCGGCTTTTCGCAGGCGCTTGGCGAACATGCCTTAGGGCTGGCCGAACGGTTGTCCTGCGATCTCGTCTTTCTGAGCATCGGCCCGGCTGCCTGCGAGGCGGCCCCCAAACGGCGTGAGGCCTTCGCCGCTGCGGCCCGCCAAGCGGTTTCGGCTTGGCTATCGGGAGCGGCGGGGCGGGGACTTGCGGCGGCGCACGAGGTGCGCTTCGGGGAACCGGCCGCGGCGGTGGAGCAGTTCTGCGCCGGGCTCAGGAGAGTGGAGTTCGTCCTCGGCGAGGTCGGGGACGGCATGGGATTCGGGGGGCGGCTGAACCGGCCCCTGTTCGTCGTCCGGTAGCCCGGGCGGTCTGGATGCACCGGCCCGGCACGGGCCGTAACCTCGGAGGATCACATGGAACGCGCTACGAGCAGCAAGCCTGTGGGCAAGACCGTTCTCTTCGGTCTGGCCACGGTCGCCCTCTACGCCGGGGTGTTCGCCCACGCGGACGCCATCACCGGCAACTTCGCGCGCGGCGGCCTGTGGGCTGCCGGTCCCATCGCCACGGTCTTCGTCGTCTCCTACTTTCACGGGGCGTTCGCCAACTACCTGTGGACCTGCCTCGGCATCACGGCCCAGCAGCGCAAGGACGTCCGGGCGTCCCGTCCGGCTCCCCGGCCCCAGGCACGCGCCGAAGTCAACGCCTAACGCCGTCCGCACGGAAAGGTACGCATCATGGAAACCCTCCTCAACGCCAATTTCATCGAGCTGACCGCGGAGGCGGTGGCCTTCCTCTTCATTGTCGGCTTCATCGGCGGCCTCGTCAGCGGCTTCATCGGGTCGGGCGGCGCGTTCGTGCTCACCCCCGGCATGATGAGCCTGGGCGTGCCCGGCACCGTGGCCGTTGCCAGCAACATGTGCCACAAGTTCCCCAAGGCCCTGGTCGGCGCCATCAAGCGGTTCAGGTACGGCCAGGTGGATATCAAGCTCGGTCTGGTCATGGCCGCCTCCGCGGGCGTGGGCGTGCAGATCGGCATCAAGATCCAGAAGCTCATCCTGACGGCCTGGGGGCAGGCCGGTTCGGACCTTTACGTCAGCCTCTCCTTCGTGGCCGTGCTCGTGGTCGTGGGCGGCATCGTCCTGCGCGACGCCCTGACCAGTTCGGCGGCGGACGGCGACGAAGGGCCCGGCCCCCTGGCGAGGCGTCTGGCGCAGTGGAACCTGCCCCCCATGATCACCTTCAAGACGGCCGGGGTGCGCGTCTCCCTGTGGCTGACCGTTCCCGTGGGCCTGGCCACCGGCATGCTGGCCGCGACCATCGCCGTGGGCGGCTTCATCGGCGTGCCGGGCATGATCTACGTCCTGGGCGCGTCCGGCCTAGTGGCCTCGGCCACGGAACTGGTCATCGCCTTCGTCATGGGGCTTGGCGGCTCGGTCAACTGGGCTCTGCAGGGGATGGTGGACATCCGGCTGGTGCTGATTATCCTGGGCGGCTCCCTGCTCGGCGTGCAGCTCGGCGCCATCGGCACCACCTACGTGCGCGAGCACATGATCAAGGTTGTCATGGCCGCGATCATGCTCATCGTCGCGGTGAGCCGCGCCCTGGCCGTGCCCAAATATCTGGTGAAGCTCGATCTGATGACCCTTTCCGAGGGGACCGTCGCCGCCCTTGACACGATCAGCTTCGCCTTCATGTGTCTGGCTCTGCTGGTCGGCTCGGTGATCATCCTGGGCAGCATGTGGCGGGCGAAACGGGCCGAGGCGGCGCACGCCTAGCCCCGTCCGGGCGCATACGGCGTCGGCCGCGGGGGACCTCGCGCGGCCGACGCCGTATGCCGTTCAGCCGTTCCGGGAGGCGGACGCCGCGTCCAGCACCTCGCGGATGGCGCGGGCGAGCTGGGTCTCGGAGACGGGCTTGAGGAGGAAGGCCTTGATGCCCATGGCCCGCGCGTCCTCCTCGGTGAACGTCTCGGAGAAGCCGGTGATGAGGATGATGGGCATGGCGGGACGCAGGGCCAGGATGGCGGCGGAGAGTTCCGCGCCGGTCATGTTCGGCATGGCCTGGTCCGTGATCACCAGGTCGAAGGTGTCCGGGGCCGCCTTGAACAGCTCCAGGGCTTCGTTCGCCGAGGTGATGGAGGTCACGGCGTAGCCGAGCTGGGAGAGCATCTCGCCCGCCATCTGGGCGAGCAGGTTCTCGTCGTCCACGAAGAGGATGCTCTCGCGGCCCGCCGGAGCCTGGGACTCGTCCTGCATGGCGCAGGGGGCGTCCTCGGCCAGGCGGGGCAGGCAGACGAAGAAGGCCGCGCCGTGGCCGGGCTGGCTCTCCACCCGGACCGTGCCGCCGTGGGATTCGATGATGCCGTGCACCACGGAAAGCCCCATGCCCGTGCCCTCGCCGATCTTCTTGGTGGTGAAGAAGGGATCGAAGATGCGTTCGATGGTGTACTGGTCCATGCCCACGCCCGTGTCCCGCACCACCAGCTCCAGCCAGTCGGCGTTCCCCCTCCCGTCGTCCGGTCCGCAGGGCGGTCCGTCGCGCAGGACGATCTCCATGTAGCCGCCCCGTTCCTTCATGGCATGCACGGCGTTGGTGCACAGGTTCATGAGCACCTGGTGGATCTGGATCGGATCGCCCAGGACCACGTCGCGTTCCGTCTCGATCTTGAGTTCGACCTCGATGTTCGGCGGCAGGGTGGGGGTGAGCAGCTTGCCGACCTCCTTGCAGAGCAGGGAGACGCGGACCTTGTTGCGGCCGCCCTCGGTCTGGCGGGAGAAGGTCAGGATCTGGCGCACCAGCTCCGAGGCGCGAAGCCCCGCGGACTTGATCTGCTCCAGGTACTCCCGCAGCTTTTCGTCGCCCGTGCGGCGCAGGGAGAGGTCGGTGAAGCCGAGGATGGCGTAGATCATGTTGTTGAAGTCGTGCGCGATGCCGCCCGCCAAGGTGCCCAGGGCCTGCATCTTCTGGGTCACGCGCATGCGCTTCTCCAGGCGCAGCCGCTCCATCTCGGCTTCGAGCAGGTCGGTGACGTCCACGGCCACGCCGAGCACCTGGGCGCGGTCGGGCAGGGGAATCTTGGTCTTGGTGTACCAGCGTTTCTCGCCCGTGGCGCTGGTGATGGTCTTTTGCGGGATGCGCAGGATGCGGCCGGAGGCGAGGACCTCGGCGTCCTCCTTCTGGAAACGTTCAAGTTCCGTGAGGTTGGCGTTGAAATCCGCACCCCTGCGGCCGATCATCCGTTCCGGCGTGGCGCCGTAGAGCGCGGCCATGGCCTTGTTGACCAGGACGTACCGGCCCTCGCGGTCCTTGACGAAGATGGGATTGGGCAGGAAGTCGATGATCTGGCGCAGGAAGCGCCGCTGCTCCTCCAGCCCCTGCTCCGCGTCCTTGCGTTTGCTCACGTCGCGGCCCACGGCCTGGTATTCCGCGAGTTCGCCGTCCGGAGCGAAGATGGCCCGGTGGGTCCAGCGCTGCCAGCGGATCGAGCCGTCCTCCATGCGGATGCGGTGCTCGAATTCCGTGACCGGCCGCTCCGGAGTCAGGGTGCGGATCTGGGGCAGGATGTCTTCGAGGTCCTCGGGCGGGATGTCCGGGATGAAGTTGCGGTTGATGAGATCGACGCGGCTCTTGCCGTAGTAGCGCACGTAGGCCTCGTTGACGTAGGAGAGCCGCCCGTCCGGCAGGTAGCGGCAGATCATTTCGGTCTGGTCTTCGAGGATGGCGCGGTAGCGGGATTCGCTGCGCTTCAGCTCCTCCTGGGCCATGACCCGCTCGGCGATCTCCTCCAGGAGCTGCTCGTTGGCGCGCCGCAGCTCCCGCGTGCGTTCGAGGACCCGCGCCTCCAACTCCTCGCGGGCGTCGCGCAGGGCCTGGACCATGCGGCGGCCCTCGGTGATGTCGCGCAGACTGATGAGCCGGGCGGGTTCGTCCTGCCAGCGCATCTCCACGGCCCGCAGTTCGGCCACGACCACGCCCTGGTCGGGGGTCAGCAGTTCGATTTCGGAGGAGGCGTCCCCGGCGGGCAGCGAGAAGGGCCATCGGCCGCCGTGCAGCAGTTCGCTGCCCAGGACCCGTTCGGCGCTGTGGTTGGCGAAGAGCACGTGGCCCGCCAGGTCCACGACCACAAGACAGTCGCGGGAGCTTTGCAGCACGGCCCCGTAACAGCCCGCCAGCCGCTCGCTGCGGTCGCGGGCGGCAAAGGCCTCGCGGGCCGCGGAATTGGCCGCGTGGCATTCGAGCCTGAGGGCCTCGTTCTCGGCCTTCAGGCGCTCCAATTCTTCCGCGGGGCTGTCCGGTTCCTGCGTCATTGTTCGGCCTTTTGACGTCCCGTCATCTTCGTAGCCCAAATCGCCCGGTGTGACCAGAGTTTACGGGCGGAATCGGCGACGCGCCCCGGCGGGACACCGGCAGCGGAAAGGAGGGCGGGCGGAAAGAAGGTTGCCAATGCGGCGGATTGCCCATAAAAAATGGCTGCAGCGTCCCCCGAGCCGCTGCGAGGAAACGATTCAGCCCCAAGGAGTCCCCCCATGGAACGCATCGTCACGCAACGCTGGTTCCGGAGCCTGGCCATGGGAATGGCCGCGCTCATGCTCGTCATCGGCCTCGTCCCCCGGGTCGAGGCGGGCTTCGTGCCCACGGAGCAGTCCCGCTCCTTCCAGACCAGGGACAGCGACCTCGGCACGGTCCAGAAGGCGCTTGAGAACAAGATCGTGACCGAGCGGCTGGCCGACTTCGGCTACAGCCCCGACGAGGTCAAGGCCAAGCTCTCGCTCCTCTCCGACGACGAGGTCCATTCGCTGGCCTCGAACATCCAGGATCTGCAGACCGGCGGCGATGCGTTCGGCATCATCATCGCCATCCTCGTCGTCGTCCTGCTGGTGGTCCTGATCCTCAAGCTGAGCGACAAGACCGTCACCATCCAGTGACGCGAACGCCCATGCGCCGTGCGTCCGCCCGGCCGGGTCCGCGTCCGCCAGGCCTGGCGGACGCGGGCATCCTCGGCGCGCTCCCGGCCTTGCTGTGCGCGCTTCTCCTGGCCGGATGCGCGGCCCGCGCCCCCCTGCCGGAGGATTTCACGCCTCCGGCGGCCCGGCGCGAGATGCCGGGCGTTCCCTTCCACGCCCAGGACGCCTACCAGTGCGGCCCGGCGGCCCTGGCCACGGCCCTGAACGTGCTCAATGACCCCGTGACGCCCGGCGAGATCACGCGGGCCATCCACAGGGATGCGGCGCGCGGCGCCCTGAATCTGGATCTGGCGCTCTATCCCCGCACGCGGGGGTTCTTCACGCGCTGGTTCGCCGGGACGCCGTCCGACATCGTGGCCGCCGTGGATCAGGGGCGCGTGCTGGTGGTCCTGCTCAATCAGGGCGCCCGGCAGGTCGCCGTGAACCACTTCGTGGCCGTCACCGGCTATGCGCCCGAAGGCGTGCTGGTCAACGACGGCTACGCGCGCGGCCGTCTGCTCCCCTGGGAGGAGTTCTGGGCCGACTGGGCGGCCGCGGGCCGCTGGACCCTCCTCATACTGCCCAGGGATACGTCCAAGGACATGCCATGAAACGCCGTATCGCCCTCGTTCCGCTGCTCTGCCTCCTGCTCGCGGCCTGTTCCGTGCCGCGCGTCATCGTGCACGACGACCCCCTGAGCGACGCCGAGCATCTGCAACTCGGCCTGGCCTACGAAAAGGACGGAAAGCTCGATCTGGCCGAGAAGGAGTACCGCAGGGCCCTGCCGGGCGAGCCGCGCGCCTGGCTTTCGCTGGGCAACCTGCAGTTCGGCCGACAGCGCCTCGACGAGGCCGAGGAGAGCTATCGCCGCGCCGTGCGGGCCCTGCCGGACGACCCCGAGCCGCGCAACAACCTCGCATGGCTCCTCCTCTCCCGCGGGAAGGATTTGGCCGAGGCCGAACGTCTGGCCCGTGAGGCCGTGGACGCGGCCCGGTCGCCCGAGGAGCGGGCCGAGTTCGAGGACACCCTGCGGCAGATCAGGCAGGCGCGGGCAGGGGGCTGACGCCCAGCGTCCCGGCGCGGAAAACGGACGGGCCGCCGGAGTCTCCTCCGGCGGCCCGTGCGGCGCAGGCGGTCAGCCCGCCTATTTCTTCTTGTTGCGCATGGCCTCGGCCAGCTTTTCGCCGAGCAGGCCCATGGACGCCGCCCTGGGCTGCGGGGCCGCGCCGGACTTGACGTGCTTCTTCCAGTCCTTGGGTTCGGCGTCCTCGCTCTGGCCCGCGCCGAGGGTGATCTTGCGCTCGGCGGGCTTCACTTCGTCCACGAAGAGGGTGACGGAGTCGCCGGGCTTGGCCTTCTCGACCTCCTCGCGCTTCTCCTTGGGGGCCTGGGCCAGCTTGGACTTGGGCAGCAGGCCGGTGATGCCGGGCAGGAGGGTGACGAACAGGCCGTATTTGCCGAAGGACTCCACCGTGCCGGTGATCTCGGCGCCCACGGAGAGCTGGCTCTCGACATCGGCCCAGGGATCGCCCTCGGCCTCCTTGAGCGACAGGGAGATGCGGCGCTTGACCGGATCGATGTCCTTGATGGCCACGGTCACGGCCTCACCGGCCTTGACCACGTCCTCGGCCTTCATCACGCGGCGGCCGAACGCCATCTCGGAGAGGTGGACCAGTCCTTCCAGGCCCGGGGCGATCTCCACGAACGCGCCGAAGTCGGCGAGGCGGACGACCTTGCCGGGCACCTTGTCCCCGGTCTTGAAGAGGTCGGAGGCGGTCTCCCAGGGGTCCTGCTGGGCCTGCTTGGCGGAGAGGCCGATCTTCAGGCCGCCCTTCTTGGCCTGGCCGATCTCGATGACCTTCACCGGGATGACGTCGCCGGGCTTGACCGCGTCGGCCGGATTCTCCAGACGGGCGTAGGACAGCTCGGAGATGTGGCAGAGGCCCTCGACGCCGGGCGCGACCTCGATGAAGGCGCCGAATTCGGCCAGCCGCTTCACCGTGCCCTGCACCACGTCGCCTTCCTTGACCTCTTCCTGGAACTTGGCCTGGGACTCGGCCTTCTCGCGCATCAAAAGTTCGCGGCGGGAGACGACCAGGTTGCGGCCGCCCTGCTCCAGCTTGATGATCAGGAACTGGAAGGTCTTGCCGACGTATTCCTCGGCGTTGTCCACGAAGCGGTCGTCGAGCTGGGACATGGGGCAGAAGGCGCGCTTGCCCATGATCTGGATGGAGAAGCCGCCCTTGACCGCGCCGGTGACCTTGCCGTCCACGGGCAGACCCGCGGCCTTGACCTGCTCCAGCTGCTCGAAGCCGCCCTTGCCGCCCATGGCCTTGGAGAGCTTCAGCTCCCCGCCGCCTGTGCCCACAACGTAAAGCTCTATCTCGTCGCCCACGGCGACGCCCAGCTCCCCGTCGTCGCCCTGCAGCTCCTCGCGGGCGATGACGCCGTCGCGCTTGGCTCCGGTGCTGACGAAGACACTGCTGCCGTCGATGGCGATGACCGTGCCCTTGATCTTGTCGCCCACGCGGACATTGTCCTGCATCCCGGCCTCGTAGGCCTCGAACATGGAGGCGAAATCCTCGCCGTCCTTCTTGATCTCGTCGGACATAGAAAAAAACTCCAGATGACAAACGTTCGCCACGCCATAGCCGAGAACCGGACAGGAGACAAGGGCCGATGGGGCCTAAAAAGACGGGTGTTCAGCGGACGCTCAGGTTTTCGGCCAGACCCCCGACCTGTTTGGCCATCAGGGTGGCGTACTGGTCGGTCATGCCCGCCACGTAGTCGATGACCCGCATGTAGCCCTCGAAGAGCGAGGCGGAGGGCGGCGGGGCGTGCTCGCCCAGGATGATCAGGAGGCGCTGGCCGCGTTGCGACATACGTTTGCACGCGAGCTGTTCGAACACTGCGGAACAAAAAGCGTGCAGCAGGCCGCCCAGGGCCGTGAAAGAGCCGATCTCCAACTCGATCTTGCGCTTGCTGGTGTAGATGCGCTCCCCGGCCAGGGCCTTGGCCGCGCCGATGCCGTCCTGCACGTAGCCGGGGCAGAGGGTGAGCAGAGGGCCGTCGTGCGCGCCCTCCAGGATGGCCGCGATGTTCGCCGCGAAGGCCCCGGCGACGGCCTCGACCGCGCGGCCGATGGCCCGCGTGCGCAGGAAGGAGATGCGGCGGCGCTCGTGCAGCGAGGGGTCGAGGGCTGGGCCCCCGGGGCTGCCCGTGAGCGGGGAGAGGGCAGCCGCGATCTCCTCGTAGCGCAGAAGGCCGATCTCGCGCGCGTCCTCCAGGTCGAGCAGGGAGTAGCAGATGTCGTCTGCGGCCTCGACGAGCAGGGCCAGGGGGTGGCGCGCGTAGCCGCGCCCGCGGGCGGGCAGGCCCAGGGTCCCGGCCACGTCGCGCAGGGCCTCGCGCTCGGAAAGGAAACAGGAGAATTTGCGTTTTTCCTCGGCGACGGGATGGTCCGCGCCCCAGGGATATTTGAGCAGCGCGCCCAGTGTGGGGTAGGTCAGGCGCATGCCGCCCGCGTTCAGGGACAGCTCCAGCCGGGTGACGATGCGAAAGCCCTGGGCGTTGCCCTCGAAGGTCCGCAGGTCGCGCAGCTCCTCGGCCGCAAGGGGCTCCACGAGGTGGGCCGGGGCGTCGGCGAAAAAGGCGCGGATGGCCTCCTCCCCGGCGTGGCCGAAGGGTGGGTTGCCGATGTCGTGGGCCAGGCAGGCGGCCTGCACGATCTCGCCCAGCGCGCCGGGCGGGACGCCGGGGGGCAGGGACTCCTTGAGAAGCTCGTAGGCGCGCAGCCCCAGGGAGCGGCCCACGCTGGCCGTCTCCAGACTGTGGGTGAGGCGGGTGTGGACGTGGTCGTTGCCCGCCAGGGGGTGGACCTGGGTCTTGCGGCCCAGGCGGCGGAAGGCTCCGGAAAAGACGATGCGGTCGTAGTCGCGGAGGAACTCGCTGCGCCCCTCGCTTCCGGGCAGGGCGTCCGTCTTGTGGAAGCGGCGCGGCGTGAGGAGCAGGTTCCAGTCCATCATGGCGAAGAAGGTGTCCCGGCCCGGGCGGGATGTCAAGCTGCGCCCCCGGCGCGGGCGGGCTTGCGCCGGGCGTGGCGTTCATGTATGAACATGTGCTCAGAGGTGATCTCCATGAGCGCAAAACGTCCCGCAGCCGCTCCCCGGGCGATGTCCGAAGCGGTCCTCCCCACGGCCCGGCGCGACAGGACGGCGACGCCGGGCGCGCAGTCCGGCGAGTCGACGGACTGCGGCTGCGTCGAAATCCATCCCGCCTCCCTGGCCGCGGTGCGTGCGGCCATGCCCGAGGACGCCGACCTTTTCTATCTCGCGGAGCTGTTCCGGGTCCTGGGAGACCACACCCGGGTGCGCATCCTCAAGGCCCTCACCCTGGCAGAACTGTGCGTCTGCGACCTGGCGGAACTGCTGGGCATGACCCATTCGGCCGTCTCCCACCAGCTCCGTGCCCTGCGCGCCGCCCGGCTGGTGCGCTTCCGGCGCGAGGGCAAGAACGTCTTCTACGCCATCGACGACGCGCACGTGGACGCCCTGCTCCGCCAGGGCCTGGACCACGTGGGCCACGACTGACCCCGTCCCGTCTCCCCTGCCTCCGTGCATGTCCTCGCGTTCGCTCCGGCTGTCGGCGGCCAGGGCGCCGCGCATGGTTTCGTTTCCCCGGGAATGCTTGACATCGGGCGGGGACGGGCATACTCGTTCGCATGAACGTATGCTCATGTGAAGAGGTGTTCTGCCGTGACTCCCCAGATCGTTCACGATTCCCTGTCCGCCATCCTGCTCGCCACGTGGGGCGTGCTGCTCGACGCCGCGCCCTTCATGCTGCTCGGCTTTCTCGTCGCGGGTCTGCTCAAGGCGCTCCTGCCGGACGATCTCGTCGCCCGGCACCTCGGGGCCGGAAGCCGCTTCGCCGTGCTCAAGGCCGCGTTCATCGGCGCGCCCATCCCGCTGTGCAGTTGCGGCGTGCTTCCCGCCGCCGCAGGACTGCGCAGGCAGGGCGCGGGCAAGGGGCCGGTGGCCGCCTTCCTGGTGGCCACGCCGGAGACGGGCGTGGACTCCATTGCCGTGACCTACGCCCTGCTCGACCCCCTCATGGCCCTGTTGCGGCCGATCGCGGCCCTGCTCACCGCCCTGGTCACGGGACTGGGCGTATCCTGGCTCGACCGGCGCGAAAACGGCCCGGGGCTCCCGGCCATGCCCGCGGGCGGGTTGCGGCCCCTGGAGGCGCACGGCTCCTGCGGCAGCGGGCGCTGCGGCTGCAGGACTCCGGCCGCGCCCCGGCCCACGGGCCTGTTGCCCCGGCTGCGCAGCGGGCTGGGCTACGCCTTCGGTGAACTGCTCGGCGACGTGGGACCGTGGTTCCTGGGCGGAACCGCGGCCGCCGGGGTCTTCTGCGCGCTGCTGCCGCCGCAGGCGCTTGCCGATCATCTGGGCACGGGGTTGTGGTCCATGCTCGCCGCCCTGGCCGCCTCCCTGCCGCTCTACGTCTGCGCCACGGCCACCACGCCCCTGGTGGCGGCCCTGGCGCTGAAGGGACTCTCGCCCGGCGCGGCCCTGGTCTTTCTGCTGGCCGGGCCCGCCACCAACGCCGCGGCCATCGCCGTGGTCGCGGGCATGCTCGGCAGGCGCGCGGCCGCGCTCTACGTGGCGGCCATCGCCCTGTGCGCCCTGGGACTCGGCCTGGCGGCGAACTGGCTTTATGCGCGGCTGGGGCTGGACGTGGGCGGCTGGGTGGCGACGGGGGAAGGGGAGGCTGCCGGGCCGTGGACCATGGCGGCGGCCGTGCTGCTGCTCGGCCTGATGGCGGCCGCTTTCCTCAGGGGCCGCTACGGGAAGGGGTAGGGGTCAGCCCGCGGCGGCTTTCTCGCCCGGGGTTTCGGGCTCCTCCGGGTCGGTGGTGGAGAAGCCGAGAATCTCCGCGGCCCAGGCCATGGCCTGGGCGTGGGCCTGGGCGGCCAGTTCGGGCTCCAGGCCCATGTCCACGAGCATCGTCGCGAGTCTGTCCCATTCCGCGCGGTCGAAGGTCTCCACCAGTTCGAGCCACTGTCTGCCCTTGGATTCCTTGCCGAGCAGGGCGTTGCGCAGGTCGTCGTCCAGGGGGAGTTCCTGCATCACGTTCTCCATAGGCTGGCCCAGGATGGCGTCGAGCAGGGAGAAAAGCCCGAGCAGGAACATGGACTCCGGGGGCAGGCTCTTGTCCCGCGCCGCGACGAGTTCCAGGAAGCGGGCGCGCATGGCCGAGATGTAGGCCAGTTCGCCGGTCTTCTTGGTCGTGGAGAGATCGGACATGACCACCACGCGCAGCCACTGCGAGAGCTGCTTGTGGCCGAGCATGACGATGGCCTGGCGCACGGATTCGATCTTGGAGCGCAGGGAGAAGGCCGCGGAGTTGATGTAGCGCAGCAGCCGGTAGGACAGGGAGATGTCCACGGCGATGATCTGGGCCAGCTCGTTGACATCGTAGTCCGGCCGTCCGAGCTTTTCCAGGAGCTGCAGCTTGGTCAGCTCCGAGGAACTCATCTTCTTGCCCGCCAGGACCTCGGGCTTGCAGAAGAAGAATCCCTGGAAATACTCGAAGCCGAGCTGCCTGGTCAGCTCGTAGATCTTCATGGTCTCGATCTTCTCGGCCAGCAGCTTGCAGCCGTAAGGCTTGAGCTGGCGGTAGAGGTCGATGACCTGCTTGGGGGAGCGTCCCAGGATGTCCACTTTGACGATGTCCGCCAGCTCCAGGATGGGCTCGAACCCCGGTTCGCCCACGAAGTCGTCCAGGGCCAGGGTGTAGCCCGCGTCCTTGAGCCGCTTCAGGGCCGCCATGAGTTCCGGTTCGGGCCGCACCGTCTCCAGAATCTCGATGACGCAGACGTCCGGAGGCAGGGCGAAGGCAGCGTCCTCGACGAGCATCTTGTGGGGGAAGTTGATGAGCAGCCGGGAGCCCTGGCTGACGCCGTCCCCGGCGAGCACGAAGCCGTCGGCGATGACCTGGGAGGTGGCCGTGTCCTGGTCCGTGACCTGGGCCGGGCCCTGGGTGCTGGTGCGGAACAGCAGCTCGTAGCCCCAGATGTTTTCGTCGCGGTCGAAGATGGGCTGACGCGCGACAAAGACCGATTCAAGGGAAATGGAGTCCGAGTTCAACTTCAGCGGTCCCATGTCATGGCAGCAGCGGCGCGCACGAGAGTCCCGCATCCTCGGGCAGGCCGAGCATGAGGTTGGCGTTGGCCAGGGCCTGGCCGCTTGCGCCGCGGCAGAGGTTGTCGATGGCCGAGAGCACGATGAGCCGTCCGCTGCGCGGATCGGCGACCAGCCCGATATCGCAGAACATGGTGCCGCGCACGTTACGGGTTTCGGGCAGTACGCCCTCGGGCAGCACCCGTATCCAGCGTTCCCCCGCGTAGCGCTCCGCGTAGAGCGCCCGCGCCTCGGCCGTGGACATGGGCGTTTTCAGCCTGAGGTACATGGTCGAGAGGATGCCCCGGTTCATGGGCAAAAGGTGCGGGTTGAAGGAGATCACGAGGTCGCTGCCCGCGGCCCGCGAAAGCTCCTGCTCGATCTCCGGGGTGTGGCGGTGCTTGCCGATGTTGTAGGCGCGGAAGGTGTCCGAAACCTCGCAGTAGAGCATGGGCACCTTGGCCCCGCGTCCCGCGCCCGTGGCTCCGGACTTGGCGTCGATGACGATGCCGTCCGTTTCGGCGACGCCCGCTTCCAGGGCCGGGGTCAGGCCGAGGATGGCCGAGGTGGGGTAGCAGCCCGGGTTGGCCACGAGCCGCGCGCCCCTGACGGCCTCGCGGTACAGCTCGACGAGGCCGAAGACCGCCTGGGGCAGGAGGTCCGTGCGGCGGTGCTCCAGGCCGTACCACCGGGCGTAGACGTCCTTGTCGCGCAGGCGGAAGTCGGCCGAGAGGTCCACCACCCGCGCCCCGGCGTCCAGCAGCTCGCCCGCCATGTCCATGGCCGTGCCGTGGGGCACGGCCAGGAAGACCACGTCGCACGCGCCCTTCAGGTCCGCCACGTCGGGCTGCGTGAGGGTCACGTCGCCGGGCGCGGTCTGCAGGAGGTTCGGGAAGAGGTCGGACAGGCGCTTGCCCGCCTCGGAACGGGAGGTGGCGCGCACCAGTTCGAGGTTCGGGTGGGAGGCCAGGAGCCTCGCCAGTTCGAGGCCCGTGTATCCGGTCACGCCGACCAATCCGGCGCGCAGCTTCTGCGGCATCGTGAATCCTTGCTTCCTACGCGCTCTTGGCGACGTATTTCAGGCGCAGTTCGTAGAGCAGGTCCTCAAGGAGCTTCTTCTCGTCGGGGTCGAGCCCCTTCCCGGTCTTGCATTTGAGCATGCACAGCACGTCGATGGTGTGCTTGGCCAGGGTCAGATCCGGTTGCACCTGTCCGGTGCCCGGGTCGGGGACCTCGCCCAGGTGGACCATGGCCGAGGAGGCCAGGGAGAGGACGAAGGTGGAGAAGGTCGCCTCGGGCATGAGCGTGCCGCCGGGGCCGCCGCAGCCGCAGGCAGAGGAGTCGGGAGAGGCCATGTGCTGTCACCCCTGTGGAAATCGTCGCGTCCGGACGCAGGGCACACCCCTGCGCCGGTTCACCGTACCCCATATCCGCGGCGCGCTCAAGCCGCCCCACGGCCCCGCGCCGCCCCCCTCAGCCGCCCTGCCTGCGCAGGATGTCCCTGATCTCGGCCAGCAGCTCCTCGCTGCGGCTGGGCGCGGGCGGCGGGGCGGGCCTGGCCTCCTCGGCGCGCTTGAGCGCATTGATGCCCTTGACCAGGAGGAAGACCGCGAAGGCAACGATGGTGAAGTCCACCATCGACTGCAAAAACGCCCCGTAGCGCAGGACCACGGCGGGCGCGGCCCCTTCCGCCGCCTTCAGGGTCAGGGAGAGGTCGGTGAAGTCCACCCCGCCCACGGCCAGGCCGATGGGCGGCATGATCACGTCGCCCACCATGGAATTGACGATCTTCCCGAACGCCGCGCCCACGATGATGCCCACGGCCATGTCCACGGCGTTGCCCTTGATGGCGAAGGCCTTGAATTCCTGCAGAAGCTTCATGCCTGTTCCTCCGTTTGGCGCGGAGGATAGCACGGCGGGGGAGGCCGCGGAAGGGTGCGGGAATCAATGCGCCTCGGCCCAGGTCGCGCCCACGCCCCAGTCCACGGCCAGGGGCACGTCCAGGGATACCGCGCCGGACATGAGCGCGGCCAGGCGTTCCCCGGCCTGTCTGGCCGTGTCCGCCGGACATTCGATGAGCAGCTCGTCGTGCACCTGCAGGATGAGGCGCGCGCCGAAGCGGCGCAGCGTTCCGTCGGCGTGGGCGCGCAGCATGGCCAGCTTGATGACGTCCGCGGCCGAGCCCTGCACGCGCGTGTTGATGGCCTGGCGCACGGCCTGGGACTGCTCGTTGTCGTTGCGCGAGCGCAGGCCCGGCAGCAGCCTGCGGCGGCCCAGGAGCGTGGTCACGAAGCCGTCGCGCCGCGCCTCCTGCTCCACGGAATCGAAGAACGCCTTCACCTTGGGCATGCGCTCGAAGTAGCGGGCGATGAACTCCTTGGCCTGCGCGAGCGGAATCTTCAGCTCGCGCGACAGGCGCTGCGGCCCCATGCCGTAGAGCAGGCCGAAGTTGATGGTCTTGGCCGCGCGGCGTTCGTCCGGGCTCACCTCGCCCGGCTCCTTGTCCTGCAACAGGGCAGCGGTGCGGGCGTGGATGTCCTCGCCCGCGCGGAACGCCGACGTCAGCCCCGGGTCGCCGCACAGGTGGGCCAGGACGCGCAGCTCGATCTGCGAATAGTCGGCCGAGGCCAGCAGGTGTCCGGGGCCGGCCGTGAAGCAGGCCCGCATGCGCCCGCCCATCTCGCCCCGGATGGGGATGTTCTGCAGGTTGGGGCCGACGCTGGAGAGCCTGCCCGTGGCCGTGGAGAGGTTGTTGAAGGTGGTGTGGATGCGGCCTTTGCCGTCCACCAGGCGCGGCAGCGGCTCCAGGTAGGTGGAGCGCATCTTCTCCAGTCCCCGGAATTCCAGCACCAGATCGACGATCTCGTGGTCCCCTGCCATCTTTTCCAGCACGGCCTGGGAGGTGGAGGACTGGCCGCCCGGCGTCTTGCCGCGCGGTTTGAGCCCCAGCTTTTCGAACAGCACTTGGCCGAGCTGCTGGCTGGAGCGCACGTTGAACTCCCCTCCGGCTGCGGCGTGGATGCGGGAGGTCAGCTCCTCGATCTTCTGCGTGACCTCGGCGAGGAAGGATTCGAAGGCCGCGAGGTCCACGGCCACGCCCGCGGACTCCATGGCGCGCAGCACGGGCACCAGGGGCAGTTCGAGGTCGGCGTAGAGCCGGGCCATGCCCGAGGCCTGCAGCCGCTGCGCGAGCAGCCTGCCGATCTCCAGGGCCGCGAGGCCCGGCGCGCCGCCCGGCAAAGGAGGCAGGCCGGGGTCGTGGGCCAGGGATTGGCAGAGGTGCTCCAGGCCGTATTCGCGTTCCTCGGGGTTGAGCAGGTAGGCGGTGAGCGCCACGTCGCGCACCGCGTCCAGGGCGATCCCGGCCCAGGCCGGATGACGGGCCAGCAGCTCCTTGAGGGACGGGACAGCCAGACTGGCGCAGGCCTGCAGGGCCTCGGCCAGGGCGGCCTCGTCGCCCGCATAGGCCCATTCCTCGCCGTCCAGCCCCAGGCGCAGGCCTGTCTGCCCCTCGGGCGCGGGCGCAAGGCCCGCGTCGCGGCCCGCGAGGTCCGGCAACCCGGCCGGGGAGGCGGCCTGCCGCACGTCGGCCAGGGGCGCGGCAGGCGCGGACGGGGCCATGAAGTCGAAGAGGCTGGGGGACCTGCCGGGCGTTTGGGCGCTCGGCCCGGCGGTGCCCAGCCCGGCGGCGTCCGGCCCGGAGCCGAGCAGCGAGCCCTGCGCCCCGGCCTTCGCCTGCGCGCTCCGGGTCGCGGGCGCGCCCGCCTGGGCCTGGGGCAGCTCCCGCAGGAGGCTGCCGAACTCCCAGCGCTGCACAAAGGCGCGCAGCCCCTCCACGTCCGGCTGGCGCAGGGCCAGACCGTCCAGGGAAAGGTCCGGGCAGACGTCCGTGCGCAGCCGGGTCAGCTCCCGCCATTTTCTGGCCGCCGCCTCCTGTCCGTCCAGCTTCCTGCGGTACTTTTCCGGCAGGTCGGGCAGCCGCGCGAAGACCTCTTCCAGGGTCCTGGCCCCGGCCATGATCTCGGTCGCCGACTTGGGGCCGATGCCCGGCACGCCGGGGATGTTGTCCGAGGAGTCGCCGATCAGCGCCTGGAAATCCGGCCAGGAGGAGGGCGGCAGCCCGGTGTCGGCCGTGAAGTTCTCCAGGGTCTCCAGCTTCTCCTGCTTGGCGCCCGGGTCCCAGATGGCCACGTCCCGGTCCAGGCACTGCCTGAGGTCCTTGTCCGAGCCCACGATGACCACGGGCCGTTCGCGCTTGAGGCGATGGGTCAGGGAGGCGATGCAATCGTCGGCCTCGCAGCCCTCGGAGACGAGGACGCGCACGCCGAGCAGCCCGAGCGCCTCCTTGACCGGCTCGATCTGGGAGAGCAGGTCCTCGGGCGTGGCCTGGCGCTGGGCCTTGTACTCGGGGAAGATGTCGCTCCGGAAGGTGGGCCCCTTGCCGTCCAGGAAGAAGCCGACGTGGCCGGGCCGCTCCTCGCGCAGGATCTTCAGCATCATGCGCAGGACCATATACAGCGCGTTGCTCGGCCTGCCGTCGCGCGTGTTCATGTCGCGGAAGGCGTAGAAGCCGCGGTAGACGAAGGCCGAGCCGTCCACGAGATAGACGGGCGGGGCGGAAAGGTTCAGGCGGTCTTTGAGGGCCATCGGTTTCTGTCTTTGTATGTTTGGATTTCAGTCTGCACGATCTGCCGCGCGCACGTCGTGATGTCGCGTATGATCCCATCGATGGCCGCGGTCTCAGGGATTCCCGCCGCCAGGCAGATGCCCCTCGCAGCACTTGAGCTTTCTGCCCTCCAGGCGGCCGCACAGCAGTTTCTCGGGCGTGACGTTCACGGTCTTCATGTCGATTTCGGCCCGCGCGGCCTGGCGGTGTCCGCCCGCGCTGCCCACGTCGCCGAAGAGTTCGGCCGCCATCTTGCCCACGTCCCGGGTCAGACCGTCGCCGCGGAAGATGACCACCAGGGAACCCTTGCACAGCCCGGCCACCGCGGTCCAGACGATCTCGTGCACGCGCAGCAGGAAGTCGGCCAGGATGACCAGGATGTCCGGGTTCTCGACTTTGCCCATGTAGACGTAGGCCCCGTGCTCGCAGATTTCCAGCTTTTCCAGGGCTAGGCGGAAGTAGTCCAGCCAGCGCAGGTGGAACTCGCTGCGCACGATCTTCTTGAGGGCCATCTGGTTGGCGAACTTGGAGAGGTAGCGGAAGGCGCGCACGTCCGTGTCGCAGAACTCGCGCTCGAAGCTCTGGGTGTCGGACTTGATGCCGTAGAGCAGGGCCGTGGCCAGGAAGGGCGAGGGCTTGATCTCCAGGTTGTAGAGGTATTCCGTGAGCAGGGTGGAGCACGCGCCGTACTCGGTCCTGATCTCCGCGTAGTCCGCGGTCACGGGGGCCTCGCGCTTGAGAGGATGGTGGTCGAGGACGATGGAATAGCGGAATTCGGCCAGGGCCGGGTTGTGGTGCGGCTGCGAATCCACCAGGGCGAAGCGGTCGTACTTGGCCGCGATACGTTTGTTGAGCATCTTGGTGGGGATGCGCAGGTAGCGGATCATGGCCAGGTTGTCCGGCCGCCTGATCTCGTTGATGTGCGCCAGTCCCACCTTGGCCACGCGGCGCGAGATGATGCGCCTGAGCGCCATGGCCGAGCCCAGGGCGTCGGGGTCGGCGTTCATCAGGATCAGCCAGCGCTGGTCCTTGTGCAGGAGCGCCAGGAGGCGCGCCAGTTCCTGGTCGAGCTTGCGGAAATAGGCCATGCCTCCCCTCGCTATTTCAAGGCCAGCGGCAGACCGGCCGCCACCAGCCAGACCCTGTCGGCCGTCTCGGCCAGCCGCCGGTTGCAGCGGCCCGCGGCGCGGATGAAGGCCCTGGTCTGGGCGTCCCCGGCCACCGGGCAGAGGCCCGCCTCCTGGGAGACGAGAATCACGTTCTTTCCGGCCTTCGGGCCCGCGGCCGGGGCCAAGGTCCGGACAAGCTCCTCCAGGCGCTCCTCCACCTCGCCCAGCATCATGCAGGAATACACCCAGAAATCAAGCGCATCCACGCACACGGCGTCGTGCCCGGCGAGCAGCCCGGCCAGGGCGCGGGGCAGGTCCTCGCGCGCCTCCAGCACGGGCAGGGCGGCGGCCCTGTCCCGCTTGTGGTCCATGATGCGGCGGCGGAAATCCTCGTCCCGCGCCAGCCCCGTGACCAGCAGCGCGGCGTTGCCCGGCGCGGCGGCCAGGAGGGTCAGGGCGTGGTCGGATTTTCCGGAGGACTGGCCCCCGAGCACCAGGGAGATCACCGGTCTACCCGGCTCTGCCCGTGAGGATGGCGTGCAGCTCGGCCATGGAATCGGCCAGCCCCTCGGGGTCGAATATCTCGGGCATGACCACCGTGTCCGGGCTCATGCGGGCCAGGATCAGTCTGACCAGCCGCCGCCCTTCGGCGTCCAGCTCGGTCAGGGGCAGATGGCGGCCGTCCGGCCCGGGCGCGCACAGATGCACCAGCTTGACCCTGGACCACAGCCGGGGCAGCTCCAGCAGTTGCTCCTGGCCGTAGAGCAGGACGTGGCCGAGGTCCAGGCAGAGGTTCAGGCCCAGGTAGCGGATGTCGCACCAGAAATCGAGCGGGTTGAACTCCCTGGTGTTCTCCAGCAGCACCCGGTCGGGCTTGATGCCCTTGTGGATGAAGCAGAAGGCCAGCTCGTCGAGCTGCTTGGCGTGGGGCGGGGCATGGACCACGTAGCCCCAGGGGTCGAGGAAGGCGGTCTTGTCGATGAGCGTCTCGATGATGTGCTGCACCCCCAGGATGCCGTCGCTCCAGGGCAGGTCCAGGGGCATGTGCAGGTGGTAGCGCAGGGACAGCTCGGACAGCGTGGAGGGCAGGTCCGCCTCGCCGTAGGCCATGCAGGCCGCCGACTCGAAGAGCACGATGCCGACCTCGTCGAAGACCTCGCCCAGGCGGCGGCAATTCTCGCCCACCGTGCCGGGCCAGACCCACGAGGGCGCGGCCGTGCGGAAGGGAAAGTCGGTGGGTCCCTTGTTCAGCGACAGGGAGGGGAACTGGCTCGGCGTCTCGCTCATAAACTTTTTTCCTGTTCCGTCCGAAGAGGCGTGCATGATCCGGGCGATGCCTCCGCCGGGGGCCTCACGGGCATGAATATTGCTCACTCGGAAGACAAGCGCAACCGGCTCGGGCGCATGCCCGGGGAGGCTTGTCATGAAACGGTTCAGAATGTTCCTGCAGCACAGCTTCAATCCGCTCCACGTCTACTGCCGTCTGGCCGGATGGGGCATGACCAGGTGCGCCGCGCGCCGCCTCTGCCGCGTCTACGAACGCTACGTGTACGGACTGATG
This sequence comes from Desulfovibrio sp., assembly GCA_022839785.1. GTDB lineage: Bacteria > Desulfobacterota > Desulfovibrionia > Desulfovibrionales > Desulfovibrionaceae > Alkalidesulfovibrio. The sequence continues at coordinate 70,431 of JALHJW010000003.1, read as the reverse complement.
GTCTGAAGGGCCGGGAAAAAAGGCTGCCCTTTTTCCCCGTCTGTCCCTCTCCCCCCTGAAACGATTGCCGCGTTCCGCGGGCCGGGGCGACATGCGCCGTCGGCGGCGCGTTCCGCCGGGGCTTTCCGCCCGTCCGCGCGTCAAGGCGCGGACGGTCCCATGCGGCCCCGGCAGGGCGGAATCCTCCCCGCCGTCCACTCCTTAGATGAGTTGGATCTGCTTCTCCTGGCGCATGGTCCGCTGCACCAGCACCGAGGCCTTGAGCAGGTCCTGGGGCAGGGTTTCCAGAAAACGCGAGGGGGGAAGGCGCATCTCCCGGCCGTACAGTTCCCGCGTCCTGGCCCGCGAGAGGTAGAGCCTGCCCTTGGAGCGCGTGAGGCCCACGTAGAACAGGCGGCGCTCCTCGTCCTCGGGCGGCCGGTCCTCGGCCTCGCCCGCCTTGCCCGTGAGGAAGCCCGCGCCCGCGAATGGGAGCAGTCCGTCCTCCAGGCCGGGCAGGAAGACGGCGCCGAATTCCAGGCCCTTGGCCGCGTGCAGGGACATGATCTGCACCTTCTCGGCCTTCAGCCGGACCTGCTCCACCTCGCTCTGCAGATCGACCCAGTTGACCAGTCCGGTCCAGCCGCCCTGGGCCTCGAAGGCCTTGGACAGCTCCTTGAAGGCGCGGCCCTGCCAGAACATGCGGTCGAAGGGGGCGATGTCCTGCAGATAGGCGGCCAGACCCAGCGGCCCCCTGGCCAGGACCTTTTCCGGGATGACGAGGTCCGCGTCGGTCTCGTCCTCCGGTCCGGTCATGCCCAGGAATCCCTTGGCCGTGCGCAGGATGGCGGCCACGCGCGGCTCCAGCCAGAAGGCCTCCTGCTCGGGCACGGAACAGGGCACGCCCAGACGCTCCAGGGTCCGGCGGATGGGGGCGGCGAGGGCCTTGAAGCGCACCAGCACGGCGATCTCGCCGGGCGAGAGGCTGGCCCCGGAGCCGCCGTCCAGGGTGGCCGAGGAGCCGCCGAGCAGGGAGCGTACGCGTTCGCCGATCCAGGCGGCCTCGCGGCCCGCGTCCGGCGCGGTGAAGATGAGCTGTTCGCCGGGTTCGGAGACGTGCGCGGCCAGGGGCGGCCGCTCGGGAAAAAGGGCGGCGGCGAGCCGGAGCACGGCCGGGGCGCTGCGGTAGTTCTCCGCGAGCCGGACGACCGAGAGGTCCGGCCAGGTCCGGGCGAGGTCGGCGGCCGCGTCGGGCAGCGCGCCGCGGAAGGAGTAGATGGACTGGTCCGGGTCGCCGATGGCGAAGAGCCCGGTCCCGGCCTCCCCGGCCAGCGCCTTGACCACGGCCAACTGCAGGGCCGAGAGGTCCTGCACCTCGTCCACCAGCAGGTGCGCGTGGCGGCGGACGAAGATGCCGGACTCGATCTGTTCCAGGAAGAATTCGAGCAGGTCCGCGTAGTCCACGAGGTTCCAATACTCCTTCTTCTTCACGAAGGGGCGGTAGTCCTCGTGCATCTCGGGCGTGACCGCACGCCGTTCGCGGGCCAGCATGTAGTCTTTGAAGGCCTGGCGCAGCCTGGGGCCGGTCAGTTCGGGCTGGCTTTCGGCGAAGACGCGCAGGGCCGACTCCTCGTCCATGACCGTGGGCGCTTCGTCGTAGGCCCCGGCCCAGTACTCGAAGGCCAGGGCGTGCAGGGTGTCGGCCCGGGGCAGGGCCTCGGGCGGGCGCTTTCCCGCGGCCAAGCGGTCGCGCATCTCCTGCGCGGCGCGGCGGGTGAAGGTCACGGCCAGGATTTCCCCCGGGGGCACGCCGCTGTCGAGCAGGGCCTCGATGCGGCCGATGAGGGTGCGGGTCTTGCCCGTGCCGGGTCCGGCCACGACCAGCACCGGGCCGGGGCCCACGGCGATGGCCTCGGCCTGGGCCGGGTTCCAGGTCAGCCCCCGGGCCTTTTTGGGGGCGGGCGGCGGAACGTCCCCGGCCTGCGGCGGGGGGGCAGGGGGCGCGGCGGGCTCGGCCGCGAAGCCCGAGGCCAGGAAGCGGCCCTGGCGCATCTCCCGCTTCTCGGCCTGGGAAAAGACCGAGATCACGCCGAACTGGCCGTCGAAGCCGGGGTCGCGGATCACGCGTCCGGCGCGCATGCGGCCCACGGCCTCGCCGAGCAGGGGATGGACGCGGGCAAGGTCGGCCGGGGGAACGTCCGAGAGCACGCCCATCTCCGAGCCGAAACGGGCCACGGCCTTGGTGTAGAGCTTCTGTACACCTTTCGTGGCCGGTCCGGCGTCCAGGATCTCGCCCAGAATCTCGGCCAAGGGGATGAGCGAGGTGAAGCCCGGCTGCCCGGCGGGAAGCTCCGGGGCCTCGCGGTCGGCCAGATCCATGACGCGGTGCAGCACGCCCAGGGTCAGGGGCTTTTTGCAGACCGGGCAGATGTCGCCGCGCGCCTTGGCCTCGCGCGGTTCGAGCACCACGTTGCACTTGCGGTGGCCGTCGAGGTGGTACTTGCCCTCCTCGGGGAAGAATTCGACGGTTCCCTGAAAGCTGTGGCCCAGGCCTTCGCCGCGCAGGGAACGGTAGATGGTGGCGTAGGTCAGCTCGCCGGAGAAGATGTTGGCCTCGCGGCCGAGCTTCTCGCCCGAGTGGGCATCGGAGTTGGAGATCAGGCGGAAGCGGTCCAGGGCCGATATCAGTCGGTTCATCTCCGGGTCGGAGGAGAGGCCGGTCTCCAGGGCGAAGACCTCGGAGGAGAGGTCGCCGAAGCACTCCTCGATGGAGTCGAAGCCCGAGGCCGAGCCGAACAGGGAGAACCAGGGGGTCCAGATGTGGGCCGGGACCAGGAAGGCCATGCCGCCGAGGTCGAGGACCATCTCCAGGAGGTTGCGCGAGTCCAGGCCCAGGATGGGTCGTCCGTCCGAGGCCAGGTTGCCCACGGCCGCCAGCCTGGCGTTCAGCCTGCGCGCCTGCTCCAGCGAGGGCACGAAGACGAGGTTGTGGACCTTGCGCACCTTGCCGCCGCGTTTGTAGATGGAGCTGATCTCGGCCTGGAGCATGAAGCGCGTGCGGCCCTGGGGCAGCCAGCCGTCCAGGCGGGGGATTTCGGAGGAGAGCCCCTGCGGGGAGCGCAGGGTGAGCAGGCCCGAGCCGTCCTCGACGCAGGCCTCGGCGATCTCGTCGAGCCACTGGGGATGGGTGAAGTCACCGGTGCCGATGACGTCCAGGCCCTTGACCAGAGCCCAGGCCGAAAGGTGCCGGGGGGTGAGGGCCTTGGAGGTGGCCCGGGAATAGCGCGAATGGATGTGAAGGTCTGCCCTGAATCGTTCCATGCCCTGCGTCGCCGACCGCCCGTGCTGTCTGGATGGCGTGTGGTTATGCCGTGTAGAAGGACCTGAACTCCTTGTGCGCCGTCTCCTGCCCGACGATGCGGGCCTCGTTCACGGCATCGTACTCGTTTTTCACCGCGAAGACCACATCGGGATCGAGCAGTTTCCCGGCGGCCAGGTCTTCGAGGACCTTGAGGCTTTGGTCGCGGTCCATGCCCGTGCGGTAGGGGCGGTCCTCGGTGATGGCGGTGAAGACGTCGGCCACGGCCATGATGCGGCAGGGCAGGCTGAGCTGCGCCCCGGTGTAGCTGAAGGGGTATCCCGAGCCGTCCAGCCGTTCGTGATGGCAGGCGGCGATGTCGGCCAGCTCCCCGAAGCCGGGGACGGCCCGCAGGAGCTGATTCCCGACGGCAGCGTGGCGGCGCATGACCTCCATCTCGGCCGCGTCCAGGGGGCCGGGCTTCTCGATGATCTCGGAAGGCACGGCCAGCTTGCCCAGGTCGTGCAGCAGCCCGGCCAGGTAGACCAGCTTCTGCATCTGCGCATCGAGTCCCAGGCTGCCAGCGAGGTGGCGCGAGGTGGCGGCCACGCCCTTGGAGTGGGTGGCGGTGAACCGGCTGCGGAAGTCGATGATCTGGGCGATGAGTTCGGCGAATTCCAGGAATTCGTCCATGCCCAGTTCGGGATTGTGCACGGCGGGCAGGTCGGGCGGGGCCTCCCCCGTGGCGTCCGGGGCGAGGACCTCGGCCCAGAAGCCCTTGTCGCGGGACAGCCCCTCGAAGACGGCCACGGCCCCGGGGGCGAAGAGGTTTCCGGAGTGGGCCTTGATCCGTTCCGCGATGGCGAAGCGGTCGGGCGCGCCGTCCGCATGGGCGATGAGCGTGTCCACGCGGTCGGCCAGGCAGAGCAGGTTGGCCTGGAAGGCCGTGACCAGGGGGAGCCTGGGGTCGCGCCTGCGCCACGAGGTGTGGTGGTGACGGACGAGAAGGGCCGCGTCCGCCAGGCGGGGCGACTTGCGCAGCAGGCGGTAGCCTTTTTCCGCGTGGCCCGCGTCCTCGGTCTCGAACTGCAGGGCGTCGAGACGGTTCTTCAGGGTGAAGGCCCCGGCGTCGTGCAGCAGCCCGGCGGACAGGAGCGTGGCGCACTCCTCGCGGTCCAGTCCCAGGGTCTGGGCCAGACGCGCGGCGATGTGGCCCACGCGGCGGTGGTGCCCGGCCACGGCCGGGCTGACCAGGTCCAGGGCGTTGGAGACCATCGAGAGGAGGTCGAAGAGTGGTACGGTATGAAATTTCGTCATGTCGTGGCGGGGGGAGTGTCATCGGTACGCTTGGCGGCGTGAAATGTCAAAGAGTCGCCGGGCGGCATCAGGCCTGCCTCAGCTCTGGCCGCAATCAGCGGGGTCCCCCTGCAGCTTGGCCAGGGCGTGGGGCAGGGCGGGCAGCACGGCGGAGAGGGTCTCGCGCACCGCTTTGGGCGATCCGGGCAGGTTGACCACGATGCTCTGTCCGATGGTCCCGGCCACGGCGCGGGAGATGGCGGCATGGGGGGTCTTCTCCAGGGAGGCGAGGGTCATGGCCCGCTCGAAGCCGGGCAGCCGCTTTCCGATCACGGCCAGGGTGGCCTCGGGCGTGATGTCGCGCGGACCGAGGCCGGTGCCGCCGGTGGTCAGGATGAGGTCGAAGCCCTCGATGAGGGCCAGCGAGGCCAGCAGTCCCCGCAGCATGTCCGCGTCGTCCGGAATGACGCAGCCGCGCGCCAGACTCACGGGCATGGCCGAGGCGGCCAGCTCCTCGATGAGCGGACCGGAGGCGTCGGCGCGTTCCCCGCGGCTGCCCTTGTCCGAGAGGGTGATCCAGGCCAGGGAGACGCCGCGCGCGGCAAGGCCGAAGGCGGTCGCGCCGGACAGGGCGCAGGGCCGGAGGGCGCGCAGGCAGGTGACGGGGGCCGAGGCCGGGGAGGGCCACATGGTCGTGCCCGTGACCTCGAAGACCGGCTCGCCGTCCAGGGTCAGCGACCGTCCGGCGCGCAGGGGCGGGGTGCCGGCGGGCGCGAGCAGCAGGGGCAGGGGCATGCCCGGCAGGGGGGCGCGGGCCAGGGCGCAGAAGTCTCCGGCGTCCACGGCCAGTCCGTCGGGCGCGGTCAGGGGAAGGGGCGTCTCGGTCATGGGGTCTCCTGCTGGTCCGGCGTCGCGGCCCGGGCCAGGGCCACGCGGGCCAGGGCCTCCAGGGCCGCCGAGTCGGCCAGGATGCGTTCGTCGGACAGGGGGACGTCGGGCATGCGACGCCGGATGAAGCGGGCGAACAGGCCCAGGGAGCGGCCGATTTCGCGGCCGTACGCGTCGTAGACCGGGATGGGGGTGACGCAGGCGCAGGTGGGCGACCTGCTCTTGAGCACGAAGGCCGCGGGGCGTTGGCGCAGCAGGCCCTCCATGATTTCGATGAGGCGGCCGGTGACGCGGAAGGTGTAGTCGGTGCGCGACTGCACGCCGATCATGGTCGGCGAGAAGGGCGTGCCCTCAAGGTTGATGGGCTCGCGAGGCACGGGCAGCCCGGCCGCCACCTCGGGACAGACGGCCACGATGTCGAAGTCGCGCGCCAGGTACTCCACGATGCGCGCGGCGTAGACCGGGCGTCCGTCGTAGCGTGTGCGGCGGCCCGCCAGACAGGCGCTCATGACGATGACGGGCCGCACGCGCGCCTCAGGCCAGGAGCACGGCCAGGATGCCGGTGATGAAGATGCCGTCGAAGGTCCCCGCCCCGCCGATGGAGAGCATGGGGGCCTCCAGCCGGTTCATGGTGGAGGGAGTCATGAGGTGCAGCACGTCCGCGCCGATGAGCGTGCCCAGCGACCCGGCCACGTAGGCCACCACGGGGGCCTGCCCCTCCGGGGCCAGGGTGACGGCGGCCAGGGCCGTGACCAGGGGCGGCGCGAGGATGGGGATGCCGATGCCCACCCCTTGCAGCGGCCGGGCCAGCTTGTAGCAGACCGCGCTGACCACGATGACGGCGATGAGCAGCGGCAGGGACAGTCCGTGCCGCGAGATGAGCCAGACCGAAAGCAGGCAGGGGATGAGGCAGCCGCCGAGGTTGACCGAGATGGACTGGTCCACCAGTTCGCCGTCCGCGCATTTGTTCCACAGGCCGCGGTGGTGGCGGAAGAGCAGGCCGAGCTTGGGCGCGCAGACCCGGACCTGGCGGCCCGTGCGCCACAGCGGCAGGTTCACGCCCGCGCCGAGCAGGGTGGCCATGAGCACGATGAAGCCCTGGTGCGGCGTGAGCCCGAGCTTGGCGAAGGCGAGGCTGATGACCCCGACCTGGACGAAGGCGAAGAGAAAGACGAGCGCCAGGAAGAAGAGGGCCATGAACAGCCCGGCCAGGGGGAAGTTGTAGGAGGGTCCGCCAGCCATGCGCCTTTTGGGGTTGTGGTTGCAGCCAGAGTCCAGCTATAAGGCGCATGCGTCCGCATGGCAAGGAAGGCGCGGCGTTTGCGGCCTCGGATTCCGTCCCGCCGTGCGCCCCGCGCCGCGGACGACGAAGGAGCGTTCATGAAAGGCATCATCCTGGCGGGCGGCTCGGGCACGCGCCTCTCCCCCATCACGCGCGGCGTCTGCAAGCAGCTTTTGCCGCTCTACGACAAGCCCATGATCTACTATCCCCTGTCCGTGCTCATGCTCGCGGGCATCCGGGAGATCGCGGTCATCTCCACGCCGCAGGACCTGCCGCGCTTCCGGCAGATGTTCGGCTCCGGGGAGCAGCTCGGCCTGTCCCTGACCTACATCGAGCAGCCCCGGCCCGAGGGGCTGGCCCAGGCCTTCGTGCTGGCCGAGGAGTTCATCGGCCGGGAGACGGTTTGCTTGGTGCTGGGGGACAACGTCTTCTACGGCCAGGGGCTCTCGAAGAAGTTGCAGGAGTGCGCCAAGCTCGAGCGGGGCGGCGTGGTCTTCGGCTACAAGGTCAAGGACCCGGAGCGCTACGGCGTGGTGGAGTTCGACGCGGCCGGAAAGGTGCGGAGCATCGAGGAGAAGCCCGCCGCGCCCAAATCCCGTTACGCGGTTACGGGCCTGTACTTCTACGACAACAGCGTGGTGGAGATCGCCCGGAGGCTGAGGCCGTCGGCCCGCGGGGAACTCGAAATCACGGACGTGAACAACGCCTACCTGGAGCGCGGCGAGTTGCGCGTGGAGTTCCTGGGGCGCGGCCACGCCTGGCTGGACACCGGGACCTTCGAGTCCCTGCACCAGGCCGCGAGCTTCGTGCAGGTCATTCAGCAGCGTCAGGACGTGGTCGTGGCCTGCGTGGAGGAGATCGCCTTTCGCATGGGCTGGATCGACGCGGCCCGGCTTGAGGCCCTGGGCCGCGAGATGGCCAAGAACTCCTACGGCCAGTACATCCTGGATCTGGCGCGCGAGTCCCGCGGGGGGTAGGGGCCGCCTCAGTCCGTTTTTTTCGGGTGGCGCGTGCCGTCGCCGTATGCGCGGTCCAGAAACAGATTGTCGCCGGGGCGGTTGAAGAAGCATTCCGCGCTCGTCTCGGCGCGTCCCGCGTCGAGCAGCTTTTCCACGGTCACGAAGGAGAAGCCTCTGGCGCGCAGGAGCGGCAGGGCCAGTTCCACGATGCGCGCCGTGTGCGGGGGCACGCCGTTGGCGTGCAGCAGCACGATGGAGCCGGGCCGGACCCGGGCCGCCAGGTCGCGGGCCGCGGCCTCGGCGTCGGGGTTCATCTCGTCCGCCACCACGTCCCAGGTGACGGTGCGCAGGCCCAGCGCGGCCGTCCCGGCAAGCGAAGCCGGAGTGCAGCGGCCGTAGGGCGGCCGGAAGGCCGTCAGCGCCCCGGGCGCGGCCACGGCGCTTTCGGGCAGCCCGGCAGCCCGCGCCCGCCGCGTCAACTCCTCGCGCAGCAGTTCGTACTGCGCCTGGGTCCAGAGGAGCTGCTCCCGCCGTCCGTCCGCGTCCAGCACCGCCATGTTGCCGTGGGTCCAGCCGTGGTTGCCCAGTTCGAAAAGCGGATCGGCCATGAGTTGTAGGGCCTGCTCCGGGTGGCTCTGCAGCCAGCGGCCGCCTGCGAAGAAGGTGGCGGGAATCCGTTCGCGGCGCAGCAGGTTCGCCAGTTCGGCGTCGTATCCGGCGCGCCGGTCGGCCAGTTCGCACAGATCGAAGGTCAGGGCCGCGAGGCGGACGCCCGGCGGCAGGGCCACGCGGCGCACGGCCTCCGCCCCGTCGCGGGGCGGCAGGACGAGGTTCGGCCCGGTGCGTTCCGGGGGCGTGTCGTCGGGCGCGTGGGTGCGGCCCTGCAGGCGGTCGAGCGGGGCTCCGGCGAGTTCCTCCTGGCCCCACAGGGCGCGCAGCAGGTCGGCGCAGACGGCGGGCCCGGAAAAGAGGCAGAGCAGCAGGAAGGGGAGGGCGTAGCGGACGGCCAAACGAAAAAGGCCCGACGGTTCGCCGGGCCTTGGGAAAGCTGGAGACGGAATCGGCCTAATGGTGATCTTCCTTGAGGTTCTGGCAGATGCGTTTGGCCGCCATGGAAACCATCCAGACCAGATAGATGAAGATCAGGCTCACGCCGAGCGTGCCCTGGGGGGTGGACTGAAACATGTTGTGCACCAGATTCGAGATGACTTCCCAGGTCCAGGCCATGATCTTCCTCCTCGGTATATTCCCAAGCTTGTGAAATGCGTCGCAACGGGTTCTGGTCTACTGGCCCGAAACCCCGGCGATGTCAAGGGGGGCGGCGTCGAAAGACCGGCCCGCAGGCCCGAAACGGCCTTTCGCCTCTTGGCCCCCGGCCGCGCTTGATGTATGGCAGGCGCATCCTGATTCGCAATCGCGGGAGCAGATCATGCTGGACATCCGGTTCGTACGCAAGAACCCCGAGGCCGTGCGCGAGGCCCTGAAGAAACGCCGCGCCGCCGTGGACATGGCCGAATACGAGGCCCTGGACGAGCAGCGCCGGGCGCTCATCGCAGAGGTCGAGGAGCTGAAGGCCCGGCGCAACCAGGCGTCCAAGGAGGTCGCGGAGGCCAAGCGCAGGGGCGAGAACGCGCAGGCCGTCATCGACAGCCTCGGCGGGCTGTCCGAGCGCATCAAGGCCCTGGACGAACAGGCCACGGCCATCGACGCCAAGGTTCAGGACATCCTCATGGCCATCCCCAACATTCCGCACGACTCCGTGCCCGTGGGCGCGGACGAGTCCGCCAACCAGGTGGTGCGCCTCTGGGGCGAACCGGCGAGCTTCTCTTTCGCGCCCAAGGACCACGTGGACCTGGCCGTCTCCCTGGGCGGCCTGGACGCGGAGAGGGCGGCCAAGATCGCGGGGGCGCGTTTCGCCGTGCTCACGGGCTGGGCCGCGGCCCTGGAGCGCGCCCTGGCGCAGTTCATGCTGGACGTGCACATCCTTGAGCACGGCTACAAAGAGGTCATGCCGCCGGTCATTGTGAACACGAAGACCATGACCGGCACGGGACAACTGCCCAAGTTCGCGGCCGACCTCTTCAAGCTGGCCGAGACCGACTACTGGCTCATCCCCACGGCCGAGGTGCCGGTGACCAACCTCTACGCGGACGAGACCCTGCCCGCGGAGACGCTGCCCCTCGACCACTGCGCCTACACGCCGTGCTTCCGCTCCGAGGCGGGCTCCTACGGCCGCGACACGCGCGGGCTGATCCGCCTGCACCAGTTCAACAAAGTGGAGCTGGTGCGCTTCGTGCGGCCCGAGGAGTCCTACGAGCGCCTGGAGGAGCTGACCCGGCAGGCTGAGACCATCCTGCAGAAGCTCGGCCTGCCCTACCGCGTGGTGGCGCTGTGCTCCGGGGATCTGGGCTTCTCCTCGGCCAAGACCTACGACATCGAGGTCTGGCTGCCCGCGCAGAACGCCTACCGCGAGATCTCGTCCTGCTCCAATTTCGAGGACTTCCAGGCCAGACGGGCGGGCATCCGTTTCAAGGAGAAGGGCGGCAAGGGCGCGAACCTTGTGCATACCCTGAACGGCTCGGGCCTGGCCGTGGGGCGGACCATGGTGGCGGTCCTTGAGAACTGCCAGCAGGCCGACGGCAGCGTGGTCGTGCCCGAGGTCCTCAGGCCCTACATGCGCGGCCTTGAGGTCATCCGTCCGGCCTGAACCGGGTGCGGCGCGGAGGCTGTCCGCGACGCGCAGGGCGCGCGGACAGCGGCCCAAAAGGCGCGCCGGTTGACAGCCCGTGCAGCGGAGGATACAAACGCCTTCCTTTTCAGGGGCCGTTAACTCAGCGGTAGAGTATCTGCCTTTTAAGCAGAGAGTCGTTGGTTCGAACCCAACACGGCCCACCAGGATTTCATGGCGGCGGCCGCCCCGGAGCTTTCCGGGGCGGCCGCCGCGCGTTTTCGGCCTGTGCCCGGCCGCGTCTTACGAACAGGGCCAGGGGATCAAGGCCGGCGTCTGCCCGGTGATGCTCAGGTAGTAGGGGCTGGCGTCGCCGTGGCCCAGGGAGCCGGGGATGCACCAGCACCCGTCGTTGTCGTAGGCGCCCTCGACCAGGGCGTGGTGGGTGTGCCCCAGGGCCACGAACTGCGGCGCGGGCTTCTGGGCCAACAGGAGCTGGCCGTACCAGTTCAGGCCGTCGGAAAGGAATCCCGCCAGCAGGGCCGAGATGAACTGCTTGGGATTGGGGTAGCGCAGGAACCAGGTGAGGAACAGGCTTCCGTAATAGTTCTGGATGTCCCCGACGGTGTACTTTTTGTCCAGGTCCGGTTCGCGGAAGCGGATCGGCGCGGTTTCGGACACGCCCCCCAGCGCGGCCAGCAGCTTGATGATCACGCCCACCACCGTGGACAGCTTGGCGTCGAGTTCCGCGTGGGGCATGGCCTTGAGCGTCTTGTGGTCGCCGAAGATTTGTTGCAGCAGCTTCTGCAGTTCGCTCCACAGCGTGCCCTGGTTGCTGGCCGAGGCGACCAGGCGGGTGATGAAGAAGCCCAGGGGATAGCCGCCGATGGTGTCGCCCGAGGTGTCCGGGGCGTTGAACACGTCCGCGGCGTTGCCGTGCTCCAGGTGCCTGGCGTTGCCGTATTTCCCATTGTACCACTCCGGCGTGACCATGCGCACGCTTTTGCCGCCGCTGCCCAGCGGGGCGAGATCGGCTGTCGTGACCTCCATGTCGTGGTTGCCGAGCATGTAGTACACGGCGGGAAGGCTGGCCACGCACGCCTGGAAAGCCGTCGTGACCGCGGGGTTGGCCGCGAGGATCTGGGCCACGGACCAGGGCGCGACGTCCACGGGATACAGCCACAGGTCGAAGACGTCGCCCATGAGCACCAGTTCCGCCACCTCCGGATCGGCGGCCACCTGATTGAGCAGGGCTGTCAGGCAGCCGGGGTAGGGCGGCAGGAACCAGCTGTACGCGGCCCCGTTGCTGATGTGGATGTCGCTGATGACAATGGTCTTGTTCCGTGTCGCCATGGCAATTTCCTCCGTGGGTTTGGAACGTGCGAACACAGGGCGGCGGGGCCTCTCCGGCCCCGTCCCCGCCTTCTCAGGCGTAATACCGCTGGTAGAAGCACAGCCGGTCCAGCAGCCCCTCCTTCATGCTGCAGGAAAACGGCCCGTCGCCCTCATGGAGCTTGGGGCAGGAGCCGAGGCACAGCGGCAAGAGCTGGCATCCCCGGCACGGACCGCTCTCGAAGGGATCGAAGGCGGCGTAGGGGAGCGGCCGCGCGGAGAATTCCCGCATGGTCCTGTCGATGTCGCCGGGATGGAGACGGGCGAAGACCGATTGTCCCGTGCCGATGGCCGGAACGCACTTGCCGACGCCGCCCAGGGGGTCGATGGTGCAGGCGTGGGACAGGGGCGCGGCGCACGGAAAGTTGCGCCGGGTCGGCGCTCCGTAGACCCGGTAGCCTTCGGCCGCCAGGAAGTGGAGGAAGTCCACCTCCAGCCGGGAGAATTCCGAAGGAAGGAAGCAGTCGTGGGGAATGCAGTCCACCATGCCGCGGCTGGTATTGAGAAAGCCCAGCCGGAAATCGATGCGGGGATCGCGGCAGCCCTGGTCCCGGAACATCCGGACCACATCCCGTCCGCCCTCGGGGTTGTCGCGGTCCACATTGACCCGGATGGTGACGCTGCCGGTGACGTCCACCAGGGTTTGCAGGTTTTCGGCCAGGAAGCGGTGGAAGTCCCTGGCCCTGTCCGCGCCCATGCCCTTGCGCGCGGCGTACGTTCCGGGGTCCCCGTCCAGGGGAATCTGGACGGCCTTCAGCGCGATGTCCGCGAAACTCTCGATGATGCGCGGCGTCAGGAGCGTGCCGTTGGTGAGCATCTCCGCGTAATAGCCGATGCCCTGCTCCGCGCAGAAGCGGCGCAGGTCCTTGGACATGGACAGGATCTGGTCGTAGGCCAGGAGCGGCTCCCCCCCGAACCACTGCACGACCAGGAGCCGGCTTCCCGCGGCCATGCGGCGGATGAACTCCAGCGCGCCTTCCTGCATCGCTGGCGTCATGGTCTGGGTGCGCGCCACATCGCGCTGGAAGCAATAGCTGCAGCGCATGTTGCAGGCCATGGTCGGCGCAATGGTGACGCGAAACGTGTCCCGGCCGGTCCGGGTGGCGAGGAAGCGGGCCTGTTCGTTGCGGTACTCGTCCTCCTCGGCGGGGACCACGAACCCGAGCTCGCGCAGGCCCCGCAGCATGTCCGGGCTGGAGCAGCGTCCCTCGCGTCCGATCTCGTCGAGGCGGTCCTCCAGAATGTCCATCTGCCGGTCCTGCAACCGCAGCATCCGGCCGGTGGCCCCGTTGATGAGGAGCCGCTTGCCGTCGGCGTCCAGGGAAAGGTTGAATACCGAGGATTTCCAGCGTCGCGGGTCGCGCATGGCGTGGCCTCCCTCAGCCCAGCCGTATGCCGGGCCGCTGGTTGTGGGGACAGAGCGGCGGCGCGTCGTAGATGGAACCGTAGGAGAAGTACGCGTCCCGGTAGCAACGGCCCTTTTTCCAGATGCAGTCCTCGAACTCGCCGCACTCGTGGCACACGGTCCCCTTGAACAGTTCCCGCTCCGGATGGATGAAGCGCAGCATGGCCTCGCCGTCCCATATCTCCCGTATCGACTGGCCCTGCGCGTCGCCGACGAAATAGGGAGCGTCCATCTTCATCTGCTCGCACAAAAAGGCCTTCCCGTCGGGCGCGATGCCCAGGGACGACCAGCCGCCGCCGCAGCCGATGCGGCCGTCCCACAGGGCCCTGGCCCGCTCCGGGGAGAGCGGTTCGGCGCTGGCGGGCCCCTGGGTCAGGTTCTCCACCACCTGGACGTCCGGATACCGGTCGCGGATGGCCTGGAACTGGTCGCGCAGGGACGCGACGTGGGAGGGCTGGACGAAGAGGTCGTCCGTGTGGCGGTGGAAGGAGCGATGGTAGCGCACGAAGTGGAATTCCCGCGCCCCGCACGGATGGAACAGGTCCACGATGGGCTTGGCCTGGTGGTAGTTGAGCCCGGTGATGACCGCCTTGACCTTGGGCATGATGCCGAAGGCCAGGAAATTCTCCACGGTGGCCAGGTAGCCGCGCGGCCGGACGCCGGGCGCGCGCAGGATGCGCCTGGAGACGTCCTCGTCCGCGGCGTCGACGCTCAGTTGCGCGCGGCGCTCGACGACGCCCCGGACCTTTCGGCCGAATCCGGCGTCCACCAGCCGTCCGATCTGCTCCCGCGAAAGCTGCGCCTTGGTGGAGAGGAGGAAGTGCATGTCGTGTTCGAGCATGCATTCCAGCAGGTCTATCCCATCCGTGCGGGCGAAGGTGTCGCCGTTGTCCGGGGAGCACATCCAGATCCCGAGGTCGCGCATGTCCTGCAGGATGGCGCGCCAGCGCGCCAGGGGCAGCTCCCCGTCCCTGCGGCTCCGGTCCGCGTAGCAGTAGACGCAGTCCGTCAGGCAGCGGTGGGTGAAGACCGTGTAGATGTTGATGGGGGTTTCAAGGCGCACCGAGGTCTTGGGGTCCGCGGTGCGGGCCAGGTACTCCGAGGGGCTGACCACGAACGCGCGGGGATCGAAGGTCTGCGCGTCGCGGATGGGGGCGTCCGCCGTTTGGATCAGTCCGTCCGCCCCGATGCCGGTTTGGGAGGGGGAACTCCGGATGCGGCCGTCCACATCGGCGAGCAGACCGGCCAGGGAGTCGCCTTCGGCGCCGGGAAAAAGGGAGGCGAACATGCGGCGCAGGGTGGAGAAGGGCTTGTCCCCTCCGAGCAGGGAAAGGGCCAGGCCCTCGAGGGGGCTCAGGAAATAGAGCTGGGTGTTGATGTAGTCGAGGCTGTAGAGCAGCGGCCTGCTGCCGTCTATCTTGAAGATGAACTCTTTCCTGACGGCGAGATAGTGGTCGTCCTGTATCTGGAGCGGGTTCACGGCGTCTCTCCCTTTCGGCTCGCGGTTGCCGGTTCGCCCGGTCGTGGTCCGGCCGGGGGCATGACCGGTCAGGCCGCCCGGGCGAAGGCCCGGCGGCATGTTGGAACCAGGACCGGGATGCCCTGCGCAAAACGCATCCATCTTCCACTGCTCTCGTGCAAGATGGCCGCCCCATCCTCGGTCCCGGTCCTGGCTCCGTGTGTGCAAGTGCGTCGCGCGGCGGTCGTTACCGCCAGGTCCTGGCTACCAGCAGATCATGCACGGACAGATGGTGCAGCCCGTGCAGCCCGTCAGGACCTGGGCCCTTTCGCCGGTCACGGTCAGCTTGGCGTTGAGGCCCTTGACCTCGATCAGGTGCTGGATCTCCTCGATCAGCTTTTGTTCCTCAGCCGGGGAGGCCTTTCCCTTGGAACCGAGAATGTTCGCCATGACGTTCTCCTTGCTGTGGTCGGGTTACAGGTGTGGAGGCGGTATGGTCACAGGGGGCCCTGGAGCGGCCGGTGCGGTGCGCGAGGAACGCGTCGCGCCTTTTGAAGGAGTGCGGCGGGATTTCCGCCCGCGCGCCATGTCATATCAGCAAAACATTTTTTTGATATGAATAAGCATATTCCTGATTTCATAATAAACGTCAAATAGTTTATTCTACATTTTTTAAGGAGAACAATACGTATATATATTATCGATATATAAGCGATTGAACGCAGGATGGCGCGTGCGGGAACGGCCAGCGCGCCTGCAGTCGCGGGCCGGGGCTGGCGGAGGAACGCCGCGAGGGCAACATAAGAAGGCGCGCGGAACGGGGGACGCTCCGGAGCCCAAGGCGCGGGTGTGTACCCTGGGGGCGGATCGTGCTATCCTGTTATGCCGGGATTCTCGTTCCCGGGAGGCATCGAATGCTCGAGGTTGCGCATGACGCATGAGCAGGCGGCGATCATCGCCATTCTCGCGGCCACGGCGGGCATGTTCGTCTGGGGGCGCTGGCGGCACGACATGGTCGCGGTCGGAGCCCTGCTGGTCTGCGTCTTCGCCGGACTGGTCCCGAACGTCGAAGCCTTCGCGGGCTTCGGTCATCCCGCTGTGGTCACCGTGGTCTGTGTGCTCGTGCTCAGCCACGGTCTGCAGACCACTGGCGCGGTGGACGAGCTGGCCAGGAGGGTCATGCCCGCCTCGGCCGGGCGGACGGTGAGCATTGCCGTACTGGCCGGCGTGGGGGCGCTGCTGTCCGGCTTCATGAATAATGTCGGCGCCATGGCCCTGCTCATGCCCGTGGCTGTGAAGGTCGCGCAGAAGCAGGGGCTGATGCCGGGCCAGCTGCTGATGCCCCTGTCCTTCGGCTCCATTCTCGGGGGCACCATGACCCTCATCGGGACGCCGCCCAACCTCATCGTTTCCGGGTTCCGGACAGAGGCGGGCCAGGGCGGTTTCGCCATGTTCGACTTCACACCCGTGGGACTGACCGTGACTCTCGCCGGGCTGGTCTTCATCGCCTTGATCGGCTGGCGGCTGACGCCCGCACGGCCGCAGTCGGACACGGGCGATTTCGACACGGCCGCGTACACCACGGAGGTGCGCATCACGGCGGACAGCAAGGCTGCGGGCAAGCGCCTGCGCGAGGTGGAGGCGATGCTGGACGAGTCAGACGCCCTGGTGGTGGGGCTGGTCCGCAATGGTCTGCGGCTGTCCGCGCCCTCTCCTGGACGGCTTCTGCGCGACGGCGACATCCTGGTCATCCAGGCCGAGCCCAAATCCCTGGGCGAGGTACTGGGGCGGGCGGGCCTGAAATTGGAGGAGAGCGTTCCCATCGGACCGGAAAAAAGCGAAGAGGAGAAGACAGGGGAGCAGGGCATCCGGTCTGGCAACCGGAATGCGGAGGGCGGAGGCGGTCCGGGCGAGGCTTCCGAGGCGGTGGAAACACCGGATAACGGCAAGGCCGGGACCGGCGAGGTCGTCGTCCAGGAACAGGTGGCCATGCCCGGCGCAAGCCTCATCGGCCGTTCCGCCAAGGACATGGAGTTGCGCACTCGCTTCGGGATCAACCTGCTGGCCATTTCCCGGCAGGGCCATCGCACCATCCGTCGGCTCCGTTCCACGCCCATCCAGGGCGGCGACGTGCTCCTCCTGCAAGGTGCGTCCGAGGTGCTCGCGGGCTTTGCCTCCGAATTCGGCTGCGTGCCCCTGGCTGCGCGTGACGTCCGGGTCCCCGCCAGAGGGCAGGCCGTCCGGGCCTCCGTGGTCATGGTCGCCGCCGTGGCGGCAGCGGCCCTTGGGGTGGCCCCGGTGGCGGTCGCCTTTGCGACGGGCGTCCTGGCCTTGATGGCCCTGCGCATCGTATCCCTGCGCGCGATCTATCAGGTGGTGGACTGGCCGGTGGTCGTGTTGCTGGGGGCCATGCTGCCCGTGGCCGGGGCCATGGCCTCTACCGGTGCGGCGAGCATGATAGCCCGGTTCCTGCTGGACACCGTGGCCCAGGGACACGCCGTGGTCGGACTGGCCGTGCTCCTGACGGCGACCATCCTTATGACCGACTTCATGAACAACGCGGCCGCCGCGGCGGTGATGTGCCCCATCGCCATGAGCGCCGCAGCCCAGCTTGGCGTGAGCCCCGACCCCTTCCTGATGGCCGTGGCCATCGGTTCGTCCTGCGCCTTCCTGACGCCCATCGGGCACCAGAACAACACTCTGATCCTCGGGCCGGGCGGTTTTCGTTTCGGGGACTACTGGCGCATGGGCCTGCCCATGGATCTGTTGGTCATTTCCGTGAGTCTGCCCATGATCCTCCTGGTCTGGCCCCTGTAAACCGCGCGGACGGGAAGACGGACATACGGACAGCGTGCGCGCGTCGGCAGGGGCGGCCGGGGCTGGCGGCCGCCCCTGCGTAGGGCCGTCGCGGAAGACCCCGGGGGCCGGTTTTTGCGTGCTACGAGAGGAAGGCGAGGAGGCGTGCGGCGGCCTCCAGCGCCAGGGGGACGTCCAGGGTCAGGAGCAGGCCCACGGCCACGAAGGAAAGGGTGAAGAGGGCGGACAGGACCGCGAAAAGGCGGCTGGCGGCCAGGGCCTGGGCCAGACCGGGGGCGAGGGCGTTCAGGACGTGCCGCAGGACCACAAGGCCGCCCATGCCGCAGCCGTGGTAGACGCCGTAGAGTATCCAGTTGAGCCCGTCGCCGTGCCACGCGCCCATGAAGAAGAAGGTGGCGAAGATGGCCGCGAGGTTGGCCGCGAGATCGGGGAGGAAGCGGGCGCGCAGCTTCAGCCAGCGCAACAGCACGAAGTAGATGTAGTCGCGGCACCAATGCGCGAAGCTGATGTGCCAGCGGTTCCAGAAGTCCTGGAGGTTGCGCGCCAGGAAGGGGAAGTTGAAGTTCTCGGGCAGGCGCACGCCGAAAAGCCGCGCCGTGGCGATGGCCACGTCGGAATAGCCCGCGAAGTCGAAGTAGATGAAGGCGTATTGGCAGTAGAGGCCGAGCAGCACGGCCCCGGTCCCTGCCTCGTTCGGCAGGCCGCTCAGACCGAGCAGGGAGTTGCTGCGGAAGATGTCGGCCAGGACCAGGATCTTGAAGACGCCCGCGCTGAGGCGCAGGGCGATCTCCTGCAGATCGACGGCCGCGAGCGGCGCGGGCGGTTTCGCAAGGTCCTGGGCGAAGGGTTGGAAACGGTTGATGGGGCCGCTGACGTAGGCCGGGAAGAAGAGCAGGTAGGCGGCCGCGGCCAGGGGCGCGGGCGAGGCGTCCCGGCTGCGCCGGGCCTGCATGACCAGGTCGATGGCCCGGAAGGTCATGTAGGAGAGGCCCAGCCACTCGAAACCCGTGAAGCCGCGCAGGCCCGCCAACCCTCCCAGGAAGAGCGAGGCGTAGTAGTGGTACTTGAAGAGCAGCAGGATGAGCACGGCCGCGGCGATGCAGACCGCGCCGGGCAGGGTCTCCTGCCTGAGCTTGGGCGAGCGGCCGATGAGTCCGGCCGCCGCGGCGGCCAGGGCGGCGTAGAGGCAACTCGCCAGCAGGAAGACCGGGTGCGCCTTGAGCTGTCCCAGGAAAAGCAGCGAAAGGCCGATGAGGACTCCGGCCCGCCAGGCCGGGGAGAGGCGCGGGGCGGCCAGGCGGTAGAGCAGGGCCGCGGGCAGGAGTTGGGCGAAGAAGGCGAGGCTGGTGGCGAAGCTGGCCATCTGGTCCTGAAATCCCTTGGCGCTCGTCAGTGCTCTGCCGAGAGCCGGGCCAGGAGCGCGCGGCGGTCGACCTTGCCGTTGTCGTTGCGCGGGAAGGCCCGCAGGAACGCGAAGCGCGATGGGATCATGTAGCCCGGCAGCTTGTGGCCCAGAAAGGCGCGCAGGCTGTCCGCCAGGGTGTCGCTCTCCTCGACGCCGGCCTCGGGCGCCACTGCGGCCCACAGCTCGCCTCCGGCGGCCGGGGCCAGGACCACGGCGTCGTGGACTTCGGGCGCGGCGCGGAGCAGACTCTCCACCTCGCCCAGCTCCACGCGGTAGCCGCGCACCTTGACCTGGCTGTCGCTGCGACCGATCCAGGTCAGCACGCCGTGCTCGTCGGCCATGGCCAGGTCGCCGGTGTCGTACATCAGGGTCCCGAGGTCGTGCTTGAAGGGGTTGGACCGAAAAGCGCGGGCCGTGATCTCAGGGGCGCGCCAGTAGCCGCAGGCGAGCTGCGTGCCGGTGATCATCAGCCGCCCCACCTCGCCGGGCGCGGCCGGTTCGTCCGTATCCTGGCGCAGCACGAAGAGTTCGCAGTCCGTGGAGGGCAGGCCGATGGGCACGGGCTTGCCCGGTTCGGCCGGGCCATCCACGCCGACCAGGAAGGCCGTGCAGAAGATGGCCGCCTCGGTGGGGCCGTAGGTGTTCCAGATGGGCACATGGGGCTGGAGCCTTTGCCAGTCGAGCGCCCACTCCGCGGGCAGGGCCTCGCCGATGAACAGGGCCACGCGCAGGTGCTCGAAGGGACCGGCCGCGAGCTGGCGCGACTTGACCATCATGCCGATGACGCCGGGCACCGAGCACCAGACCGTGATGCGGTGTTTGCGGATGAAGTCGCCGGGAAAGGTCAGGTCGGCCGGGCGCAGGATGGGGCAGACAGTGGCTCCTGCCAGGAAGCCCGCGAAGATGTCGAACATGCAGACGTCGAAGGTCAGGCGCGAGTGGTTGGCCAGGCGGTCGCCCTGGGCGATCGTCCAGAGGTCCACGCCCCAACGCAGCACGGACATGACCGCGCGGTGCGAAAGCATGACGCCCTTGGGCTTGCCCGTGGTGCCGGAGGTGAAGAGGATGTAAGCCAGGTCCTCCTCGCGGTTGCGGGGCGGCACCGGAGCGCCGGAAAGCCGCGCCAGGTCGGCGGCGCAAAAGAGGCGTCCGCCCGGTACGGCCTCGCGCAGCCCCGGCGTATCGGGCAGGGCCTCGGCGTCCAGGACCACGACCAGGGGCGAGACCTCCACCGAGGCCTGGCCCAGGATGTCGGCCAGGAGCGGCAGGTGGCGCTCCAGCGTGATCACGGCGGCGGGCTCGGCCTGGTTCAGGACGTCGGCGAGGCGCAGCGCCGGGAAGGCCGGATTGAGCGGCACGAAGCAGGCGTCCGCGGCCAGCGCACCGAGCAGCGCGGCGTAGGCCTGCGCGCAGTTGTCCATGAGCACGGCCACGCGGGCGTTGCGCTCCGCGCCCTGGCCGCGCAGCAGCCAGGCCAGGCGGCGCATGCGGCCGCACAACTCCGCGTAGGTCCAGACGGCCCCGTCCTCGTCCACAGCCGGGGCGTCCGGGGTCCTGGCCGCCCACAACTCCACGGCCTGGTGCAGGAGCGCGGGCCGTGGCGTGCGGTTCATGCCGCGGCCTCGTCCAGGTAGGCCTGGATGGCCCGCACGCTGGCCAGCTGGCCGAACATGTCGGGCGGAATCTGCACGCCGTAGCGCTCCTCGATGGACAGGATCAGGTTGACCTGGGCCATGGAGTCCCAGCCGGGCGTCCTGCCCATCTCGGCGTCCATGTCGAGGCTTGCGCGGCGCAGTTTCCGGGCCAGGAAGGCCAGCAGTTCGTCGTGGTCGATGGTCATCGTCTGCATCCTTCAGAATTGCGAGTAGTAGCCGGAGGTTTCGCCGCCCTTGGACGTGTCGCGCAACTGCTCGGCAACGAGCAGGGCGACGGCGAGGCAGACGGCGAGGCCGGCGAGGAAGCTTGCGAGGAGCGGGTGGCGTTCGAGCCAGGGCCTGAGGGTGATCACGGCTTCGCCTCCCTGACGGGGCGAGAAAGTCTCCAGGTGCCCAGCCGGATGACGTCCTCGCGCACCCTGGCCGAGTCCTCGGCCGAAAGGACCTGGGGGGAGCAGGAGATGTCCGGGAGCGATGCCTCGAACTGGGTCGGCGCGGCGAACCTTTCCGGCGGGGCGTCCACGAGGCCCTGCTCCGCCAGCGCGGCCAGGAGCCTGCGCGACTGGGTCAGCTTGCCCGCGACATTGAGCAGGTAGCCCGCCGCGAAGCCGCCCGGCTGGTCGTAGACCTGGTCGTAGGGCGTGAGGTCGTGGCCGATGCTGTGGTCGATGACCATGGCTCCCCGGAAGTCCCTAAGCACGGCCCGCACCCGGTCCACGAAGAAGGGCTTGAACTCCTGCGCGTGCTGCGCCGCCGGGATGTTGAGGTGGGGCGGGACGTAGTAGACGAAGGGGATGCCCCGCTCCTGGGCCAGTCCGGTCGCGATGCGCAGCCAGGCCGTCCAGACCGCGTCGCCGCCCGAGGCGATGAAGTACTCGTCCGGCGGCATCAGGCCCCGGCTGGGAATGGAGCAGAGCTTCGGGTTGGCGTAGTTGGCCCGGACCTTGGCCAAAAGCGCGCCCTCGGCCTGACGTTCGGCCGCCTGGGGGAAGGGCGTGAGGGCGACGCTCTGCCGGATGCCCTGCCAACGCCGCGCCAGCCCCTTGCTCCAGCGCTCCAGGTCGGCCTGCGGGCGCGCCAGGGGGCGTGCGGCCTCGTCGTCCAGGGCCTTGGCGTGACCGCGCGAGGCGAGCAGCGCGGCGCGGTACACGGCCACGTCCGGGGCCAGGCGCGGGAAATCCCGTTCCACGGCGTCCAGCACGGGCAGCACGCGGAGGGTGTCCGGCGGCGTGGTGAAGGCCTCCAGCGAGCCGGGATTGTTGATGTAGACGATGCTCTTGACGTTGTCCTGCCGCACGGCTTGGTGGATGGAGACGAGGTGCCGCTCGAAGTCCACGAAGGGACGGCCGAAGCCAAAGAAGCGCTCGTGGCGCGCACCCCCCGCGAGGCTCGCCTGCTCATCCAGCACGGCGTTGAGCATCTCGTGCAGGGCGGCGCGCTGCGACTGCGCAGCCGGGCCGCCGTCCTTGGGCATGTAGGCCTCTGCTGTCCAGGTCCAGCAGCCCGTGCCGATGATCAGGTGCTTGGGCAGGGCGTCGAAGTTCCAGGGGTAGCTGGCCAGGTAATGGTTGTCCCATCCCGTGAGCGCGCTGCGGCCCGGAGGGGCGAAGGCGAGCAGGAACGCCAGCGGCAGGAGGAGGCCCAAGGCGAAGGCCGCGGCCTGCCTGAATCCGGACGGAGCCACGCTCATACGAGGAACGCGCCGTGACGGGCGGCCAGGGCGTCGTGGGCCGCGCGCACGCGGGCCGCCACGGCCCCGCCGTCGGCCAAGCGGCCGCCGAGATAGGCCAGTTCCCAGGCCTGCCAGAAGGCCGGGCCGGAAAGCTCGCGGAAGGACGTCCAGGCCTGGAGGCGTTCCCGGTAGCTGTCCAGGAAGGCGCGCGCGGCCTGGGTGTAAAGGGCGATGAGGGGGTGCGCCAGGGCTTTCGCCAGCTCCGGCTCGCCCGCCAGGGCCTCGCGCAGCAGGCGATCGCCCGGATCGACGTGCAGCGGGCAGGGGGCTTCGCCGGTCTTGAGGCGGAAGGTGGCGTCGATGATCGAGGCGGGAAGCGTCTCCTCGGCCTCGCCGTCCCCGTTCAGCACCGGAATGAAGGGATAGATGCGGCAGAGCAGGGGCTTGGCGACCTTCCCGCCACAGCGGCCGTGGTAGCCGCAGGGCGCGTGGCGGATGACCAGGGGGGCCGGGCCGCCGAAGTCGAAGGCGAAGCGGGCGATCTCGCGCCCATCCTCCTCGCCGCAGATGGTCTCGCCCCGCTCCTTGAACCAGCGGTACTCGTCCTCAAGGTAGACGACCACCGTGCCCTTGCCCTGGGCAGGCAGGAGACGGAACTGAAAGTCCGGGTGGTCTCCGGAACAGCAGAAGCCGCCCCCGCATCCTCGCCAGCAGTCGGGCACGGAAATCAGGGGGCGGCTGTGGATGGTTTCCCAGTCCACAGGTTTAGGCATGATCGGCATCCCCAATGCGGCTGAATCCTACGAAAACATGAAGGAATCATTACATTCCGACTCTCTTTCAGTCAATCGCGTACCCGGAAATATGCCGAAAAGACTACATCTTGCGACATCCACGTCATGTATGGAAAAGTGAATGGTTCCTTACGTCATCGTGCCGACAGGGCGGGCCGGGGCTGGCGGTTCCTCCGGCTCTGGGGCAGAAGGGACGAAATCGACCGGGCAAGGAGACCACCCGATGGCGAGGAAGATCGTATTCATCCACGGCAGCCCCCGGCCCAAGGGCAACACGCGGGCCGCTGCCGGGGCCGCCATGCGTGCGGCAACGGCGACCGGGGCCGCGGTGGCCGAGATCGACGCCTGCAGACTCGACTTTCGCGCGCCGGGCTGCATCGGCTGCCACAAGTGCCAGGCCCGGCCGGACTACGCCTGCGCCATGGAGGACGGTCTCGCCAAGGCCGTGGCCGGGCTGCCGGAGCATGACGTCATCGTCATGTGCACGCCGGTCTACTGGATGAGTTGGACCGCCCAGATCAAGATGCTGCTCGACCGTATGTATTCCCTGTGCAAGTTCACGCCGGACGGCATCTCCTCGCCGCTGCGGGGCAGGACCCTGGCCCTGCTCGGTGTGGGCGGCGGACCGGTGGAGGACAACCTCGACCTGCTGGAGCGGCAGTGGCGCGTTCCGGCGGAGTTGTTGGAGGCGCGCTTCGATTCCTGCCTGATCCCCTTCGCCTCCTACGAGCCCGGCGTCCTGGCGCAGGACGCGGCGGCCATGGCCAAGGCCGCGGACTTCGGCAGGCGGCTGGCCGCCGGGAGCTGAAGAGAGGGACCGCCCGCCCTCGATTTTTTTCGGACCGGCCCTAAAGGAATCCGAAAAAGGGCCGATACGACTGTACCGCTTTTGCGCCCGGCATTCCGCCGCGCGGTTCGCCGCGCGGTTCTTTTTTCCCCGCACGACATCGACCGCGAGACAGACGCAGCGCGCCGCGCCGCGTCCGTCCGCGCGTGCGCGTCCGGGGAGGAGGCGTACGCGGGATCGTGCGCGGGTTCATGGCGGACACCAGACGCCCCGGCAGGGCCGGGCAAAAAGGAGGCTTCGGATGGTCACGGTGCAGGCTTCTTTCGGCGGAGGCATTCAGACGGCGACTGCCGCCATCACCGACAAGCAGGAGACGGCCCTTGGCGCGGCCGGGACGCAATCGGCCTGGGGCGGCGGGGATACGGTGTCGTTCTCCGCGGAGGCGCTGACGCTCCTCAAGACCAAGCTGGAGGAGTACGGCGCCGAGGACCCGGCCGACCTGAGCGCCAAGGAACGCGACGAGATCGCGCAGGCCATGGAGACCGCCGAGGGCGTGACGGCCCAGGACAGGGAGTCCCTGGCGCAGCTCGCGGCGACCGCCGGGCAGGAGGGGGCCGCGAGCCAGGACCAAACCGGGACCGGGACCCAGAGCGAGGGTCAGGGCGACGGCGCGTCGGCCTCGGGGCAGTCCGGGGGCGGCTCGGGGAGCGCGGAAAGCTCCGACAGCTCGGACACGATCGAGGAGCTGGAGCAGAACATCGAGGAGGTGAAGCAGGAGATCGAGGAGCTGCAGGCCAAGGCCGCCACGGACGAGGAGAGCAAGGAGAAGATGAAGGCCAAGCAGATGGAGCTGAGCATGCTCGAAGCCCAACTGGCGCTGCTGGAGAGCCAGAGCGAGCAATCTTCCGGGGCGTAGGCGTGCGGAGGCGGCGGCCGAGGGGCGGCGCGGGAGGGCGTGCTACACGCACTCCCGCGTGGCCAGGAAGCGTATCTGCGGCCATTCCTCCACGGCCTTTTCCAGCCGCCACTCGCTGGCGAAGGTCATGGCCGGGTGGCCGTCCGCGTCCGTGACCATGGCGTTCTGGTTGTCGCGCTTGAGCCTGTCCAGGGCCACGGCGTCGTCGCTGGCCAGCCAGCGCACGGCCGCGATGTTCACCGGTTCGGTGATGATCTGCACGTCGTACTCCGCGCTCAGGCGCGCGGCGATGACGTCGAACTGCAGCGCGCCCACCGCGCCCAGGATCTGGTCGCGGCCCTGGGCGGGGCGGAAGAACTGGATGGCCCCCTCTTCCGTGAGCTGCTCCAGCCCCTTGTCGAGCTGCTTGGCCTTGAAGGGGTTCTTCAGGATCACGCGGCGGAAGTGCTCGGGCGCGAAGTGCGGGATGCCGAGGTAGCGCAGCGGCTCCTTGCCCGAGAGCGTGTCGCCGATGCGCAGCGTGCCGTGGTTGGGGATGCCGATGATGTCGCCGGGCCAGGCCTCCTCCACGCCGGAACGGTCCTGGGCCATGAAGATGATGGCGTTGTGCAGGAGCATGTCCTTGCCCGTGCGCTGGTGCCTGGCCTTCATGCCCCGGCTGAAGCGGCCGGAGTTGACGCGCAGGAAGGCCACGCGGTCGCGGTGCGCCGGGTCCATGTTCGCCTGGATCTTGAAGATCACGCCGGAGAACTGCTCCTCGAAGGGCGAGACCTCGCGGCTTTCGGCCTGACGGGGCCTCGGGGCCGGGGCGTATTCCAGGAAGGCCTCCAGCAGCTCGCGCACGCCGAAGGTGTTCACCGCGCTGCCGAAGAAGACCGGGGTCTGCCTGCCCGCGAGGTAGCGTTCCGGATCGAAGGGGTAGCCCGCGCCTTCGAGCAGTTCGATGTCGCGGCGCAGGTCCGCGGCCGCGGCCTCGCCGATGAGGCGGTCGAGTTCGGGGTCGTCCAGCCCCTTGATGACCGCGGCCTCGCGCGGCTTGGTCCCCTTGGTCTCGACCTCGAAGAAGCGGATGAGGTTGGCGCGCAGGTCGAAGACGCCCTGAAAGAGCTTGCCCATGCCGATGGGCCAGGTCAGGGGCGCGCACTCGATGCCGAGGTTACTCTCGATGTCGTCGAGCAGCTCGAAGGGCGAGCGGCCGTCGCGGTCCAGCTTGTTGACGAAGGTCATGATCGGCGTGTCGCGCATGCGGCAGACGTCCATGAGTTTTTTCGTCTGCGTCTCCACGCCCTTGACCGAGTCGATGACCATGAGCGCGGAATCCACGGCCGTGAGCACGCGGTAGGTGTCCTCGGAGAAGTCCTGGTGGCCGGGGGTGTCCAGGAGGTTCACGGCGTAGCCGCCGTACTCGAACTGCATCACCGAGGAGGTCACGGAGATGCCGCGCTCCTTCTCGATGGCCATCCAGTCCGAGGTGGCGTGGCGGCTGGCCTTCTTGGCCTTCACCGCGCCCGCCATGTGGATCGCGCCGCCGAAGAGCAGCAGTTTTTCCGTGAGCGTGGTCTTGCCCGCGTCGGGGTGGCTGATGATGCCGAAGGTGCGGCGGCGCAGGGTTTCGCGCTTGAGCTGGACCGTGAAGGCTTTGTCGGACATGGCGTTTTCGTCTGCCGGGCGTCCGGCGGCTTGAAGTCAGTCGGGGTTCCCGGCCCGCGGAGGCGGGCAAAACGGGACGGAAGGCGGGTTTCTCTACAGGACGCGGGGCGCGGGGTCAATGCGCGGGCGGGAGGGGCCAGGGGCGGCCGCGCGGCCGGGAAGGGCCCGGGGATCGGGTCCTTCTCCGGCCGCGTGAAGCGCTCCGGGCTACCTGAAGACGATGCGCGCCGCGCGCGTGGGCGTGACTTTGCCGCGCGTGGCCGGGCCTTCCAGGAGCAGCCAGACCGCGGCCTGCTCGATGTAGGGCGTCTCGGCGGAGAGGCCGTCCACGGGCAGGACGACGCTCATGCCGCGCAGGGCCGCGCCCGTGGCCGTGTGCAGCACCGCGCCGTGGGCCGCGGTGCCGGTCACGATGACTCGCGTCACGCCGCGTTCCTTCAGGATGTCTTCAAGCCTGGTCTGGTGGAACTTGTCCACGCCGGACTGCACGAAGGGCTCGCCAGTCTGGGCCTTCACCGGCGGCAGCACGGTCTCGGGCGTGCCGCGCCGGGTCAGGCTGTGGACCACGGGCAGCCCGGCCGCGCGGGCGCGGGTCAGGAGGTCCGCCACGACCGGGACGGTTTTCAGGCAGCGCGGCCTACGGCCAGCATTGCAGGTGGCCTCCTCGATGTCCAGCACGAGCAGCGCGGTGTCGACCGGGCTGACCGTCACGTCCTGCAGCGCGGGCGCGGCGGGCGGGTGGATGGCGGCCCAGCCTGCCACGACGTCCGTGTAGCCGTCGTCCGCCTGGGCGGCGCATGGCAGGGCGAAGGCGAGGGCCAGAAGGGCGAAACGGCGCAGGGTCATGGCGATCCTCCTTTGCGCGTCGGTCGGCGTGCGCCCGGATGTTCGCCCGGGCCTCGCCTTCCTCCTAGCACGCCCGCGGAAATCCGCGCCAGCCCGGATTTAAGGTCGCATTCTAAAACCCTTGACAATTTCCGGGCAAAAGGGCTAATGGCCTCCTTCCGGTGCGCATGCACCGCCACAGCGTCCCCATCGTCTAGTGGCCTAGGACACCGGCCTCTCACGTCGGTAACAGGGGTTCAAACCCCCTTGGGGACGCCAATGAAATCAAAGGGCTTCGGAGCAATCCGAAGCCCTTTTCGCGTTCAGTCCGCGTTGGGGAATCAGTCCGCAGGTATTTCCGGAGGCAGCTCGATGCGGTCCTTCTTGCGGTAGACCATGCCCTGGAAGGTGGCCAGGGTTTCGCCCGCCTCGTCCGTGACCGTGATGGCGTAGGTGGCGATCTTGGGGCCGAGCGAGGTCTCTCGCGCCTCGGCCGTGATCATGCCGCCCGTGGCCGCTTTCACAAAGGTCATGGAGGCGGAGATGCCCACGGCCATGGTGCCGTGCGAGTTGGAGGCCGCGGCGAAGGCCACGTCCGCCAAGCCGAAGAGGGCCCCGCCGTGCAGCATGCCCAGGCCGTTGCGCATGTGGTCGGCCATGGTCATCCGGGCCGTGGCGTAGCCCGGCCCGATCTCGCTGACCGAGATGCCGTTGTGCACGGCGTAGAGGTCGCGGCTGTTGATGAACTCCTTGATGCGGGAACAGTCGGCGGCGGGCTGGATCATGGCGGGCGTCCTGGGATGAGCTGGATGTCGGTCTGTACCTCATCGGATTCCGCCGGACAAGATGGCGCGCCGGGATGCCGGACAGGGCTTCGCAGGAATCGGGCCTGCCGCTTCGAGCGGGGCCGGGAGGGGGGAGGCGGCGGCTGTCGGTTGATGAGGTGCGGGGAGAGTATATTATTTTCCATTTGCTATAAAAATAATGCCATGTAGAAATTATTCGCGTAGACTGATCATACAATATACTTTTTATTCTATAAATAGAATAATATTTCGGACGCGGGTGCGCGATTTCCTGGAGGCGGACCACGCGGACAGGGGCACGGGAAGAGGCAAAGCGGAGGGTGAGGGCGCTCGCCATCGTGCCGGAAACGGCCGTGGTTTGTCGAGGTCGCCTTCTTTTGCGCATATCCTTCAACCGTTCATGTGGGGAGGCCATATGCAACTGATCAAGCAGTTCGACCTGGTGAAGAGCGAGGGCCCGATCCTGTGCTCGTTCGACGCGGCGGGGGCGGATTACATCAAAATCTACGGCTCCGGGGAGTTGACCTCGGCCGGTGGGGACCGGAGGTTCTATCTGCGGGTCAACGGCATGGATGCGTACTACAAGTCGTACATCCAAATGGCCGGGGATGACGGCCAGTTCGAGTGGGACACCAGCGGGTTCTACGTCGGCAGGAACTCCTGCGCCAAGAACGCCGACTTCTTCATCGAATACACGCTCGGTTCGAAGAGCATCTCCAATTCCATCGTCGGGGCCGGGCTGTCCACGTTCAGCAACAGCGACAACGTCCTGGTCGGCATGGAGTGCCACGGCAGACTCTACGCCAACACCGGGTTCGGCGACATCACCCTGTGCACGACCGGCGGCGTCGTCACCGCAAGCATCACCGCCTACAAGTACTAGTCCGGCGCGCCCTCCCCTCCGATTGTGTCGCCTAGCGCTTGAGTTAGCACTACGCAAAAGTTCGTCGCTCTTGGTGGAAAAATAAATTAATCTGGCATGTTATGGAAGAGAAGCAAGGGAGGGCTCGACTGCGACTTTTGCGTGTGAGTCTGCACTGAATTGAACATTTCTAGCACGTGAGTTTGCACTAATTTCGCCGTTTATGAGCGACGCTTTTGTGGAGACAAAGCTAGTTATTCTAAATCGATATATTAACAAGGAATGCGCCAGAGCCTATCAGCATGCTGCCTCCGTTCAGTGCCCTAACCTGTGCATGAAACAACTCCTGGCGATTTGTTGCGCACAAAAGAATAAGTTAGTCTTTTCAGCTAGATGGGTGGACATGGCGAAACCCGAAACTTCGGCACAACTGAGCGGGAGACACTTACCGCATATTGCCGTTTTATCCTAATGGATGGATGCAGAACCATATGCGGCTCTAGAACAAAACTGTAAAACGCTATCTTCCTCGACTTCTTCTCCCTGCAACGTATTTATATACCTGTTCGAGTTCATCATTAGCGAGTTCAGTGAGGCTGTTAGCGCCGAAGTTTCTCTTGATATAAAAAGCTAATTTTTCATTTTCAATGGCACTTTTTGTATTAATTTTTATATAGGCGTATTTCCTCTTCCGCCAGTTGTCTCCATCTTCTACTGGCGCTGATTTCATCGAAGTAAGCCTTCCAATCCACATCAACAAGTATTTTTCTGCACGATTGAAATCATCTATTGGTATCAGGCGGTATTTTGTTACTCCCATATGTGAGTTTAATGAGTACCAAACAGACCTAAAGCTCTGAGGTTTCTTTTTAAGCTTGGACTCTAACTCGCATATTTGTTTCACCAAATCCGTAAGCCTGGCAGCTTGACCTTCTGTGATATGCTCTAGGCCTGGTTTTACATCAGCCTTAACTACAGTCTTGTGACTTTTCGTTTGAATTTGGTTTACCGTTGCCCCCGATTGTACAATCCCAACTACATTAGCGCCTGATGTTGTATGGATGCCAATATTTGAGGTTGCCGCTTTTTCTGCCTCTGGCTTGTTGGGCGAGTGTATACCCGTAAGAATATACTGGACATCAACACCCCAAGCCGCCGCCCTTGCCAATACCTCAGCATTGATCCCCCTCAAGCCTGACTCGTAATTCCTAAGTCCAGCTTCAGAGATGCCCAGCTGCCGCGAAAAATTCCGCAGACTATAGCCAAGGCGTTCTCGCTCTTCGGTCAATCGGCGGGCTAGCTCTTCACGGAGAATTTTTTCTTCTTCCATCACACACACAACAAATGTGGCGTTGACACGCTACGTTTGTTTCGATAGACCCGCCTTGTGAGCGGTAGCCACTGACTCCCCACACCGTCAACCTACCTGCTCACTCAACTGGGGTCAACGTCCAGACCTCTGCGATAATTGGACGTTGACCCCTCATTCAGGTGGACGGTTTTGCCATGCTGAAGCAACTCAGCCTCTTTCAGGGCGACGGCCAGGACTACGGTCAACTTGCTGGCCTAGTGCCCTCCATTCGGGCGGCCATGAATCGCGCCGCTGGGGGGGATGAGAGCGGCCGCAAGCTTCTCGTGGACAAGATCAACGCCATCGCTGCCTTGGCCGGAGTCCGGCTAACTGCCGGGAACACAAAGGCCATCAGCAAAGACACCCTCGATAAATGGCTTTCCCCTGGGGATCGTGACCACACGCCATCTCTCATGGCGGTGGTGGTGTTCTGTGCGGCGACAGGCAGTCGCGAGCCATTGCGCATGATGCTTCAGAGCCTTGGGTTGGACGTGATGACCTTAGAGGATCGCAGATTGCGTGATTACGGAAGGGCCTGTGCGGCGGAGCGTGAGGCTCGGAAGCGCAAACGGATGCTGGAGGATGAGATATGAGGCGGATCGAATATGGCGTGCGACGCTCCAGAGTTGCGCATCAGATTCGCGGCCATCTGATGCTGCGTGGTCTGACCATGTCCGGATTCGCTAAGATGATTGGAGTAAGCAGGCAGATTGTCACAGCTACTGTCAGGGGGGAAAAACACTCGCCTCTTGTCTTGGGGAAGCTGCGGGAGCTTGGAGTCCCGGAAAAATTTCTGCACGACCCTAGCCGCGCCAATCACGGTAAGGCCGCTTAGCCAACTCGGACTATGGGCATGCTCATGGAAGCCTACCCCACCAGGATGTTGACCACACTTTTGGGTGTTGATGAGTCAACAATTAGAAGGCGGGCTACACATGAACGTTGGAGTTCTCGCCCTCGTTTCGGTCGAGGCGGTGGCAAGGAGTGGCTTCTCTCCTCCATGCCAAAGGCGACACGTGAGACGATCCTTGCCGCCGTTCTGACCAATCACAAGCCTGACCTTCCCGCCGTCCCATCCGAGGTAGCCATTTCCTCTACCGGCTTGGCGCTGGCGCAGATAACGGAACGCCAGCGCAAGACCATGGAAGCCAGGATGGTCTTCGTGCGTGAGATAGAACGGCTGGCCTCTGTTGTGGGCAAGGAAGCCGTGATCCGCAACATGGTGAGGGCGGCGCGGGAAGAGCGTCTGGCTCCGCACCTTCAGGCCCTGGTGCATGTGGCTAATGATCGCCCTGGCAAGCGGGCCGATCGTGGTCTCTCGCGGCGTGGACTGTACCAATGGTGTTCTCTCTATGCGTCGGGCGGGGTAGCCGCCCTGGTTCCTATGCACAAGCAGCGGGACATGGGCATCCCACCTTGGGCGAACGCTTTCCTGAGCCTCTACCAGACGCCGCAGCATCCGACGGTGGCCGATTGCCTGCGCCGGATGAAGTGGGCTGGTGAGCGCCCCTCAATCTTCACCGTGTACAGGTTTCTGGCCAAGATCGGCCTTCCGAGCCGCATGGCAGGGCGGGCAACTGGGAACGCCCTGCTCAAAATGCGGCCCCACAAAATCCGGATCACGGACAACCTCCTGCCGGGCGACGTGTATACGGCGGATGGCACGACCTTTGACGCGGAAAT
Source organism: Desulfovibrio sp. (assembly GCA_022839785.1). Lineage (GTDB taxonomy): Bacteria > Desulfobacterota > Desulfovibrionia > Desulfovibrionales > Desulfovibrionaceae > Alkalidesulfovibrio. The sequence goes on along the minus strand of JALHJW010000003.1, from coordinate 38,582 downwards.
TCAGAACCCCTTGGACGGCCAGGCGTTCAAGCCTGAAGTGACGCTCGTTCTGGACGTGGCCACGCGGCGTTGCGTCGGAGTGTCCGTGGGACATGCGGAAAGCGCCCTGACTATCCTGGACGCCCTGCGGATAGCCTGTTGCTTCGGTGGCGTTCCGGCCATGCTCTATTGTGACAACGGCTCGGGCTACAAGAACAAGCTCCTGCTGGGCGAAGGCCAGGGTATGCTGGCGCGGCTCGGGGTCGAGATGGTGAACTCCATCCCCCAGCGCCCGCAAGGAAAGGGCCTCATGGAGCGGGCCGTGCAGACCATCTGCACGCCGCTTTCCAAACGCCTTCCGTCCTGCACGCATGCCGACATGGACCGGGACACAGCCAAGAAGGTCTACCGGATCACCCGCAAGGATCTGAAGATCAAGGGCCGGTCTGATCTTCTTCCGACTTGGCCTGAGTTTCTGAAGCTGCTCGCGGCGGGGATCGACGAATACAACAGCACCGCCCACCGTGCCCTCCCCATGACTGCGGGGGAGGATGGAAAGCGCCGCCACATGAGCCCGGATGAATGCTGGCGGAACTTTGAGGCCAGGGGGTGGGAACCGTGCCGAGTTCCGGAGAAGGACCGGGAAGACCTGTTCATGCCCGGAGCGAGGCGCGTCGTACGCAACGGGGTGGTGAAGCTCTTCAATGGCGAGTATTTCGCGCCAGACCTGGAAGAGTTCCATGGCGCGACTGTTGACGTGCGGTATGACATTTGGGATTCGCAGCATGTCCATGTCTGGACCACACGCGGCGAGAAGATCTGTACCGCCGAGCTGAACGCCCACGCCATTCCTTATTTTCCCGCCAGTCAGGTGGAAGCCGCCCGGGCGAAGCGCCAGAGGGGGCAGGTTTCACGCCTTGCCAGAAAGATCGAGGCCGTTGCTCCCGGTGCCCGCGTGGAGCTGCCCGAGCCCTGCATGCCGTTGACGGTCGCTGATGGGGTTTGCCCGGATACGGCCATGGAAGCGGCCGAGATCATGGAGCGGGCCAGGGCCGACGAAAAGGCCGTCCAGGCCGAGTTCAGGCCGGTCTTCCAACATTCATACGAGAAGTACGAGTGGCTGATGTGCCACCGGGAACAGTGGACGGGCGCGGACGTGGATTGGCTCCAAAGCTACGTGCGGAGCGAGGAATACGCTGACCTCCACGACAACTACAGATCCCTGGGGCTCGCCTGGCCGCAGGACACCGCCGCAACCGCCGGTTAAGTCCGGGACGGAGGAGCGCATGCGCAAGATTTTCGTGAAGACCGAGAATTACAAGAGATTCACTGCCGCCGTGATGGCGGTGGAGGAGCGCGGGGCGGCCGAGGCCGGGATGCTCCTCGTCCATGGTGAGCCAGGCTACGGCAAGACGCAGGTGGTGAGCCGCTGGGCAGCCGAAGTCGGTGCCGTGCACCTACGTGCAAATGTGGACTGGACCCCGCGCTACTTCCTGGTGGAGCTCCACAAGGCCCTCGGGATAGAGGCGCGCGGGAGGGCCGAAGAGATGTTCCGCTCCGCCCTGAAGGTCATCACGACATCGAATCTTCCCCTGGTCATCGATGAGGCCGAGTTCACTCTTCACAACAGTGCCCAGGTCCTGGAGAAAATCCGCGATTTCTCGGACCGGGCGGAAGTGACGGTTGTGCTGGTGGGCATGGAGCGCATTCAATCCTCCATCGCCAGACACAAGCAGATCAGTGGCCGAATCGCGCAGGTGGTGGAGTTCAAGCCCGCTTCCCTGGCTGACGTGGCCCAGGCATGCGAGCTCTTGGCGGAAGTCGGCATTAGCCCTGATCTTGTAGCCGAGGTGCACCGCCTGTCCGGGGGACGGATGCGCGAGGTGCTCAACATCGTCGCGGCCATTGAGCGGGTGGCCAAGCTCAATGGATACGGGACCGTGGGCGTGGAGCACGTGCGCGACGTTCCCTTGTCACATGACTGGCGGACCCGGACGCCTCTGATGGTGTCCACCAGGGGCGCGGCGGCCAGAGGGAAGGGACGGTAATGGCCTGGCTCGGACTGCCCGTCCTCCGAGTGCTTGCCGAGGGGCCGCGCCTCAGCGGCGAGCTGGCCGAAGCACTCGGCATTTCCACGGAACGGGTTGTCATCGCCTGCCGCTGCCTGCGTGCTCGGGCCATGGTGCGTACCTCAGAAGGCGTCCATCAACTAACCGACGAAGGACGACGCGCCCTTGCCTGTGGCGAAGAGATCACCTGTGGTCCAGACAAGGGAAAGGTCAACAGAGGCGGAAGCCTGCGGGCCAGAGCATGGCGGGCCATGCGCATCAAGGAAAAATTCGGACTCGACGAACTGCTTTCACTTCTGTGCGACGGCACGGAGCTTTCCGCCGAAGACAACCTGCGCGGCTACCTGCTGGCACTTGAACGTTCCGGGTACTTGGTGAGGCTAAATCGACGTGGGGCCGACAACTCCCCACGGTGGTGGCTCAGCAGGAACACCGGGCCGAACGCCCCTGCCTGGAACCGGCAGACCAGGACGGTGGCCGACACCAACACCGGCGAGGTGCGTCACATCGAAACGAGGCGACGCATCCCAAATAACGCATGAAGGGGAGAGGAACTCGCATGCTGATCGAGAAGAATGACGGCAAGGTCCAGGTGGCCGACACGCTGAACAACGTGAAGGGCGTCCTGTCGCTCTTGGAGGACATGCTGTGCCTCGACCCCCGGGGCCTCACCCTGGACTCAGACTCTCAGCACGGGCTGTTCGTGATCCTGCACGGCATGAAGGAGGCGGTGCAGGCGGCGGCCGAGAGCGACAGAGCCGGGGGAGCGTTGAAGGAGGCCAGACGTGCGGCGGCGTGAAGGTTGGGCGGACGGTGAGGCCCCTCTTCCGCTCGAAGCGGCTACCTCACATGGCGCTCCGGCGCTTGATGCGCCGTGCTACGGCCGAGGGATTTGCACCGTGTCGCGTCCGCCCATGACCGCCGTTACCGGAGGTCTGAGGAGCAAGTCAAGTTGGACGCGCGTCCGGCCCTGCATGTGTCCCACTGGCCAGGAGGCAGGCAAGAACGGCGCGCGGCGAGGACTCCCACACCCCTCGCAAGCGCTCCGGCGGATGCCGGGCTACGGCCGGGAGATTCACCGTGTCGCGCGCGCCGTGATCCAACATGCCAGGATCGGATTTCAGCCGCAAGTGCCCCGTGCTCGCGTCCTGGCCTCCAGGGCGGCTCAACTGCCACGCAACGTCCCTTCGACGCAAGGAAGGGTGTTCGCGAACGTTCGCGAACACATGTCCGCGCCGGTCGTCAAACCGGTCGGGCTCGAATGAACCCCAGGAGGAAGAGATGAAACTGGATCAGGATTTCGCCCAGGCCATGTGTGAGGAGCTTCTCAACAGGATTGAGGAGAAGGTCATGCCGCTTGTGCAGTGGCGCGAGGAATGCCGCGATCAGCTGGCCAATCTGGAACGGCGGATCGCGGAGTACCGCGAGGAGATCGAGAAAGCCCTTCCCTTCAGGCGTCGCAGCCTTGAGGTCGAGCTGGGCAAGATCGTCGCCTCGGGCGGTGATGACGCGGCCGTGCGCCGTCAGCTGCGGGAGATCGGAGCCGAGATCGGTGAGCTGGAAAGCCTGCTGGACTCCCTCACCAAGCAGGCCCTGCCCCAGGCCAAGCGCCAGTTGCAGGAGGCCACGGACAAGGTTCCGGCCGCCCTCAATATGGAAGCCGAGCACGTCAGGGCCACCTACGTGTCCAAGATCAAGGAAGCGTTCAAGGAGATCTTCGCGCTGAACCAGGCCTGGAATATGGCCATGCAGACTGCGGCCGACCGCACGGGGCCTCGTTCTGGTTTCCTGAGCGGCACCTCCCTGATTCCCAGTCCGTACGAACTGGAAGCCAAGATCAACAGCTACACTTAAAGGAGCGGAAGGATGCTCATCAACGCCAGGACGCTCGATTCCATCTACACGGGTGTCAAAACTATCTTCAACAAAGCCTTTATCACCACGCTCAGCGACTTCGAGCGGGTGGCCATGATCGTGCCCTCCACCACGAAGACGGAAACCTACGCCTGGCTCGGGCAATCCACCCGCATGGGCAAGTGGCTCGGGGGCCGTGTCATCAGGAACCTGAAGGCGCACAGCTACTCGATCCAGAATGAGGATTTCGAGAGCACCATCATGATACGTCGCAACGACATCGAAGATGACAACATCGGCGTCTTTGGCCCGCTGTTCGCGCAGCTCGGCCAGGACGCCAAGGCGCATCCGGATGAACTGGTGTTCGACCTCTTGGGAAAGGGCTTCGAGGCTGCCTGCTACGATGGTCGGCCCTTCTTTGACACCTCCCATCCCGTGGGTCTGGACGATGGCAGCGCGCTGCCCGTGTCCAACATGCAGGAGGGGACCGACACGCCGTGGTTTCTGCTCGACACGACGAAGGCCGTGAAGCCGCTGATATTCCAGAAGCGCAGGGAATACACCCTGGAACGGATGGACAAAGGAAACACCGAAAACGTCTTCATGCGGGCCGAATACTACTACGGCGTGGACTGCCGCGTGAATGTCGGGTTCGCCCTGTGGCAGCTGGCCTACGCCTCCAAGAAGCCCCTGACCATCGAAAACTACGCCGCCGCCCGCGCCGCCATGCGCAGCTTCCGGGCCGACAACGGCAGGCCTCTGAACGTCCAGCCGTCGCTTCTGGTCGTTCCCGTGGAATTGGAACGCCAGGCTCTGGAGATCATCAAGGCCGAGCGGAACGCTGCGGGAGCGAGCAACGTCTACCAGGGGACGGCTGAACTGCTGGTCACGTGCTGGCTCTGATCAGGGAATCTTCAGCAGGAGGAGAGAGATGACGGCCGCCATGGACGCGAATCAAAACATGCTCGGGCAGCTCCGTGAAAAGTTGGAGCAGTACGTGAACCCGCTCATGGCCGAGAAGGGAGATCAGGAAGGCCTCCTGGTTCACCTGGAAGGGAAACGCAGGGAGTACACGCGTCTGGCCAGAGAGGCCAAGGCGCGCCTGGAAAGCCTTCGCAGGGAGCTTCCCGAAGTCTCCTCAAGCGGAGAGAGCGTCTTCGAGCTGCGCCAGGAGATCAGCGAGGCCGCCAGCGACCTCAAGGAGCTTGAGGCGGCCCTAAAGGAGATCGACGGCAAGACGCTTCCGGCGGCCAGAAAGAACCTTGAGACGACCAACGCCCACATCCGGCTCGCGATCCATAGGGCCTTGGCCGAGGCACGCGCCCCCTTCTTTCTGGACAGCAGGGCCGTGATCAAGAAGCTTTCCATGCTCAACGCCGCTTGGACCGGTGCGACGCGGAAGGTGCTTGCCGAATCCGGCCTCTACGATCTGGTTCCCGACAGCAGCCACCTGGAACGGCTTCTCCCGCCCGCCATGCTCGCAACCGAAGAGCTGGCCGAGGGCTGGGAGTAGCGCAAACATGAGGAGTACCATGAACATTCAGCAAGCAGCACTGTGCACGGTCGAGCTTTCCGCCGGACCGCCGCCCGAATGGGTGGAGATCATCCCGGCCGGGCCGCGCGTGACTGGACGGGACGGCAGATCATGGGTGTTCGGCCTGGCCGAGGGGCAGGCCGTGATCACGGCCTTCTCGGGCAACGGCGGTCCGCTTCCCGTGGATTGGGAGCACGCTTCGGAGCATCGCGCTCCCAGGGGCGAGGAGGCTCCGGCCGCCGGATGGATCACGGCGCTGGAGTTGAGGAACGGGGCCTTGTGGGGCCGTGTCGAGTGGACCCCGCGCGCGGCCGAGCAGATCAGCCGCCGCGAATACCGGTTCCTTTCGCCGGTCTTCCTGTTCAACAAGAACACCGGAAGCATCATCAAGCTCAGCTCCGTGGCCCTCACGAACAATCCGAACCTCTACCTCGCCGCCCTGAATCACGCCATGCCCGGCGGCTTCGGCGCTCCGGTCGCGCCGCAGTTCACGGAAGTGGAGCTGGCCGTCTGCCGCGCGCTCGGGACCGATCCCGAGGACGTGCGCAAGATGGAGGAGAAGGAGCGCGAGCACGAGATGGCCGTGGCGCAGCTCACGGAAATGGAACTGGCCGTCTGTCGAGCGTTCGGGACCGATCCCGGTGAATACCTGAAAATCAAGGAGATGAATCATGGCTGAGATCACCTTCGTGCTGAAGCACGGGCTCAAGGTCGGCGAAGACACCCTGACGGACGTGGTCATGCGGGAACTCACCGCGGGCGACGTGCTGGGCGCCAAGGAGGAATCCGAAAAGCTGTGCCACACGGTCGAGGGTCCGGTGTTTGTCACCAGCCCCACACTCATGGGGGCGAACGTGCTGCGCCGTCAGATCGTTCGCATCGGCGACATGCAAGGCCCCCTGTCCCTGCATGACCTGCGCAGGCTGCACACGCAGGATTTCGTCCTGCTCCAGAGGAAGGCGGACGAACTCGACGCCGCCTTTCTGAACGCGGCCGAGGCGCTGAGGAGCGACGCCGGGGGGCGATAAGATGGAGTTGGCCGCTCAAGTCGAGCGGCTGGCTCTGCTGATCACGCGAATGACCGGATGGGATGAAAAGGCGATCCTGGGAATGAACCTGAGGCGGCTGGCCAGAGGCCTCAATCAGCTCCAGGAAGGGAAGAGGGAAGAATAGCATGAGTGAGATGAGAGCTTCGATCGTTCTGGACCTTGCGGGCAATCTCCAGACCAGGGCCAGGCAGTACGAAGGGGCGCTGTCCGGCATGGCCAGGTCCGGACAGCGCTCGCTCTCCATGCTCTCTTCCGCCGCTTCGGCGGCGGGGCGTGGCCTGGACGCACTGGGGAACCGCTACACCGGGCTGCTCACCGGCGCAGGTGCGGGAGCCACTCTCAAGTACGTCTCCGATCTGGAGGATCGTTTCACGTATCTGGGCATTCAGGCCAACACCAGCGGTGAAGAGATCACCAAGCTCAAGGAGCGCATCTTCCAGGCGTCGCAAGCGGCCAACACCAGGATCGATCCGGGACAGCTTACGGCCGCTGTTGAAGCCATCGTGGAGAAGACAGGCGACCTGGATTTCGCCACCAACAACCTACAGAACCTGGCCGTGGCCATCCGCGCGACCGGCGCTGAGGGCGGGGCCATCGGCGAGATCGCAGCCGAGTTGCAGAAGATGGGGATCAAAGACCCCAAAACGGTCATGGAGGTGCTTGATACCCTCACTCTTCAGGGCAAGGAGGGGGCGTTCACGGTCAAGAACTTGGCCGCCCTGGGCCCGCGTGTCATGACCGCCTACGCGGCCACAGGCCGAAGCGGAGCGGAGGCCATGCGCGAGATGGGCGCGGCGCTCCAGGTCATCCGTATGGGCACGGAAGATTCGTCGATGGCCGCCACCGCGTTCGAAGCCGTGCTCAGCACGCTCATGGACCCGGCCAAGATAAAGCTGCTGTCCAAGGCGGGCATCAAGCTCTTCGACCCCGAGCAGCTCAAGCAGGGACGCCGTGTGCTCCGGCCCATCAACGAGCTGATGACCGAGATCGTCACCAAGGCAAATGGCGACAAGGTCAAGATAGGACAGATATTCGACAGGGAAGCCATCCGCGCATTCAACCAACTCGTGGGCGAGTTCCAACGCGATGGCGGCATTCAGTCCATGGAGAAGTTCATGTCCATTCAGGGCGACGGCAGCGCGAACATGCGGGACGCCGCGCGTGCGGCCGAGGGTTTCAGCGCGGCCATGACGAGCCTCTACACCTCCATCAAGCGAGTGGCGGACGAGGAGTTGGCCGGTCCGATCCGGGCCATCGCCGACGCCATGAACGCCATTGGCCCGGAGGCGAGTGGCAAGATCATCAAGGGGATCGGGACTGCTGGACTGGCCTTGGGGGGCTTGGTTCTGGCCCGCAAGGCATACACTGGAATACGCGGCATCGCGGGCATGTTCGGCGGGAAGGCCGGGGCCGCCGGTGCGGCCATGGGCGGCCTCGGGCTGCCCGTGCCATTGCCGGTCTACATAGTGAATAGCCGCATGTCCCTGATGCCCGGTGAGTACGGCGGCGGCCGCATGGGCGGCGCAGCCGGTGTGGGCGGGGCGCTGGCCAAGTCGGGCAGCCGCTGGAGCAAACTTTTTGGCCGGGGCGGCTCAGGCCTGCTCACGGCTGGGCTCGCGGCTGCGGAACTCGGCAGCATTTGGATGGGCGACGGAAGCAGAAGCAGCAAGATCAAGGAAACCGGCGGAGCTGTCGGGGGATTGGCCGGAAGCCTCGCGGGGATGAAGGCGGGAGCGGCCTTGGGCACGGTATTTATGCCGGGGATTGGCACCGCCATCGGAGCGCTGGGAGGCTCCATTGGCGGATACTTCGCCGGGAAGTTCGGCGGAGAGACCATCGGTAAGATGGTCGCGCCGGACGATGGCTTGCGTGACGACATGCAGGCCCTGATCCGGGCCATGTCTGAAGAGAAGGAGGCGCGCATCCTTCTGGAGGTCAAGGGCGGGGCGAGCGTCACGTCCGTCCAGCAGCGCGGCCTGAGCGTGGAAACGGATGTTGGGCTGAACATGGGCTACTAAGGAGGCTTGTGACGATGACGAACAATAAGCATCTCGGAAGTGAGCTTCTGCGCGATTTTGAAGACAAAGCCGTCCAGCTCGCGAAGGAATTGGGTATCACCGGCGAAAAGGCCAAGGAGCTGGGCAATCGGATGAGGCTCATGCTGTCCAAGGATTGGGGCGGACAGATGATTTACGTCCCAATGTCGGAAGGGAAGATCGCCAGAAGAGAAGAGCGCAATGCCGCTATTCGCAAGGAGTTCACCGGGGATAACGTCTCGGATTTAGCTGCGAAATATGACTTGTCCGTCCACACCATCTACAAAATCATCAAGGCTCCCACCAACTGAGGATTACGGGCGAGCAAGCGAAACCGTCTTGGCGGAGACGGTCTCCAGAGCGTGGCGGCTCCGGACTGATGAGCAGCCGGGCTAGGATTGCAAAAGGCGAGGGCGACGGCATGGACGTGCAGCAAGAGGCAAGGCGACGCGAGCTGGCCATGATTCATCTGGCCAAGAAGCAGCTCGGATTGGATGAAGCGACGTACCGGGCCATCCTGATGCAGATATCCGGGGTGGAGTCTGCTGGCGACCTGGACGCAAAGGGACGGCAGCGGCTGATCCTGTTTTTGAAGGAAAAGGGCTTCGTCTCGAAACGAGGGAAGCCGCACCGGGGCCAGCCGCGCGACATGCGGCAGGAAAGCACCGGACAGATGCTCCGCAAGATCGAGTACCTGTTGGCCGAGCTGGCGCGCCTGGAAGGCCGCTACATGCCGTGGAGCTACGCCCTCGCCATCCTCAAGCGCCAGTACGGAATAGAGCGGCTGGAATGGGCGAAGCCGGAGCACCTGAAGGGCGTGATCGCGGCCTTGAACAAGAGCCTCAAGGGTCGCCTGGCCAAGCAGGCAGCACGCGGGTGAAGTTTCCTGACCTCGGGCTCCTCCTTCCCGAGAAGCAGGATGGGCAGGGTGGCTCCGTGGTTCGGCGGGGCCACCCATTTCCGAGCGTGAGTTAAGGGCACCCGTCCCAACTCATCCCGCCTCATCCCGGATCGTCCCACTTCAGTGCAGACTCACATGCTACTCAGTGCACACTCAAACGCTAGACCAGTGATTGCGGACGCTGCCCGCAGAGGGGTGCGCCGTGCGGTGCATGCGTGAATGCGGCAATTCCGGAACCCGCCCGGATGCTGGGCAGGGATGGCGAGGGTGGGATTCTCTTCCCGCGTGCACCCGTCCGCTCCTGCCCGTGCTGGCAGGCGGCCGCGCTCCACGGCGCGGCCGCTTGCCTGTCCGGTCTTCCGGGGACGCCTCCGGCGTCAGGCCCCGGACTGTTCCGCCTGCAGGTCCTCGACCAGTTCCTGCAGCAGTTGCACTAGGTTCAGCAGGTCGCCGATGGCCCGTTCCGAGCTGGTCATGACCCGCGCCGCGCCTGCGGAAAGCCTTCTGATCTCCTCAAGACTTCCGGTGATCTGGTCGCTGGAGGCGGACTGCTGCTCCGTGGCCGTGGCGATGGAGCGGACGTCGTCGGCCGCCGCGCTGACCAGGGTGACGATCTCCTCCAGGGCCTGGCCGGATTTCCGGGCCAGGCCCGTGGCCTCCTGCACCACCTGGGCGGCCTGCTCCATGGAGGCGATGTTGGAGGTCGTGCCGTCCTGGATCAGGGAGATGGCCTCGCTGACCTCCTTGGTCGCGTGCATGGTCTTCTCGGCCAGCTTGCGAACCTCGTCCGCCACCACGGCGAAGCCCCGGCCCGCGTCGCCGGCCCGGGCCGCCTCGATGGCCGCGTTGAGCGCCAGCAGGTTGGTCTGGTCCGCGATGTCGTCGATGACGCGCATGATCCTGCTGATCCCCGCGGCTTCCGAACCGAGCCTGCCGAGGTTGGCGCGCAAACCGTCCGACTGCTGCTGGACCCTGGAGATCGCCTGGATCGCCTGCTGCACGATGTCCGAGCCGTGCAGGGCCTTTTGCCGCGACTCCTCGGCGCGTTCCGCCGCGTTGGACGCATTGCGCGACACGTCGAGCACCGTGGCGTTCATCTGCTCCATGGCGGTGGAGCTTTCGGCCACGCGGGCGTTCTGCGCCTGGGCGCTCCCGGCGGAGTCCTCCACCTGGGCGGACAATGCGCGCAGGGAGTCCGTCAGCTTCTTCACGATGGCGTCCACGCTCGCCGCGGCGTGGCGCATGCCCTCCAGCCTGGCCCGCTCGGCGTTGCGCCGGGCCTGCTCGGCCTCCTCCACCGCCGCCATGGCCCGTCCGGCCTCCGTCTCCGCCTGCCGGGACTTGTCCCCGGCCTCAAGAATCTTCTCCTTGAGCCTGCCGACCATGCCCTGGACAGCCGTTTTCAGCGCGCCCAGCTCTCCCCTGAACACGCCGTCGATGGGCTCGTCGAGGTTGCCCTGCTCCACGGCCTGGGTGTAGGCGCGCAGCCTGCCCAGGGGGGCGCTGATCATGCGCGAGAAGAGCAGGTAGACGGCCAGGACGATGGACATGAGCCCGGCTCCGCCCAGGAGGATGAGGAACTGGTTGGCGTTCCTGATGGTGGCGTGGATGGACGACAGGGGGACGGTGACGATCTCGGCGGTCTCCACCCGGTCCGCCAGACGCGGAGGGGAGTCGAAGGCGTAGCGCTGCTGCATGGACTGGGGCGCGTCCTGGGGCCGGGAGTGGCAGGGCAGGCAACTGGACTTGTTCACCGCGCCCTGGGCGATGACGTAGGAGTCCACGCCGTCCACCGTCCGGAACCCTTCCCAGGCCAGCTCCTTTTCCCCCGCGCGGTGCATCCTGTCCAGCATCTGGATAAGTTCCGCCTCCAGCGGCGTGGCCCTGTTGTCGGGGTTCATCGGCTTGGTGGAGGGCGTGCGGAAGGAGATGCCGTATTTCCGGTCCGCCGGCATGGTCTCGAACACCTTGCCCGCGGCGTACGAGGTGGACTGCAGCTCGACCACGAAGTCGTCCGGGGCCAGCAGCTTGGTGGCCTTGGGCCGGACCACGGAGCCGATGTGGCTGCGCACGGCCTTCATGCTGAACAGGAGCATGTCGGCCTTCTCCCTGTACTGTGCGCTGATCTCCCGCTCCATGATCCGGTTGATGCCGAAGATGAGCGCGGCCATGGCCAGGAAGCAGAAGCCCGCTGAGAGGGCGATGAAGACTCTGCGTAATTTCACTGTTTCTCTCCCCTGTCTTTGGCGGCCGTGTGTCCGGCAGAGCGGCTCGCCGGGGGGAGAGCGCAAGAATTGTTCCAGCCCCGCGCATGAATTAATGATTTGAAATCATTAGATAAAAATGAGCAAGAAGGGCTGCGTGGCGCATACCGTGCTTGGCATCTGCAAAGTGCCGGAGACAGGCCCCCTGGGGGCGGCGAGGCGGGATGATCCGGGATCGTCATCCCTGTTGTGGAGTGTTGGAGTGATGTTTTTCTGTTGCATTTTCTTTTCATTGTGCAATATTTCTGCATAACGAAAGAAATAGGCGATGATGTATTGTATCATTGCTTAAATATAAGACATAAGTTTTTGTCGTCATTGGCTATAACCGTGATCCGTTGCAGTCGTTGCGCATGCTCGCGCGGGTTGCCGCATGGCGCGGAAAAGGTGGGCGCCGCCGCATCCTGCCGTCGGATTGCCGATGTGGAGCGCGGATGCGATTGCGGGGGGGACGGGACGGCCCGGCTGCATGGTCCACTGTCGCCGCAGGGGGGGCGGCGCAACCCCAACCAAGGAGGCGCAGACATGAGACGCAACGTGCCCGGAGCAATCGTGATTTTTGCGGCGGTCCTGGCCGTGCTGGCCGGAGTCGTGGGAGCCGGCGCGGCCCAGACGGCCTCGGAGCGGCCCTCCAGCTATTCCCCCGTGGTCATCACGGAAAGTTTCGCCTCGCTCATGGCGCGGATGAAGGCGGCCAAACCCGAGATCATGAAGCGTCAGGCGGATCTGCTGGTCCGGCGCTACGACCTCGCCGACCGCCCGGCCAAGGGCGTGGCCATGTCGCGCGGCAAGGCCGTGCAGGAAGGCGTGCGCGCCGCGCTGCCCGCGGGCATGACCTGGGAGAAGCTGGCGGCCATGACGCCCGGCGAAATTCGCGACAAGGATCTCTTCCCCCTCGGATTCCTGCCCCTGCCGCATCCGAACCATCCGGAAGGCGGCATGCTCTTTCCCAAGTTCCACATCGACGAGATCAAGAAGCAGGAGGCGCGGGATCTGACGCGCTTCGATCTGGACTACGATCTGCCCGACCACTTCCTGCCCGAGTTTCCCGCGCCCATCTACCTGACCACCCGGCCGGACCTCGGCGATGTCGCGCAGGGCAAGGTGGTGACCATCGACAACTACTACGAAATCTTCAACGGCATCCTGAACCCCAAGCAGCTTGAGGGGCTACGTCTTCTGGTGACGCCCTTCCCACAGCAGCAGTTCAACCAGACCGAGGACCGCCGCTCCGAACGCCCGAGCCGGGGCGTGACCTGCTTCGACTGCCACACCAACGGCCACACCAACGCCGCTACCCATCTGGTGGGCGACATCCGGCCCCAGGAGTTCCGCCACCGTCTGGACACCCCCACCCTGCGGGGCGTGAACGTCCAGCGGCTCTTCGGATCGCAGCGGGCGCTCAAGAGCGTGGAGGACTTCACCGAGTTCGAACAGCGCGCGGCGTACTTCGACGGCGATCCGGTGATCGCGACCAAGAAGGGCGTGAACATCCTGGAACGCGGCAGCCAGGTCCATTTCATGGCCGAATTCCAGGCGCTGCTGGACTTCCCGCCCGCGCCCAAGCTCATGGTGGCGGACGGCAAGCTCGACCCGCGCCTGGCCACGCAACAGGAACTGCGCGGTCAGGAACTGTTCTTCGGCAAGGCCAAGTGCGGCCCGTGCCATCCCGCGCCCTACTACACGGACAATCTGATGCACAACATGAAGACCGAGCGCTTCTACAAGCCGCGCATGGTCAACGGCCGCATGGCCTCGGCGGACGGCCCGATCAAGACCTTCCCCCTGCGCGGCATCAAGGATTCGCCGCCGTATCTGCACGACGGCAGGTTGCTGACCCTGGAGGACACGGTGGAGTTTTTCAACCTGCTGCTGGAGACCAAGCTGACGGCCCAGGAGAAGCAGGACCTCGTGGCCTTCATGCGCCAACTCTAGGAGGAAAGCGGAAACAGGAAGGGCCGGAGCGATCCGGCCCTTCGCGCGTCCGCGGCGGGAATCAGTCCGGCTCGGGCGCGAGCAGCCCGCGGTAGTATTGGGTGAGCTGGTAGACCGCGGCCAGGGGGTTGTGGCCGAGCAGGCGATCCTTGACCGCCAGCACCGTGGTCGGAGCCTCGGCGTGCTTGATGAACAGGGAGTCGTGGCCCACGCACAGGCCGAGCAGCACGTTCAGTTCCACCCCGTGCCTGTTCGCGCCCAGGGCCTGGAGCACCGGGTTGCACATGGTTTCGCTGTCGCAGCGGGTGTCCACCTGGCCTTCGGGGCCGATGCCCAAGGCGGATTTCGGCACGCGTCCGGCCTTGCACATCAGGGAGACGACCTCGAAGCCCTTGGCTTCGAGGAAGCGATGCACGGCCAGTCCCTCGGCGCGCAGACCGCCGCAAAAGGTCAGGCCCAGGCGCGTATACCCCATGCGTTTCGCGAACTCGGCGACCTCCTCCAGGCGCGTCTTGGCCGGGCGCACGGCGGCGTAGCCCTTTTCCCGGCCGCTGTAGCCGTCCGCCTCCTGCAGGGAGGCCTGTCGGGCGAATGCCATGAGCGCCGGGTCGGCCTCCAGGATGCGCACGGATTCGCGCGCCAATTCACGCTCGCGCAGGGTGGGGCAGTTTTCCGGCCCCTTGCCGCGCGGGCTGCGGCAGGCGCGCTCGGACCAGTCGTAGGGACAGGCGGCGCACTGGGGGAAGGCGGGCATGGGGGACCTCCTGGGGATGCGGGTGCGGATTCATAGCGCACCGAGGGCGGCATGTCATGCGTCGCACGGGCGTATTGGGGCGTCGGATGAAAATAGTCCTTTACATGTCCGGGGGAATGGTTAACTGTCGCCCAGCTCAGCGTGATTGGACAAGAGCCCCGCACCGCCATCCCGCCGCCGCCCCGCGCGGAGGCCGGGCCGCAGGCGCCCCGCCAGTGTTTTTCGTCCCAGAGCCCCTGTAGAAGCAGCCGTACGCGGCCCGCGCCAGGCATCACGCCCTGCCGCGACATTCCTTCATCACCATAGGATTTCTTGTGACTTTCGAATCGTTTTCGCTCGACAGGCGGATTCTTTCCGCCGTGCGTGAGGCAGGCTACCAGGCCCCCACCCCCATCCAGACCCGCGCCATCCCGCCCGTGCTCGAAGGGCACGACGTCATGGGGCTGGCCCAGACCGGCACCGGCAAGACCGCCGCCTTCGCGCTGCCCATCCTGCAGCGCCTGCTGAACGCCGACGCGCCGGGCCGCGGTCCGGTGCGCGTGCTCGTGCTGGCCCCCACCCGGGAACTGGCCCTGCAGATCCACCAGACCTTCGTGGACATGGGCCGCCAGACCGGCATCCGCAGCGCGGCCGTCTTCGGCGGCGTGGGCATGCACCCCCAGGTCAAGGCCCTGCGCCAGTCCACCGTGGTCGTGGCCTGCCCCGGCAGGCTCCTGGACCTCCTGAACCAGGGGCTCTGCGACCTCTCGGCCGTGGACACCCTGGTCCTGGACGAGGCCGACCGCATGCTCGACATGGGCTTCATGCCGGACATCAAGCGCATCCTCGCGCGTCTGCCCAAGGAGCGCCAGAATCTGCTCTTCTCGGCCACCATGCCCAGCGACATTCGCGCCCTGGCGGCGGACATCCTGCGCCGTCCGGTGGAGGTCCAGGTGGCCAACACCGCGCCCGCCGCGGGCGTGCGCCAGACCCTCTACGCCGTGGCCCCGGGCAGCAAGACCGCCCTCCTTGAGGCGCTGCTGGCCAAGGACGAGCACGAGGCCGTGCTCATCTTCACGCGCACCAAGCACCGCGCCAAGTCCCTGGCCCAGTCCCTGGGCCGCAAGGGCTGGAAGACCACCTTCCTGCAGGGCAACCTCTCGCAGAGCCGCCGCACCGAGGCCCTGGACGGGTTCAAGAGCGGCAAGTACAACATCATGGTGGCCACGGACATCGCGGCGCGCGGCATCGACTGCGCCTGCATCACCCACGTCATCAACTACGATCTGCCGGACACGGCGGAGAACTACACCCACCGCATCGGCCGCACCGGCCGCGCCGAGCGCACGGGCGAGGCCCTGACCCTGGCCACCTCCGAGGATGCGCAGGCCGTGCGCATGATCGAACGGGCCATCGGCAAGACCATCGAGCGGGTCAGCCTGGAAGGCTTCGTGCCCCCGGCCGTGGCGGACGACGCCATGGCGGACCGCCGTCCCGCGCCGCGTCGCGGCCAGCCGCGCGGCCAGGGCCGGGGCCAGCGTTCCGGGCAGAACCACAGCCAGGCCCAGGGCGGCAAGACCCCGGGCAACGGGGGCAACGCCAAGGCCGCCCCGGATGCCGGCCGATCCACCCGGCAGGAACAGGGGAACAAGCCCTCGCTGCCTGCCTTCCTGCAGCCCGATTCGCGCCGCAAGGCCGGAGGCCGCGGCGCGCGCCACGGCCGCCCGGACCGCGACGCCAGATAACGGAACAGGACGCGATTCTTGGACGGGGGGCGAAAGCCCCCCGTTTCTTTTGGGGCAGCGCAGCCCGGCCCTGCCTGGGAAAGGACCGGCCGCACGGGGCCTGCGGCGACCGGAAGGCCTCGGCGCGCAGGGGATGCGCAAAAAATCATTGCGTACGTTCGTGTTTCCGTGTTTCCACGTCCGTCGTCGTTCTGTGCGTGCGGCGCGGGGTCATGACCGCCTGTCCCTGTCGTCTTCGTCCTCGTCCCGCTCCACCTCGCCCGTGAGCCAGGACTCCACGGGGTCGATGCGCCGCCCGTCGTCTTTCCCGGGGTGCCGTTCCTTCCAGCGCGTGCGCATGCGGCGGAAGATCAGGACATAGACGAAGCCGATGGCCGCGACGACGAGGATGAAAAGCGTGGTGGACATGACTCCTCCGGTGCTGACGGGCATGAGGCAGGGGCTGCCCCACCTCTAGCACGGAATCGGGGCCGCGCACAGCGATGGCGCGAGGACGGCGCGGGCGGTGAACAGCGCGTGTGCGGACTGGTCATGTAGCCTGGCGCATGCTAGTATGTTATTGAACCATATTCCGACCTTCACCGGCAGTCGGCCGCACGGCCAGGGGGCGTGTGCATGAAGCTCTTCAAGAACCAGTCCATCGGATTCCGCATCTACTTCCTGCTTGGACTCATGCTGCTCTTTCTGGCCGGAGTGATCCTGGCCTTCCTGAACGAGACCACGGCCATCAAGGAACTTGGCGTGCGCGAGACGCAGCGGATCATGCTCGCGGACCAGAAGGACAAGCTGCAGGTGGCCACGCACAGCATGGCCCTGTCCCTCGCCGAGATCCTGAAGGGCGTCTCCGACGAGCAGGCGCGCATCGACCTGATCCGTCAGGCCGTGGACCCCATCCGTTTCGAGGAGGACAAGTCCGGCTACTACTTCGTGTACAAGGGCACGGTGAACGTGGCCCTGCCGCCCAACAAGGCGAACCACGGCAAAGATCTGGGCGAAGCCAAGGACAAGAACGGCATTTACTTCGTGCGCGAACTGGCCAAGGGCGCGGCTGCGGGAGGCGGCTTCGTGGAGTACATCTTCCCCAAGCCGAACAAGGGCGACCAGCCCAAGCTGGGCTACGCGGAGATGATTCCGGGCACGGAGTACTGGATCGGCACCGGCATTTACATCGACAACATCGACGAGGCCAAGGCCGAGATCCGCGGGGCCATCGAAGACGTGGTGCGGCGCATGACCACCCAGATCATGGCCGTGGTGGCCGCGGTCTTCGCCCTGGTGGTCCTGCCGCTCTCGTGGATGCTGATCCGCGGCATCGTGCTGCCCATCCGCGCCGCCACCGCGGCGGCCAGCCAGGTGGCCGGGGGCGACCTGGACGTCGTCCTGACCGACGAGGGACGCAGTGAGATCGGCGTACTCAACACGGCCCTCGGGGACATGGTCGGCACGCTCAGAAGAAATATCGCCGAGATCACGGACAAGACCCGGCTGGCCGAGGAAAAGGCGCATGCCAGCGATCTGGCCACCAAGGACGCCGAGGAGGCCCGGGCCCGGGCCGAGCGGGCCAAGGCCGAGGGCATGCTGCATGCGGCCCTGGCCCTGGAGAAGGTCGCCGAGCGCCTGTCCGCGGCGGCGGAGGAGATATCGACCCAGGCCGACGAGGTGCGCGTCGGTTCGGATACGCAGCGCGACCGCATCCAGACCACGGCCACGGCCATGGAGGAGATGACCGCCACGATCCTGGAGGTGGCCCGCAACGCCGGGCAGGCGGCGGACGAGGGCAAGGGCACGCGCGACAAGGCCGTGAACGGCGCGGCCGTGGTGGAGCGGGCCATACAGGCCCTGGCCGCGACGGAACAGAAGGCGCGCGCGCTCAAGGAGGCCATGACCCAGCTCGACGGCCAGGCCCGGGCCATCGGCAACGTGATTACGGTCATCGAGGACATCGCGGACCAGACCAACCTGCTGGCGCTCAACGCGGCCATCGAGGCGGCCAGGGCTGGGGATGCGGGCCGGGGCTTCGCCGTGGTGGCGGACGAGGTGCGCAAGCTGGCCGAGAAGACCATGACCGCCACCAAGGAGGTCACGGAATCCATCGGCGCCATCCAGTCCGTGGCCACGCAGAACGTGCACGCCATGGACGCGGCGGCCGCGGACCTCGCCCAGGCCGCGTCCATGTCCAATGAATCGGGCCGGGTGTTGGCCGAGATCGTGACCGGAGCCGAACAGGCGGCGGAGCAGATCCGCTCCATCGCCACGGCGGCCGAGGAGCAGTCTGCGGCCACCGAGGAGATCAACCGCTCCGTGGAGGAGATCAACGCCATCGCGCAGAGCGCGGCGCGCAGCGTGCAGGAGACCACCGTGGCCTTGCGTGAGCTGGCCGAGCAGACCGCGGCCCTCATGGGGCTCATCACGCAACTCAAGAAGGAAGGCGGCGCGGCCGGATAGATCGCGCAAGAAAAGGCGGGGCGGCTTGCGGGTAATCGCGCAAGCCGCCCCGCCGTGGCCTATTTGCGCGCAAGCACGTAGCGCGTCGCCGGTCCCCGGCCTTCCTTGCTGGCCAAGCCCCGTCCCACCAGATCCTGCAGATCGTAGAGCGCCGACCTGGCGGAGATGCCGCCGGGGAACAGGGCCTCGTATTCGCTCCGGGATATCTCGCCCTTCTTGCGCAACAGATCGTAGCCCAGCTTCTGCCGGGAGTTGAGGCCTTCCGGCCCCTCGGGACCGTTCGCGTCGCCCGTGGCCCTCGGTGCGCGTGCGGCAGGGCGCTGCGGCGCGGCCGACTCGGGCGGAACGGCGGGGGCGGCGGGGGGCAGGGGCTGTTCGCCTGGCTGCTCCAGATTGTGGGGGGGCGGCGGGGTCGGGAGCGCGGCGCCGGGAGCGGACCATGTCGGCCCGGAGACCCGGGGCGTCACGGCCGGGGGGATTTCGCCCAACCGCCCGGATTCGTTTTCGAGCTTGAGGTCGCTGGCCTGGATCACGTCGGCTTCAGCCATGACCACGGCCCGCGTGAGGCTGTTGACGAACTCGCGGATGTTGCCCGGCCAGTCGTAGCCGCGCAGCTTCTCCAGCGCGCCCCGGGAAAGTCCCACGCCGCGCCGTCCGGTCATCTGCTCGGCCTGCCTGAGATAGAAGCGGGCCAGCAGCGGCAGGCTCTCCTTGTGCTCCCTGAGCGCCGGAGTATGCAGGGTCAGGACCTTGAGCCTGAAATAGAGGTCCTCGCGGAAGACGCCACGCTCGATGAGTTCGGTGAGGTCCGCGTTGGTGGCGGCGATGACGCGCACGTCCACGTCCACCTCATGGTCGCTGCCCAGGGGTTTGATCTTGCGTATGGAGAGGGCGCGCAGCAGGGCCTGCTGGACCTTGGGCGAGGCGGACTGGATTTCGTCGAGAAAGAGCGTGCCGCCGTGCGCTTCGAGGAAGGCGCCCTTCCTCTCCGCCTTGGCCTCGGTAAAGGCTCCTTTTGTGTGGCCGAACAGGGCGTCGAGCAGGAGATTCTCGTCCAGCGCGCCGCAGTTGAGCGAGATGAAGGGCTGTCCGGCGCGGTGTCCGTGGCGGTGGATGGCCTCGGCCGTAAGCTGCTTGCCCGAGCCGGTCTCGCCGAGGATGAGCACGTCCACATCCACTTGGGCGGCCTTGAGGATGTCGCCTTTGAGTTGCTCGATCTTCGGCCCGAGTCCGAGGATTTCGGACAATTGGTCGGCTTCCGGCCTGGGGATGCGCCTGATTTCGGCGTCCAGGTCCGCGCGCTCCTTGAGGTTGACGTTGAGGATGGTCTCGTCCTTGAGGCGGATGACCTCAAGCTGCTGTCGGAGGCGCATGATCAGATTGTTCACCGCGGTCTGCAGGGCAAGCGTCTCGTAGCCCGTCGTCGGGAGGTCCACGGGCTCCAGCCTGCCGGTCTGCTGCATGCCGTCCACGGCGCGCGCCAGGCGGTTGATGGGCGCGGAGATGACCATGGAGAGGATGTAGATGATGATGGTGATGGCTGCGGTGGTGGAGATGGTGATGATGAACATCACGTCCAGGTGCTTGTAGCCCGCGGCCATGACCAGCTTGCTGCGGTCCACGAAGACCACGCCGCCGAAGGGGACGGGCGTGGCGCCCGGCTTGGGCGTAAACAGGATCGGCGCGTAGGAGAAGTAGTATTGGGGCAGATCCCCTGCGTGCGGCCCCTTGTCCGGGATCACGTCCAGGCCTGTCTTCCCCTCCGCCACTGCGTCCGCCATCTTCCAGTAGTGCTCGTAGTCCGAGTTCGGCCGGAAGGCCCCGGGCAGGCCGGGCCTGCCGAGCGTGCCTTCGAATCCGGCGCGGGCGATGTGCGAGGACAGGGGCAGATCCGGCTTGTCGAACTCCTCGGACTGGAAAAGCATCCAGCCCTCCGTATCCACCAGATAGCTGTAGCGAACCTCGCTGCTGCGCGGATAGGCGTAGAGAGGCGAGCGGGGGGAGTTGTGCAGGGAGAGGAGGTTGCGCAACTCGTGCGCGTTCAGCCCCAGGAGCAGGATGCCTGCGGGGGAGTGCCCATCCGCGGGCATCCGGACGGCGAAGAGGAGCACCTGCGCCGAGAAATGCTGGCCGTTGAGGCCGGGCAGGGAAACCGGATACTCGACCTCCACTATCTGCCCGGACACCACTTCCCCGTCCATGAGGCGTCCGGGCTTCTCCAGGGTGAGCAGGGGGTTGGGGCGGACGTTCGCGATATGCGACGAGGGGACGGAGACGATGGCGTCGCCTCGGCGCACAAGAAAGACGTGGTCAGGGCCTCCGGTGGAGATGAAGGCGAACTCTACGTAGTCCGGGCCGCCTGCCGCGCGCAAGCGCCGCAAGTGGTCGCGCATGGCCTCCGGTGTCCGGGCGACGGCGGTCGCCATGAGCAGATCCGAGGCGCATCGGTTCAGGAGCGTCTCGATGTCGCGGGCGATGGCCATGGTGCGGACGCGTACGTTGCGCTCCGTGGCCACGCCGATGAACGAGTCCGAGAGGGTGTAGTTGATGTATCCGGTGATGCCCAGGATCAGGACCACGGAGGGGATCAGCGTGACCATGAGCTTGCCCTTGAGGCTCAGGCCGCCGAAGGATTCGTCGAGCCAGCGCGGTATGCCGTAGGCCATGGATGCTCCCGGACGCCGGGCCGAAGCCTGCGGCGCGTGTTTCCGTGCGGGACGATGGTCACGCATACGTGGAAAACGCGCAAAAAGTCAATCTGCGAGATTGTCGGCACGTGAGTTGCAATAAAAAGCGCAAGGCAAGGGGCCCTCCCCCCTGCCGCCGCCGGAACCGGCAGGCTGGAGCCAGCCTAAGGGCGACCCACCAACTCCGCCCGTTCAGCCCGCCGGGTTCCTGAAAGTCCCTCCTTACAGCGGCGCGTCCGGCCGGTCGGGAACGTCCCTCACCGACAAGCCGGGCGCGCCGCCCCTCTTTTTTCGGCTCGGCGCTTTTTTTTCCCAGCACGAATCCGGAGCGCAACTCCGCAGGCAGTACGTTTCTGCGCGATGTTGCGGGTTATTGCGGTATGCTCGCAATGCGCAAGTGCAATAAGATATAGGGATAATGGGAGATATTTTCTACATGGAGGCATTCTCTGCGGTTCTTGGCGCGCTGCCCGACCGGCATGTGCAACTTTTCACGCAGGCACGGGGGTTGCAGATGCCAGGGGTGTCTTGCGCGATCCCGCAGGGGCGGGAGCCGACTGCGGGACAGCGTGAACGGCCCGGGAGGGTCAGGAGGTTGGAGAGATGAAGATCATCATCGCCGTGGATTCTTCCCCCTTCGCCGCGAAGGTCCTGGAGCAGGGCGTCGCCATTGCGAAAGCCGGGGGTGGTGAGGTGTGCATCCTGTCCGTCGCTCCGATTCTGGATGAAATGGACGAGATGCCCGCCGGCATGAACGACAAGCTGAAGGACGCCGCCATTCGCGTGGTCGAGACGGCCAAATCCAAAGTGGCCGCGGCCGGACTCACGGCGCTCTCCCGCGTGGAGCAGAGCGTCTCCCCGGCCGGCAGCATCGTGGCCCTGGCCGCGGAATGGGGCGCGGACCTGATCGTGGTCGGCCACAAGGGCAAATCCAATCTGGAACGATTCCTGGTGGGCAGCGTGGCCCAGCAGGTAGTGGCGCACGCCGGGGCCTCGGTCCTGGTGGTCAAGTAGAGCACATGTAAGGAGGAGTGTCATGAAGAGGCTGTCCAAGATTCTCTCTTTGAGCACCGTGGTCGTGCTCCTGCTGCCCGCCCTGGCCCTGGCCGCGGGCGGTCCGGCCAAGGACCTGATCGTGGTGGCCGACACCAGGGTCCTTGAGCCCGGGCCGATGCGGTACTTCGCGGACCTGTACAACACCAACACCACGCTCTTCGCCGTCTGGGCGACGGTCATGACCGCGGTGTACGGGTGCTTCCTGGGCTTCCTGATGGACTTCCTCATGTCCCGCACGGGCATCGACCTGAAGTCCCGCAAGATCATCGAACACTAGGCCGACCGGACGTAAGGAGGACACACAATGGATGCTTCCTGGCTGTATCTGTGGATGCCCATCGCGGGCATGAAGATTTTCTGGCCCGGCCTCGTGCTCATCGGCTTCTCGGTCGGCTGCATCGGCGGCTTCTTCGGCATGGGCGGCGCCTGGATGGTGACCCCCGGCCTGAACATTCTCGGCTTCCCCATGGCCTTCGCCATCGGCACGGACATCGCCCACATCGCGGGCAAGTCCATGGTCTCGACCATGCGCCACTCCAAGTTCGGCAACGTGGACTACAAGCTCGGCCTGATCATGATCGTGGGCACCATGGCCGGCATCGAGGTCGGCGCGCAGATCATCATGACGCTTGAACGGGCAGGCAACATCGGCACCATCGTGCGTTGGGTGTACGTTGTCCTGCTGGCCCTCATCACCTGGCTGGTCTTCGCCGACTACGCCAAGGCCGTGTCCAAGAAGAAGAAGGGCGACGTGGGCGAGCACGGCGCGGAAGGCATCACCTGGTACAAGACCCTGCAGAAGCTGAACATCCCGCCCATGGTGCACTTTACCGCCGCGGGCTTCACCTGCTCCGCCTGGCTGCCCATCGGCGTCAGCTTCGTCACCGGCGTGCTGGCCGGCTTCCTGGGCATCGGCGGCGGTCTCGTCCGCATGCCCGCCCTGGTCTATCTCATCGGCTGCCCGACCCACATCGCCGTGGGCACCGACCTCTTCGAGGTCATGATCTCCGGCCTGTACGGCGCCTTCACCTACTCCATGAAGGGCCGCATCGAGATGGTGGCCGTGTTCGTGATGCTCACCGGCGCGGCCATCGGCGCGCAGATCGGCACCGTGGCCACCAAGTACGCCCGCGGCTACGGCATCCGCGTGGCCTTCGGCATCGCGGTGCTCTGCTGCATGATCTCCATCATCCTCAAGGAATTCAAGATGGACGCCGCGGCCGCCGTGCTGATCCTGGGCACCATAGGCATCATCAGCCTGTGGATTTGCAAGATCACCTTCGTGGGCGCCGCCGAAGAGCTGCGCGTCAAGAAGGCCCGTGAAGCCGGCGCCTAAGCCGTCATGAGAACGAGAGGAGAAACGACGATGCGAATCAGCAAGATTCTGACCAGCCTCGCCTTCGCCGCCCTTCTGTCGCTGGTGGCGGCGGGCGCGGCCCTGGCCTCCGAGGTCGCCCAGGGCAGGTGCACCGAGTACAACAAGGACGCGGCCACCATCACCATCGAGGAGTACGACCTGAACTTCTCGAAGGAGAATCCTTACGGCAAGCCCACCGGCGTGATGTCCGTGTTCGACGCCAAGGACGCCAAAATCGGCATCCCGCCCGCGCCCGGCGACGTGCTGCGCATCTCCTACAAGCCCGAGGGCAGCGCCAAGCAGGCCCTCAAGGTCATGAACGTGTCCAAGCAGGACCTGCGTAAGAAGTAGGCCCTGACCACCCCGGGAAGGGGGGCCGCCTGCCCCGGCGGCCCCCCGATTTGACCGCACGAGCCTTTGGAGGGACGCGATGACTCTACGCATGCAAAAGATTCTGACCATGATCGTCATGGACGTCGTCCTGCTGACCGAACTGTGCTGGTCCATCTGGCGCGCCAGCACGGCCGAGGACTTCTCACACAGCTTCCTGACCCTGTACGTGCCCATGTTCCTGCCCACGGTGACGCTCTTCATCTGGCGGCTGCGGCATCTCAACAAGCGCATCGCTTCCGAGGAGACGGCCCTGCAGGCGGACGCCGCCGGGGCCGAGGCGCGGGCCTGAGCGGAGGGCGTGCGATGAAGCGCACCCTGTCGCTGATTTCCAAGGGACTCTTCCTGCTCCTGTTGTGCAGCATCCTTGATGCGGCGATCTACCTCATCTTCGATTCCGGAGGCGCGAGCCGCATCGTGCGGGGCGACTGGGCGAACATCGTCGGGACCCTCAACGACAAGGACGCCGCCGCCATCCCCAAGGACGAGGGCGCGGACGACAACCCCGCAGGCAAGGCGGCGCACGCCTCCCGCTACCTGATGTTCCGGGCCGAGAGCAGGTATCTGCACATGGAGTTGGCCGAGGTGCGCGGCCGCATCTGGCGCGGACGGCTCGACGTCTCCCCCGAGGCCATGGAGGGGGAGTACCTCTTTGCCGTGCTCCCCAAGGCCGGGGCCACGGACGACAAGGCGGGCCAGGGCCGCGTGCGCGTCTTCGAGAGCAGGCGGGCGCTGCGCGACAGCTACGCCTCGTTCTTCCTGCGCTATACCGGGGTCGAGCCCTGGTGGATCACAGGCGGGACCATGGTGGGTGTCGGGCTTCTGCTCGCCGCCGTGTATCTCATCGGCGGACGCGAGACGCGGGAGATGCAGGCCCGGGGACTCGGCCCCATCTATCGACTCGTGCCCGAGGGGCAGTTGTGGGAGATGACCTTCGGGCTGGGACGGGAACACGGCGTGAACGAGGGCGACCGCCTCGCGGTGCTCGACGCGGACGGGCACTGGCTGGCCGAGTTCTCGGCCTATCAGGTCGGCGCGGAGATGGCTCGCGGACGTCTGGACAAATCCATCCCGGTCAAGCACGATTGTCTCGTCGCCCGGATGTGGCGCGAAGACGATAAGGTGTGACGCGCGAAGCGCAGGGTCCGGACAGACGATTTCTCATGCCGCCGTCGGCCGGGAAGCGGAGCGCGCCTCCGCCCCGGCCGCACGGCGACGCCGCGCGGGAGGGCCACGTGGAGGCGGTTGACGTTCTTCTGGTCGATGACGAAGTGGAAGCCCTGGAACTGTACGGCAAGCGCCTGGCGCGGCGGGGCATTCCGGCCCGGCTGGCGCGCAACGCCGAGGAAGCCCTGGCCGAGGTCGCGTCCAGGCCGCCCGACGTGGTGGTGCTGGACGTGCGCATGCCGGGCATGGACGGCCTCACGGTGCTTGCCGAGATCAAGCGACGCCATCCGGGCGTGCAGGTGATCATGCTCACCGGCCACGCCAGCGTGGAGGCCGCGGTGCAGGGCATGGAACTGGGGGCCTTCGACTATCTGGTCAAGCCCGTGGCGCTGGAGGATCTTCTGCAAAAGATCCTGGACGCGGCGCGGGCGGGGAGAGGCTAGGCCGCCCGGGAGGCGGCGTCCGGAGGCGGATGTGGGCGGATTGCTGCAGACCCTGCGCCACTGGTGGCAGGGGCCGGAGGAGCAGGCGGAGGACGCCGGGACGCTGGCCGCACGCGAGGCGGTCCGGGCGCGCGGCCGCGATTTCCGCCTGCTCATCGCCGCCAACAGCCAAGCCCTGCGCATCATGGCCGAACTCGAAGAGGCTCTGGCCGGGCACGAGCCCTTCGGCATGGCCTGGCTCCGGGCCCGGGCCGTGGCCGTCTCCGCCGCGGTCTTCCAGATGATCCACCGTCTCGGCGGGCTCGCTCCGGGCAGGCATGCGGGGCTGCGGGAGCGTTTCGCGGCCGTGAACCGCGAGATCGACGCGCTGCTCTGCCCGCAGTGCGTCTGGGACGAGACGCCGCTCGTCCTGCCCCTTTCCGAGGTCCGGGCCAGCCATGCGCCGAATTGCGGCGGCAAGATGGCCATGCTCGGAGAACTGGGCGCGCACGGCCTGCCCGTGCCCCAGGGCTTCGTCATCACCGCTGCGGGCTACCGCCGTTTTCTGGCCGCGGGCGACCTGCAGGCCGAAATCGACCGGCTCATCCAGAGCGCGGACGTGGAGCGCCTGGACGCCCTCATGGCTCTGTCCTCCGGACTGCAGAACATGATCCTGGCCGCGCCGTTGCCCGAGGACCTCTCCGCGGCCATCCTCTCGGCCTACGACGGCCTGGCCGCGCGCCTTTCCGGGCCGCCGCAACTCGCGGTGCGCTCCAGCGCCCTGGGCGAGGACGCGGCCGGGGCGTCCTTCGCCGGGCAGTACCATTCTGAACTCAACGTGGGGCGCGAAGGGCTGCTGGACAGCTACCGCAGCGTGGTGGCCAGCAAGTACGGCGTGGCCGCCATGGCCTACCGCCAGAGCAAGGGCCTGCGCGACGAGGACGTGGCCATGTGCGTGGGCTGCCTGTGCATGGTCCCGGCCGCGGCGGGCGGCGTGGTCTACACGCAGAGCCCCGTGGACCCGGACGACGACGCGCTGGTCGTGACCGCCACGCCCGGGTTGCCCAAAGCCATCGTGGACGGCGGGGTGACGCCGGACGTCTTCACCGTGGCGCGGGGCGGCGAGGCGGACGGCCTGTCCATCCGGAGCCGCGAGATCGCGCACAAGCAGGTGCGCCTGGACAGCCGCGAGGGCGAAGGCCTGGAGCGCCGCGAGTTGTCGGACGCCGAGGCGGGGCTTCCCGCGCTGGACGACGCCGCGGTGCTGGAGTTGGCCGCCATGTGCCTGCGTGTGGAGGACATGTTCGCCGAGGCCCAGGACATCGAATGGGCGCGCGATGCCGCGGGCCGCTTCTACCTTCTGCAGACCAGGGCCCTGCCGCGTCAGGCGCCGCGCCCCCAGGCCGCGGCTGCCCTCCGTCCCGAGGGCGTGCCGGTGCTGGCCGAGGGCGGGGTCACGGCCAGCGGCGGCGCAGCGGCCGGGCCTGTGCACGTTGTTGCCAAGGAGGCGGACTTTCTGACCTTTCCCAGGGGCGGCGTGCTCGTGGTCGAGACCTCCTCGCCGCGCCTGGCCGCGCTGCTCTCCCGCGCCTCGGCGGTGGTGGCCGGGCACGGCAGCGCCGCCGGACACCTGGCCTCGGTGGCGCGCGAATTCGGGGTGCCCGCCCTGTTCGGGGTGGCCGACGCGCCCCGCGTCCTGGCGGGGGCGGGCACGGTCACGGTGGATGCGGACGGCCGCGCCGTCTATGCGGGCAGCGTGGAGTCCCTGCTTGGCGCGGGGCGCGATCCCGCGGCCCCGCCCCCGGACAGCCCGGTGCGCCGGGTCCTGGAGGCGGTGGCCGGGCTGGTCGTGCCGCTCTCCCTGCTCGATCCGGATTCCCCGGAGTTCGCGCCCGAAAACTGCCGCACCCTGCACGACATGACCCGCTACTGCCACGAGATGGCCGTGCGCGAGATGTTCGAGTCCGGCGATCAGGCCGCGGCCGCGGCCGGGACGGGCAAGCGCCTGGCCGTGGGCCGGGCCACCAAGTACTGGGTGGTGGACCTCGGCGGCGGGTTTTTGCGCGAGATTCCGGGGACGTCGGCGCCGCTCGCCGACATCGCCTGCGCGCCCATGCTCGCGGTCTGGGCGGGCATGACCGCCATCCCCTGGCAGGGGCCTCCCGCGCCGGACGCCAAAGGCTTCCTGGCCCTGGTGGCCCAGTCCGCCGCCAACCGCGACATCGAGCCGGGGCTCGATTCGGCTTTCGCGCAGCGGGACTATTTCCTCATCGACCGCGATTCCTGCACCCTGCAGGCGCGTTTCGGCTACCATTTCTGCACCGTGGACAGCCACGCCGGGGGGCGGCCCGAGGAGAACTACGCCGCCTTCCAGTTCAAGGGCGGAGCCGCGGACATGCGACGCCGGACGGTGCGCGCCGAACTGGTGGGCCGCATCCTGGCGCGGCGGGGGTTCATCACCGAGGTGCGGGGGGACGCCCTGTTCGCGCGTATCGAGAACCGGCCCCGCGAGGAGCTGCTGCGTCTCCTCATGGTGCTCGGTCATCTTTTGGTGCATACGCGACAGATCGACATGGTCATGGGCGAGGCGCGCACCGCGGCCGCCTGGGAAGAGAAACTGGACCGGGATTGCGACGCGGTGGCGGCGCGCGAGCTGCCCCGTCCGCAACGCCGGACCCGAGGGGCCGACACGGCCGCCAACGACAAGGATTGACGCATGTTCCGCAGCCTGCGCTGGAAGATCATCCTGACCACCCTCTTCTTCTCCCTTGTGCCGCTCTTCGCGCTGGGCTGGTTCATCCATTCGGAGTTCAGCTCCTCGTACCGCGACAAGGTCGCGGTCCAGCTTTCCAGCATCGTGGAGAACAAGCGCTCGACCATCGACATGTTCCTCGACGAACGGGTGGCCCAGCTCAAGAGTCTGGCCGAGATGCACACCTTCGAGGAGCTGCGGGACTCCAGGAAACTGAACGCCATGTTCCAGACCGTGCAGGCGGCGTCGCGCTCCTTCATCGACATGGGCATCATCGACGAGAACGGGGACCACGTCTCCTACGCCGGGCCCTACCGCCTGGAGGGACTGAACTACCGCGAGGAGGTCTGGTTCCAGCGGGTGATGCTCAAGGGCCTGTTCATCTCCGACGTCTTTCTGGGCTTTCGGCACTTTCCGCACTTCATCATCGCCGTGACCCGGCGCGAAGGGGAAAGGACCTGGATTCTGCGGGCGACCATCGACTCCGAGATATTCACCCAACTCGTGCGCGCGGTGCAGGCCGGGCAGAAGGGCGACGCCTACCTGGTCAACGGCGACGGCCTGCTCCAGACCCCGTCGCGCTTCGCGGGCAAGGTCATGGACGTGGCCGATACGGCTGGCCGCGTCCCCTTTCCCGGGGTGCTCGTGGAACAGGGCAAGGGCAAGGACGTCTCGCGCCTGGTGGGGCGGACGTGGCTGCGGCGCACGAACTGGATGCTCGTGGTCTCCGAGGACATGGACGAGGAGCTTTCCCCTCTGGTTCGCGCCCAGACGCTGGTGCTGGTCCTGGTCGTCGGCGGCGTCCTGGTCATCTTCACCGGCGCGTACCTCATCTCCGGCAGCATGATCGAGAAGCTGTGCGCCGCGGAACGCGAGAAGGCCGTGGTGGACGCCTCGCTGATGCAGTCGAGCAAGATGGCCGCCCTGGGCAAGATGGCGGCGGGCGTGGCCCACGAGATAAACAACCCGCTGACCCTGATCCGCGAGAACGCGGGCTGGGTCAGGGATCTGCTGGGCGAGGAGAAGCCCGAGAACATCACCAACTTTGACGAGATAAAGACGGCCATCGAAAAGATAGATCTGCACGTGGAGCGGGCCAAGAACATCACCCACCGCATGCTCGGCTTCGCCAAACGCATGGACCCCATCCAGGAGAGCGTGGACCTGACGCATGTGGTCGAGCAGACCATCAAGTTCCTGGAGAACGAGGCCCTGCACCGCAACATCGCCATCCACAAGGAGTTCTCCCCCCTGCCGCACATCGCCACGGACCCTTCCCAGGTGCAGCAGGTGGCCCTGAATCTCATCGAGAACGCCATAGACGCCGTGGGCAAGGACGGCGCGGTGACGGTCTCTACGGGCACGGATGGCAAGTGGGTCTGGTTCAGGATCACGGACACCGGGGTCGGCATTCCGCACGACAAGCTGGACAAGATCTTCGATCCCTTCTTCACGACCAAGGGGCCTGGCGAGGGCACGGGACTCGGTCTGGCCATCAGTTGGAGCATCATCGAGAAGCTGGGCGGGCGCATCGACGTGGAGAGCCAGGAAGGGCACGGGGCCACTTTCTCGGTGTACCTGCCCGTGGCCTGAACCGACCAAGGATGGAGCGCACATGAGCGAGATCAAGGTGCTGGTGGTCGACGACGAATCTGATTTCGTCGAACTGTTCATCAAGCGCTTCACCCGGCGGGGGTTCTCCGTTCTCGGTGCGGGCGGAGGGGCCGAGGCCCTGACGCTGCTCAAGGGCGTGGCCGTGGACGTGGTCGTGCTGGACGTGAAGATGCCGGGCATGGACGGCCTGGAGACCCTCAAGGAGATCAAGAAGCGCCATCCCACGGTGCAGGTCATTCTGCTCACGGGGCACGGCTCGGTGAAGTCGGGCATCGAAGGCATGAGCTACGGCGCATACGACTACGTGCTCAAGCCCTTCTCCCTGGACGACCTGGTGGAGCGCATCCAGTCCGCCTACCACCGCCGCGCCCTGGTCGGCGGAGGTTCCGGTGCCTGACGGCGGCGGCCTGCTCGGGCCGTCCGGCCCGTTGGCCGCGCGCAGTCCGGTCTGGCCGCTGCTGCTCGGTCTGGCGGCGCTGGCCGCGGCCACGGCCGGTCCGTGGCCGGGCCTGATCCTGGCCCTGGCCGCCGGGTTCGTCCTGTGGTGGGCGTCGCGCCGATCCGCGGGCGCATTGCGCCGGGCGCGCGAGGAGTCGTGCGAACTCTCCGAGCAGCTCATCCAGAGCCAGAAGATGGCGGCCCTAGGCGAACTGGCCGCGGGCATCGCGCATGAGATCAACAATCCTCTGGGGATCATCACGCAGGAGGCGGAGCTGCTGGGCCTCGCCCTGGAGCCGGTCGAGGCGGCGCAAAGGGACGGAAGCCCCCTGGCGGCCGCATTCCTCGCCGAACTGCGCGACGGCATCGGCGAGATCATGCGCCAGGTGAACCGCTGCTCGGACATCACGCACAAGATGCTGAACTTCGCGCGCAAAGTGGCGCCCGTCTGCCAGCCCTCGGACGTGAACCGGCTGGTGGAGGACATGGTGGCCCTGGTGGAGCGCGAGGCGACCAAGCAGGACACCAGGATCGTGCGCATGTACGGCGAGCTGCCGCGCGTGACCACGGACCCGCCCCTGCTCAGGCAGGTGGTCCTGAATTTGCTGAACAACGCCATGCAGGCCCTGGAGCGGGGCGGCATGATCTTCGTCACCACCCGGGCGGCGGAGGACGGGCAGATCGCCATCGAGGTCCGTGATACCGGACCGGGCATCCCCGCCGCCCATCTGGACAAGATTTTCAACCCGTTCTTCACCACCAAGGCCCCGGGAATGGGCACTGGGCTCGGTTTGGCCATCAGTCAGCGCATCGTCGTGGGCCTGGGCGGGACCCTGACGGCGCAAAGCCTCCCGGACGCGGGCGCGGCCTTCGTCATCAGGCTGCCCGCTACCTGCGGGGGCGAAGGAGAGAGACGCCATGGCGCCGCAGATCAGGGTACTGGTCATTGAGGACGAGCCCGCGTTCCGGGAGAACCTGGGACGCATCCTGCGCCATGCCGGGCACGAGGCCGCGCTTGCCGCGGACGGCGAGGCCGGACTCGGGCGGCTGGCGGAGGGAGGAATCGACGTCGTCCTGCTCGACCTGGGCCTGCCGCGCCTGTGCGGGAGCGAGGTCCTGGAGCGCATCCGGGCGCTGCATCCGGACATCCCGGCGGTCATCGTCTCCGGCCGCGCCTCGGTGGACGAGGCCAGGGCGCTGCTGGAGCGCGGGGCCTTCGACTATCTGCTCAAGCCGTGCAGCGCCCTGACCGTGCTGGATACGATCCATGCCGCGCATCTCGCTGCCCGGACCGATCCGGAACCCGGGACGGACGACAAGCAAAGGAGCGACGCATGACATCCTTGCGGTTTCTCGTGGTGGACGATGAGGAGCGTTTTCGCGGCAACCTGGTGAAGCTGCTCACGGCCAAGGGCATGCAGGCCGAGGGCGCAGCGGACGCGGAGCAGGCCTTTGCCGCCCTGCGCCGCGAGGCCAGGGACGTGATCCTGCTCGACGTGCGCATGCCGGGCATGGACGGAGTGGCCGCGCTGCCGGGGCTGAAAGCCCTCGCGCCCGAGGCCGACGTCATCGTGCTCACGGGGCACGCCTCGGTGGACGACGCGGCGGAGCTTCTGGCGCGCGGCGCGTCGGAATATCTGGTCAAACCCTGCACCGTGGACGAGATTCTCGACACCGTGGCCGTGGTCCGCGACCGCCGTGGCGCGGGCCGGCTTTAGGCCCCCTGCTTCTGCCCCGCAGTCGCCGGAGCCGAGGGGTCGAACCAGCAGCGGCCGCCGAAAAAGCAGTCCGCCATGTCGCTCACGCTCTGCTCGCTGACCATGAGCATGTCCGTCTGCCGGGTGAATTGCAACAGCCTGCCCATTTCCCGCAGACGTTCTTCGATGATCTCCGGCTCGAACTTCTGGAAACGGCCGTAGACCCGGTCGCCGCTGCGCTCCACCTCGAAGCCGAGGCGTTCGAGGATCAGCCCGATGGCCCGGGCGCGGCGTTCGCGCTTGGCGTCGTCCGCTGCCCCGCCCTTGAACGAGAAGGTGATGTAGTTCTTGTTCACCGTGCGGCCGCAGTAGCAGTCCAGGACGCCGTAGTGGTAGCCGACCCGTGAACTGAAATTGAGGTACTTGTCCGAGGCGATGGCGTAGCTCTTGTCGCCGAAGCGCTCGCTCGCCTGGGGCGGGGCCAGCATTTGACGTCCCATCACCGACATGAGGCCGCCGATGTGCACGGGCCGCGGCTGGGCCATCTGTTCGCGGGTCAGCACCAGCCCGCGCAAGAGCGCCGACAGGGGGCGCGAGACGATCTGCTCCGGCTTGATCCTGCGCAGATCGCGGGCCGTATCCGAGACCGCGCCGCCCAGGTCGATGAGGTGCAGATCCAGGCCGGTGGAGGCGTCCAGTCGGGCCGAGAGGCCGCCGTGTTCCGCCGCCAGATCCGAGATGCCGAACATCTCGGCGTAGGACTTCTCGTGCAGATAGCGCATCACGTCGTGCACGGTGCGGCAGCCCTCGGGGGAAAATTCCGGGGCCTTGGGGTCCAGCAGGTTGAGGGGGGAGACGAGCGCCGCCACGTCCTTGAGCGCCGCGTGCACGGGGGTGCCCAGCATCAGCGGTTCGCTCCGCTCCTGCTGCAGCAGGCTCTCCACCCGGCCCGCGTAGATGCGGCCCGACCCGGCGTCCACCGTGACCGTCTCGCCCTCCGGGAGGCGCTCCATGACGCCGGGCAGGCCCACCAGGGTGGGCACGCCGAATTCGCGGCACAGGGAGGCCATGTGCCCCGTGACGCTGCCGTGCTCCGCCACCACGGCGGAGGCCCGCCGCAGCAGGGGCAGATATCTGGGCGAGGAATGGGCGATGAGCAGCACGCCGCCCTCGGGAAACCCCTCCAGGTTCCCCGGCTCGACCCGGCGGACCGGGCCGCTGCCCGCGCCGGGCAGGGCCGTCCGACCCCCCTCCATGAGCAGCAGCGCGCCGTCCGGCGCTTTGCGCGTCGTGCTCCTCACCTCGCTCCGGGCCAGGGGACGGGTCTGCAGCATGACCGCGCGGCCCTCCTGGTCCACGGCCCACTCGGCGTCCTGGGCGCAGCCGTAGTGCGCCTCCAGCCTGAGGGCGTAGTCCGAGAGGGTCAGCACCTGCTCCTCGCTCAGGCAGGGCATGTGGATCATCTCCAAGGGCAACGGCTCCTCGCGCAGGCCGCCCTCGGGGTTCACGGCCAGCCGGACGGCCTTGGCCTCGGTGCGCTGGTGCACGATGGCCCGGGGCAGACGGGAGACCACGAACTGGTCCGGGGTGACCCGGCCGTCCACCACGGCGGCCCCGAGGCCCCAGACGCCCTCGATGACCACGTCGTCCAGACTGCCCTCGAAGGGGTGCCGGGAATAGAGCACGCCGCTTGCCAGCGGATCGACCATGGGAAGCACGGCCACGCCCATGGCCTGTCCCTCGTCCGGGATGCCCTTGAGCCTGCGGTAGGCCAGGGCGCGCGGGGTGTAGAGGCTGGCTAGGACGCATTTATAGGCGTGGTGCAGCCGCTCCGGAGGGACCCCGAGCAGGGACACGTACTGCCCGGCAAAGGAGAGGTCGCCGTCCTCGCCCACGGCCGAGGAGCGGACCGCCACGCGCAGTTCCTGGAAGGGGACGCCGCTGGCCGCGGCCAGGTCGTCCAGGGCGCTGTCCATGGCCCGGGTCAGGTCCGGCGGCAGCGGGGCCTTGAGCACCATGGCCTGAATCTCCTCGCTGGTGCGGGTCAGGGCGGCCTGATCCTCCACGTCGAGGTCGAGGAGCAGCGATCCCGCGGCGGCGTCGAGCCCGGTCGATTCGAAGAAGATGCGGGCCGCCCAGGTGGTGACGGCGAAGCCGGCGGGCACGGGCAGGCCGATGCGGTTCAGCATCTCCCCGAGATTGGCGTTCTTGCCGCCCACGTCGTCCACCAGCTCCTTGAGGATCTGGGAGTGGGGCATCACGTATCTGGCCAGGGCGATGTCGGGCTTGTCCGCGTCCAGGCGGGCGCCCAGGGAGGCGCGGATGGCGCCGAGCAGGGCGGCGAGCACGGGCTGGGGTCTGCCGGAGAGCCGCTCGAAGCTCTTGACCATGCGCAGGGCGTGGAACATGGCCCGGCCGGCCGACGAGCGCACGTAGGAGAGACCGAAGATGTCCCGTCCGGCGAGGCGGGTCTCCATCTCGGCGATGACTGTGAGCAGTTCCGTGTTGGAGGCGAGGAGTTCCTGAAAGGCCTGATATTTGATCCGGAAGCCGGATTGGGCGGCCTTGCGCCGTTCCTGCGGGACGGACGTGCGCGATGCGGGGTCGAAGAGCGTGGAAAAGGCGTTGAATATGCGTCGGAACATGCCTGTCCGCCCCTTTTGCGCGTTTCCTTGCGCGATGAGGTGTCGCGCAAGAAGCTCTTGTGGCTTTTGCATAGGTCGTGCCGGATCGTACCGGACGCTGGAGCCGGAGGCAATGCGGAGGGCGGGGAAAAACGGTCGGGAGGACGTCAGGGCAGGGCGATCTCGTCCAGGGCGGCGATGACCGTGTCCGCCAGGGGGGCGCAGCGCTCGGGGTCGCCGTAGCCGTAGGCCGCGAAACAGGTGGTTGCGCCGATGGCCCGGCCGAAAAGCAGATCGGCTTCGCTGTCCCCGGCCATGAGCAGGCGGGAGGGATCGATGCTCGTGAGCGCCGGGGCGATGATCTCCCGGAAGGCGAAGGGATCCGGCTTTTTGGGGCGGCCGGGCATCTGCCCCACGACGGCCTCGAAGCGGCCGTCCAGCCCCATGCGTTCCAGGGAGGCGCGCAGGGCGGGTTCGCTCTTGTTGCTCATCACTGCCAGGGCCGCGCCCGCGGCCTGCAGTCGGGCCAGCGTTTCGGCCGCGCCGGGAAAGGGCCTGGTCAGACCGTGCGCCTCGGCGGCGTAGACGGCCCGCCATTCGACGATCCAGGCCTCGACGGCGGCCTCGTCCAGAGCCGGGTTGAGGCGCTGCAGGTAGAACTCCAGGCCCCGGCCGTCGAAAAGCGCGCGGCGCACGTCGCGGTCCGTGGGCTCGGGCAGGCCGTGCGCCGCGAAGGTGCGCCGCGTGGCGTGGGCGATGGAGGGCAGGGAATCGACGATGGTGCCGTCGTAGTCGAAGATGATCAGGGGGCGGTGCCGCATGCGGCGTGTGTAGCCCAGGCCGGGACAAAGGGAAACCCCCGGACCGCGTAGGCGGCCCGGAGGGGCGGCCGCCTGCGCGCCGCGCGGGGATCAGGACTTCATCTCGTCGATGAGGGCCTGAAGATTGTGGGCCTGATGGGCCAGTTCGTTCACGGCAAGGGCGGACTGGGACATGCCGTCCGCGGTTTCGCTGGAGATGCGGCTGATGTCCTCGATGGCCCGGTTGATCTCCTCGGATGTGGCGGACTGCTGCTCCGCGGCGGTGGCGATGGAGGTCACCTGTCCAGCCGTGCCTGCCACCAGTCCCACGATCTCGGACAGGGAGCGGCCCGACTCCTCGGCCAGGGAGGTGGAGCGCGCCACGGCCTCGGCCGCCCCGCGGGTGGCGGCCACGCTTTTCTGCGTCCCGTCCTGGATGGCGGCGATGGCCTCGCCGACCTCCTTGGTCGCGGTCATGGTCTTTTCGGCCAGCTTGCGCACCTCGTCCGCGACCACCGCGAAGCCGCGTCCCGCGTCTCCGGCGCGCGCCGCCTCGATGGCCGCGTTGAGGGCCAGCAGGTTGGTCTGGTCCGCGATGTCGTTGATCACGCTGATGATGTCGCCGATGGCCTCGGCGCGGCGTCCCAGGTCGTTCATGTCCCGTTGCAGCGAGGCGGCCTGTTGCGCCACCTCGGAGATGGCGGCGATGACCTCGCGCACCGAGATTTCCCCCTCGTGCGCCTTGCCGCGAGCCTTCTCGGCGTTGCCCGCGGCCTCGGTGGCGTTTCTCGCCACCTCCAGCACCGTGGCGTTCATCTCCTCCATGGCCGTGGCCGTCTCGGCTACGCGGCCGTTCTGCTGTTCCGCGCCCTTGGAGGCCTGCTCCACCTGCGCGGCGAGTTCTTCGGCCGCCGAGGAGACGAGGTTGGCGATCTCGCCTGCCTGCGACGCGATGCGGGCGATCTGGCCGT
Organism: Desulfovibrio sp.; assembly: GCA_022839785.1. Lineage (GTDB taxonomy): Bacteria > Desulfobacterota > Desulfovibrionia > Desulfovibrionales > Desulfovibrionaceae > Alkalidesulfovibrio. The sequence goes on along the minus strand of JALHJW010000003.1, from coordinate 2,063 downwards.
TCCTGGCCTTGAGCTGGGCTTCCTGGGCGCGCACGGCCGTGAGGTCGAAGTAGAGGGTGAAGGCCCCCAGTTCGTTGCCATCCAGGTCGTAGATCATGCTGGTGGTGGCGGTCATGGTCTTGCACTCGCCGTCGACGCAGTCGTAGGTCATCTCGTTTTCGATGTGCTTCTCGCTGCGTACCCGGGCCATGGTCTTCTTGCCGCGCGAGTCGTCGTCGAAGAGGAAGCGGCCGATGGTCTGGCCGGTGTAGTCCGCGGGCGCGCCCGGCTTCTTCAGAAGGTCGAGCAGGCGCTGGTTGACGAAGCTGACCTTGTCCTCGGGGTCGGTCATCAGGCAGGGGGAGGAGAAGGAGACGCCATCCAGCACGCCCTGCGCGAAGCCGAGCCTGTTCTTGATTTCGCCCACCATGGCGCGCACCGCGCCGATGGTCGCGCCCAGGGAGTCGTCGGCGGCGTAGTCGATGGCCGCGCCGAAGTCGCCCCCGGCCACGGCGCGGGTGTAGGCCCCGAGCCTGCCGAGCGGGGCGGCGATGAGTCTGACCACGGCCAGGGCCAGCAGGCCGGCCACGGCCAGCATGACCGCTGCGGCTACGGCGGCGGTCTTCATGGCGCGCACGTCCGCGCCGTGCAACATGTCCTTGTCCGGCATGCCGACCACGAGCCACCAGTCCCAGGGCTCGAAGTAACGCACGAAAGCCGTGGTGGGAACGCCCTCGTCCAGATACGAGATGAAGCCCTCGCGGGCCTCCTTGAGCCGGTCCAGGGAGAGGCCGAGGCTGTCCAGCCCTTTGCCCGCGTGCGCCGCGTCAGGGTGCACGAGAATGCTGCCCTTGCCGTCGCAGGCGAAGGCGAAGCCCTTGCCGTCGATGTTCGCGCCGGTCAGGGCGTGGGCCACGGCCTCGTTGAGGATGGGACGGCCCACGTAGGTCGCGCCGATGAGGTCGCCATGGATGTTGGTCAGCGGGGTATAGGCGGTCAGGTACCAGGCGTTGACCACGAAGGCGCGGCCCCTGTAGATTTTTCCGTCCTGGATGGCCTTGTAGACCGGGCTGTCCTCGGGGATGTAGGTCAGGGTGGCGCGGTTGCCGTCCAATCCGCGCACCGTGGTCGAGACGCGGATCAGCTTGCCGGGCGCGTGCTGGAAGACGGTGGCCGTGCCGCCCACCAGAGCCACGATCGAGTCCACGAAGGCCGGGTCGTGCAGCGAGGTTCGTCCGCCCTGGAGCAGGGGGAGGGTGACGGCCTCGCTGGCCCGGGTCACCTGGTTGGTCACGGTCAGGGCGACCGGCTGGTCCGGATCGGCGTTGGGCAGGCCGAGGCGCGCGAGTTCCTTGCCGAGCAGCGTGAGGTCCGTGCCCACCTTCTCCACGGTCACGTTGTTCTGGGCCTCGAAATCGCGGTAGATGGAGTCGCCTAGGGCCTTGAGGGAGAGTTCGGCCACATCGTGCAGGGTTTTTTGCGTCTGCAGGACATTGACCGTGCTCAGCACGACGACGGTCACGGCCACAAGGCCGAGGACAGCGACGGTCAGCTTCGCGTTCAGCGAGAGTCTCCGGAACATGGCGCCCCCCAGTACGGTTGATGCGATAGATCAATGCGTTTGTTTGGGCCGTTTTTCCTCCGGTTGTCAACCGGCAACGGCGAGGGCGGCTGTCTGGCGCGGTCGCGGGGCGCTGTCCGGGCAGGGGAGGCGCACGCGGGCGGGGGAAGGAAAAAGCGCGCCAGCTATATAATGATGCGCCGATCCACGGCCGGGTCTGGGAAGGGAAAAAAATGCGCTTCCCGCGTTTTTCCCCCTTGACCATGCGAGAGGTTTTCCGTAGATACCCGCTTCCGCGACGACGAACGGCGAACGCGCCGACCGACCGAAGCGGGACCTGCAGAAAGCGAGAAAAAAGTCGAAGCAGGTTGTTGACAAGAGAGTGACACGAGGGTAGACACCCTCTTCCCCGATGCGGGGAACTGACCAAGGTCTTTGACAATTAAATAGCGAGTTCGGGCGCATACGCTTCGTGGGTACTGCAGAGTACTTACGAGTTTCAGAGAACCTCAGGATTTGAACT
>JALHJW010000031.1 GCA_022839785.1 Desulfovibrio sp. | reverse complement strand
TAGGATTGAAATTACTGGATACGATTCAACGACAAAATCGTCCAAGACTGCTAAAATCAGACTATTTTAGGATTGAAATAATTAAAACAGCTAAAAATAATTCTTTCCAACATTGTGCTAAAATCAGACTATTTTAGGATTGAAATTCGAATCAGTAGAAGTAGAATACAAAGACGAAGGACGGCTAAAATCAGACTATTTTAGGATTGAAATTTATGATAAGAAGCCCACTGCTGTGGATTTGATTAGGCTAAAATCAGACTATTTTAGGATTGAAATTAAAAAACATATTGATACTCTAATTGTTTTTAATGTTGCTAAAATCAGACTATTTTAGGATTGAAATATCTTAACTTATTCAGAGAGAAAATCATGGCAGGAGGCTAAAATCAGACTATTTTAGGATTGAAATCACTAAATGCAAAATCCCGTTTAACGGGATTTGTCAGCTAAAATCAGACTATTTTAGGATTGAAATGTTAATAGGTCGTTTTGTAGGGTGTCGTTGCGCTCATCGCTAAAATCAGACTATTTTAGGATTGAAATATGAAAGAAACAAAAAATGAAAAGGAAGATGTGGAGAAGCTAAAATCAGACTATTTTAGGATTGAAATATACATAACCTCTAGAAACGTTATGCGTTAAGCGCCCGGCTAAAATCAGACTATTTTAGGATTGAAATGTTCAGGGGGGCTTGGTGGTTCATATTCTTGATCAATGCTAAAATCAGACTATTTTAGGATTGAAATGGTGTTCCTCCCAGACACTTTTGAACTTTTTGGCTTTAGCTAAAATCAGACTATTTTAGGATTGAAATGTGGAATCTGAGAACGTGGGATGGGTTGGTAGTCGTTTGCTAAAATCAGACTATTTTAGGATTGAAATATCCGAACAGGAATTAAGAGAAAGATGCAGTTACGAGCTAAAATCAGACTATTTTAGGATTGAAATGTTGGACCCCCACCACCTGATGTGATACCTACATTGTGCTAAAATCAGACTATTTTAGGATTGAAATGAAACTCAAAATAGATAATTATTATAAACGTATCATGCTAAAATCAGACTATTTTAGGATTGAAATTGCGATAACACAAAACCTTAGGGGGTCTGCGCTACGCAGCTAAAATCAGACTATTTTAGGATTGAAATCACGTATCCCTGATTGGTGGAGTGATTCTATAATCGTGCTAAAATCAGACTATTTTAGGATTGAAATTTCACAGACGAAAATGGAACCATAAAACTCGGAGAAGCTAAAATCAGACTATTTTAGGATTGAAATCTACAAAATCATCATTTGGTGGTGATCCTCCTATTGTGCTAAAATCAGACTATTTTAGGATTGAAATATTATCTTATTCTTTATTGGGCGTAGAATATCTATGCTAAAATCAGACTATTTTAGGATTGAAATTTGGTGGATTATTTGTTGGGTTGTCATAATTACACGTGCTAAAATCAGACTATTTTAGGATTGAAATTTTGATAGAAGTTATTTAGTTCTGCAATTGGTAGTGCTAAAATCAGACTATTTTAGGATTGAAATTTTTGTATTAGAAAGCTAAAAGAGATTTTAGCAGATGCTAAAATCAGACTATTTTAGGATTGAAATATCAAGACCGTATAGGATGCACCGATATTGTCCATGGCTAAAATCAGACTATTTTAGGATTGAAATCACATTCAGCACAGTGACACGTGTAAAGGACGTAAGCTAAAATCAGACTATTTTAGGATTGAAATTGTCAATATCACCGTTTAAGGCATGGTATAAACCGTGCTAAAATCAGACTATTTTAGGATTGAAATTCGATGAAAAGTGGTAATAGCCAAATCAGTTATGGGGCTAAAATCAGACTATTTTAGGATTGAAATGATGAAATCGAAGAGTTAAAAGGACTCGCTGAAGAGGGCTAAAATCAGACTATTTTAGGATTGAAATTACTACTTTTCACCTCACTTTGAAACTTTTTATGAAGCTAAAATCAGACTATTTTAGGATTGAAATGTTTAAAAGCCACACCACAACGTGAAACACCCGGAGGCTAAAATCAGACTATTTTAGGATTGAAATATCTGGGGCCATTATGCACGTTAAAGCTTCAATAGTGCTAAAATCAGACTATTTTAGGATTGAAATGTGAGGTTTGCAGCATATAGTTGATCATGTTTATGTTGCTAAAATCAGACTATTTTAGGATTGAAATGTTAGATAATCAACGTACTGCGTTGGTGTAGGCTGAGCTAAAATCAGACTATTTTAGGATTGAAATTCCCCTAACCGGGAGTGGGTATCTGAAAATTTGCCAGCTAAAATCAGACTATTTTAGGATTGAAATGGTACGGTGTACTGGTTTTGATAAGCAGTGGGACTCGCTAAAATCAGACTATTTTAGGATTGAAATGTATTCCCACTCACTGGGTCGGGTCTTTCAGTGTATGCTAAAATCAGACTATTTTAGGATTGAAATACATCAATATCTATGGTATATGCGTCTGGAGCGTTTGCTAAAATCAGACTATTTTAGGATTGAAATCGACAGGATCGCTGAAATTTAGGTCTTCAATGATAAGCTAAAATCAGACTATTTTAGGATTGAAATAAAACACCATGCGAACCAGACGCAATTCCCACTCTTGCTAAAATCAGACTATTTTAGGATTGAAATATTTCTTGTTTGCTGTTTATTTCAGCGGCGGTGAAGGGCTAAAATCAGACTATTTTAGGATTGAAATGCGGATAGTATAACTGGTATTGGGTTCTATGATGATGCTAAAATCAGACTATTTTAGGATTGAAATGTTTGTCCATGGACTCTGAGAAGTTCGATAAGTACCGCTAAAATCAGACTATTTTAGGATTGAAATATTAAACCGTGGAATCCAATTACTGAGGTTAAGAGAGGCTAAAATCAGACTATTTTAGGATTGAAATTGGCTTCTGATTCAGCATAAGCTTTATTGAATTCTGCTAAAATCAGACTATTTTAGGATTGAAATATCCTGTTCCTTTGAAACCTTTAAAAAGGTTTCATCGCTAAAATCAGACTATTTTAGGATTGAAATTCTCCTGCGTGTTCTATATAATATTTAAGCACCCTTGCTAAAATCAGACTATTTTAGGATTGAAATAAGCGTCATCAGATGTTTCACCTTCCTTGTACATTGGCTAAAATCAGACTATTTTAGGATTGAAATATTACCCGTGTTAGGGATGTTATAATCACTATAAAAGCTAAAATCAGACTATTTTAGGATTGAAATTCATATTATCGATCGGTGATTGAATTTCATAGGACTGCTAAAATCAGACTATTTTAGGATTGAAATCTAAGTGCTTAATAGCAGTCTCATAACCAGAATCGGGCTAAAATCAGACTATTTTAGGATTGAAATGTTCTTTGTCGAATTCTACGGTTTCACCGGGTTGTAGCTAAAATCAGACTATTTTAGGATTGAAATACCGCTGTGTAGGACCCGACCATCGAGGGTTACTCTGCTAAAATCAGACTATTTTAGGATTGAAATGCTGCACCTTCAAGGCTATCAGGTTCTTTGTCAGTGGCTAAAATCAGACTATTTTAGGATTGAAATCTGCCAAGGCGGGTAAGTTGAGAACCACCCATGTTGCTAAAATCAGACTATTTTAGGATTGAAATTGAAAATTATCGCTGACTTCCGTCCAATAGGTGCAAGCTAAAATCAGACTATTTTAGGATTGAAATATTTTTAACAAAGCTGTTTAAATCCGTGATAGTTTTGCTAAAATCAGACTATTTTAGGATTGAAATTGC
>JALHJW010000030.1 GCA_022839785.1 Desulfovibrio sp. | reverse complement strand
CGGCACGGTAACCGGATGCGGAACGGAAGGATTGGGCGGAAAAAGGGCCACCGGAGTCGGTGGCCCTTTTCGGTGGTGGCGGGGCTACTGTTTGTGGAGGCTCTGCACGAAGCCGACCAGGGTGTCGATTTCGATTTCCTGGAGGGCTGACCCGAAGGCGGGCATGCCGTTGGGACGCCCCTTGACAATGCTTTCCTTGATAGCCTCGGGGGTCCTGCCGTACTTGAACTGGGCCTGGTCGAGGGCCGGTCCGCTGCTGGTCCCCGTGCCGTTGCCGTCCGTGCCGTGGCAACTGGCGCACCGCTTGTTGAAGATGGCCCGTCCCATGGCGGTCTGTTGCTGGTCGTTCATCCCCTCGGGCATGGCGGCCGGACCACCGGCGGACGGTGCGGGAGCCTGGGGTGCCTCCTGCTTCGAACAGCCGGTTGCGGCAAGGGCGGACATCACTGCCACGAGGACGGTGGCCCGTTGCAGGCGGCGGCGCTGGGCACTGATAGTTTTTGGAATCATGGCGTACCTCCGTTTGATAAAATACATCTCATGAAGTATAGTGAGGACCGATTGCCTGTCAAGGGGAGGGTTGTCAAGGGCCGTCCCACGGCACGTGCCGGGGGATGAGCCGGGCGAGGAGATCCCGGGTGTTGCTGCTCCCGCCCGCTGCCGCCGGCTGCGATGATCGGACACCGCGCCGCGCACCTCACGTGCGCGGCGTTTTTTGTGCAACCATCACCAGGGTGCCGCCCCGTTCCAGGAGCGTTTCCCCGATCACCAGCAGCGTCGCGGCCGGCGCTAAGAGCACTGCCAGCAGGAGGCTGATCAGGGTGAGAGCGCCGTGCCCGACGCGCCGCCGGCCGGTCAGGGCGGCAAAGAGGATGTTGGGCACCGGCAGCAGCGCGTTGAGGGCGCTCTGGAGCCACCCCATCAGGTCATACTCGAACTCGTGGTGCATGGTGCGGACGACCGCGCATCCGTCGGCGGCCAGGAGCCGCCCCAGGGACGCGCGGTTGAAGTGGTAGAGGTGTCTCGGCACGTCCAGGTGCAGCCAGTGCCGGCCGAAAAGCCCACATTGAAGCCCGCCGGCATCCGGCACGGCCACCACCAGCACCCCGCCGGGGCCGAGCATGGCGGCGAGCCGCGCCAGGAGCCTCCGGGGGTCAGTCATGTGCTCCAGGCTGTGCCAGAGGGTGATGCAGTCGTAGGGGATGCCGTCGTCGGCGGCATCCACGCTGTGGCGCACATCGAGCCCCGCCTCCCGGGCCGCGGCCGGGTTCAGCTCGGTCCCCACCGTCCGCCAGCCCCGCTGTCCCGCCTCCAGGAGAAACGTCCCGTCCCCGCACCCCACATCCAGCAGGCGCCTGCCCGCGCCGTCGCCCCCGCAGGCGGCGGTTACCCACCGGATGCGGCGCCGGGCGCACCAGGCGGCGGTCACGCCGTGCCGGCCCCCGTGATAGGCTGCCCCGTAGTAGGGTGCCATGTCGGCGGGGTGCGGCTCCGTGTGTCCCAGGCCGCACCTGCCGCACCTGGTGAGGTGAAACCGTTCGCCGGTCTGGGGATCGGCAACCCCCTCCAGCCAGGGGGCCAGCGGCCCGCCGCAGGCCCGGCACGCGGAAAGGCGGGTCATTGCGCCGCCGCCTGATCGTTGCGGGGGGTGAATCGCTCGGACCTGATCAGGCCCATCCGCGCCAGCCTGAACTCCAGGGCCGTGCCCAGGACCCCGAGGCCGTAGATGACGCTCCGCCGGAAATTGATGGACGAGGCATCCTCGAAGTACTTGGTCGGGCAGCTCAGCTCGCCGATCCGGTAGCCGTGCCAGATGATCTGGGCCAGCATCTGGTTGTCGAAGACGAAGTCGTCGCCGTTGGCGTCCAGGGGGAGCTGCTCGAGCACCTGGCGGGAAAAGGCCCGGTAGCCGGTATGGTACTCGGACAGCTTGTGGCTCAGCAGCAGGTTCTCCACCAGGGTCAGCACCCGGTTGGCCACGTACTTGTAGAGGGGCATGCCCCCCTTCAGGGCGCCGATGCCCAGGATCCGCGAGCCCAGGACCGCGTCGAATTCGCCGTAGGCGATCATGGCGGCCATGGCGGTGATCAGCTTCGGGGTGTACTGGTAATCCGGGTGGACCATGATCACGATGTCCGCGCCCAGGTCCAGGGCGGCCCGGTAACAGGTCTTCTGGTTGGCGCCGTATCCCTTGTTCCGGTCGTGGACGATGGTCCTGATCCCGAGCCGCTCGGCCACCTGGGCGGTCCGGTCGCGGCTGGCGTCGTCCACCAGCAGCACGTGGTCAACGTGCTCGAAGGGAATCTCGGCGTAGGTCATTTCCAGCGTCTTCTCGGCGTTGTAGGCCGGAAGCACGACAACTATCCTGCGTGAATTGAGCATGTAGGCACCGGGTCGGGGCCGCCGGCAGCGAAATGGCCGGTCGTGCCGCTTCCGCGCCGGCAACGGCCGGAGACGGAAGGTTGGGGTGTCGGGGAATGCGGTGTTCCGGTCAGGGCGCAGGGGCAGCCCCCGCCGTGCCGCGGAGCTTCGCGAGCCGCGCCTGCACCTCGGGCACGTACTCGCCGTACTCCACCGGCACGTAACGCAGGAAGAGTTCGTACTGCTCCGCGGCCCGGGCCGGCTCTCCCTGCATTTCATAGATCCGGCCCAGGTTGTAGCGGGCCATGACATTGGCGGGATTGGCCTCGACCGCCGCCAGATAGCGGGCCCTGGCGCCGGCCAGGTCCCCCTGCCGCGCCGCCAGGGTCCCCAACTGGGCCAGGGCGCCGGAGTGGCGCGGGTCGATCCCGACGGCGCGCTCCCATGCCGCGCGGGCGCCCGCCGTGTCCCCCCGTTCGATCAGGGCCGAGCCCAGATTGAAATACCCCTCGGCAGAACGGGGGTCGGTCTTGACCACGCTGGCGAACAGGCTGACGTCGTCGCGCCAGTCGCGGTTCCGCTCGAGGGTCGCCAGGGCCAGGAGAACCGTGATGCTTCCCACCACACCCCAGCCCGCCCGGGCCCCCCACCGGTCGAACAGCGGCCCCCCCAGCACGGCCCCCGCAACCAGGCAGAACCCGGCGGCGGGCAGATACATGAACCGCTCGGCCATGGGGTAGCTGGGGATGGGCACGATGTTGGCGACCGGCAGGAAGTTGACCCCCAGCCAGAGCAGTCCGAAGCGGGCGGCCGGGCCGCCCCGGCGCAGGAGCAGCCACAGGCCGGCCGCGATGGCGAGCCATGCCGGCACGAGCCAGGGGGCCGACGCCCAGTCCGGCGGCACCGCATGAAAGATGGTGAGCCCGGCCGGGAAAAGGAACAGGGCCAGGTAGCGCGGAATGACATAGAGATTGCGGACCAGGCGCTGGGGAAGCTCCGCCGCTGCCATGCCGGTGCCGAGCACCCCTTCCAGGGCCGCAGACCGCATCAGAAGGTAGATGGCAATGGCGGCAATATAGGGGAGCAGCGACAGCCACGGCCGGAAAAGGTCGCTTTCCCTGTCGCCGGTACCGTGAAATGGCCGGATCGCGTAGAGGAAGACGGGGACGATCACCATGAGGGCCGTTTCCTTGCTCATGAGTCCCAGGAACAGCAGCAGCGCGCCGGCCAGGTGCCACGGCCAGCCGCCGGTGTCCCGTCCCCGCAGGAACGCCAGGAAGCAGGACAGGGCGAAGAAGAGGGCGAACAGGTTGTTGCGCGCCGAGATGAAAGCAACCGTCTCCACGTTGATCGGGTGCACCGCGAAGAGCAGCGCGGCCGTCAGCGCGGCCGGTCCGGCACTGAACAGGCGCCTCCCCAGCTGGTAGACGAGCAGGACGTTCAGCGCGTGGAGCACCATGTTAACCGCGTGGAATCCCGCCGGATTCATGCCGAACAGCCGGAAGTCCAGCAGGTAGGATGCCCGGTTGAGGGGCCGGTAGTAGGGTTTCACGATATCGGGCGACAGGAGGATGTCGCGCAGGCTGGTGAAACTGCGGGTGGCCGGGTTTTCCACGATGATGTAGCCGTCGTCCCAGACGAAACCGTTGGCCAGGGTAATGAGATAGACCCCCAGGGCAACCGCCGCCAGGATGAGGGGTGGAAGCAGGGGGTGAGCGCCCGCGGCAGGGGAGCGGGAAGTGTCCATGGTGGTGTGACCTCGTGTGTGCGGAGCTGGGCAGTTGCCCACGGCTTTCAAGTTGAGTGCCATTTCAGCGGTGGCCCGGAACGACGGTTTCCGCCGTTAGCCGGGGTTAATTTGTTGTTGGCTGGCATGGATATTGTTTGTCACCCACGGGGGTCTGCACGGCGCAACTGATTGTCAGTGAATTATCATCATTGGGGTGTGGCACACATAACTGT